>CAYFKR010000005.1:3010-148043 GCA_964343835.1 uncultured Fibrobacteraceae bacterium
ATCATGGCGCCGTTGCTGGTCACCGTGAGGGTGAAGGTCGCCAGGTGGCCGGGATAGCACTGGGCGTGCAGGTCGAGGCCGAAGGGGGCGGCGGCGTTGTCGGCGGTGGTGCCGGACGAGATCGAGCCGAACGACGCGGTGTCGCCGGTGATGGTGACCCAGGGGCTGTCGGTGGTCAGGACGGCGGTGGTGGTCGCCGCGTCCAGGGAGCCGATGTTGTCCAGGGTCACCACCAGGGAGCCGCTCTCGCCGGGGTCGAGGTCGCCGCCGGGGCCGCTCCAGGAGGATCCGGTCACGCTGAACGCCGGCGCGGAAACGGGGATCTCCAGAAGCGAAGGCCACGATTGGACCACGTCGCCGGCGAAAAGGGCCAGGCGCAGCAGGGTGCCGTCGGCGAGGGCGCCGTCCAGTTCCAGGGTGGCGGTGTCGGTGGACCAGGCCTGGGCGCCGGAGGCGATCACGCCGAAGTCCAGGGTGCCGTCGGTGACGGTCACGCCCGCGTCGTTGGACAGGGTCGCGGTCACGGCGCCGGTGGCGGCGGAGCCGTGGTTGGTCAGGGCCACCTGGAGATCGACAGTCTCGCCGGGGCTGAGCAGGCCGTCGCCGTCGGCGGACCAGCCGGTGGTGGAGCAGAAGCCCGACGAGGAGACCACGTCGATGGTCGTCTGGTGGGGCAGGATGCCGTGGCCGCTGACGGTCAGGGTCAGGGTGCCGGTGGTCAGGGGATCCACGGCCAGCGACGCGGAGCCGTCCACGGCGGTGAACCCGGCCGACTGCACCTGGCCCTCCCGGTACACGCACACCCGCGCGCCCTCGACGGGCACGCCGCCCATCTCGACGATGAGGGGCACGACGTTGGAGCCTTCCTCGATGGTCGTGTCGACGGTCACGGCCGGCGACTGGGGCACGCCCCGCCACATGTCGGTGGCCGGGTCGCCCATGAGGTTGTTCCAGATCGACCAGATCTCCACGATGTGGGGCTCGGCCAGGAAGTAGTTGTTGTAGAGCTCCACCTTGCCCAGTGAATGCGCCGCTCCAACGCGGTGGTCGGAGCTGTTGAGCAGGCCGTCCCACATGCCGTGGTAGTAGCAGTTGTTGTAGCGGGTGTGGGTGCCGATGGTGGCGGTGCCCACGGCGGCCACCGCGCCGCCGGACGAACGCAGCCAGGCCTCGGACATGCACGTGGTCTGGCCCTCGAAGGTGCCGGTGTCGCAGGTGGGGATGACGGCGACGGGCAGCATGCCGCCGTTGGAGAGGTTGGCCACGTAGCTCGTGGTGATGCCGCTCATGCCGTAGTAGCCGCGGTAGCCGAAGGCGCTCACGCCGGCGCTCACGTTGCTCATCATCTCGCCGGGGAAGTTGCCGCTCCAGGTGGTGTCCACCTGGGCCCAGCCGTTGTTCTGCAGCTGGGTGCGCAGCCAGCGGTTCACGTAGATGGTGGTGATGCCCGACTGGCCGGGGTCGCCGATCAGGTGAGCGCGGCCGAACCAGCCGGTGTCGCCCATGGGGGGCGCCGTCTCGTAGCCCACGATCTTGGCGACGATGGTCTCCAGTTCCGTGGGGTTCTGGAACGACAGCCGGCCGATGTGCACGTCGGCCAGGACGTCGTCGCCCTCCAGGCACGCGTACTCGTGGTCGCCCTCGCCGCCGTAGCCCGAGAGGCTCTCGGTGTAGGTGGGGATGTCGTAGGCGCCGGTGGCGTCGCCCGCGAGCACCACGAACTCCAGGGGCGGCAGGGACGGGTCGTCGTAGGCGGCCTGGATCTCGGCCTTGATGGCGGAGCGGGTGTTGCCCGTCACGTCGGTCTTGCGCAGCTCCACGTGGTAGCCCTGCTGCCGACGCCACTCGATCAGGGGCGACAGGCGGCTCTCGCTGGCGTCGTCGCGATAGAAGAGCATCCAGGTGCCGGGGGCCGCGGGCGTGGACTTGTCCGCCGCGGCGGGGACGCCGAGCACGTCGGCGAAGAGGGCGTCGAAGGAGGCGGGGGCGGTGCGTGCCGGGACGGGATCGCCGCCGCTGAAGGTCAGCTCGACCACGACGCGGCGGGCGGCCATGACGGCGCCGTCGGCCGGGCGCGCCAGGACGGGAGCCACCGACAGCGGCGCCACCGAGCGTCCCGCCACCACGGCGGTCCGGCCCACGAAGGCGGCGGGAGCGTCGTTCGCCCCGTCCAGGAGGCTCACGTGGGCGCCGGCACCGGCGCGGAGCCAGGTGTCGCGTCCGTAGACGCCGGGGTCGATCACGAAGGACTCGACCGTCGCCGGCTGCACGGGCATGATGTCCATGGCTCCCAGGTCCACCATGTCGGCGGCGATCACGCGGCCCGTCACCACGGCACCGCTGGGGACGTCCACCAGGCGCCCCACGGCCGGCAGGCCGGGCTCACCGTCGGTGCTGAGCAGGGCGCCGCCCGCGAGGCCGAGCAGGTGCCAGGTGCGGCCGTCGACCTCGACTTCGTCCACGCCGAGGACGGGGAACCCGACCTCGATGGTCATGCCGTCGGGGGACTGCTCCAGGACGGTCCAGACCGCTTCCGGTCCGGCGGCCACCGTGTCGAGGCGGATGTCCGCGGCCAGGGCCCCGAGGGACGGCAGCAGCAGGAGCAGGGCGAACAGGGACATGGGGCGAGAACGTCGCGTCATGGAAGCCACTCCGGGTGTTCAGGCGGGGGACCAGGAATCGGACCGGAAGAACCCCTATTATACAGGATCGCGGGGGTTCCTGTCAGGGCTTGTGTCGAAAAGTCATGGATTTTGAGCGATCAGATGGCTCCAGGGAGGCGGATTGAAGCTCGTTTCGATGATCGGCGTTCTCGCGATCAACGTGTTCATCGCGACCCGCACCACGGTGCTGCTCCGACGCGGCGCCATCCGGCCGGCGCTGGCCATGTGGGTCTTTTTCACCGTGGCGGTGGCGGGCAGCCTGGGCTCCTACCTCTTGGACGGCGACTTCTCCCCGGCGGACAACATCCTCAACACGGCGGACCTGGCGCTGTGCGCCTACGTCGCGGTGGCCATCGCCGTGTGGGGGGACCGCAGCACGCGGTTCTCGCGGTTCGACCTGGGGTGCCTTGGGGCGGTGGCGGCCATCCTCGTGTTCTGGGTCCTGACGCGGGAGCACGCCTCGGCCAACCTGCTGATCCAGGCGATCCTGGTGATCTCCTATGCGCCGGTCGTGCATCGGCTGTGGCGGTCGGACGAGAATACGGAGTCGTTCGCGGTGTGGTCGGCGCTGATGGCGGCGCCCATGTTGTCGCTGCTGTCGAGCAAGGGTGAGCTGGCGACGGTCTACGCCGTGCGCGCCATCGTCTGCACGGGATCGCTGATGCTGTTGATGGCGCGGGCGGAAATGCGCGGGCGGAAGAAGCGCGGCGCCGCCTAGGCCGAACTCCGCCGGGTCTCGAGCTCGTCGCCGATCCTCTTCATCGTCCCGTCATCCAGTTCGTAGAACAAGGCCGCGACGGCGGCCAGCGCCGAACACGCCGCCGGAATCACGCTGATCATCAGCCGGATGCCCCGCAGCGTCTCCGGCGACTGCTCCGTGTTGGCCACGAACCCGAACCCCGCCAGGATCCACCCCGCCGCGCCGCCGCCCAGGGCGATGCCGAACTTCTGGGCGAAGGTGGCCGCCGAGAACACCAGCCCCGTGGCCCGTCGGCCGTTGCGCCATTCCGAGTAGTCGGCGCTGTCGGCGTACATGGCCCACAGCAGGGGAGCCTGGGGCGCCATGATCAGCATGGCCACCACGTTCAGTCCGAAGATCAGCGCCGTCTGGTCCTTGGGGATGAAGAAGAACACGCCGGTCAGCACGCTCGACACGCCCATGCTCGCGATGTAGAGCCGCTTCTTCCCGACCCGCTTCGCCAGCGCCTGCGTGCACGCCACGCCCACGATCACCGCGCCCGTGCCGGTGACCATGAAGAGCGAGGCGAGAGCCTCGTCGCCCACCCAGTACTTGAAGTAGTAGAGGATCGAGCCCGAACGGATCACCGCGTACGCCAGCGACGCGATGCTCATGACCAGGAGGATCAGCCACGGCCGGTTGGAGGCCAGGTCGCGCAGGTCGTCGCGCAGGGAGCCGGCGCGGCCGGCGGGAGGGGCCACGCGTTCGCGGGTGGTGGCGAACGTGATCCAGAACAGCACGGCGGCCAGCGCGCCGAACACGCCCATGGTCAGCGGGAAACCCAGCGACTGGTCGCCGCGGCCGAGCCACGCCACCAGGGGCAGCGTCAGGCCCTGCACCGTGAAGGCGCCGGCGTAGGCCAGCACGAACCGGTACGTGGACACGCTCGTGCGCACGTCGCTGTCGGGGGAGAGCACGCCCATCAGGGCGGAGTAGGGGATGTTGACGGCGGTGTAGGCCATCATCATCAGGGTGTAGGTGACGTAGGCCCACACCAGCTTGCCGCGGGCGTCCAGGTCGGGCGTGGTGAAGGTCAGCACGCCGATGATCGCGATGGGGATCGCGATCCAGACCAGGTACGGACGGAAACGCCCCCAGCGGTGGGTCGTGCGGTCCGCGATCACGCCCATCAGCGGATCGTTCACCGCGTCCCAGAACCGCGACAGCATCAGCATGGTGCCCGCCGCCGCCGCCGTGATGCCGAACACGTCGGTGTAGAAGAACAGCAGGAAGTTGATGAACATCTGGAAGTAGAGGTTGGACGCGGCGTCGCCGAGGCCGTAGCCGACCTTTTCCTTCACGGTGATGCTGTGGGCGGTCATGGGTCCTCCCGGGGGTGAGACGGGAGGGGATCGTAGCATGGACGGGGGTGGGGCGCCTCTCTGACTCCCGGGCGAACGATAAATCATATCACTACGGTAGGTTATATCGTTGCGGTTTTCTGAAACCGTTCTTGTGGCGCCGCCGGGCATGGCACAGCTTTATCACCATCCATCAACCCGCCAAACCCGAAGCCGCTCTCCGGAGGGAATCGATGATTCGTCCGCTCAATCCGCTCCTGCTCCTGCTCGCCTTCGTCCTGCTCCTGCCCGCCGTCGCGACCGCCCAGTGGTCCAGCCAGCCGGGCACGAACGTGAACCTCGGCGGCGCCGAGCGCGTGCACCTCGACCGCGACGCCGTGTCCGACGGCGCCGGCGGCGTGATCACCGTCTGGGCCAGCGAGAACTATTCGACGGGCGTGTACACCATCTACGCCCAGCGCGTGAACGCCGACGGCGACCGCCTCTGGGGCGGCACCGGGCGGATCGTCCAGGCCGTGGGCGACGCCGATCCCAACGTCGCCCTGACGGGGGACGGCGCCGGCGGTGCGGTGATCGTGTGGCAGCAGATGGTCGACGGGGCCCCCCAGGTCCGGGCCCAGCACCTGAGCGACACGGGCACGGCGACGTGGACCTCGGGCGGCGTCGTGGTCTGCCTCTTCAACTCGAGCCAGGCCGAACCCGACGTGGTGCGTGACGAGAGCGGCCGGTACATCGTGGGCTGGATCGATTCCCTCGACGCCTCCCACGGCATCTACAGCCAGTGCCTGGACGCGAGCGGCGGCCTGCTCTGGTCGTCCCTGGGCATGCCGGCCTCCAACTCGTCCGCTCCGAAGCAGAACCTGCTGATGACCGCGGCCGACGACGGCAACACCGCGTGGTTCGTCTGGACGGAGCAGGACGCCGGCGAGGAACATATCTTCTGCCAGTTCCTGGACGGCTCCGGCAACCACCAGCTCGATCAGTCCGTGACCGGGATCTATACCCTGGCCGGCGACAAGAAGCCCACGAGCGTGGTCATGACCCTCTACGGCGGCATCATCATCGCCTACGAGGACTACTCCGCCGCCGAAACCCAGGTGGGAGTCGTGTACAAGTCGCTCAGCGGCTACTACTTCTGGACGTCCGGTCATCGCCGGGTCGGGATCCACGCCGTCCAGGACGAGCCGCGCCTCGTGCACGACGGCATCTACGGCGCGTTCCTGACCTACCGCGACTACGATGTGGGTGGCGGCGGACGCATCGTGGCCCAGCGCATCGACGGCGGCGATCATACCGTCTGGGGCACCTACGGCCGGACCGTGGCGAGCTACGACTACGTGGTCCCGTCCGACCACGACCTGTGCGAGGACGGCGCCGGCGGCATGATCGCCGCCTGGTACGACTCGGAGTTCAGCAACGCTCTGAGGGCCGTCCGCTACTCGGAGGAGGGCCTGCCTCTCTGGGTCGCCGACCGCGCGCCCTTCGTCTACGGTGCCGACGACGACGACCCGCTGTCCCTCGTGACCGACGGTCGCAACGGCGCCCTGGCGGTGTGGGAGCACACGCTGGACGTCTATGCCAAGCGCGTCGACCAGAACGGATTCCCCGGCCTCAACGACCCCACCCCGACGGGTGTGCAGGACCGCCCCGACGACCAGGGCGGCGAGGTCGTGCTCTCGTGGGGCGCCAGTCCCCTGGACACGCCGATTCACCGCGGGGTGGCCGACTACTCCCTGTGGGTGCGCCCGGCCGCCAAGGCCGCTGCGGTGCTCGCCCACGACGTGGACGCCTCCGAGCCCGTCGAGCTGCTGGGCATGACCGAGGCCGCCTACGCCGACGTCCGCGACGACGGCTGGACCTACGCCGGCTCCGTGCCCGCCACCCTGGCCGCCGAATACGAGGCCTTCTGCCCCACCTTCGGCACCTGGTCGGAGTCGGGCTACGTGACCACGGAGTTCATGGTGGCGGCCCACCATGCCGAGTCGGGTGTGGTGTGGAATTCCGCGGGCACGGTCACGGGCTACTCCATCGACAACCTGGCCCCCGGCGCGCCCGTCGCCCTGGCCGGCGTGTTCCAGGGCGGGAACGTGGACCTGGACTGGCAGGCGGGCGTCGAGGGCGATCTGGCCGCGTACCGCGTGTATCGCTCCGCGACGGCGGGCGTGCCCGTCGACGAGGCGCACCTCGTGGCCGAGGTCGACGAGCCGACGTTCCGCGACCTCACGGCCGCCGGCACGGTCTTCTACCGCGTGACGGCCGTGGACGCCCACGACAACGAGGGTGTCGCCAGCGCCGAGATCCAGGTGGAGGCCGTCTCCACCGGCGTCGGCGACATGCCCACCGTGCTGACCCACCGCGGCAACCACCCCAACCCCTTCAACCCGCGGACCACCGTCTCCTTCGCGCTGCCCGAGCGCGGCCGCGTGCAGGTGACGGTCCACGACGCGGCGGGCCGCCTGGTCCGGGTCCTCGCCGACGCCGAGCTCGGCGCCGGCATCCACGACCGGGTCTGGAACGGCGACGACGCCCGCGGCCGCGCCATGCCGAGCGGCACGTACTTCAGCCGCGTGCGCACGGGCGACGGCGTGGTGACGGGGACGATGACGCTGGTGCGCTAGACCGGCGTCGGACCGAAAGGAAGGCCCCCCGGACTCGTGCGAGTCCGGGGGGCCTTTTCGTGCGGGATCCGGTTGCTACTTCATGAGGGTCATGGACCCGGTCACGACCTCGCCGCCCGCGGTGATGCGGCACACGTACACGCCGGAGGGCGCGGCCTCGCCGTCGGCGTTGCGGCCGAGCCACGTCACCTCATGGCGACCGGCGGACAGGGCGCCCTCGAAGGGCCTGTCCATCAGGCGGCCGGCCACGTCGTAGATCTCTACCCGGACGTCGGCGCGGCGCGGGATGGAGAAGGCCAGGGTGGTGGCCGGGTTGAACGGGTTCGGCGCGGCACCCTCGAACCGGAAGGCCGTCGGCATGTCGCCGATGCCGGTGGCGGCGTCGGCTGCGGCCGCGGAGCTCTCGTTGCCGGCGAAGTCCGTGGCCGTGACCAGGTACCAGGCATGGCCGCCGCCCGTGACGTCGGCCGTCGGGTCGACCGTGTAGGACACGACCACGGCGGACGGCGTCAGCTCGGCCGTGTCCGATCCGTAGACCGTGAAGTAGTTGAAGTCGGCGTCCACGGGCTCGTCCCAGGTCAGCACGCCCGCGGCCAGGGCCAGGGCGGCCGGAGCCGTGGGGGCCAGGTTGTCCACGGAGTAGCCGCTGCCCGGTTCCGAGTCGAAGAACACGCCGGGGGTGGCGGTCATGGCGCTGACCATGAACGTCGTGAGGTGCTGGCCGCCGGCGACGGTGGAGTCGGCGAGGGTCGGCACCACCACCGAGTACTCGTCCTCGACGCGGACCGGAACCGTAGCGACGTAGTCCCAGCCTGCCGCCGCCACGGTCTCGGCATGACGCCGGACCGCCGGGCTCATGGTCGCGTCGTCCACGGGCACCGCCGCCGCCTTGGCGCCGCCGTCCACCTGGCGATACACGGCGTACTCGGTGATCTGCTGGCCGTCGCCCACCCAGTCGCGGCCGCTGCGCAGCCAGGACAGACGCACCTGGCCGCCCTGGTCGGCGGGGATGTCCTCCACGCCCGAGATCGACGGGTTCTCGGTGAGCCACTCGATGGTCAGGTCGTCGAAGGAGGCGGGGCCGGCGGGGGACCAGCCGAGGGTGCCCCGGAAGCGGACGAACGAGTTGGTGTCGTCGAAGTGCGCCCAGGAGTCGGTCGACACGGGAACCCAGGTGGAGCCGTGGTCAAGGCTCAGTTCCCAGTCCGCGGTGCCGGTGCCGACGGGCACCACGCGGGCCAGGATGGGATCCTCGTAGATGGGGATCGAGGTGGACTGGCCCACGTTGTTCGCCACGTCCACCTCGTCCTGGTGGGCCTTCAGTACCGTCAGGGGGTAGGTGCTGCCGGCGTAGACGTGGTGGCCGTCGACCGCGACCGAGTTGAACGACCTGCTGGGGTGATCGTAGTTGCCGACGTAGCCGGGGCTCATGGTGTTCGACACGTCGAGCATCAGGACGCCGGAGTAGCCCGAGGCGAGATAGGCGTAATCGCCGTCCACGACCACCTGGGAGGTCCAGCCTACGGAGTAGTAGCTGCCGAGGGAGAACGGAGTCGAGGGTTCGCTCACGTCGACCAGGTACAGGCCGGCGCTCCGGCGCACGACGTACAGGATCTCGTCCTGGATGTCGAGGTCCCGGGCGTCACCACCGATGGAGTAGGCCCCGATCTCTGTCGCCAGGACGGGATACGAGATGTCGAGGATGGAGATGTAGCCCGTCGTGTCCATGAGGTAGGCCTTGCGACCGTCGGCCACGACCGCCGTGGGGTCCGGCACGACCGGCACGTTGGTCAGGAAGAACGGGCTGGTCGGATCCGTGACGTTGGCGATGACGAAGCCGAGCCCCGTACCCGCTGCATAGGCGTAGTTGCCCTCCACGTCGATGTCCTCGAGCGGCGAGCCCAGCCGCACGGCGCCGACCTGGACGGGCGTCACGGGATCCGAGACGTCGAAGACCACGAACCCGGAGTCGTCCGCCGCGAAGGCGAAGTCGCCGACCAGGTCGACGGCGTTGAAGCTCGTCGTGTGGGCCAGGCTGGACACCAGGACGGGTGCCGCCGGATCCGAGACGTCCACCAGCTGCAGCGCGCCGCTGCCGTGGACCTGGACCAGGAGGTTGCCGGACACGCGCTGGTCGGTGGCGCCCACGCCGGAAGCGAGGTCGGCCACGTGGGCGATGGCGGCGGTTTCGGCCGTCTTCATGACGTAGAGGCCCGAGTTGTCGTCGATGACCACCACGTGGTCGCCGAACGCGGCGACGCCGCGCGCGTCCGTGATGGACGTGTCCGACATGTGCAGCGACGGAATCGTCGGGTCGCTCACGTCGAGGACCAGGAATCCGCCGGAAGCGTCGGCGGCGTAGGCCCTGTCGCCGTGGACGGCGACGGTCTCGGTGCTGCCGAGGGAGTTGTACTGGCCGGCCAGGGTGATGGCGGTGGGGTCGGAGCAGTCGTAGACCTTCACGCCCAGGCTGAGTTCGGCCGCATAGATGTGGTCGCCGTCGACGTCGATGCTCCTGGTCGTGCCCGTCGTGTCGAGGGAACCCAGGAGGACCGGCGTGGTGGGGTCGGAGATATCGACGGCCTTGACCCCCTGGCTGCCGTCGGCCAGGTAGGCGATGTCGCCCACGACCTCCACGTCATAGACGTTGGAGAGGGTGGGGAAGGTGGCGATCAGGGCAGGCGCCGCCGGGTTCGACACGTTGAAGACCTTGAGGCCGTCCTGGGAGTCGGCCACATAGGCGCGGTCGCCGTCGACGTCGATGTTCCAGGTGTAGCCGGCGGTGTTGAAGGACCCCACGGAGACAGGCGCCACGGGGTTGGAGATGTCGTAGACCAGGAACCCGCCCAGGCCGTCCGCCGCATAGAGCATGTCGCCCTCGATGTCGATGCCGCGCGTATAGCCGGACGTATTGAAGGACCACTCGAGGGTCGGCGCCGACGGCGTGGAGATGTCCACGATGAGGAGGCCCTGGTTGCCGCCGCCGACGTAGGCGAAGTCGCCCTCGACGGTCACGCGCTGGGCGTAGATCGCCGAGCTCAGGAACCCGACCTGGGACATCTGGAAGGGGTTGAGCTTCAGCTCGCCCGTTGCCGTGTTCCAGTCGGCGGTCGTGGCGCCGGCGTCCAGGTAGGTGTCGGTGCTGAACGTTTCGGTGTAGGAGGACTGGGCGGAAGCGCCGGTTGCGACGGCGATCACGGCGGCCAGCCAGAGAACGGCGAGACGTTTCATGGTGACGGATCCTTGATGGGATGGCGGGGTGAAGGGCGAAACCGGAGGAGTATATCCAAAACCAGGACGAAAGTCATCCGAACGGGGGATCGGAGGCTGGTTCTCAGCGGGCGAGCGTCACCTTGTCCGACACCGAACCGGACGTATCCGAGACCATGACGACATACACGCCGGAGGGCAGCGCCCGGCCATCGTCGGCACAACCGTCCCACACGGCCTCGTGGCGGTCGGCTCCGAGGGGCGTGGTGGCGAGCCGGGCGACCCGGCGGCCGCGGGAATCGTGGACCGTGGCCGTGGCGCCTTCAGGGGCGCGGGTCGTGAAGACGACGCGGACCGAAGGGTTGAACGGATTGGGCGCCGCGGAGTCGATGGAGGGACCAGGAGAAGGCGGAGCGTCGATCGCGGACGTGGAGACCGTCAGGGCGTAGACGACCGCCTCGTGCCCACCGAGTTCGATGCCCGTCACCGTGCCCGCGGCGTCCACGGTGACCGTTCTGACATCCGCGGTATCCAGCAGGTTCACCGCCTGGTATTCGCCGGCCGGCAGGACGTCCGCCGTCACGCCGTCCAGGTCCACCGCTCCCGCCGACCACGACGACGTGTTCACCGCGCACACCACCGTCTGGGTGTCGTGGGAGCGCAGGAACGACAGCACGGCGTTGTCCGACGGTGCTAGAGCGTGGAAATCCCCGCGCCGCAGCGCCGGACTTTCGTTCCGCACCGCGATCAGATCCCTGTACCACGAGAGCAGCGAGCCCGGGTCCGACCCCTGGGTCTCCACGTTCACCGTGGCGTAGTCGCCGTTCACGGGCCACCAGGGTGAACCGGTGGTGAAGCCGGCCTGGCTCGACGGGGTCCACTGCATGGGCGTGCGGATGTTCTCGTGGGCGCCGCTGCCCACCATGCCGATCTCCTCGCCGTAGTACAGGAACGGCACGCCGGGCAGGGTGAGCAGCACGGCAGCGGCGGCGCGGGCGCGGCCGTCGTGGAAGCCGACGCTCTCCATCAGGCGGTTCTGGTCGTGGTTGGTCAGGAACGACGCGTACTGGAGGTACGGGTAGAGCTCGTAGACCTGGGCCGTCTTGGTGCGCAGCCAGCCGGCGTCGCCGGCGTTCACGGCGTCGACGATGGCGTAGGCCTGGTCGAACTCGAAGCACAGGTCCAACCGGTCGTCGATCACGTACTGCACCACCGTGTTGCTCGACGTCCACGCCTCGCCCACCGTCAGCGCGTCCGGCGACGTGGCGCGGACGTGGGCCCCGAAGTCCTGCCAGAGCTGCAGCGTCTCCGCGGTGTTCTGCAGCACGGCGCCGTCCTCGTCCAGGTAGAGCACGGCGTCCAGGCGGAAGCCGTCCACGCCCACGGTGTCGAGCCACCAGGCGGCGGTGTCGAACATCTCGGTCTTCACGGCGGGCTCGGCGTAGTTCAGGTCGGGCATGCCGCTCCAGAACAGGCCGTAGAACCAGTCGCCCGAGTTCCAGTGCCATACGTTCTGGCCCCAGGGGCCGGTCTGGCCGGGGTCGGCGGGGGACCAGCGGTACCAGTCGCGGTACGTGGGGTCGCCGGCGGCCGACGCCTGGAACCACGGGTGCTGGTCCGAGCAGTGGTTCATGACGTAGTCCACGATCACCTTCATGCCCCGGGCGTGGGCCTCGGCCAGGAAGGCCTGGAAGTCGGCCATGGTGCCGTAGTCGGGGTTGAGGGCGCGGTAGTCCACGGCGTCGTAGCCGTGGTAGCTGGGGGAGTCGTTGATGGGCATGAGCCACAGGCCGCCCACGCCCAGGTCCTGCAGGTGGTCGAGGCGCTGGGTCAGGCCCTGAAAGTCGCCGATGCCGTCGCCGTCGCTGTCCTGGAAGCTGCGTACGAAGACCTCGTAGAACACCACGTCGTTCCACCAGTACAGCTCGCCGCTGCCGTCGTGACCGCCGCCGGGGGCCAGGTCGTCGTACCACACCAGGATCTCGTTGCCGTCCTCCAGCACCGTGTACACGCGGTTCGAGCCGTATCCCGGGAACTCCTCGCGGCCGTCCCAGGCGCCGTTGAAGCGGAACTTGTACTCGATGGTCTCGCCGGGGGTGAAGCCCGCGACGGTGACGTCGTAGATGGAGTCGCCGTCGGCGTCCGCCAGGGGGGTCATGGGGTCACCGCCCCAGCCGTTGAATGTGCCGGCCACGTCCACGAACTCGGTGGCGGGGTCGAAGAGCCCCATCTCGATCTGCTGGGCCATGCGCACGCGGAAGGTGACGGGCACGGCCGTGGCGGCGGCGGCCAGGGCGAGCAGGGTGCAGAGGATGAGCAAATCGCGGAGGCGCAAAACGGACCTGGCCTGTGGACGCGGGTGGTGGATCAGCGGGGAGCGAACGCCCATTATAGCATGTCCCGGCCCCGGGCCGTCAGCCCAGCTCCCGCCGGAGTTCCTCCCGCAGGGCTTCAGCCGTTTCGCTCAGCCTGTGGCAGCTCACCCTGCCGAGGATCGCCACCCGCAGCCTCTGGACGACACCGGCCTGGAGGCGATCCCATTCCCGGGCTTCAGGAGGGAGCCGGAACAGGGGATCGGGTCGGCGTCAATCCGAGTCGCCCAGGAGCCGCCGGAGTTCCTTCTGGGACTCGTCGACGAGAGGGATGCCGAGCATCATGAAGTGATCCGTCGTGAGAAGCCCCTGCCTGAAGAAGAAAGAGGCCAGGTATCCGTCGATGAAGGTCTCGTTGTTCCGGTTGAGGATCGCGATGGTCCGCTCGGCCTCGTTGTAGAACCGGACGATTCCGTCCCTCAGACTGCGGGAGCGGAGGAGGCGCAGGTGGCCGGTGCTCACCGGGTCGGTGTACGCCGCATCGTCGAGATGGAGAGTCCGGCGCATGTGGAGGATGCTCAGATCGCTATGAAAGGTGACCGAATCTGCGACGTCGGGCACGTTGGGGAGTTCGTTCAGGATCCTGAGGCAACTTTCCTCGGCGACGTCGCACACCCGTTCGTATTCGGCGAGCATCTCGATGGTGACGCCCAGGTCCCGCTCCAGCAGTTCGAGATACCGGCGTTCCGACTGCCGGTCCATGTATGCGGCCACGTTGCGGTCGACACCCAGGGCGAGCAGCACGCCCAGGGCGATCAACACAAGCTCCGCGAAGAAGCCGGTCCAGTGGCGGTGGCGCAGGAAATCGAGGGCACGTCGCAGGGTCGTCATCGGGTTCCTCCTGATCGGGGGACGGCCGCCCTCCAATGCAGGGCGGCCGTCCTCTCAATGAAAGCGCAATCGGAGAGAACCGCCTCCGCTACCGGAAGCTCTCCTTCACCGCGCTCCACGTGACCGCCTCGTCCGCCACCTCGCCGTGACCCACGTAGACGTTGTCGATGTAGTGGTCGCCGCTGCCGATCTCGATGCGCTCGATGAACACGCCGCCGTCGTCCTGGTAGCCCACGAAGTCCTGGTAGTTGTAGCCGTAGGGGCCGGTGCCGTAGGCGGCGAAGTCGCTGATGTCGAACTCGGCCAGCAGCACGTCGCCCGGGCCGAAGAAGCGGATGGCGATGCCGGTCCACTGGGTGCCCATGTGGAAGCCCACGCGCTCCACCGGCGGGTGGAAGGTCATGGTGCAGGTGTCGGACCCGATGGCGGGCAGGATCACCGGCGCCGTGACGGGCATGTAGTAGGCGTAGGTGTCGAAGAAGCCGGCGATGGAGAACAGGCCGAAGTCCACGTCCTGGTCCGACCAGTCCAGGGCGTAGCCGTCGAAGGTGAAGGGCGTGGTGCCGGCGAAGTCGGTCTCGTCGAGGGTGGCCGCGCCGGCGACGGCGGTCAGGCACAGCAGGGCGAGGAGGGTGCGGATCATGACGGGTGCTCCTTGTTCGGGTCGAAGTTGACCCGGAAGATGATAGGATCCCCGGGGGCGACGGCCCATTCGGCATCTGGCGTATTCGGGGAGCGGTTCCATGATCAGCGACATCATCGCCCGCCAGGGATTCCTCGTCCTCGACGGCGGCCTCGCCACCACCCTCGAGGACCGCGGCCACGACCTGCGCGACCCGCTGTGGTCCGCACGCGTGCTGCTGGATGATCCGGGGGCGATCCGCGATGTCCACCGCGCCTTCCTGGACGCCGGTGCCGACGTGATCATCTCGGCGAGCTACCAGGCCGGCCTGCCGGGCCTCGCCCTCCGCGGCCTCGACGCCGTGGAGGCCGCCGCGCTGCTGCGTCGCTCCGTGGACCTCGCCCTCGAGGCCCGCGACGCCTTCCTCGCCTCTGCTGCCGCCGCCGGCCGCCCCCGGCCGCTGGTCGCCGCCGGCGTCGGCCCCTACGGCGCCACCCTCGCCGACGGCTCCGAGTACACCGGCGCCTACGACCTCGACGCCCCCGGCCTCCGCGCCTTCCACGCCGAACGCTGGCGCATCCTGGCCGCCACCCCCGCCGACCTGCTGGCCTGCGAGACCATCCCGTCGCTGCGCGAGGCGGCGGTGCTGCTGGACCTGCTGGAAGAGACGCCGGGCCGGTGCGCCTGGATCAGCTTCAGCTGCCGCGACGGGGAGCGCATCAGCGACGGTACGCCCTTCGCCGAGGCCGTCCGCCTGTGCGCCGACCATCCCCGCGTGGCGGCCGTGGGCGTCAACTGCACGGCGCCCCGGCACGTGGGGGCGCTGATCGCGGCGGCCCGCACCGTCACGGACCTGCCTCTCCTGGCCTATCCCAACTCGGGGGAGGAATGGGACGCCGTCGCCCGCGCATGGCGCCCCGGCCCGGAGGCCGCCGACTGGACGAGCGACGCGCCCGCGTGGTGTGACGCGGGCGCGCAGGGGATCGGGGGCTGCTGCCGGGTGGGGCCCGAAGCCATCATGACGATCCGACAAGCCCTGACACAAAGGACCCCGGGCTAGCACCCGGGGTCCCATGAGGCTTGAAGCCGTTCGGTGCTACTTCAGCAGCGCCATCTTCCGCGTCTCGACGAGATCGCCGGCGACGAGCTGGTAGAAGTACATGCCGCTGGCGTGGTCGCTGGCGTCCCAGGTGATCGTGTGGACACCGGTGGACACGATGCCGTCGACGAGCGTTTCGACGAGCTGACCCTTCACGTCGTAGATCCGCAGCGTCGCGTGGGCGTCGCGAGGCAGCGCGAACTCGATCACCGTCATCGGGTTGAACGGGTTCGGCTGGTTGCTCAGGGTCAGGCCCGGGGCGAAGTCACGGTACACGTCGCCGCTCTCGCAGCTGCGCGTGGTCACGTTGGAGGCCGCGTCGTAGGTGAACGAGGCGTGGGTGGCGCCGGTCACCTCGAAGCACCACTCGCCGGAGGCGTTCCGGACCTTGGCCGTGGTGAAGCTCACGGCGCCCGAGGCGTCGGTCAGGCCGCTCAGGGAACCGCTGTTCGGGCCGTCGTAGCTGACGGTCACCGTGGCGTTGGCCACGGCCGCGCCGCCGGAGTCGACCATCGTGAGGTCGCACTTGCCGCTGTCGTTCGGGCCCGCGGACTTGCGGGTCACGGTCATGGACGACACGTACATGGTCCCGCCCTGGCCCGGCTCGGTGACGTTGATGTAGCCATTGCGCGTCACGGAGTCGGAACCGAACTCGTTGCTCACCGTGAGGCTGACGGTGTAGGTGCCGACGGCCGCGTAGGTGTAGCTCGGGTTCTGGGCGGTGGAGGTGCCGCCGTCGCCGAAGGTCCAGCTCCAGCTCGTGGGCGAGCCGGTGGACTGGTCGGTGAAGTCCACGGTCAGGGGCACGGTGCCGCTGACGGGATCGCCGGCGAAGGCCGCCGTGGGGGCGGTGCCGGTGCTGCCGCCGTACATGGTCGGGCGGTACAGGGCCATCTGCTGGTTCATCCGCGTCGCCTGGCCGGCGGTGAAGTGATCCATGCAGTAGTCGTCGGTGTAGTCCATGAAGTTCTCGACCGGGTCGTCACCGGGGTCGGCGCAGGTGTCGCGGCCGATCGGGCAGCCGTAGGCCGGGGAGGACTCGTAGGGCGTGTCGTCCACGTAGTCGCCGGGGGCCGAGCAGCCGCCCTGGAACGTGTGGTACAGGCCCAGGAAGTGACCGACCTCGTGGGTGCCCGTGTCGCCCTCGTTGTAGGGAGCGGCGGTGCCGCCGGGCAGCGAGGAGTACAGGCAGACGACGCCGTGCATGTACGAGTCCTCGGGGTACATGTCCGGGAAGGTGGCGTAGCCCAGCAGGCCGCCGCCGATGTCGCAGGTGTAGAAGTTGAAGGTCGTCGCCGGATCGATGGCGAGGGCCTGCTTCATCTTGATCTCATCGCGTGAGCCATAGCGATGGGTCGACCACTTCCGGTTGTAGGTGCGGTCGATGCTGGCCAGGCTGAAGCTGAAGCCGGTGCCGTTGTAGGCGGCGTTCAGCACGGCGATCTGGTCGTGGATCTGGGAGTCGGGCACATCCGCGGTGCCGTCGTCGTGGGCGACGACATGGACGGCCACGGGGATCGTCACGTTGGCCTTGTCGGCGTAGACGCCGCCGGCCTTGATCCAGGCGTCAATCTCCTGGGCGATGCGCTCGGTCTCCTCGAAGGTCGGCGTCCTGGTGGCGCAACGGACTCCCTGGACGTAGTCGCCGTCGGGCTTCTTGAACTCGACGTCGGCGGCCAGCGAGGCGGTCGCGCAGGTGATGGCGAGGATCAGGAGGGATAAGCGAGCGAGATGTTTCAGAACGGTCTCCTCTTGGACGGGGTAGCAGGGGATGCTCCTGGAAGCTCCGGCCGTGACGGATAAGGGCGAGCGTCAATCCGACCGGATTGCTGGTAGTTTAGCATGTTGTGAAAAACATGACCAGAGGTAATGTCGGTGAAACACCCTGTCATCAAATAACATCTAGGAAATGGATATGTGATTGTCGTTTGCGTTATTCGATTCGGACAAGTTCTTCCAGGATCGTCTCTTCCGTCAAGCCCGCCAGAGCCTCCATGCACTCCAGGAAGTGCGTCGTACGCGTGTGCGCCTCCAGGTGCTCCTTGCTCTTCCACCGCTCGAAGAACACCAAGGCATTCGGGCGGGTCAGGCTGCGGTGCATCACGTACTCCAGGCAGCCGGGTTCGGCGCGGGAGGGTTCGACGAGGCGGGCCATGGCGGCCCGGACCTCGTCGTAGTGCTCGGGGTGGGCGATGGTCGTGGCGATGAGGGCGAGTTCGGGCATCAGGGTCTTCCTTACTTGGACATCATGATCTTCAGGGAACTCCGGCCGCCGGCGCTCGTGGCGCGGACCAGGTAGACGCCGCTGGGCGCGCGCTCGCCTCCGGTGCCGGTGCCGTTCCAGGTCAGGACATGCTCGCCCACGGGCAGGTCGCCGTGCAAGAGGTTCGTCACCAGCCGGCCCTGGACGTCGTAGATCGACACGTCCACCGATCCTGGCGCATCCACGGCGACGGTGATCGCTACTGCGGGATTGAACGGGTTCGGCGCGGCCCTGAGGCGCAGGCCCACGGCGGGGGCGGGCGTCTCGTCGTCGTCTTCCACGCCGACGTTCGTCGGGGCGTCGCGGACGCAGCGGACGTAGTTGGTGATCCGGATCACGTCGCCCTGGGGGCCGTGGCCGTAGGGGTAGTCGGCGGCGTCGCCGGTCTTGGGGTCGCTGCGCTGGCAGCCGGCGCCGTGGACGTCCATGAAGGTGTAGTCGTAGGGCGGGAAAGGCGCCTGCATCCAGCCGTAGCCCGTACCGAAGGCCACGTAGGCGCCGGCGCTGCCGCCCAGGTAGTTGGCGTGGCTCGTGCCCGACCAGCAGAAGGGGAAGTCGGAGCTGCCGTCCTCCACCGTGATCGACGAACTCGAGAAGACGGGGTCGACGGCAGGCGTGCCGTCGGTGGCCGGCGAGCGCGTGTAGTCGAGGATGCTCTGCAGCTCCTTGACGTTCGGCAGGCGCCAGTCCGTGTGGCCGGCCACGTCCAGTCCCTCGGCGTAGGCGAGGGCGTCCTGCCAGGTCATGCCGGTGCCGCTGTCGGCCTGCTGCCACATGAGGCCGGTGGCGGCGTCGGTGATGGTGCCGTCGCCGTTGTCGGTGAAGTTGTTCACGCCGTAGCCGTCGCCGCCGCGCACGAACATCGCGAAGAACAGCTTGCCGGAGCCGGACATGGGGTCGTCGATGGGGTAGCCCTTGATGCGGCCGTCGGCGAAGTTCACGCCGAACACCGTGGGGTCGCCGCCCATGGTGGTGCTCACGTAGATGGTGCTGGTGAGGTACTGGGAGTCGATGATGCGCTCGCCGGCGTCGGGGTCGCCGTATTCGAACGTGAAGACGGCGTCGATGAACGGCGTCAGGCCCGACGTGTCGTCCCCTTCGAGGCCGCTCGGATCGATGCCGTCGAAGCGGATCAGGGAGTAGAGCTCCTTGATGGTGGGGATGCGCCAGTCGGTGTATCCGGCCAGGTCGAACGTGCCGATCAGGGCCTCGGCGTCGGCCAGGGTCATTTTGGCGCCGGGGTCCTGCTGCCACATGAGGCCGGTGACGTCGTCGGTCACGGTTCCGTCGCCGTTGTCCGTGTACGACGGCAGGTTCCCGTCGTACTGGGCGTCCTGGCCGTGGAAGGCGGCGCCCTCGAGCGGGGCGGTGATGGGGGTGTCGGCGCCGTAGCAGAGGGTCTGACCGGTGTCGACGACGGGGTAGGTGACGGCCGCTGCGGATGCGACGAAACAGGCCGCGACTGCCGTCGCGGCGATCAGGGCGGTGGTCTTCATGCGTGGGCTCCCGTTCCGATGTCGGTCGCCGGGGGGACGTACCCGCGACCGGTGCCCATCACGAAACGGACGGGCACCGTGATTCCTGCGGTCGGTTTTCCGGCCTACGCCCGTCCCCGCCGCTCCTCCAGCTCCGCCCGCACCTCGCGCGCCCGCTCCTCGGTGATGGGGAACCGCGCCACCGCCCAGATGGCCAGGGCCGACGTGATCATGGGAATGCCTGCGTCGCACAGTCGGAGCAGGGTGATGGTGCGCTCGGTCTGGGCGCCGCCCAGGTCCACGTCGAAGCCCGTGGCGTTGAGCAGGTAGCCGCTGCCGGCCAGGGCTGCGGAGAGGCCAAGCTTCACCGTCCACCAGAAGATGGAGCCGTACATGCCCTCGCGGCGCTCGCGGGTCTTGAGCTCGTCCACGTCCACCACGTCGGCGACCATCGACGGCACCAGGGTGAACAGGCCGCCCAGGCCGAAGGCCATCAGGGGCGCCGGTACCACCACGAGCCAAGGGTTGGAGGGGTCGTAGCAGATCCACTTGAGGCCGTAACCGACGATCGACACGCCGATGGAAAGGAAGAACGCGTGGCGCTTGCCGATGCGCGTGGCCAGCCAGGTAACGAACGCCACCACGCCGAAGGTGGCCACGGCGCCCACCGTGCCCGCCCAGCCCACGAACCGGGCGCCCAGCTCCTGGTCGCCGCCGGCCACGTAGTAGATGATCACGTAGGAGGCGAAGGCCGAGATCAGGATGAATCCGTTGAAGACCAGGAACGTGGCGGCGCAGAGCTTCAGGAAGGGGCCGGACTTCACCGTCACGCCGAAGCCCTTGAGGAAGGTGGCGGCGTTCTCGCGGAAGCCGGCGGAACGCTCGGCCGTGGCCACGTTCTTCATCCGCTCGCGCAGGAAGATGGCCGGCAGCACGCCCAGGCCGATGGTGACCAGTCCGATCACGATGGCCAGGCCCGCCGCGCCCGCCACCTGGTCCGGCTCGCCGGCGTCGTTCCGGAAGAAGCGGCCGCTGTTCATGATCCACAGGAACCACGGCGACACCACGTAGGCCAGCTGGCCGATGAAGTTCTGCGTGCCCATCAGGCGCGTGCGCTCGTGGTAGTCGGGGGTGAGCTCGTAGCCGAGGGCGACCCACGGGGTGACCCACCACGTGTAGCCGATGTAGAAGAGGATCGATCCCACCAGGAACCATGTGAAGTAGAAGCTCTCCGACTTGCCCCCCGGCAGCTGCCACAGCAACGCGAAGAGGATGGCCGCGATGAACACGCCGGTGAAGATGAACGGCCGGCGGCGCCCCCAGCGCGTGCGCGCGTTGTCGGACACGTAGCCCATGATCGGGTCGGTGAACGCGTCGGTCAGGCGGGGGATGGAGCCGAGCAGTCCCACCAGGGCGGGGTTCATGCCCAACCCCAGGTTCAGCACGATCATCATGCTGCCGCTGGCGGCGGCCAGCAGGTTGTTGACGAAGGCGCCGGCGCCGTAGGCCAGCTTCTGCGCGAAGGGGATGCGGTCCTCGGGGGCCGTCTGGTGGTGGGCGGAGGCGGACATGGCGTCGTCCCTGCGTTCGGGCCAGAGCTTTGTACGTGACCCGAACAAAGTATCCTGAAGAGACTTACGGGGTCAAGCCCAATCGGCCGGGAACGGCGATAAGAAAAAAACGAAAAAATCAAAATCGGGACTTGATTCGGTTACCGAACATAGTCTACAATAGTGAGCGTGGAATTCGATTCGCGGCCCGATGCCGCGAACCTGTGCAGACCGCACGGGCGGGTCCCCGGCTCTACCGGACGCGCGTCGGTCGTTCTCAACCGGAGGTCGTTTCAATGAAGCATCGTGCTATCGCTCTGGCTGCGGTCGCCGCGCTGGTCTGCCTGGTCGCCTCGACCGCCTTCGCGCAGACCCCCTACACCCAGGACTTCGAGGGCCTGCTGCAGGTCGACGGTCAGCTGGCCGGCGACGGCTGGCTCGTCTACGGCAACATCTTCGATCCCGCCGGCAACTACCTCTGGGGCCACGGTCCCTGGCCCGCGCCGAACAACATCGGCAACTGGTGCGACATCGTGAACGGTGAGGGCGGCCCGGATCAGGAGCTGCAGCAGATCGTCATGTACTCCGACTACGGCAACGGCGACCACGCCAACGGCAACCTCATCGAGTCGAACCTCTTCCAGGAGCAGACCGTGCCCGCCGGCGCGAGCGGCCTCTGGTACTTCACCTTCGACGCCAAGATGGGCAACCTGGGCGGCGCCTCCACGGCTCTGGCCTTCATCAAGACCCTGGACCCCAATGCCGGCTGGGCGCTGACCAACTTCATCACCGCCGACATGACCTACATCCCGGGTACCTGGGGCCACTACATGCTGAGCATCGACGTGACCGGCCTCGACGGGCAGATCCTGCAGTTCGGCTTCGCCAGCACGGCGTCCAACTACGAGCCCTGCGGCGTCTTCTACGACAACGTCGCCTTCACCACCGACGGCGTGGTGTCCCACGAGGACATGAGCTGGAGTGATGTGAAGTCGCTCTACCGCTAGATTCTGGCAAGTGAGTGACGAAGGGGGCCCGGCGAAAGCCGGGCCCCTCGTCGTTTCGGCGGGATCGCGAACCGCTACTTGATCAGCGAGACCGTCCGACTCTCCACGAACCCGTCCCCCCGCAGCACCAGCAGGTAGGAACCCGAGGCGACGCGTCGGCCGTCGAGGCCGCGTCCGTCCCAGGTCGCGTCGTGGCGTCCGGCGGCCAGGGGGCCGTCGTGGAGCGTGGCGACCGTGCGGCCCAGGGCGTCCACGACCTCGAGGGTCACGACGCCGGGCCGCATCAGCTCGAAGGCCACGGTCGTCATGGGGTTGAACGGGTTGGGCGAGGCGCCCCGCAGGCGGCCGGAGGGAGCGCCGATCGGACCGTCGCCGGACCCGTCCTCCACTCCGGTGCTCACGCCCATGGGCACGAAGGTGAAGTCGTGGATCACGACCTCCTGGTCGCCGGCCGGCGCCACGTCGGGCAGCTTCCACAGGTTCAGGTGGATGCGCGGCTGCTCGGGGCGCGGAATGTGGGGGCCGGTGTAGGTCCAGGCGTGGATCTGCGCGCTGGTCGCCTCGTCGCCGGGGCCGCCGCGCCAGGAGCGGCACTCGATGCGGTCGGGGAGCCAGCGGAAGGCGGTGCTGACGATCTCGTCGACGGCGAACACGGCGTCGAACCGGCTCCGGTTGCCGCCCCAGTCCCAGGGCTGGCACACGAACTGGGCGATGTCGGCGCCGGGGTCGCCCCAGCGCGAGAACTCGATGTCGAACTCGTTGTACGGATTCCACCACAGGTACCCGTAGTCCCAGCACGGGCCGTACTCCCAGGTGAACAGGCCGAACACCACGTTGGGATCGAGCAGGTCCAGCCTTCCCTTGGTGGTGAACACGTAGTCGCCGTAGCCCAGGGCTTCTTCCAGCACCACCTCGGTGCAGACCCAGGTGGAGCCCTGGAGGGTGACGGTGAGGTGCAGGCCCTCGGCGTCGGCCCAGGAGTAGAGGTCGCCGTGGCTGAAGTAGTTGGGGCCGGGTCCGTAGGTGCCGGGGCCCTTCACGCGCCAGGTGCGGCCGGCGAAGTCGATGGTGCGGGTGCTGGGGAAGTCGGTCCACTGGATGTCGTCGTGGGAGGGCGGGCCGGTGCTCGCGAACGTGATCGAGTCGAAGTGGACGTCGGGCGACGTGTCCGTCGGGCCCTGGAGCACTCCCACCATGATGCGGGCCTCCACGGTGCCTGCGGGGGCGGCGGGACTCGTGTACGAGAACGGGATCCACTCGTCCACGGGCGACGACGGCGACGCCACGCCCACCGACTGGTAGTCGATGAGGTTGCCGCCCGCGTCGCGCCATTCCACGTTGGCCAGGGCGGCGCAGGAGCCCGTGAGGGGATTGCTCGACGGGTTCCGCACCACGCCCGAGACGTCCCACTGCTCGCCCGGATCGCAGTCCATGGCCTGCCAGTAGCCGGAGACGTCCCAGCCGCCCCAGTTCGGGCCGCTGACGCGGGCGGCGACCTGTCCGTGGTGGGCGTCGCTCGCCGAGCCCACCACGCCGAACTGGTTCCAGCCGCCGAACACGGCGCCGCCGGAGCCGCCGACCTCGAACGAGGGGTTGGCCAGGATGCACTGGGCCGCCGCGGGGGCGGCGGCCGTCGTCAGCAGGATGAGGATCAGGGGGAACACGGCGCGCGATGGCGTCATGACGGTCTCCTGGGTGCGCGGCTTCCTACGAGCCGCCCCCCAGGGACGCCCGCGGAACGCCGACGTGGATGTGTCCGATGCGGCCGGTGCGGGCGAAGAGCTCGGCGCTGGCGGCGCCGTCGAGGCGGTCGGCCGCCGAGTCGACCGTGGTGCCGTCGCTGTAGTGGACGCGGACCGAGCCGGGTCCGTCGCACAGCTCGTAGACCACCGGCGTCTGGCAGAGCGTGAAGCCCAGCCCGTCGGCGGGCAGCGGGATCTCCACGGTCTCCCCGTTCACATCATAGCACCGGAACGCGGCGGGTTCGGCCACGAACTCGTCGCGGGTCAGCAGGGTCGGCCGGAAGGCCACCGTGCCGCCCTCGATGCCCACGCCCAGCTCCCCGAGGCGCGTGAGGACCTCTTCCTTCACCTGTCCGGTGGTGCCGGGCTGGCGGGCGCCGCCGGAGGCGGGGGTGTGGGAGTAGGGGTCGGTGGGGAAGGCGCCGTACTCGGCCACGGTCTTCTCGTAGCCGATGCCGGAGCGCACGCGGAAGTAGTGGGCCGCGAGGCGGTCGCGCACCGTGTCGGGGGCGCCGTCGCGAGAGGCGGTCAGCAGGATCTCCTGCACCGCCAGCAGCAGCTTGGCAACCATGTGCCAGTAGATGCAGCCCTGGCCCTCGTAGGCGTACATGACCGCCGAGCGGCCCGTGTAGGAGCGGTGCGAGAAGACGCTCTCGAAGAGTTCGAGGATGGCGTCGCGGTCGCGGGTCACGGCGTCGGCCCACTCGTCGCGGGCGCCCAGGCGGTCCAGGGCGGCGGACAGGGCGTCGGCGTTGACGGCGTCGGCGTGGAAGCGGAGGTGGCCGTCGGCGTCGCGGGCGATGACGGAATCGTCGCCGGCGTCGAGCAGGGCGGCGACCAGGGGCACGGCCGCGGCGGCGGACTGGGCCACGCGGTTGCGCTCCAGGAAACCGGCGATGGGACGGGCCGGGTACAGGGTGAAGCTGCGCTCGTCCTCGTCGTACATGTCGCTGGCGAAGAGCCGGTCGAGGATCTCCACGGCCTCGTCGGGGTCGATCAGGCCGGAGCTCAGCACGGCCACCTGGCCCTCGAGCATCTCCTGCAGGCGGTGCACCTCGGCCGACGCGCCGTCGGGGGAGTACTCCAGGATGTTGTAGGCGTGGTACAGGCCGTCGTCGCGGCGGTTGGCGGCGATGTCGCGGTCGACCCACGCGAGGGCCGTGGAGCACAGGGAGCGTACGCGGGCCAGGGGCAGATCCGTGGCGCCGGTCAGGCCGTGGTCGTACACGCGGGAGCGGTAGGCGTCGAAGGCGCCGCCCAGGGCGTCCATGACGCGGCGGCGGTCGCGGGGGTCGGTGCGGTCGTGGGCGAGCAGGTCGCGCTCGTTCTCCAGCACGGTGGCCACGCCCTCGAACCATGCGGCCACTTCGGCGGCCACGGGCAGGGCGTCGCGGTCGTCGTCGGCGAGCAGGCCGGACAGGAAATCCAGGTAGCGGCGCAGGTGGCACAGGGTCACCACGGACACGCCGCCGCCGGCCAGCACGTTGTTGGCGTCGTTCCACTCGGGGCGCTGGGTGTTCATCCAGATGCCGGCGCCCGGCACCAGGTTGGACAGCTTGGACAGCATGGGCACCAGCAGCTTCTCGAGCAGGTTGGCGCGGCGGACGGAGCCGTCGGCGTCGTGGAGCAGGCGGCCGTCGCCGCCCAGGCGCTCGGCGCGCTCCATGACGGCGCGGTGCAGGTCGTCGTCGAAGTCGATGGTGTCGCTGGGGTCGCGCACGATGTCCGCGTACGGCTTGAGGCGGTAGGGCACCTCGGCGTAGCTGAAGACGGCGTCGCCCAGCATCTCGCCCAGGGTCTCCGGCGCGTAGCGGTCCAGCATCTCCAGCAGGCGGAGCAGGTAGACGATCTGGTGGTCGCCCCAGTACCCGATGTTGCTCCAGGGGTCGTCGGGCTCGACGACTTCCCAGTCCACGCCCTCGCGGGTGATGCGGTAGGGGTTGAAGCCGTCCACGGTGGACGCGTCCACGAAGGTGGTCACGATGCCCGGCAGGAAGCCGGGGAAGGCGGTGGCCAGGGCCTCCCAGTTCTGGAAGATGTCGCGCCAGTTGCCCTGGTAGTTCAGCTCGCGCTCGCCCTGGTCGTTGCGCACGCGGATGGCGAAGGCGTTCCAGGGGCGGCTCGGGTCGCCGTGGCGACGGCCGAAGTGCAGGGGCAGGTACTCGCCGGCGAGGCGGGCCAGGTCGGGGTCGCCGCTCTCGCGGCCGACGCGGCGCAGCTCGTCCACGTGGACGGTCTCCGGCAGGCCGGCCAGCAGGTCTGCGTGACGCTGCGCGACCTCGATATTGCGGGTCGCCAGGTAGCTCCCGAAGTCCTTCACGGGCACGTCGTGATTCGCGTCGAAGACGCCGCCGCGCATGTTGTTGAACAGCACGTTGGCGAAGTGGTGCGCCCACGACTCGGGGCGGCCGGTGGTCTGCAGCCCGTCGGCGCTGGCCACGTTGCGGCGCAGGTTCTCAAGGGCGTCGTCGAGCGCCTGCTCGAGGGTGGCGGACGGGTCGGCGTCGTCCAGGATGCGGCGGCGGAGGCCGGCCACCTGGCCGTGGTCGCGGCCGGAATCGGCGGCGAAGTGCCACACGGCGGAGGCGCCGGCATCCAGGTCGAGGCGCGAGCTGACCAGGTAGTTGCCGCGCTCGCCGTTCAGGGTGCGGTCTCCGGACAGCAGGCGCCCGTTGCGGAAGTCGGACAGGGCCGAAGCGGAGAGGTGCACCTTGGCGCCTTCCAGGCCGTGGTGCCAGACGGTGTTGGCCCGCAGCACCTCCAGGGCCTCGGCGCGGTCGGTGATGCCGGCGGTCAGGGCGAACACGCCCAGGCCGGTGCCGGGGTCCACCTCGGCGGTCTTGTAGGCGTCCACCAGGGTGCCGGCCTGCTGGTACAGGCCCAGCGGCGCACCGTGGGGGAGGATGTCCCGGAGGCCGTCGATCACGTCCACGAGCACCGGCACGTTGCAGCGGTTCTCGATGGTCGCGGTGCGGATCCAGCCGAACTCGTCGCAGGCGGCCCAGCGGTAGCGGAAGGCGAGGCCCAGGCCGTGGTGGATCTCCTCGAAGACCACCTGGTTGCCCTCCACGTTCTTCTCCAGGGCGCGATCGATCAGCGGGTTCTCGGTGTCGGCGTCGGCGAAGGGCTCCCAGAGGATGCCGCCGTCGCCGCGGACCACTCGGATCAGGGTCGTGGGTCCGGAGTGGCGGTGGGCGTCGTAGAGTTCGTCCACGGTGCGGTAGGGGAACAGGCTGCCGTCGGCATCCACGCGGCCGGCCGCGAGACCGCCGCTCGACGCCACGAACATCCACAGGTCCGTGTCGCTGGGCACGCTCATCAGGAACGGGTCCATGCGGTGGTACGCCGAGATCCGGTAGGCGGAACGGCCGCCCCGGTCGACGAAGTCGCCGACCGGGGTGGACGCGGGTTCCGGGATCGGATCAAAGGCCGGGCGTGTGGCGGGCCTGCTCTCCATGCAT
Organism: uncultured Fibrobacteraceae bacterium; assembly: GCA_964343835.1. Lineage (GTDB taxonomy): Bacteria > Krumholzibacteriota > Krumholzibacteriia > LZORAL124-64-63 > LZORAL124-64-63 > CALEMW01. The sequence goes on from CAYFKR010000005.1 coordinate 29,964, forward strand.
CGTCCTCCGTGAGCCTTCTACTTCAGCAGCATCATGCTGCGGGACGTGGTGCCCGCCGGGGTGGTCAGCACGTACCGGTACTGGCCGGCGGCGACGGCGGCGCCGTTGTCGGACTTGCCGTTCCAGGTCACGTGGTGATCGCCCGCGGGCAGGTCGCCGGCGTGCAGGACGGCGACGCGGCGGCCGGCCAGGTCGTAGATCGACAGGTCCGTCCAGCCGGCGTCGTCCAGGGCGAATTCGATGCGCGTGGACGGGTTGAACGGGTTCGGGTGGTTCTGGGACAGCTCGACGCCGGCGATGGCGGGAACGTCCGTCACGGCCAGCTGGAAGTCGAGGTTGTCGTAGAAGATGCCCGAGCTTTCGTAGTTGGTGGCCGTGTTCATGAAGCCGATCTGCAGCAGCTGGCCCTCGAGCTCCGGGATGATATCGATCTCGAGGTGGTAGCGCTGCCAGGTCACGTCGATGGCGGTGGTCTCGACGTTGATGAAGTTGGTCATGTTGTAGTTGTTGGCCGGGTCGATGGTCTTGATGAAGGCGAAGGCCTCCGAGGGGGCCACGATGTTGCCCAGCTTGGCATCGAAGTCGAAGGACCAGGTCTCGCCCACGTTGGCCGCGTCGATGGTCATCTCGCGGAAGGTGTTCGACTCGATGATGTTGCCGACGCCGTGGTCCAGGTTGTTGTAGTCGCTGTAGATGGACAGCTGCTGGAGACCCTGCTCCACGCCGCCCTGCTGATCGGCGATGGCGCAGAAGGCGGCGCCGTCGTTGGGTGCGGGGAAGGTGCCGTAGCCGTACAGCCAGGTGGTGCCGGTGGGATCGAAGACGCTGCCGTAGACCACCCAGCCGTCGTCGGCCAGGGCGGCCGGGTCGACGATGATCAGGGACTCGAAGTCCTGGTGGTACTCCGTGATCAGGGCGGAAGCCATCGCGGGCAGCATGACGATGGCGAGGACGGCGGAGAGACGTTTCAGCATGGTGGCGACCTCGTGTTGGAGTCATCCGTTGGGGAACCCTCGGCCTGTCGGGCCTGACCGCCGGGGGGCGGGAATGGCTTGACAGGACATCTCAAATCATACACTATGTTCGGAGTCCGAACAAAGGTTTTTTTGTGGGATGGAGAGCCACCCACGGGAACGGAGCCGAAGTCCATGGCGCGACGCGCATTTCCCGACGATTTCCTCTGGGGAACGGCCACCTCGGCCCCCCAGATCGAGGGCTCGACGGCCGCCGACGGCCGGGGCGCCTCCATCTGGGATCGTTTCGCGGACGTGCCGGGCGCCATCGTCGACGGATCGAATCTGTCGAAGGCCTGCGACACCTACCGCCGCTGGCGCGACGACGTGGCCCTGGTCCGGGACCTGGGCGTGGGGGCCTACCGATTCTCCATCGCCTGGCCGCGGATCGTGCCGAACGGCGACGGCAAGGTCGCGTCGCGGGGGCTGGACTGGTACGACGCCTTCGTCGACGCCCTCCTCGAGGCCGGCATCCGGCCCTTCCCGACCCTCTACCACTGGGACCTGCCCCAGGCCCTGCAGGATCGCGGCGGCTGGCTGGACCGCGGCGTGGTGGACGCCTTCGTCGCCTACGCCGACGCCGTGGCCCGGCGCCTGGGCGACCGCGTGACGCAGTGGACCACCATCAACGAGCCGTGGTGCGTGGCCTTCCTCGGCCACGAGACCGGGCGCCATGCCCCGGGCATCCAGGATCCCGCCGCCTCGCTCCGCGCCGCCCATCACGTGCTGCTGGCCCACGGCCGCGCCGCGACGGCGATCCGCGACGCCGTGCCCGGCGTCGAGGTGGGCATCGTCACCAACAACGGGCCCGTGGATCCCCTCACCGACTCCGCCGCCGACCGCGACGCCGCCCGCTGGTACGACGGTCAGTTCAACCGCTGGTACCTGGATCCCCTGTTCCGCGGCCGCTACCCCGACGACGCCGTGGCCGATCGCATCGCAGCCGGCCACCTGGACGGGCCGGAGTTGCCGTTCGTGGAGATGGGGGACATGGGCGACATCGCCGCCCCCCTGGATTTCCTGGGCGTGAACTACTACAGCCGCGTGGTCATGCGGGCCACCCCCGACGGTCGGCGCGAGTCCGTGCTGACCGCGCCGCCGGGCCAGCTCACGGACATGGGCTGGGAGATCGATCCCATGGGCCTGCGGCGCATCCTGCTGCGCATCCACCGGGACTACTCCCCGCGGGCCCTGTACGTCACCGAGAACGGCGCGGCGTACGACGATCCCGTCGACGCCGACGGTCGCGTCCGCGACGAGCGCCGCATCCGCTACCTGGACGATCACCTCCGGTCCGCCGCCGAGGCCATGGCCGACGGCGCGCCCCTGGCCGGCTATTTCGTCTGGTCCCTCATGGACAACTTCGAGTGGAGCTACGGCTACACCAAACGCTTCGGACTCGTGTCGGTCGACTTCGCGACCGGAGAGAGGGTCCCCAAAGACAGCTTCCGCTGGTATCGTGACGTCGTGGCCGCCGGCGGCCCCGGCGACGCGCCCACTCCTTTCAACCCGAGGAGAGCCCCGTGCGATCGTTCGCAGAATACCGAGTCCCGCTGACCGCGCTCCTGTTCGCGATCCTGCTCCTGCCCGCGTTCGCCCAGGCGGCGCCGCACGAGATCGAGATCGTGACCGACGACTCCGGCCAGCGCCTCGTCGTCGACGGCGAGGACTTCTTCGTCTTCGGCATGAACTGGGGCTACATGCCCATCGGGCAGAACTACTCCTACGACTTCTGGGGCCACGACGACGCCTTCATCAAGGCGGCCCTGGAGAAGGAGATGTCGCTGCTGAAGGACATGGGCGTGAACGTGATCCGCCACTACGTGGGCATTCCGCCGCGGTGGATCGAGTACATCCACGACACCTACGGCGTGTGGACGGTGCTCAACCACACCGTGGGGCGCTACGGCCTGACCATCGACGGCGTGTGGGTCCCCAGCACGGACTACAGCGACCCCAAGGTCATCGCCATGATGCGCGAGGAGCTGGCGGACCTGGCCGAGCAGTACAAGGACACCCGGGGCATGCTGATGTGGCTGCTGGGCAACGAGAACAACTACGGCCTGCACTGGTCGTCGTTCGAGATCGAGGCCCTGCCGGAAGACGAGCGCTGGGACTACAAGGCCCGCTATCTCTACCGCCTCTTCGGGCAGATCATCGACGACCTCCACGTGAACGATCCGTCGCGGCCCGTCTGCATCGCCAACGGCGATCTGGGCTACATCGACCTCATCGCCGAGGAGTGCCCGAACCTGGACATCCTGGGTTCGAACGTCTACCGCGGCATCTCGGCCCGCGACTTCTACCAGGTGGTGAAGGACAAGCTGGGCGTGCCCTGCGTGTTCACCGAGTTCGGCTGCGACGCCTTCAACGCCATCACCATGAAGGAAGACCAGTACGCCCAGGCCGCCATGCTGCTGGGGCAGTGGCAGGAGATCTACGAGCAGTCGGCCGGCAAGGGGCGCGTGGGCAACTGCATCGGCGGCATGACCTTCCAGTGGAGCGACGGCTGGTGGAAGTTCAAGCAGGAGGAGCGGCTGGACGTCCACGACACCAACGCCTCCTGGCCCAACGGCGGTTACCCCTTCGACTACCGCGAAGGCGACAACAACATGAACGAGGAGTGGTGGGGCATCTGCGCCAAGGGCTTCAACGACGCCCGCGGCCTCTACGACGTGTACCCCCGCGCCGCCTATTACGCCCTGCGCGACGCCTATGAGCTGGATCCCTACGCCCCCGGCACGGACCTGGAGCGCATCCGGCGGCACTTCTCGGCCATCACGCCCATGGCCAAGGTCCTGGACGGTCTGGGCGACAAGGCGGCCCTGGAGTCGAGCACCACCTCGAAGATCCGCCTCTCGAGCCTGAGCATGCACTTCGAGACCTACGGCACCGGCGGTCACAACGTGACCACGCCGACCAGCTCCGCTCCCGACGACGAGGCGTACCCCTCGTACCGCGGTTTCGACCACGGCCAGTCCTTCTTCGCCGAGGTGGAGGCCAAGCCCAGCGACGCGCTCATCGGCAAGGTGTCGGTGAACATGCTGGGCCGCGTGCCGGTGAACCCCATCAACGAGATTTTCTACGAGAACCGCGGCCGCACCCGCGCCGTCCAGGGCATCCACGGCGAGCGCGTGGACCTGACGGACAACGAGCGCTTCAGGGTGCACCAGGGCAGCGTGCTGTGGGACGACCGCTGGTTCGTGCTGGACGCCTTCTATCGCACCGGTCACCTGCACTGGCAGTACGAGGGCGACTTCTTCGGCCTCTACCGCGACGCCTACTACGGCCCGAACATCGACATGTACAACGGCGAGGCGCCCATCGGCGTGGAGATCGAGGGCAAGAAGTCCCTGCGCGGCCTGACGGTCGCCATGGGCCCGCAGCTGTGGTGGGGCGCCAACCCCGCCGTCTTCGTGAAGTACCAGCGCAACCTGATGGGCGGCGACTGGACCGCCGTGGTCCAGGAGGACTTCACCCAGCAGACCCAGACCACCAGCTCCCTGGCCATCCCCGTGCAGGTGAACCGCAAGGCATCGCTGCAGGTGCAGCGCCGGCTCGGCCCCTTCGACTTCGAGGGCGGCGTGCTCTGGGCCGGCCAGCCCCGCGTGGGCGACGAGTTCCAGCTGGTGAGCGAGGACGTGCTGGCCGCCGGCGGCCCCGTGGCCCCGGAGGACATCAAGGTGGACACGATCAAGGACGAGGACACCTTCGGCACCAAGGCCAAGCTCATGTGGCGGAAGGGTCGGTGGCTGTGGTACGGCCAGGGCGCCTGGATGGGCCTGGTGGCCGAGGGCGGCCCGACGATGATCCCCACCTACACCGGCTGGTCGCTGAAGGACACCGGCATGGGCAACCAGCGCAACGCCATCACCGGCCTGGCCATCGGCCTGGGCGACTGGCAGATCGGGCCGAACCTGCTCTGGCAGAAACCCATCGTCGGCCCCATGCCCCATGCCGCGGACATGGCCTACACCGCCGGCAGTCCCCGCAACTGGATGGACGACCCGTTTGCGGTGATCTGGAACCGCGAGACCACCGCCGCCGAGCTCCTGTTCGTCTACGACCCCACGCCCGCCACCTGGTTCTGGGCCTGGGACAGCGACCGCAAGGAGAACGCCGACCTGGCCTTCAGCGTGGGCCTGGTGGCCAAGCGCCACCACACCACCGCCGACTCCCGCCCGTTCTACAGCGCCGGCGGCGAGGTCTACGTGTTCCCGGGCGCCACCCCGGCCCGCGACCTGTGGGAGATCAACTCCCGCATCGTCAAGAAGCTGCCCGGCGACGCCCGCATGATCAGCCACCTGGCCCTGGGCACCGTGGAGCCCAACGGCGACAACGCCCGGCTGGTGAAGCGGTTCTCCGCCGACACGCGCATCGTGTGGCCCGCCATCGCCCTGGCCGGCTACGCCAAGTTCAACGACTACGGTCCCTACGACTACCACCGCGACCACAACCTGACCTACCCCATGCAGCTCATGGCCGACGTCTCGTACAACCTGGGCCGGCCCAAGTGGCTGGACGGGCGCCAGACGATGTTCGGCGTGCGCGCCACCTACCGCACCCTCGACCGCTACTCGCCGCGCTACGCGCCCGAGGGCTACGACGCCCCCGAGGTGGAGGGCGAGCTGTTCCCGGACGGTCTGGACGGCGGTCGGGAGTGGGAGATCAGGACGTACCTGCACATGGTGCTGCAGTAGCGGGCACCGACCCGAAGAAAAGCGGCCCGGTCCACCAGGACCGGGCCGCTTCGTTCATGGCGGTGTGAGCGGATCAGGCCTTGTCGCCGATCGCCGGGAAGAACCGCGAATCGTCCAGCGCCGACTTCAGCACCAGCGTCGCCGCCCCGATGGCGATGGACCGCGGCCCCAGCTCGCTGGCCAGGATCTCCACCGAGGCGGTGGAGTCCACCAGGGTGCGGCTGCGCACGGTCAGGCGCAGGGGATCCAGGAGGATGTCGCCGAGGCGGGCCAGGTCGCCGCCCAGGACCACCTTGGACGGGTTCATCACGTTGAGCAGGCCGGCGATGGCGGTGCCCAGGTAGCCGGCGGTCTCCTCGATGACCTGCAGGGCCAGGGAGTCGCCCGCGAGGGCGGCTTCCTCGATCTCGTGGATGCGGGGGCGGCGGCCGGTCAGGCTGCTGTCCGGATGGTCGCCGGCGATGGCCACTGCACGGGCCTCCATGGCCTTGGCGCCCACGAAGGTCACCAGGCAGCCGCGCAGGCCGCACACGCATTCCTCGCCCTGGGGGTCGATGGCCAGGTGGCCGATCTCGCCGGCCACGCCGGTGGATCCGCGGTAGATCTCGCCGTTGATCACGTGGCCGGAGCCGATGCCCGTGGCCACCTTGATGTAGGCCAGGTTGTCGGTGTCGTTGCCGGCGCCCCACCAGCGCTCGGCCAGGGCGCCCATGTTGGCGTCGTTGTCCACGAACAGGGGAACGCCGCATTCCTCGGCCAGGTCGTCCAGGCCCAGCGTGCCGCCCCACTTGGGCATGACCACGGGGGAGAGGCCGCCGTCGACGTTGGGGTCCACGGGGCTGGGCACCGCCACGCCGATGCCCACCAGGGGGCGTCCCTCGGCCTCGGGCGCGTCGCAGCACTGGCGGCACAGCTCGGCGATCAGCTCACGCGTGCCGACGGGATCGGTGCGCACGGGATGCTCGCGCGATACCCAGGCCAGCACGCGGCCGCGCAGGTCCGTGAGGGCCACCGAGACGTGGGCGCCGCCCATCTCCACGCCGAGGATGGTGCAGGCGTCGTCCTGGAATTCGAGGAGGATGGGGCGGCGGCCGCCGCGGGACGGGCCCTCGCCGATCTCGCGCACCAGGCCCATGGGCAGGATCTCGTTGACGATCTCCGAGACGGTGGAACGCGACAGGTTGGCGGTGCGGGCGATCTCGGCGCGGGAGATGCTCTTCTCGGACCAGATCAGGCGCAGCACGGCGTCCGCCAGCGGCCGGGGCAGGCTGGGGTCGGAGCGCCGGAGGCCCTTCCAGTTCAGGTGATCGTTCTGCATCCGGTCGACTTCCGCGGTCTGGGGCCGATGTGACTTCGTTCGGCCCCCAAACCTATCGGTGCCAGTAGACGTTGTCCACCAGAACGAGCCGCGCGTCCGACGTGCCGAAGGCCATCTGGCCCACGTGGAGCAGGTCGCCCGTGAAGCCGAACGACTCCAGGGGGATGTCCAGGGACGACCAGCCGCCCGCCGTGAACGCCGGCGTGGTGGTCTCGTCGAAGGTCAGCTCGATCTGCTCGACCACGACGCCGCCGTCGCCGTCCAGGTTGATGATCTTCACGCGGAAGTCCGACCCGGTGGAGGCGTAGACGTCCAGGTGCAGGTGGGTCATGCCCGTGACGTCGATGGTCGAGGCGGCGAAGTCCACGCCCACCCAGTTGAGCGACGCGTACATCAGGGTGTTGTCGCCTTCGACGGCGTAGTCGGAGAGCTCGGCGGTGGAACCGCCCCAGCCCGGGTTCCAGTTCACGTCGCCGTTGTCGCCGTAGACGTCGCTGAACATGGTGATCACGTCGGCGGCGTCGTGGACCGGCGCGGGGGCCGCGCTCGTGGGGGGCTCGTGGGCATTGATGGTCACGTTGCCGGCGGCCTCGATGTCGCCCAGCACGCCCGTGATGACCGCGCTGCCGGGGCCCACCACGCGGATGCCGTCGGCGCCGACCTCGGCCACGGACGGATCCGACGAGGTGAAGTCGAAGTAGCCGGGCATGTGCTCGATGCGCACGTTCGCCTGGTCACCGATGTCGTAGTAGGTCACCGTGCCGCCCATGTCGGCCATGGAGCCCACGAAGTAGTCCTTGCCGCCCCAAACGTAGGGCATGCGGGGGCGGGGGTTGGTGGCGACGTCGACCGTCTCGAAGCGAATCTCGTCGAACCAGATGGACTGGCCCTCGGGGATCTCGGGGCCCTCGGCGTAGGTGAACAGGCCGCGCTCGGAGATGAGCTTGGACGGGTTGGGAATGGGGATCACGAACTTGGTCCACGCGGTGGAGAGCATCAGTCCGTTGCGGCCGCACTCGTAGCTGGAGAAGCCGGTGTTGTCGTTGCCGAAGCCGGCGGTGTCCAGGGTCATGGTCACGTCGGAGCGGGCCCAGAAGGTCAGGGCGTTGAAGTCCGTGAAGTCACGGGGGGCCACCGAGGTGAGCACGCCGCCGGAGTAGGGGCCGAGGGGCGAACCCTGGGGCGCCACGACCACCTTCATGGAGGCCACGCCCTCCACGGCGTGGATCGAGTCCGGACGCACGGCCTCGTAGTAGGTCTGGTAGAACGGCTGGGGGTAGACGTCGTCGGAGAAGTCGTCGCCGAACACGAGGGGCTCGACGCGGGCACGGGCACCCTCCAGGGACGTGACGTCGCGTTCCCCGCAGCCGGCGACGGCGAGGGCGATGAGGATCAGCGTCAGGGCGAGAGCGGTGCGTCGCAGCGGGAACATGACTGGCCTCCGCATCGAGAGGTAGGTGGTCCAAGGGGCCGGATCGGGGGTGTCCGCACTTTGTCCGGAAACCGATCAAAGTATGCTCCAACGCCCCCCCCTTGTCAAGACGGGTTCGTGGGGATTCTACTCCTCCCAGGGGCCTCAGGCGAGGGCTCCCGCCGCGTACGCGATGATTATTCCGTGTGAAAATACTCAATCGTCGCCCCGAAAGACCGATCCATCCACAGGGGAATCGACGTGGACTGGTCTCGCAGCCCTGCTGGAGTTGCCCTGATGACGCCGAAGCCGAAACAGAACGCATCGATCGGACGCCGATCCGGATCCCTCGTGAGGCTCGTCGCCCTCGCCGCGGTGTGCTGGACCCTCGCCGTCGCCGTTTCCCTGTTCTGGAGCCTCCACCACCAGAGTGAAGAGGTCCTGGAGGTCGCCCGGACCGAGGCGCGCACGGCCCACCAGAAGGACATCGTCTACCGCAGGTGGAACGCCGGACACGGCGGCGTCTACGCTCCCGTCACCGACACCACGCAACCGAATCCTCACCTCGAGGTGGCGGAGCGCGACATCACCACGCCGTCGGGCCGCAGGCTGACCCTGATCAACCCCGCCTTCATGACCCGCCAGGTGCACGAACTGGCTTCGCAGCTCTACGGCGTGCAGGGTCACATCACCAGCCTCATGCCCATCCGCCCCGGCAACGAAGCCGACCCGTGGGAGGCCGAGGCCCTGGCCCTGTTCGAGGCGGGGGCGGGGGAGTACAGCTCCATCGAGACCGTCGACGGCGAACCGTACATGCGCCTGATCCGCCCCCTGGTCACCGAGGCGGGATGCCTGAAGTGCCACGCCGACCAGGGCTACGTGGAGGGCGACGTGCGCGGCGGCATCAGCGTGTCGGTGCCCATGGCCCCGATCGCGGCGGCGTCGGCCAGGACGGAACGGGCCGTGGTGCACGGCCACGCGGCGCTCTGGGCGCTCGGCATGCTGGGCATCGCCCTCGCCTGGCGCCGCATCCGGCAGCGGATGACGGAACGCGACTTCGCCGAGGCCCAGCTGGCCGAGCGCAACGTGTTCCTGGACTCCGTGCTGGAATCCCTCTCCCATCCCTTCGTGGTCACCGACGTCGCCACCCGCCAGGTGGTGATGGCCAACAGCGAGGCTGCCGAAGTGGCCGGCACCCGCCAGGGCCGGTGCTTCGAGGTGCTCCACGGCCGCGAGCGTCCCTGCGCCGAGGACGGACATGTGTGCCTCCACGCGGAGGTCATCTCGCGCGGTCGGGATACGGTGGTCGAGCACACCGTGACCGGCGACGACGGCGACATCCGCCACATCGAGATCCAGGGCTACCCGATCCGCGACGCCGAAGGACGCATCGTTCAACTCATCCAGTACAGCCGCGACGTCACCGAGCGACGCCGCATCGAGGCCGAACTCCAGCGCAGCCAGAAGCTGGAGGCCATGGGCCAGCTCGCGGGCGGCCTGGCCCACGAGATCAACTCCCCCATCCAGTTCATCCTGAACAACGTGCAGTTCCTGGGCGAGGGCCTGGAGGATGTCTTCAAGGCCCTCGACGAGATCCGCGACGTGGAGAACGAGGTGGACCCCGAGGCCCTCGAGCGCCTGCGCCGGAAGTGGCAGGCCCTGGAGGATGACGTGGACCTGCCCCTGCTCCGCGAGGAGATGCCCCGGGCCGTGAAGCTGTCGGACGATGGGCTGCACCGCATCTCGACCATCGTGAAGGCCATGATGGACGTGTCCCATCCGGGCTGCACGGAGAGCGAACCCATGGATCTGAACGTGCTCATCGAGAGCTCGATCATCGTGTCCAGGAACAAGTGGAGCGGCGTGGCCGAATTCGAGACGGATCTCGACACCACGATCCCCGACGTGGCCTGCGTGCCGGGCGAGTTCAGCCAGATCGTGCTGAACCTGGTGTTCAACGCCGCCGACGCCATCGCCGAGGCCCGCGAACGCGATCCCTCACGCACGGGACGCATCCGTGTGACCTCGCGGTCGGACGGCGAGACCGTGGAGGTCTGCGTCACCGACAACGGCCCCGGCATTCCGGAATCGATCCGCCACCGGATCTTCGACCCCTTCTTCTCCACCAAGGGGCCGGGCGTCTCCAGGGGCCAGGGCCTCTCGGCGGTCCACGCCATGGTCCGCACCCTGGACGGCTCCATCTCCTTCGAGACGGAGACCGGCCTGGGCACCACCTTCCGGCTGAGTTTCCCGGCGGCGGGGCGTGTGGAGCTGTTGACCTAGGCGGCTTGCTTCGCGCCTTTCCATGTGGTCTGATCGGGGCCGATCGATTGATCGGCCCCTTTCACGTGCACCCGGAGTGGGAATCATGACCAGGATCGCCATCGCCATCGCCGTCGCCGCCCTGCTGCTCGCCGCCGCCGCCATCGCCTCCCCGGAGGAGTTCGGAGTCGCCCCGGCACCCGAGCCCACGGTCCCCGACGAGGTCCTGCTGACCGACGGCACCGTCCTCACGGGACGGATCGTGGAGATGAACGACGACGTCGTGGTGATCGTGACGGAGTCCCTCGGCCGCATGGAGATCCCCTGCGACCGCGTCGTGCGGACGGCCCGGGCCGGCGACGACGCCGGCGTGCGCATGGACCCGGACCGCAACACCCTCATGTTCTGCCCCACGCCCGAGACCCTGCCCAGGGGCTCCCACTACTTCCGCGACTTCGAGCTGTTCTTCCTGAACTTCGGCACCGCCGTGAACGACGACGTGAACATCAGCGTGGGGACCATCTTCCCCGTGTCGGCCGACGTGGCCCTGCTGAGCCTGGGCGCCAAGGTCCGCCTCCTGGACCGGAACGAGGCGCCGATGGGCCTGGCGGCGACCGGAAGCTGGACCCTGACCGAGGACGTGAAGTTCGGGCACGTGGGGGTGGTGGCCGGCGTCGGCGACGCGCGCCGCAGCTTCAACGTGGCGGTGAACCACGCCTTCGACGCCGACGGCGGCACGGAGATGATCCTGCTGGCGGGGGTGGACAGCCAGGTCAGCCGCAGCGCCAAGTTCTTCGCGGAGTTCATGAGCTCGTCGGCCATCATCGACTCCGACGACATCGACGGCTTCCTCAACATCGGCTTCCGACTCTTCGGCGACACCCACTCGTTCAGCCTGGCGGGGTTCCGGCCGCTGGTGGACAGCGGCAGCTTCATCGCCTGGCCGATGGTGATGTACAGCCGTCACTTCTAGGGTAGCAGGGTCCGCCACCACGGTCGCCGGCGCAGCGGCACCCCGTGGACCACCTTCCGCAGACCCCCGTCCGCGTCCAGCAGCACGTACCCCCGCCAGCTCTGGGGCAGTCCCACGTACAGCGTGCCGTCGCGCTCGCCCTCGAACCACTGATGGTGGTGTCCGAAGAACCACCACCGGGGCCGGTAGCGTTCGGCGAGGCGGTGGAAGCCCGGAACGCCGGGGACGCCGTAGTGCTCGAACCCGGGCGTGTTGGGCACGCCGATCCGGTCGGGGCAGTCGTGGGTCAGGACCATGTCCACGGCGTCGGGCGGGTGGGCGAGGGCGGCTGCCATGTCGGCGTCGTTGATCTCCGTGCCGCGGGGCGTGGTGCCCGCGTCCATGTAGGCGGCTCCTCCCAGGCAGAGCCCGCGCCACGGTCCCACCCCGTGGATCCGGCCGCGGGGGACGTGGGTCACGACGTCCGCGTACTCGCGCACCAGGTCGGGCAGGGCGCCGTGGTCCTCGTGGTTCCCCTCGATGCAGGCCACGGGCCGCGTGAAGCGGTGCCGGCCGTGGCGGAAGTGCTTCCGCAGCTCGTCGCCGAAGAACCCGAAATCCCCCAGCACGAAGACCTGGTCCACCGCCGTGCCCAGCTCCTGTTCGGCGTGGCGGACCTGGGCGTCGACCACGTCGTAGCGCGCGTGGATGTCGCTGATCAGCAGGGTCGCGCCGCCGCTCATGTCCGGTCTCCGAACTCGAGGCGAAGGGTGTCCTGAAGGGTGCGGATGCCGCGGAAGGCGTCCTTGAGGCGGCGACGGTCGTCATCGTCGAGGTCGTCGGGCACGATCAGGTTGTCCGGCTCCAGGCGGTCCGCCCTGCGGCGGGCCTGATGGCGCAGGCGGATCTCCATGAGGGTGCGGTAGGCGTCGGCGGCGGTGTCGGCCGCATCGTCCTTCAGGTGGCCGGAGGCGGCCAGGGCGTCGAGGCGGTCCAGGGTGCCGGTGGCCGTCACGCCGTGCTGGAGGGCGCGCAGCCGGGCCAGGTCCACCACCTGGGCCAGGGCGCCCTTGATGTCCAGGGCCAGGCGGCCGTCCGGCGTCTCCACCACGGCGAAGCGCCCCAGGGTGGTCAGGGGCGGTTCGTAGTGGAGCAGGTCGTGGGCGAGGAAGGGCAGGAAGCGCGGATTGCGAGACAGCGACGTCGCCAGGTGGTCCCGGAGTCCCGGCACCAGTCGCCCCTCGTCCAGGGTGCCGCGGAAGTCGAAGAAGATCCGTGAGCGCAGCAGGTCCTCGGGCTCCAGGGCCGAGACCCAGTCGTCGAAGGTGGCGCACCAGTCGGCGAGGGAACGGCAGCAGGCCTCCTCGCCGGACATGATCTTGCCCTCGCAGTAGGGGAAGCCGGCACCGTGGAGCAGGTCGGAGATGCGACGGCCCAGCGTCAGGAACCAGGCGTGGGCGACGGGGGCGTCGTCGGGGGGAACGTCGTCGTGGATGATGGCGTGGTCCTGGTCCGCCAGCAGGGTCGTCTCGCGACGGCCCAGGCTGCCCATCAGCATCACGTCGAAGGCGGCGGGCGGGGGGCCCAGCTCGTCGATGATCAGCTCCACGGCCTTGCGCACCACGTCGTCGGCGCCGGTGGAGAGCAGGCCGACCACCTGGTGGGCGTCGGCGCCGTGGTTGAGCATGAGGGTGGCCAGGTCGCGGGTGCGGCGGCTGGCGGCCTCGAGGTCGTCCAGGTCGGCGGCGGTGGCCACGTCGAGTTCCCGGGGCTCGGCGAGACGGGCGGCCACGGCCATGAACCCGGCCCGCCCCTGCACCACGATGCGCGACAGGGTGAGGGTCACGCGCAGGGGGCGGCCGTCGCTGCGGACCAGCTCGGCCTCGTAACGGGCGGGAGCCTCCACGCCGTCGGCGACGGCCTGCCAGTGGGGGCGGCCGGCGGCGCGCTCGTCGTCGCCGGGACGGATGATGGCGCCGGGGTCGAGGCGGGCGAAGTCATCGCGCCGGTAGTCGAGCAGGTGCAGCAGGCTGGCGTTGGCGTACAGCCCGTCGCCGGGGATGGACATGAGGATGGCCTCGCCCGCCGACTCCACGAGGGAGCGATACGTCTCCTCGGAGGCCTGCAGGGCGGCGGTCGCGCGGAGGCGTCCGCGCTCGGAGCGGTAGTTCGTGCGCAGCAGCACCACCAGCAGCAGGGCCACCAGCGCGATGATCGCCAGCGACGCCGCCTGCAGGTCGCCGGTCAGGCCGGCGATCTCCGCGTCCACGTCGTCGGTGTACACGCCGGTGCCGATGATCCAGCCCCACGGCTCGAAGCCCTTCACGTAGGAGAGCTTGGGCACGATGCGGTCGGGGTCGTCCTTCCATTGCCACATGTAGTCCACGTAACCGTGGCCGTCGCGCTCCACGGTCCGGACCATTTCCACGAAGAGCAGGCGGCCCTCGGGATCGGCGAAGCCGGTGAGGTCGGCGCCCTCGAGGTCGGGGCGGTAGGGGTGGACCACCATGACCGGGTGCTCGTCGATGACGAAGAAGTAGTCCCTGTTCTCCACACCGTAGTGGAGGTTGCGGATCTGGGCGACGGCGGCGGCGCGGGCCTCCGGCCCGGTCATCGTGCCCTCCCGCTCCTCGGCCTCGAACCGGGCCATGAGGTTCCAGGCCGACTCGGTGAGCTCGCGGATCATCAGCCGTTTCTGGTCCATGACGATGCGGTCGTGGGACGGCAGCAGGTACAGGAACACCACACCCGTGAACAGGGCGATGGCCGCGAGGGCGGGCAGGCCGGAGCCGAGGAGGTGGCGCTTCAAGAGATCCCTGCCGGATGTGGGGTGAATGTGTTTGTATCTTGTCAGATCCCGTTATAATTTTCACACCATGAGCGCGGTCTGTCCAGTCGGGCGTGCCGCGCGGTCGTCTTTGCAAGCCTCGCTCTCGCACCCGGAGGTTCCCGATGCATCACGGTCCCGCCCCGGAACACGGACCGGATCCCGCCAGCGGCTACAAGAGCCGGCTCGGCGTCCGCATGTTCCTGCTGTACTGCGTGGTCTACGCCGGCTTCGTCCTGATCAACGTGTTCACCGAGGGACGCGCCATGCAGACCATCGTGTTCGCCGGCCTCAACCTGGCCGTGGTCTACGGCATGGGGCTGATCATCCTGGCGCTGGTGCTGGCGGTCATCTACAACCGCCTGTGCTCGGCCAAGGAGAAGGAACTGGCCGGGAGCGGGGAGGTGGAATCGTGAATCTGCACGGTACCCCCCTGTCCATCATCATCTTCGGGGCCTTCGTGGTCCTGGTGCTCTACCTGAGCTACTACTTCGCGCGGCGGGCCAAGTCGGCGGCGGGCTACTTCGCGGCGGGCGGCCAGATCCACTGGGCGGTCAACGGCGTGAGTTTCGCCGGCGACTACCTGTCGGCCGCGTCGTTCCTGGGGATCTGCGGCATGATCGCCACCCTGGGCTACGACGGCTTCCTCTACTCCATCGGCTACCTCGCGGGCTGGGTGGTGGCCCTCTTCGTGGTGGCCGAGCCCATGAAGCGGATGGGCAAGTTCACCTTCACCGACGCCCTCGACGCCAAGTTCGACAGCCGCGGCATCAAGCTGGCGGCGGCCATCTCCACCCTGGTGGTGTCGATCTGCTACCTGATCCCCCAGATGAACGGCGCCGGCTCCCTGGTGGTCCCCCTGCTGGGGCTGCCTCACTGGGTGGGCGTGACCATCGTGGGCATCATTGTGATCACCATCGTGGCCACGGCGGGCATGACGTCGACCACCTACGTGCAGTTCCTCAAGGGCGGGCTGCTGCTGGTGTTCTCCACCGTCCTGGTGGTCTTCCTGATGATGCGGGGCGTGAGCACGGACAGCGTCGGCCTGACCGGCGACGACGGCGGGTCCCTGGGCTTCGTCCCCGTCGAGACGACCCACGACGACCTGCTCGGCCAGGAGTACGTGCTGCTCCACGAGGTCGACGGGTTCTCCAAGTACGAGAAGGACGGCAAGCCGTCGTGGTGGATCGCCGACGGCGCGACTCTCTGGCAGTGCCAGTTCGAGGGCGGCGGCCTGATCAACGGCGAGCCGGAGGGGCTGCTCTATCCCGTGGGGCGGGCCAAGGCCATCGGCGGCATGAACGCCGAGGAGGCCGCCGAGGGCACGGGTCCCCAGAACCCGATCACGTTCCTCGCCACGCTGACCCACGAGGACACGCGGATCGAGCAGTGGCACAAGACCAAGGTCTACGACGAGAAGGGCGTGAAGACGACCGTCTACTATCCCAAGACCGTCTCCGGCACCGACGTGATGAAGCCCGGCGTGAAGTTCAAGGTGAAGACGGGCTGGGAGAAGCTGAATTTCGTGTCGCTGATGCTGGCGCTGTTCTTCGGCACCGCGGCGCTGCCGCACATCCTGATCCGGTACTACACGGTGCCGAGTCCGGCCTGTGCGCGGAAGTCGACCATCGTGGCCATCGCGGCCATCGGCTTCTTCTACATCCTGACGCTGTTCATGGGGCTGGGCGCCGGCATCAACGGCACCATCAACCCCGCGGACAACAACATGTCGGCACCGTTGCTGGCCATGAGCTTCGGCGGCGTGCTGTTCGCCATCATCTCGGCCATCGCGTTCGCCACGGTGCTGGGCACGGTGGCGGGTCTGATCGTGGCGGCGTCGGGTGCGGTGGCCCACGACCTCATGGACCGCTACGGCGGCATGGATCTCACCGAGCAGGCCAAGGTGCGGGCCGGCAAGGTGGCGGCGTTCGTGGTGGGCATCATCGCCATCGTGCTGGGCATCGTGTTCCGCGGCGTGAACGTGAGCTTCCTGGTGGGCTGGGCGTTCGCCGTGGCGGCGTCGGCCAACCTGCCCGCCATCCTCATGCTGCTGTTCTGGCCCAAGACGACGGCGCAGGGCATCACGGCCTCGATCTTCGTGGGCATCGTGGCGGCCCTGGGCATCATCCTGACGGGGCCGGCCATGTTCGCCGGGCCCTACGGCAAGACGGCGGCCGACGCGCTCCACCCGCTGGGCCAGCCGGGCATCATCTCGATCCCGCTGAGCTTCCTGACGCTGGTGGTGGTGTCGCTGATGACGCAGAAGAAGAAGGCCTGAGCGATCGTTGATCGGAGACCAGGGCGGGGCTTCGGCCCCGCCCTTCTCTCTGAGGGTGGAAAAACAGGAGCAATATCATCTATAATCCAGAGTCCATCGATTCAACCCTGGAGGGAGACAACATGAAGCATCGATACGGGATCATCCTGATCGTCCTGACGCTGCTCGTCGCCACGGCCGGAGCCCAGGGCGTGGTGAACGGCGGCATGGACGGCGACGTCGGAGCGGATCAGGTCGGAGCGCCCTGGACCGCCTGGTCCGCCGACACCTGGCTGCCGGGCGGCTTCGCCGGCGACGGGGGCGTGTACGCCTCCGGCATGCCCGCCTCGCCCCAGGGCGGGACCTTCGCGAGCGTCGCCGCCATCGGGACCACCTACCGCGAGTGGATCCGCCAGACCGTGACCGGCCTGACGCCGGGTGAGGTCTACACCCTCACCTTCTTCGCCGCCAACGCCGGCTTCGAGTTCGTGACCGGTCCGTGGCCCACCGAGGATCGCGCCGGCAGCCTGGAGGTCTCGCTGGGCGCCGAGTCGCACCAGACGCCGATGATGGTCCACGACGGATTCGGCAGCCAGGTGTGGTACCCCTTCGTCATGACCTTCACGCCCTCCGCTGCCTCGCTGACCCTGGAGTTCAGGGCGACGGACGAGAGCCTCGTCGGGGGCGGCAACGTGGCCGCCAGGCTGGCGGTGGACGGTGTGGTGCTGGAGGCCCAGTCGGTGGCGTCCGAGGAGCTGACTTGGGGGGCGGTCAAGGAGCTGTACCGCTAGGGGTCGGAGACGGAATGGATAAGGGCGGGGCCATCGGCCCCGCCCTTCCTCGTTCCGGTCATGTCCGGCCTAGAAGACGAACCACCAGGCGAAGGTGCCGCGCTTGCCCTTCCAGTCCTCACCCCCGACCACCGTGGTCGTGTAGTCGGTGAGCTCCAGACCCCAGCCGAAGTTCTTCGTGACCTTCACCTTCACGTTGGCGAAAAGCGCCGTGTTCTTCAGGTACGGGGCCGCAAAGGCGCCGCCGGCCTGCACGTCGAGGTCGGCGTCGTCCGGGTCGTCGAAGCCGTAGCCGGCGTTGATCTCCACCCGGTCCGCCACCGGCATGCCCAGGCTCACGAACCCGCCCTTGCCGTCGATGGCCAGCGCGCCGTCGGGGTGGTCGGGGTTGTAGTCCAGGCCGTAGTGCACGAATTCGCGGCCCACGCCACGGCCCATGTACCCCTCGGCCTTCAGGACGGTCTTGCCGAGCTTCGCCGAGAACTCGCCGACGACCACGTAGGGGGAGTAGTCGGCGTCGCCCACGGTGACCGACCGGGCGCCGGCGCCGACGGCCAGCAGCGTGCCGTCGGCCAGCACGTCCTTGGCCGCGATGCGCCCCATGAACCAGGGCATGTTCTCCTGCTGCTCCTGCGCGTTGCTGACGCGGTGCTTGGCCACGCTGGCGGTGTACTGCATGCCGCCCGAGCCGTAGCGCAGGGTGAACTGGGGCACGCGCCACCACAGGTTGCCGGCCCACGACAGGATGCCGAAGTCGATGGTGCCGGGATTCATGGCGGCGATGGGCAGCCAGTCCTGACCTCCGCGGATGCTCAGGGCTCCCTTCTTGGCCTCGGCGTAGCCCAGCCGCAGGCGGGGCAGCAGGTTGTTGGAGGCGTTGCTGCCGTAGAAGTCGATCTCGAAGACCGAGCCGTAGGTCCATTCGCCGTCGACGGTGGAGGCCCGCACGCCGATGCGCGTGTCGCGGGGGTTGAAGTTCACCTCGTCGCCGTCGGGGTCGGTGATGTAGGAGCTGAAGTCCTGGAACTGGAGGCCGTCGTCGTAGCCCATGTTGAAGGCGGCGCGGCCGAAGACGTCGACGGTCGGCGGATCGGCGGCGAGGACGACGGCGGGGATGCAGAGCAGGAGGATCGCGAGGACGGTGCGCTGGACGGTCATGACAGTCTCCCGGAAAGCGAGAACCGCCGCAGCGGGCGGCGGATGCGTTGAGAGGTCGCGTTCACCATGGTGAGTGCGCCGGGAGCTGTCAAGAAAATCACAGGCAGGGCGAAAGGCTCAGGACCCGGCCCTGGCGATCAGCCCGATCGTGTCCACGCGCTTCAGGATCGCCGAGCCGCGGCAGTGCAGGGTCGAACCGTCCACGTTCAGGGGGAACGGGCCGCCGTCGTCGCGTTCGAGGACCAGTTCGCGATCCACGACATGGTGCTCGAACCCCCAGCGCTCCGGGTCGTCGGTGATGGCGCCGCTCCGGGCGCGCAGGGCCTGGGGGAGCAGGCGCAGCATGCCGATGTCGCGCAGGCCGAACACGTGGAAGCGTCCCGATCCGAGGGGGTCGTCGGAGTAGGCCAGGTCCGGACCCAGGTAGCCGTTCACCACCACGAGGGCCTGGTAGCGGCCGTGGGCCGCCACGTTTCCGTCCACGCGGATCGTCCAGCGGCCGCGTCCGAACGGGCCGCGGATCATCTTTTCCAGGAGGGCCAGGGTCATGCCCGTGGTGAACGGGCCGAGGTCTCCGAACACCTGACTCAGCAGGCCCTTGTACCACTTGGTGAAGCGGTTCTCCGTGAAGTGGGGGATGCGCCCGAAGATCTCCGCGCCGCCGTAGCCCACGAAGTGGCGGGGCGGGACGTCGGGACGCGAGCCGTCGACGGCGGACAGCACGTCGCACGGCATCAGGTGCCGGGCGCCGATGGCCTCGGCGAACACGTCCGCGGCGTCGACGATCTCGTCGGGCATGCCCAGCACCTTGCCCAGCAGGTCCGCCGACCCCTTGCGCAGGAACCCCAGCTCGATCTCGCCCAGCGGCACGCCCGAATCGCAGCAGCCTTCGAGCACGGCGTTGAAGGTGCCGGACCCTCCGGCCGAGATCAGGAGCCGCCGTCCGTCCGCCAGCAGGTCCGCGGCCATGGTCCGGGCCTCGGCGTGGGTGTGGGCCACGTGCAGACCGAGGTCGCCGAATCCGCGCTCGGCGAACAGGGGCTCGATGCGTTCGACCTTCTTCCAGTCGCTGATGGATCCGGAGATGGTCGTGGCGATCACGTCGATGCGTCGGCTCATGTCGTCTCCTCCGGTCGCGGGGCGCGCAGGCCGTCGATCAGCTCCCGCGCCTCCTCCAGGATCGCTTCCCGGCTCCGCTCGCCGTCGAGCACGTAGGCGGGCAGGCCGAGGGTCCCGTCCAGGGCCTCCACCACCGCCAGGTAGGCCTCGCGCAGGCGCCCCAGCTTCTCCTCGTTCTCGTGGACCTGCACGCGCTCGCCGCGCCCGTGGATGCGCTCCATGGAGACGGCGGGGGGCAGGTCCAGGAAGAGCACGGCGTCGGGGCGCTGGAGGCGGGTCAGGCCGAGGCGGCGCATGGTCCTCAGTTCGGGGAATTCGTCGTACAGGGGATCGTCGGCGCGGCCGCCGCCCGACAGGATCTCCACCGCCCGGGCGCAGAAGTCCGGGTTGAGCTGCCCTTCGCGGTAGAGGGCCGACCACGCCGTCATGTTCAGCAGGGGCGAGCCGTCCATCACCACCACGTCGGGGCCGTACCAGCGGCGGGCCTCGCCCAGCAGGGCGTCGCGCAGGAGCAGCTCGCCGATCTTGGGGATCTTGTAGCGGGCCAGGGAACGGGCGTCCTTGGCCTGGGCGCTGAGCCAACGACGGAGCTTCTCCTTGAGCAGGGGTTGGACGGGGCGCGGGGCGCCGTCGGCGAAAAGCTGCAGTTCGTCGCCGATGAGGCAGACGCTCCCGGTGCGCGACAGGTCCTCGGCCAGCAGCCGCGACATGGTGCTCTTGCCGGAACCGTCGATGCCGAGGGCCGCGACCACGAAGGCCCGCGGTCGCTCGCCGCGTCGACGGTGCCGCATGGCCGTGCCCGAGCGCCCGAGCCCCTCGACGGTCCTGCGCAGGTCGTCGGCGATGTCGCGACCTTCGCCCCGGACCGCCTGCGGCGGCCCGAAGCTCACGTGCTGCCACACGGGGAGGGGCAGGGCGGAGCTGCGGGGCAGGGCGCGGTCGCTGCCCGCCAGGAACGCGGGCACCAGAGGAACGTGGGGTCGGTCGGCCACCAGCCGGCCCACGCCCGAGTGGAAGCGCCCCAGCACGCCGGCCTCGCCGCGGGTCCCTTCGGGAAAGATGATCACGATGCCGCCCGCGTCCACCACGCCGCCCATGCGCTCGAGCACGTCGCCGCCGCCGGCGTCGCGGTCCACCCATACGGGGCGGAACAGCCAGTCCAGGAACGCGAACAGGCGCCGACGCCGGGCGAAGTAGTCCCGGGCCGCCACCACGTGAACGTCGCCCAGCAGGCGCAGGGGCAGCGCACCGCAGAGCATGAGCACGTCCAGGTGGCTGTTGTGGTTGGCGGCCACCACGAACGGGCCGCGTCGGGGCAGGTTCTCCGCGCCGCGCACGCCGAGTCCGAAGATCAGGTGGAGCAGGGGCCGCAGCAGGAGGGTGTGGACCAGGAGGCGCGGCAGGTTACGGAGCCTGGGTGCCACGGCCCACCACCTCCTCGCCGAACTTCAGGATCCAGCGCAGGTAGTGGAACACGATGGGCGCCGTATAGAGGTAGGCCGACAGCGATTCCAGTACGCGCCCGCGCCCGGGCTCCAGGTCGGCCGGGTCGATGCCCAGATCGCGCTCGATGGCCGCCACCGTCCGTTCCCCCATGAGCACCAGCACCGGGATCAGCGCGCCGACGAAGACGGCCGGCCCGAGAGGAACGCCCGTCCAGGGTCTCAGTAGCAACGACAGCCCCACCGCCGCGGGCAGACCGATCAGCAACCCGACCGCCCGACCTAGCCGGGCGGTCGCCAGGGAGAGCGACCGGCACACCGCGACTGACAGCAGCAGCAGCAGCGTCAACCACGTGGAGTAGTAGGCCAGGTACGCCAGGTGCCCCAGGCAGTAGACGAAGAAGAACAGCCCGAAATCGATGATCCCGATGGACAGCAGGCTGCCCCGGCCGTCGTCGTCGAAGACCGTCACCAGGTAGGGGATCACGATGAACGCGTATACCGGGATCGAGATGATGAAGAACCCGTACCAGTCGATCTGCACCAGCACGATCATGAACGGGATGGAGAGGTAGGCCCCCAGCACCCCGAGCCGGTCCTCGAGCCGCAGGTCCACCATGGAGAAGTACTCGCGCAGGGCCCGGTACGAGATGAAGGCCAGCAGCCACACGGCGGGCGTGAAGGACACGACGTCCGCCACCACGACCACCAGCACGAAGGCCCACAGATGGCTCAGATGGCAGGGGAGGCGCAGCCGGCCGAGGCGCTCGGCGAGGGCGACGAGGCTCAGGCAGGCCAGGAGGACCAGGGGGGCGATCTCCTGCGGGCCGAGCTGGGATGGATCGAGACTCCCGATCATGGCGACCTCGCTTTCCGGATTCGTCCATTCTACTCCGGTGCGGAAGAACGCGTCAGGGTTTTTCGATGCGCCGGGGCCCGAACAGGCTTCAACCAGCCAGGCCTTTCTGATAGCCTGCGTTCATGAACCTCCGCCGGTGGACACTCGCCTTCACGGGCGATGATCGGCACCTCGAAGCCGACTACCTCGCCCGCACAGCCGCGCTGAACCTGGGGCACCTCAGGTTCTGCCACGTCGTGTCCATCCTCTTCATCTCCGCCTGGGCGTTCATCGACCTGGCGTTCTATCCCGATCGGGCGCGGACCTTCCTGCTCATCAAGTTCGCGGGCATCGTCCCGATGTTCGTCGCGGGTCTGCTGTTCTCGTACACGGGGACGTACCGGCGCATCTACAGCATCGTGTCGTCGGTGTACGTCGTCGTGATCGGGACGGGTTTCACGGCGATGGCCGCCATGGCCCTCGGCAACGATGTCACCCCCCTGTTCATGGGGATCGCCCTGACCTACGTCTTCAATTATACGTTCATCCGATCGCGGTTCATCCACTCGGTCGTCGCCGGATGGCTCGTGCTCGTGATCTATGCCTGCTCCATGCTGTGGAAGACGGGTGGATCGCCGGGGCCGGGCGTGGCGGGTACGATCTTCTTCGGTGTGGTGCTGAATCTGCTGGGCACGATCGTCTCCTACACCCAGGAGCGCTGGGGCCGCGAGGCCTTCGTCCTGAACAGGCGTCTGGAGGAATCGCTGCTCGAGATCAGGCTCCTGGAGGGCATCCTGCCGGTCTGCGCGTCCTGCAAGATGATCCGCAACGAAGAGGGGCACTGGACGCAGATCGAGACGTACATCAGCGAACGAACGAACGCCGATTTCACCCACACCATGTGCCCCGCCTGCGCGAAGGCGCTCTACCCGGACCTCTGATCAGCCCGCCAGGTACAACCCCGCCCCCGGCCCCAGCGGCCACCCCGCCGCCAGCCAGATCGCCAGCAGCAGCATCCAGCCGATGGTGAACGCCACCGAGTACGGCAGCATGGTCGCGATGACCGTACCGAGTCCCGCCTTGGCGTCGTACCGCTGTACGAAGGCCACGATCAGCGCGAAGAACGACATCATGGGCGAGATCATGTTGGTGGAGCTGTCGCCGATGCGGTACACGCCCTGCACCAGCTCCGGCGTGTAGCCCAGCAGCATGAACATGGGCACGAAGACCGGCGCCATGAAGGCCCACTTGGCCGACGCGCTGCCCATGGTCATGTTGATGGCCGCCGCCAGCAGCACGAAGAGCAGCATCATGGGGATGGGCCCCAGGCCCGACGCCTCCAGCCCGTTGGCTCCCTTGATCGCCATGATCATGCCGAGGTTCGTGTACTTGAAGTACGCCACGAACTGCGCGGCGAAGAACACCAGCACCAGGAAGAGACCCAGCGTCTGCATGGATTCCTTCATGCCGGTGATCACGTCGGCATCGCTCTTGAAGGTGCCCGCCGCGAGCCCGTAGGCCACGCCCGCCAGCAGTCCGCCCAGGTAGATGAAGGTGACGATGCCGTGCACGAACGGGGAGTGCAGCACGCTGCCCGTTTCCATGTGACGCAGGAATCCGTTTTCCGGCGCCAGTCCCCAGATCACCACGGCGATCATCAGGACGTTCACGACCAGCGACCACACGAGCCCCTTCTTCTCCGCGGATGTCAGGGGCCGCAGCTCCTCGCCGTGGTCCACGTCGTCGTCCGCGCCGTGGTATTCGCCCAGCCGGGGCGCCACGATCTTTTCGGTCACCCAGGTGCCCGCCGCCGCGATGATGAACGTGCTGACGAACATGAAGTAGTAGTTGCAGGCCGGCGTGACCTGGTAGGAGGGGTCGATGATCCGCGCCGCCTCCTCCGTGATCCCCGACAGCAGCGGGTCGATGGTGCCCAGCAGCAGGTTGGCGCTGAACCCGCCCGACACGCCCGCGAACGCCGCCGCCAGCCCCGCGATCGGGTGCCGCCCGATCGACATGAAGATGATGGCCCCCAGCGGCACCAGCAGCACGTAGCCCACGTCGCTGGCCATGTTGCTCATCACGCCCGCCAGCACGATCACGAAGGTCAGCAGCCGCCGCGGCGCCGCATGCACCAGCAGCCGCAGCAGCGTGGCGATCAGCCCGCTCTTCTCCGCCACGCCGATGCCCAGCAGCGCCACCAGCACCGTGCCCAGGGGCGCGAAGCCGGTGTAGTTGTCCACGGTGCCGTCCAGGATCCAGTGCAGCCCCTCCCGCGAGATCAGGTTCACGGGCACGACGATGGAGCCGTCCTTGGGGTGGACCACCGTCACGCCCATGGCGTCCAGCAACCACGACAGCACCACCACCAGAACGGCCAGCAGGGCGAAGATGGTGGCGGGGTGGGGCAGGGCGTTGCCCACGCGCTCGACGGCGCCGAGGACGCGGGTCAGGAGAGTGGGGCGGGCGGAGGTCTCGGTGGTCATGCCGTCGGGGCCTTTCGCTCGGGACGGTGGAGGGCGGAACAGACAGACTAGGCCAGCGGTGCGGGTCGGGTCACGGGGTTTCGGATGAGGGTGTCCAGATTTCGGGTGCGCCGGCGGTCGACGGTGCCTACAGTCGTCGTTCGACGCCGTTCCCCGCGACCCGGGAGGCCCTCTTGCAGCTCAACGCCCTCGACTGGTGGGTCGTCGCCGCCTGCCTCATCGCCGCCTTCGCCCCCGCCCTGTGGTTCGCCCGCCGCGCGGCCCGCGGCACCGACGAGTTCTTCGCCACCGGCCGCAGCGCTCCCTGGTGGCTCATCGGCACCAGCATGGTGGCCACCACCTTCAGCACCGACACCCCGAACCTCGTCACGGACCTGGTCCGCAACGGCGGCGTGTCCGCCAACTGGGCCTGGTGGGCGTTCCTGGTGACGGGCATGGCGACGGTGTTCCTGTACGCGCGCCTGTGGCGGCGCAGCGGCGCCCTGACCGACCTCGAGTTCTACGAGCTGCGCTACAGCGGTCGTCCCGCCGCTGCGGTGCGCGGCGTGCGCGCCGTGTACCTGGGCCTGCTGTTCAACGCGGTGATCATGGCCACGGTCACCCTGGCCGCCGTGAAGATCGCCCACGTGCTGCTGGGCTGGGACCGCACCACCACGCTGCTGGTGTGCTTCGGCCTGAGCGTGGGCTTCTCCGTGCTGGCCGGACTGTGGGGCGTGCTGGTGGCGGACCTGGTGCAGTTCGCCATCGCCATGGTGGGCGTGTTCGCCGCGGCGAAGTTCGCGGTGGGGGCGCCGCAGGTGGGTGGGCTCGCGGGACTCGTGGAGAAGCTCGATCCCGCGACCCTCGCCTTCTTCCCCGACCCCGGCAACGGTGCCGTGTTCGTGTCGGTGCTGGTGGTGCCGCTGGCGGTGCAGTGGTGGGCCGTGTGGTATCCCGGAGCGGAGCCCGGCGGCGGCAGCTACATCGCTCAGCGCATGCTCGCCGCCCGCGACGAGGACCACGCCCTGAAGGCCGTGCTCTGGTTCAACGCGGCGCACTACGCCCTGCGGCCGTGGCCGTGGATCCTGGTGGCGCTGGCGTCGCTGCTGGTCTTCCCCGAGCTGACGGACATCCGGGCCGCCCTGCCCCACGTGGACCCGTCGCTGCTGGGCGATGACATCGCTTACCCCGCCATGCTCACCCTGCTGCCCCACGGCCTGCTGGGGCTGCTGGTGGCGTCGCTGGCGTCGGCGTACGTGTCCACCATGAGCACGCACCTGAACTGGGGTGCGTCGTACCTGGTGAACGACCTCTATCGCCGCTTCCTCAGGCCCGACGCCGACGAGCGGCACCTGGTGCTGGTCTCACGCATCGCGACGGTCTTCCTGATGGCCTGTGCCGCGGGGTTCACCCTGCTGCTCGACACCGCCGGCGAAGCGTTCCGCCTGCTCCTGTCGTTCGGCGCCGGCACCGGCCTGATCTACCTGCTGCGCTGGTACTGGTGGCGCATCAACGCCTGGAGCGAGATCTCGGCCATGGTCGTGTCGTTCCTGGTGACGATGGCGATCCACCTGCTCGGTCGCGCCGACATGGTGGAGCTGTCCGGCGATGCGGCGCTGCTCTGGACCGTGGGGGTGACGACGGCGGTCTGGCTCGGCGTGACGTTCGCTACGCCGCCCGCGGCGCGTGCGACCCTGGAGGCGTTCGTGAAGCGCATCCGCCCCGCCGGCCCGGGCTGGCGCGGTTTCGACCGCGGCGACGGCCCCGCCGACGACATGCCGAAAGCGCTGCTCTCGTGGTCGCTGGGCTGCGTGGGGATCTACGCGGCGCTGTTCGCGGCGGGGAGCGTGCTGTTCGGGCATGGGGTGCGGGGACTGGTACTGGCGGCGGTGGCGGTGGGGGCCGGGTGGGCGCTGGTCAGGCTGCGCGCCCTGTCATCGGACTAGCCGGCGGAGCTCCTGCTCGCTCTCCAGCAACGCCTCCAGCAGGCGGAGCTGAGCCCGGGTGCGGCGCAGGTTGTGGCCGGCGTCGTCCACGGGGTAGTAGGGGTCGCCGTCGAGGTGGTCGGCCAGGAATCGGGCCGCCTGCTCCCAGGTGATGACCAGGGCGCCGTCCATCAGATGGTCGCGCTCGGCATCGGTGATCCAATCCGCCGCTCCCTCCAGGTATCCCTCCGCCAGATCCCGGAACACGTCCATGCGCACGGTGATCGTGTCGAGGTCGGCCTCGTCCTCGGGCTTTCCCGTTACCGACGACCGCACCAGATCCCCGAAGTCGAGAGGGGCGAGGCCGGGCATGACGGTGTCCAGGTCCACCACGCACAGGGGCGCGCCGGTCGATGCGTCCACCAGCACGTTGTCGGGCTTGGCGTCGTTGTGGACGGGGCGGACGGGGAGGTCGGCCTTGGCCAGACGGTGGGCCAGGTGGGACAGGGCTTCCAGGCGATCGACCTCGGGGCGGCAGCCGGCGAGTCGGCCGGCGGTGTCGCGGGCGACGGCGCCGCGGAAGGCGGCCAGGCGGGCCGGGGTGTCGTGGAAGCCGGGGAGGACCTCGACCGGGTTCGGACCCTCGCCCTCGGCCACGAGACCGGGGAAGGCGCCGAGGAGGCGGGCGGCGTCGCAGAGTTCGGAGGGGACAGTCAGATCGGCGGGGCGCGAGTCGGGGATGAAGCGCATGACGCGCCAGGTGCCGCCGGCGGCGTCGGTCCAGGATGACGCTCCGGCGGGAGTCGTTCGGAAGACCAGGCGGTGGCGCGGGTCGTCGTCGCCGCGATGTCGGAGGGCGTGGTCCACGCGTCGGGCGGCGGCCGCGGCGTTGGCGGCCACGGCGGCGGGGTCGGGGAACACGACGTCGTTGAGGCGCTGGACCAGGTGGGGGCCGTCGTCGGTGGCGAGGCGCCAGGTGTCGTGGATCAGGCCGTCGCCGAAGGGTTTGGGGTTGGTTGTAGCGCGTATGCCGAAGGCGGCGGCCACCGGATCGGTCACGCCGCCGGAGGCCAGACGGCGGGCCACGCGGCGGCGGTCCTCGGGCCAGGTGAGTCCGCACCACGGGTCGGGGGCGTCGGCGACGCGCACGATCACCCGGCCGGTCTTCACGGCGTCGTCCACGGCGGTGGGGAGGTAGCACTCGCCCTCAGGGTCGGCGAGGAACGTCCGCAGCGCCTCTTCGAGCAACGGGAAGACATCGGGGGTGAAGGCCCAGGCGTTCATGGAGACCGGGGCGTCCAGGGGCAGCGCCTCGTCGCCGGAACGTCCCTGCGGATCCACGGCGGGGTGTTCCCTCATGCCTTTCAGGCAGCCGTCGACCACGCGGCACAAGGCGCGCGAGACCGTACCGGAGCGGGAGAGGGTGGCGCCGAGGGGATAGCCGAGGAGGGCGAAGGTCGGGGCATCGGCGTCGTCGGGCAGGGCGGTCATCAGAGCCGCGGGGGCGCCGGGGCCGTAGTGATCGTCGGCGTTGAACAGCAGGAACGGACCGTCCACGGCGTCGCGGGCCGCCCAGAGGGCGTGGGCGGTGCCCCAGGGGCGGTCGCGATCGACGCCGGGATCGAGCGGAAGGTCGTCCGGCCGCTGCGGAACGGCCGTCACCTCCATCCCGTCGATGGGGCGCGCCGCGAACAGCTCGAGAGCGGACGCCTCGCCCCCGGGCGCCGTGACCACCACTCCGCGGCGGCAGCCGGCCCGGCGGGCGTCGCGCAGGGTGGCCTCCAGCAGGGTCGCGCCGTCCGGGGCCACGGGGGTGAACTGCTTGGCGCCGCCGAAGCGTCGGCCGATGCCGCCGGCCAGGATCACCACGTCCATGTCAGTCGTCCTTGCTTTCCAGGCGCTGCACCGTGTCGCCCTCGTAGCCGGTGAGGGTGGGGTCGGCCCAGCTCGTGGCCACCGCCGGGTCGCTGGTCTCGATCACCAGCATCAGCATCCGTACACCCCGCACGTCCAGGCGGGGTTTCATGACCGTGGGCGCCGTCACGGGGCCGCTGTTCCAGAGCAGGCGGTCGTCGCCCATCACGAGGAAGACGGCCTCGCCGTCGGCCAGGGTCAGGTCGTCGATGCCGACCTCGGCGCGGAAGGTGTGCCAGTCGCCCTCCAGCGCGAACGCCTCCACGGACCAGCCGCGGGAGGTCAGGCCCGTGTCGAACTCGATGCCCGCGAGGGAGGCGCCGCTGCGGTCGCCGAGCATGACGGTCATCGGCGGGGCGTCGGGGGTCGGCCGTTCGATGATCCGGAACTCGGAGATGGTGGTCGGGCCCACGCGGATCGGGGCGAGGGCGTCGTACTCCTTCGTGTGGCCGCCCACCGCGCCCAGGACCATGGGGTCCACCTCGTCGTCGTGGGTCGATACCACGCGGAAGCGCAGCAGGCGGCCGGCGACGGGGTCGAAGGTCGCGGTTTGCTCGTGCTCCACGTTATCCAGCGTGCCCGTGGCCGCGGGCTCGCCCCACTCGCCGTTGACGTCGGCCACGTACAGCTCCCAGTCGCGCACCTGGCCGTAGCGCCAATACTTGTCGTTGCGCGGGGCGATGCGGAAGCCCTCCACCACGCGGCGGCCGCCCAGGGCCAGGGTGATCTCGTGGGGCCCGTAGGCCACCGACTGGTCGCGCACGGTGCGGAACCAGGTGTCGGGGTCGCCGTCGAAGGCGTTCTCCAGGGGGTGGCCGGGTTCCTCGGCGGAGCGCGAGACGATCATCAGGGCGTCGGCGGGGATGGTGCCGTCGCCGGCGGGCATGGCGGGCCAGGCGGGAGACGGGGTCCGTTCCGCGCGCGGGTCCAGCTCCACGGCGATGACGTGGTCGGTGTCGGTGGTCAGGCGACCGGCCTTCACGTGGAGGGTGCCGAGGCGGTCGTCGGGGTCGTAGCGCCAGCCGCGGTCGGCGGCAGTGAAGGTGGCGGGCGTGGGGGTCGACGGAACAGGCAAGCCGTCCACCAGCACGGCCTCGGGAGCTACGCGGGTATGCACGGCCAACTCGACGGCGCGTTCGCGGAGTCGCCCGGGAAAGTCGCCGAGCGCTGCGTCCAGCCTGACGGACAGGACCTCGCCGTCGGCGCTGGTGGCCATGGCGATGCGCTGCTCGGTGAAGGCGCCGTCCAGGTAGGCTCGGGTCTCGCCGTCGTCCTCGTACAGGGTGAACTCCGACGCGGGGCCGGGGTAGACCTCTAGGGTCAGCGGGTCGCAGGGGACCTCGCCGTCGTACAGCGACTCGGGGGCCATCGGGATCACGGCGCCGGCGCGCACGAACACCGGCAGCGTCGCCAGATCCACCGGAACGTCCACGACTCGGCCGCCGTCCAGCACCGCTCCGCTCCACCAGTCGATCCAGCGGCCCTCGGGCAGGTACACGTCCTCGCGCCAGCCGCCGCTCGACGCCTGGCTGCGGTAGACGGGGGCCACCAGCAGGTCGCGGCCCAGGAGGAACTGGTAGGGGTGGTCGTCGGCGATGCCGGCGAGGCGTGGCTGGTCCCAGTCCATGGCGCGCACCATCGGCGCGCCGGTCTCGGCGGTCTCGCGGGCGAGGGTGTAGATGTAGGGCATCAGACGCTGGCGCAGCTTCAGGTAGCGGCGGTTGATGGAACGGTACGGTTCGTCGAACCACCAGGGGTGCTTGCGTTCGGCCTTCGACCATCCCGACATGCCCATCAGCACGGGCGTGAAGCACTTCCACTGCAGGTCACGGGTGTACGTCTCGGGGGAGCCGCCGACGATGACGTCCACGTCGCCGGTGCTGTAGTTCATGCCCGACAGCGCGGATCCGATGAGCGTGGGCACGTGCCAGCGGATGTAGTCCCAGCTGCCGGACTGGTCGCCGGTCCAGGTCACGGCGTAGCGCTGGATGCCGGCCCAGCCCATGACCGTCCAGATGAACGGACGGGCGTCGGAGTTGTCCCGGAAGCCCCGGGCGGCGTCGTGGTTGGCGTCCATGGCCCACTGGTAGCCCTTGCCGGTCCAGGCCACGTCGAGCTTCTGGACGCGGGTGCCGGCGGTGCCCACCTCCCAGGCGATCTTCTCCACGCCGTTCTCGGTCCAGAGGCCGGTGCGGAATCCTAGCTCGCGCAGTCCGGCCACCACGCCGGGCAGGTCCTCGTAGCCGCAGCCGTAGCCGTCGTTGGGCAGGATCCAGCTGCCGGGCATGTCGTGTTCGCGGTACTTCGCCGCCACCGACGCGACCACGTCGGGGGTGGTGCCGGTGGGTCCGTCGCTCCAGCCCTCGGGCACGGTGCCGGGCTTGTCCACGTTGTCGCCGTCGTTGTAGCAGTCGGCGTCGCCGTAGCCCAGGGCCCAGCGGGGGAGCAGGGGGGCGCGGCCGGTGAGGCGGGTGTAGCGGTCCAGGACCTCGCGGTAGGTGTCGCCCACCATGACGAAAGCGTCGAAGCGGGCCTCGCCGTGGCTCGCGGTGAGGTAGTGGTCGGAGCGGAAGTCGTAGACGCCGTCGCTCCACGTGTTGCGCAGCACGCCGTAACCGCGGTCGCTCATGAAGAATGGGGCGGGGCTCGGCCGGTCGCCCTCCTCCCAGCCGCCCGAGTATGAGATCTCCATGAGCTCGCCCTTGAAGGCGAAGCGGCCGTTCTGCTGTCCGCCGCCGAAGAAGCGCTCGTCGGGAGAACTGTCGAGGGTCTGCACGCAGGTGGAGTCGCCCAGGGCGAGGGGG
Source organism: uncultured Fibrobacteraceae bacterium (assembly GCA_964343835.1). GTDB lineage: Bacteria > Krumholzibacteriota > Krumholzibacteriia > LZORAL124-64-63 > LZORAL124-64-63 > CALEMW01. Next base: position 61,160 of record CAYFKR010000005.1, read on the forward strand.
CGGAGTTCGCGCCAGAGGAGCTCGTTGCTTCCGGCGCGGCGGAGTTCCATGAGGTTCGTCTTGTGGTCGATGACGAGGCGGAGGGCCTGGGTGGTGATGGTGGTGACGTCGTCGCCGGGAACGATGACGGCGTCGACGTCGGTGCGGGGGGTGTCGATCACGATGGGGGCCGTGCCGCTGCCTTCGCCGGGGATGGTGTCGCTTCGGGCGGCCTGGATGCGGATCAGATCCTCGTCCCAGACGGTGATGTCGTAGAGGACGCCGTCGGAGGTGATCCATTGGAGGGAGGCTGGGGCGGAGGCGGCCAGCAGGACGAGAGTGATGACCGTGACGACGAACCTGCGAATAGGCATGAAAGGCTCCTCGGTGTAACGGGGCTACGGCCGCCCCAACTCGTCCCAGACCATCTCCGCCACCAACCGCATTCCGATCCCCACCGCCCGCTCGTCCGGATCGAAGTCCGCCCGGTGCAGCGTCATGGGCCGGTCCGGCCGCCCCACCCCCAGGCGGAACTGGAAGCCAGGCACCACGCGGCCGTAGCGCGAGAAGTCCTCGCCGCCCATGCCGGGGGGATAGGCCACCACGTTCTGCTCGCCGAGCACGCGGCGGGCCGTCTCGAGCACGCGGTCTACCAGCTCGGGGTCGTTGTAGCCGGACGGCGTTCCCAGTCGATAGTCGAGCATGGGCTCAGGGGCGCCGGCGGCGGCCGCGTGCCCGGACACGATGCGCTCCACCTTCTCCTTCACCAGCATGCGGGTGGCGTCGTCGCGGGTGCGGACGGTGGCCTTCAAGGTCACCTCGTCGGGCACCACGTTGTTCTTGGCGCCGCCCTGGATGCTGCCGAACGAGATCACCGCCGGGGTCTGCACGTCGATCTCGCGGGCGATCATGTCGTTCACGGCCAGCACGATGCGCGCTGCGAGGGTGACCGGGTCGATGGTGGCGTGGGGGTAGGCGCCGTGGCCGCCGCGGCCGCGCACCGTGAGGTCGAAGCCGTCCACGTTGGCCGACGACCAGCCGCGGCAATAGCCGATCTTGCCGATCTCCACGGTGGGATGGTCGTGCAAGGCGAGCACGCTCTTCGGGGTGCGGCCGTCGTCGAACACGCCGGCCGCCAGCAGGTCCGCTGCGCCGTCGCCGGTCTCCTCGGCGGGCTGGATGATCCAGAGCACGTCGCCGTGCATCTCGTGGCGGGCGTCGGCCAGGATGCGCAGGGCGCCGAGGGCCACGCTCATGTGGATGTCGTGGCCGCAGGCGTGCATCACGCCGGTCTCGCGGCCGCCGCTCAGAGTGTCGCGGCAGGTGGAGGCGAAGGAGAGGCCCGTGTCCTCGGTCACCGGCAGGCCGTCGATGTCGGCGCGCCAGGCCACCAGGGGACCGTCGTGGGCGCCGTGGAGGATGGCTACCAGACCGGTGCCCCAGTCGCCGTCCACGAACTCGACGCCGGGGATCGCGCCCATCACGTCGCGCAGGTAGGCCTGCGTCCACGTCTCGCGGCCGGACAGTTCGGGGTGCTCGTGGAGGGCGCGGCGGTCGGCGACGGTGGCCGCCTCGTGGCGTTCGGCGAGGGCGGCGAAGTCGGGGGCGGCGGTCGCCGCGGTGGCGAGCAGCAGGAGGGCGAGCATCGGGCGCAGGGGCACGTGGGGCTCCGATCGTTAGGGGGGAGGGGTCACGATGACTGGTGGTGCAGGGCCCCGTCAACCGAGGATGCCTTCGCGTCAGTCGTCGGGTCCGGTGATCGCCTCGGCCACCGCCGAGAAATCCCGATCCCCCAGCCCCATCCCGGATACCGCCACGAACAGCTCCCGCGCCGCAGCCCCCATCGAGGCCTCGCGTCCCGACTCCGCCGCCAACTCCCCCAGGTACCCCAGATCCTTCGCGATCGTGTCCACCGCGAAGTGCGGCGACCACTCCCGCTCCAGCAGCTTGGCCTTCTTGGCCCCGAGCACCAGCGACTTGCCGCCGCCTTCCGACAGCACGTCCAGCACCTGCGCACGGTCCAGCCCCGCCGCCTCGCCGATCTCCACGGACTCGGCCACCGCCGCCATGATGGCGCCCAGCGCCAGGTTGTTCACCAGCTTCATGCGGGTGGCGTCGCCGGGGCGGGGAAAGTGGAAGAGGTGGGCGCCAAGGTGGTCGAGCAGGGGGCGGGCGCGCTCCAGGTCCTCGTCGCGTCCGCCGGCGATCAGGGTCAGCGCACCGCGCGAGGCGGGCACCACGCTCCCGGCCACCGGGCACTCCAGGTAGGCGGCGCCGGCGTCGGCGGCCGCGGCGTGGAAGTCCAGGACGTCGCGGTAGTGGTTGGTGGTGGCGTCGACGATCAGCTTGCCGGCGCAGGCCTCCAGCAGGCCGCCCTCGTGGAGCACGGCGCGCACGGCGGCGCTGTCGGAGAGGCAGAGCATCACGGTGTCGCAGTCGGCGACCGCCTCGGCCGGCGAGTCGGCCATGCGCACGCCCAGCCCCTCGGCCTTTTCGGCGGTCCGGTTCCAGACGACGAGGTCCACGCCGGTGTCGACGAGGCGGCCGGCCATGGCGCGGCCGAGGGATCCGAGTCCGATGAAGGCGGTGGGCATGGTGGTCTCCTCGCTGTGGGGTCGTCGTACGGCGGTCCGTGAAACGTAGGACCGGACCGGGGCGGCGTCCATGACGGGTTCGTCATTGGTGGGCCAGGGAGACGCCTTCTATCTTGGGAGGACGTCATCGTCGCCCCACACCCGGAGAATCTCCATGCCCCTGCTGCCCCGCATCCTCCTGATCCTGCTCGTGCCCGCGGCTCTCGCCGCCGCCCCCATCACCCCCGTCGACACCGCCACCGGTGGGTTCGTCGGCATGGCGCCGCAGGGACCTCTCGGCGACCCGGTGACCGTGACCAGCTATGCTGACTTCGTCGCCGTCTACGGCTCCACCACGAGCGAGGCGAATCCGCACCTGGGCCCGTCGGTGGCCGGCTTCTTCGCCAACGGCGGTTCGCGCCTCGTCGTTGTCCGCGTGGCGGGCGCCGACGACGCGTCCGTGATCGGAAACGACGGCGCGTTCCCCACCGGCCTGTACGCCCTGGCGGCCGTGGACGAGGTGTCGTTCATGGCTGCGCCAGGCTTCGGGAGCCAGGCGGTGCAGACGGCGCTGATCACGGTCTGCGAGGCGGCGGGGGATCGCATGGCGATCCTCGATCCCATTTCGCCCGCCGACACCCCCGCCGACATCCTGGCCCAGCGTGCCGGCCTGTCGTCGCCGTCCGGGTTCGCGGCGCTCTATTACCCGTGGATCGTGGCGTCTCCCGACGGAGCAGTGCGGACCCTGCCCCCCAGCGGTTTCGTGGCGGGGGCCTACGCCGCAGCGTCGGCGGCCGACTCCCCGGTGGGCGTGATCTCCACGGCCCTGGGTGTAGCCTACGCCGTGTCGGCGGCCGAGCAGGACGTGCTCAACCCGGAAGGCGTGAACGCCATCCGCGAGCTGTCCGGCATCCGCATCTGGGGCGCCCGCACCCTCGCCACCGATCCCGAGCGCGTGTACGTCACCGTCCGCCGCATGGAGAACTGCATCGAGGAATCCCTGACGGAGTGGACGGCCTGGTGCCTGGACCAGACGAACGACGCCACGCTCTGGGCCCAGCTCAGAACCGATGCCGACGATTTCATGAACGACCTCTGGCGAAGCGGCTGGCTCCAGGGCGCTACGCCCGACGACGCCTGGTTCACTCTTTGCGGCTACGGCACCACCATGACCCAGACCGACCTCGACGAGGGCCGCACCATTCTCCAGGTGGGCTGGGCGCCGGTCCGGCCCGCCGAGTTCCTCGTGACGACGGTGGTGCAGCAGCGTGTCGACACGACCGACGTGCCCGGCGTCGCCGCTGGAGCCCTGACGGTCTTCCCGTCCCCCTTCAATCCCTCGACGACCATTGAATTCGAGATGGCGGCACCGGGTCCGGTGCAGGTTGACGTCTTCGATGCGAGGGGCGCGCTGGTTCGCCGGCTGATGGACGGGCCCGTCGATGCCGGCGTCCTGAGGCTGCGCTGGGACGGCTCGGGCGACTCGGGCCGCGCCCTGTCCAGCGGCGTCTACTTCGTACGGGTAGCCGGTGGAGAAGCGACGGCAACCGTGAAGCTGCTGCTTGCCAGATAGCCATCACCGTGTGAACGCCGAGAAGGCGGATGGACAAACAGGGACCCCCGGGCGTCGAACTTGACCTGACACGCCGCCCGGGGGTCCCTGTTTGTCCATCCGCCTCGGCCCTCACATGGCGACGGCTATTTGAGCAACAGCATCTTTCCGTTGAGGGAGCCGCCGTCGGTGGTCAGACGATAGAAGTACGACCCGGAAGCCGCCTCGGCGCCATTGGCACCACGACCGTCCCAAACCACGCTGTGCGCCCCGGCCGCATGATGCCCATCGGCCAGCACGCGCACGCGGCGCCCCTTCACGTCGAAGACCTCGAGCTTCGCGTTGCCGGCGCGCGGCAGCTCGAAGGCGATGGTCGTCGAAGGGTTGAAGGGGTTGGGGAAGTTGCGGCCCAGCACCGGGGCGCCGGGTGTGTCGCCCACGCCGGTCGAGCCGGTGGCGGAGATCTCCACGTCGTCGACGACCCAGCCCCAGCCTTCCACCCAGGAATCCGAGTACAGACGGAAGCGCAGCAGGATCGTGTCGCCCTGGTTGAAGGTGTCGTTCAGGGAGATGGTGCGGGTGCGGTACAGCGATGCATCGCCGGAGCCGCTCGAGTTGTAGGTGTTCAGCCAGTCGGCGTCGTCGCGGGCGTCGTAGCCGTCGGCCAGGGGCAGCCACTCGATGCCGTCGACCGTGCCCTCCACCACCACGAAGTCGTAGAAGTTCCAGTCGCCGTACGCGCTGCCGGTGGCGCCGGGCTCGATGAGGGCGACCTCGTCGAACGTCAGGGTCGTGGTGGTCGACAGGGTCACCGGCTTCAGGAGCATGGCGATGTCGTTGGCGTCGGAGCCGTACCAGTGGCTGCTGTGGAGGGCCGTGTCGGAGAAGCCGGCGGAGATGCCGCGGTTGAAGCCGTCCAGCAGGAAGTCGTCCTCGTCGCCGGCGACGTCGAGGTGGTTGAGGTAGGTGGTCACCGGAGCACCGAGCACGATGGCGTCGACGGTCTTCAGCACCGACTCGAGGGCCGACCCGTCCTTCCAGGACCGCACCATGACGGTCTTCTGTCCGGCGCTCACCACGGGAATGGAAAGCTGGCCGGTCTGCATCACCGTGTTGGGTCCGACCACGTCGGCCACGGCGCCGTCCACCAGCACCTGGGTCGAGTCGTAGGCGGAGCGCAGCGTGTACAGCGCCACGATGTCGCCGGACGGGACCTGCGAGGCCGCGTCGAGCAGGGGGCGGTAGGTGCTGCCGTTCATCAGGGCGGGGTCGGTGACGGTCCAGATGCCGCGGCCGTGGGTCGCGAGCACCACCTCGTCCTCGATGGCCGCCAGCTTCCAGATGCCCACCGCGGGCAGACCGTTGTTGGCCAGCGCCCAGTTGGCGCCGCCGTCCGTCGACTCGATCAGGCCGATCTCGGACCCCACCCAGATCTTCGACGGATCGTTCGGGAAGACCATCAGGTCGTAGACGGCCACGTCGGGGAAGCCGTTGGTGCTCACCGAGCCGGTGCCGAAGCCGCTGATGTCGGTCCAGGTGGCGCCGGAGTCGGTGGTCTTGAGGATCTTGGGCCGCTCGGCGTACGAGAACAGCACGTACGCGGTGGCGGCGTCGTGGGGGTCGGTGGCCAGGCCGGAGATGCGGCCCATGGTCACGTCCGTGTAGTCGGTGGTGCCGTTGAAGGTCAGGCCGCCGTCGGTGGACACCAGGATGTCGCCGTCCACGTCCATGCGCGAGCCGGCCCACACCACGTCGGGGTCGGCGGCGGACACGCGCACGTCCTGGAATGAGCTGAGCGGGCCCCAGTCGCCCGAGGCGATGGTGCTCAGGGACCACGAGCCGCCGAAGTCCGTCGAACGCCACACGCCCGACACGCCCACGGCGAACACGTGGTCCGGCCGCGCCGCGCTCTTGCCGATCTTGGTGATGAAGGGCGCCGAGCCGCCGCCGCTGTCGGACATCCCGCTCAGGGCCGAAGACCAGCTCAGACCGCCGTCCAGCGAGCGCTGCAGGCCGTTGTACTGGTAGCCGCCCATGATCTTCTGGGGGTCGTCGAAGTGCCAGGATGTCTCGTAGCCGTCGCCGCCGACCTGGAAGAACCACTGGTCGTTCGGGCCGGGGTCCACGGGTGAGCGCCAGGTGCCGTTGTCCTGCATGCCGCCCACGTAGGCGCTGGCGCCGGGGCGCTTGTCCACGCCGTAGAACTGGGTGGTGACCATGCCCATGATGGGCACGGTGAAGCCGGCGTCCTCGCTCGAGGTGCGGGTCACGCCGCCGTCGTTGGTGCCCAGCAGCCACCAGCCGCCGCCGTCGTGCACGATCTCGATGTCGTGATGGTCGGGGTGGGGGAAGCCGTAGCTGGCCAGGGGCGTGGAGGTGCGCAGGGGCGCGCCGGAGCCGGCGGAGGCCAGGTCGATGCGCCAGAGTTCGGGACCGCCCACGAAGACCTTGGTCGGGTCGGTGGGGTGGCAGGCGATGGCGTTGTCGTACCAGCCCTGGGAGCCCAGCCAGTTGGGCTCGCTGCCGTTCTCGGCGGTCTCGTGCCAGTCGGCGCCGCCGTTCCAGGAAACCCACAGCTCCGAGTGGCTGCTGCCCTGGGACGCGGCGTACACGTAGTCGGTGTTCACGGGCGAGATGGCGATCTCGAAGCGCCCATACAGGTCCGTGATGCCGCTGTTCACGTAGGCCCAGGTCAAGCCCGCGTCCGTGGACTTCAGGATGCCCGTGTGCTTGACCGCCGCGTACTGCACGGAGAAGTCCGTGGGGTCGGCCACGATCTGCTGGATGCGCGGGTCACCGGTCTCGCCGTGGACCTCGGTCCAGGTGACGCCGCCGTCGGTGGAGCGGAAGATGTGCGACGTGGGGTACAGGGAGAACTTGTAGGAGCCCACGGTGGTGGAGCAGAGCACCAGGTCCGGGTCGGTGGGCGACACGATGATGCGCGACACGTTGTTGAAGCGCGGGTCGCCGACGGTGCTCGCCAGGGGCGTCCATGTCAGGCCGCGGTCCGTGGTCTTGAGGATCCCGTTGCCGTTCATGGTGTCGATGTTGTAGAAGCTCTCGCCCGTGCCGGCGTAGATCACGTCGTGGTTCGACGGGGCCATGACGATGGACTGGATGGCCAGGTTGGGGAGGTCGTCGGTCAGCTCGGCCCAGGTCGTGCCGCCGTCCGACGTCTTCCACACGCCGCCGCCCACCGCGGCGATGAACCAGGTCAGGCCGGTCGGGTCGTCGGGATCCACGATGATGCCGCGGGCGCGTCCCGCCACGTTGCCGGGACCACGGCTCTGCCACGCCAGGCTCTTGTCGGCAGCCGCACGGGGCACCTTGGCGTACTCGCGGAAGCGGTAGCCGGGCTCGTAGTCGGGGTGCTGACGGTCACTCGGCACCCGCATCTCCCAGAGCACGCGGGCGAACTCGTCGGGGAAGCCGGGCTGGGGCTGACCGGCGCGGCCGGCGCGGATGCGCTCGAGCTTGGTCTGGAGCTTGAACGCCAGGGGCGAGCCGGGGGCCGCGTGGCGCAGGCCGTCCTCCAGGCGCGCCGTCTCGGCGGCGTACCAGGAGTCGTCGTCCTTGTCGTAGGGGAGGGGCGAGAGGAACGCGGCGGCGGCGATCACGGCCACGGCCGCGACGGCCAGCAGGCTGGTCATCCTGTGCATGTCGACCTCGGGAATCTACGGGGCGAACGGACCTGGCTCGCAGGAGGCGGGAGGCGAACCTCGAACTCGTGTCATTATATCACAAATATGGAAATTCGGCATCGTTGGGCCGGTCAGACGGACCCTCCGAGCAGCGTCAGCCACGCCACGCTGGTGACCGTCGCCAGCAGCGTCGAACCGATGACGATGGCGCTGGCCAGCCCCTCGTCCCCGTTCATCTCCTTCGCCATGATGTACGCCATCACCGCGCACGGCGATGAAAGCAGCACCACCGGCACCCGCAACGCCTCTCCCTCAAGCCCCATCGCCGACAGCGCCGCCCAGATGGCGGCCGGATACGCCACCAGCTTCACCAGTGAGATCGCCAGGGCCGGCCGCCACTCCGAGGGCAGGTGCTTCGGGTCCAGGCCTGAACCGATGGAGAGCAGGGCCAGGGGCAGGGCGGTGCGTCCGATCATCTCGAGGGTGCGGTCGGCCACGTCGGGCAGGGTCCACCCCGACGCCGAGAGGGCGATGCCGCCCAGGATCCCCAGCACCAGAGGATTGCCCGCCATCTCGCGCAGCACGCCGCGCCACAGTTCGCCTGAGCCGGCGCTCACCCGCTTCCGTGGCAGCGCCAGCACCAGCGCCCCGAGCAGGTTGTAGGTGATGACCATGGTGCCGATGACCACGGCGGCGCGGCCCACGGCGTCGTCGCCGTACGCATAGGTCACCACGGGCAGGCCGTAAAAGACGGTGTTGGAACGGAAGGAACCCTGGGCCAGCACGCCGATGCGGTTGCGGGGCTGGCCCCGGGTCACGAGGTAGGTGAGGGCGGCGGTCAGGACGCTCGCGCCGACGATCACGGCGATCGAGCCGAGCTCGGCGGACTCGGCCAGGGGCCGCGTCCCCACGCTGCGCAGCAGCAATGCCGGCGCGGCCACCCGGAACACGAGGCGCGACAGGGTCGCCGCCCCCTCCGCCGTCACGAACCCCCGACGACGGAGCAGCGCGCCGAGGCCGATGACCAGGAACAGGGGGGCGATGATCCCGGCGGCCCTCAGCATGATCCTCCTCTACAGCGCGTCCACGATCCCGTTGAACGTGGCGCTCGGCCGCATGGCCGCCGCGCACTTGTCCGCGCTGGGATGGAAGTAGCCGCCGATGTCCACCGGCTCTCCCTGGGCGGCCAGCAGCTCGGCTTCGATGGCCTCCTGGTTCTCCGCCAGGGCCGCGGCCACCGGAGCGAAGCGCTCCTTCAGGGCGGCGTCCTCGTCCTGGGCGGCGAGGGCCTCGGCCCAGGCCTTGGCCAGGAAGAAGGTGGAGCCGCGGTTGTCGATCTCGTTCACCTTGCGCGACGGGTAGCGCGCGCCCTCGAGGTACGCGCCCACGGCCTGGTCCAGCGTCTTGGCCAGCAGCGTCGCCGTGGCGTTGCCCGACTGCTCGGCCGCCAGCTCCAGCGACGGCACCAGGGCACAGTACTCGCCCAGGGAGTCCCACCGCAGGTGGCCCTCCTTCAGGAACTGCTCCACGTGCTTGGGCGCCGATCCGCCGGCGCCGGTCTCGAACAGGCCGCCGCCCTCGAGCAGGGGCACGATGGACAGCATCCGGGCGCTGGTGCCCAGCTCCAGGATGGGGAAGAGGTCGGTGAGGTAGTCACGCAGCACGTTGCCGGTCACGGCGATGGTGTCCTCGCCCTTCCTGATGCGTTCCAGCGAGAACGCCATGGCCTCCACCGGCTTCAGGATGCGGATGTCCAGGTCCTCCAGGTCGTGCTCGGGCAGGTAGGCGTGGACCTTGCGGATGATCTGGGCGTCGTGGCCGCGGGCCTCGTCGAGCCAGAAGATGGCCGGGGCACCGGTGGCGCGGGCGCGGCTCACGCCCAGCTTCACCCAGTCGCGGATGGCCACGTCCTTGGTCTGGCACATGCGGAAGATGTCGCCGGTCTCCACCGTCTGCTCCAGCAGGGTCGCGCCGGCGGCGTCCACCACGCGGATGGTGCCGTCGGCGGGGGCGGTGAAGGTCTTGTCGTGGGAGCCGTACTCCTCGGCCTTCTTGGCCATCAGGCCCACGTTGGACACGCTGCCCATGGTGGAGGGGTCGAACTGGCCGTTGGCCTTGGCGTCCTCCAGGATGGCGGCGTACATGGTGGCGTAGCAGCGGTCGGGGACCATGGCGACGGTGTCCTGCAGCTCGTCGTCGTTGTTCCACATGCGGCCGCCGTCGCGCACCACGTTGGGCATCGACGCGTCGATGATCACGTTGTTGGGCACGTGCAGGTTGGTGATGCCCTTGCGCGAGTCCACCATGGCCAGGGCCGGTCCGCTCTCGTAGCAGGCGGCGATGTCGGCCTCGACCTCGGCCTTCTTCTCCGCAGGCAGGCGGTCCAGCTTGTCCAGCACGTCGGCCAGGCCGTTGTTCACGTTGGCGCCGACCTCCGCCAGGGCGTCGGCGTGCTTGTCCAGGGCGTCGGCGAAGTACACCGACACGCAGTGGCCGAACATGATGGGGTCGCTGACCTTCATCATGGTGGCCTTCAGGTGCAGCGACAGCAGCGTGCCCTCGGCCTTGGTCTCGGCGATGGTCGCGGCGTAGAAGGCGCGCAGGGCCTTCACGTTCATGGTCGAGGCGTCGATGACCTCGCCCTCGAGCACCGGGAACGCCTTCTTGAGCTCCGTCACGGCGCCGTCGGCCGCCACGAATTCGATGCGCACGTCGGTGTCGCCGGCCAGGGTGTGGGAGGTCTCGCTGCCGAAGAAGTCGCCGTCGGTCATGTGGGCCACCCGCGCCTGCGATCCCGACTCGGGCCACGGCTTCATCATGCGGTGCGGGTTCTTCTGGGCGAAGGCCTTCACCGACACGGCGGGGCGACGGTCCGAGTTGCCCTCGCGCAGCACCGGGTTCACGGCCGACCCCAGCACCGCGGCGAAACGGGCCTGCAGGGCGCGCTCCTCGTCCGTCTTGGGCTCCTCCGGGTACTCGGGGACGTCGTAGCCCTGCTCGCGCAGCTCCTTGATGGTGGCCTGGAGCTGGGGAATCGAGGCGCTGATGTTGGGCAGCTTCACGATGTTGGCCGCCGGCGTCTTGGCCAGTTCGCCCAGGCGCGTGAGCTCGTCGGGGATGCGCTGCTCGTCCGTGAGGTTCTCCGGGAAGTTGGCGATCACGCGACCGGCCAGGGAGATGTCCGCCGTCTCGAACTCGACGCCGGTGCCCTTGCTGAAGGCCTGCACGATGGGCAGCAGGGCGTAGGTGGCCAGGGCGGGGGCTTCATCGATCTTGGTCCAGGTGATCTTGGCGGTGGACATGGCGGTTCCTCGGGGTTCGGACACGGAACGAGGCCCTGCGCTCCGGGCCGGAGCGGCCGGAACGGGGCGATTGCGCGGATTCGAAACGGTATGGCAACGATGCTACGGGATGCGGGGAGGGTCAAGGGAAGGCTCGCCGGGCGCCGCCTCGCGGCGCTCGGTCCTCCTCATCGCCGCCGCCACCAGCGTCCGCGTGAACGCGGCGTGGCCGCCGGGCTCTCGCGCCAGGATCAGGTCCGCGCTGCCGGGGTCGGTGGGCGGGTAGTACACGCCGCAGTTGGGGTTGATCTCAAGCATCCACGGCGTGCCGTCATGGTCCACGCGCAGGTCGCAGCGGCCGAAGCTGGCGCCGTGCAGGGCCCGGAAGAACCGCGCCGACACGTCGCGCAGGCGCGCCGCCAGCTCCGCATCCTCCACCGGGTACGACGCCATGCCGTCGTAATCCACCCACTTCAATTTCGCGTGCTTGAAGGTCTCGCCGTCGGGGAAGCGGTACTGGAGCGGTACGTAGGTGATGGGCCGATCCGGGTCGTCGGGATTCTCCGCCACGAGCACCGTGCACTCGTGTCCCTCGATGAATTCCTCGATGAGGGCCGCGCCGTGCCGCGACAGCATCTTGCGCGCCTGGCGACGCAGGCCGGGGATGGTCACGCACTTGGACGCCTTGCTCAGGTCCACGCTGGCATAGCTGCTGGCGTGCTTCACGAACATCGGGAAGCGCAGGGTCTCGATGGCGCGGTCCACGTCCTCGGGGCAGCGGCACAGCACGTAGTCGGGGGCGGCGATGCCCTCGCGTTTGCAGGCCAGCTTCATCTCCACCCGGGTGGGCTCATAGTAGTTCGATGTCGCGCCGGTAAAGGGGACGCCCGCTTCCTCGAGGGTGCGGACCACCTCGATGCCCGGCACGTCCTGGTCGGCGGCGCCGTCGCAGAGGTTGAAGTACAGGTCGAAGCCCTCGTCGATGCAGCGCTTCGTCTGCTCCACGGACGTGGCCTTGACCAGCGTCTCCACGTGCCACGTGTCGTCGGGCAGGAAGGGGCGCGGGTCGCAGGGCCAGTCGTCCTCGGGGAACGGGTCGGCGTCCAGGTCCTGGGTCGTCAGCAGGCAGATGCGCAAGGGTCGTGACCTTTCGGGGATGATGGTCCAGGATGCATACCATCCGATCGCGACCGCGGACAACCATGAACAGGGAGACTCCATGCGCCCGTTGCTGATCATGACGCTGCTGACCGCGGCCGCCGCCGTATCGTTCGCCGGACCCGTGGACGACGTGAATGCGCTGCTCGACGCCTGGCACCGCGCCTCCGCCGAGGCCGACGAGGACGCCTACTTCGAAGCCATGTCCGACGACTGCGTCTTCCTGGGAACGGATGCGACGGAGCGCTGGCTGCGCGACGAACTGCGCGCCTGGGCGAAGCCCCACTTCGTGGAGGCGCCGGCGTGGGCGTTCACCATCACCCAACGCAACGTCGCCTTCGACGCGACGGGGACCGTGGCCTGGTTCGACGAGTTCCTGGAGACGGGCATGGGACCGTGCCGGGCGTCGGGGGTGCTCACGTTCGCCGACGGCACGTGGCTGATCCGCCACTACGACCTGGCGTTGACGGTGCCCAACGAGCATGTGGACGCGTTGAAGGAGCTGGTCGCCGATCATCTGTGATGAGACTCCGTTCTCGCGCTACGTTGACCTTGCCGGAGCCGCAGGCTATCTTCGAGTCGAAACGTTGACTCATCGGTAAGGAATCATGCGCTACGCCCTGATCATCCTCAGCTGCCTCATCCTCATCGCCCACCACTCCCGCGGCGGCGAGCCCGGCCTCATGGGCCTGTGGCTGACGGTGCCCTTCGCTCTGCTGATGCGGCGGCGCTGGGTCGACCGGGCCGTGCAGATCGTGCTGTTCGGCGGTGCGCTGGAATGGGTGCTGACCATCCGCACCATCGTCGATGTGCGGAGCGCGATCGGGCTGCCCTACGGCCGCATGATGATCATCCTGGGCGTGGTGGCCGCCGTGACCGCCCTGTCGGGACTGTTGCTCGAGACGAAGGGGAGACGGCGCCGCCTGCCCGCCCCCGATCCCGTCGGCCCCGGCCTGGGCGCCTTCCTGTTCACCGCCGCGCTCCTGACGTTCGTGCAGCTCAACATGGATCCCGCCGGTCTGCTCGCCGAAAGGTTCCTGCATTCGGCCGGCTGGTGGGAGGCGTTCCTGCTGGCGGTGTACGCCGGCTGGCTGTCGGATCGGCTCCAGGATGTGCGGTCCATCCGGCGCCTGCGGCCGAAGGTGTGGCTGATCTTCTCCATCGTGTTCTTCACCCAGCTCACCCTGGGCGTGTTCGGCGTCGAGAAGCTGCTGATGACGGGCAAGCTCCACCTGCCGGTGCCGGCCCTGATCGCCGCCGGGCCGCTGTACCGGGGCGGCGGACTGTTCATGGCCATCCTGTTCACGGCGTCGGTGCTGCTGGTGGGGCCGGGCTGGTGCAGCTGGCTGTGCTATATCGGCGCCTGGGACGACCGGGCGGCCCGGGCCCTGAAGAAACCGGAGATGCTGCCCCGCTGGCGATCGACCCTGCGCATCGGGATCCTGGCGCTGGTCTTCGGGGTCGCGTTCGCCCTGGGGCGCCTCGGCGTGGGAGGCCTCGTCGCGACGTGGCTGGCGTCGTCGTTCGGCCTGATCGGCGTGGGCCTGATGGTGGTCTGGTCGCGACGCACCGGTCACATGACCCACTGCACCGCCTTCTGCCCCATGGGCTGGGTGGCCACGCGGCTGGGCAAGGTGTCGCCGTGGCGCATGCGCATCGCCGACACCTGCACCGACTGCGGCGCCTGCACCCCCGCGTGCCGCTACGACGCCCTCTACCCCGACGACGTGCTGAAGCGCGTACCCGCCGAGGCCTGCACCCTGTGCGGCGACTGCGTCAGCAACTGCCCCACCTCCAGCATCGAGTACCGGTTCCCGGGCATGGACCCCACCCGCGCCCGGACGGTGTACCTGGCCATGGTCTGCGCCATGCACGCGGCGTGGATCGGGGTGGCCAGGCTGTAGACCCCGGAGGCCATCGCGGCTATGATGCCCCTGCCCGGTCGCGCATGGAGCGGACCGGTGCGCAGGCGGACGGATCCGCCGGAGGGGGTTTCGACATGTCCTACCGCATCCTGCCGCTCATCGCGGCCCTCGCGCTCCTGGCCTCCTGTTCCGGGGACGACGGTCCTTCCACGCCCCAGCCCGACCCTCGTTTCGGGCCGGACTTCACCGATCTCGGCGACGGTTCGTTCTCCACCACCAGCATCGACGGCTGGACGGTGGCCTACGACGACACCGACGAGGGCATCGATCCCCCCGAGGTGGAGGAGGTGAACGGAGGCTACGGCCGGCTTCGCGACTCCGACGGCACCAACATGCTGCCGACCCGCGTCACCGTGACCGCCGAGAGCCAGCGCATGTTCCGCTACGTCGGCCTGGACGCCGCGGACCTCTCGGGCCTGCCCGCCCTCGATCCCAGCTCGTCGATCCACGTGATCGGCTACCGCATCGACACCATGGTGGGCGAGGAGTACTACGGCCCCACCTCCGACGACCTCCAGACCTTCGCCGCGGAGATCCTGGAGGGCGAGAACCTGACCTCGCTGGTCGTGGAGATCCGCAGCGTCGGCGACGATGACTTCGGCATCGCCCGCATCGAGCTCACCGAGGTCGACGTGGCCTGGCTGAGCTTCGACACCCTGCCCGCCGGCTCCTTCGAGCACCTGTTCCTGGGGGAGTTCGAGCTGACCTGGACCGGGTCGGGGGACCGCCATCGCGTGGTCGACGTCGGCGACGGCGACATGGCCCTGGCCGACTTCTCCAACGCCAACGCGGACACGGCCCGCGTGGTGCTGGAGCGCACCGACGGCGGCGGTTTCTACCTGGAGCGGTTCTGGGGGATGGATTTCTTCGAACCCGAGAACCACCACGGCAACTCGTACGTGGTGTTCGAGGGCTATCAGCAGCACCAGCTCATGACGGACATCTACGTCCCGGTCAACGCCGCGGAGATGTACGCCTACGACGCCATCGGCTTCAACGACCAGATGATCGACAGGCTGAGGATCTCCATCGTGAGCATCTGCGGCACGTTCAACTGCGACGACCTCGCCGTCGGAGGCCTCGAGGTCACCCTCGAGGACTGATCACTGCTCGAGCGGCGATCGGGGCTCGTCCACGGGCCCCATCGCCGCGGCCTGGACCAGCCGGGCCAGGAGCGTGGGCTGCGTGTCGGGACGCACCGCCGCCAGCACGCGATCGTAGCGGCTCGACGGGCTCCACAGGCACCATCCTTCCGCACCCGCCTCCATGGCCGCGTCGATCTGCACGGCCACGTACTCCGACCCGTACTCCCGTACCCGATAGGGGAAGGCCTGCAGCCACGGCCGCACCGTCGCCTCGCCCCCCGACTTCCTCAGGAACCGGCGCGTGGGTTCGCCCACGAAGAACCCGGGATGGTCCGCGGGCCGCTCGTAGCCCATGTAGCCGTCCTTGTAGTGGGACGGGTAGACCATGGGGCAGATCACGTCCACGTGGCGGGCGATGTCGCCGATGTGCTGGCCGGTCACCGCGGCGTCGGCCAGGCGGCCCCAGGCCATGATGCCGTAGAGGTCGGCGGAGATGGTCACGGGCCAGGGCTCCAGGGCCGCGTCGGCCTTGGCCAGGAAGCCGGTCACGATGCCGCGACGCCGGTCGGCCACATCGGCCTTCTCGGCTGCCGCATCGCCGCGCCAGCCGTTGGTGGGGAAGCGCACGTAGTCGAACTGCACCTCGTCCACGCCGGCGGCGGCCATCTCGCGGGCCAGGCCGATGACGTACTCGTGGACCTCGGGGTTCGCGGGGTCCACCCACACCTGGTCGCGCTCCGCCCACACCGAGCCGTCGGGGGCGTGCAGGGCCAGGTCGGGACGGCTGCGGCCCAGGTCGCCGTCCAGGAAGCAGGCCACGCGGGCCACCACATGGAGACGCCGGGCCTGGAGGCGCGCGATGAGTTCGCCCACGTCGGTGATCAGGGGAGCGCCGCGGCCCTTGCCCCAGCTCGCCAGCTCCTGGCGGCTGCGGAACGACACGCCGCCGTCGGCGTCCTTCACATCGAACACCACGGTATTGCCGCCGGCCTGCACGAACCGGTCGATGCGGTCGAACACCCGCTCGGAGCTGCACACCGGGGCGGTGAGGTAGATGCCGCGGATCGGGGCGCCGTCGGCCACCGTCTCCACTACCACGGGGTGGGGGCGGGCGGGGCGCACGGGGATCGTGAGCTTCTGGCCCGGGCGGATCAGGGAGCCAGTCACGCCGTTGGCCTCGCGGATGGCGGAGAGGAGGTCGTCGGTGGCGTACCAGCCGGCCTCGGCGCGGTGGCGCGAGGCGATGCGCAGCAGGGAGTCGCCGGAGCGGACGGTGTATTCGTAGCTGTCGGTCGCCGTTTCGGCCGCGGCCGGGCGCCCCACCAGCAGGCACGCGGCGGCCACGATCAGGGCCAGGACCAGGGCATTCTGCAAGAGCGATCGGATCATGGCGTCGTTTCTCGCAACTCGTTGGGATGGAAGTCGTTGTGTTTCGTGTCGAGATGATGAACATGCAAATAACCTGCCATTCGGCCATATGTGCCCAGTCCGCCGTTGCTCCCGGTCGTTCCCCGTCCTACCTTCGCCCCATGGACACCGGCCCATTTCGACTCTGCGCCCCCGACGAGCGCGCTCCCCGACCCCGGGGCATCGACACCCCCGAAGGGGTGGGCGACCGCATGCGCACCGCCGCCTTCGCCGAACTCCAGGCCATCCACGCCTTCCGCTGGGCCGCCGCCACCTTCGACGACGCCCCCGACGGCCTGCGCGACGACTGGCTCGCCCAGGTCCCCGACGAGGAACTCCACTACGCCATGATCACCGAGCGCATGGCCGAGCTCGGCGTGGACCCCGCCGAGCGACCCGTCTCCCTGTGGCTCTGGAAGTCCCTGGAGTCCTGCGTCACGGCCCGCGAATTCTGCCTGCGCATCGTGCTGGCGGAGGAGCGGGGACGTCGGGCCGGCTCCGCGCTGTCCGATCACCTGGCCGAGCGCGACCCCGCCACCGCCGCCGTCTTCCGCCGCATCGTGAACGACGAGTTGGGGCACGTGGCCCTGGCGGAGACCTACTACGGGTGGACCCCGGACATGCCCCTGGAGGGATCGCTCTAGGAATCCCGGGGCGGTCGTGATAGCCTCCCCGGGTCGTTCCGTCCATGGGGGAGGCATCGTTGAACCCGCACCGCCTCGTACGGGGATTCCCGCTCGTCATCGTCCTGCTCGGCCTGCTGTCCGCCTCGGACGGCGGTGCGCAGCACTACAACGTGCGGACGTATACGGCCATGGACGGCCTGGTCAGCGGCGAGGTCCACGGCATGGCGCAGGACCCCTCCGGCCGGATCTGGTTCGCCACGCGCCGCGGCCTCGTGCAGTTCGACGGCCTCAACTGGCGGGTCCCTCACGGCGTGACGCGTGACTGGTCGGTCACCGGAGCCAGCGATCTGGCCGTGGACGAGCTGGGCCGTGTCTGGGCCATCTCCATGACGGGACCGCGGGTGGTCCAGGCCTTCGACACCGACGGGCTCGTGACCGAACTCCCGCCCTCGATCCTCGCCCGCCCGGACGTCCAGACCGTGGCCTTCGCCGTCACGGCGCGACCCGATTCCACCATTACCCTCGCCTACGCCACCCAGGGTCAAGAGCTCCAGGTCTGGGACGGTCGCGTCTGGCGCGGGGCCATGACCCAGGGCGCCATCGGCTACGTCTACGGGTTGGTCTTCCGTGACGGAGTCCTCCTCGTCTCCAGCCAGACGGGCCTCTGGTCCTGGTCGGCCGACGTCGGGTTCGGGCGGGTCCCCGTGGAAGGGCGGAGTCCGGGTCCCGTCTACACGGTGGTTGAGGCCAGGGACGGGTCGAGCGTGGTGATCGGCGAGGACTGGCTGGGTCGCTATGACGACGGCTCCGTCGTGGTGGACCTCGAGGGGCTCGATCTTCCCTTCGTGCTCCCCAGGCAGGGCGTCAATGCGGTGGCCGACATCCTCGGCGGCGTCTACATCGGCGATCGCCTGGACAACCTCTACATCCACGCCGACGGGAAGGTGGAACGCCTCACCGAGCGCAACGGCCTGATCAGCAAGGGTGTGACCGACATCCTCGTGGATCGCGAGGAGACCACCTGGTTCACCTGCCTCCGCGGCGCCACGCAGCTCCTGGGCCGGGGCTACAGCACCTGGGATTCGCGCGCCGGCCTGCTGGTGGACGAAGTGAGCTCGGTCGTTCGCTGCTCGGACGGAAACCTGTGGCTCGGGCATCCCGGCGGCATCACCGTCCTGGGCGACGACGAGCACACCATCCCCTTCGGCCCGGACCACCCGGGCGCCCGCGCCACCCAGATGCTCGAGGATCACGGAGGGCAGGTCTGGATCGCCGCCGACCGCGGGGGGCTCGCCTGCATCGAGGTGGACGGCTCGCTCCACTGGTTTCCCTCGCCAGACGGCAAGGGCGGGTCCGTCTATGCCCTCCTGATCGACCGGGACTACCGGTTCTGGACCGGGACGGCGAAGGGGCTGTACGTCCGTGAAGGCAACGAGACCCGGAACATCCGGCTCGATTTCGTGGAGACAGAGGAGACCATGGTGCGACGCCTCTATGAGGCGTCGGACGGGTCCATCTGGGTCGCGTCGGCCTACGAGGGCGTCTACCGGGTCGCCCCCGACGAGACCATCCAGCGGTTCCACGAACCGGGCGATGCCCCCGCCAACAACACCTACGAACTCCACGAGGAAATCGACGGCCGCATGCTCGTGGCGTCGGCCGCCGGGGTCCGCGAAGCCGTGGACGGCCGTCTCCCGTACTACGACGGCCTCAAGCCATCCGTCACCGAACCGGTGTACGCGATCATGCGTTCGTCCGATGGCGTGCTCTGGATGGGCACGGGCCGCGGCGTCCTGCACGAGATGGATGGGATCCTGGCGCGCAGCCACGGCGTCCACGGCCTGCTGGGCAGCGAGGTGAACCGCGACGCCCTCATCGAGGACGCCGACGGCTACATCTGGATCGGCACGGACAAGGGCCTGTCCCGGTACGACTCCGATTTCGCCCAGCCCATGGCCCACGGCCCCCTGGTCTCCATCGACACCGTGGAGGCGGGCGGCAGGACCTGGTCCCTGGGCGAAGACGTGGACCTGGGCGTGGAGCCGGGCGACCTCACCATCCGCTTCAGCGGCGTGACCCACATCAACGCCACCGACCTCCGCTTCCGGACCTGGCTCGAGGGTCTCGAGGACGACTGGCGCATCGGCGGCCTGAACCTCGATCGCGTCGTCCGCTACACCAACGTGCCGCCCGGCACATACCGGTTCCACGTGGAAGCCCTGACCCCGGCGGGCACTCGCAGCGGGGTGGCGACGTCGCCGGTCCTGCGCATCGGCACGCCCCTCCACGAGATGCTGTGGGTCCGCATCGTGCTCGTGGGGCTGCTGTTGCTGGGACTGTGGTCGGCCTTCGTGGCCATCGCGGGGCGTCGCTACGCCCACCGGCTGGAGGAGGAGGTCCTGGACCGCACCCGGAAGCTGGAGGCGGCCGAACGCGTGCGTCGCCAGGCCGAGGCGGACCGGGCGCGGGCGCAGAAGCTGGAATCCCTGGGCGTGCTGGCGGGCGGCATCGCCCACGACTTCAACAACCTGCTCATGGTCATCCTCGGCAACGCTTCGCTGCTCGAGGATGCGCGGGGTGCCGGACCGGACGAGCGGGAGCTGCTGTCCAACATCTCCGGCGCGGCCCGTCGCGCCAGGACCCTGACCCACCACCTGCTGACCTTCGCCCAGGGCGGCGCCCCCGTACGCCGGGCCGTGTCGCTGATGGGGATCGTGGACGAGTCGGCGTCCCTGGCCCTGAGCGGCGCCAGCGTCGTGGCCGACATCGACATGCCGGATGGGCTGCGCAACGTGGACGCCGACCCGGGCCAGCTCGGCCAGGTCTTCAGCAACCTGCTGATCAACGCCTGCCAGGCCATGCCCGACGGCGGCGCCATCCGCATCCGCGGCCGCAACCTCGACCTGCCCCAGCTGGGCCGCGACGGCGACCGGTTCGTGGAGGTCACCGTGGCCGACGACGGCCCAGGCATCCCGGCCGAGCACCTGGACCGCATCTTCGAGCCCTACTTCACCACCAAGGACACCGGCAGCGGGCTCGGGCTGGCCATCAGCTACTCCATCAACTCGCGCCACGACGGCACCATGACCGTCGAGTCGGGCGGCGACGGCGGCACCATCTTCCGCATCCTGCTCCCGGCCACCGAGGAACGGCCCACCGAGACCGTCGAGAGCCCGTGCGACGGTGACGGCCCCTGCGCCCGCATCCTGGTGCTGGACGACGAGCCCGATGTCCTTCGCGTGATCTGCCGCATCCTGGAACGCCGGGGCCACGAGGTGATGGCGGTCGAAGAGGGGAGCCTGGCGGTGCAGGCCTACGAGGACGCGGCTTCCGAGGGGCGGCCCTTCGACGTGGTGATCCTGGACATGACCATCCCGGGCGGCATGGGCGGCCAGGAGGCCCTGGACAGGATGCGCGACCTGGATCCGGACGTCCTGGCCATCGTGGCCAGCGGCTACTCGGACGTTCCGGCCATGGCCGATCCCTCCGCCCACGGCTTCGCCGCCTCCTTGAACAAGCCCTTCGACAGGCGAGACCTGGAGCGGGTCCTGGTCGAGGTCCTCGCCGAACGGATGTTGCGGAAATAAGACGAAATCGGTTATGATTATCGGCGTCCATTTCCACCGGCGAAAGGAACGCCCATGGCCCTCCTGCCCCGCATGCGCCCCGATTTCAAGGTCCGTCTCGATTCGGACCCCGGGCTCGTCCTGCAGAAGCTCCGCTCGAAGCTCGAAGCCGACGACGCCCCCTTCGAGGGCCAGGTCGTCAAGGGCCACGCCTGCCTGCGTTCCCAGACCGGCCGCCGGAACCTGATGTCTCCGTACTTGGAACTCGATGTCCAGCAGGAAGACGGGGGCGAGGTCCTGCGCGGACGCTTCAGCCCCCAGCCCAACGTGTGGACGGGATTCATGGCGCTGTTCGGAATCATCGGGATGCTCGGTCTGGCGGGCGCCATGTACGGGTTCGCCCAGATGACCGTGGGGGAGAGTCCCCGCTGGCTGCTGGCCGCCCCCGCGGCCGTGGGGCTCATCGCCTTCATCTACGGCGCCGCCTTCATCGGCCAGGGCCTGAGCTCCGCGGAGATGTTCGACCTGCGGGCGTTCGTGCAGTGCACGGTGCGCGATGTGGAAGACGAGGCGGCCGACCAGCCGGCCGCCGCCTCAGACGCCTGACCTGTCACTTCAGGAGGGTGACCCTGGTGGTCGCCCTCTTCCCCTCCAGTTCCACCGCCACCCAGTAGGCTCCGCTGGCCGCCGTACGGCCGTCGTCGTGGCGGCCGTACCAGGTCCACGACGCCTCGCCGGCGCCGGCGACCACCGCATCGCTGCGCACCACGCGACCGGCGCCGTCCACCACCCGGATGCGGGCCGTGCCCGGGTGCGGCATCACGAAGCGCACGGTGGTGGTGGGATTGAAGGGGTTCGGGGCGGCGCCCACCATCTCCAGGCGGTCCGATGCGGGCGGCGCGTCGCCCGTTCCGGGCTCCACGGCCGTTTCGATGTCGCCGCCCAGGCGGAGGTCTCGGACGTGGTCGAAGGGCACCCACTCGGCCTGGCTGCAGTCGGTCAGTCCCCAGCGGTCATAAGGGAGGGGGACGGCTTCGGGCGTCAGCGTGACCGACCCGTCCACCACGTCGGGAGTCAAGGGCAACAGGGTGAACCGCGCCAGCACCGGCGACGGGGGCATGGGCAGGCAGGTGGACAGCAGCACCAGATGATCCGGCGCCGCGGCGTAGTTGGTGCCGCCGGTCAGGTATTCCGTCGAGGCCAGGAGCAGGCCGCTCGGCAGCTCCATCCGGAACGCGAAGCCGCCGATCACCAGCGGTTCGGGCTGGATCGACACGGCGTACACGTCGAAGGCCTGCCCCACCTGCGGGTCCGGGATGCGGTCGGAGAGGTCGGTCGGGTCGGGGACCAGGTAGATGTTGTTGGTGCCCGGCGGGGAGCCGCTCACCTCGACCGTGGCGGAGGCAGTGCGGATCAGGCCGTCGAGCCTGGCGGTGAGGTGGTAGGTGGTGGTGAAGGCCGGGGCCACCAGCCGGTCGCCGACCACGGGCATGCCCGCCTCGTCCATGAACTCGACCTCGGCTTCGGGGTTGGTGACTTCCCAGCTCAGGAGCGAGGACTCGCCCACGATCACCGACGACGGGTTCGCCGTGAACGACGCGATGGCCATGTCGCGCACGTAGACATGGGCGGTGTCGGTGGCGGCGTAGTCGCCGGCCCAGTGGTGGAGCACGAAGGTCTCGTCGCCGGCGGGAAGGTGGGGGACCGATCCGGTGGCGTCGTACACGGTCACTCCGAGCGGCTCGATGCGCAGGGAGTCGGCGTAGTTCACGTTCCACACGAGGTTGGTCTGCTCGCCGGGCCCGACCCAGGAGGGCGACGTGACGAATGCGTTGATCACGGGGGGCTCGATGCCCACGTGCAGGGTGTCGCTGACCAGCTCGTGCTGGTTGTAGAACGAGCGGAGCACGAAGTCCGTGGGTTCCGTGATCGTCGTCTCCACGCCCCCGAAGTTCGCCGTGGACACGAACCCGAGCGGTTCGATCAGCACGGAGTCCGAGGCGGTCACGTTCCACGACACGGTCACCTGGGCGCCGGGAACCACCAGGCCGTCGGAGACGCTCCATGCGGTGAGCTGGGGCAGGCGGGGCGAGATGCCGCGCCACACCTGGTCCACGACCACACCGCCGGACCAGAGGTCGCCCCGGAGCGTCACGGGATGGTCGAACCAGCGCGTCAGGGATCCTTCCATGTCCGTGGTGGTCACGTTGATGCCGTCGATCACGATGGAGTCGCCGGAGGTGGCCGCCCACGTGATCTCGGTCGCATCGCCGGGGTACGGGGCGCTCGGCCAGGCGGTGAAGTACTGGAACTCCGGATCGGCGGAATGGACCGTCAACTGGGCCACGGCCGACCCCTGGGGGTTGTCGGCGTGCAGGCCGAAGGTGATGGGGTCGGGACCCATGGTGAACTGGTAGGTGCCGCCGGCCGGCCCGAAGACGTGGTTCACCGGGTACAGGTTGTTGGTCTGGGCGTAGCGGATGGTGGCCCACAGGGTCACGTCGGCGCCCTCGGGGGCGGGGTTGCCGCCGCTGGACACGCGCAGTTCCACCTCGGGGGCCCGGGCCTGCACCGAGAGGTTGTCGATCTCGAGGCGCGTGTTGCAGGTCGGAGTGCCGGGAGGCAGGAACGCGAAGGTGCCGTTGGGCGGGATGGATGCGTGCTGGTCGAAGACCTTCCGCTCCGAGCCGTTGATCACCACGCGGATCACGCCGTAGCTGAACGAGACCTCGTAGTGATTCCAGTCGTAGGCGTAGATCCAGTCGCCCCCGTCGGCGTAGCACCCGCCATTGGAGGTGTTCACGTCCCGGATGCACACGTTGTAGCCGTCCAGCCGGTCGCCCACCGTGACGGTGGCGCCGGCGTCGCCGGGGGTGAACGGCAGCTGCATGCGGAACTGGTCGCCGCGCACCACGCGGGCGTCGAACTCCACCGTGAAGTTGAAGCTGCTGTTGGGGTACCGGAGCATGGTGCATTCGTCCAGGCAGCCGCCCTCGTCGTACACCAGCTTGCCGTCCTCCACGAACCAGGCCGACGCGTTGTCGGAGCAGCCCGTGCCGCCGATGGCGAAGTCCGAGAGGTCGGTGGAGGAGAAGTCGTTCTCGTAGAGCACGACGGTCTGGGCCGCCACGGGGGCGGCGAGGAGCAGCATGGCGAGGCACAGGATACGGATCGTGACGGTCATGTCGGGCCCTCGATGGAGTCGGGACTCGGCGGCGCCGGCGCGGCGCCTCCGCTGGTTCCTCGTTACGGGGCGATACGACCCATTCTAACACAGCTAGATGTCGTTGCAGCGCAATCCGTTGAATTCAAGACGGTTATGGTTTTGAAATAGTGCGTTCACCGGCCAAACGAGGGGTTCGTGGCAAGGAGTTCCCCCCGCCCCCCCGAGGAGGCCGACCATGAACGAACGCAACCGAACCTCCAGCAGCGGCGCCTGGACCGTGATCATGATCCTGGCGCTGACCTACGGCCTGCTCGCCGCCGCCGACGCCGCCCTGGCCAACGTCCGCGTCAACCAGAACGCGGCCGGCCTCGACGAGCACACCACGAGCATCGCCCTGCACCCCGACCCCCAGGGCGGCCCCGATCTGCTGATCGTGGGCTACGACCAGAATCCCTTCGGCTTCAACGGCATCGGCACCAGCTGGAGCCCCGACCAGGGCGTGACCTGGTTCGACAGCGCCATGATGCCGGCGCCCATCTTCAACGTGAACCTGGACGCCTCGGTGGCGTCGGACCGCATGGGCGTGATCTTCGCGGGGTTCTCGTCGTACGACGCGCTGCCGCCCATGAACATGGGCAGCGGCATCTTCGTGTCCACGTCGTTCGACGGCGGTGTGACCTTCAACCCGCCGGCGGGCGTGAGCGTGATGAACGGCCTGCCCGGCGCCATGCCCTGGGAGACCAAGCCCAAGGTGGACGCCGACGGCTACTTCGCCGCCGGCAGCCCCTACGCGGGCAACGCCTACGTGATCTGGGAGCGCGATCAGCCGACGACGGGCTGGCTGAACGGCCCTAGCGACGCCGCGTTCTCACGCTCCCTGGACCAGGGCGCCACCTGGAGCCAGCCCATCCCCGTGAACGACACCCCCGGCAACGACTTCGTGCTGTGGCCCGATGTGGACGTGGGCTCCGACGGCTCCATCGCCGCCGGCTGGGTCGACACCCCGTTCTGGCTCCAGCACCAGGGCACCTTCGTGTTCGACCGCTCCACCGACGGCGGCGTGACCTTCGGCCAGGACGTGCCGGCCGTGACCTTCTGGTGCGTGCCCCAGCAGATGACCGACCAGACGGCGATCCCCGGCCAGAACTCGCGATTCGCCCAGAGCTATGTGTCGGTGGCCGTGGACCCGTCGAACCCGCGGCGTATCGGCGCCGTCTTCGCCGGCGACCCGGATACCGGTCCGGCGGGGGAGGCCCGCGTGGACACCGGCGACGTGCCGTCGTCGTTCGACGCCTACCTGCTCAACCCCACCAGCGGCGCCTCGATCATGGGCCACACCTCGACCAAGGTGCATGCCTGCTGGTCCGACGGCCGCGGCATGCCGGACGTCTACCACAACTCCATGGCCCTGGGCACCCTGCCCCCGGCCTGGTCGCCCGTCGAGAACGTGCTGTCCACCCAGCCCGCCTTCCACCACCGCGGCGCCAACAACGTGAACATGGCGACCACCGGCACGGGTGTGTACGTGGCGTGGGACGAGTGGGTGGGCATCGACTACACCCACCTGATCTACGTGAACTGCTCCAACGACGAGGGCACGACCTGGCTGCCCCAGGCCGTCAACCTGGACCACCACGGCCGCGTGTGCACCGAGCCCTGGATCACCGCGAACTCCCGGGACCACGTGGTGGTGGCCTGGCTCGAACAGCAGATCACCCAGCCCGATGTGGACATCTACGTGAACTGGTCCCCCGACGGCGGCGCCACCTGGCAGGCCAACGAGGTGGAGGTTCCCACTACCTACCGCGCCTTCGACCACGACATCTGCTCCTGGTACGACTTCAACACCGGGAACAACATGGTCTACGTGGTGTGGGCCGAGGCCACGGCCACCGGCGCCAACAGCATCATCCGCTTCAGCGTGTCCAGCGACGGCGGCGCCACCTGGGCCGCCCCCACCCGCCTGGATGCCTCGCCCGCGGGCACGGAGCTGTGCTTCGCCCCCAAGATCTGCGCCGAGTTCGGCAACGTGTACGTGTCGTGGGTGGACGGCAGCGGTCCGGTGGAAGACATCAAGTTCGCCTGGTCTGCCAACCACGGCCTCTCCGGCTGGACCCCCGAGGTCCAGCTCGACCAGCCCACCAGTCGCGGCTATTACCCCCAGATGGCCTGCGGCCAGGGCAACGTGTACGTGGTCTACGAGAGCGACCGCAACGCCCTGGGCGGCAACGAGGACATCTACTGCAACTTCTCCGTGGGCGGCGGCTCCAGCTGGCAGGGTGAGCGGCGCGTGGACACCGACGCCCCCGCCAACGGCCACTCGGTCTACCCCCGCGTGAGCGTGGGCGGCGCCGACGGCTTCCCCACCCCGACGGTGGTCTGGATGGACGACCGCAACGGTCCCGCTCCCTTCAGCGGCTGGGACGCCTACTCCAACATGTCCGCCGACGGCGGCTACACCTGGGGCCAGGACTTCCGTGTGGACACCGGCGACCAGCCCGGCCAGTCGGACACCTGGTATCCGCACGTGGACGGCATCACGCCCATCTACGTGTACCGTGACGAGCGCAACGGCATCGGCGACGTGTACTCGAACGTGTACATGTTCGGCCCCGACGAGGGCGACATCTTCTACACGGAGTCCACCGACGGCGGCGCCACCTGGCTCAACCCGCCCCTGCGCGTGAACGACGACACGGGCTGGAACGACCAGTCGCACCCCTGGATCGACATCAAGCCCAACGGCATCGTGGACGTGGTGTGGTACGACGACCGCGGCGATCCCCAGGACCGCAACCCCGAGACCTGGTTCGCGGCCCTGCTGCCCGGCGCCACGGCCTTCACCCCGAACCAGCCCGTGAGCAACCAGCCCATCGTGGCTCCGGCGGGCCAGTTCTGGATCGGCGACTACATCGGGGTGTGCGTGGACGAGTCCCTGGCCCACGTGGCCTGGGCGGACGACCGTCGCGAGCTGACCCTCTTCGACGCGTTCTACGCCAACGTCGAGAACCCCCAGCTCGAACCCCTCGGGGCCTGCTGCCTCCCCACCGGCGAGTGCGCCGAGCTCACCGCCGGCGAGTGCGGCAACCTCGGCGGCATCTACATGGGCGACGGCATTCCCTGCGACCCCTACCCCTGCCAGGGCACCGGCGTGGACGACGGCCCGCCGCTGCCCCCGAGCGAGGGACGCCTGCAGCCCAACGTCCCCAACCCGTTCAACCCGAGCACCCTGATCCGCTTCGAACTGGGCGGCGCCCTGCCCGTGAAGCTGACGGTGCACGACGCCGCGGGCCGTCAGGTGCGCGACCTGCTGCGGTCGCCGCTGCTGCCCGGCGGCGAGCATGAGGTGAGGTGGGATGGTCGCGATGGATCTGGGCGCATGGCTGCGGCCGGCGTGTATATCGTGAAGCTGGAGGCGGGGGAGGAGGTGGATGCGAGGCGCATCGTGCTCCTCAAGTGATCGATAGACGATAAAGAGGGCCCCCGGAATCGATGTGGAGAAGTTTCGATTCCGGGGGCCTCTTTATATGGGTCGATTACGTGTCGAGCACCTTCCTCACCCGCTCCTTCAGCTGGTCCGTCGTGAAGGGCTTCTGGATGAGCTCGACGCCTTCCTCGAGGATCCCGCGGCTGGTGAGCGCCTCGTTCGTGTACCCGCTCGCATACAGCACCCGCAACTCCGGATGCGTCCGCTCCAGGTTCCGGGCCAGCTCGGGGCCGCCCATGCCGGGCATCACCACGTCGGTCAGCAGCAGGTCGAAGTCCACGTCGCCGGCGTCGATCATGGACAGGGCCTCGCGGCCGTTGGATGCGCTGCGCACGGTGTAGCCCTCGTGCTCCAGCACGCGGGTGGTGAGGCGGGCCACGCTGGGCTCGTCCTCCACCAGCAGGATGGTTTCGACGGGGTTGCCGGTGACCTCGTCGCCCAGCAGGCGGAGGTCGGGGGCGGGCACGTCCTCGTCGGTCAGGGGCAGGTAGACGGAGAAGGTGGCGCCGCGGCCGGGGGCGCTGCTCACGACCACGTCGCCGCCGCTCTGGCGCACGATGCCGATCACCGTGGACAGGCCCAGGCCGGTGCCCTTGGGCTTGGTCGTGAAGAAGGGATCGAAGATCTGGTCGACCACGCCGGGCTCCACGCCGTCGCCCGTGTCGGTCACGCGCAGCACGGCGTAACGGCCGGGCTCGAGCTTGGGGCCGTAGGCGCTGTCGCGCTTCTCGATGGCGGTGCACGTGGTCATCAAGGTCAGCACGCCGCCCTTGGGCATGGCGTCGCGGGCGTTGGTGACCAGGTTCATGATCACCTGCTCGAGTTGGCCCTTGTCCACCTTCACGGCCAGGGGCTTGGTGTTGGGTTCCCAGTCCATGGAGATGTCCTCGCCGATCAGGCGCGACAGCATGGACTGCAGATCGCCCACCACGCCGTTGAGCTCCAGCACCGACGCGCGCAGGATCTGCTTGCGGCTGTACGCGAGGAGCTGGCCCACCAGGGCGGCGGCGCGGTCGCCGGCTTCGCGGATCTCGAGCACGTGCTCCATCATGGGGTCGCCGGGCTCCAGGTCCATCTCCATGAGCTCGCTGTTGCCCAGGATCGCCACCAGCAGATTGTTGAAGTCGTGGGCGATGCCGCCGGCCAGCTTGCCGATGGCCTCCATCTTCTGGGCCTGGCGCAGCTCGTTCTCCAGGCGCTTCCGCTCGGTGATGTCGCGCCACACGGTGTGCAGGGTCGGGCGTTCGCCCTCGTTCACGACCGTCAGCAGCACCTCCACGGGGAATACCTCGCCGTCGGCCCGCTTGTGGTCCCACTCGAAGCGGTGGCTGCCGTTGGAGAAGGCCGTCTGGATCATGTCGTTGGCCTTCTCGTAGCTCAGGCGGCCGTCGGGCTGGTATTCGGGGGAGAGCTCGGAGGGGTGGGTCTGCAGCACCTCTTCCCGCGTGCCGTAGCGCAGCATCTCCACGCAGGCCTGGTTGCAGTCCACGAAGCGGTCGCCCTCGATGATGAGGATGGCGTCGGTGGAGCGCTCGAAGAGTTCGCGATAGGTGTCGGCGCGGGTCTCGTCCGCGGTGCCCACGGGCACGATGGTGGATTCGGACATGGCGGTCCTTACGGTACGGGTCGAGCGACCGGCGCGTGCGGGCGTGCGGGTGCGTCGGTCCATCGTACCGCCCATCGGCGATTGACGGCGGATCTTGAGTGTTTCTAGCGGAATCGGGCCTTCAGATCGCCCCAGCGGAGCTCTTCCGCGGCGGTGAACGGCCCCGCGGCGTCCCACACGATCCGGAACACGGCATCGGAATCGGCGACACCGCTCCAGACCCCGTCCACGGCCGTGTAGAGGAATCCGGGCGCCACGTCGGCGGCCTTGCGGAAGAAGGCGGCGCGGTCCTGGGGCGTGGTGCAGCCTGCGATGTAGTCGCCGCCGGCGATCCCGTACCCGGCCCCCGTGAAGTCGAAGGCCATGAACTGGTCGTTCTCGTCCGCCTGGACCACGTGGATGGCCGAGGCCACGGGCGTGAAGTCCTCCTGCATGATCGTCACGATCAGCGTATCGCCCTCGGCCAGCGGCGCGATGCCGTTGTAGGGCTCGGTGGGCAGGATGAACCGGAACTCCACCGACACCATCTCCGCATCGCACGGCAGGGTGAACGACTGGCCCTTGCCAAGGCGGAACCCGTCGGCGCGCAGGCCGAACTGGTGGGTGCCGTTGGTGACGGTGTTCACGATCTCGGAGCCGCACTCGGCGGCGGCGAGGGTGGGGAGGAGGCAAACGAGGAGGGCGGCGAACACTGCGAAGCGCTTCATGGTCGTCTCCGGCGATTTCGGCGGGGATGGGGTCGTCGATATCCTGAAACTGGTCAACGGAGCCCGGGAGCGCAACCTACGAAGCCGTCGACGACGTCCTCCGGCCGACCCTTCGCGGCAGCCTCCCCACCCACCCGAACAGATCCTCGGCCAACGACGCCGTCGTCGGCAGCAGCACCGACGTCAGGAACGTACTGACGAACAGCCCGCCCATGATCACCAGCGCCATGGAGTAGTAGTACACGCCGCCCAGCGACGGCTTCTGCACCACGATGGGCACCAGCCCGATCAGGGTGGTCAGGGCCGTCATCAGGATGGGCCGCAGGCGCTCGCGGCCGCCGCGCAGCATGGCCTCGGTGCGGTCCATGCCCTCGCGACGGTACTGGTTGATGTGCTCGAGCATCACGATGCCGTTGTTCACCACGATGCCGATCAGCAGCAGCAGCCCGATGGCCGCCGGCTGGTCGAACCCGGTGCCGGTGGCCCACAGGGTCCATGCCGCGCCGGCCACGGCGAAGGGGAGCGACACCATCAGGGCCGCGGCCTGGCGCGCCGACTCGAAGAGCCCCGCCATCACCGCGAACACCAGCATCAGGGCCAGCAGCAGGTTGGTCAGGAACTCCTTCGACTGCTCCTGCCGCCGCTGCTGCCACTGGCCGAAGGTCCACGAGTAGCCGTAGGGGAAGTCCATGCCCTCGAGCACGGCCCGCACCTTGGGGGAGTGCTCCTGGGTGGTGCCCTCGTCGAAGCGGCACGAGACCCACACGCTCGTCAGGCGGTTGTCGCGCTGGATGTGCTCGCGGCCGGGGCGCTGCACCAGGTCGGCCACGGCGGCCAGGGGCACCTTGCCGCCGTCGGCGGAGTGCAAGGGGAGCGTGGCGAGCTGTTCCACCGTCTCCTGTTCCTGCTCGTCGAGGGTCAGGCGCATCTCGCGCTCGCCGTCGGGGGTGCGGAAGCGCTGCAGGCGCTGGCCGCGGTAGGTCAGGCCCACCACCTGGGCGAGCTGGCCGGGGGTCACGTCGTAGCGCTCGGCCAGGTCGCGGTCGGGTTCGATGTGGAGCTCCTGCTGGGCCTCCTGGTGACGCGTCTCGACGCGGGTGAAGCCCGGCACGTCCTCCAGGCGGGCCATGGCCTCCTCCGCGAGTCCGATGAGTGTCTCGGTGTCGTCGCCCACGAGCTGGAAGGCCACCTGCTTGCCGCCCCGGTGCCGACGCCACCCGCGCGCGTTCTCCTGCACGCTCAGCTTCACGCCGGCGATCTCGGGCAGCAGCGACGGCAGCATGGCCCGCACGGCGGACAGCTCCTCGGCGCCGCTGTGGCCCTCGTCCAGGTAGATGCGGGTCAGGGAGAAGCGGTCGCTCCAGTAGCTGTAGATGGAGCGCGCCTTCATCTCCTCGCGGTGGGGATCCAGGGTCCGCTCCACCTGCGAGACGATCTCCTCCTTGCGCTCCAGGCTCAGCTCCTCGCTGAACTCGTAGCGCACCTGCACGAAGAGTTCGGCCTCGCTCGTGTCGAAGTTCTTGTCGATGCGGTTGAACGGGAATACCGCCGACGCCACCACGGCCAGCCCGATCACCGGCGTCAGCCAGCGGTGCCGCAGGTTGAAGGCCAGCACGCCCTCGTAGCGCCGCTCCAGGGCCTCCATGAACCGGCCCTTGCCCTTGGGGCGCGAGCGGATGTAGCGCGAGGTGGCCAGCGGGATCAGCGTCTGGCTGATGAACAGCGACGCCAGCAGCGTGAAGCACACCGTGATGCCGAGTTCCTTCAGGTAGATGTTCATCTCGCTGGGCTTGTTGAAGATCAGCGGGATGAACACGATCACCGACGTGAGCGTGGCGGCCACCACGGCGGTGGAGACCTCGGAGGCGCCGCGCCGCGCGGCGGTCTTGCGGTCCGCCCCCAGCTCCCGATGACGGAAGATGTTCTCCATCACCACCACGGCGTTGTCCACGAGCATGCCGATGCCCACGATCAGGCCCAGCAGCGTGAGCGTGTTGAGGCTGCGCCCCTGGCTCCACACGATGCCGCAGGTCACGATCAGCGAGAACGGGATGCACATCACCGCCACCACGGTGGTCGACACCCGCCGCAGGAACAGGAAGAGCACCACGGCCGCCAGGATCGATCCGAAGATGCCGGTGAAGGAGAGGTCGCGCAGGGTCTTGCGGATCTCGCGGCCCTGGTCGAACCAGATCAGGAAGTTCACGCCCTCGAGCTCGGGGTCGTGGTTCATGGCCTCGATGGCGGCCTCGAGCTGGTTGCAGACCTCCACCGTGTTGGCCTGCGACTCCTGCGACACCGTCACGCCCACGGCGAAGTGCCCGTCCAGGTGGCGGCCGTACTCCAGGGGCGGCTCCTGGAACACCACGTCGGCCACATCGGCCACGCGCAGGCCGTCGGCCCGCAGCGGCAGCCCGCGGATCTGGTCCACGGTGGACAGGGTGCCCAGGGTGCGCAGCGTATAGCGCCGGTCCCCGGTCACGATGCGCCCCAAGGACATGTCGAAATTCCCGGCCCGCAGCGCCCGCGACACGTCGCGCACGTCCACGCCGTGCAGTTCCAGGTCCTCCAGCCGCAGGTTCACCCGCACCTCGCGGGGATTCACGCCGTCCAGGCGCACCTGGGCCACGCCGGGTACGCGCTCCAGGGGGCGGATGATCTTGCGTTCGAGGAGGTCGTAGCTCTCCGACAGGTCCCGCGGCGAGCTCAGCCGTCCCTCCAGGATGGGGGAGTCGGCCTCCCGCGAATCCCAGTTGGGACTCACCTGGATGTCGCCGATGTCCTCGGGCAGTTCGCTCCGTACGCGGTCGATGCGCTCCCACACCTCCACCCGCGCCATGTGCATGTCCGTGCCCCAGTCGAACCCGAGCCGGATCCGCCCGCCGTCGCTGCCGCAGCGCGACCACATGGTCTGCAGCCCCTTGACCCCGCCCAGGGCGTCTTCCACCGGCCGCACGATCATCTGCTCCACCTGCTCCGGCGAGGCGTTCTGGTACGGCAGGATCACGAAGACTTCGGGCTCGACGATCTCGGGCATGAAGGCCAGGGGCAGGCGCGTCAACGCCACGCCGCCGAGCACGACGATGCTCACGATCACCATCAGGGCGGTCACGGGGCGGCGGATGGCGAGTTCGGGGAGGGTCATGGGGCTCCAGTCAGGTCCGGGTTTCCGCCATGATAACCCTATTTGATCAGCGTTGCCTTCGTGAACCTGGATCTGCCTTCGGTGGTCACTTTCACCAGATAGGTACCGGATGCCACAGCCCGTCCTTGGTTGTTGCGCCCATCCCAGGGGATGTCATGCCATCCGGCGGTCAGAGTTCCTGAGTACAGGATGCGGACCCGAGCCCCGGATGCATCGTGGATGCTGATCTCCACTTCCCCGGGAAGATCCATGAGGTGGCGGATCACGGTCGTGGGGTTGAAGGGATTCGGTTGGCAGACCAAGGATGTCGTGGAGAAGGCCGGAGGGTCATCGCTGACCGGGTCCTCGACAGGGAGGGGAACGCTGCTGGGTATCCTGTAGGATGTCAGGAAGCGCTCTTCCTTGGACGTGACGATAATGTATCCGTCGCTCAAACCGATGTCATCGACTCCGTATCCGTGCCAGAACCCACCGATCCAGCGAGGCTCGAGGGGAGATCCGATATCGTAGATCGACACCTGGTTACCGTCGGCATTGACCAGCAGATTGCCCTCGATGGCCCTGGGGGTCTGGAAATACGGATCCGATACGGTTCCCAGGCTGTAAGGGGCGAGAGGGTCGTCGACGTTGATGAAGGTGATAGTCGGATTGAAGTTGGGGGTGATAACGGCGATTGCATCGCCGATGATCATGGCGCTCAATTGCCCATGATTCGTGAAGTCAAGCGACGTCGATAGAGCCAGGTCTGGTGGATCGGTTCCGTTAAGCCTCCAGATCTCGACGTTTGGGTCAACGTCCGATAGCTCGGCGAAGATGTACAAGTATCCCTCGTGGACCACCTCGGTCTGATAATAGGGGAATGCTGCAGGCAGGTCCCAGGCAACGACGGGGTTAGCAGGGTCACTCAGATCCTCGGCTAGGATGTTACCGCTCGATGGGAATGTCAGGAGGATGTCGCCAACCCAAATTCGTTTGTCGAGGGACCACCCGGGGGCCGCGTACACCAGGTCACCCGTTTCCAAGTCGAACAAAAGGCGCTCTCCGCCCCTTGTCCCCTCGAGCAGGCTCTCTCCCAAGGAGAGGAATCTGGCGCCGCACAGTTCCAAAGAACCGTCGTTGAAAGACCCGTCCGTGCCCATGCGGCGATAGACGGAGTCGGTCCGATACCAATCGCCGCCATCATCGAAATACCGTCCCCGCTCATAATAGACGACTCGTCCACCCGACATCGAATGGATGTACGAGTCCATATGAACTGTATCATAGTAGGCGCCCCCGCCGAGAGGACAGCTCAAGGGGGGGGATTGGTCGACGATCATCCGCTCATGGACTCGGGCTAGATCGAAGCTGCCGAAGGTGGCCTCCATCCATCCGCTGTATTCGACCGCGAAGAGGGCGTTCCCGTCGCGACAGAGTTTCCTGACCTGGCGGCCCTTGACGAAGTAGGATGCCAGAAGGGTCATGGAGTCCAGGGACGGCCACTCGTATACGGATAGCGTCCATGACTCGTGGTAGAGCCAGAGGCTGCCGGAAAGGTGCAAGAGAGACCCGTTGAACTTCGATGGAGTGATGTCTCCATGCAAGAGCTCACCATTGTCAGTGATCGAAATCGCGAATTGCTCCATGTACAGCGACTCGTAGAGATCTGTATTGGCAAAGATGAAAAGAGCCGTCTCGTCGTCATAGGCGATGGCCTCGAATTCACCTGCTCGGGCGGAGCTCTCCAGTGCATTCAGGATCGTGATCGACTGATCCGTACAGCGTATCCGATAGATGTGAAGTTGATTGTACCTGTTCGTGGCGACCAGGATGTCTCCGCCTACATCCAGAACCTTGGCGAAGTAGTTTGATTCGACAGTGATATTGTCGACGAGATCGTGGGTGCCGTCCGGTTGACGAGAGAATAATGAGATGGACCCGGATCCAGCGATCGCGACAACGAGATCGTTCTGCCGCCCGACCGCCGTGATCGTCTCCGAGGAAAGGAATCTCTCCTGGATGACTGGTCCCGTGCCGGGGTCATCGATCGATGCGATGACGAGGCCGGAGTCTTCGCAGGCAAAGTACGCAAGTCCGTCATGCATCATCATCATGTTGACGGACAAGCCGGAATCCAAGGAGCTGCCGAGTGACGGAGCGAAGGGGTCCGACAAATCGATGGAATACAGGGTGCCGTTTCTGCAGGCGAGGCAGCCCATGCCATCGCTGACGTCGAAATCGACAGCAAATCCATCCAGCGCAACGCTTCCTCGTGAGATATCACTATGGGTATAGTCGAAGCATTCTTGGGCGAACACAGGGGCAATGATCAGGAAGATCGACAACAGGGCGATCCCTTGTCGCATGGAAATACGGCATGAGCTTCGATATGGATGCAGTCGGAACATGGGATATCCACTCCTATAGATGTGACCAATATGATGATCCATTCTATCACACAACGAGTGGAAGCATAACAGCAAGGAGCTGCAATATTCTCAGGTCGTGCGATTCTCCAGCAGAGAATGCATCGACCACACGGGCCCGAAGGTCACCACCGTGTTGGATACTGATGGGCGGGGCGCTGAGATCCGCGAATCGATCCTGGACGGACTCGTCATTCCCTCATTGCTCACCCGACGTACGTCCCACCTTCGACGGCACCACCAGATAAGCCGCCGGAATCACCACCAGCGTCAGCAACGTGCTCAGCAGCAACCCGCCCGCCACGGTGATGGCCAGCGGCGACCGCAGCTCGGCACCCTCGCCCCAGCTCAGGGCCATGGGCATGAGGCCGAGGATGGTCGTCAGCGTGGTCATGATGATGGGGCGCAGCCGGATGTGGCCGGCGCGCACCACGGCGTCGCGCTTGGCGGCGCCGGCGCGGCGCAGACGGTTGACGGTGTCGATGAGCACGATGGCGTTGTTCACCACGATCCCCACCAGCATCACGGTGCCGATCAGCACGATCACCGTGATGGTGGTGCCGGTGACCAGCAGCCCGGCCACCACGCCCACCAGGGCCAGCGGGATGGTGAAGAGCACCAGGAACGGGTGCAGGAACGACTCGAACGTGGCGGCCATCACCAGGTAGACCAGGAACACGGCCAGGATGATGGCGAAGCGCAGGCTGCCGAAGCTCTGCTGCATCTCGCGCTCCTGGCCGCCGATGCCGGCGGTGATGCCGGGCGGAGCGTCCAGCCCGTCCAGCACGCCGCGCACGTCGGCCACCGCGGCGCCCAGGCCGCGGCCTTCCAGGTTGGCGGACACGACGGCGGCGCGCTGCTGCTGCAGGCGGTGGATCTCGGCGGGGCCTCGGGCCTCGGTCACGTCGGCCACGGCCATCAGGCGCAGGGGGGCGCCGTCGGGGCCGGGCACGATCAGGTTGCGCACGTCGTCCACGCTGCGGCGGTCGTCCTCGCGGTTGCGCACGCGGATGTCGATCTGGCGGTCCTCCTCCTTGAACCGCGTGGGCACCACGCCCAGCACGCGGTCGCGGAGCGTCTCCGAGAGCACGGCCATGTCCAGGCCCAGGGCGGCCAGGCGTTCGCGGTCGAAGACCACCTGGAGCTCCGGGTTGCCGGCTTCCAGCGACGAGCGCACGTCCACCAGGCCGGGCACGCCCTCCAGGGCGCGGGCCACTTCGAGCGAGTAGGCGCGGAGGTCGTCCAGGTCCTCGCCGTACAGGATCACTTCCACGGGCGTCTTCAGACTGAAGTAGGAGGGACGGCCGAACTTGGCCTCCAGGTCGGGCAGTTCGGCGAAGCGGTCGCGAAGGCGGTCGGCCACCTCCATCTCCAGAGCGTCGTCGCCCCGGTCGGCCATCACGATGTTGAGCTGTCCCAGGTTCTCGGCCTTGGTGTTCACGGCCACGCCGCCGGACACCAGACGGCTGCCCACGGTGGCGTAGGTGCGGTCCACGGCGCTCTCGTCCGCGGCGGCCTGCTCCATGAGGGCCACGGTGCGGTCGGTGGCGGCCAGCGACGCGCCCTCGGGCAGCTTGACCTCGAAGAAGAACTCGCCCTCGCTCATCTGGGGGATGAGCTCGGTGCCCAGCAGTCCCACGGCCCACACGGCCGCGAAGAACAGACCGAAGCCGATGACCAGGGTCAGGGGCGCCTTGTCCAGGGCACCGCCGAGCAGGCGGCCGTAGAAGCGGGAGAATCCGCCCAGGGTGACGGCCTCGTCGGAGCCGTCGTCGGTCTCGTCGGCCTCCACGGCCTCGGCCGCCATGCGCCGCCGCTCCGCGTTGGTGGGCAGGGGAGCGCCCGTGGCCGAGAGCATGGGGATCAGGGTCACCGCCACGATCAGCGAGGCGATCAGGCTGAAGGTCACCGTCAGGGCCTGGTCGCGGAAGAGCTGCCCCGCCACGCCCTCCACGAACACGATGGGCAGGAACACGGCCACGGTCGTCAGGGTCGAGGCGATCACCGCGGCGCCCACCTCCGACGCGCCGTCCACCGCCGCCCGGTACAGCGACGCGCCCTTCTGCCGGCGCCTGTACACGGACTCCAGCACCACGATGGAGTTGTCCACCAGCATGCCGATGCCCAGGGTCAGGCCGCCCAGGGACATGATGTTCAGGCTGATGTCCATCTCGTACATGGCCACGAAGGTCGCGATCACGGAGATGGGGATGGACGTGGCGATGATCAGGGTGCTGCGCAGGTCGCGCAGGAAGAGCAGCAGCACGACGATGGCCAGCACGCCGCCGATCAGGGCCGCGTTGCGCACCTCGGACACGGCGTTGCTGATGAAGGTGGACTGGTCGAAGAGCACGGTCATGGTGACGCCGGGGGGCAGCTTGCCGTCCTGCCACTCGGCGATGCGTTCGCGAAGCGCCTTGGCCACGGTCACGGTGTTGGCGTCGCCCTCCTTGAAGAGGGACACCTCCACGGACTCGCGCCCGTCCACGCGGGTGATCTCCTCGCGCTCCTTGTGGCTCCACGAGACGTCGGCCACGTCGCCCAGGCGCACCAGGCCCCGTTCGTCGCGGCGCACGATGAGCGAGGCGATCTCCTCCACGTCATCGAACTCGTTGACCGTGCGCACCAGGAACTGGCTGTCGCGACCGCGCAGGGCGCCGCCGGGCAGGTTCACGTTGCCGGCGCCCACCACCTGCCGCACCTGGTCCAGGGAGAGGCCTAGGGCCGCCAGGCGGTCCTGGTCCACGTCGATGCGGATCTCCTCCTCCAGGCCGCCCTTGATCTGCGCCGCCGCCACGCCCAGCAGCGTCTCGAAGTCCTGCTTGATCTGCTTGTCGGCGAGGCGGCGCAGCAGCATCAGGTCCGCCGCGTCGCCTTCGCCGGACAGGGCCAGCCGCACGATGGGATCCAGGCTCGGGTCGAAGCGCAGGACCACCGGGTCCGACGCCTCCTCCGGCAGGATCAGTCGGTCCAGCTTCTCCCGGACCTCCATGGACAGCAGGTCCATGTCCGAGCCCCAGTCGAACTCCAGGGTGACCTCGCTCACACCGGGCCGCGACACCGAGTGGATGGTCTGCAGCCCGCGCAGCACGCCCACGGCCTCTTCCACCGGGCGCGTCAGCAGGTTCTCGACCTCCTGGGGCGCGGTGTCGGGGAACTCGGTCTGGACGGTGATGGACGGGTAGGCGATGTCGGGGAAGAGCTCCAGGGCGAGCCGCTCGTAGGCCACGATCCCGAAGGCGACGACGGCCAGGCAGGCCATCACCACGCTCACCCGACGGCGGACGGCGAGGTCGACGAGGGGACGCATCAGTCGGACGCTCCCTCGAGGATCTTCAGGGGCGTGCCGTGCTTCAGGGAGCGCTGGCCCTTCACGACCACGCGCTCGCCGGCGGCCAGGCCGCCGGTGATCTGGGCGTGATCGTCGTCGGTGAAGCCGGTCTCGACGATGCGGCGTTCGGCGGTGGGGCCGTTTTCGCCGTCGACCACCGTGTAGACCACGGTGTCACCCTTGTCGGTCAGCACGGCGCCACGGGGCACCAGCACCACGCCCTCGCGTAGCTCGGTCACGATGCGCACCTGGGCGAAGTCGCCGGGCCGCACCGCGGCGGGGTAGTCGGGGATCTCGATGGTGAGCTTGATGGTGCCGCTCGACGGGTCGATGACCGGGCTGATGAGCTTGATGCGGCCCGAGAGGCGGGCGCCGGTGCTGTCCAGCACCAGCTGCACGTCCTGGTTCCGCTGCAGCTTGTTGAACTCGCGGCTGGGCACGTGGACGCGGGCCAGCAGGGGATCGAAGTCGGCCATCACGAACAGGGCGGTGCCCGGAGAGATGTTGTGGCCGGGGTCCACGGTGCGCTCGGTCACGCGGCCCGCGAAGGGCGCCCGGACGGTGGTGTAGGAGAGGGAGAGGCGGGCCAGGCCCTCGTCGGCCTCGGCGCTGGCCAGTTCGCTCTTCGCGGCCTGGTATTCCTCTTCCGACGCGAGGTTCTCGGCGCGCATGGCCTCGAACCGCTCGAAGCGGGCCCGCAGATTGGCGGTGGCGGCGGCGGCCTGCTCCACGCGGAGGCGGTACTCGTCGTTGACGATGCGCAGCAGCGGCGCACCCTCGGCCACCAGGTCGCCCTCCTCGGCCAGCAACTCGCCGGCCACGCCCTCGGCCCGCGACAGCACCACGGCCTGCTTCTCCGGCTCCAGCGACGCGGTGGCGTCGTACCAGCTCGCGATGGACCCGACGGTCGCGGCGTCCACGGCCACGGGCACGGCCTGCTCGGCGGGGCGGCCGTTGCCGCCGCGGTGGCCTCCGGGGGGGCCGCCGGCGTGGCCGCCGTTGCCGTGGGCGGGCTGGTCGCCCCCGCCGCAACCGGCGAGAAGGGCGGGCAGGAGCACGGATGCGGCGAGGATTCGGCGCAGGGAGGATCGGTGCATGGCGTCGCGTTCCTTTTGGATCGACGGGATTCGGGCGTGTTCGGACTCGACCATCATGAATAGCTCAAAACGGGCGTTTCGCCCATGGGAATAACGTCCGGAGCGGTCGGATCCGGCGGTCGAATCCGGGACACGTCGAATCTGTTGATGCCCTGTCCGGATCCCGGGCCCGACGACGCATACCGGGACAACCCCTTCAACCGAGGAGCGTCCCGTGTCCAGATCCGCCTGTCTGACCCTGCTCGTCCTGATCCTCTCGGCCCCCGCGGTCCATGCCGCCACCGGCGACCACCTGAACCTCGACCTCGACGCCCGCTGGGCCTCCGGCAACTGCTGGGCGTCGGCGGCCGACGGCGATGTGGCCTACTTCGGCGACGGCGCCATCGTGCGCATCGTCGATTTCGGCGGCCCGTCGCCCGTGGAGCTCGGCAGCGTCGTGCTGCCGGGGCCCGTCCGGGGCATGGACCTGGCCGGGAATTACCTCTACGTCGCCGGCCACGAGGACGGCCTGCGCGTGGTCGACGTGTCGAACCCGGCGGCGCCGGTCGAGGTGGGCGGGGTCGCGCTGGTCCAGCCGGCCGAGGATGTCGCGGCCCTCGGAACCCTCGCCTGCGTGGCGGCGGGCAATCATGGGCTCTCGCTCATCGACGTGACGAATCCGGCGGCGCCGGTCGAGGTCGGGGTGTTCGATATCGGCCGGGATTTCGATGTCGTGGCGGCGTCGGGCACCCACGCCTACCTCACCGGAATCTACAACGACATCCACGTGGTGGACGTGTCGAACCCCGCGGCCCCGTTCCAGACGGGGGTCTGGGACGGCTCCACGCCCGGGCGGGACATGGCCGTCGTGGGGGACCGCCTGTTCGCGGCCCAGGACTTTCTAGTGAACGTGCTGGACGTGTCCGATCCGACGAACCCGACCCGCATCCGGGGCGTGTCCATGGGCGCGACGCGGTACGCGAAAGGCATCGCCGTCGACGGGAACGACGTCCACGTCGCGATCCGCGACGTCGCGGCCGGCGGCGTGTTCGCCGTCTACGACTGGGACGAGGTCATGGTCAGCCTGACCCACGTGGGAGAGACGGCGACCTACGGAGTCCCCATGGGCGTCGCCGCGGCCGGCGGTCTCGTGTTCGTGGAGGAGGCCGACGAGGGCCTGACGGTCTTCGATGCTTCCACGCCCGCGACCCCGGTCGAGCACGGACGCTGGGACACGGCCGGCCGCACCCTCGGCGTGAAGATCCACGGCGACCTGATCCTGGCCACCGATATCGGCGGCGGGCTCCACGTGCTCGACCGCACGGCGAATCCCCCGGTGCGGATCGGCCACGTGGGGCTGCCCGGCGAGCCCACCCAGGTCCACGCCCAGGGGAACTACGCCTACGTGGGGGCCAGGGCCGCCGGCCTGCGCGTGGTGGACATCTCCGACCCCGCGAACCCGGTCGAGGTCGGGTTCTACGACAGCGGCAACTGGATGGAGGGCGTGAAGGCCGTCGGGGATGTGGTCTACTGCGCGGACGGCTACGGCGGCTTCGACATCGTGGACGTGAGCGATCCGACGTCGCCGGTCCTGCTGTCCCAGACGCCCATCGAGGCCTTCTTCCAGCTCGACGTCGCCGGCGATCTCGTCTACTGCGCCCTGGCCTCGTTCGGCCTGAAGATCTACGACGTGTCGGATCCCGCCGCACCGGTACTGGTCGGAACCTTCGACTTCGCCGACCCCCTGGCCCACATCACCGACGTGGCCGTTTCGGGGAACCACCTCTACGTCACCAACAAGGAGGGGCCGGGTCTGAGCGTCCTGGACGTGTCGGATCCCGCGGCGGTCTTCGTGGCGGGGGGCGTGTCGGTGCCGACGAACGCCTATTCCGTGCGCGTCACGGCCGGGCGCGCCTACGTGACCACGGGCTCCGGCGGCGTGCGCGTGTTCGACCTGACCGATCCCACGTCCCCCGTCGACGACGGCTTCTTCGATACGGGCCACGACGGCATCGACGTGGACGTGGACGGCCCCATGGTGGTCGTGGCCGACAACTGGGACGGACTCTGGATGCTGGACGACGCCTCGGCCGCGTCGGTGGAGATCGGGCCTGTGCCGGACGGGCGACCGGCGTCGATCCTCGACGCGGCCCCCAACCCCTTCAACCCGACCACGCGGCTCACCTTCGCGCTGGACCTTCCGGCCGAGGTGCGGATCACGATCCACGACGCCCGGGGACGCACGGTGCGTTCGCTGCCCGCGGAGCGCCTGGGCGCCGGCGACCACGCGCGGACCTGGGACGGTCGCGACGATGCCGGTCGCGTCCTTCCGAGCGGCGTCTACATGGCCCGCCTGGAGGCCGACGGTGCGACCGCCGGACGTCGCCGACTGGTGCTGGTGCGCTGAGATGGGCGGGCGAGGCGGCAAGTGGACGGGACTGGTCCTGTTGACGGCCGCGATGGCGATATGTCACAGTGACTCGGTAGGAGGGAACCCCGAACCCGCTCACCAGCCCCGCCCGTTCCCGGGAGCCGCCATGGCCCAGGACGATCGGCCGGATCTCCACGACGAGAACCAGAGCGTCGAGGACGCCGTCGCCGACCTCTACGACAACCTGCGCGCCCTCGCCGCCCGTCACCTGCGCCGCGAGCGGCCCGACCACACCCTGCAGCCGACGGCCCTGGTCCACGAAGCCTACATGAAGCTGTCCCAGCAGGATGACCTGCGCTGGAACGACCGGCTCCACTTCTTCCACATCGCCTCAGCCCAGATCCGGCGCATCCTGGTGGATCATGCCCGGGGCAAGGGACGGCAGAAGCGCGGCGGCGACCTGGTGCGCGTGACCTTTGCCGAGGACATCGCCGCGGCGGACGGCGGCTTCGACCTCGTGGACCTCGATGCCGCCCTGGACCGCCTCGACGCCGAGTCCGACACCGACCGCCAGATCGTCGAGCTGAAGTTCTTCGGCGGCCTCACCGAGCCGGAGATCGGCGAGGTGCTGGGGGTGAGCGAGCGGACCGTACGCCGCCGCTGGCTCTTCGCGCGCACGTGGCTGCTGCGCGAACTCACCCGCGACGGGGACCCGGCATGAGCGAACGCTACGACCGCCTCCGCCGCCTCTTCGACGAGGCCGAGCCCCTCGACGCCGACGCCCGCACCTCCTTCCTCGACCGCGAGTGCGCCGACGACCCCGGCCTGCGCACCGAACTGGAGGAACTCCTCGGCACCCGCGAGCGCGTGGGGGGCTTCCTTCAGCAGGGCGCCGTC
The DNA here is from genome assembly GCA_964343835.1 of uncultured Fibrobacteraceae bacterium. Classification (GTDB taxonomy): domain Bacteria; phylum Krumholzibacteriota; class Krumholzibacteriia; order LZORAL124-64-63; family LZORAL124-64-63; genus CALEMW01. The sequence continues at coordinate 104,144 of CAYFKR010000005.1, forward strand.
GCCTGGTCGGGACGCCGCATCGGCGGCTACGAGATCGAGGACGTCATCGCCGAGGGCGGCATGGGCCTGGTGCTGCGGGCGCGCCAGGAGAGCCCGGACCGGGCCGTGGCCCTGAAGATCGTCCGCGGCGCCCTGGGCGGCCCCAGGCTGCAGCAGCGGTTCGAGCTGGAGGCCCGGGCCCTGGCCCGCCTCGAGCATCCCGGCATCGCCCAGATCTTCGAGGCCGGCACCTTCGACGCCGGCGGCGAACCCCAGCCCTACTTCGCCATGGAGCTGGTGGACGGCGAGCCCCTGACCCGCAACGTGCGCAACGCCGGCCTCGACCTCCGTTCGACCCTGCGCCTGTTCATCCGCATTTGCGAGGCCGTGCATCACGCCCACCTGCGCGGCGTGATCCATCGCGACCTGAAACCTTCCAACATCCTGGTGCGCCCCGACGGCCAGCCCAAGGTGCTGGACTTCGGCGTGGCCCGGCTGACGGACGTGGACGCGCGGCTCACGACCATCGGCGAGTCCACCGGCCGCATCGTGGGCACGCTGGCGTACATGAGCCCGGAGCAGGTGCGCGGCGACCTCGACGGCACCGACGTGCGTGCCGACGTCTACGCCCTCGGCGCCCTGCTCTACGAGGTGGTTGCGGGCCGACTGCCCCACGACGTCGCCGGGAAGGAGTTCCTGGAGGCAGCGCGCGTCGTGGCCGAGGAGACGCCCGGTCCCATGGGCCGTGCGGGGGAGAGGGTGCCCGCCGACGTCGAGACCATCGTCGCCACCTGTCTGCGCCACGAGCCCGACGGCCGCTACGGCTCCGCCGCCGAACTGGCCGACGACCTGCGTCGCTTCCTGGACGAGCAGCCCATCGCGGCGCGGCCACCGAGCACGGCCTACCACCTGAGCAAGTTCGTGCGGAGGAACAGGGGGGCCGTGATCGGCTCCACGGCGGCCGTCCTCGCCCTGGTCGCCGGACTGGTGGTGTCGTTGCTGGGATGGGGAGAGGCGCGCAGGTCGACGCGGGCCGCGGAGGAGTCGGCCGCGGAGTCCCGGGAGGTGGTGGGCTTCCTCGTCGACATCCTCTCGGCGCCGGACCCCTACTTCGACGGACCGGACGTGAAGGTGGCAGACGTCCTCGACCGTGCCACGGACCGCGTTCCCGACGAGTTCGCAGACAGGGAGGAACTGGCCGCCCACCTCCATGGAGTTCTGGGCCAGACCTATCGTTCGATGGGGATGTATCCGGAAGCGGATGCGCAGTTCCGACGCACGCTCGAACTGATCGAGGGGGTCTCGGACGGGGATGCCGACCCTCGCCTGGCCCGCCCCCTGGAGAAGCTGAGCAGCCTCCTGCTCGATGCCAACGACCTGGACGGGGCCGACAGCCTCCTGGTGCGGGCCGAGGCCGCGGCCGCATCCCTGCCGCGCGACGATCTGTACATCTACCGCATCGCCCAGAGCCGGGCCTGGATCGCGGAGATGCGGGGCGACATGAAGACGGCGGCCGCCCTGCTGGAGGCCGCCCTCGTGGACGCTCGCGCCGCCTTCGGGGAGGAGGGCGGCACGGTCCTGGACCTGGAACTGGCCCTGGGTGGCGTCCTGTGGCAGGACGACGATCCGGAACGGGCGCGCGCTCTCATGGAACCCGCCATCGAGGCGCTGACCGAGGAGCTGGGACCCGAGAACCCCGCCGTGCTCATCAACATGAGCAACCTGTGCATGGTCTATCAGGCCCTCGAGGAATGGGAGCTGGCCCGCTCCACCCTGGAGCATACGACCGAGACGCGCCGCCGCACCCTGGGCCCGGACCACCCCGACACCGCCATCGGCGACCACAACCTGGCCCACCTGCTGCGTGAGATGGGCGAACCGGCCGAAGCGGTGCCCCACCACGAGGCGGCCATCGCCGTCTTCGAGAACGCCGGTCCCGAACGGGCCGTCCACCTGGCCATGTTCCGTGCCGGCTACGGCAAGACCCTCCTGGTGCTGGAGCGCCCGGACGAGGCTCTGGCGCAGCTCGAGGCGGCCCATCCAGTCCTGGTGGAGGCCTTCGGCGCCGACCACTCGCGGGTCGCGGCCCTGGCCGACGACATCGAGGCCCTCCGCAACCGCTGATTCCCTGTCCGGATTTCCCGTCGGACGGCGCATACCCGAACGAGAGACGCCACCCAGGCCCGCCGCTCCCGTTCGGAGGTCGCCATGTCCGCCCGTTTCCTGTTGCTGATCGTCCTGTCCTGTCTGGTCACGTCCGCCTTCGCCGCCGACGTGCCTCCGCCCAAGCCCGTCCAGGCGGTCGATGCGCCGCCGGTCCCGGTCGCCTTCCCGCTGAGCGAAACGAGCGACGTCGAGGAGTTCGACACCGGCGAGTGCCCCCCCATGCCGATCCGCATGCTCGAATCGGGGCAGGAGCGGTACCACGACGGACCGGTGGACCTGGTCAGCTACGACCTGAGGACCGGGGAGCGGACGCGCGCTCCCGCGTCGAGGGGATCGTCGGCGCCGTGGGGCCGCACCCCGGCGGGCATCGGCGCCGTGGGCGCGTCCCAGGAGCCCGTCGACAAGGACTTCTCGGGCCTGATGCAGGTCCTGGATCCGTCGCTGGGCATCTATCCCCAGCACGTGAAGATCAAGATGAAGTTCCTCAACGCCATCGGCGAGGAGCACTGGTACACCTGCTCCGGCACCATGGTCGATCCCATGCACGTGCTCACGGCGGGCCATTGCGTGTACGTGGACGCTGACAGCGCCGGCATCGCCATCGACGACTTCGCCGTCTACGTGGAAGTGATGCCGGGCTACGAGGCCGGCGAGGGCCCGGTGGGCAAGGCCGTCGGCGTCCAGATCCATTCTTGGAGCGGCTGGACCGACTCCTGGGACTACGACTGGGACCTGGCGCTCATCGATCTCGAACGTCCCGTCGGCGCCATCACCGGCTGGCGGACCCTGGGCTACAGCAACGCCTGGTCGTGGTTCGAGGGAGGATCGTGGGCCCGCTACTCCTACCCCGGCAAGGACCACTACGGCAACGCGGTCTACGACGGCGAGTACATGTACCAGCACTGGGGCACCTTCGACTTCGACGAGGACCTCCAGATCGGCTACGACCGCGACATGTACAAGGGCACCAGCGGCTCCGGCGCCATCCGCGAGGGCGGCGTCTACGCCGTGGTCTCCCATGGCCAGCTCGGCGACTACTACCAGTACTCGTGGGACACCCGCGTGAGCACGGGCACCCACGCCGACATGGCCGCCGACATGGACGAGGACCGCCCCTCCACCCCCGACCTCCACGCCCTCGACGTCCAGACCGAGTGGGACGGCGCCGGCATCGGCCAGCAGATCACCGGCATGACCTTCCTGGCCCACAACTACTCCACGGCCACCTTCTCCGGCACCATGAGCTACTCCGTGTGGCTCTCCACCAACGACCAGATCACGGACATGGACACCTTCGTCACCAGCGGCTCCGCCAACCTGACCCTCGGTGCCCTGGAATCCGCCGTCGTCAACGTGCCGGAGGCGACCTGCTACGTGCCGGCCGGCCTGAGCGAGGGGGACTACTACCTGGGCGTGATCATCACCAACGTGGACGCCGACACGAACAACAACGCCTCCAGCGGCGACGACGCCCATCTCTTCGGCGTCCTCTGCACCCCGGGCCCCTCGCCCGTCCTGGCTTTCCCCGAGGACGGCCATCCCTGCGTCCCCACGGACCTGACCCTCAACTGGGGCTCGGTGCCCGGAACCGGCGTCATGTACGACCTCCAGGTGGCGGAATCCCTCTACGGGTACGAGGACTTCGTCACCACGACCAGCACCCAGCATCTCGTCACCGGTCTGGACGAGGGGACCCTCTACTGGTGGCGCGTCCGCGCCCGGAAGACCTGCGGCGCCACCAGCAACTGGACCCTGCCGCGGCATTTCTACACGGAAGGCCAGCTCAACGAGCTCTCCAAGCTGGAGCCGGCGCCCGACCGCGCCTGCCTCGACACGACCGTCGAGTTCAGCTGGGACGAGATCCCCAACGCCGACTTCTACCGTATCTGGATCCAGAACGACGACGGCAGCACCTGGGGCTACGTCTCGTCCGCGACCAGCCCCGTGTCGGCCACCGGCCTCACGCCCGGCGCCGAATACCGCTGGTCCATCCGTCCCCGCGACGCCTGCGGCCAGTGGGGCACCTACGGCCAGCGCAGTTCGTTCTTCGTCCGGCACGACGCAGCCCCGGCGCCCGTCCCCGTGCAGCCCCTGGCGGGAGCGGCCCTGTCGGACACGGTCGTGTGCGAGGTGGCCTTCGACCACCAGGCCGGCATGCGGGAGATCTTCGTGGAGACGGCGGCGGGCGACCCCTACTACGGACAGCCCGTCAACGGCGAGAAGCTGACCCTGCTGACGATGCCCGAGGGCGACTACCGCTGGCACGCCCGCGCCGAGTCCTGCACCGGCTCCGGTGATGCCTGGGGGCCCTGGACCGACTGGATTCCCTTCACGATCGACCTCACACCGCCGTCGTTCGCCTCGGCGCCCTGGAGCCCGTCCCACACGCCCGGTGTGTGGTCCTCACAGGCCCTGGTCAACGTGAACTGGGACCACGCCACCGACAACGACGGCGTCGCCTGGTACCGCTGGAGCTGGAGCGACCAGCCGGACTCGACGCCGTCGGGCGACCAGTACGCCTACACCACCGGCATCGAGCAGGAGCTGGGCGACGGGACCTGGTGGTTCCATCTGGCCGCCGAGGATTCGGCAGGCAACGTGTCGGATCCCGTGCACCTCGGCCCGATCATGATCGACCTCGCTCCGCCCACGCCGCCGGTCCTGACGGGCACCGTCCCCGACGGAGGCTACTTCGGAGGCGTCGGTCTGGACGTGGAGTGGACGCCGTCGACGGACGCCGGCAGCGGCGTGGCGGGCTACTCGATCCACTGGTCCACGTCGAGTGCGCTCACGATCGACGATACCGTCGATACCACGGAGCTCTCCTCCGGCCTGGCCACTCCGGGCGAGGGCCCGTGGTACTTCTACATCCGCCCCGTGGACGTATTCGGGAACGCCGGCCCCCAGCAGCGCTACGTCATGTATGTGGACTGGACACCGCCGACCATGAACATGATCGAGCCCTACGCCGGCAGCATGTTCTTCACCGGCCAAGTCACGTTGATCGACTTCAACGCTTCCGACGTAGTCCACTGGGAGGATCTGCTCTACGAGCACGCCTACTCCACGGACGGTGGCGCGACCTGGCTGTCCGCCGAGCTCTGCGAGAACGGATCGGGCGGCACCACCGGCTGTCACCAGGGCGGCACGAACCCCTTCCCCGTGGGGTCGCCCCAGAATTCGTACTGGCTGGTGCCCTGGACGCCCCAGGGAAGCCAGGTCCTCTATCGCGTCCGCGCCACCGACCCGGCGGGCAACATCGGCGAGGCCCTGTGCGAGGGTCCGTTCATGATCTTCACGAGCACCGACGTCGGCGACGGTCCGTCCCGCGCGCCCGCTCTGGTCGGTGCCAGGCCCAACCCCTTCAATCCGCAGACGACCATCAGCTTCGACGTGCCGCGTCCCATGGAGGTGTCGCTCGAGGTGTATGCCCTGGACGGGCGCGTCGTGCGCACGCTCATCGCCGACGGGTCGGTCGACCCCGGACGCAACGAGATACAATGGGACGGCACTGACGACGGCGGCCAGACCGTCGCCAGCGGCATCTACCTGTGCCGACTCACGGCGTCGGGGTTCACGCAATCGATGCGGGTGACTCTGGTGAAGTGATGGAAAGAGAGACCGGGACGCGGCAGGTCGGAGGGCCTGCCGCGTCCGTTTGCGTCAGGCCGCCGAAACCGCCGCCACCCCCTCGTCCAGCGTCTCGCAGGTGGGAATGGCCCTGTCCAGCTGCGCCACGAAGTAGATGCCGCGGATGCGGCGGTTGGCGCCGCACACCGCCATGCGGCCGCCGGCCCGCATCACGGTGTGGTGGATCGAGACCAGGATGCCCAGTCCCGTCGAGTTGAGCCAGCGGGCGCCGGAGAGGTCCACGACGAAGCGGTCGTAGCCGCGCTCCACCAGCCTGCGTACGTGATCGTGGAAGGGCTCGTAGTCGGGGCCGCCCATGACGTCGCCCCACAGCTTCACCACGACATGATCGGTTCCGGGATCGAATCGGTAGTTCATGGCCGTCCTCCTGGAGGTGGGTCCGTGTAGGGGAGGGGCCGGGGATGGTGGGGGGTACGCGTGGAGCTGGGGAATGTTCTCGTCGGTTTATTGCGGGATGGGGAGGATGGTGTCGGCTACGAGGCCTCCCTAGCCGCCAATGCCGTCTCCACGTCCGGATACTCGGCGGTCGCGGCGATCTCGTCGAAATGCGTCCTCCAAGCCGCCTCCTGCTCTTCCGTCTCCACCCGACATGCAGCCTCGGCCAGGGCGAGCACGTAGTCCGACTCCGACAGCTTGCACACCGCGAGGTCCAGCACCTCGTCGAGCAACGGACACTCGTGGTCCGCCTCCGCGGCGTACTCGGCGATCCTCATGAACACGCCCGTGTTGGAGCCGACGGCGATGATCATGTCGGCGGCCCGGGTGATCACGTCGCGGTTGTGGTCGGCGCGCAGGGCCATGCCGCCGCACTCGATCAGGGGAAGTTGGGCCTGGTCGGCGCTCGCCAGCGTCTTGCCGACGGAGCCGAGGGCGCCGAGGCGGTCGCGGACATCGGAGTCGGTGATCGTCCACAGGATGACGAAGGATAGGAGGGCGCCAAGGGCGCTGAGGATGACGTTCTTCATCTGGGTCTCCTGTGACGGGGAGTCGATCTCAAGAGTGAACGGACCGACTCCCCGTGTTTCGAGTCATCCGGATCGGCGCCTTCGGGACGAATAGAATCGGACACCGAATCCGACTGCCGCCAGCAGGCCCAGCGTGACCGGCACCCCCGAATAATACACCTGCCTGAACTCCGCATCCGCCCCCGCCTCCTCCAGCACCAGATCCTCCTCCATCTCCTCCGGCGTGAACACCCGCCGCAGCTTGGTCACGAAGTCGCCCTCGGCGAGCCGGGCGCCGAGCGTCGGATACTGCTCGCGGATCGCCGCCAGCTCGCCGCCGGTGATCCTGTTGGCGTAGACGGTCGCGGCGCCGTCGTAGGTCAGGCGATGGTCAGTGATGGTGTACAGGATCACGTCGCAGGTCTCGGCAGAGCCCGCGGCGGAGATGCGCATGGGGTAGACGACGCTCTCGCTGGCGAACGCGAAGGTCAGGGGCTGGATACCGCCGTACCACCACGAGCTTTCCCATTCCAGGAAGGCGTCCTCGTCGATGCGCATGACCGAGAAGCTCCAGCCCTCGTCCACGTAGTCCTCGAGGAGAGGCAACACGTCATCGACGTTGCCCGGGTGCAGGTAGCCCCAGGCGGTGAGGGAGTCTGCCAGGGCGGCGGCGTTCTCCGCGCCCAGGACGGTCACGTCGTAGATGCCGACGATCTCGTGGGAGTGGATCACGACCTCGTCGTCGCGGCCGTCGGTGGCGCCCACCAGGTAGTCGGTCTCGGAGCAGCCCCAGAATCCGTCGCGGTGGCGATACACGGGCATGGAGAGCTGCGCGGCCTCGGTGAACAACCCGTCGGGGCAGACGGTCACCTCGGGAACGGCGGGGGTGGGCACGACCCAGGCGAAGGCGGTCACGTCGCCCTCGAAGACGGGCAGGATGCTCAGGGTCTCCACGCCGTCGGCGTGCTCGATGACGGCGAGCTGGTCCGTCTCCCACACCTCGTACTGGTAGGGGGCCACGGCCATGCCGTCGGCCAGGGCGACGGTGGCGGCGAACAGGATGGTCATCAGGCTGATCATGGTCTTCATGGTGTTCTCCTCCCGCGGCTACAGGCCGAACGTGGCGCCCAGGGCCATCCAGGCTCCGGACAGGGACAGGTCGTACTGGCGGCCGTCGGATACGATCTCGCCGCCGAAGCCGGACCAGCCGACCTCCAGGCGCACGGCGCGGTCGCCGTCGCCGAACGGGATCTCCGGCGCCACGGCCAGGTGGATGCCGGTGGCCCAGCCGGTGGCGTCGCCGCCTCCGAGGGTGGGCGACTCCTCGCTCACGTGGGCCATCTGCCAGGCGGCGGTCCAGTACACGCGGAAGGCGGGGTTGGCCGACGAGTCCAGGCGCAGGCCCACGCGGATGGGCGTGGTGCGGAGATCCAGGCCGTCGCCCTCGAAGGTGGGGTCGCCGGCGTAGGGGTCGCCGGTGGTGGAGCCGTGGTGGACGGACACGAAGAAGCGGGATTCGCGGGTCATGGCGGCGGACAGTTCCAGGCCGCCGAGCCACACGCCGTCGTACTGCACGCCCGCGTCGGGGTCGGTGATCATCATGCGTCCGAACGAGGCGTTCAGCCGGGCGTCGAGGTCGTGGATCTCGGGCCACTCGGGTCCGGGGGCGCCGGGATCGCCGCCGATCTCGTCGCCGGCGAGGGCGGGCAGGCTGCACAGCAACACGACGGCCGCCGCCAGGGCGCGCACGCCGATGCATCGGGTCGACATGGGAAGGCTCCGTTTCGATACGGTTCGTCGATGGGATCGCTCAGGGGTGGGACCGCCGGGGGCGGCTTGCGATCCGCGCGCGACGACCCGGCCGGCCGCCGCGCGCACATGAGTCTAGGGCATGGCAACGAGCGTGGTCAATCCTCCCTCAGCAGGATGGTGCGGTGGGCCGGGTCGGCCTCGGCCAGCAGCAGGGCCCGGAGCGCGGGCCACGCCTCGGCGGCGATCACGCCGCCCGCCAGTTCGAACTCGCGGATGATGGTCAACACGCCGTCCGATTCGCTCACGGCCACAGCGAAACGCCCGGCATCGTTGACCAGTTCCATGGATTCCGGAGCGTGGACGACCGACGCAGCGCCCAAGGTCAGGCGCAGGGTCGCGCTCTGCGATGCGGCGGGGCCGAGGTCCACCGGCGAGGTACGTGTCTCGCGCCACGTCTCGACGCCGCGGGGCAGCAGGCTGCGCACGCCGCCGGGCACGCCTGCCAGGTCGAAGCGGAGGCGGCCGAGGGCGTCGGGGTCCGGTGCGGCCAGGGTCGTGGCGAACGTGGCCACGGCCAGGTCGTCGTCGAACCACTCGTGGGCGACGTCGTCGACCCTGGCGCCTTCGACGCCGGCGCCGTGCACCTCGGCGTCGGGCCAGGGGCTCAGGCTGCCCGAGGCGACCAGGGATCCGGTCCCCGTCCAGCCGTCGTCGTCGCGGGCGAGGGTCACGTCGACCTTCGTGGTCCAGAAGCGGTCGTGGGGGGCGGCGGCCGGCTCGGTGATGACCGGCACCACCAGTTCCACGGCACGGAGCGGCAGCAGTTCGTCGTGGGCCGGATCGAGCACCATCGACGGGTGCGCCATGACCACCAGGGGACGGGTGCCGCGCAGGCCGGGCAGCCGGCCGGGATCCGCCCTGTCGACCGCGAACCCGATTTCCGACTCGACGCCGGCTTCCAGCAGCACCGCGAGCTGCAGCACGGCGCGGTCCAGGTCGTCGGCGTAGGCGGTGTTCCAGGTGCGCAGGGCGTCGCGGGCGCGGAGGGCGCGGTCGGGGGCATGGTAGCGCACGCGGCGCACCGTCTCGTCCACGAGATCCACCACGGCCCGGACCCGGGCCACGGGCGTGGCGACGCCGGCCACGGCCACGGCCATGGAGTCGAGCATGGCGGGCTCCAGGGGCAACAGCCGGTCCACCACGGCGTTCACGTAGTCGATGACGGCGCCGTCGCTCTCCCACGTGGTCCACTCCACGGTCGGGGCGTACGCCGCCGCGTCCACGTCGGGAAGGGGGCGGGCCGGTACGTTCCGCATCGTCCAGTGCTGGCCGCCGCCCCCGATCGCGGGCTGCGGTGCGCCGTTCAGCGAGCGGTGCCTCACCTCGCCCGGCGTGGTCACGGCATATTGCACCAGCACGGCAGGCTCGCGCCGCGCGAACACGAACGAGCCGTCGACGCCGGGCAGGGCGCCGCCCCGCTCGGTGATCACGTACTCGGTCTCCATGATGCACGGCGCTTCCACGCCGTCGTGCAGGAGCATGGTCTCGCGGAGGTCCTGCATGTCCCAGACGGTGCGCACGGCGTGGGGGAGGGTCTCCACCACGGCGGTGTCGCTGAGGCGGTCGGCGTCGGGCCACCAGCGGTCGTCGCGCCAGGTGCGCAGCTTCACCACCTCGAAGGTGGACGTGGCCGAGTTCCAGGGGATGCGCAGGTCGGCGTGGGCGTTCTGGCCGGCGCGGGTGGACACGTGGACCACGCGGTGGATGCGGGTGACCAGGTCGCCGTCCTCGGTGATGGTCTCGGTGCGCGACTCCAGCAGGAGCACGGCGTCGTGGGCGTCCACGTCGAAGGCGTCCCGGGCTTCGGTCCACAGGGCATCCAGGTCGTGACCGTTGGACACGCCCATCTGGGCGAAGGCGGTGGAGACGAGCAGCAGCAGGGTGAGGATCGTGCGGATCATCGGCGGCCTCCCTTCTCCACGCGGACCAGGGCGTCGGCCCATTCGGCGGCGGCGTCCACCGACGCCTTGAAGCCTTCGTAGCCGTCCGGCGGGATCTGCCGCCGTCGCGACTCGTGGCGGGTCGTGAAGGTGATCTTGCGGCCTTTCTGCTCGGCGGCCGAGGAGAAGGCGCCGTAGGTCTCGTCCACCTCGTCCGGCGACGGGTCTTCGACCAGTTCGTAGCCCTTCGGCAGCTCGACGACCTCGGTCAGGTCCAGCAGCTGGGTATAGTAGAGCAGCACGTCGGTCTCGCGCTCGTCGCCCCAGCCGGTGGCGCCGGCGCGGAACAGGGAGCCGTCGTGCATCATCACGTCCACCAGGGGCGGGCGGAACTCCAGGCCGCCGTCCACGGCCAGGGCGAAGCCGGGCACGCGGTATTCGACGGTGGCCCACATGTCGCGGGAGAAGTCGTCGGTGGGGTGGTGCTCCACGGTCACGCCCTCGACGCGCATGCCCATGGGGGAGAGCAGGCGGGCCCAGCGGTCGCGGAGCTGGTCCAGACGGCCGTTGCAGAGACCGCGCAGGCGGCCGTCGATGGCACCGGAGGCGTCGAACCGGATGCGTCCGGACAAGGTGCCGTCGGCCTTCAGCTCAGCGCGATGGTCCACCGTCAGCGGCGACTCCTCCGGCGGGCTGTAGCGGATGATCGACAGGTCCTCGCCCTCGGGCGTACCCACCAGGTAGTGCTGCTCCGTCTCGAGCAGCGACCAGATGCTGTTGTTGAAGGGCACCCAAGTGGGGTCGTACATGCGGAAGGTGCCGTCCTCGAGCTTCAGGGCGGTGACGCAGTGGTTGAACTGGTCGGCGGGCAGGTCGTCGATGCGCGAGCCGGCCATGGTCATGGCCGCGTAGGAGTCCATGTCCGCGGCGCGCATCATGGTGATGAGCATGGCCGCGATGTCCTTGCACACGCCGCTGCGCTGCTCGAAGATCATGTCGCTCGGGTGCAGGGTGAACCCCTCGCCCTCGCCCATGGTCTGGCCGCTGTAGCGGATGTTCTGGGCCACCCAGTGCACCAGCGCCTCGGCCTTGGCCTCCTCGTCGGCCTTCTCCAGGTCCATCTCACGGAAGATCTCGTCCACCTTCTCCCGGATGGCGGGCGTGACCTCGAACTGGTCGCGGTTCACGTCGAAGAACCAGCGGCTCTTGGACTCCCACGACGCAGCCGTGGACATGACCACCTTGGTGGTGAAGTCGCTGGCTGACGGCTGGCGCGTCTCGTGGACCAGGGCCGGCAGGTCGTAGCCCCACCACGCGTACTCGGTGCGGTCGTCGGTGTAGCGCACGCTGGAGCGCAGCTCGCCGTTGTAGACCTCCGCTTGCAGGCGCTTGTCGGCGGGCAGGTCCAGCACGTAGCGCTTCTCGATGATCGGCGCATCCTCCGCGAAGAGCACGATGTCGAAGTAGTTGCCCGGCATGGGCGGGATGTAGCGCTCGTCCTCGGGCGCAAGCGCACCGTCCGCGCCGTCGAGCAGGGCGTAGGTGTAGCCCTTGCGCCGCTCGCGGATCTCGATGCCGTCGCCCGGCGCCAGCCGCGGCAGCTGCAGCGAGAGCATGCGGTCGCGCCAGTAGATGGCGGCCTGGGGCGCCGGAAGGTCGCGCAGGCCGGCGAGGTCCACGGGGATCCGCTCCCCGTCGCGCAGCACGTTCACCTCTTCCACCGTCACGTGGCTCGACTGGGGATCGAAGGGCCAGATCAGCACCGAGCGGTTCCGGCAACCGGCGGCCGTCAGCACCTTCTCCAACCGGTAGGCCTCCACGTAGGTCACGCCGGTGGGGTGCATGCGATTGATGCGCTCGTCGAACACCACCACGTGGTCGGTGCCGTCGTGGTCGTCGGCCGTTCCGGCGGCTTCGAGTCTGGTGAACGGGGTGGTCGGGGGCGCGTCGCCCGGGGGAGGGGCGGCCTGCAGCAGGGCGGCCGCGAACAGGACGAGCGCCAGGGTCGGGAGGGTCTTGGCGGACAAGGCGGACCTCGCTCTCGTGATGGGATGTTTCCGGGGGCATCCTACCACGGAGCGAGGTCCGATTGAAGCTACGGACAGCCCTCGGCCTCATGCAGCAGCGTATACTCCCGCAACCTGGCCACCGCCTCGCAGCGCGACGGCGCGCTGACCCGCTCCGAATGCTCGCCCCGCTCGGCGCAGGCCACCCAGGTCAGGCCCTGGCGGATGGTCCAGCCCGTGTGGTCGAGGTCCTTGCGGAGCTCGGCGGCGGCCTCGCGGTCGTCGCAGGTGCAGTCGAAGACGGCCTTGAGCAGGGAGCGCATCTCCGAGGGCTCCAGGCTGTCGATGTCCAGGTTCTCGAGGGTCATGCCCGAGGGCATGGCCAGTTCGATGGTGCGCGTATCCAGCATGATGATCCCCCCGGCTACTTGCCGAACCTCTCGATGATCTCCTTCTTGCCCAGCCCCAGGATGCCGTGCTTTTCGCCCACCTTGCGGAAGGCCTCGAGGCCGCGGTCCAGGTGCTCGATGTCGTGGGCCGCCGACAGCTGCGTGCGGATGCGCGCCGCCGCCTTGGGCACCACCGGGAAGAAGAAGCCGATGGCGTAGACGCCCTCGTCGTACAGGTCGCGCGACACGTCCTGGGCGAGCTGGGCGTTGTAGAGCATCACCGGCACGATGGGGCTGTCGCCGGGCTTGATGTCGAAGCCCATGTCGATCAGGCCCTTGCGCCAGTACTCGGTGTTCCGCTCCAGCTTGTCGCGCCGCGACGTGTCGGTGAAGATCAGGTCCAGCACCTTCAGTGTGCCGGCCACGATCATGGGCGCCACCGTGTTGCTGAACAGGTAGGGACGCGCCTTCTGGCGGCACATCTCCACGATCTCCGCCCGGCCGCTCACGCAGCCCCCCGACGCGCCACCCAGGCCCTTGCCCAGGGTGGTGGTGACGATGTCGATCTCGCCGAACACGCCGCAGTGCTCGTGGGTGCCGCGGCCCGTCTTGCCGATGAAGCCCGAGGCGTGGCTGTCGTCCACGAAGACCATGGCGTCGTACTTCTTCGCCAGCGCCACGATCTCGTCCAGCTTGGCCAGGTCGCCGTCCATGGAGAACACGCCGTCGGTGATGATCACGCGGCGGCGCTTGTCCTGGTGCTCCTCCAGCTTTCGCTCCAGGTGGCCCATGTCCGAGTGCTTGTAGGTGTCGCGCATGGCCGGGGCCAGCCGCATGCCGTCCACGATGGAGGCGTGGACCAGGCGGTCGGCGATCATCACGTCCTCGGGGCCGAGCACGGCCTCGAACACGCCGGCGTTGGCGTCCATGCAGCTCGGGAAGAGCAGGGTGTCTTCGGTGCCCAGGAACTCCGTCAGTTTCCGTTCGAGCTTGTGGTGGATGTCCTGGGTGCCGCAGATGAACCGCACCGACGACATGCCGTAGCCACGGGCGTCCAGGCCGGCATGGGCCGCCGCGATCACGTCGGGGTGGCTCGACAGGCCCAGGTAGTTGTTGGCGCAGAAGTTGATCACGTCGCGCTCGTCGGCGCCGGCCGGGAACTCCACGGTGATGCCTGCGCTCTGGGGGCTGTTGATGGAGCGCTCGGTCTTGAACAGGCCGGCCTCGCGGATGGCGTCGAGCTCCTGCTTGTACAGGTCGCGCGTCTCGGTCGAATAGGTCATGACGGCTCCTAGGCGTTGCGGAAGCGCTCGACCAGCTCGGCGATGCTGTTCACCGAATCGAAGGCCTCGGGAGAGGCGTCGGCGTCGGGAATGCTGATGTCGTACTTGTTCTCCAGGAACCGCTTCAGCGACACCATGGAGAAGGAATCCACCAGCCCGCCGCTGATCAGCTCGGTGTCGAACTCCACCTCGATGTCGTCGTCCTCTTCCACGTACTCGTCGATCACGTAGTCCAGGATGGTCTTCTTGAGCTCGTCCATGTCGGTCTCCCGTGGTTCGTGTTTTGCGTGTCAGTCGTTCATGAGCGACGAGACGTCGCCGATGGGCTCGCCGAACTCCTGCGCCCGCAGGATGCGGCGCACGATCTTGCCGCTACGGGTCTTGGGCAGGCTGTCGACGAACTCGATCTCCTGGGGCATGGCCAGCCCCGAAAGCCGCTTGCGGATCACGTTCATGATCTCGAGCTCCAGGTCGCCGCTGGGCTCGTGCCCGGGCTTCAGTGTGACGAAGGCCTTCACGACCTCCATGTTCACCTTGTCGGGCTTGGCCACCGCCGCCGACTCGGCCACCGCCGGGTGCTCAAGCAGCGCCGACTCGATCTCGAACGGGCCCACCAGGTGGCCGCCGGTGTTGATCACGTCGTCGTCGCGGCCGCTGAACCAGTAGTAGCCGTCCTTGTCGATGGACGCGCGGTCGCCGCAGATGTACCAGCCGTCCACGATCTTCTTGCGGTAGCCCTCCATGTTGTTCCAGTAGCCGCGGATCTGGCTGGGCCAGCCCTCGCGCAGGGCGATCAGGCCCACGCGGCCGGGCTCGTCGATGGGCTCGTGGGTCTGCTCGTCGAGGACGGCGGCGGTGATGCCGGGGAAGGGCTTGCCCATGGACCCGGGCCGCACCTCCATGCCCGGGAAGTTGGTGATGACCATGCAGCCGGTCTCGGTCTGCCAGTAGGTGTCGTGGAAGTCGAGCCCGTAGGCCTCACGGCCCCAGAGCACGGCCTCGGCGTTGAGGGGCTCGCCCACGCTGGCCAGGTGGCGCAGGCTCGAGAGGTCGTGCTTCTTCGCCAGCTCCACGCCGTCCTTCATGAGCAGGCGGATGGCCGTGGGCGCCGAGTACCACACCGTCACCTTGTACTTCTCGATGAAGGCGTACCACTTCTCGGAGTTGAAGCCGGCGTCGAGAATGGCCTGGGTCACGCCGTTGGCCCACGCGCCGATGATGCCGTAGCTCGTGCCCGTGACCCAGCCGGGGTCGGCGTTGCACCAGTAGACGTCGTCGTCGCGCAGGTCGAGGACCCACTTGGCGGTGATGTACTGGCTGATCAGGGAGTTGTGCACGTGCTGGGCGCCCTTGGGCTGGCCGGTGGTGCCGCTGGTGTAGTGCAGCACCGACGGGGTCTCGGCGTCGGTGGGGGCGACCTCGTAGTCGTCCACCGGCGGCAGCTCGTCCAGCTTCATGGGGATCTCGTTCTCGCGGAACTTGGCGTCGTCCACCACGATTACGTACTCGAGTTCAGGCAGCTTCTCGCGGATGCGGCGCACCTTCCCCAAGTGCTTCTTCTGGGTCACGATGGCGCGGGTGCCCGCGTTCTCCAGCCGCGTCCACAGCGAGTCCTCGCCGAAGGCCGAGAACAGGGGCTGCACGATGGCGCCCATCTTCAGCACGCCCAGGAACCCGATGTACAGCTCGGGCACCCGGTCCAGGAACATGCACACCCGGTCGCCCCGGGCCACGCCCGTGTCCTCCAGGAACCGCGCGAAGGTGTTGGTCAGCACGCGCAGGTCGTCGAAGGTGTAGGTGCGGGTCTCGCCGCGGAAGTCCTCCCAGTGGAGGGCCGTCTTGGCGGCCTTGCCCTGCTCGCAGATGCGGTCGGTGCAGTGCCAGCCGATGTTGACGGGCCCGCCCTCGGTCAGGCCGAGTTCCTCGGCCGACCGTTTCCAGTCGAATCCCTGCAGGCGGTCCTCGTACGACGGAGTGGTGATCATCGTGCAGCTCCCGGGTTGCTCGACGCGAACGCGCAGGCCATGGCCCGCTCGTCCGTGTGCGTGAACGAGACGTGGACGGTGTGGATGTTCAGGGAGTCGGCCGCCTCGCGGGCGCGGCCGGAGAGGGTGACGCGGGCGGTGCCCTCGCCGTCGTCGAGTTCGATGTCGCCCCACAGCATGCCGGCGGACGGCGCCCCGGCCATGGCCTTGACCACGGCTTCCTTGGCGGCGAAGAGGGCGGCGAAGCGGCGTTCGGGGCGGAGGCGGCGGCGGGCCGCGGCGATCTCGGCGGGGGTGAAGACGGAAGCGGCGAACCCTTCGGAGCGCTCGAGCTCCCGGCTCATGCGGGCAACGCTGCACAGGTCGATGCCGACGCCGACGATCATGGCCGACGGGACCTCCGTGGGGGGGCGATCAGGCTGTTAATCAAATCACATACAGGGGCAAGATAATAGGGTGCGAGGCCTGTCGAAAGAAAAACAAGCCCGTATTCGACTGAAATATAAAAGGATAAGAGATCTCTGATATCGGCGGGCGGCGATCAGGGGCGGATGCCGATCACCACGCCTGCGGACCAGCCCGTCAGCGTCGAGCCATCCTCCGGCACCTCGGAGAACGCGACCAGATCGCGCCCGGCCCGCATTTCCAGGCTGGCCTTGTCGAACACCACGCCCGCGGCGAACTCCACGCCGGGGATCCAGTCGCGCTCGTCGTAGATGTCGCCGCCGATGTCGGAGCCGAACACGGAGTCGTCCACGGAGGCCAACCGGCGATCCAGGCGCGGGCCGAGGGCGATGAAGAGGATGCGGTCATCGGTCCGGCGCTCGAAGCGGGGGAGGATCGTCAGGCTCACCACGTCGATGCGATTGTCCCACTGGGAGAAGAGCACGGGCCCGCCGTCCTCCTGGCCCAGCACGTGGAACTTGGCGCCGCGTTGCACATAGGCCAGCTCGGTGGTCAGGCCCAGGCCGGTGCGCACGGCCCAGTCGGCGAACGCGCCGACGGTCAGGCCTCGCCGGTCCTCCAGTCCGTGCCGCGAACCAGAAGGATCGGCGGACAGGTTCGTGACCTGCATCCCCACCTTCGCCCCGTAGTCGTCGAGGCTCAGGGCGGAAGCGGCGACGGGCAGGACGAGCAGCAATGCGACGACGATCCTCATGACATCCTCCGGAATCCGTTTCACGATACGCGCTTCATGGGCTGCCGCCTGCGGTACGACAGGCTCCGCCACAACCACTCCGCCGGCCCGAATCGGAACCGCGCCAGCCACCACGGCGACCACGCCAGCTGCAGCGCCCAGATCGCCACCACCAGGGCGGCCTGTCCCACACGCGGCACCCGCCCGAACAACCCCAGCCCCGTGCCCGTGAAGATCAGCACGCAGAGCACCGTCTGGGACAGGTAGTTGGTCAGGGCCATGCGGCCCGCGGCCTTCAGGCGGGTCTGCAGCACGGCCGCGGCGCCTGAGCGTCGGACCAGCATCCACAGCGAGATCCAGCCCAGGGTCATGGGGATGCTGCCCCAGTACGAGTACTGGCCCAGGTGGAAGAACGACGGGATCACGTCCCACTCGATGGCGAGGGTGCGCCAGTTCCCCCACATCGTCAACGCCAGTCCGACGGGGAAGCCGATCAGCAGCCAGCGTCGGTACGTCCGCTCGTCCGCGTCGCCGCTCAGGAAGCCGGAACGGTAGAGGGCCATGCCCAGGAGCATCACGCCCATGCCCCGCCAGAACATGAACCAGGGCAGCACCGTGGCGTGCATGAACGCCGAGCCCTTGATGCGGTGCTTCGACTGCTCGGCGTAGCTGCCCTGCATGTCGGCCACCTCGGCATCGATCTCCTCCTGGGGTGGGAAGAAACCCTGCTCCATCTCGATCACGGTCTCCTCGGGCCAGAACCGGCTGGACCACCCGGACAGGCACGACAGCGACGACCCGATCAGCAGAAAGATCATGGACCAGACCACCAGCTTCCGCACCGACGACCGCCGCCACAGGAACAGCCACAGCCCGCACACGGCGTACGTCACCAGGATGTCCCCGTGCCACAGGGCGTAGGCGTGGATCAGGCCGATGACCAGCAGCCAGCCCATGCGCCGGTAGTGGAGTCCGGCGAAGCCGCGGCCCGCGGCGTGGGCGCGATCCGACATCAGGGCCACGCCGGCACCGAAGAGCAGGGAGAAGAGGGTGATGAACTTGCTCTCGAAGAGCAGGTCGCCGATCCACCACACCAGGCCGTTGAGGCCCGACATGTCGCCGAAACTGGTGGGGAAGAAGTAGGCGGAGCCCGGCATGCCGTAGCTCTGCACGTTCATCACCAGGATGCCCAGCACGGCGAAGCCGCGGAGCAGGTCGAGGGCGTCGATACGGTCGGTGCCGGCGACGGGGACGGCGCGGGTCGGCGTGGTGGTCTCTGTCACGGTCGGACTCCTCGGTCGGGGGCCGGGGGATCGTAGCGGCTCCGCGCCCCTACGTCACCAGCCGTGGTTGGATGCACGCCGTTGTGCTAGTTTCTCCGGCGAGCCGGACGGACCCGGCCCGCGACCCCATGGAGGACCCCATGCCCGGCATCTACGGCGCCGTCTCCCTGCGCCCCGACCGCGATCCCGCCCCCGTCGCCGACGCCATGCGCCGCCTGCTCTCCCACCAGGACTGGTACGGCCGCGCCGACGCCCGTCGCCCCGGCACCGCCCTGGGCGCCCTGTCGTGCAACCCGGCCTTTGCAGCCGAGCGTCATCTCGCGCAGGTCGACGGCGTCACGCTGCTGATCGAGGGCACCGCCCTGACCATCGACGGCGACCACGTGCCCGACGACACCCCCGGCCTCGCCCGCCGCCTCCTGGACCTCTACCTCTCCGACGGCGACGCCTTCGTCGACCGCGTGACCGGCCACTTCAACCTGGTCGTCGACGACACCCGCACCGGTCGCCTCACCGTCCTCAACGACCACCTCGGCTTCGCTCACCTGTACTGGTACGTGGACGACGACGTGCTGCTGTTCGCCCCCGAACTCAAGGCCTTCCTGGGCTGGCGCGGCCTCGACCGCACCCCCGACCACGGCGCCATGGCCACCATGCTGGCCAAGGAATGCCCCTATGGCTCCGACACCTTCCTGGCCCGGGCCAAGATCCTGCCCCCCGGCGCCCGCCTCGTGCTGCAGGACGGCGCCGCCCGGGTTGAGCGCACCTTCACCCCGTCGTTCCGCTCCGAGGAGGACCGCACCACCGCCGACCGCGTGGACGAGGCCTACGCCCTCTTCCAGCGCTCCTCCGCCAAGCGCCTCCAGTCCCACCATTCGGGACGCGTGCTCGTGGCGGTCTCCGGCGGCCTCGACTCGCGCCTTCTGCTCCACCACGCCCGCGAACGCGGCGACGACCTGGAGCTCTTCACCTACGGCCAGCCCGGCTGCAACGAGACCGAGATCTCCCGCGAGACCTGCCGAGCCCTGGGCCTCGAGCACCGCTGGCGCCTGATCGAGACGAACCCCGACTGGCTGGGCAAGTACGCCCGCCGCGCCGTCTGGCTCAACGACGGCCAGGTCAACGCCCGCAACGCCACCCTCGTGGCCCTCGCCCAGGAGCACGGCCCCGGCCCGCACCCCTACATCAGCGGCATCCTCGGCCCGTACATGTCCATCGGGACGGGTCACTACTGCCGCGAGGCGGACCTCGTTCCCGTCTCCGACATCGACGACCTGCGCCGCAGCGTGATCCGCTTCAGCGGCGTGGAGGACGGCAGCGCCCGCTTCGACGGCTCCATGGAGCCGGATGTCGCGGCGAAGCTCCGTGACCTCGCCCGCGATCGTATCTGGGAGTCCTTCGACGAGCACCGCCACGCCCCTACCTTCGGCGACGCCAAGATGCTCCACATGCACGCCAACATGGGCCGCCGCATGCAGGCCGCCGTCTACGCCAACCGCTACTACTTCCACGACCTGATTCCCTTCGTGGACCCGGAGCTCTTCGACTTCTACCTGCGCCTGCCGCCCCGCGCCAAGTGGCGCAACGAGATCTACCAGGAGATGTACCGCACCCGCATGCCCGAGCTGGCCCGCGTGCGCTGGAGCCGCACGGATCTGGACCTGTTCGCGTCCGATGAGGAGGTGGACCGCTCCCTCGCGGCCCGTCACCGCTACCTGGAGCGCCTGAAGAAGATCCGCCGCTGGTCGTTCGGACGGTTGAATCCCCGCAGCCGCTACGCCTACAACCACCGCGAGGTGTGGCTGCGCACGAACCGCGTGTTCCGGTCCGAACTGCTGGGCGTGCTGCGCGACGTGCGGGCCACCGGCTGCGACCTGTTCTCCCAGGAGCGGGTGGATCGCCTGATCCGCGGCTTCGACCTGGGGCGCGACTGGCTCTACGCCGACCTCGGCCAGATCTACGCGGTGTGCGTGTGGCATCAGCTGTTCCTGCAGGACGATCACGGGGCGGCGGATCTGGGGCCACGGAGCTCGTGATGACACACTCGTTAGGGCAGTTAGTGGATCAGTCTATAGTGGACTAGTCCACTACCTGCCCGAACGAGTATGCAATCGCGGGCTCCCCACCCCGGCGCACCTTGCGCCCGAACCCCGCCCTGTGGCATCCTCGCCGACGAAACCCAACGTTCAACACCGGTCGGGGAGGTCGGCATGGCGAAGTTCACCCTGCACGTCAACGGACAGCGGCACGAGGCGGACGTCCCGCCCGACATGCCCCTGCTCTGGGTCCTGCGCGACGTCCTCGGCCTCAAGGGCACCAAGTACGGCTGCGGCGCCGCCGAGTGCGGCACCTGCACGGTGCTGCTGGGCGACGAGGCCGTCCGCTCCTGCGTGACCACCATCGCCGACGTCGGCGACGCCGAGGTCACCACCATCGAGGGTCTCGGCGGCGACCATCCCCTCCAGCGTGCCTGGATCGAGGACGAGGTCCCCCAGTGCGGCTACTGCCAGCCGGGCCAGATCCTCCAGGCCGCGGCCCTCCTGAAGGAGACGCCCCACCCCACCGACGAGCAGATCGACGCCGCCATGAGCGGCAACCTCTGCCGCTGCGGCACCTACCAGCGCATCAAGCGCGCCGTTCACAAGGTCGCGGGAGGTGGGTCATGAGCGGGACCGTGAATCTGAGCCGCCGTCGCTTCCTGAAGACCGCCGGCGTCGCCGCGGGCGGCCTCGTCGTCGCCACGCATCTGCCCTGGGACAAGGTCTTCGCCGCGGAGAACGGATCGGAAGCCGCCGTCCTCGAGCCCAACGCCCTGATCGCCGTGGGTCGCGACGGGCGCGTGACCATGCAGTTCACCTGGTGCGAGCTGGGGCAGGGAGCCATGACGTCGCTGGCGATGGTCGTGGCCGACGAGCTGTGCGTGGACCCGGACGCGGTGGACGTGGAGACCCCGGTGTGGGAGCCGAAGTTCGGCTACAACGTCACCGGCGGCAGCCAGAGCATGCGCAACAGCTGGGTGCCCCTGCGCCAGGCCGCCGCGGCAGCGCGCGTCATGCTGATCGGCGCCGCGGCCGAGGCCATGGGTGCGCCGGCGGCAGAGTGCGTCGCGGTGGACGGCCACGTGGTGCACGAGCCCAGCGGGCGCCGCATGCACTACGGCGAGCTGGCCGAGCCCGCATCGCACCGCGCCGTTCCCGACGATCCGCCTCTCCGCGAGCGGGCCGACCACGTGGTGATCGGTACCTGCCGTCCGCGCCGCGACACGCCGGCCAAGGTCCGCGGCGAGGCCGTGTTCGGCTTCGACCTGGACCGGCCGGGGCTGCTGCGGGCCGCGTCGCTGCGGGCGCCGGTCATGGGAGGCAGGGTGGCGTCGGTGGACGATGCCGCGGCCCGCGCCGTGCCGGGCGTGCGCGACGTCGTCCGCCTGGACGACCGAGTGAGCGTGCTGGCCGACGACGCCTGGAGCGCCTTCCGCGGCCGCGAGGCCCTGCGCGTGGAATGGGATCACGGCGAGCACGGGAACGCGGACAGCGCCTCCATCCGGAGCGCCTACGAGCGCCGCGCCGACGAACCTGCCCACGAAATGCGCCACGACGGCGACGTGGATGCCGCCCTCGCCGCGGCCCACACCGTGATCCGCGCCGAATACCGCACGCCCTTCATCGCCCACGCCGCCATGGAGCCGTCGAGCTGCGTGGCCCATGTCCACGACGGCCGCTGCGAAGTCGAGGCGCCCACCCAGGGCGCGTTCATCGTGGCCCAGACCGTCGCGGGCGCCCTGGGCATGCGCGACGTCCGCGTGCAGCCGACCCTCGTGGGCAGTGCCTTCGGCCGGCGGCTGGTGGCCGACTACGCGGCCGAGGCGGCCCTGCTCTCCCGTGAGGCCGGCGCCCCGGTCCAGGTGATCTGGACCCGCGAGGACGAGACGCGTCACGACTACTACCGCCCCGCCACCCTTCACCGGCTGGCCGGTGGCCTGGACGCCGACGGACGGGTGATCGCCCTCGACCACACCGTCGTCGCCCCGTCGATCTCCGGGCAGCGGTATCCCGGGGAGGGGGAGGGTCCCGACGAGGGCGCCGTGCGCGGCGCCGCCACCACCGAGTACGCCGTGGCCAACCTGCGTGCGTCCCACGCGCCCCTCGAGGTGCCGGTGCCCCTGGGCTACTGGCGTGGCGTGTTCGACGTGCAGAACGCCTGGGCCGCCGAGTGCTTCGTGGACGAACTGGCCGCCGCCGCCGGGCGCGACCCCGTGGAACTGCGGCTGGAGATGCTGCCGGAATCGTCGCGGCTGCGGCGCGTGGTGGAGGAGGCCGCCCGACGGTCCGGCTGGCCCCATGCGTCGGCCCCGGACCGCACGCTGGGCTTCGCCTGCCACGCCTGCTTCGCGAGCTTCGGGGCGCAGGTGGCCGAGGTCTCCCTGGTGGACGGCGCGCCGAAGGTGCACCGCATCCACAGCGTCATCGACTGCGGTCCCGTGGTGAACCCCGACGCAGTCCGCGCCCAGATGGAAGGCGGCGCAGCCCAGGCCCTGGGCGTGGCCCTGCGCGAGCGCATCACCCTTGAGGACGGCCGGGTCGTCCAGGGCAACTTCGACGACTACGAGCCCCTCCGCATGCACGAAATGCCGGAGATCACGACTCACCTGCTGGACGTGAGCGACACCATCGGCGGGGTGGGGGAGCCCGTAATCCCGCCCACGGCGCCGGCGGTCTGCAACGCCATGGTCCGGGCCGGAGCCGAGCGTCCGAGGGAGCTGCCGCTGGCCTGATCGGGCAGTGAATGCCTAGTGTCAGTCGGCATATTGATCTTTGATGTGGTCTGTGATACGCTTCGGAGCGGATCCGTGGAATACGGCTCTGAATGCGGTCACGGACCGCCTGATGCAAGGATTCCGTCACGCGATCGGCGTTTTCGGCTTCCCCGTCGCCCGGCGTTCGAAACAGGATAAAATCCGTTTCGAATCAAGGGGATCGGCCGAGCCGCGCCGAGAGCGCTCCCCCGCGACCCCACGGAGGTCTCGCCATGACCAGAAAGTTAACGCTCCGTTGGCTCGTCGCCTCGGTGATCGTCCTCGCCTTCGCGGCGACGGCGCTGGCCCAGACGCCGACCATCGACTACCTCGGCTTCGGCTGGGAGGGCGACGGCCTTCCCCCGAGCAACCCCGGCGACGTGCTCGAGTTCGTCGGCACGGCCGACTTCGTCGATCCCATCTTCGACATCGACCTCGGCAGCGTCGAGATGACGTTCCACGTCTACGACCTGGTCAGCACCGGGGAAGTCGACCTCGGCGGCTACACGATGATCAGCTACACCGGTGGCATGCTGGACGTCTACGTGGACCTGAGCGCCGACGCGGACTGGGGTGTGTTCCCGCCCAACGCCACGGCGCCCGCCACCTTCACCGACGGCCTGCTGTTCTTCCGCGGTTCGTTCAACGACTTCACCGTCTTCCTGACCGCCGCCGGCGCCGGCTCCTACGAGGGCCACCTGGACGGTCTGGGCGGCGCATCCTGAACAGCCTGTGCAACGACTGCGCGTACACGTGGGGAGGCGCCTTCACCGAGGCCTCCGGCGCGCAGATCCCCGACGGCTACGACCTCCAGATGGACGGCGTGTTCGAGCTCGACCCCGCCATCGCTAACGAGGACGCCACCTGGAGCGACGTGAAGTCGCTGTACCGCTAACCCGAAGGACCCTGGAGGTTCGACATGAAGACTTTGAGAACGGTCCTGCTGGTCGCGGTGCTCGCGGTGGCCCTGCCCCTCGCGGCGCAGGCGCAGCAGCTCTTCGACTTCAACGGCCAGGTCATCGTGCCTACCGCCATCGGCGGCACGCTGAGCATGGACAGCCAGGTGTTCGACGCCGCTCCGGCGACGACGCCCCTGCCCCTGGACTTCGCCAACTTCACGTACACCATCACCATCGACGGCCTGACCCTGGACTCGGTGTCGGGCATCACCCAGCTCTACTCGGGCGGCACCATCACCCTGTGGGAGGACTCCACGGCGATCCTCAGCGGTGTGATCCCGTCGCTGAGCCGCACCATGTTCACCGCGACCCTCGGTTCGGTGAACGGCGTGGTGGACTGGACCGGCGGTACTCGTCTGGACGAGATCGCTCCGGCGGACCAGACCGGCTGGGCGATCCTGTCGGGCATCAACGCCTCGGCCAGCTACGTGGAGCCGGGCTACGACGAGAACTGGGACGGCAAGGTGGAGCCCGAGGTGCCCATCGTGGGCAACGAGGACGTCTCCTGGAGCGAGCTCAAGAACCGCTTCTAGCGCCGATTTCGCGACTCGAAGGAGAAAGTCGCCCGAAAGGGCGACTTTTTCTGTTTCGTACTGGAATCTTGCCGATTCCTGCGAGCTGTGATAGGGTGGTCGTACCAATCCGTATCGACGCCTCGCCCGCGGGCTACCGATAGACGGAGACGGCGCGTTCCTGCGCCGTCCGATCCGATATCAGATGGGGACGGGAGGACACCCATGAATCATGTCAAGGCGACCACCAGGCTCGTCGCCGTCATCGCCACGATGCTCTGCGCGACGGCGGTCTTCGCACAGACGCCCACCATCGACTATCTCGGCTTCGGCTGGGAGACCGGCGGCATGCCGCCGAGCGCTCCCGGCGACGAGTTCGTCTTCGTGGGCGTGGCCGACAACGCCGACCCGCTGTTCGGCGTGGACCTCGGCGGTTACACCATGGTCACGTACACCGGCGGAACGATGGACATCTGGGCCGACTCGGCCATGAACGCCGACTGGGGCGTGAACCCGCCCAACGGCACCGCACCGTCCACGTTCAACGACGGCACCCTGTACTTCCGGGGCGCCTTCACCAGCTTCACGGTGTTCATGAGCGCCGCCGGCGCCGGCTCCTTCGAGGGCAACCTCGACGGCGTCGAGGGCGAGCTCATCGGCGACGTCTGCACCGACTGCGCCTACTCGTGGGGCGGCATCTTCTCCCAGGAAGCCGGTGCCCAGATCCCCACCGGCTACGACTTCCAGATGGACGGCGTGTTCGAAGTGGACCCGGCCATCGGCAACGACGACGCAACCTGGAGCGACCTGAAGTCGCTGTACCGCTAGCACCGGAGGAGGTTCGATATGAAGACTTCGAGAACGATCCTGCTGGTCGCGGTCCTGGCCCTGGCCATGCCCCTCGCGGCCCAGGCGCAGCAGCTCTTCGACTTCAACGGCCAGGTCAACGTGCCCACCGCCATCGGCGGCGTGCTGAGCATGGACAGCCAGGTGTTCGACGCCGCTCCGGCGACGACGCCCCTGCCCCTGGACTTCGGCACCTACACGTACACGATCACCATCGACGGCCTGACCCTCGATGCGATCTCGGGCATCACCCACGTCTACTCGGGCGGTACGATCGTGCTGTGGGAGGACTCGACGGTGATCCTCAGCGGCGCGATCCCTTCGCTGAGCCGCACGATGTTCACCTCGACCCTCGGTACGGTGAACGGCGTGGTGGACTGGACCGGCGGCACGCGCCTGGGTGAGATCGCGCCGGCGGACCAGACCGGCTGGGCGATCCTGTCGGGCATCAACGCCTCGGCCAGCTACGTGGAGCCGGGCTACGACGAGAACTGGGACGGCAAGGTGGAGCCCGAGGTGCCCATCGTGGGCAACGAGGACATCTCCTGGAGCGAGCTGAAGAACCGCTTCTAGCCTGCGCGTCCGGACACGAAAAGGCCCCGCCTCCTCCGGGAGGCGGGGCCTTCGTTCGTCCGGCGGCTCCTACTCCGCAGCCGCGTGATGCGCCTGCAGTCCCCGCACCTTCAGCTCCCAGCCCCGCAGCGCCCTGATTCCCGCCACCGCGGCCTGGGCCGCGCTCATGGTGGTCAGCAGCGGCACCTTGTGGCGCACGGCGGCGGCGTACATGGCCGACTGGTCATCGTAGGCGCGGCGGCCCAGGGGCGTATTGATGATCAGGTCCACCGCCCCTTCCTCGATCAGGTTGACGGTGGTGCGACCATCGCGGCCGGCCTTGGGGGCCGTGGTCACCGGCACGTCCACGCGCCGCAGCGACTCGGCCGTGCCCTCGGTGGCGAAGAGGGAGAAGCCCATGCGGTGCAGGTCGCGGCCCAGCTTGATGGCCGCCGACTTGTCGAACTCGTTCACCGTGATCAGCACCGCGCCCTCCTTGGGCAGCTTCACGCCGGCGGCGAGCTGGGCCTTGGCGAAGGCGTGGCCGAAGCGTGACGCATGGCCCATGACCTCGCCCGTCGAGCGCATCTCGGGACTCAGCCGTACGTCCACGCCGGGCAGCTTGTCGAAGGGCATGACCGCCTCCTTCACGAAGAAGCCGTCCACCTCCGGCGTCGTCAGGAAGCCGAGCTCCTCGAGGGTCCGTCCGGCCTGGACCTGGGCCGCCAGACGCGCCACCGACACGCCCGTGGCCTTGCTCACGAAGGGCACCGTGCGCGAGGCGCGGGGGTTGACCTCGATCACGTAGACCACGTCGTCCTTCACGGCGTACTGCACGTTCATCAGCCCGCGCACGCCCAGGGCCAGGCCCAGCCGCTCGGTGTACTCGCGGATGATGCTCAGGTGGAAGTTGGAGATCTTGTACGGCGGCAGCACGCAGGCGCTGTCGCCCGAGTGCACGCCCGCCTCCTCGATGTGCTGCATGACGCCCGCCACCGTCACCCGCGCTCCGTCGCCCACTGCATCGACGTCCACCTCGAAGGCGTCCTCCAGGAACTGGTCGATGAGGATGGGTCCGCCGGACGATGCGGCCATGGCCTCGGCCAGGAAGCGCTCGAGCTGGGCGTCGTCGTGGGCGATGGCCATGGCCCGGCCGCCCAGCACGAACGACGGCCGCACGAGCACCGGGTAGCCGATGCGCGCGATGATCTCCCGCGCCTCGTCCAGGTCCTGCGCCATGCCCCAGGCCGGGCAATCGATGCCCAGTTCGTCCAGCAGATCGCCGAAGCGGCCGCGGTCCTCGGCCAGGGCCACGGAGTCTGGCGCCGTGCCCCACACCGGGGCGCCGGCGGCGGCCAGGGCGTCGGTGAGGTTGATGGGGGTCTGGCCGCCGAACTGCACGATCACGCCGTCGGGCCGCTCCAGGTCCACCACGTTCATGACGTCCTCGAAGGTGAGGGGCTCGAAGTAGAGCCGGTCGGCGGTGTCGTAGTCGGTGCTGACGGTCTCGGGGTTGCAGTTGACCATGATGGTCTCGTAACCGAGTTCCTCCAGGGCCCAGCAGGCCTGCACGCAGCAGGCGTCGAACTCGATGCCCTGGCCGATGCGGTTGGGTCCGCCGCCCAGGATCATCACCTTCTTCCGGCCCGAAGGCTCCGCCTCGCAGCCCCGTTCCCAGCAGGAGTAGAGGTAGGGTGTGTGGGCCTCGAACTCGGCGGCGCAGGTGTCCACGCGGTAGTAGGAGGGGAGCACGTCGGCCGCCTTCCTCGCCTCGCGCACGGCCACGGGATCCATGCCCCGCACCCGGGCGATCACCGAGTCGGACACGCCAAGGCGCTTGAGGCGCAGCAGCAGGTCGGCGTCCAGGTCGGCGGCGGCGCGCAGGTCGTCCTCGGCGTCCAGGATGCGGCGGAGCTGGGCCGTGTACCACGGGTCCCAGCCGGCGTCCGCGGCGGCGGCCTCTCCGGCGGCGCGGTCGACGGCCATCAGGGCCGTCAGGTGGAACAGACGGTCGGCGCCGGCGCGGCGGGCGGCGTCGGGGTCGGGGGTGAAGCGCTCCGCCAGGTGGGAGCCGAGTCCGTCGAGGCCGATCTCCAGGCCCCGCACGGCCTTGTTCAGGGCCTCGGGGAAGGTGCGGCCGATGGCCATGACCTCGCCCACGCTCTTCATCTGGGGCCCGAGGGCGGCGTCCACGCCGGGGAACTTCTCGAAGTTCCAGCGGGGGATCTTCACCACGCAGTAGTCCAGGCTGGGCTCGAAGCTGGCGGGGGTCTTGCGGGTGATGTCGTTGGCGATCTCGTCGAGGGTGCAGCCCACGGCGATCAGCGCCGCCAGCTTGGCGATGGGGAAGCCCGTGGCCTTGCTCGCCAGGGCCGACGAGCGCGACACCCGCGGGTTCATCTCGATGATGATCGTCTCGCCCGTCGCCGGATCC
Source organism: uncultured Fibrobacteraceae bacterium (assembly GCA_964343835.1). Taxonomy (GTDB): domain Bacteria; phylum Krumholzibacteriota; class Krumholzibacteriia; order LZORAL124-64-63; family LZORAL124-64-63; genus CALEMW01. Next base: position 132,755 of record CAYFKR010000005.1, read on the forward strand.
ACGGCGAACTGCACGTTGGAGCCGCCCGTCTCCACGCCCACCGCGCGCATCACGTCGCGGGCCATGTCGCGCAGGTGCTGCAGCTCGCGGTCGGTGAGGGTCTGCACGGGCGCCACGGTGATGCTGTCGCCGGTGTGGACGCCCATGGGGTCCAGGTTCTCGATGCTGCAGACCACCACGAAGTTGTCCGCGCCGTCGCGCATGACCTCCAGCTCGTACTCCTTCCAGCCCAGCAGCGAGCGCTCGATGAGCACCTCGCCCACGGGACTCTGGCGCAGACCGTGGGCCACCACGCGCTCGAGGTCGTCGAGGTCCGCGGCGATGCCGCCGCCGGCACCTCCCAGGGTCCGTGACGCGCGAACCAGCGCGGGGAACCCGATCTTCTCCGCGGCCTCGCGGGCCTGCTCCACCGACGTCACGAACCGGCTGCGCGGCACCGGCAGGCCGGCGTCGAGCATGGCCTCCTTGAAGCGTGAGCGGTCCTCGGCCACGCGGATCGTGCCCAGGTCGGCGCCCAGCAGCTCGATGCCGTGCTTCTCCAGCACGCCGCTTTCGGCCAGTTCCACCGCCAGGTTCAGGCCCGTCTGGCCACCCACGGTGGGCAGGATGGCGTCGGGCTTCTCGATCTCGATGATGCGCTCGCAGAGGCCGTCGGTCAGGGGCTCGACGTAGGTGGCGTCGGCCACGTCGGGGTCGGTCATGATGGTCGCCGGGTTGGAGTTCACCAGCACCACCCGGTATCCCTCCTTGCGGAGGGCCTTGCAGGCCTGCACGCCCGAGTAGTCGAACTCGCAACCCTGGCCGATGGTGATGGGGCCCGAGCCCAGGATCATGATGGTCGAGATGTCCTTACGCCTGGGCATGGGCGCTCTCCTTCCGCATCAGGGCGATGAAGGCGTCGAAGTGGTGGTCCGAGTCGTGGGGGCCCGGCGCGCTCTCGGGGTGGTACTGCACCGAGAAGGCGCGGCGCGCGGGAACCGCCAGACCCTCGCAGCAGCCGTCGTTGAGGTTGTCGAGGGTGGTCACGGCGTCGTCGGGCAGCGTGGCCGCGTCCACCGCGAACCCGTGGTTGTGGGCCGAGATCTCCACCCGGCCGCCCTCGGGAGCGCGCACCGGCTGGTTTCCGCCGCGGTGGCCGAACTTCAGCTTGTAGGTGGCCGCGCCCAGGGCCAGGGCCAGGATCTGGTGACCCAGGCAGATGCCGAAGAGCGGCACCTTGCCGACCAGTTCGCGGACCGTGTCGACGGCGAACGTCACCGCCGCGGGATCGCCGGGACCGTTGCTCAGGAAGACGCCGTCGGGGGAGAGGTCCAGGATCTCGGCGGCCGTGGCCGTGGCCGGCACCACCGTCACCCGGCAGCCGCGGTCGGCCAGCAGGCGCAGGATGTTGCGCTTCACGCCGAAGTCCACGGCGACCACGTGGTGCGTGCCGTCGGTGGCGCGGGGGGCGGCGCCGGGGCGCCACCAGCCGGCGGCGTCGGTCCACTCGTAGGCCGCAGCGCAGGTGACTTCCGAGGCCAGATCCAGGCCGCTCATGTCGCGGGTCGTGCGGGCCAGGTCCAGCAGGCGGTCGCGGTCGGGGTCGACGGTGGACAGGGCGGCGCGCATGGCGCCCTTCTCGCGGATGTGGCGCACCAGCGCGCGGGTCTCCACGCCGGTCATGCCGGGGACGCCGTGGTCGGCGAGCCAGTCGGAGAGGGGGCGTTCGGAGCGCCAGTTGCTGACCACGGGGCTGAGGTCGCGCACGATGGCGGCGGCGGCGTGGACGCCGTCGCTCTCGTCGTCCTCGGCCGTGACGCCGGTGTTGCCCAGGTGGACGGCGGTGAAGGTCACGAGCTGGCCGTGGTAGGAGGGGTCCGTGAGGATCTCCTGGTAGCCGGTCATGGAGGTGTTGAAGACGATCTCGCCGGCGGCGTCGGCGAGCGCGCCGAAACCGGTTCCCGGCCAGACGGATCCGTCCTCGAGAACGAGCAGGGCGGGGCGGTGCTGTGGCATGGAATATCCTCGCGCGATGGACACGCGCGCTGGACCCCAGGGCGGCGACGACAGTCGCGCGGCCCGTCCAGGCGATAAGGGATAGAGGATGGACGCCGCCCGGACCAGACAAAAATCGGGGCCGAACCATCGTCTTCCCGTTAATCCGTCGTCAGCCGGATTGCACGGCACTCCCAACCCGGTCTACAATCGGGACATCCGGCCCCGCGCGACGGGAGGGAGGATCATGGCCCACCACACCCTGAAAAACGGCTACGACCGCATGGTCGAGCGCCTCAACCGGTTCCCGCAGGGCGCCCCGCCCTCGCAGCACCTCCACCGCATCCTGTCGATCCTCGTGGACGAGCGCGAGGCGGAACTGATCGCCGCCCTGCCCCTGAAACCCTTCACCGCCCGCAAGGCCGCCCGCGTCTGGAAGACCGACGAGACGACGGCCCGCCGCGACCTGGACGCCCTGGCGTCGCGGGCCATGCTCGTGGACATGGAGCGCCGCGGCACCACCTGGTACGTGCTGCCGCCCCCCATGGCGGGCTTCTTCGAGTTCTCCCTGATGCGCACCCGCGGCGACATCGACCAGAAGGCCCTGGCGAAGCTCTTCCACACCTACCTGAACGAGGAGGACGACTTCGTCCGCGCCCTCTTCACCCAGGGCGACACCCAGCTCGGCCGCACCTTCGTGAACGAGCGCGTGCTGCCCGACGACGCCCTCCACGTGCTGGACCACGAACGTGCCGAGGAAGTGGTCCGCAGCGCGTCGGATCGCGGCGTGGGCATGTGCTACTGCCGCCACAAGATGGAGCACCTGGGCAAGGCCTGCGACGCCCCCATGGACATCTGCATGACCTTCGGGACCACGGCCACGTCGCTGATCCGCCACGGCCACGCCCGCCGCGTGGACACGGCCGAATGCCTGGACCTCCTGGACCAGGCCCGCGACCGGGGCCTGGTGCAGTTCGGCGAGAACGTGCGCAAGGGCGTGAGCTTCGTCTGCAACTGCTGCGGCTGCTGCTGCGAGGCCATGCTGGCCGCCAAGCGCTTCGCCTTCCTCCAGCCCGTCCACACCACGAACTGGCTGCCGGAAGTGGACCGCGCCGACTGCAACGGTTGCGGCAAGTGCGTGAACGCCTGTCCGGTGGAGGCGGTGTCGCTGGTGTCGGCCAACGATCCGAAGCGCCCGAAGCTGCGGGCCGCGCGGGTCGATACGGACCTGTGCCTGGGCTGCGGTGTGTGCGTGCAGGCCTGTCCCACCGACGGCCTGAAGCTGAAGCGCCGTGCCGCCCGCGTGCTCACCCCGTCCGACACCGCCCACCGCACCGTGGTCATGGCCGTGGAACGCGGCACCCTGCAGGACCTGATCTGGGACGAGCGGGCGCTGTGGAGCCATCGCGCCCTGTCGGCGGTGTTCGGGGCGGTGCTGAAGCTACCGCCGGTGCGGCGGTCGTTGGCGGCGAAGCTGTTGCGGTCGCGGTATGCGGAGAGGGTGTTGGGGAGGGCCTAGCCGGGCACCGGCACCGGCTTCCCCTCGTCGTCCACGTTCACGTACGTCAGCTCCGCGCTCGTCACCGCCTGCGGTCCCAGACCGTCGCGGCCCTCGGCTTCCACCTCCACGCGCACCGTCAGCGACGTGCGGCCCACGCGGATCGTCTCGGCGTACAGGCTCACCAGGTCGCCCACGTGGACGGGCTGGTGGAACTCCACCTTGTCCATGGCCACGGTCACGACCTTGCGGCAGCCCCGGCGGACGGCGGCCACGGCGCCGGCCTGGTCGATGCGGCTGAGGATCACGCCGCCGAAGATGGTGCCGTGGGCGTTGGTGTCGCGGGGCATCATCAGGACGCGGATGGCGGGTTCGCGGGTCGGCTGGCTCATGGGGCCTCCAGGGGCGTGGGGGGACGTGATCCGGGACAGCATCGCACGGCGGGGCGCCAGCGCAACAGCCTATTCCCGCGTCACTTCGTCCTGTAGAATCGCCCCGTGCGGCCGATGATCGAACGGACACCCGACCCGCCACCCGGAGGGAGCCGTTTGAGCTCGTTGACCAGGACCGTCCCCGAACCGCTGAAGCGGCGCGTCAAGGCGCTGCTGCACGACGCGTTCGGGTACGGCGGCCCCATGATCCGCCTGCATCACCGCCCGCGACGGGTCCGTCGCCGGGGCGGCGACCTGCTGCTGACGGCGGCGGGGCGCGTGGCGACGTGGGTCGAGTCGGTGGCCTGGCGCCTCGACGGCGAGCCCTGGCAACCGGCGGGCATGGGTGGCCTGCGCGCCCCACGCGGCGAGTTCACCGCCGACGTGCCCTGCGACGGCCTGGCGGCCGGCGACCACCGCCTGGAGGTGGAAGCCCGCGGCCCCGGCGATCGCCGCGCCGTGGAGTCCGTCGACTTCCGCTACGAGCCCTCCCCGGATTCCCTTCCCCTGACCGAGGACTGGACCGGCGACCCCGCCGCCTTCGAGACCGACGACGGCCACTGGGAGACCACGCCCGCCCCCGACGGATCCACCTGCGTCCGCCCCGTCCCCGGCACCGAAGGCTACGACCGCATCCTGATGGTCACCGGCCTGTTGTCCGGCGGCCGCCGCGTGGAGACCACCGCGACCCTGCGCAGGGAGATCGGCTACAAGGAGTGGGGCTACGGCGTGCTGCCCGCCTGGGCCGGCCGCCCCGACGACGACGGCGCCGTCCCCCGCCGCGGCTGGCTCTACGGCCTGGGCTGGTGGTTCAACGCCGGCGGCGGCGCCGGGCTGGAGATCTCGCGCCGCTCCTCGGCGGCACCCCCCGTGATCGAACGACGCTACGAACCCATGGAGGCGGAGGTCGGTCGCACCGACTCGGTGATCTGCGAGGCCTTCCCCCATGGCGACGGCTGGCGTCTGCGCCTCAAGTGGTGGCCCGTCGGCACCCCCGAACCCGCCGAATGGCTCGAGCTCGACGACGCCGACGGCTGCCGCCTTCCCGACGAATCCGCCGTGGCTCTGGTCTGCTACGGCTGCAACGCCGAGTTCGGCCCCGTGACCGTCACCGCGACGGAAGGGGGCGGCCATGCCTAGGGTCAGCGTCGGCCTGCCGGTCTACAACGGCGAGAACTACGTGGAGGAGGCCGTCCGCTCCCTGCTGGACCAGACGTACGCGGACTTCGAGCTCATCATTTCCGACAACGCCTCCACCGACCGCACCGAAGAGATCTGCCGCGCCTTCGCCGCCGCCGACCCCCGCGTGACCTACCACCGCTTCGACCGGAACATGGGCGCGGCCCACAACTTCAACCACGTCGTCGACCTGGCCCGGGGCGAATACTTCCGCTGGGCCGCCCACGACGACGTCTGCGAACCCGGATACCTGAAGGCCTGCGTGATGCTCCTGGACGAGGACCCGACCGTGGTGCTCTGCCACAGCCGCACCGGCCGCCTCGGTCCCGACGGTCGCCGCGACGGCCACTACGACTACCCCGTCCGCTACGGCGCCCCCCGCACCGCCGACCGCTTCCGCGACCTGATCGTGGTGCGCCACCACTGCATCACCATCTTCGGCCTGATGCGCCTGGAGGTGCTGCGCCGCACCCCCCTGATCGGGGCTTACGTGGCGTCGGATCGGGTGCTGCTGGCGGAGCTGGCGCTGCACGGCCGCCTGGTGGAGGTGCCGGAGACCCTGTTCCACCGGAGGCACCATCCCGAGGTGTCGAGCGCCCTGTCCGAACAGGACGCGCGGCTCGAGTGGTTCGACCCGGCCCTGAGCGGCCGGATCACCCATCCCAACTGGCGCATCCTCCAGGAGTACGTGCGGGCCCTTCGCCGCGTGCGGCCCGACGGGGCGCACGACTGCTGGAAGGCCCTGGCCGAGCACGTCCGGGTACGGAACCGGTTCCTGCGCCGCGACCTGAGACTGGCCTTCAAGATGCGCTTGAAGCGATCGGCCATCGGGCGCATGGTGTACGCCCTCCTGGTCCGATTCAAACCTGCAGCGACGACCCCTGCGAGGAAGCGACGTTCATGAGCGTGGACCGCGACACTTTCAAGCACGCAGCCGTCTACAGCGCGGCGGCCATGCTGAGCAAGATCATCAGCTTCCTGCTGCTGCCCTTCTACGCCCACATCCTGCTGGACACGGGCTACGGCATCATCGGCATGACCGACACGGCGCTCAGCTTCCTGATGAGCCTGCTGGCCCAGGGCATCCGCGGCGCCACCATCCGTCATTACCACGAGGAGGAGACGGAGCGGGGCAAGCGCCTGGTGGCCAGCACGAGCGTGTGGGTCATCGCGGCGGCGTCGCTGGTGCTGGTGCTGCTGGGGGCGGCGGGGAGCAAGCCCCTGGCGTCGCTGCTGCTGGGCGACTCGACCCGCTGGCACTACCTCTGCCTGGCCCTGGCCACCTTCTACTTCGACCTGGTCGCGGAGAGCTCCGGCACGCTGCTGATCATCCGGCGCAAGTCGGTGGTCTACTCGTCGGTGGGCCTGTTGCGCCTGGTGCTCGGGCTGAGCCTCAACATCTGGTTCGTGCTGGTGCAGGGCATGGGCGTGCTGGGCGTGTTCCTGGCGGGCCTGATCACGGCCATGGTGTCGTCCACGGTCATGACCACCATCATGGTGCGGGCCGCCGGCTACGGTTTCGACCGCGAGATCGCCCGCAAGCTCATCGCCTTCCAGCTGCCCCTGGTGCCCGGCAGCCTCGCCTCGTTCTTCTCGCGGCAGGCGGAGCGGGTGCTGGTGCGGTTCACCAACGCCATCGAGGCCGTGGGCGTGCTGGAGATGGCCTACAAGTTCCCGGTGCTGATCAACCTGCTGGTCCACCAGCCCTTCATGCGCTCCTGGGACACCGGCCGCGTGCAGATCGCCGACGAACCCGACGGCCCGCAGCGCATCGGGCGCATGTTCACCTACGCCATCTTCCTGCTGGTGGCCACGGGGCTGCTGATGGCCGTGGCCATCGAGAACGCCCTGCGGCTCATGACACCCGACGTGTTCTGGGACGCCCACCGCATCGCCAAGATCGAGATCGTGACCGTGGTCATGCAGGGCCTCGTCTACCACGTGAACTTCGGCATCTTCCTGCGCAAGGCCACCAAGGAGTGGGCCGTGCTGCGCGGCGTCACGTCCGGCATCAAGCTGGGGCTGAGCGTGCTCTTCGTGTCGCTGTGGGGGCTGTACGGCGCGGCGTTCTCGGCCTGCATCACCGCCCTGATCACCCTGGTCTGGGGCGGACGGCTGGGCTTCAAGCACTACTCGTTCCCCATGGAGAAGGGGAAGATCCTGCTGCTGGTGGTGAGCGCCATCGCCATCTTCGGCGTGCTGGAGACGGCCGACTTCTCCGACGACGGCTGGCTCGAGCCCGCCCGCGAGCGCTGGATCCCGGCCGCCGTGGACGCCTTCGAGGGCACGTTCCTGGGTACCTGGAAGGACGGCAAGATCACCCGGGCACTGGACGAGCGGGGGGACCTGATCCTGGATACGGCCGTACGCGTCGGGCTGGCCGCGGGGTTCTTCCTGCTGCTGCCGGTGGTGCACGATCCGACGCGGAAGAAGATCCTGGCCCGCCTGGGTCATTCCGGCGCCGGGTCCTGACGGTATTCCGCTGCAACTTTCCTTCCGATTCGATCCGTTTTCCCAGTCGTGCCGTCGGAATTCTTCGCCGGCCGACCTGTGTCGATCGATCGGGGGATTCCCATGCGCATTTCGTTCATCACCACAGCCATGATGCTGATCCTGACCGTAGGGGCGGAGGCCGCCACCTACACGGTCCTGCCGGACGGGACGGGCGACTACGCGACCATCCAGGACGCTCTCGACGCCGCTGTCTCAGGTGACGTGGTCGAACTCGGGCCAGGTTCCTATTACGGCCCTGGAAACACGGGTCTGAGCATGACCCGATCGGGAGTGACGTTGGCTTCGCCCGGACGGGATTCCTTCATCGACGGCGAGGAAACGGCGCAGGGTCTCTACATCAACAGCAACGTCACGGTCGAAGGCGTCCGCTTCATCAACTGCTACGGCTCCCTCGCGTCGGCGGGAATCCGCATCTACAACGCCTCGCCGGTCCTGATCGATGTGACCGTGGAGGACTGCGTGTCCGAGGGGGCGGGGAATTTCGGCGGGGGCATCTACATCGAGGGGGGCAATGCCCAGATCACCGGTGGGTACGTCTCGGCATGCTCGGCGTTCAGCGGCGGCGGGATCTCGATCAGGGGAGGAGCCGGCCCGGTGATCACGGGACTGATGATCGCGTCCTGCTCGGGAGGCGGCTACCCCGGCGGTGGCGTGCACGTCCAAGCGTCGTCGCCTTCGTTCGTCGATTGCCTCATTCGCAACTGCTCGATCGCCAATTCCGGCGGCGGGGTCTATCTCCAGTCCGGCAGCACGGCGGCCTTCACCGGCTGCGAGTTCAGGGACAACACGGCGTCGTCCGGAGGCGCCGTGTACGTCGACGACGATTCCAGCACGTTCGATTCCTGCGTTTTCCGCAGCAACGTCGGAACAGGCTCCAATGGAGCCGTTGCGGCCGGCGGGACGAGTACGACGCTGTTCACCGGCTGCACGTTCTACCGCAACTCGAGTGCGGCGTCTTCGGGCAGCGCGATCAACGTGGGCGGAACTGCGTCGTTGACCGTGGAGAACTCGATCCTGTCCTGGGGTCTCGGAGGGCCGGCCGTCACAGCGACCGGGGGGACGATCGCCCTCGCATGCTGCGACGTCTACGGGAACGAGGGCGGAGACTGGGTCGGCGTAATCGCCGGTCAATACGGAGTGAACAGCAACATCAGCGCCGACCCCATGCTCATCGACCCTTGGGTGGGGGATATGAACATCGCACTTGATTCACTCTGCGGGCCCTACGCCAATCCCGGCTGCGGACGCATCGGTGCGGGCTTCTCGGTGGACCAGGCTCCGAGGTACGCCGTATCGCCGGGCGGTACCGGCTGGTTCGCCACCATCCAGGACGCCGTCGACCACGTGTCGGACGGATCCATCGTCATCCTGGACGACGGCACCTACACCGGGCCGGGCAACAGGGACATCGACCTCCGCGGCAAGCTGGTGTCGGTCGAGGGCCGTGCCGGCGACCCGGCGCTCACGGTGATCGACGCCGAGGGGTCGGCGACCGACCATCACCGCGTGTTCCTCCTGGACTCGGGCGAGCCCGTCGGCACATCGCTGGCGTTCCTGACCCTGAGGGGCGGATACGTGGCCAGTTCGTTCTCGGTGCCCGTGGTTCCGGACGGTGGCGCGGTCAGGATGACGAGCGGCTCGTCCCTGGAAGTCCGCTCTTGCCGGTTCGAGGACAACCGCCTGTTCGAGGACGACATCTTCGGATCCGGTTTCGGGTCCGGAGCCGGTGTGCACAGCCGGGACGGCGGTTCGCTCACGATCATCGACTGCGTGTTCGGCGGGAGCCTGGGGGAGGAGAACGTCTACGTCGATGGCGGCGTGGTGTCCGTGACCGGCAGCACGTTCGGCGGAGGCGGGGGCGTGACCACGGCGTCCGGGACGACGGACGTCGTCGTCTCGGACTGTGTCTTCGACGATTTCGACCGCTACGGGGTCTATTGCACGGGCGCCACCGGGTCGGTCGTCGTGTCGTTGTCGTCGTTCACCGACTCCGATTCGGACGTCTCCGGCGGATTGCGTTTCCAATCATGCCCCGACGTCCTCGTCGAATCCTGCTCCCTGTCGGGCCTGACAGGATACGGAGGTTTGGGGCTCGCCAGCGACATCGTCAGGGTCTCGGATTCGCACGCGCGGATCATCGCCATGGACCTGAGCGGATGTCAGGGTTCTTCCGCCGTCACCTATCTCCAGTCGACCGGATCCATGGAGAATTGCACGATCGATTCCTGCTCGCTGGGATTCGGAGGTACGGACGTCGTATCCGTTGGGTACAGCGACCTGACGCTCACGGGGTGTCGCCTGTCGAACAACTCGACCGGAATCGGGAGCGCTCTCGGCGTAGAGGCCTCGACCGCTTTCATCGAGCTGTGCACCTTCACCGGCAATACGGGAACGAGTCAGGGCGGCGGCGCCCGGTTCGAGGCCTCGACCGTCGATCTCTCCTTCACGGAGTTCTCGTCCAACACGGCCGATGTCGGCGGGGGCGTGTTCGGGCGCCAGTGCGGGCTCACCGTCACCGACTGCGTCTTCGACGGCAACAGCGACGGGCTTCGTCATACCGGTTCGTCACTTGGAGGCGTGTCCATCGCGCGCACGTCCTTCCTGAATCATGCAGGAGGCTGGGCGGCGGAGATCGACAGCATGCTGACGAGGCCGGTCGAAGTCGGGGACTGTCTGTTCGATGCGAACGTCCAGGGGTTGAAGCTGGAGCGCATTCCCGACTTCCGAGTCGCCCGGACGGACTTCCTCCGCAATACGGGCAACAGGACCATGACCGTCAGTAACTCCTCCGGTGCCGTGGACACCTGCTCGTTCATCGACAACGTCTCGAGCAGCGAGGGCGGCGCCCTGTATCTGCTGGGCTCCAACACCACCCTCACAAGCAGCACGTTCTCCGGCAATGCCTCCGCATCCACGGGCGGGGCGATCCACATGCAGTCGAGCGGCGCGGCCTTCGCCTTCTGCGGTTTCGAGGGGAACCACGCGACGACAGGCGGAGGCGCATTGGCGCTGATCGACGGATCCGCGGTCTTCGGAACCTGCTTTCTCACGACGAACACGTCGGACGGGGGAGGCAGCTGCCTGGACGTCGGTCCGGGCGGCTCCGTGGATATCGTCGGCAGCACCCTGGCGGGCAACGGCGGCGAGGGCAGTTGGGCGCAGATCTACGGCTACGGGTCGGCCGGGATCGGTATCGACACCTCGATCATCGCCTTCGGCACGGACGGCCCCGCCGTTCTGCTCGGCGACGATGCGAGCAGCGTCCGGATCGACTCGTCGGACGTGTTCGGCAACGCCGGGGGCGATTGGACGGGGCCGCTCGAAGGCCTCTCTGGAACGGCGTGCAATTTCGGGGCGGATCCCGAGTTCTGCGACCCCGTCCAGGGGGACTGGCGAGTCGCCGAGACGTCGCCGTGTGCGGTCCCCGGCAGCCCGTGCGGTTCCCGCGTCGGCGCCGGAGAAATCGGGTGTTCCATCACGGCACCCGTGAGCGTGGAAGACGCTCCGACCCGGGTCGCCCTCGTCGGCAACAGTCCCAATCCCTTCAATCCGATCACGGAGATCCGCTTCGAGTTGCCGACGGCGAGGCCCGTGGAGTTGGAGGTCTTCGACGCCTCCGGCCGCATCGTGCGCAGACTCGTGGAGGGCGAAACGTTCCCCGCAGGTCGTCACGGCGTGATCTGGGACGGTACCGACGAGCGCGGCTCCGCCCGCTCGTCCGGCGTCTACTTCTATCGCCTCAGGTCCGGATCCAACGTACTCACGGGCAAGATGGCGCTGATCCGCTAGGTCAATCCAGGGGGAAGTCCAGCAATCCTCCGGGCTTCCCCATCAACCTGCACATGGCGAGCACCTGTCCCTGGTGATGGAAGGCGTGGGTCTGGATGCGCAGGATCACCCGTGCGGGCGCCAGGTCCTGGCGGCGTCCACCCCAGGTGTCGTAGGTCCGGACGGCGCCCAGGTCGTCGGGCGTCGACCGCTCCAGGTACGCCCGCGTGACGCCCGCGACCGTGGCCCGCAACTCCTCCAGGCGATCGATGGTCGGGTAGTCGGCGTCGTCCTCCTGCACGTCGATGCGTCCCTCCAGCACTCCGGTCCAGTACCGCTCGGCGCCCATGACGTGGTGCAGCTGGAGCCGGACGGACGGGGGACCGAAGCCGTCGTGCTCCCGGTCGAGCTCGTCGGCGTCGAGGCCGCGGCAGTGGTCCAGGAGGCCGCGGATGCTGCGGTGGACGCGCTCGTGCTGGTCGAGCAGGGCGGCGGGGGTGAAGACGACGTCGGACATGACCGGTTCCTTTCGGGAGCGGGTGGACGCCCAGCCTGACGGCCGCCGGCCCGGGGGTCAAGCCCGCCCGGAGTGAAACCCCGTTGCCAACCGCCCCGCCCGGGTGCATCTTGTGGCCTCCGATCCCGACCGACTTCCCCCTGATTCGAGGACGCCCCATGGAGATCCGCAACGTCGCCATCATCGCCCACGTGGACCACGGCAAGACCACCCTCGTGGACCAGATCCTCCGCCAGTGCGACGTGTTCCGCGACGGCCAGGAGGTCCAGGAACGCATCATGGACTCCAACGACCTGGAGCGTGAGCGCGGCATCACCATCACGGCCAAGAACTTCGCCATCACGTACAAGGGCGTGCGCATCAACCTCATCGACACGCCGGGCCACGCCGACTTCGGCGGCGAGGTGGAGCGCGTGCTGAAGATGGCCGACGGCGTGCTGCTGCTGGTGGACGCCTTCGAGGGCCCCATGCCCCAGACCCGGTTCGTGCTCCAGAAGGCCCTGCAACTCGACCTCACGCCGGTGGTGGTGATCAACAAGGCGGACCGTCCCAATTCGCGGCCCCACGAGGTGCTCGACGAGATCTTCCACCTCTTCTGCGAGCTGGAAGCCACGGACGAGCAGCTCGACTTCCGCGGCGTCTACGCCGCCGGCCGGGACGGCTGGGCCGTGGGCGAGCTGGAGGACGAGCGCGAGAACCTCTTCCCCCTGCTGGACATGATCGTGAAGCACGTGCCGGCGCCGGAGGCGAAGGAGGGCCCGCTGCAGATGCTCGTGGCCGCCATGGACCACAGCGACTACGTGGGCCGCATCGGCATCGGACGCATCGTGCGCGGCTCGCTGAGCTCCAAGGAGCGCGTGACCATGATCAAGCGCGACGGCACCGAGGTGCCCACGTCGGTCAAGCGCCTCTATGTCTTCGACAACCTGGGCCGCAGCGAGGTGGAGAAGGTGGAGTGCGGCGACATCTGCGCCGTGGTGGGGCTGGAGAGCGTGGACATCGGCGACACCCTGGCCTGCGCGGAGAACCCCGAGCCCCTGCCCCTGATCTCCGTGGACGAACCAACCCTGTCACTAAGCTTCATGACCAACGACAGCCCCTTCTACGGGCAGGACGGCAAGTACGTCACCAGCCGACAGGTGCGCGCCCGGCTCCACCAGGAGATGGACCGCGACGTGGCCCTGCGCGTGGAGGACACCGCCAGCGCCGACACCTTCAAGGTGAGCGGCCGCGGCATCCTGCACCTGTCCATCCTCATGGAGAACATGCGGCGCGAGGGCTTCGAGTTCATGGTGGGGCAGCCCCAGGTGATCTACCGCGAGATCGACGGTCACAAGGCCGAGCCCGTTGAGGTGCTCAACGTGGACATCCCCAACGACCTCGCCGGCACCGTCATCGAGTACGCCGCCACCCGCAAGGGCGAGATGGTGGACATGCAGCAGGGGGAGGAGCGCTCCAAGCTGCAGTTCCACATCCCCAGCCGCGGCCTCATCGGCTTCCGCTCGAAGATGCTGCGGGCCACCGGCGGCGAGATCGTGATGCACCACCGGTTCTTCCAGTACGAGTACTTCAAGGGCAGCGTCCCCGAGCGCCAGACCGGCAGCATCATCAGCCGCGACAAGGGCCAGGCCGTGGCCTTCGCCCTGGATGCGTTGCAGGACCGCGGCACGTTCTTCATCAAGCCCGGCGACATGCTCTACAACGGCCAGATCATCGGCGAGAACAACAAGGACGACGACCTGGTCGTGAACGCCCAGAAGGCCAAGCAACTGTCCAACATGCGCGCGTCGGGCAGCGACCGGAAGATGAAGGTGGCGCCGCCGGTGATCATGGGTCTGGAGGAGGCCCTCGAGCACATCAACCACGACGAGTGCGTGGAGGTGACCCCCAACCACATCCGCCTGCGCAAGCTGCTGCTGGACGAGAACGACCGCAAGCAGGCGGCCAAGAGAGCCAAGCTTTCAGGGGAGTAGGCCGCACGGGATCCCGGAAAGAGAACAGGGCCGACCATGGGATGGTCGGCCCTGTCCGGGCGAGGCGCTGCGGTCGAGGGAGTCGAACACGGGGGAATCGACCGCAGCATGACCGGGTGCGTCTGCGCGGCGAGGGGTCTCGCGGTCCTCGCCGACGGGCGGGTGTCCCGGCCGGATATGATCATCGGCCATCATCGCCGCCGGCTCCATCGGACATTGTGGAAGTCGTGTGGGATTATTTCCTAGACGCCGAATAGGCGAGGGACGGGCGGATCCGTGGTCGCCCGTCCCTCCGAACGGAGAGGCTGCCGCCTACTTCCGCTCGATGTCGCCGATGCCGCTGACGCGGACCTTCTCCTTCTCGGGATTCCCCCAGTATTCGATGTCGCCCACGCCGCTCACGGTGCCCTCGAAGCTGTCCTTCGCCGTCACTTCCACGTCGCCCACGCCGGTCAGCACGGCCTTCACGTGGCGGGCCTCCAGGCCCCGGCACTTCACATCGCCCACGCCCATGACCGTCACGTCCAGGCGGTCCACCTCGCCCTCGACCTCCAGGTCGCCGGCGCCGCGTAGCAGGATGTCCAGCTCGTCGCCGCGGAAGCGGTCCACGTCCAGGTCGCCGGCGCCGTTGAGCTCGAGGGACTCGAGCTTCGGCATGGTGATCTCCACGACGGCCTTCCGGTGGGGGTCGCAGCTCTCGTCCCACTCGACGACGAGGGTGCCGCCCTCGACCTCGATCTCGAGGTTGTCGAAGAGGTTGTCGTCCAGGGTGATGGTCACCTGGTGGTCGCCGCCCACGCGGATGCGGGTGTCCAGGGAGCCGTTCATCTCGTAGCCGGTGAAGCCGTCCAGATCGAAGGAACGGGTCTCCAGCTTGCCGGAGCCGTCGATGGTGTCGTGGTGGCCGTGGTCGTGGGCCGCGGCGGCGACCGCGAGCAGCAGGATCAGGGCGGTGGTGGCGGTACGCAGGAACATCTCGTCCTCCCGGGCAGAGCGTGTCGGAAACGTCGTCGGCAGGTTGGACGGACGGCGGGGCGGGAAGGTTGGAACGACTATTCCCGCTCGCGGCCCATGAGCCCGGCCATCGCGACCATGGTCGCGAACAGAGGCGTGGTGCGCGCCCCCAGGGCCGTTTCCGCCAGGCCGGCCAGCAGCAGTCCGACCAGTCCGCAGGCCAGTCCCAGGCCCGCGGCGGGGCCGCCGCGGCGCCAGGCTCCCAGGGCGCTCCAGGCCGCGGCGATCAGGGCGCCCATGGCCAGCAGCGCCGCCGGTATGCCGTGGCGGCGGGCCAGTTCGAGGGGGGCGGCCGGGGCCCAGGCGTCGGGGGCTTCGCCCGTCAGGGGCGCGGCGGCGATGGCGCCGCGGGCGTCGGCCCAGGAGCTCGTCCGGGTGCTGAAGAGGTCGCCCCTGAGGGTGGCGCGGACCTTGTAGGCGA
>CAYFKR010000005.1:148095-209642 GCA_964343835.1 uncultured Fibrobacteraceae bacterium
CACGACGACCACGGCGGCGGCGCCGAGCAGCAGCCGCGCATGACGACCCCGGCGCACGGCGGGCACGGCCGCCGCCCCGGTCGCCAGCAGCGCCGCCACGAGGGCGCCGCGCGATGCGGTCAGGGGCAGGCAGGCCAGGCCCAGCGCCACGGCGACGGCGGCGGCCAGGCGCAATCGACGATCGCCGTCGCCGAGGGCGACCACCAGGGCCACCGGCGCGGTGAAGGCCACGTGGATGGCCAGGCCCACCGAGCTCCGGTAGAACGAGCCGGGCTCCGAGCCCAGCCCGCGCAGGGCGGCCTCGGCGAAGGCGCCGCCGGCCAGCAGCAGCAGGCTCGCCACGGCGCCGGTGGTCCAGAGGAAGACCAGGCGGCTCCGGTCGGCGGTGTCACGGGCCAGGGACGTCAGCATCCAGGCGATTCCGGCGGCCAGCAGCAGCGAGCGCGCCGCCCGGGCCCCGCGCACGTCGGCCAGCAGGTCGGGGTGGCCGAATGCCAACGCCGCAACGCCCCACGCCGCGAACCCCGTCAAGAGCAGCCCCGGCAGCGAAGGCCGCACCGCGGTCTCCCCACGGTCCATGGCGATCCGCATCGACCAGGCCGCCACGGCGGCCAGGGCCACCACTTCCACGCCGTAGATGCCGCGGCCCGGCGTCAGGAACGCGAAGTCGATCACCGGCCCCAGGGGCAGCAGGGCCGCCACGGTCAGGCGCCCCCGCGGCACCGACGACCAGGCCAGTGCCGCCGCCGCCAGCAGGGCCAGGGGCACGCGCCGCTCGCCCACGTCGCCGCGGACCAGCGCGTCGGCCAGGATCGCCAGGGCCAGCAAGGCGCCCAGGGCAGCGACGGCGCGCCTCATCGCGCCTTCCCCCGGTCGATCCGGCGGGCGATCCACCAGCCGAGTCCCAGTCCGGCCAGCCCGGCCGTCATGTCGAACAGCAGGTCCAGGCCCGGCGCCCGGATGTACTCGATGCGCGTCTTGGCGAACACGTCGAAGAGCTCCTTGCCCACCAGCAGCGCCAGGGTGAGCCGCACCACGGTCTTCATGGCGAGGAAGCGCGAGGCCGCCAGCACGAAGACGGCGGCGCCGACCATGTGGAAGAACCAGTCGATGGGCACGCCCAGCACCTCCATGGTGCTGAAGCGGTTCATGAAGCCGCGGACGCTGCGGGCGAGGTCGAGCATGGTGGGATCTCCGGATGGGGAATCGGGCCGTCGTCCGACGAGTGTCGGCGCG
Source organism: uncultured Fibrobacteraceae bacterium (assembly GCA_964343835.1). Lineage (GTDB taxonomy): Bacteria > Krumholzibacteriota > Krumholzibacteriia > LZORAL124-64-63 > LZORAL124-64-63 > CALEMW01. The sequence goes on from CAYFKR010000005.1 coordinate 149,332, forward strand.
ACGGCCCGACTTGTCCAGAGCGGGACTCGTCAGCGGAGCACGGTCACCTTCCGCGTCAACTCGTTGCGCAGACCGGGACCGCGGACCCGCAGGTTCGCCACGTAGTGGCCGCTGGAGAGGGCGCGGCCGTCGTCGCCGCGGCCGTCCCAGGCCAGCAGGTGCTCGCCTGCCTCCATCTCCTCGCGACCCACCAGCCGCACGCGGCGTCCGCGCACGTCGTACACGGCCAGCTCCACGGAGGCCCGCGCCGGCAGCGCGAACCGGAACACCGTGCCGCCGGACGACACCGGGTTGGGCGACGCGCCGGCGAAGCTCACCATCGTGACGCGGTCCTCGTCCTCGACGCCGGTGACCAGGTCCTCGGGACAGTCCTGGCAGCCGGTGCGACGGCCGTCATGGGCGTACATGCTCCACGCCTTCAGGTTGGATCCGGGGGTCTGGTTCACGTCGATCAGGTGGACCTGCGACTGCGAGATCATGACCAGCTCGAGGGAGCCGTCCAGGTCCACGTCGCCGGAGGCGGGAGAGACGGCCACGTGGTCGTCCATGGCCTTGGGCCAGCCGTCCACCAGGTTGCTGCCGTTGTCCCACGCCCACCCCTTGGCGCCGCGGGCACCGATGATCACGTCCGCCGAATTGGGGTCGGCCAGCATGTCCATGATGGGCGAGCCGTACATGTACCAGCCGTTGCCGGTGACCGGATACCCGAACTGCTCCACGCCCGTCTCGTACAGCAGGTGGACCGTCCAGTTCTGCGAGGCCACGGCGAGCTCCAGGGACGACGTGCCCAGGCAGTTCGCGACGGCCACCGCGGACAGGGGCGCACCGGTGGCCGACGTGTAGGGCCATCCCGCGTGCACGGTGCCGTCGTGGTCGTACAGGTAGAGGGTGCCGTCGCTCAGGGGGACGGCGATCTCCAGGTCGCCGTCACGGTCCACGTCGGCCAGCGACACGGTGTTCGAGGGGGCCGCGGGCAGGGTCAGGGACAGCTCGGTCACGGCGTTCAGGCGATCGATCACGAAGAGCCGGTCGCTCATGGTGCCCACCAGCTCCGTCGAGCCGTCCAGGTCCACGTCGCCGGCGGCCCAGGGGCCGATGGGCAGGGCGGTGCCGAAGTTCCAGCCGAAGACGTTCTGGATCTGCTGCCCGCGCGTGCCGATGAACCGCGCCTTGTCGCCGCCCACCGCCACGATCACCCGCGGATACGGCGGACCCAGGGCCGCCATGCTCACGAACACGGGGCTCGCATCGGGCATGGCGTAGGGGAAGCCGTGCAGCAGTTCGCCCTCGTGGGTGTAGGCGAACACCAGGCCGTCACCCGTGCCCACAGCCACGGTGGGGGAGCCGTCCAGGTTCAGGTCTCCCACGGCCACCGCGCCGTCCGACAGGACGCCCGGCACCAGGACCGGCCAGCCGGGCAGATGCGAGCCGTCGTTGCGCAGGACCACGATGCGGTCGCCCTCGTCGCAGTACACGATCTCCAGGTCGCCGTCGCCGTCCATGTCCGCCAGGGCGGGGTCGGACTTCGGGGCGTAGGGGATGTGCACCGGGAAACCCTCTTCGGTCACGGGATAGCCGGGATCGCGGCGCCACTCGGCGTCGAAGTAGACGGTGTCGGCGGCGGAGTGGAGGTTGTGGGTGTCCAGCAGGGCCGCCCGGTCGCCCTCGGCCGGGTTCAGGGCCAGGGACAGGGGACGGTGCATGCCGAGGTAGTTCCAGTGGGCCTCGTCGTTCAACGTCAGCAGCGTGCCGAACGCGGTGGGCGACGCCGCCGGGGAGCGCTGGATCTCCATCTCCCCGTACCGCCATCCGCCCAGCACGAACTGGTCGGTGGCCGCCTGGTAGCGCAGCTCCAGGCCGCCCCACACGCCGCTCGAGTTGAGCACCTCGCTCCCGAAGGTCACGCCGGCGTCGGCGGAGGCCACGGCGGCCGATACGTGGACGGAGATGTCGTCCTCCAGGCGCCTGTAGGCGATCAGCACCTCGTTCCCCGCGGTGGACGCCGCCACGGCCGGGTCCTTCTCCCAGAATCCGTTCGACGTGGTCGTGAGGTACTGCACGCCCTCCCAGGCGCTCAGCCCGCCGTTGGCGTAGCTCGTGGCGCGACGGTAGCGCAGAGCCGAGTCGAAGGCGTCGGTGAGGGACGTGAAGAACCACGCCACGTGCACGTTGCCGCCGTAGCCGTAGCTCACCACGGGACGCCTGTAGCCGCGGTCGGTGGTGCTCAGCGTGGCGATCTCGTAGGCGGCCTCGAAGGTCGTGCCCTGGTCGTTGCTGCGCGTGAACCAGATGTCGGATCCCGCCCCCTGGTTCGTGTCGCCGGCGTCGGCCACCAGGTAGATGTAGTAGTCGTTCCAGCTGGCCTCGTCGGTGGTCATGTGGGGCCGGCGCGGATAGAGACCGGCCTGGTCGATGATCGTCACCGGTGCGGACACCGACGACGGCGTCGCCAGGTCGGCGTGCACCACGTTCAGGACGTAGCGGTCGGCGAAGTAGTCGTAGGCGATGTAGGCCAGGTACCAGCGGTCGGCCAGACCCTCGCCCACTTCCAGGCAGGGCTCGATGAGGTCGATGTCCGGGTCCAGGTCGCGCACGGTCGTGACCGCCGACCAGGTGGTGCCGCCGTCCTCGGAGCGGCGGATCAGGATCTCGTCGCCGTACGTGCCCTCCACCTGGATCGCGGCGTAGATGGTGCCGTCGGACGCGATGTCCATGGAGTTGGAGTAGGCCTCCAGGCTCGTGGCGAGGGCGATGACGTCATCGCCGCCGATCTCGCCCAGGCGCGAGGCGGTCGCCGGGGGCGGCGTCTCTTCCGCCGCCGCTCGCGGCGCCGCGCGGCCCGGTACGCCGGTGACGGCGTCGTCGTCGGGACACAGGTGGATGCCGTCGCCGCCGCCCGCGGGCGCGGGCACGAACTCGCGGCCGGCGCCGAGCAGCAGCGCCGGTACGGCCAGAAGGATCAGGATGATGGTGGTGGAGCGGATTCCGTGCATGGTGTTCATGGTGGGGGCCCTCCTCCCCGGATGCCGTGGATGAAGCAGGTGAAAACAGGTTATCACATGGCCTCGCAGGCCGGCTCGATGTTCTGCGAAATCGTTTTCATTTGGTAAGGAGTCTTACGGAGGGATGGAAAAGGGGCGGCCCGGATGGGCCGCCCCTCGTCGTCTCGTCTCGCGGGTCGGAGCTACATGGGGTGCTCGTTGCCGTCGCCGTCGATCAGCACGCCGTTGCCGTCGGGGTCGATGACGATGTCGAAGGTCACCGTCACGCCGTGCTGGGTGAAGGTCACGGTGCCCACGCCGCTGCCGTCCGGGGCGTAGAAGATCTCGCCCTCGACGCTCGGGCTGCCGTCGGCCTGCGGGTCGCTGGCGGCGAAGGCGAAGCGGTGGCCGCCGCCCTCGAGCATCTCCACCTCGAAGGAGCCGGAGGCGCCGTCGTTGCGGGCCCAGGTGCCGGCCACGTTGCCCTCGTCGTCGGACTCCAGGGTGAAGTCCTCGCGGGCGGGGCCGTTGATGCGGTAGCCGGCGGCGGAGAAGTCGCCGTCGTCGTCGGTGGCGGTGAAGTAGGTCTCGTCCTGATGCTCGTCCTGCCACTCGACGATCTCCCAGGCCTCCACCGAGCCGTCCAGGGCGGTGCCGTGGCGGTCCACCGACACGGGGTCGTGGCCGTCGGGGAAGGTGGTCACCAGGGAGTAGGCGCCCGTGTTCTCGTCGTACGAGCCGGCCACGACGGTGCCGTCGGTGCGGGTCTCGGTCAGGGTGGCGGCGCCGGCGCCGTTCCAGGTGATGGTGCGGGTGTAGCTGGTGCCGTCGCGGAACTCCATGAGCAGGTCCAGGGAGCCGCTGCCGTCGCAGTCCAGGTCGGCCTCGCGTTCCAGGTGCACCATCCACCAGGCCTGCGGGTACCACACGTCCTGGTAGGCGGTGCCGCCGCAGGGCTCCTCGCCCGGGGAGACGGGGCCGTCGGGGGTCAGGCGCACGTAGGAGCGGGGGGAGCCGCCGTCCACGGCCGTGCCGTCGAACACCGCGGCGCGCACGATGCCGTAGAGCAGGTCGTCGGACTCGTCCTCGAGCTCGCCCATGCGCACCAGCAGGGTGTCGGCGGCGGACTCGAGCCAGTCGTTCTCGGGGGCGGCGGTGAACAGGGCGGTCACGCGCAGGTCGGTGTCGGGCTCGATGGCCTCGTCCTCGACGGGCGCCAGGCGCACGGTGTGCTCGGCGTCGTTGCGCCAGTGCACGGTGGCCTGCATGGAGTGCAGGGTCTCGTCGCCCTCGACGCGGAACTCGCCGGGATCCAGCACCATCTCGGCCTCGGTCCAGGCCTGCAGCGGGTGGAACGAGGGGTTCTCCACGGTCATCAGGCCGCGCACGGGAATGCCGTCGGCCATGGGGCCTTCGCCGCTCACGGGCTCCAGCAGGCCCTCGGAGACCTCGCCGTTGCCGCGGACCTGGCGGTGGCTCACGCGGTGGAACGCGTCGTCGTCGCCGTTCTCCAGCGTGCCGTTGGTGTCGATCACGATCTCCGACTCGCGCTCCTGCACCTGCAGCAGCCCGGCGTCCAGGTACTCGCGGATGGAGACCAGGCGCACGACGTCCACCTCGTCGGTCTCGATCAGGGCGTCCAGGCCCACGCTGTCGGGGGTGTCGTAGTACTCCACGGCGATGGTGTCGCCGGCGGCCTTGGCCATGCCGAACTCGACGAAGTGGCGCTCGAGGCGGTCCTTGGGGCCGCCCGGAGCCACGGCCGCCACGGTGGCCAGTTCGGTGCGCGTCAGGGCGCGGATCGACGCGGCGGCCAGGCGGGCCTTGTCGGGGAAGTCGTAGCCCACGCCGCCGTCGTCCCAGCCCTCGCCCAGGGGCGTGTCCTCGCCGATGCCGACGTCGCCGGCCAGGTCGGACATGGGGTCGGTGAACATGGCGACGTCGTTCATCACGTCGCCCACGCCGGCGGGACCCTGCACGCCGCCCGCCAGGGCGACGGCCTTCTCGGCGTCGGGGGTCTCGGTGGGGCTGGCGGGGTCGTCCTCGGAGCAGCCGCTCAGGGCCAGGACCGCCACGGCGGCCATCACGAGCCAGAGCAGGCGGAAGCGGGAGTCGATAGGGGTCTTCATGACGGTCGTCCTCGGTTACGGGTCGGGTGCGTTCAGGGCGCTCGACCGGGATGGTTGCAAGGGGCATGCCGACGCCGAACGGCGCCTCGGACCCTGTTTCGGGCCGTTTCGGGGCATCTTGAGGAACTTCGGGGCATGGACGGTGTGCGGGATCGCGGCGCGGACGTGTGAGGATTCGCTGCGGGTGGCGATCAGGCGGTGGCGTCGGGCCCGGATGCGCCGATCACGAACAGGCGGTGCTCCATCTCGCGCAGGGGCTGCAGGTCGCCGCGGCGCGACGCCGTCTCTACGCCCGTGCGGTAGACCTCGGCCGCGGCGTCGGGCCGGTCCAGGGCCTCGAGCACCCGCCCGTGGCGCAGATAGACCGAGCTGTTGTCGGGCTGGGCCTCGCGGGCACGACGCAGCAGGGGCTCGGCGGCTGCGGGGTCGCCCAGGGACGCGCGGGCGTCGCCGGCGCCCATCAGCGCCAGGGGGTCGTGAGGATCGATGGCCAGCACCTGCTCGAACATGGCGAGCTTGCGGCGGGCCTCGTCGGTGCGCTCGGCTGCGGCGCGGGCGGCGGCCTCGTCGGCCTCGGCCCCCGACACGCCGAAGCGCTTCATGGTGCCCAGGGCCTTCTGCCGTTCGGCCTCCTCCAGGTTGCCCAATCGCATGTGGAACAGGGAGAGGTTCACGTGGACCATGGGTTCGTCGGGCGCGACCTCGCCGAGCCGTTCGAAGACCTCCACGCCTTCCCGCCAGCGTTCCAGGCGGCCCAGGATCACGCCGAGGGCCTCCAGGGCGTCGACGTGGGCGGGGTCGTGGGCCAGGGCTTCACGCAGGAGGGTCGCGGCGGTGTCGTCGTCGCCGTCGCGGAAGCGCAGCAGGGCGCGATCGTAGCAGCCGGCGGCCAGGGCGGCGGGGTCGCCGCCGCGGTGGAGGGGGCAGAGGCGAACCTCGGCCTCGCGGGTCCGGCCGTCCACCTCGACGATCAGTCGACGTCCCGGCGCGGCGTGGTCACGATCCACGAACGCCAGGGCGATTGGCTCCGACAGCACGGGTGAGAAGCCGGCGGACGACCAGGTCCCGACATGGCGCCCTTCGCCGTCCACCAGGTCCGCACCCGGGGCCGGCGGATCGAACGGCCCGGAGCCCGCGAACACGAGGGCCCGCAGGGACGACGGCGGCGATCCCTGGCTCCTGACCCGCGCCACCACCTCCTGACCCAGGTAGCAGCCCTTGGTCCAGCTCACGGCGTCGGTCTCCAGGCCGGTGCCGTTGAGCAGGCGTTCGCCCGGGGAGAGGTCGCGCCCCATCAGCGGCAGGCCGGCTTCGAGGGTGAGCCAACGCCAGGTGCGAAGGGCGTCGTCGGTCGTATCCAGGCGGACGGCGCCGCAGGTGGCGGCGACGGCATCGGCCACGGCAGCGGGGTCCGTATCGGATCGTCGGAACCAGAGGGCCACGATGCCGGGATCCCCGGTCAGTGAACGGCGCAGGATCCAGGCACCCGAGGGCAGGGGAGGTTCCGTGAAGATGGCTGCATCGTACTCGTCGCTGCCGGGAGCGAATTGCTCCACCGCCATCGGCGACTGGAAGACGATCCCGTCGCACTCGCCCGTGACGTCGTCCACCGACACGTCCTCGGTGATCACCGAGGCGACCAGGTCCTCCACCAGCGCGGTCACGGCATCGCGGTTCGAAAGCAGCAGATACACGGGATGGGGCTGACCCCGGTCGGGGAGACGGTGCAGCGAGCACCAGCCGACCAGCCGACCGCGCCGGTCGACCCGCGCCGAGAGCTGCCCGTGCCCGGAGGCGAGAGCGGCCACGTCGCTGGTCATGCGGGCCTGGAGAAACGCCGCGGCGTCGGCGCCGGCCACGAGGGCGGCACCCAGATCCGGCGCCTCGTTCCAGATGGCGGCCAGCCCGGCGCGCCGGGCGTTGCGGGCCATCTCCACGGCGCTCACACCGAGAAGCTCTCGCCGCAGCCGCAGGTGTTGGACGCGTTGGGGTTCACGAAGCGGAAACCCCGACCTTCGAGACCGCCCTGCCAGTCGAGGGTGGTGCCGCGCAGGTAGATCACGCTCTTGGGGTCGAGCAGCACGTCGAATCCGTCGCAGTTCACCACGGCGTCGCCGTCGCGGGGCGTGTCGAACTCCACCTTGTAGACCAGACCCGAGCAGCCGCCGCCGGCCACGCCCAGGCGCAGGCCCTTGCCGGCGGCCTCGGGATCGTCGGTCAGGATGCGACGGACCTCCGCCGCGGCGGCGTCGGTGATGGCGACCAGGGCGTCCGGGTCGGCGTCGGCAGCGGGGGCCGGTGCCGGCGCAGCGGGCTTCGCGGCGGCTTCGGAGCGGCCCACGCCCTCGTAGAAGTCGGCCAGCAGGCCGTAGTCCTCCACGTCGGAGAGCGGCAGGGTCACGCGGGGGTGCCGCGGCGCCACGCCGAAGCGGGCCGCGCGGGACAGCCACTCGTCGTTGGTGCGGCCGTCGTCGCCCTCGGCGTGCACGTCGGCGTCGAGCAGCACGATGGCGTCGGCGCTCACGGTGTCGCAGCGCCCCACCGCCACGGCGTCGGCGGTGCGGACCGCCAGGGTCATGCCGTGGAGGTCGCCCTTGTCGTCGTGGAAGGTGCCCATCAGCAGTACTCCTCGAAGGCCTCCACCAGGCCGGCGGCCATGGTCGCGGCGTCGCGGCCCTCCACCATGTGGCGGGGCACGAAGTGCACCAGCTCGCCGTCCTTGAACAGGGCGAACGACGGGCTGCTCGGCGGGATGTCGCCCATGAACGTGCGGGCGCGCTCGGTGGCCTCCAGGTCCTGGCCGGCGAAAACGGACACCACGCGGTCGGGCCTGCGCTCGCCGCCCATGGCGCGGGCCAGGCCGGGCCGGGCGCTACCGGCGGCGCAGCCGCAGACGGAGTTCACGAGGACCAGGGCGGTGCCGCCGGCCTCGGCGAAGAAGGCGTCGACCTCGTCGGCCGTCCGCAGTTCGGAAACGCCCATCTCGGCCAGTTCGCGGCGCATGGGGGCGATCATTTCCTCGGGGTAGGGCATGGTTCGGATTCTCCGGAGTTCGATCGGATCACATCGGCCCACCGGGGATGGCTGACCCCTATGAGCTGAGAACGAGAATCATTATAATTACAAATCGGGAAACGGCACGGGGGGGGGTACGCGACCGGCCGCCCCCGTTCAAAAGGGGCGGCCAGGTGAACGGATCCGTGGTTTCTCACTTGATCAGGATCATCTTCCTGTTCAGGCTGAATCCAGTCGTGACCAGGCGGTAGACGTAAATGCCGCTGTCGGTTCGACGACCCACATCGTCTCGCCCATCCCAAGCGATGGCATGTCGCCCATCCGGCATGTCCGAGTTTACGAGCTCCCTGACCAGCCCGCCCCGGACGTCGTAGATCCTGAGCGTGACGGGTCCGGATCGGGCCAGATTGAAGTGGATGGTCGTGCTGGGGTTGAACGGGTTGGGTACGTTCTGTTCCAGGAACGTCGTCGCTTCAGGGGTCTCGGTCATCGAGAGTGAGGCGTCCCGGCGACCGGAACCGCTCGCGATCACGGCATGGGGGTTGCGCGCCATGACGGCCCCGCTGTCCAGCTCGGGGTCGGCGAGAACCATCAGCTCCGCTCCTTCGCCGAACCTGACCACGTGACCGGTCGTCGCGGTGAAGCGGATCGTCCTCCCTGCTGCTATGAAGGAGGGCTGGGCGGGGCCGGCACCGGTATCCATGATGCTGAACGAGTGAGAGGAACCGGTGCCGTCGACGTTCGACAGTACGTGCTGTGCCAGGAACACGTGCCGTTCCGAGGCATCATAGGCGCCGGACACGATCCGATTCGGCATCGGGATCTCGAGGGCATCGAGGATGGCTCCGAGGAATGCCGGGTCGGTTGGGAACTGGTCATGGAAATAGTACTCCCCGACCTGGGGACGGATGGCGATGTCGAACCGCGACAGGCCGTTCTCGTCCAGGTCGAGCGCGCTGCGCATCGGAATGAACGTCGGCCGGGCGGTCTCGGGATAGAAGTTGCAGTACCACCGGATGGCGATACCGTGCCATGAGATACGCCCCGACCTGTCAACGGTGCTCGACGTAGGCAGGAGCGATCCGGCCTCGGAGGTGAAGTCACCGGCATCGATGTTGAAGTTCTGCTCCGAGAAGATGACCGCACCGCCCGTATAGACATCCTCATACGCGATCCGGGCCCACCTCTGCCCCAAGCCCGTCCACGGGTTCTCCTCCAGACTCGGCGGAGTGAACGAGGCGGCTACGTTGATGCACTGGTGCGGGTAGCCGTCGCCGTTGAGGGCGTTGAGCTCGGAATAGAAGTCATCATGCAGGTCATGGGTGTTGTTCCATGCGCTGTAGAGCAGCAGCTGTCGGGCCGCCACGGATGTGAGGGCGGGAATCGAGATGCCCTCGTCCTTGAGACGATTCTGGAACCCGGCGTGGATCGCGGCCCCCTGCTGGGGAGAGTCCACCGAGAGGAAGTGGGAGACAGGGAGGGGGGTCCCCTGGTCTTCCGCCCTGGCCAGGGCATAGCGTGCGATCACGCCGCCCATGCTCAAGCCGACAACGGTCAGGTCGTGGCCGCCGCTCTCGTCGTGGATCATATCGATGGTCCGCTCCAGGACGTCGGCGTTGAGGACCATGTCCCGGCCGCCGTCCTCGAAGTCCAGGAAGAAGATGTCCCGGCCGAGTCCCCGCAGCGTCTCCATGAACTCGGGGGCCATCTCGTAATACTCCCTCAGTCCCTTCTCGTTGGACGGGTCGAATCCCTCGACCAGGAGAAGGGGATGGTCCCAGGGATCCTCGCCCCCGGCCAGATGCGTGACCGAGAAGTAGGGAGCCCGGTCGTCGTTCTCGTCGTGGATGCTGCCGTAGGCTTCCACTCCCATGACGATGACAGTGGTTTCATGCTGGAAGGGAACCCGAACCTCCTCGCCCGTCCCTTCCATGACATCCCATGCCAGGCCCCTCACCCGGATCGAGTGCTCGCCGGGGGTCGTGAGGTGGAACCAGCGATCTACGGATTGCCAGGCACCTCCGTCCACGCTGAATTCCTGCGGCAGAAACTGGTCACTCCGATCATAGGTCCAGTTGCGGACAATGAACCGGTTGCCCATCGGGACAACGAGTTCCTGGTCGTTCCAATGCAACTCCACAGTGTAGGGCGACCTGTATCTCCAGTCGCCCACCGGATCGTCGGCCATGGCCGTCACGGCGCCCAACAGCACCATGAACACCGCCAAGGCCCGGATCGTCTTAAGGCATGTCATGACGTTCCTCCTCGCGCTCCTGTCCGGAGCCGTTGGCGACTAATCGGCGGTGCCGGCCTCGAGGGTGGCGATCCGCTCGTTCTGGGCGATCAGGTGCAGGGTCAGCTCTTCGATCTTGCGCAGCAGGACCGTGTTCATCTCCGCCAGGTTGACGCCGGAGGCTCCGACGGTGGCGGCGGACGGAACGCCGGGCAGATGGCCGTTGGTGTCGATGAACGAGGCGGTTGCACCGAGGGTGGGCAGGTCGTATCCATCGGCGAACACGTAGTCCGGCCAATGCTGCGGCTCGACCGACACGATCACCTCACGGGCCAGGATGGTGCCGTCGACGGCCAACTTGGCGGAGGGCGAGCGCGTGCCGATGCCGACGCGACCTTCGCCGTCGATCGTCAAGGCGTTCGTCCACTCGATCTCGCCACCCGACGAACCGGGGGAAGCCACGGAGAACTCCATGGCCGGACCCTGGCTATTGTAGAAGCTGATTTTGTGGGCGTGAACGTTGCCCCGACTGTACTCCCAGCGGGCGGAGGATCCATCCCAGGCGCCGTTGCTGACCAGGGCCTGGCTACCGCCGCTGTGGATGAGGAAGTCGCTGTTCGCGCCGGAGAGGTGGAAGCGCTCCTTCGGCGACGTCGTGCCGAGGCCGACGTTCATGTCGTTCCGCACGAACAGGCCGGTCTTCCATTCAACGGTCTTGTCGCGGTTGCCGGCACCCGACACGTGCAGACCGATGCCGCCGGAGGCGTAGTTGTAGAAACCGATCCGGTGGGCGTGGGACTTGTCGCGCGAATACACCCAACGGCGGCCGAGGTTGTCCCAGTGGTTGTTGCTGCAGATCCCCTGGCTTCCGCCGCTGTGAACCATGAGGTCGTTCTCACCTCCGGTCACATGGAAGAGCTCGAGCGGACTTCCGGTCCCGATGCCGACGGCTCCGTTGTCGGGCCAGGGGTAGGTGTTGCCGGCAAAGGCGGTCGTTGCCGTCGCGATCAGGACGATCAACAAGATGGTGCGGATGAGGTGGTTCATGGTCGGTCTCCCTGTTGGTGTGTGTTGGGTCTTACGTGACCCGAACAGGGGGACCGGATGGTGATGAAAAGAAAGACGGGAAATCGCCGGAGATCAGCCGCTCCGCCCCCTCAGCACGACCCACGCCGCAGCCGCCAGGGCGCCCAGGCCTGCGAGCAGGCGGGCGGCCAGCGGCGCCGCGGTGGCCCGGTGGGCGGCCACGTCGAGGGCATTGCCTGTGCGGAAGGTCACGCTCTGGCCCTGGGGCGGGCCGAGGTCCTCGGGGATGGAGTAGAGATAGGCGCGCACGCGTTCGCCGTCGGGGAGGGACGCATCGTCGGGGATCTCGTACGACGCCGTCTCGACCATCTGTTCGTGGCGATAACCGCCGTCTGCGCTCTCCACGACGATCCGGTAGCCGGAGGCGCCGTCGACGCCGTGCCAGGAGATCACCGGCGTGTGATCCGCCAGTACCTCACCCTCCACGGGGCGTACGAAGTAACGGCCGGCGTCGGCGGAGCGGCTCAGACCCTCGTCGGGGGCCGTGGGGGGCAGGATGATCATCAGGGCCAGACCGGCGGCCATGGCGAACCCGCCCCAGGCGCCGACGAACCCGGGAACTCGGCGTCGCGACGGCAAGGGCGTGATGGTCGCGGGTGCATCGAGGTCGCCCTCGCGCAGGGCGGTGGCGAATCGTTCCTCGAGGGCCGTCCTTAGGCGGCAGCAGTCGCAGACGGCGAGATGGTCCTGGAGCAACCTGCGGCGATCGGAGTCGAGGGCCTCGGTGTCCAGCAGGTGAAGATCGGCCCCGACGTCGGGATCGACGCATTCGGGGGCCAGGGTGTTGATGTCGTGTTCTGTCATGGGTTCCTGCGTATCCGTCTGAAGGGGCTCCCTCGTCCTCTCACTCGGACTCCAAGGGTCGAACAGCCCGAACATCCCCCGGTGAAAAAGAAAAAAGCGCCTTTTCGATCAGGCGTCTCCGAACTTGAGTCGCATGGCGTCGTGGAGCTGCTCGAGGCACGCTTCCCGACGGTAGTAGACGGCCCGCACGGTCGACAGGCCCAGGGACTCCCGGATGGCGTCCACGGCCCTGTTGTTGAGGAAGAGGTCCGTCAGCAGGCTCCGGCACTGCTCGTCGAGCCGCTTGAAGGTATCCCGCATGACGGCCAGGACCTCGCTGTCCAGGAAGGTATCGAGGGGGGAACGGTCCGGCGAGGCGATCCAGTCGGCGAGGCTGCTCACCTCGACCTGGGGTCGGCGCCTGTTCCAGCTGATGATGTTGCGGCAACGGTTCCTCGCGATGGTCACCGCGAACCGCACGATGTTGCCCTCGAACTCCCCGCGACGCTTCAGGTACTGCACCACGGCGACGAGCGATTCCTGGATCACGTCGTCGGCGTCGATGTTGTCCCGGCCCAGGAAAGAGCCGACGGCGGCGGCTACGGGGCCGCGCAGCACCGAGCACAGATCGTCGTCGGCTCCCTTCCGCTCCGCGAAGAAGTCGGAGAGGATGACCGGGAGATCCTGCTCAGTGGGTCCGTGTTGCCTGTCGTTGTTCGTCATGAGGTCGGCGACGTCCTGTTCGGGGGGGCTGGCAGCACGGTAAGCGGGGTGGGCTTGAGGTGTCAAGATTCCGGTGATAAGCTCCCCGTCTCATGAATCGGGGGATCCTGCATCTGATCGCGGTCCTGCTGGCCGTACTCTGCGCCGGGTGCGCTTCCGAAGGGGAGCGGGCCGAGTCCGGCGTCCTCGACGGCGTGCCCGTTTCCGACGAACTTGCCGCTCACCTCGAGGCGTCGCGGTCCATCCCGGCCGACGCCGGCGACCCCCTCGTCCGCGGCCATCTCCGCCTCTACGAGGATCTGACCGCCGCCATCCAGGACCCGGCCCTTCGCGGTGCCGCCGGCGACTCCCTCTACGCCGTATGGCGTGCGGACCCATACAACGTGCTCTGGATCGACCTGGCGGCCGGCTACAACTATCTGCTGCGCCGCAACACCGACCGGAACGCCATGTATGCCCTGCCGGCCCTGGCCGACACGAGCACGGCCCTCGGTTCGTTCGTCCGCGGCAGGCGGTTCTACGGCTACGGTTCGCGGGGGGAGCACTACCGCCGTGCCGGAAGGCTGGCCGACGCCCTCGACCCCCTGCAGCGGGGAGATCCCATCGCCGCCGGCCGCGCCTTCCGGGCCTGCGTCGAGATGGCGGACAAGGAAGATCGTCCGGACCAGGCCGCCGTCTCACGCTTTCTGCTCGGCCACCTGATGCTGGAGCAGGGGCGTCACGAGGAGGCCCTGGAGCTCTTCGCTCCCACGGCGGAGGACCCGGCTTTCGGTGGGCGCTTCCGAACGCGCCTCACGTCCCGTCTCTACCGGGGCATGGCCCTGTCGGGGCTGGGGGAATCGGCCGCGGCCGAGCAAGCCCTCGCCTCGGCCCTGTCCATCTGCACGCCCCGCACGCCGCCCGACCTGGTCGCGCGCCTCCACCTGGAACTGGGGCGCGCCCTTGCGGGGAGGGAACGGTGGCGGGAGGCGGAGGAATCCCTGGAACGCGCCCGTCAGCTGGCCTGGACGACGGACGCCGACGGCTCGCTGGAGGAGATCCGGCACGTGGGCTGGGACCTGCGCCGGGACATCGTCGAGGCGACGACGGCGCTGGAGATGACGCGCACGGCCGGCCGGCCCAGGAACGACCGCATCCGTGAACTCCTGGAGCTGGTCCTCTCCCTCGACCGCGTCGACGGGGCCATGCCGGATGTCCGCTCTCCCGCCGACGGCATGACCCTGGTCTACTTCGTGGGTGGACGTCACTCCTTCCGCTGGGCCGGAGCCGATGCCCGGTGGGTCCTGACCGTGCTTCCTCCGCGGCGCGGCATGGCCGACCTCGCCGCCCCCGTTCTCGCCGACCTCGGTTCCCCGAACCGGTCCGTGGCCGAAGGTCCGCTGTCCGACCTCTCCCGGATGCTCCTGGAAGGGATCGACCCTCCGGCCGACGGCGCGCGCCTGTCGGTGGTGCCGGACGGGATCCTGCACCTCGTTCCCTGGCCGGCCCTCCGCTTCGACGATGGATCGGACGTCCTGGACCGGGCCACCCTGGTGATCCTGGCGGACCCGACACGGATGGCGCGGACCGCCCCCGCGACCACGGACGGGCTGCTGCTGGCCGTCGGCGTGGACGGCGACGTCGGCGCTTCGGACGACGGCCTGGACACCCTGCGTCGTGCCGAGGCCGAGGCGACGGACATCGCCGCGTCATGGCCGGGGGAGGCCGTGCTGAAGACCGGGACCGAGGGCGGCTGGGGAGCCCTCGCCCCTTCGGCCCTGGGCGAGTACGACGTGATCCACATCGCTTCCCACGCCGTGGCCCATGCCGGCGCGGACGGCGGCTCCACGTTGCGGATCGCCGGCACCGTCGGCACGGAACCCCTCACCACACCCACCGTTCGGGCGCTCGACCTCCGTGCGGACCTGGTCTACCTGTCCTGTTGCGAGGCGGCCGCGTCGGCCAAGGGGGCGGGCGGCGGCGTCGACGACTTCGCCCATGCGTTCCTGGGAGCCGGCGCCGAAGCCGTGATCGCCTCCACCGTTCGCGTGGACGACGAGGCGGCCGCCCACCTGGCCCGCTCGTTCTACGAAGCCTACGGGAACGGGGCATCGCCGGAAGACGCCCTCAGATCAGCGCAGATCTCCCTGCGCAATGAAAAGGGGCGCCCCTGGGGGCACCCCTATTACTGGTCGTCGTATCGGGTCGTCCGCTAGGGGCCCATCTTCCCGTTCTGCAGTCCCCACCTGGAGAAGTGCATCACCTCGAACTCCAGGGCGAGGGGGCGTCCGGGCAGGGTGGGCGAATCGTGATACAGGATCATGTCGTCCGTGTAGCGGAACGTCTCTTCGCCGCCCACGCCGTTGCCGTCCTCGTGGATCAGGCAGAAGACCGTGGAGTAGTCGTGGTCCTGGGGCAGCGACGACGGGTAGTACAGCCGGACCCGGACGGGGCGGTTGAACTCCATGTCGGGCTCGAACTTGAACACCGGCGGGCTCTTGGGGCTGTTCTCCGGAATGGACATGGTCACGGTCACGCGCTTGGTGCCTGGGATCGCGTGGGGAGGGAAGTCCAGCATGAAGCGGGCATCGCGGCCCCAGGAGCGGACCACACCGCTGAGCGTGCCCCCGGCCACGGGGTCGATGACCGCTTCGATGGTCTCGTAGCGGGCGACGCTGCTGGCCTCCCACAGGCTCTGGAGCGTCTGCTCGACCGGAATGTCCTCGAGGCGGTTCTTCTCGACGGACGGGGCCGTGGGAGCGGCGTCGTCCGAACTGCAGGACGCGAGGAGAGAGAGCGCGAGGATGGCGATGCTCGCCAGGATGCTGGACCTGACCATGGTGTACCCCTGTGGTAGCGACGTGATATGGGCCATAAGTTCGGGAATCTCCGATGTTTCCGGCACTTATTCTATCACGCCCGTGATCTGAGCGTCAACGGCGTGGCGGTCGCCGTCGACCCGTGACGCAGTACGAACAACGGGCCTGAACGGGTGTGAAAAACAAAAATGAAAAATGTTACGGATCCGTTCCGGCACCGGTTGTCTCCTGATGACGGGACGCTCCTGTGGTACCATGCCCCGGTTCCGGACAGGCACCCCTTCCAGGAAAGAGCGTCATGAACCACCTGTCGAATCTCGATTGGCTTGTCGTCGCCGTCTACTTCGTGATCGTCTACTGGGTGGCCGTGGGTGCGGCCAGGCGCAGTTCCACTACCCGCCAGACCTCGTCGGGCTACTTCCTGGCCGGGCGCAACGCGGGCTGGTTCGTGGTGGGGGCCTCGCTGTTCGCATCGAACATCGGCAGTGAGCACCTGGTGGGCCTGGCCGGCACGGGTGCGGCCAGCGGCGTGGCCGTGGGTCAGTTCGAGGTGCTGGCCTCGCTGATCCTGCTGATCCTGGGCTGGGTGTTCGTGCCCTTCTACCTGCGCAGCGGCGTATCGACCATGCCGGAGTTCCTGGAGCGACGCTACTCGCCGGCGGCGCGCTGGTACCTGGCGGTGATCTCCATCATCGGGTACGTGCTGACCAAGATCTCGGTGACGGTCGCCGCGGGCGGCATCGTGTTCGAGACGCTCATGGGCCTGGATTTCTGGACCGGCGCCCTGATCGTGGTGGTGGCCACGGGCGTGTACACGGTGTTCGGCGGCCTGCGGGCGGTGCTCTACACCGACGTGATGCAGGCGGTGGTGCTGATCGTCGGCGCGAGCGTGGTGACGATCCTCGGCCTGCGCGAGATGGGCGGCTGGGACGCCATGACCGCCGCGGCCGGCCCCGGCTTCATGGACATGTGGCTCCCCGCGAGCCATCCCGACTTCCCCTGGACCGGCATCCTGCTGGGCGCCCCCATCCTGGGCGTGTGGTACTGGTGCACCGACCAGTTCATCGTGCAGCGCGTGCTCGCCGCCAAGGGGCTTGACCATGCCCGCGGCGGCACCATCTTCGCCGGCTTCCTGAAGATTCTGCCCCTGTTCATCTTCGTGATCCCCGGCGTGGTGGCCTATGGGCTGGCGCAGTCCGGTCGCATCGAGCTGGCGGAGCCGGACCAGGCGCTGCCGGCGCTTATCGGGGCGTTGTTGCCGGTGGGCCTGCGCGGGCTCGTGGTGGCGGGGTTGCTGGCGGCGCTGATGAGTTCGCTGTCGTCGGTGTTCAACTCCTGCTCCACCCTCGTGACCCTGGACATCTATCGGAAGCTGCGCCCCGAGGCCTCGGAGCGGAAGCTCGTGGTCGTGGGTCAGGTGTCGACGGTCGTGCTGGTAGCCCTGGCCATGGCGTGGGTGCCGCTGATGTCGCGCATCTCGGGTCAGCTCTACCAGTACCTGCAGAGCGTGCAGGCGTACATCTCGCCGCCCATCGCGGCGGTGTTCCTGATCGGCGTGACGTGGCGCTGGGTCAACGCGCGAGGGGCGATGATCTCGCTCATCGGGGGGTTCGTGCTGGGCGCCCTGCGGCTGGTGGCCGAGCTCAACGCCGACGCTCTCGGCGACGGCTTCCTGGCCCGCTATGCATCCATGAATTTCCTGCACTTCGCGGCGCTGCTGTTCGTGGTGTGTGTGGTGCTGCTGGTGGTGGGAAGCATCGGCGGTCGGCGCGAGAGCGAAGGAAGGCTGGAAGGGCTCACCTTCTCCACGGCCGGTGGGGGCATGCCCGTGAGTCGACACCGTGGCGCGTTGTCGCTCGCGAGCGTCGTGCTGGTGGCGTGCGTGGCCGCCGTCTGGTTGTGGTTCCGGGGATAGGTCTCGCGGTTTTCTTCATCGAATTTTTCATACGTCCTCCCTCGTCGTGTTCGTGGGGTGTTCCAAGACGCCGCCCAGCACTTCCCTACGGGAGGACCGACATGAAGAAGACCCTGATGCTCACCACCCTGCTGCTGACGCTGCTGGCCGCCGCTGGCTTCGCCAAGACCGACGACGTCTCGGTGAACCCCGAGCACGAGGTTCACTGGCGCGACGTCGTCATGGTCGAGTTCGACGGGCTCGCCGACTACTACAAGGCCAACCCCCGCGCCGACCTTCGTCTCAGCGTGACCCCCAAGGGCGGCAAGCCCATCGACATCGGCCTTAAGCCGGGCGACGACCTGCGCGACTGCAGCAAGGAACTCGTCGACGTGATCTTTCCCTTCCCGTTCCCCTGGATTCCGGACCTCCCGGACATCCCCGAGATCCTGGTCTATGACGACGCGTCGTTCGGCAACAATCCCGCGGTGGTCGGCGAGATGGACCGCATCCACATCGAGATCGAGATCGACTGGCGCAACGCCCGCATCATCATCCACATCTACTTCGACAAGGACATGGTGGCGAGCGACGACGCCGCCGAGTGGAGCGAGGTGAAGAACCTGTTCCGGTAAGGGCGGTCCGGACAGGCGGGAGGGGGCGCTGGATACTGGCGCCCCCTCCTTCGTTGTATTCGGAATTGTCGGCTAGCCGCGCTGCCTGATGGCCGCGATTCCGCCGATGAGCAGCGCGAGCCCGCCCAGCAGCGCTCCCAGCTTCACGCCGGGGTGCGATCGTTCGGCGCGGAATCCGAGGAACTCTCCCATGGAACCGGACCGGAACGAGGACCGCAGCCCCCCGTCGGGGGCGGCCACCGCGGGAGTGGGCACGACCTCGATCCGCAGCCGCGCCGACGAGGGCAACGGATCCGAGTCGGGGATCGAGAGCTCGGTGTCCGTGGTCTCGCCGGTCCAGGCGTAGTCCCCGTCCACGTCACGCACGGTCACCCGGTAGCTGTTCGCCCGTTCCAGGGCGGTCCAGCGGATGGCCGGGGTGCGGTCCAGGACCACCTCATCGGGGCGGGGCGCCGTCACGGCGACGTCGTCCGCACCGCGCAGTAGCATGTCGTCGACGGCACCGCGGGGGGGCAGGAGGAAGATCAGGGCCAGGCAGGCCGCCAGGGCGGCGGCGCCAGCGCCGGTGGTCCAGCGGGCCCAGGACGGCCGTATTGCCGTGGGGGCAGAAACCGACAGCCGACCGTCCCGGAGCCCGTCCGCCACGTCCCGCTCCAGGGAGGACCGGAGACGGCAGGCGGCGCAGTGCCTCAGGTGCAGTTCGATCTCCGAACGCAGTCCGGGGCTCGTGGTCGGGTCGTCGACGCGCCAGATCTGCTCGCCGAGGCCGGGCTCGATACACTCGTGCTGATATCCACCCGGGGCTGACATGTCGTTCGTCATCGTCCTTACCTTTCCGGCCGGGGTTTCCTGCGAAGCCCCCCGACCCGACCGACAGGTGAACGATCGGCCAGCACGGGTTGTAAGAACTTTTTTGCCTCGTCCAGGCAGGCGGTCCTGCGGTAGTACACGCCCTGGACCGTGGACAGGCCCAGCCGCTCCCTGATGGCATCGGTGGGGATCCGCGCCACGTACATGTCGTGCAGCAGACGGCGGCACGTGCGTGAGATGCCGTCCAGCGCCCGCTGCAGCATGGACATCCGCTCGGATTCCACGAGCTCGTCCAGGATCGATCGGGAGCCATCCTCCAGCCAGTCCGACATGGAGGTGATCTCGGAGGTGGGCTTGGTGGAGCGCCAGCGGTGCAGGTCGCGGCAACGATTGCGCGCGATGGTCACGGCCAGGCGCACCGGATCGCCGGCGAAACCGTCACGATTCCGCAGATACTGCAAAGTGGAGACCAGGGCGTCCTGGACCACGTCGTCGACGTCGCCCTGACCGTCACCCAGGAAGCGCCGGACCTCGGTGTCGAGGGGGTTCCTGAGGGCATTCGCGAGACGGTCGCCGGCGTGTTCGTCGCCGGTCCGGTAGGCGTCGATGTCGGGTGCGAGGGCCGCCGGATCGATGTGTGGGCGATGCTGATCCATGGCTTCCGCGTTCGTCGTGCCGACGATCGGGCCTGTTTCCCGGAGACCCGACCGTGTAGAGTCGTCGGACTGAAACTAGGTTCATCGACGGGATCTGTCCACGATTCGCTGGGGGTGGCGAATGAAGGCCCGCCTACGTCTGTCCGTCGTCCTGTCCGCCGCCGCGCTGTCCCTTCTCGCCTGGGGTTGCGGTGGCGGCGGCGATTCCACCCATCCGGACGCCGACCTGATGTCCCGCGTGCCGACGGAGTTCCGCCGCGCTGTCGAGGTGTCGGATTCGCTGCTGGCAGCCCCGCCGCCGGCGCCGTTCGCCGCCGACCACGCCCTCGCCTACGAGGTCGTTCAGCGGATGATGACTCCGGACACCCGGGCCGCGGCCGTGGGGGAGTTCCTGGAGTGGTGGGATCGGGATCCCGGAAACATCATGCTCATGGACATCGCCTGGGTCCGGCGTCGGTTCATCCAGGACATGGACACGCTGCGGGCGGTGTGGGACCGGGGTGTGGGGGAGGATTCCGCGTCGGCTCGGGCTTTGTTCGCCGAGGGGCGCACCAACTGGCGTGGCGGGAACGGTGCGCTCGAGTCCTTCCAGGCGGCCGAGGAGGTCGCCCACCAGCTTTCGCCCTTCGAGGTCGTCTTCCTCCAGGAGCGGATCGCCCTGGCGCACCGATCCCGGAAGGAGTTCGGGGCCGCCATCGCCACGCTCCTGCCGATCCTTCCCGACGCATGGCGGACCGGTGGTGCCGGGCATGCCGCGGCCGTCTGGATCGATGTGGCCAAGTACGCCATCCAGGAGGGCGGCTACGATCGGGCCCTGCTGGCCTCCCGCACGGCGAAGCGCTGCGCCGCCCTCTCCGACGACCCCTACCGCCGCCTCATCGCCGGCTATACCGAAGCGCGGATATTGGCCCGGCAGGGTCGCTACCATGCGGCCATGGACTCGTTCATCACGGTGTACGGCGGGGCGGAGGCCATCGAGTCGGCGTCGTGGATGTCCAGGATCCTGGGACGTCAGTTCGAAGTGGCCGGCACCATGGGAGACCCCCGTGGCGCCATGCGGCACCTGTTGCGAGGCCTGGATATCGCCGGGTCCGTGGGCGACACCCTTTCGATGGTCAGACGCCACAGCCTGATCGCCACCAATTACCTCGAATTGGGGGAGCGGGACAGCTCGCGTGTGCATCTCGACGCGGCGACGTCCCTCCTGTCGCACCGCCCCGACGACGACGCCCGCTCGTCGATCGACTTCACCCGACACCTCCACGCCCTGCACCACGATCGGGTCGCCGAAGCGGATTCGTTGCGGAGGGTCCTGCTGGCCAACCCAGCGGTCCGGGCCAACCCCATCCTGCTCGAGGACCTGGAACTGGGCGTCATGGAGCAGGGGGTCCGGGGCGGTCGCCCCGACCTCGTCTACCGGAGCATGGAGTATCTCCGCGACCGTCGCGACTCCTTCTCCCAAATCACCACCAACTACAACGCGACCATCCGGTACTCGCTGCTGGCCGCTGAATTCCTGGCCCAGCGCGGCGAGTACGGGCCGGCCTTCGCGGAGCTGGATGCGGCCGATCTCGTGGAGGCGGACGGACTGGGAGCCGAGGACCGCTGGACGTCGCATCAGGCGCGTGGCCGCATCGCCGTGCACTTGGATGACCTCGACGCGGCCGCCGGTCATTTCGAGGCCGCTCTCGAGCTCGCCGTCGAGCTGGAGGACCCCTCCCGGATGCGGCGCAGCAGGATCCGTCTCGGGCAGGTTCTGCTGGACCGGGGCGACGCCGCCGACGCCGGAGCCCTGTTCGTATCCTCCGTGGATGCGCCCGAGTACTGGACCCGATTCGCGGCAGCTCTCTACACGGGTATGGCGGAGGCGGACCAGGGGCGTCATGCGGAAGCCCTCGAGCACTTCAGCCGTGCCTTGGCCATGCTGGGTGACGACGCCCCGGATGCTCTCCGCGACCGCCTGACCGCTGCGCGATGCCGTTCCCTGATCGCGGTGGGGCGCCATGACCAGGCCTACGATCTGGTCGTCACGACCCCCGGCCGCCCGGGCGGCGCACGGGCACTCGAGGCGGACATGGAGCTGCGCTCGTTTTACCGGGCCGTGGACCGGGAGCGGGTGGAACTGCTGGTGGGGTTGCTCCACGACCATCCCGGTCTATCGAAACGTGGCGGAGCCGCTGAGGAGGCGTTGGAGGCCCTCGGCTCCCTGACGGATGGTGGCGAGACGGGTGATGATCTCCATGACGGCGCCGAGCTGCGCTATTTCCTGGGCGAGGACCGCGGCTTCGTCTGGGAGCGCCGGGACGGTCGCTGGCGCCTGGACGAGCTGGACGATCTGCCGTCGCTGGACCGTTCGGTGCGTGACGTCGTCTCCGACATGTCCCACCCCGGACGCCAGGTGGACTGGGCCGGCGCCCAGACCCTCGCCGAGCGGTTGATGGGGGATGCGGTCGGAGGCTGGGAGGAGGGAACGCCCCTCCGCGTGGCCTGCGACGGCGTGCTCCACGACCTGCCCTGGGCCGCGCTGCCGCTGCCCGGTGGGGAGGACGGCCGGTTGCTCGTGGATCACGGACCCGTCGTGCGACTGGTCCCGGGCGCCGACTCGGTGCGGGACGGCGGGAGGGGAGGCGGTCGTGCCCTCGTGGTGGGCGTGGACGGCGTCGGCGGCGGCGACAGCGACCCCCGCCTGCGCCAAGCCGAGCTGGAAGCCCACGAGGTGGCATCGCTCTTCCCGACCGGCGCCGCAGACCTCCTGACCGGCAGCGAGGCGTCGTGGTCGGCCATTCTGGGCACGGACCTCGGTTCCTACGGTCTGTTGCATGTGGCCACCCACGCCCGCCTGAGCCGGGGGCGTAGCGGAGCCTCCACCATCCGCTTCTCGGAAGGGGATGACGACCGTCCGGTGACCGCCGACGAGCTCGAAGCCCTGTCCCTGGGCGCGGACCTGGTCTACCTGTCGTGCTGCGAGGGGGGCAAGGCATCCGGAGCGGGCAACGGTCTGGACAGCCTCTCCGACGCCCTGCTCCGCGCCGGTGCGGGAGCGGTGATCGCGTCGACCCTGCACGTGGACGACGAAGCGTCCCGCGGGTTCGCGGGACGCTTCTACGGTCGTTGGCTGTCGTGTCGGGACGCTGCGGCGGCCCTGGCCGCGACCCAGCGGGAGATCCGGGACCGGGGCGCTGCCGCCGGCCATCCTTTCCACTGGGCCTTCATGGCCCTCTACGAGGGCGGGGACTGATCAGTCCTCGTCGCCGCTGGGCTCATCGCTGCCGCCGCCGAACAGCGGGTCCACGGCCCAACCCTCGTCCTCGCGGGGCCGGTCGGTGGCCGCCACGGGCAGACGGATCACGTTGTTGGGGTCGGCGGGCAGGGTGGGGGTCATGGACAGGCTGTCGATGTCATAGCCGCCGTCGGGGTCGCCCTCGATGGCGTACGACGTCGACATTCCCTGCAACACGTCCTTGGGGAACCAGGGTGCGGGGGGCAGGTCCAGGGTCACGCCGTAGGATTCGTGCGGCAGGTCCGTGAACCGGTACAGGGTCACGTCGTCCGGGAAGATGGCACCGGGCGCCAGGGGGTTCAGGGACGGGTAGTGCAGCATGAAGGTGTGTCGTTCCCGGATCCGGGGGTTCAGGGGCGCACGCACGGTGATCGTGTGGGTCGCGGGCCAGCCGGTAGGCTGGACCACCACGACGTCGCCGGCGAGGTCGATCGTCACCGCGAGGCTGTCCCAGATCACGGCGTTGCTGTTGTACACGTCAACCACGGACGCCAGGAAGTCCTGGGGGATGTCGTAGAGGTTGTACTCGGGAGGCCGCTTGTCGGGGTCGGGCCCCACGGCCGAGTCGGTGCCGCAGGAGGTCAGCGCGACGGCGACGGCTCCCAGGGCCAGCAGCATCAGGATCGTGCGGATTCGGTTCATGGTTCACCTCGGAAGGATGGGCGATGATCGTTGACGACGCCCCTTGAACGGGCTCGCCGCCGATCTGAAAGGAAAAACATCGGACGATCGCTTCGGTCGTCCGAGTCCGTCGGTTCTGCCATGGTGGATGTCGTCACCCCGACGATGTCTCAAGGCGGGTGGACGGACCGAATGGCCGGATTCCGAAAATCGTTTCGGGGTCTTTCGCCAACGTGGTCCATCTGCTACACTCATGAATGAACAGGCGCTCTCAATACGGGCGCCCCGCCCCATCGGAGCGCTCCCGGGACCGCCCACGATCCCGAAGGGAGGCTCTCATGCCCCATTCCATCGAACGCATCCTCGACAAGCAGATGAGGCTCTGGCAGATCCACCGTGATCTGCTGCACGAGTCCGCCGACAGCGACCCGGTGCCGTCGCCGCGGCCGGTCGTGACCATCTCCCGCCAGCTCGGCAGCTGCCACGGCGAGATCGCCCGCGGCCTGGCCGCCCGGTTCGGGCTGCAGGTCCACGGCCGCTCCCTGATCGATGCGGTGGCCCGGGACAAGGGCCTGGAGCGCCGCGTGGTGGAGAGCCTGGATGAGCGCACGCGCTCGGAGATGGACATCTGGGTCTCGGGCATCCTCAACCGCCGGCTCTTCTCCCACGACGAATTCCACCTGGCCCTGGTCAAGACGGTCCGCTCGCTCGCGAGCCACGGCGGCGTGATCTTCGTGGGTCGCGGCGCCAACTGGATCCTCGAGGGCACCGAATGCCTGCGGATCCGCGTGATCGCCTCCCGCGAGACCCGCCTGCGCACCGTCATGCGCGACCTGGACGTGGACGCCGTGGAGGGCCGCCGCCTGATGGACGAGTCGGACCACGAGCGGGCCGCCTTCGTGCGCCGCCTGTTCGACGCCGACTGGAGCGACCCGCGCGCCTACGACCTGGTCCTGAACACGGACCACGTCGCGCCGGCCCGCCTGGTGGACGTGGCCGCGGAAGCGGTGCTGGCCAGGGGGATGATCGGAACCGAAACGGAGGCGAGACCCGAAGCCAGGGCCTGGGCGAGGGCCTGACGGCGAGGGTCCGTCGACGCGGATCCCTAGCGTTCCACGTCGACGAGAAGGACGGGGCCGCCCCATGCCGGGCGCGCCCCGTCTGACGTTTCCAGCGAGACGCCGCCGTCCGCCACGTCGATCCGCATCAGCGAGAAGTCCCCGTCCAGGTGGCCGTGGCCCTCGCCGGCGTCGTCGTACCACGTGCCGGAAGCGAAGTCGTCGGCGTCCGGGTTGGCCAGCACCGTCAGCTCCGTGAGCAGTTCCGCCGTACTCTGCACCACCGGTCCCAGCGGCAGCGCCGCTCCGTCCCGCAGCAGCAGGCGCGGCAGGTTCGGGTCGTCCGCCGTGCCGTACACGCGGGCGGTCACGTCGCGCCAGTCGCCCGCGGGCAGGGGAGGCGTACGGGCCTCCTCGCCGGGGGCGGTGTTCGCCACCACCAGCAGGTCATCGCCGATGAGCCAGGCGTCGTCCACGGCCCGCAGGCGCGGGTCGGCCGGGTCGGCGAAGAACGCCGGGCGCCACACCGGCAGCCCGGTGGTCCAGGCTTCGTGGAACACGGTGTAGAGGTACGGCATCAGGCGGTAGCGGCCTTCCAGGGCGCGCCGGCTCGTGGTCTCCACGTGGGCGGCGAACGACCATGGTTCCTTGTCGATGTTCCCCTTGCCGGTGTGCCCGCGCGCGAAGGGGAACAGCGCGCCGAAACCCATCCAGCGGGCGAACATGTCGCCGTCGCCCGCCTCCACGAACCCGCCGATGTCCGGTCCCGCGAAGGGCTGCCCTGAGAGGCCCAGGTTCAGCACCATGGGGATCGACGCATCCAGGTGCTCCCACGACGACACGTTGTCGCCGGTCCAGGTGGCGGCGTAGCGGTGCCCGCCGATGAAGCTCGCCCGGGTCAGCACGAAGGGTCGTCGGTCGGGCCGGGCCGCCGCCACGCCCTCGAACGTGGCCCGCGACATGAGCATGCCGTACACGTTGTGGTAGCGGGCGTGGGTGCCGGGACCGCCGAGGTCGTCGTCGGCGCGGTGGATGTTGTCCTCGGGCATGGTCCACTTCTTCGTCTCGAACACGGCGGGCTCGTTCATGTCGTTCCACACGCCGTCGATGCCGCTGTCCAGGAACTCCCAGTACAGTCCCGCCCACCAGCGCCGTACGTCGGCCCGCGTGTAGTCGGGGAACACGCACTCGCCGGGCCAGACCTTGCCCACGAAGGGATGCCCCTGGCGGTCGCTCACCCAGGCGTCGATGGCGTTGCCCGAGTCGTACACGTGGTAGCCCGGCTCCTGCTTGATCCCGGGGTCGATGATGGCGATGGAGCGCACGTCCAGCTCGTGCAGCGCGTCGTTCAGCCCGCGCGGGTCGGGGAAGTCGTGGGGGTGGAAGGTGAAGCAGCGGTAGCCGTCCATGTAGTCGATGTCCCACCACACCACGTCCAGGGGGATGCGCTTCTCGCGGAACGTGCGGGCGATCTCGAGCACTCGGTCGTCCGGCGTGTACGAGTAGCGGCACTGGTGGTAGCCCAGGGCCCAGCGCGGCGGCGGCGGCATGGTGCCGACCAGGCGCGCGAGACGGGTGAGGACCTGCTGCGGGGAGTCGCCTTCGATCACGATCACGGGGAACGCCGGCCCGTCCGCCGCGAAGAGGATCCCGTCGGTCAGGTCGATGAGGCAGCGGTACGTGGTGTCCGCGAGGATGCCGAAGGCCGTGCCGTCGGCCCGCACCGCCAGCACCCACGGGTGCGACTGGTACAGGCTCAGGTTCTTCGACCCGTAGGCGTAGGAGTCGGTGTTCCAGCACACGGTGCGCGAGCCGTTGCGGCGCAGTTGGCCGAAGGCTTCGCCGGTGCCGTACAGGTCGGTGCCCGGGGCGATGGCGACGCGGGCGGCGTGGCGGCCCTGGAGGCGGGTGAACTCGACGGCCTCCGCGGCGCGGTCGGCTGCTTCGAACATCGGCGGTGGCCCGTCCAACGCGAACGACGGCAGGGCGCCGTCCCGCGCCGCGGCGTCTGCGTGGACCCGCACCACGCCCTCGTCCAGGAGTTCGAAGACGGGCGAGGCGACGGCCGCACCGGCCATCACCACGAAAACGATGCAACAAGCGACGTACGAACGCTGTATCATGACGGACCTCCGGCACGGATCCTACACGAACCGACCCGTCCCGGCCCACCAAGATCACCGACTGGAGCCGCCGTGAACCGCCTGATCGCCCTTTGCCTCGTGCTCGCCGCCGCCGCGCCCGCCGCCGCCCACGAGGTGGGCTTCAGCCTGGACCTGGGCCTGCCGGCCGGCGAATTCGGCGACAACGTGGACAACCCCGGCTTCGGCCTCTCCGGCCGCTACGCCCACGGCGTGGGCGGAGGCGTGTCCCTGGGCGTCGGCCTGGACTACCTGATCTACGGCCGCGACTCGCGCTGGGTGGACGTCCCCCTCATCGACGACGTCGAGGTGGTCACCAGCAACAACATCGCCGGCGGCTACCTGCTCGGCCGCTGGACCCCGATCACCGGCGCCGTGGAACTGTACGGCGAAGTCCGGATCGGCCTGCGCTACCTGTGGACCGAGTCCCACCTGGAAGACGACGACTGGGACGACGACGGCGCCACAGCCCGCGAAGTCAACGAATCCGACATGACCACCTTCACCGCCCTCGGCGGCGGCGTGCGTTTCCGGCTGTCGGAGGCCGACCCCGACGTGGGCGACCCCGCCCTGTTCCTGGACTTCGCCGTGACCGCCTCGCGCGGCGGCGACGCCCGCTACCTGACGGACGGCGGCATCGACGTCGACCACCTGGGTCGCGTCCTGGTGCGCGCGTCCGAATCGGACACGGATCTGGTGCGGGTGGAAGCCGGGATCACCCTCCTCTTCTGATCAACCTCCCCGTTCGTGGACGTGAGCGTGACAGGCGCTGCACAGCGTCTGCAGGTTCTCGGGCGTGTGTGCGCCGCCGTGCGACCGCGGCACCAGGTGATGGACCTCCAGGAACCGCGTGGCGTCGCACCCGGGCGTGGTGCAGCGGTGGCCGTCGCGGGCCAGGACGGCCCGGCGGACCGAGGGAGGCACCGTCGAGCGGTTCGGCACCGCCGGATCCGCGGAGACGTGGACGGCGTCACACTCCATGGCCCCGGCGCGGGCGGGGGAGACGGGCCCGCCATCGACCGTGAGGGTGTTGCAGGTGGTGCACTTGTAACCCACGATGCGGTAGGGAGATGCGGCGAATTCACGTGGAGCGCTGGTCCCGGCCAAGGCGTCCAGCCCCTCCAGCACCAACTGCTCGCGGCTTTCGCGCCGCCCCTTCTTCCGCAGCGTCTCCAGCAACGCCTCCAGTCGAGCGTGATCCGTGGGCGAGAGCGTGAGCGTCACCGAGACGGGCGTCTCGACCGGCGGGGCCGCCGCCGGCTCGGCCGGCCCCAGCACCATCGCCGCCTGGCCCCGATGCCGGCGCAGCCGATCGCGCTCCCGACGATTCCGGGCCTTGGCCGTGCGGACCTTCGCCTCCAGCTCCCGCGAGTTCACCGCGGCGGCCGTGGCCACCCACTGATCCTCCGTCCGGGGCGTGGCGACGGCGGCGAGGGTGCGCGCCTTGGTCCAGGTCAGTCGGCCGTCGCCGAGGGCGGCTCGGGTGGCGGGCAGTGTTTCGAGGGCCTGGGCGAGGCGGATGAACTGCTTGGTGCGGCCGGGCGTCAGGCCGAGGGACTCGGTGGCGTAGAGTTCGATGGAGGCGTGGCCGAGGCGTCGATAGAGCCGCTCGTCGAGGACCCGGGCGAACAGCCCGACGGCGTCGTGCTCGGCGTCGCGCAGGCGCGCGAGGGCGGCCACGAGGTTTTCGTGGACGGATTGGTGATGGGCGGGCATGAGGTTGGTCCGATCCGGGAGGACGGTGTCGCGAAAGTATATTCGATAGAGGTACGAAAATCAAGAGAGGATGGAAAAAGGGGGCCCGGATCGCCCCGGGCCCCGTCAACGGTCAGCGGACGCCTTCGGCCAGAAACGCCATCAATTCCCCCGCCATCTCCCCATCAGCACCTTCGACGATACCCACGAACCGCCCCTCCCGCCGAACATGCGTCGCCCCCTCGGCCAATCCTTTCACCGCCAGCACCTCGTGATACCCCGCCTCGAAATCCTTGGCGTCGTCCTCGGTGTCCCAGTGGGTGGCAAGCAGCATCAGTATCTGGCCGTCGCGCTCGTAGACGGCGTAGCGGTCGCCGTCCCAGCCTTCGGACAGGGGCACGGCGATGTCGGTCAGGCCGTGCTCCGCGAACACCACGCGCCACTGGAGCTCGCCCAGGGTGTTGGTGCGCAGCTCGCGCCAGCCGTCCAGGAGGCCGCCGCAGTCGCCGGGTTTGGGGAAGCGCACGAACCCCTCGCGGGCGGCGTACTTCTCCGGGTGGAGGATCTGCTCGGTGGAGATCGGCGGGTCGAGATAGAGCGAATCCACGGCCGCCCAGCCGGCGGCCTGCACCTCGAACACGAAGGCGCAGCCCTTGAGGTAGGCGCCGGTCATGGTCTCCATGATGAAGGGCGGGATCACCTTCATGGCGTCCATGGCGTCCTGGAAACCGTCGCCCAGGTCAACCACGTCCGACTGGGCCTTGGACATGGCCACGAGCTGGTCCGTGCTCATGTTCGCCTGCATGTGGATGGCGGGGCCCACGAGGGCGCGGTTGGGGGTGACGCCCATCATGTCGTACACGCTGAACAGGGTCATGACGTAGGTGGCCTCGCCCTCCACCACGGCCGCGCGGGCGTGGAGCTCGTCGTCGTCCAGCAGGCCCGTGGACGGGTCCAGCATGTAGGTGTCCAGGTCGAAGTACTGGTCCTGGAGGCCGTGGACGATCTCGTGGGCCACCACGGGGCGGAACATCATGTCGGGCATGTCGCCCATCACCACGTAGAAGGCCTCGGTGTCGGGGTCGTAGTAGGCGGCGGCCTGACTGAGCATGACGGCCTTCATGGTGGCGCGGTAGTCATCGATCACGGGGCCGCGGTACAGGCCCACGGCGCGGACCACGGTGTCGTAGTCGGCGGCCAGGTCGTCGGGGATCTGTTCGGCCAGCTCGCGGTCCAGGTAGGCGTCGAAACGGTCGATGCCCTGGTCGACCACCGGGACGTCGGTGCGGAAGGGCTTCTCGCGGATCTCGGCCACGGAGTGCTGGATGGCGAGGATGGTGGAGTCCTTGGCGGCGGTGCCGGCGAGGGCCGGGACGGCGAGGACGAGCAGCAGCACGATGATCCTGATCGCGGACATGATTCCCTCCGGGTTCGACGGTCCCCCAACGACGATACGGCCGGATCATAGCCCGGCGCGGGGGACGGGTCACGACGGAACTCGCTTCAGCAGGCGGTCCGGGCGGCCGATGCAACGACCATGAGACATCGAACCTGCTGCAGAGGGACCCTGTTCCCCATCCTCCTGATCCTCGCCCTGGCACTGCCGGCTCTGGCCGGCCCCCGCGCCATGGCCGTCTACTCCCTGGACACCCGCGACTACAACTCCCTCTCGCTCTACATGATGAGCGATCGGCTGCCCCTCGACCTCGACTTCTGGGGGCTGACCGACCTGCACGGCGAGCAGGGGAACGCCGCGGAGCGCCGCAACCTGGTGCGCAGCTTCTCCGAATATCGGCTCACCTGGGCCGGAGCGAGCGGCGGCCTGTTCGGGGTGAAGAGCCTCGGCATCCAGGGCGAGCTCAACGACATGACGCCCGCACGGCCGGCCGTGGTCCGCGTCGGCCTGTCGTGGACGCCCACGGTGACCCCGCCGACCATCGGCCCCTTCGGCGGCATGCCCTGGCGCCTCAACTGGCGCGTGCATCCGTGGGAGAGCGACGACGAGGGCTGGCAGGCCAGCCTCAACTACCTGCTGCCCCTGTCGCCGGGCCTGTGGATCACCGGCTTCCTGGACCGCGACGCCCATCCCGACGGCGACGCCCGCTGGGTGTTCGAGCCCCAGCTCAACGTGCGCATCCACGAGCGGACGTGGTTCGTGGTGGAGTACCGGTACAACGGGTACGAGGACGCGGCGCCCGGGCTCGACGGCACGGGCTGGTCCGCGGGGCTGAGGATCGATCTGTAGGGTGGAATGATCGCGATGGAAAAGGGCCGGCCTGAACGGGCCGGCCCTTCGCATTCCTAGAACCGGACGCCGAGCCCGGTCGTCGTCTTCCAGTCCGTGGTCTCGACGCCCTCCGGCGGAGCCGAATCGTATTCCACCGCACCGCCCACCCGCAGCACCAGCGCATCGGTCAGCGCCACGTTCAGGGAGATGTTGCCCATGGCACGCCGGTCGGCGAAGTCGGACCACAGGGGCTGGATGAAGCCCACGCCGCTGACCGACGTGGCTTCCGTCAGCTTGCGCGACACGTGCAGGAACGCGGAGAGGCGCTGGTCGGTATCGCTGTCCGGTTCGTCCTCGATGCGCTCGATCTCCACCATGTGAGTGGCGCCCACGGACAGGCTGCCGTGCTCGTCGTCCAGCACGTCCCAGCGCGCGCCCAGGCCGGTCAGCCAGCGCGACTGGAGCCGCTGGAAGGGGTTGTGCTGGAGCTGGACGAAGGCGATCGAGTGCACCGATCCCGCCAGCCCGTGGTTGTGGCGCAGGTGGCCCACCACCGAGCGGGCCGATTCCACCGCGTTGGTCTCCTGGTACTCGGCGTCGCCCTGGAGGCGCCACACCGAGGCCTCGCGGTTCCAGATCACGCGACCGCCGGTGCCGAGGGTGATGCGGTCGGTGTTGCCGCCCGCGGCGCTGAAGCTGCCGTCCAGGCCGCCGGACCAGCCGGTGCCTTCGGGGTCCGCGTCGCCCAGGGTGTTGAGGATGACCCCGGCGCAGGCGGGGACGGCGGCCAGCAGCAGGGCGATCACGACGACGGTTCTCACGGGCGACCTCGCTTCACGATGTTCTTCAGTCGGTTGAGGATGCCGGACTTCTCCAGCACGACGGGCGCCCTGTCGGCCCGCTCGCGGGCCAGGGCCTCCAGGGAGGCGCGGTTCTTCTCGGTGCGCTCGGCCGCCAGCTCGCTCAGCCGCGCCGGCACGTCGGGGTGCACGGCGAGCAGGGCGCGGAAGGCCTCGGGGCCGAACTCCAGCAGTCGTGACGACTCCGCCACCGTGATGGTGGCGCTCCGAGGCACGCCCGTCAGGGCGCCCATCTCGCCCACCACACAGCCCGGGGACAGGGTGAACTCGGCGGCCGTCTCGCCGTCGGCGGATACGGTGCCGGCGAGTTCGCCGGTGGCCAGGATCCAGAACGTCTCGCCGTCGTCGCCCTGGGAGCAGAGGGTCTCGCCGCTGGTCCAGGGCTGGCTCCTGACCAGCGGGGCGATGCCCTCGAGGGCGGTGCGGTCCAGGAGCGGGTTCCCCTCGGCGTCCAGGAGCAGCGACGTGCACAGGTCCGACGCCTCCAGGGCGTCCACCACGGACTCCAGCTCCACGTCCGACGGCGGCAGCTTGCGCTGGTTGTAGACCACGGCCATGAAGTCGTTGAGGAGCTTGTCGCTCATGGGGAAGGGGATCTCGATGCCGCGGCGCTTGAACTTGTACCAGATCATCCGGTTCACCTCGCCGTCGATGGCGACGTGGCGCGGATAGTCCGACGTCCAGTACATCAGGCGGTAGTTGATGCCGAAGTCCAGGTATGCCGTGATGGACACCGTCGGCTCCGGTGCGCGCTTGACCTCGGGCACGCTCCTGGCGGCCTCGAGCAGCGCGGCGATCACCTCGTCCGGCTCGTCGCTGTAGCTGGCGCCCACTTCCACCCGGTGCATGCGCATGGGGGTGGGGTCGTTCAGGTTGTGGACGCGCGCCTCGGCCACCTTCGCGTTGGGGATCACGTGCAGGTGGCCGCCGCGGGTGCGGATGCGGGTCTCGCGCCAGTTGGTGGTGACGACCTTGCCCTCGATGCCGTCGATCTCGATCCACAACCCCGGCTTCAGCGTGCGCACCAGGTGCAGGGACATGCCCGCCAGCAGGTTGCCCAGCACGCCCTGCAGCGCGAAACCGATCACGGCCGACAGCAGGGCCGTGGACGCCAGCAGCGGCCCGATGTCGATGCCCATCTCCACGCGCAGCACCAGGAAGGCCACCGCCATCACCAGCACGCCGCGCAGGATCCGCTCCAGCAGGTCAGGAACCGGGAAGGCGCGACGCCGCCAGCGGAACAGGGACTTCACGATCCCTTCCAGCAGCAGCACGCCGAGCACGCCGATCCAGAACATGCGCCAGGCGGTCAGGTGGTCCGCCCGGTCCGCGATCCAGCCGCCGACGTGGGCGTTGGGGGAGACCGCCAGCACCGCCAGCTCGGTCAGGGCCAGCACCAGCAGGGGCCGCGACACGTGGGCCAGCAGGTCCACGAGCAGCGATCCGAGGCCGGCGCCGCCCAGGTCGCGGTGCAGGCGCTTGCGCAGGGGTCCGCTCACGCCGGAGGCGACGAGCCACAGCAGCAGCAGCACCAGGATCTCGATGACAGTGGGCAGGTAGGCGTTCAAGGGAGGTCCTTCCTCAGCGGTCCAGGTCCACGACCATGCCCTGGCGGGCGAGGGCCGCATGGTTCCAGAGTCCGGTCACGTGGTCGTCGAGGGTGTCGAGACGGTCGTCGTCGGCGTGGGGGGCGTGGTGGGTGATCAGCAGCCTTGCGGCGTCGGCGGAGCGGGCCGCTTCCACGCACTCGTCCAGGGAACTGTGACCCCAGCCGGCCCGATCGGGCAGCTCGTCGGCGGTGAAATGGCCGTCCATGACCAGCAGGTCGACACCGCGCCACAGGTCCAGCAGGGCCTCGCGCCGGGCCGGGCCGGCGGCGGCCCACTCGATGTCGGTGGCGAAGGCCAGCGACGTGCCGGTGGCGGGCTCGTCCACGCGCCAGGAGGTGCAGCCGTTGGGGTGGGGCACCGCCTCGCCGCGCAATCGCAGGCCGCCGACGGTCATGGCCGGCGACGGATTGCCGAGGCCGATGCATTCGACCGTCGCGGGTACGTCGTCCAGGCCCAGGGGCCACAGCGGCGGCGACAGCAGGCGCTCCAGGGCTTCGCGAGGGCCGTCGTCGCCCGCGCTCGCGAGGGTGATGCGCGCGTCGGGATCGAACAGGGCCGCCAACATGGGGAGGCCGACGACATGGTCCAGGTGCAGGTGGGAGAAGACGATCGAGATGGCGGGGTCGGCCCGCTCCGCCAGTACGTCGTTGGCGGGGTGAATGCCGGAGCCGGCGTCCAGCAGCAGGCTCTCGCCGCCCGCACCGGTGACCAGCAGGCACGTGGTGTGGCCGCCGTAGCGCTGGAAGGCCGGTTCGGCGCGGGGGGTGGTTCCGCGCACGCCGCCGAAGAGGATCCTCATCTCCACCTACTTGCTCGTCAGGTTCCAGTCGCCGGTGAACGGTTCGCCCGCCTCGCGGGCTTCGCGGCAGCGGTCGGCGAACCGGGCCGCCACGGGATCATCGTCCACCGCGGCGAAGATGGCCAGCGCCGCGTCCAGGTCGCCCGCCCGGAGGCGCTCGAGCCCCTCGTCGAAGCGGACCACCGCCGCCGGCCGCTCGTCGCCCGCCAGCCCGATCAGGTGATGCACGGGGACCGGTTCGCCGCGGCCCACCACGCGCACGGTTCCCAGGTCGCGGACCTGGACGGCGTCGCGGGCGGCGGCGAGGGTGGGGCCGCTGATCATGGTGTCGGAGGCGAAGGCCTTGTTGGCGCCCTCGAGGCGCGACGCCAGGTTGGCGGCGTCGCCCAGCACCGTGTAGTCGAAGCGCTGGTGGGAGCCCATGTTGCCCACCACCACGTGGCCGGTGTGCAGGCCCATGCGCATGGTCAGGTCGCGGCCGCAGCGCTCGCGGAAGGCGGGGCGCCGCTCGGCGAGTTTCCGCTGGCAGCGCACAGCGGCGCGGCAGGCGCGCTCGGCGTGGTCGGGCTGCTCGAGGGGTGCGTTCCAGAAGGCGATGATGGCGTCGCCCTCGTACTTGTCGAGGGTGCCGCCCTCCTCCAGGATGATGTCGGTCATGTCGGTGAGGTAGTCGTTGAGCAGGGCCGTCAGCTCCTCGGGATCGAGGCCCTCGCTCAGGCTCGTGAACCCCGCCAGGTCCGAGAACATGATGGTGAGCTCGCGACGCTCGCCGCCCAGCTTCAGCGCATCGGGATCGTCCAGGATGCGCTCGATGACCGCCGGGCTCAGGTAGTGCCGGAAGGCCGACTTGATGAACCGGCGCTGGCGACCCTCCACGGCGTAGTTCCGCGCCATCCCCCCGAACAGGGCCGCCGCCACGCCCACGGTGCCGGGCAGCACGGGCCACCAGAGGCCCGCGCCGTAGGCGGCCGCGCCCAGCAGGGCGGGCAGGGGCAGCATCACCACCGTCAGGACTACCGATCCGCGCGCCCGTAGCCCGGAGGTGACGGCCACGCCCGCGGCCAGGGCCAGGGCGATCACGCCCAGGGCGGCGGCGGCGGCGGGCGCGGTGCGCATGAAGCCGTCGGACAGCAGGTTGTCGACGACGGTGGCGTGCACCAGCACGCCGGGGCTCACGCGGCTCACGGGGGTGGAGCGCAGGTCCAGCAGGCCGGGGGCGCTGAAGCCGAAGAGGACGTGGGCACCCGCGAACGCGGCGGGGTCGATGGTGGGCTCGCCGCCCTCCAGAAGCCTCAGCTCCGACTGGAGCACGGCGGCGGCGGCGTAGGTGCGGAACACGTCGGGGGCGCCGCGCCAGCGGAGCAGGGCGGAGCCGTCGGCGGCCACGGGGATGGAGCGGTCGCCGAGGCGCAGCGTGCCGGCGTCCAGGACCGGCGGCGCGTCGACGCCCGCGGCCACCATCCAGCCGCCCGTGCCCAGCGACGGCACCAGCTCGCCGTCGAGGCGGCGTACCAGGCCGGCGCGGCGGACCACGCCGTCGGGGTCGGGGGTGTCGCTCACGTTGGCGACCAGGCGGCTCGTGGCCGTGACCTCGGGGATGGGGTCGGTGGCGCCGGCGGCGTCCAGAGAGCCGGGCTCGACGTGCAGGAACCGCGCGCCCACGAACATGCCGCTGCGGGCGATGGCGGCGGCGAAGGCCTCGTCGTCCCACACGCCGTAGGTGGACGGTTCGGTGGTCAGCACGTCGAAGGATACGGAGCGGGCGCCGCCCCGGGCGCAGAAGTCCAGGACGGGGCCGTAGACCTCCCGGGGCCAGGGCCACGACAGGCCGTTCTCCTGCTGGCCCCAGTCCAGGCTCGCCTGGTCCAGCAGCACGAGCACGACGTCGTCGGTGGCGGGACCGGGACGGGCCATGAGCTGCACGCGCCAGTCCCAGCTCGTGCGCTCCCAGCCGTCGAGGGCGTGGGTGGACCACAGCAGCAGGGCCAGGGCAGCTGCCCCGGCCCCGATGATCAGGCCGTGCCGACGCGCGGACGACACGCCTACGCGCCGCCCACGACCCGGAAGCGGGTCTCGCGTGCGGCGTTGGCCGGTGTCGGATCGGCGGCGGGCATGGCGCCGCTCACCTCGTCCACCCGGTCGCCGGGAGAGGGGTGCGTCCTGGCGAAGCCCGGCCCCGACGGGTTCCAGCGTTCGCCCATGGCCTCGAGCATGCGGACCAGGGCCTGCGGGTCGTAGCCGGTGCGGGCCAGGATGATCGCGGCGTCACGGTCGGCCTGGTGCTCCTGGCCGCGGGCGTAGCCGCTGTTGATCAGGGTCTGGGTGACGTCGGTGATGCTGGCCTCGAAGTCCTCGGCGAGCTGCTTCACGTCCTCGTCGCCCAGGTTGCGGGCGGCCTCCACCGACAGGATGGTCAACGCCGACGTCAGCCGGCTCGCCTCGATGGACTGCAGGCCGTCGCGGTTCTGCACGTGGGCCACCTCGTGGGCCAGCACCGCCGCCAGCTCGTCCTCGGTGGTGCACAGGGACACCAGTCCCCGCGTCACCAGGATCAGGCCGCCGGGCGCGGCGAAGGCGTTGATCTCGTCGCTGTCCACCATCAGGAAGTGGTAACCGCCGAAGGTCTCGGGCCGGTCCGACGCCATGGCCAGGGTCTGGCCGAGGGTGTTGAGGTAGGCCGTCGCGTCGCGGTCGTCCACGGCGGGGTAGTCCCGCAGGATCGACGCCGCCACGGCGCGCCCGATGTAGTACTCCTGCTCGGGCGTGATGTCCTCGAAGCTCTTGGCGAAGGCCTGGCCCGTCCGGTTGATGGACTCGGCCTGCTGTTCGCTGATCATGCCGCTGCCCTGGGCCATCTGGGTGCCGAGGGTGGTGACGGTGCTGCAGCCGGCGATCAGGGCCGCGACGGCGGCCAGCGCCAGCAGGGGAAGGAGGATGCGCTTCATTACTCGCCTCCCTTCGGCTCGACGGCGCCGGCGGCCAGGAAGGCGCGGGCCTCGTCGGCGGTCACCACGATGGTCTCCATGCGGTCCACCCACGTGTAGTCGACGTCGGGATTCTCGGCGCGGAAGCGAGCCTCCACCTCGTCGTTGAAGCCCTTGCCGGCCAGGGCGAGCTCCTCGCCGGAGGCGCCCACGTCGGCGTCGCGGTCGCCGGAGCGCAGGACCACGCGCTTCTCCGTGAGGGCCGAGGCGTGGATCCAGCCTTCGCCGTCGTCGCCGCGGGCGCGGGTCCAGCCGCCGCGGTTCTCCAGGATCTCCAGCCGGTCGCCGTAGGACACGGTGGCGGCCACCTTGCCCAGGAACGAGGGCTTGTCGCGGAGCTGGCCCTCGCGGACCTGGACGCTCTGCATCTGGGTCGCGGCCCAGGCCAGCGCGGTGGTCAGGACCACGGCCAGCAGCAGGAGGAGACGTCGCACACCACCCATGGATGGTTCTCCCTTCGGGTCGGAATCGGGCTCGGTTCGATGTCGATCGATCAAAGGATATCATCCGCGACGACACCCGCGCCAGTTTTTCGCGGAGTACGCAAATTCAAGAGTCATTTGATCTTATGTTACCTGATATCTTGAAAACGGCGATTCGTGTGCTACGATTTACCCTTCACCCAAGCCCGGAAAGGGACCCGCCATGAAGACCCTGCTCGCGCTGATCGCCCTCGCCGTGATCGTGACGGCCCCCGTCGCCGTCCTGGCCCAGGAGGAGGGCCATGATCACGATCCCTACGCCGATCCCACGGCCGCGCCCATGATCGTGCCCACCACGTCGGACTTCGCCCCGCCCGCCGACGATCCCGGCGTCATGCCCGATCGCGGCGACATGGGCCTGAGCTCCTACATCGAGTTCAGCGACACCCAGAAGTCGGGCCTGCTCACGCCCTACTACCACCTCACGCCCATGCTGGTGCTGAAGGCGCGCGTGCCCCTGATCCTCTCCAAGACCGTGAACTTCTGGGGGACCGAGGGCAAGGCCAGCGGCCTGGGCGACGTGACCGTGGCCGCCGAGTACACGAAGTTCCTGGGCGACGGCGCCGTGTTCGGGTTCGAGGGAAGCGTCAAGCTACCCACCGGCGACGAGGAGAAGGAGGACAACGGCATCGCCGTGCCCCTGGGCACCGGCACCATGGACTTCTTCGGCAAGGCCCGTTACGCCAAGGCCGCGCCCGATTTCGACTGGGTCGGCAGCGTGGTCTTCCGCCGCAACTCCGGTTATGACTACGAGCCCAGCTGGGACAACCTGGCCGTGATCACCAACACCAGCGGCAACCAGATCATCGGCTCGGTGTTCGCCCGCAAGCGCGCCGGCGACAAGTGGTGGCTGCATCTGGGCGCCAGCGCCAACATGATCTCCGACGGCAGCTCCAAGACCGAGTACAGCGACGGCCGCGACACCATCGAGAGCGACGTCGAAAGCGGCGGTACCGTCATCGACCTGTACCCCGGCGTGTCCTACGCCCTGGGCAAGCTCAACCCGTTCCTGGGCGTGCGTCTGCCCATCTCGACGTCCTGGAACAACGAGTTCGCCTCGGACGAGCGCGACATGGCGTTCATCTTCCAGTTCACCTACCGCCCGGAGCGCATGGGCGGCTGATCCGATCGGAGCCTGGAAAACCGAAGGGCCGACCCGTGAGGGTCGGCCCTTTCGTGACCGGTGACGAAAACCTGACGAGTCAGGAACCGGTCTTGAATCCGCCCATGATCAACAGGGCGAAAGCTGCGACGACGGCGAGGATGATCACGGGGTAGCAGCGTCGTGCGATCTGTCCGGCGGTCATGTCGGCCTCCTCGGGTTCGGGGGGGTCGATGATCGATGAATCCAGACTATCATCACCGCCTATGTAAACGCTAGGTATTTTTTAGGGATTTCGAAACTCGTTCTCAGAGCGCCCGGAGCCTTCTCAGCTTCCGATCCCGAGCTCTCGGATGGCGTCGATCACCGCGTCGTGCAGCTTGCCGTTGGTCACGATCACGCCCCGGTTGTCCTCCAGGCGGTATCCCTGGGAGAAGTCGAGGTCGCGGCCGTGGATGTCGGTGACGCGGCCGCCGGCCTCGGTGATGACCAGGGCGCCGGCGGCATGGTCCCAGATCTTCTCGCGGTATTCCTCGTTCTTGGGGAGGCGGAGGTAGGCGTCGGCCTCGCCGCGGGCGGTCACGCCGTACTTCACCTGGCTGTCCACGCGCACGCCGTCGGCGGTCACGCCCAGCAGGTCGGCGATGCGGGCGGCGTCGTCGTGGCTGGAGTGGGCCGCTTCCACCGATTCGCAGAAGCGGAGGCCGGCGGGGTCGGCGAGGTCGCTGGCGCGGGCGGGGACGGGGGCGTCGTCGCCGGTCATGGGCCAGGCCAGGGTGCCCTCGCCGCGGACGGCGGTGAGGACGGTGCCGGCGCCGCGGTCGCCGTCGAGGGCGGGGCCCAGGTTGGGGCAGGCCAGGGCGGCGGCCTTCAGCTCGCCGTCCTCGATCAGCGCGAGGGCGACGGCGTAGTGCTGGCCGCGCAGGAAGCCCTTGGTGCCGTCGATGGGGTCGAGGGTCCAGAACCGGGGGGCGGCGTCGCGGGAACCGCCGCGGTCGATCCAGGCGCACACGTCGTCGGCCGTGGCCTCGGGGCGCAGGGCCTGCACGTGGCCCGTGACGCGGGCGAGGGCGTCGGCGTTGGCCGGGTCGCGGAGCATGTCCGCGTTCTCCTCGCCGATGACCGGGTCGTCCGGGAACGCCTCGCCCAGGGCCCGGCACACCAGGGCCTGGCTGCCGAAGTCGGCCACGGTGACGGGGCTGCGGTCGTCCTTGCTCAGCTCGCCGGGGTCGATCTCCGCCTGGACGGAGCGGCAGAGCAGGCCGGCCTCGCGGACGGCGGCCAGGGCGATCTCGATCTCGCGGGCGTAGCTGGACATGGTCGGATCTCCGGGTCGAAAGTCGTCACGCGGCGACGTAGCCGTAGACCGCCTGGAAGTGGCAGGCCGTGCCGGCCAGCACGAACACGTGCCACACGGCGTGGTGGTAGCGCAGGCGCTTCCACATGTAGAACACGGTGCCGCCGCTGTAGGCCAGGCCGCCGGCGAACAGCCAGACCAGGCCCTCCTTCGGCACCGTCGCGATCATGGGCTTCAGGGCGATCACGCACAGCCAGCCCAGGCCCAGGTAGAGCAGCGTCGACACCAGTCGGAAGCGCCCGGTGAAGAACACCTTGAACACCACTCCCGCCAGGGCCAGACCCCACACCACCCCGAACAGGCTCCAGCCCCACGGGCCCCTCAGCGGGCCCAGCAGGAACGGTGTGTACGTGCCGGCGATGAGCAGGTAGATGAAGGCGTGGTCCAGCACCTGGAACACGCGGCGGGCGCGGGGCGGGATCAGGGCGTGGTAGAGGGTCGAGCTGGTGTAGAGCAGGATCATGCTGGCGCCGAACACCGCACAGCCCGCGATCAGCCACGGGTCGCCGGCGCGCACGGCGCGCACGAGCATCAGCACCAGGCCCACCACGCTCAGGGCGGCGCCGATGCCGTGGGTGGTGCTGTGGGCGATCTCCTCGCCGAGGGAATAGCGACGTCGTCGGGTCATGGCGCCTCCGGCCGGGATGCGGGTCCCCGCAAAGATAGGCGCCATGGAGCATTCTGCACAGGTCAGGATCCGACCTCCGCCAGGGCGGAGAAGAACCGGCGGTACTTCTCGGCCCGGCCCACCGACCTGGTGTGGACGGGCTTGCGGACCTCTTCGTAGCTGCCCTTGTGGTGGGTCCGGTCGGCGTTGTGGACCAGGCAGCGGTCGTCCCACTCCAGCCCGCAGTACGCCAGCACGCCGCGCAGCACGCTCTCGGTGTCGGACACGAGGTCGGCGTAGGGGACGGCGTGGACGTCCTTGCCCGCCAGCAGCTCCTCGTGGCGGTCGATGGCGTTCTGGATGTCGCCCCAGTCGTAGCCCCAGGCGAGGTCGCCGTCGAAGAGACGGAAGAAGGCGGAAATGGCGATGTCGTCGCGGTCGCGGACCATGCGGATGATGCGGGCGTCCGGGAACACCGAGCGGATCAGGTCCACGTGACGGAAGTTGACGGGGTTCTTGTCGAGGGTGCGCTTCGGGAGGTGCTTGCCCACGTAGCCCAGGCCGATGTCGGTGACGTTCCGGCCGGTCCGCAGCAGGGCGTCCACGGTGTTGAAGTACTCGGACTCGTTGAGGCTGACCACGTCGGGGTGCTGGGCGATCATCCGCTCCATGA
Organism: uncultured Fibrobacteraceae bacterium; assembly: GCA_964343835.1. Classification (GTDB taxonomy): domain Bacteria; phylum Krumholzibacteriota; class Krumholzibacteriia; order LZORAL124-64-63; family LZORAL124-64-63; genus CALEMW01. Next base: position 190,571 of record CAYFKR010000005.1, read on the forward strand.
GGGTGGTGCCGCTGCGGGGCATGCCGACGATGAAGATGGGCGCGTCGGTGTTCGCCTCCGACGGCAGCTCGTAGGTGCGGTCGGGGAACGGGTTCGGGCAGCGGTCGCCCTTGGCCAGGTTGCCGGCGACGGCGGCCTCCCAGGCCTGCTCGTACTCGCCGATGGAATCGTGCAGGCGGGCCCGCTCCAGCAGACAGGCGGCGGTCTCGTACGGACGCAGCGCGGCGATGCCCTCGCGCTCCATGCCCACCTGCTTGGAGATGCGGCCCATGAGCTGGGCGCGGGCGGCGCTGGGGTCGGCCACCTGGATCACCTTCCAGGCCTTGTCGTAGTCCGCGAGCCACTCGTAGAGATTGGCCAGCCAGAAGGCGGATCCGGAGCGGCGGTAGCACTCCTCCGCTTCGGTCCACCGCTCGAGCTTCATGTTCAGGTGCCCCATGTTCCGCCAGATCAGCGGATCGTCCGCCAGCAGTGAGGCTTCCCGGTAGAGGGCCAGGGCCGCCTCCAGGTTCTTGCCGGTCTCGAAGACGATGTTGGCGCGGCACACCAGCTGCGCCGCCTTGGGCATGTTGGGCCATTCGGGCTTGAACATGTTCGACGATCCTCTCGGTCGATTCCTGACCATCTGCGGCCGATCCCGGTCGTCCGGTTCCCGGCCTGCGGTTGAGGCGATCCGTATCTGTCTGTCTCATAATCGATTGCGGAGTCGCCGGACTCCGACGCCTCTGCACGGGGGCCGACCATGCAAGGCCCGGACCAGCAGCGGCGGAACCGGCGCGGCGGCCTTATCCTGTGGGCTCGGAGGTACGATATGACACGCAAGACGACCATCGCCGCCGCCCTGATGCTGGCGGCCGGAATCGCCGCAGCCACGGGAGCCCACGCCATGACCACCGAGGGACGCAGCCGCGACGACGGCCTGCCCCGCACCGAAGACGCCGTCCTCGGAGGCGGCTGCTTCTGGTGCCTGGAAGCCGTGTTCGAGGAGATGAAGGGAGTGCTGAGGGTCGAGTCGGGGTATGCCGGCGGCGACGACTCGGAGGAACCCGACTACAAGGAGGTCTGCGCCGGTACCACCGGCCACGCCGAGGTGGTGCGGATCGTCTTCGAGCCCGACGTGGTCTCCTTCGGCGAGCTCCTGGACGTCTTCTTCAACATCCACGACCCCACCACGCTGAACCGCCAGGGCGCCGACATCGGCACCCAGTACCGATCGGTCATCCTGACCCGCGACGACGCCCAGCGCGCCGCGGCCGAGGCCGCCATCGCCCGCCACGGCGAGCACTGGTCGGCCCCCATCGTGACCGAGGTGACGCCCCTGACGGTCTTCCACCGTGCCGAAGAGTATCACCAGGACTACTTCCGCAAGAACCCCGCCCAGGGCTACTGCCAGGCGGTGGTGGCGCCCAAGGTGGACAAGGCGCGCAAGGCGTTTCCGGAGAAGCTGAAGTAGGTCAAGGCTGGACGTAGCCGTCGTCGTCGTCGTCGCGACGGCGGCTCGACAGGTCCCGCAGCAGGGCCCGCACGTCGCGCACGCCGCCCCACGTGAACCACACGATCACCACCGACGCCACGGCCACCTCGATCCAGATCTTGGTCTCCCAGAAGCGGAGCCAGGCGCCGTCCCAGCGGCTCCAGTCGCCGTCGGTGACGTTGCGGGTCAGGAAGTAGATCGTGCCCGCCGCGAAGACCAGCACCCACGCGACGTTCCAGCCCCAGGTCAGCAGGTAGAGGGCCTTGTCGCGGCGGCCGAACTCGGCGGTCACGCCCAGGGCGCGCCAGCCGCGGCCGGTCGTCACGGTGCCGCGTTCCACCTCGCCGTCGATCTCGTGTTCCCCGCGATGGAGCAGCTTGTCGAGATCGAAGAGGCGTCGCCGCCGGAGCTGCTGCACGCCGCTCACGCCCACGTACGTCACCAGCGAAAACCACATGGCCCAGCCCCAGATCTCCTGGCCGTTGGGCAGCCGCTCGCTGACCCATGCGGCCCAGCCCGCCGCGCGCTCCGCGCCGAACACGTCGAGCAGTCCCCAGAACGCGGTGCCCGTCTCGCGCCAGGCGCGCTGGGCCTGTTCCAGCACGAAGCCGCCGAGGGTGAGGGTCACGCCGGTGATGCCCGTGGTCCAGGCCGCGGCGGTCGTTCCCCACCGCGTGTAGAGTCCACCGATCACCACCGCTCCCGACCAGCCCGCGAAGATGGCACCGGTCAGGGCGAAGAACAGCAGGATGGCCTGGCTCTGCTTGTAGAGCAGCGAGAACAGGAAGATGAACACGGCCACGCCGATCACGCCGCCCCGCAGCAGGCGCAGGTGGACCTTCGGCGAGAGGGGCGTGCGCCGGAACGGCATCACCACGTCCTGGATGAAGATACTGCTCCACGAGTGCAGGTACGTGTTGTGGGTGCTGACGAAGGCGCCCAGCATGAGCGCCGCGAACGCACCGAGCAGCCCCTTGGGCAGCAGCGCCGCCAGCACCAGGGGGCCGCGCATCTGGTTGCGCACCGCCTCGTTGTCGATGGCGGCCAGTTTCTCGTCCAGCGCTCCCGCGAACCCGGTCCAGTCGGGATGGTGCATCACCGTGAAGACCAGGATCGGCACCATGGTCATGAACACGTCCTGGGACTTGCCCCGCCACAGGCCGAGCACGCCGCCCATCTTGCCCTCGTGGGCGGTGCGCGCGGAGCAGTTGTAGGCCTGGGTGCCCTGCCACGACATGGCCGAGTAGAAGAACCCCATCACGCCGATCAGGAAGTAGGTGAGGTTGAAGTCGGCCACGTAGCCCGTGTCGAAGGGGTTGATCTTGGAGTGGCCCGCCGGCGTCTGCGACAGCACCTCGCCCACGTCGCCCCAGCCGATCTGCGCGATCAGGTACACGGCGAGAATGAGGAACACGAGGTTGGCGAAGGCCCCCTGGATGAAGTCGGTGACCATGACCGCCACCTGCCCGCCGGCGAACACGAAGTACACCGCCGTGGACAGCAGGATCGCCATGATCGTCGGGAAGACCGGCAACGCCAACGCGCCGATCTCCCACGTGTCCGGCAGCGCCAGGTAGTGCATGAAGAACCGCGCGCCCACCGCCGGGAAGATGCCGAAGTTGATGAGCCCCGCCCCGAACGACACCGTGCCCGCGAAGATGCGGAAGCGCCGGCTGTAGCGCCGCTCCAGGAACTCGGCCAGGGTCAGGGCGCGGGTGCGGCGGAAGCGGTAGTTGACCCAGCCGCTCACCGTCACGATGACGCCGAACAGGGCCATGGTCAGTCCCCACCACCCCATGGCGAATCCGGCCTGGTAGCCCATCTCCAGGTTGGCCACCACGGTGATGGCCCCGAGCCCCGCGATGCCCGCCGAGATGGTCAGCAGGTATCGTCCCGCCGAGCGCCCGGCCGACAGGTAGTCCGTCACGCCGCGCATGTGCCGGCGCGTGATCGCGACGGTGGCCACGATGGCCACGTACATGATCAGGACGATGGTCCAGTCGAGGAGGGTCATGGAGTGCGGCTCCAGGGGAACGGGAGGGGATGCTCGGACCGGCCGAGTCTAGCCGAAGGCAGGCCGCAGGCCAATCGGCCAGTCCCGGACACGCGGACGCCCGCACCTGACGGCGCGGGCGTTGCGGTAAGGAGTCTCGACTACCGGTACAGGGTCTTCACCTGCGACATCGTCGCATCCTCGTTCCCCACCGGCGCGCTCAGCGACTGCATCATCTGGCCCGTCACGTCGCCGAGGGCCAGGAGACTGCCGTCCCCGGAACCGTCGGTGACGATGGTCAACGATGCGGTCGCACTCGTGGAGTACGAGCCGTCGGTGGCGTCGAGGGTCAGGGACAGCGTGCCGTCGTAGGGGAGCTGCGGCACGATGAAGCTGAACGAGGTGGAGAGATCGCCGAACGGCGGCAGCGGGATGGTCAGCGGCAGCGGACCGATCACGAAGTCACCGTAGCTGGCGGTCAGGGCGATGTCGAGGTCCACCGGGTCCGGGTCGGTGTTCACGATGGACACGGCGAAGGTGACCGCGTCGCCGGAGGCGGCGACGTCGGGGTCGAAGCTCATGTCCACGGTGAACTGGGCCGAGGCGGCGCCGGCGATCAGCAGGGTCGAGACGAGTGCGAGAGCAAGACGCATATGGGAGCTCCTTTCAGGGCGGGCCGGAAAGGTCGGGCGAATGCTCCCCCATCTTAGCACGTCTGGATTTGATGAATCAATAGACTTCCAGCAAATCTGGAACATCCTGGGCCGCTTCAGGTTGGTCCAGCCGCTCGCCCAGCGCCAGCTTGTTGGCCGCGTCCAGGGCTGCCACCTTGTAGCACTCCGCCAGCGTGGGGTAGTTGAAGACGGTCCTCAGGAAGTAGTCCAGCCCCGACTCCAGGCCCAGCACCGCCTGCCCGATGTGGATCAGTTCGGTGGCCCCGGTGCCGATGGCGTGGACGCCCAGCAGGCGCCGCGAGTCGCGGTGGAAGAGCATCTTGAAGAAGCCCGAGTCGTCGCGGAGGATGTGGCCCCGGGCGATCTCGCGGTAGCGGGCCACGCCGATCTCGTAGGGGATGCGGGCCTCGGTCAGTTCCTGCTCGGTCTTGCCCACCATGGAGATCTCCGGCACGGAGTAGATGCCCACGGGGAAGTGGTCGGCCATGGTCTCCTCGCCGGCGCCGAACATGTGGCAGGCGGCCAGGCGGCCCTGGTCCTGGGAGGTGGCGGCCAGGGCGGGATAGCCGATCACGTCGCCGGCGGCGTAGATGTGGTCCATGGCCGTGCGGAAGTGCTGGTCCACGGCCAGGCGGCCGCGGTCGTCGGTCTCCAGGCCGGCGCGCTCGAGGCCCAGGCCGTCGGTGGCGGCCACGCGGCCCGCCGAGAACAGCACCAGGTCGCCCGGCACCCGCTTGCCCGATTCCAGGTGCAGCACGGCCAGGTCGTGCACGTCGGACAGGGTCTCCAGGCGGTCAACGCCCTCGCCCAGCCGGAACGTCACGTTGCGGTTGCGCATCTGGTGGAGCAGCTCGTCCACGATCTCGCGGTCCAGGAACGGCAGCGGCCGCTCGTACTTGTCCACCACCGTCACATTCACGCCCAGCGACGCGAACATCGACGCGTATTCCAGGCCGATCACCCCGGCTCCCACCACCACCAGACGATGGGGCAGTTCCTGGAGCTGGCCCACCTCGTCGCTGGTGATCACCAGGCCCGGGCGCACGCCGCCCGGCGGATCCACGGGCGTGGTGCCCACGGCCACCAGCACGTGGTCGGCGGTCACCTCGCGTGCGCCGGTCTCCGACTCGATGCGCACGGTATGAGCATCCACGAACTCGGCCCGGCCCCGGAGCAGGTCCACGCCGTTGCGGGCGAGCTGGTCGTCGATGACCTCGGCCTCGCGCCCGATCACGCCGTCGATGCGTTCCAGCAGCTCCCGGGCGTCCACCCGTCCGCGACCCGGCCGGCGGGCGATCTCCAGCACCGCCTCGCGCATGGTCTTGCTGGGGATGGTGCCCGTGTCCAGGCACACGCCCCCGATGATGCGGCGTTTCTCGACGACGGCGGCGCGGCGTCCCAGCTTGGCGGCCTGGATGGCGGCGCGCTGGCCGGCGGGGCCGCTGCCGATGCAGAGGAGGTCGTAGTCGCGGGTCATGGCGTTTCCTCGGGTTGGGGTCCATCCCCGCTTATCGGCCGCAGACGTCGCCGTTTGAGGGAAAGGCCGAACACCCGGCCCGCCGCCGGTGAAAACCGGTCAAGTCGGTGGCATATCCGCCGATGGCTTCCGGGAACCTGGAAACGCACCCCCTCCGATGGGAGAGACGATGAAGATCCTGGTGCTGGAAGAGAGCGCGATGACCCGCGGGTTCATCCAGGAGGAACTGGTGCCCGGCGACCACACCGTCGTCGAGGCCGGCACCCCCGAAGAAGCGTTCGAGGCCCTCGCCACCGATCCCGAGATCGACCTCGTGACCGTCCGCATGTACATGCAGGGCATGGACTGTTTCGAGTTCCTGGGACGGTTCCACGAACCCGAGATGCTCGAGCGGCTCGAAGCCGTGGGCAACCACGACGTCCCGGCCGTCATCGTCACCTCGTCCGATACCCTGGAGAACCGCCTCCACGGGTTCCAGGTGGGCGCCGCCGACTTCATCCAGAAACCCTGGCCCAAGGGCGAACTCCTGCGCACCGTCAACCGCGTGCTGGGCGTGAGCAACGAGCTCTCCGGCATGACCGTGCTGCTCGCCGAGGACGGCTTCACGGCCCGCAAGTTCATCCGCTCGTGCCTGGAGCGCCTGGGCGTGCGCATCCTCGAATGCGACGACGGCCAGACCGCGTGGGAGATCCTCACCGGCAACGTCCAGGACGTGGACCTGGTCCTGACCGACCTGGTGATGAAGGAGATGAACGGCGACGAGCTCTGCCTGAAGATCCGTCGCGAGCTGGGGCGGCACGACCTGCCCGTCATCTTCCTCAGCGGCAACAACGACCGCGAGCGCACCCTGTCGCTCTTCAAGGTCGGCGCCACCGACTACATCCAGAAGCCCTTCTACCAGGAGGAGCTGGTGGCCCGCATGCGGGTGCACCTGGAGCATCGGCGGCTGCAGATGCAGTGGCAGGAGCAGATGGTCTGATCCGTGGATCAGTGCAATGAACGGGGCCGGGCTGAAGCCCGGCCCTTTTGTATGTGGACAGCGCCTGCGCCGCCCCCGATGCTCCGCTCCGGAGGTGCGACATGAAGGTGACCGTTCTCGGGGCCGGCCTGGTGGGCGGCCCCATGGCCGAGGATCTGGCGGCCGACCCCCGCTTCGACGTGACCGTGGCCGACCGCGACCTGGCGGCCCTTGGCCGCGTGGCCTCGCGGGCCGACGTGTCGGTGCGCGAGGCGGACCTGGCGTCACCGGCGGCGGTTCGCTCGGCGGTCGTGGACGCCGACCTCGTGGTGGACGCCGTCCCCGGTCACATGGGCTACGCCACCGTCCGCACGATCATCGAAGCGGGCGTGGACGTGGTCTCCATCTCCTTCTTCGCCGAGGACCCCTTCGCCCTCGACGACCTGGCTCGCGAGCGCGGCGTGATCGCCGTGGTGGACTGCGGCGTGTTCCCGGGCATGGGCAGCGTGCTGTGCATGGACGCCGTCCGTTCGCTGGACCGCGCCGATGCCGTCGAGGTGTTGGTGGGCGGCCTGCCCGAGAAACCCGTGGAGCCGTTGCTCTACCGTTCGGTCTACTCGCCGTCCGACGTGATCGAGATGTACACCCGCCCCGCCCGCTTCCTGCGCGGTGGTCGAGAAATCGTCATGCCCGCCCTCTCCGATGTCGAGACGATGGCCTGGCCCGGCCTCGGCGACCTGGAGTACTTCAACACCGACGGCATCCGCACCATGGCCCGCACCCTCGACGTGCCGAACCAGCGCGAGAAGACATTCCGCTGGCCCGGCACCGCAGCGCGCATGGAGCTGCTGCGCGACCTCGGCCTGTTCTCCGAGACCCCGGTCCACGTCGCCGGCACCGATGTCCGCCCCGTGGACGTGACCCTGCCCCTGCTCGCCGAGCGTTGGCGCATGCCCTTGGGCGAAGGGGACATCACGGTGATGGAGATCCGCGTGGCGGGGGAGAAGGACGGCGAGCCGTCGGAGATCGTGTGGCGGGTCCACGACCGGTGGGACCCGGAAACCGGGCACCTGTCCATGGCGCGCACGACTGGCTACACGGCCACCGCGGCCGTGCGGGCCGTGGCGGAGAAGCGGTACGTGGAGGTGGGGGTCTCGCCGCCGGAGTACCTGGGGCGGGATCCGGAGGTGACGGCGTTCCTGCTGGAGAGGTTGCGCGAGCGAGGCGTGGTGTACGAGCGCGTATCCGACCTCTGAGCCGCGACTACCAGCGCCACGCCACCCCCGCCGACGCCGTCGTGCCGCTCCAGTCGTACGCGACCGCGTCGGACGATTGATCCCGCCACGAGACGGTCGCTCGCACGAGCGCCCCGTCCCTGCTTCCCGACAGCGACTTCTCCAGCGAGGCGTACCCTTCCAGCACGGTGTCGCGGCGGGTGGTCACCCCGTCGCCGTCGTCGAAGAGGATCTCGCCGTAGTCGTCCTCCGACCACCGGCCTCCGATCTCCAGCCAAGCGGCGCCGGGTGTGAGGATCTTCATCGCGGCGGAGGCGGTGGGGCCGGACCTCGCGTAGCGGTCCAGCAGCGGGTTGTCCACCAGGTCCTCCTGGACCCAGTGGGGGAAGTCGGCGAGGGAGAGGCGCAGGGCCGCCGACGCGCGCAGGCCGATCCGATCGGACACGCCCTGGGACACGTTCGCGGCCACGGTCAGCTGGGCCGCCTTCGGCGTGCCGAGGGTGCCCCACACGGCAGGGGCGACCGGGTCGTGGAACCACTTGCCGCCCAGCCGGACGGCGGCGCCGAGGGTGGTGCGGCTCTCGCTGAACCGCTTCACCTCGAGCAGGCCGTGGGGTTCGAGGAAGCTCTCCTCCGGCAGGTCGGCGTAGGACCGCATCCGGAAGCCGAGCACGCCGCGGAGCATTACGTCGGGCGCCGGGTACGACTTCCGGGTCAGGTATCCGTCCACCTCGGTGTGATCGTAGAGGGCGCCGTCCTCGAGCTGGGACCGCACCGTGAACCGCATGCCGCCGCCCGACGCCGGCCGACCGCTTCCTTCCGACACGATCCGCTCGATGCCCACCGCGTGCCGCATGAAGTCGAGAGGCACGTCCTCGTCGAACAGGTCCAGCGAACCGGCGTAGCTCCAGCGCCAGAACGAGGCGCCGTCGCGGGAGGTCGCCGTGAGGTCCAGGGAGCCGGAGCGCACCAGGGACGACGGCTCGTCCGCGAGGCCGAGGGGATGGTCGAGGGAGGCCAGGTCCGCGGACGCGGTCCCCTTGACGACGGTGTCGGCGATGGTCGGTGCGGCGATGACGGAGAGGAGCAGGAGGGTGGAGACGAGGCGGATCATGGCCGGCCTTTCGGTTCGGGCGGGAGCCCGAAGGCTCCCGCCCGTCAGGGGAGGGACGGAGGCTAGCGCCGGCCGCCCCGACGGCCCACGACGCCCTTGGAGGTGTCGCCGGTGCCGTCGCAGTCACCGGTGCCGTCGCCCGGGCCGAAGCCGGTGCCGTCGGCGGGGCCGGTGCCCGAGCCCGTGCCGTCGCCGGGACCGTAGCGGTGGCCGTTGCCGGAGAACTCGCCGCTCTTGGCGTAGGTGAAGCCCAGCATCTTCACGGGGCCTTCCACGTCGTGGTTGCGACCCCACTGGTGCATGGCGCCGGTGCCGTCGCCGGCGGGGACGTAATCCGGGTCCTGGCCGTTGGGGATGCCGTCGCCGTCGGCGTCGGGAGCGAGGTCGTTGAAACCGTCGCCGTCCTCGTCCACGAAGTTGCAGACGCCGTCGCCGGAACCGTAGCCGAAGGACTGGGCCTGGGCGGTGGCGGCGAAGAGGCCGAGGGCCAGCAGGGCCAGCAGGGTGATGATCGTCTTGCGCATGGTCGGTGCTCCTTGTTGGAGGGTGGATTTAGTAGTTTCGAAACTCATTGATGCATGATCCGGGCCCGACCGTGCGAAGGTTGGATGGCGTTGAAGACAGGAAGGTTACAGAGTTTCAAATACCCAGCGGATCACTCGACATGTCCGCAGGGGAACGGCGGGTGAACGATCAGGGACAATGAGAAACGGGGCCCCCGAAGGGGCCCCGCCGCGGACAAGCGTCATGCGTGGGCTCGATCATCTCATCCGCTTCAACACCGGGTCTTCCTTGTAGCCCAGGGCCTCCCAGTCCAGCCGGCCGCCCTCGTCGTGGCAGTCCAGGCAGGACAGGGCGTTCGCCACGGGCACCACGCCGTGGTAGATGCCCATGTAGCGCTTCACGTCCACCCATTCGTACTCGAAGTGCTCGAGTCCGTAGGCGGCGTGGCCGCCCTCCTGGACCGCGTGCTCGATGTCGCCGTTGCCGAAGAACTCGTCCACGGCGATGGGCACCAGCCAGCCCTCGTCCACCAGACGGGGGAGCTTGGCGCGGTGCAGCTTGAAGGGGTAGATCTTCGCGTCCCTGTCCTTCTTGTCGCCGACGGGCGCCATGGTGCTGATCACGCCGTCCTTGCCGGGCTCGGCCTTCTCGCCCATGGGCTGGTGGACGGTCGATCCGTTCCACCAGGCGTACTCGGGCACCACGTTCTCGCCGAACGTGATGGTGGCCGACCACTTCTTGGCGTCGGGGTGATATTTGGGCGTGGACCAGTCGCGCACCATGTCGGTGCGGTCGGTCTTGGCGAAGGTCGGGATGTGGCAGGTCTCGCAGGCCACGCGCTCGGCATGACGGTCCAGCACGAGCTTGCCGTGGGGGGCGGCGTCGTGGCAGTTGGTGCAGCGCAGGCTCTCGCCGGGACGGTCGGTGCCGGCCAGGTCGGCGCCGCGGCCGAGCACGCGGTGGTCCTCGCCCTCGTGGCAGTCGATGCAGGCCATGTCCTGGCCGTCGGTGCCCATGTGGACGTCGTACGTGCGGTCGGTGTCGGCCAGCTCGTACTCGATGTCGCCGCGCTTGAAGTTGGGTCCGCCGCCGGCGCCGGAGTGGCAGCGCAGGCACATCTTGCGCTTGGGCAGGCTGATGCGCTTGGCGATGGAATCCAGGCCGCGCTGGTTGCGGCCGTGGAGGATGGAACGCCACACCTGGTTGCCGTTCTCGTCCGTGGTGATGTCGCGACGGTAGCCGCTGGCGTGGCAGATGAGGCAGTCGATGTTCTCGAGCTGCTCGCGCGACAGCGTCGGCTCGGGCTTCAGGCCCAGGCCGGCGTGGCACTTCGAGCACCCCTGCGCCAGCACCTTGCCGTCCTCGTTCTCGACGTTGCCGATCCAGCTGGGCATGGGGTTGGTGCAGAAGTCGTTGATCGTGTTCAGCTTGCCGAGGCGCTTGCCGTCCACGTTCTCCAGGCCGGGGTTCTCGCCGCGCCACTGGTAGTGCTGGGAGTGGAAGAAGCTCTCGGCCTCCTCCTCATGGCACTCCAGGCAGGTGGCCGTGCCCTCGTAATGCTCGAAATGCTCCGCGTGCGACGCCGGGGCGGCGCCGGCCCCGAGGGGGCCGGACACCGCCGCGATGGCGAAGAGCACGAGGATCACGCTCGTTCCCTTCATCGATTCCTCCTAGAACCGCACGGTCGTGCTGAGGGACATGACGGTCGCCTTGTCGAAGGACGGGTAGCCGACCATCGGGGTGGCCGCCAGGTCCTTCGGGGCGCCCAGGTGCCAGCCCGAGCCGCTGTAGTCGTAGTCGTACTGCATGAAGTCCAGCTTGCAGATGAACTTCTTGGCGATGCGGTGGGTCAGGTAGACCTCGATCACCGAGCCGCGGGTGCCGGTCTTCGGGGCGAAGATGTCGTCGGCGCCGTGGCTGAAGTTGAACCAGTACTCGCTGCCCTTGTTGTACTCCACGCCCAGCTTGGTCTTCTTGTTGGCGAACTTGTAGCGCACGCCGGCATAGGCCATCTTGCCGGTCTGCTCCTCCGGGGTGTCGAAGGGGTCGCAGAACAGGCCGCCGAAGGGCGTGGTCACGGCCTCGGGGTGGCTCTTCATGACCTGGTAGCTGGCGAAGGCGTCGAACTGGTCGTTCTCGTACATGACGAGGAAGCCGGCCAGGTCGATGTCGCCCAGGTTGGCCGAGGGCGCGAAGCGCATGACCATGGGGGCGCCGATGGCGTCGCCGCTGACCGGGTTGTCCGGCAGCACCACGAGGCCGTTGAAGCCGTCGGTCACGTCGAAGGCGCGGGCCACGGTCGACTGCACGTACCAGCCGTCCTTGTTCCACACGTCCCAGTTGAAGCCGAAGAAGTGGGCGTCCTTCAGGCGGTCGGCCGGGCGCTTCAGGTTCTCGGCGGCGCCGAAGCCCGACTCGTAGCCCAGGCCGTAGCACAGGCGGAACTTGCTGTACTCGCTCACGGCGAAGCCGGCGGTGATGCCGTCGAACTGGAAGTCGATGAGCGAACCCAGCGGGGTGCCGGCGCGCATCTCGTCGTCACGCAGGTGCATGGGCGGGCCGCCCGCGCTCGGACGACGGCCGAAGCTCAGGTACAGCGAGGTGTCGGCGATGTTGCGCCAGTTGAAGTAGGCGCGCTCCACGCGGAGGATGTCGCTGTTGGGGATGCGGCCCGAGTTGCCGTCCATGTTCAGGCTGTTGCTCTGGCCGTTGAAGATCTGCACGCCCGAGCTGTCGCCCCAGGGCTTGTACATGGTCAGGCGGCCCTGGAAGTCCAGGTTGTCGTCGATCTTCGAGTTCATGTTCAGGCGCAGGCGGTTGGTGTACAGGACGTCGTTGTTGTAGTCGTAGGCGTCCTGCATCACGCCGGGGGCGGCGGCCATCATCTGCATGGCGCCGTCCATCAGGCCGGCCCACATCTCGGGAGTCATGGTCATGGGGTCCATGCCGTTCATCACGGCCATGGCCGTCAGCAGGTCCTGCATGCCCGACTGCAGGCCGGCGAACGACAGGGAGTTCGCGTAGGCCATGTAGTTGCCGCCGTTCTGCATGACGAAGGCGTTCAGGGCGTCGAAGTCCATGGCGGTGGGGCTGGCCATGGGCAGGGGGCCCATGGGGTTCTCCTGGTTCAGACCGAAGTAGAACAGGGTCTTGACCATGGTGTTCTGCAGGGCCATGCCGTCCATGTAGGGGGCGACGTCGCCGCTGATGTTGTTCACCTCGAACCGGAAGTCGCCGGTGAACTCCATGCGGTCCTTGGCGGCCTTCACCTCGACCTTGCGCAGGCGCTTCTCGAGGTCGCGGACCTTCTTCTTGAGCTTGTCGGTGTCCTCGTCGGCGAACGCGAACCCGGCCGCGAACACGGTGAGGATCAGGGTCAGAGCGAACAGCTTCTTCATGGGTTTCCCTCCAGGGAAGTGATGCGGTCTAGCCGCAGGTCATCGGGTGCTCGGAATCTGCGGCGCCCTCGATGCAGAACTCGCGGATCACCTTCAGCATCTCGGGGGTGATGGTCTCCATCACCTTGGAGCCGTCCTCGTAGACTTCCTCGGAGTGGTACTCCGCGTAGCCCGTCTCGAAGAACTCCTCCCACTGCTCGATGATCAGGTACATGGGGGTGTACTCGCCGGCGTCGGAGTCGACGTCGTGGCAGACCTTGCAGTTGGTCTTGTAGAGGGCCTTGCCGTCGAGCTTCTCGGCCTTCTCTTCGGCCATGGCGCCGCCGGCGATCAGGGCGACCAGGGCCAGGGTCATCAAGATTCGCTTCATCTCATGCCTCCCACGTGGCATCGGTGGAACGGAATCCGGACAGCGCCGGACGGGATTGTCAAAACTTCAACACCTAATCTAGCGGTAGGAGCTAGGCGGTCAATAAAAATCGAAACCAACGAAAATCGTCTCAAAACCGCCCTCGGTCTGGTCCTTGCTTGATCGTGTGTTATCATGCGGAAAGGACGGCATCCTGCCCCGCGGACCCGATTCCCCGAACGGAGGACCCGATGCGCGCGACGTTGCTGGCGCTCACGTTCCTGATCGCCGCCGGCCCCGTGCTGGCCCACGGACATCATCCCGGACACCCCCACATGATGCCCGCCGCTCCGGATCTGCTGGAGAAGGTGGGACCGGATCGTGCCCGCGAACTGGCCGGTTCCCTGGGGCGGCGCGGCGTGCTGCCCGAGGACGAGCTCTTCGCCGTGGCCAAGGCGGAACGCGACGGGAAGGCCGCCAAGGTCACCGGCACCGGCCAGTGCCTGGTGATCCTCTTCCAGTGGACCGACCACCCGGCCGACGAGGTGGCCCACCCGGGCAGCGCGTATCACGACATGATGTTCTCCTCCGCCACGGTGCCCACCGGCAGCATGCACGAGTTCTACGAGGAGAACAGCTACGGCCTGTTCGGCGTGACGGGACTGGTGCAGGGGTGGGAGACGTCCACGGACCTCTACTCCGACATCGACCCGACGGACTACTACCAGGTGCGCGACATGATCGAGGCGGCCTGCATCCAGCTCGACCCGGTCATCGACTACAGCCAGTTCGACAACGACGGCCCCGACGGCATCCCCGATTCCGGCGACGACGACGGCTACGTGGACGCCCTGTTCTTCGTCCACGCCGGCCCCGGCCGCGAGCAGACCGGCGACACCGGCGACATCTGGTCCCACGCCTGGGCCTTCAGCGGCGGCGGCCTGGCCACCGCCGACGGCGTGTCCCTCTACCGCTACTCGGTGGAGCCGGAGATGCTGGCCGACGGCACCCAGATCACCATCGGCGTCTTCGCCCACGAGTACGGCCACGTGCTGGGCCTGCCCGACCTGTACGACACCGACTACAGCTCCAGCGGCATCGGCAACTGGGGCCTGATGAGCGGCGGTTCCTGGGGCCGCCGCGCCGGCGACGCCCTGGGCAGCAGCCCGTCGCACCTGACGGCCTGGTCCAAGATGCAGCTCGGCTGGCTCACCCCGATCAACGTGGCCGCCACCATGACCGGCGTGACCGTGCCGCCGGTGGAGACCAACGCCGTGGCCTACCGCCTGTGGCGCGGCGGCGACCCGGCGTCCGACGAGTACTACCTGGTGGAGAACCGTCGCCGCCTCGGCTTCGACGAATCCCTGGTCCGCCGCCAGATCGACTACGGCCTGGCCGCCCCCGAGGGCCTGCTGATCTATCACGTGGACGACACGGTGAACACCAACTCCAACGACCTCCACCGCCTGGTGGACGTGGTGGAGGCCAGCCCGTGGTTCGAGTCGCCCACGTCCTGGTACGAGCACCTGGACGGCCCCCGCGACTACACCCTGGTGGAGAACCTGGCCTACTACAACCGCGGCGACGACGGCGACCTCTGGCCCGGCTACTCCCTGGTGACCGCCGACTCCACCCAGTGGGTGGGCGTCCGCGACCGCGACCGCTTCGCCGACGACACCATTCCCTCGGCCCAGGACTACTCCTGCGACGACTCGGACGTCGCCGTCGAGAACATCGCCCTGAGCGGCACCGACGTGATCGCCGACTTCGTGATCGGCGCCAAGGCCGCCGCCGCCCCGGTGGTGGACAAGACCCTCACCTGGACCTTCGAGACCGGCGACGACGGCTGGCAGTTCTGCGACGGTTACGTGCACCACGACGCCACCCAGAGCGGCAGCTGCACCGGCTCCGGCGGCCTGTGGTTCGGCAAGGACGACCCCTCCTGGGACTGCCCCCCCGGCTACGGCAACGGCTGGAACGACTTCACCTGGAAGACCGTGGCCGTGACCTCCGGCGCCACCATCTCCCTGCGCCACCACTACGACCTGGAGTCGGGCTACGACTACGGCCACATCGAGGTCCGCTGCGCCGGCGACGCCGGCTCCCCCTGGACCGAGATCGCCACCGTCAACGGTGCCAGCGGCTGCGTGACCGACGCGTGGATCATCCCGCCCGCCGTGATCGCCGCCTGCGACGCCGGCAACGGCGTGGCCGCCCTCGACATCCGCCTCCGCTTCACCAGCGACGGCGCCTGGTCCGCCCAGGACGGCCTGTTCTGCGGCATCGGCTGGTGGATCGACGAGGTGTCCGTGACCAACGACGTGACCGTGGGCGTGGATGACCTGCCCGGCCTGGGCGCGCCAGCCGTGCTCCTGCCCGCCGAGCCCAACCCGTTCAATCCCGTGACGGTGCTGAAGTACCATGTGCCGACGGGGGCGCGGTCGGTGGCGCTGACCGTGTTCGACCAGCGGGGGAGGGCCGTGCGGACGCTCGAGGCTGATGGTTCGGCCGGGTGGCATGAGGCTGGCTGGGATGGGCGTGACGGGGCGGGTAAGCTTCAGGCGGCCGGGGTTTACTTTGCGCGGTTGAGTGTGGACGGGGTGGTGGAGATCAGGAAGTTGGCGTTGGTGAAATGATGGTTGAGGGATCTTTTGTGAACATTGCCCCGGGCTCAGGCCTGGGGCTTGTTCTCATGAGGACAGAGCTGAGAAGATGTATGGACACTATTGACTTGACACTCGTTTGTCCTGATGTTCTGATGGCTCCCGTATAGCGTTATGAATTGCAATCGACTCATTATCAAGGAGATCAAAATGCCCCCCCCCTCTTTGCGATCAATTGTCATGCCTGTTGTCATCTCGATCTTCGCATTTCTTGACCCCGCTCATGCGAACCAGACCATCGGCGTAGGCTTCGCCGGTGAAATCCACGCCGTCGAGTTCGATGCGAACGTCGGGCATGAGAGCACCATCTACATCGGTGGTGATCTGTTCGGGGTTTGTCGGACGACGGACATGGGGGCGAGTTGGCATTCGTGGTCTGCGGGGTTGGAGAATGCGTACGACGGTCGCTCCTACTACGTCGATGACATCATTTCCGTCGTCAAGACGGATCCCATCAAGACCGAGTGTACGGGGGTCTACGCCGCGACACACGGCGGGATCTATTTCAGGGAGTTGAACGCGTCGGAGTGGACGCTTCAGACCGACCCGCTTTCCTATTACTATTCGTTCAAGTATGCAGGTCAGCCCAGACAGACGACGATCAACTTCTCCACCTTCGGGCATGACGGCGGCAAGTACCTGTTCGCAGGCGCCGGCCATGCACGTACCGATGCCCTGAATCCCGAATACTACTATACGCTGACGACGACATTTGACCCGGCTGGAAGCAGCCACGATGAGCAGTATTCCCTCTGGTTCAAGGATCTTGGTGATTCGGGCAGCACCTGGAAGCCGATCGTATGCTCAGCCGACTGGGGCTCGGTGCGTCAGATCGACGTCCACGGTGACCGGGTCGTCGTGGCGGCATCGAATGGAGTCTATCTCTATACGTGGCAGGATCTAGGGGGCGGCAATATCGATGGTACCGAGATCCAGTTGGACGATGTCACGAAAACCGGGAGCGTGACCTGGTCCGGAGACGTCTGGGGCGCGGTCTTCGATGGGTACGACCGAATCTATGTCGTGAACCATCGATCCTATCTCGTGACACCGTATATCCGCCCAGGAGTGTTCTACATGGACCTCCACGGAGAAGAGCCGACATGGGGTTGGTCGGAAGTCGGGGACCTGGCGAGCCCGGTCGCCTGGAGAACCAGCACCAAGCCTTGGTTGGACGTTTGTCCGACCCCCAGGTCGATCTGATGGCGCTTTCGGCTCGGAGGAACCCGGGAGACGGCTTCCTTGACCTCATGGTCGGAGAGGGCAGTTCAACGTACGGCGGCGGTTTCTACCACATCAGGATCCCCGACGGCACGTTGCCTGAAACGCCTGAGTGGAAGCATCTGATCTGGATTGGCGGTACGAACTGGGACAACGACGACATGAACGTCAATTATGTGCCCGTGGAACCGTCACCCCTGACCGCCACGCTCGAAGGCGCTGATATCGGTTGGCTCTACAAGTCCAATTCAATCCACGGCGCCATATCACCGACAGTCCCCATGGCATTCAGCCCCCACTCTCCGGGGACGATGCTGGCGTGGTTGTATCATACGCCGGTCCTGACGACCGACAACGGCGTCCTTTACCAGCAGATTTCCAGCGGTGGAACTGAGAATGCCTGGCGCAACCTGGGGCCTACGGAGATGGGGCCCTGGGACATGGATTTCATGTCCGACGGGCGCATGGTGTTCAGTGCTCCGGATTGGGGCGTGTTCAGGGCTTCAACGGCGGCCAATGACGCCTATGAATGGCTGACCGAACTGCCGCCTGTCAGGGGCACGGCGATCGACGTCGAGATCATCAACGACGAGGTGATCGCCTTGGGCAAGAATGGGACCTGGGCCAATCCGTACAATATGCCGCCGATTCCGGGTTATCACAGCGACTACGAGCGCCGAGTCATGGCGCTCGATACGTCTGGGTCTTCGCTGTACGGGTGGCGTGATCTGGAGTGCAGATCCACCAAGGCTGAGAGCGAAGCGACGGGTAAGATCACGTATTCGGCCATGACATCGAATGACACAGGGGATCTGTTCGTCACGGTCCGGTACTACATCAAGGTCGGCAGTGTGACCAGTCACAAATCCCTGTTGATGAAGGGAACCACGACCGACGGCGTGTCCTGGAACTGGGACGAGTACCCGGCCGACACGGCGTTTGATGCGCTGTTCTACGATGTCGAGTGCCTCGATGACGGAAGGGTCGTCGTTGCAGCGCACAGGGCATCCGGCTCCCTGGGGTCGGGCGGTGTCTATTGTTTCGACGTCTCGGGCGATCCCGCCAGCGCGACGTTCGAGCAGTGGCTGGTCAGCAATGACACAGCCACGGATGTCGCTGCTCAGTGCGCCAGGAAGGTCGACAGCATCGCGGTCGCAGACGGTGGTAGCTGCATCTATGTGGGGACGCTGGGAGACGACAACTGGCAGGATACCAGAATGGGGACCGGGTCGGTCCTCAAGTTGAACCTGCCGAATCCCGCCCCTGCCAACGACGACTGGATCATTCTTGCCAATGATGATGTCAATACCTTCGGCGTGCCCTCCAACGTAATGCGCGGACCGGGCATGGCCTGGGAGTGGACCGACCTGGTCGAAACCGCGCGACGGATGACCAAGGTCTATTCGCTCGTCGTCGATCCGGACAATCCCGATGTCGTCTATGCGGGCCTCAAGTTCGGCCAGTCGGTCTTCAGTCACTTCCATCCTCTGAACGGGCTCTGGATGTACGACGCCGGCCAGTGGACGCGGATCGACGGATACGGTGGACTGGAACCGACACACGGAATCAGCTGCCTGGAATTCGATCCGACGCAGGGCCGGACGCTGTACATGGGGACCTCGGCGCAGGATATTCATCCGACCACGGCGCCTACGATGCCGGTCGACGATATCCTGGCGAAATACGTGGATCGATCGGATGAGATCAAGCGGGATGGACAGGGGCTGTCCTACACTGGGACTCCTTATTCGATCGTTCCGCTGGAGTACGACAGCAATGCGATGCCGCCGGGTGGGGACACGATCTGGGATGATGAGCTTGTCGACATGATGGTGGTGGTGCCCGCTGCGGATTCGAAAGTACTTCGAAATCAGAGCTTAGACCAGCTGACTAAAGTCCCCCATGTAGACGATGCAACAGACGAGATTCTTGGTTTTGGCCTGTCAAGCGCAATGACTTCTGCAGTCGCGGATTTCAATAACGACGGCTGGTCCGACATCGCTGCTGCCTCT
>CAYFKR010000006.1:0-32313 GCA_964343835.1 uncultured Fibrobacteraceae bacterium
TTCTTCTTGGCCACCTTCTTCTTGGCGACCTTCTTCTTCGCGACCTTCTTCTTCGGCGCGGCCTTCTTGGTGACCTTCTTCTTCGTCACCTTCTTGGCGACCTTCTTCTTGGCGACCTTCTTCTTGGCCACCTTCTTCTTGGTCGCCTTCTTCTTGGCGGCCTTCTTCTTCGGGGCCGCAGCTGCCAGCTTCAGACTCTCCTCCATCTCGGACCTCTCTTGCTGACTGTCCCTGTTGGCCGGCCGGCTGACCCCGGGTCGACCCGCGAATGATCGGACACTGGTTCGCTCCATCGTCACTCCGTCCGCTCCGCGACCTTCCATGGCCTCTTCG
Organism: uncultured Fibrobacteraceae bacterium; assembly: GCA_964343835.1. GTDB lineage: Bacteria > Krumholzibacteriota > Krumholzibacteriia > LZORAL124-64-63 > LZORAL124-64-63 > CALEMW01. The sequence goes on from CAYFKR010000006.1 coordinate 334, forward strand.
CTTGCCGGTGGCGCATACCCGTGACTCACGGCGTTCCAGACGAGGCGATGTTGCCGTTGCATGAAAAAGGTGTCAACGAAAAAAAGACGGGATCGCATGCGATCCCGTCTTCTTCATCATGGTGCTCGGGGCGGGATTTGAACCCGCACGGCTTGTGGCCACTACCCCCTCAAGATAGCGTGTCTACCAATTCCACCACCCGAGCACGGAACTAGTGTCCGCCGTCGTCCGCGTTCTGGTCGTCGGCCGCACCGGCGTCGGTGGCCGGAGCGTCACCCGTATCGAGCAGGCCGCCCTCGGTGGGCAGTGCCATGTCGCTCGTCAGCGTCCCCTGGTCCAGGGCGTCGCCGATGACCGAACGGTTGCTCGCACGGTCGCCCGTGAGGATGAACAGGATCGCCGACGTCAGGAAGAACCCGATGGCGAGGTAGACCGTCATCTTGTGCAGCATGGTGTTCATGGCCTTGGAGCCGAACATCTGCTGGGGCAGGCCGCCGCCGCCGCCGAAGGCGCCGGCCAGACCGCCGCCCTTGCTCGACTGCATCAGGACGACGATGCACAGCAGCAGGCTGATGATGACGTGAAGAATCGTAAAGAGGACGTACATCTCGTTGTCTCCCGCGGAGATCGGTCGCCGGCCCCGCTGGACCGGTCCGCAAACGAAACGCCACCGGGCTCCGGCGGCGGAGAGGGAAGGTAACACCCCGCCCGCCGGTTGTCAATGAATGCGAAGCGATTATCGGTCGCTCAGGGCCGCCACGCCGGGGAGCTCCCGGCCCGCCATGAACTCCAGCGACGCCCCTCCCCCCGTCGAGACGTGGGAGATGCGGTCGGCCAGTCCGGCCTGGTTGATGGCCGCCACCGAGTCGCCGCCGCCGATGACCGAATGGGCGCCGCCGTCGGTGGCTGCGGCCACGGCCTCGGCCACGGACATGGTGCCGTTGGCGAAGGCCGGCATCTCGAACACGCCCAGCGGTCCGTTCCAGAACACGGTCTTCGACGCGGCGATGGCCTCGCGGCATCTCGCGACGCTGCGCGGTCCGATATCGAGTCCCATCCAGCCGTCCGGGATGTCGGTGACCAGGACCTCGCGCGACGCGGCGTCGGCCCGGAAGTCGTCGGCCACGATCACGTCGGTGGGCAGCACCAGCTCGGCTCGAGCGCTCTCCGCCCTGGCGAGGATGCGTTCCGCAACCGCCAGGCTCTCCTCGTCCACCAGGCTCTTGCCCACCGACAGGCCGTGCACGCGGAAGAAGGTGAAGATCATGCCGCCGCCCAGCAGCAGCGTGTCCACGGAGTCCAGCAGGTTCTCGATGACCTCCACCTTGCCCTGGACCTTGGCACCGCCGAGCACCGCGGTGAAGGGACGCGGCGGGTCCTGCATCAGCATGCCGAGGTTGTCGAGCTCCTTCTGCATCAGCAGTCCGGCACAGCGCGCGTCGAAGTGGGCGCCGACACCGACGGTGGAGGCATGGGCGCGGTGGGCCGTGCCGAAGGCGTCGTTCACGTAACAGGTGCCGAGGCCGGCCAGGGCCGCCGCGAACTCCGGATCGTTGTCCGTCTCGGCCGCGGCGTAGCGCAGGTTCTCCAGCACCAGCACCTCGCCCGACTTCAGCTCGGCGGCGCGGGCGCGGGCGTCGTCGCCCACGGTATCAGTGGCGAAGTGGACCGGCGCGTCGATCAGGCCGGCCAGGCGGTCCGCCGCGGGGCGCAGGGACATCTCCGGCACGACCTTCCCCTTGGGTCGGCCCAGGTGACTCATGAGGATCACCGCCGCGCCGCCCTCGAGCAGACGGCCGATGGTGGGCAGGGCCGCCCGGATCCTGGTGTCGTCGGTGATGGCTCCGCTCTTGTCGAGGGGCACGTTGAAGTCCACGCGCATCAGGACGCGCTGTCCCTGGAGAGCGAGCTGTTCGATTCCCATCTTCCTCATGACGACCGCCTGGTTCGGGGCTCCGTTCACTGGTTCGGTCGGCATGGTAGGGAGCGCCTCCGCCGGTGTCAAGACGACGCGGCCGCCGCCCCGACCACCGCCGCGGCGACCACCGTCCAGCCGGCCTCGCCGAGGGCCCGGACCGCATCGTCAACCGTGGCGCCGGACGTGAGGATGTCGTCCACGATCACGACGCGGCGCCCCCGTCCCTCCTCGCGGCAACGGAAGGCGCCCGCCACGTTCCGCCCCCGTTCATCCCCGCCGCCGGATAGCTTGGCCTGCTGGGCCGTTCCCCGGCGCCGGTCGAGGTCGGCGGAGACGACCGGCACGCCGCACCCCGCCGCCAGCAGCCGCGCCAGGACGTCCGCCTGGTTGAACCCGCGCTCCGAGCGGCGACCGCGGTGCAGCGGCACCGGCACCAGCGCATCCACTCCCCCGGCCCGGACCTCCCCGCCGACCCGCTGGACGAGGAGACGCCCCAGGGGCCAGGCCGCACCGCGGATCCCGTCGTACTTCATGGCGCCGACGACCTGCGCCAGCTCGTCGCCCGTTCCGACGGCAGCCAGGACGGGACTGCCGCAGGTCAGACGCCGGACAGGAGCCGGCCTCTCCACGATGCGCTCCAGACAGCACGAACAGAGATGGGGATGATCCCACGGGCGCAGTCCCGCCACCGGTGTTCCCGGTCGGCAGAGTTCGTCGCAGGCACCGCAGACCACGCAACGCTCGGGCCACACCACGTCGAGCAGGCAACGGACGAGCTCCCGGAAAGGGAAGGCCATGTCTCGCTCGGATCCGGGAGGAGGATGAAGACGGGAGGGGTCAGCCGCCGAGGGCCGCACGCATCACTGCACGGTCCGGCTCGATGCCGAACCACCATGAGAACGCCAGCGCGCCCTGGGCGATGAGCAAGCCCTCGCCGTCCTGGAAACGCCAGGGCTCCGGGGGCCGATCGAGTTCCTGCACGCCGTAGCGCAGGTCCACCAGGAGATCGCCGCCGACGGTCGAGACGGGCGGCAGGACGGAACGCACCGGCACGCCGGCCGGCACGGTGGAGATCACGGCCGCGGGGCGTTCGTCGGCGACCAACGGCTCCCACGGGGCCAGCTCGAACACGGGAGCGCCCCCTCCGGCACGCCACGCCGCGGTTCGTTCCCGACCCGGTCCGGAGCGTGCAGCCACGGTCAATTCTTCGGCCCCGACTCTCTCCAGAGCCGCCACGGCGGCGCGCGCGGCTCCCCCCGCCCCGAGCACCACGCCGCGCCAGCCCCGCCCGACGCCGGCCGACGTCAGGACCTCCACGAGGCCGCCGAAGTCGGTGTTGTGGCCACGCCAGCCGTCGGGACCCGCGGCGAAAGCATTGACGGCCCCGAGCGTCCGCGCCTCGTCGGTGAGCTCGCCGCAGAGGGTCGCGGCGATCTCCTTCAGCGGAATGGTGATGCTGCCGCCCCGGATGCCCAGGCCATGGGCGGCCTCAAGCAGGGCCGGCATGGCGTCGGGTGCCGCGTCCAGACGAGTGTAATCGGCATCGATGCCGACTGCCGCCATGGCCGCATTGTGGAATTCCGGCGAGCGCGAATGGGCCACCGGATGCCCGAGCACGACCCACAGGTCACGACGCGGCGACCACGGCCGCCCATCGGCCAGCAGGGCCGTGCCGTCGAAGGTGAGCAGTCCCGGCACCTCAGAGGTCACGGACCGCTCCCCTCGCCCGCACCAGGATCCACGAGCCCACGACCATGAGCCCGATGCTGATGACCTGGCTGGTGGTCAGGCCGAACCCGTGGACGGCGCCGGGCTCGTAGTCGCGCACCAGATCCACCAGGTAGCGCATCACGCCGTAGAGCAGCAGGAACCGTCCGAAGGTCCCGCCGCGCCGGCCGTCGAACCGCTCCCAGAGCAGCAGCAGGCCCCAGATCAGGAAACCGCCCCCCGAGGCCAGCAGCTGGGACGGCACCAGGGCCTCGCCCGGATGGGCGGCCCCCGCGGCGCAGGTGGACGGGAAGACGATGCCCCAGGCGCCGTCGGTGGGCCGGCCGTAGCAGCAACCGTTCAGGAAACAGCCGAGGCGGGTCAGGCCGATGCCCAGTACCACCTGGGGCGCCATCACGTCGGCCATCTTCAGGAAGGGCACGCCGTGGCGTCGGCAGAACCACACCACCGCGGCGATGGCGCCCAGGATGCCGCCGTACAGCGTCAGCCCGCCCTTCCACAGCATGAAGACCTCGTACCACGGCTCGAACGAGTCGAGGTGGGTCAGCACGAAGAACAGACGCACGCCGATGAGCGACGCCACCAGCACGGTGAACGACGCGTCGGCCACCGTCTCGTCGGGCAGCCCGCGGCCGCGTCCCCGACGCACGCTCAGCAGGATGCCCGCCACGAAGCTCACCGCCAGCAGCAGTCCGAAGCTCTTGACCGGTCCGATCAGGTGCGGATGCACGAGGGTCCCTCCCCGTTCAGGATTCGAAGGTGCGCGAACCGACGTTCACGAGCAGCCCCAGCAGGATCGACGATACCAGGAAATTGGATCCGCCGTAGCTCATGAACGGCAGGGGCAGGCCGGTGACCGGCAGCAGCCCCGTGGTGATGGAGATGTTCACCAGCACGTGGAACGAGAAGTACGTCACCACGCCGATGGCCAGCAGGGAATTGAAGGGTTTGCGCGCCGCCGCCGCAACGGATACGCCCCTCAGGATGATCCCCGCGAACAGCACGAGCAGCAGCATGGCCCCCGCGAAGCCCAGTTCCTCGCCCACCACCGAGAAGATGAAGTCCGTGTGCCGCTCCGGCAGGAAGGCCAGTCCCTTCTGGGTGCCCTGGAGGTACTGGGTGCCGAAGAGCCCCCCGCTGCCGATGGCGATCTTGGACTGGATGGCCTGGTACCCCGTCTCGTACCGGAAGAGCTCCGGCTGGAAGAAGCTCATGATCCTGGCCTGCTGATAGGGTTTGAGCCCCTCCCAGAGCACCGAGGCGCCGATGCCGCTGCCGATGTTGGCGAGCACCAGCATGAAACTCTCCAGCAACCGGAAGCGCCCGATGTACAGGGCCGCCAACAGCACCAGCAGGTATCCGCCCCAGGGCCACGGCGTGCCGGCGATGTGTTCGGAATAGAAGCTCAGCACGGCACTGACCAGGGGCGAACCCACGCTCAGCAGCACCACCGGCGACAGGCCGAACCAGAACACGATGCCCAGCCAGATGGCCACGTAGACCAGGCTCGTCCCGAGGTCCGGCTCGCGGAGCACGAGCACCATGGGCAGCATGGCCAGCACCAGGGATCCGGCCACCGGCAGGAGCTGGCGTCCCGACGGGTCGCTCCGCCCCAGCATCCGGGCCAGCATGAGCAGCAGCGCTACCTTCCCCAGCTCCGACGGCTGGATCCTCACCGGCCCCAGCGCGAACCAGCGCCTCGCCCCCGCCACCTCCGGGGCCAACACGAGCACGAGCAGCAGGGCCGCCACGGCCGCCATGTAGATGAACGGCGCCCCCTCCTCCAGCAGGTTCAGCGGCAGGCGCGACGCGACCAGCAGCGCCGTCCAGCCCATGAGAATCCACACCACCTGGCGCCAGAACACGGACTTGGCCACTCCCGGGTCGGTGGCCTCGTAGGGACCGCGGATTCCCTCGGTCACGCTCCACAGCACCGCCAGGCTGGCCAGGCAGAGCAGGGCGTAGAGGCCGATGAGCAGGGCGCCGGTCATCGTGGAGCGTCCCTGGAAGATCGTCATCGCCGGTCACCTCCTCCGTCGCGCCAGGCCACGTAGGCGTCGAGCCAGCGGGCCGCCACGGGTGCGGCCACCGCGCCGCCGTGGCCCGCATGTTCCAGGATCACGGCCACGGCCACCTCGGGATGGGACTTCGGCGCGAAGCACACGAACCAGGCGTGGTCTTCGCCGTGGGGATTCTCGGCGGTGCCGGTCTTGCCGGCCACTTCCACCGCCTCCAGTCGGGCGCGGGTGCCGGTCCCCATGTCCACCACCTGTCCCATGGTGTCGCGGACCCAGCGCATGTGGTTCTCTCGGAAGGGCAGGGGCGCCGACGGCTGCGGGTCGGTATCCAGGGTGAACCGGGGCGCCAGGTTGGCGTCGCCGATGGCCACCCGTCCCGTCAGCACCGCCATCTGCAGGGGCGTGACCAGCACCTCGCCCTGGCCGATGGAGTTGTTCAGGAGCACGCCGCGGGTCCAGCGCCGCTCGCCGTAGCGACGGTCGTACCAGTCGGCGTCGGGGATGTTCCCGGCGGCCTCGCCCGGGAACGGGCTGCCGGTGGTGGAGCCGAGTCCGAGGACCAGGGCCACGTCGCGGAGCTGCTCCAGGTCCATGCGCTGGATCACCTGGTAGTAGAACACGTCGCAGGAGTGGACCAGGGAACCGGCGTGGTCCAGGGGGCCGTGGCCCGTCCGGTTCCAGCAGCGGAAATCGCGGTTGCCGAAGCGGTAGCTGCCGAAGCAGGGTTCGAAGCTGGTCCCCGCCCTGGCGACCCCATTCTCCAGGGCCGCCAGCGAGGTCACGATCTTGTAGGGAGACGCCGGCGGGTAGGTGGCCTGGACCAGCCGGTTGAGGAACGGGTGGCGCGGGTCGGCCAGCAGGGCGTTCCATTCCTCGCTGGTGATGCCCCGTCCGAAGATGTTGCTGTCGTAGGTGGGCAGGCTCACCGCCGCCAGCACGTCGCCGTCGGGCAACGAGAGCGCCACCGCGCATCCGGGACGGCCGTCCATGGCGGCCATCATGCTGTCCTGGAGCGTGGCCGAGAGGGTCAGGGTCACGTCGCGACCGGGACGCACCTCCAGCAGGGGAATCTCGCGGGTGCCGACCACGCGCCGCCGCGCGTTGACCTCGCGCAGGTACCACCCCGACTGGCCGCGCAGGTCCTCCTCCCGGGCGGCCTCGATGCCCTCGCGGCCGATGGTGTCGCCGGGACGGTACAGGGGGAAGTCCCCGGCCGTGTCCACCTCCGCCGACGAGACCTCGCCGGTGTGGCCGATCAGGTGCGCGAAGAGCGGTCCGTACGGATAGCGTCGTCTGGCCTGGGCGTCGACGCGGGCGCCCGGCAGTTCCCGGGCCCGTTCCTCCACCGCGGCGATCCGAGCCATGTCCGCGTCCTGCACCAGCGTCAGCCGGGGACGGCCGGCGTCGAGCTGGCGGCGCAGGCGCGCCTCGGTGGCCTCGGGATCCAGGTCGAACCAGGCCATGAGGGTGGCCAGGGTGCTGTCGGGACCGGCGTCGGCCAGGGACGAGCGCGGCAGGGTGATGTCGGCCTTGAACACGTTGTCCGCGAGCACCTGCCCCTCGCGGTCCAGGATCCGGCCTCGCGGTGCCCGCACGCGCACCCGTTCCTGGCGGTTGCGCACCGCCTGGTCGCGGTAGTCCTGGTGGTCGAGGATCTGCATCCGGAACAGGTTGACCGCCACGATCCCGAACAGCAGCACCACGAGGCCGCGATAGATGCGGGTCTGCAGCGCTCGGGTCTGGGCCATGGCGTCCTCCGGTCAGTCGTCGCGGCGCATCATGCCGAGCAGGTCGGCGATCCGGAGCAGCGGCACGGCCACGAGTCCGGTGTAGAGGGCCGAGGGCAGGATCTCCAGGAACAGGGGGCGGAAGAAGGCCGTGCGCAGGCTCCAGCTCTCCACCGCCAGGTAGACGCCGTCGTGGAGCAGGGCGGCGACGGCCACCGTCACGCCCTCCACCAGCCACAGGCCCGGTACCAGCCGGTCCCGGAAGCGTCCGATGCCGAACCCGGCGAGGGACTTGGTCAGGGCGTGCAGGCCCAGCAGATTGGGCACGGAGCTGTCCATGATCAGCCCCAGCACGAACCCGCCCAGGGTACCCGCGAAGGGCCCCTCGGCCATGGCCAGGATGGCCAGGCTGATCAGGGCGAAGTCGGGGCGCACGTCGCCCATGGCCAGCAGCGGCGCGATGAACGTCTCGCCCAGCAGGGCGAGCAGGGCCAGGCGGAACGTCGTGATCACGAACCGACTCACGGCGTCTCCTCCTCGCCCGCGTCCAGCCAGTCGCCGTCGCCGGTCACCACGAACAGCACGTCCAGGGCGCCCAGGTCGGCCAGCAGCTCCACCTGCACGGCCTTGAAGATCTGGCGCAGGGGCGTGTCCACCGACGTCACCACGCCCACGGGCAGCCCCCGCGGCATGGCCGAGGCCAGGGCGCCGCCGGCGGCGCCCACGGCGGGGATGTCGGAGGTCACGAGGCGGTCGCCGGGCCGCACGTCCTCGTCGCGCCCCACCAGGGTCAGGGCGAAGCTGCCGGTCCCCGGTCGCAGGATGCCCGGCAGGCCGGTGCGCTCCACCTCGCAGCACAGGGCGAACTCGGGAGACGAGGCCAGCTCCACCCACGCGGCGCGATCGCCGTCGGGCTGGTGGACGCGGCCCACCAGTCCCCCGCTCGTGATCACGGGCTGGTGGACGCGCCACTCCACGGGCTCGGTGGACATCACGCGCACCAGGGTGGTGGCGGCGTCCACCTGCAGCTGCTCCACCTCGCAGGCCACCAGGCGCGAGGGGCTGCGGGCGTGCAGGCCGAGGGAGCGGCGGAGTTCGTCGCGCTCGCGGCGCAGGCGGTCGGCGGCGCCGTCGCCGATGTCGCGGGCGGCCAGGCGTGCCCGCAGATCGGCGTTCTCCGCGCGCACCGACGCCAGGTCGGAGACGAAATCGACGGTCCGGTTCCAGGGGGAGGTCAGGACGTGGGCCAGCACTTCGGCCACCACGGTCTTGCGCTCCAGGGGCAGACCGAGCAGCACCAGCGAGACCAGCACGCAGAGGATCAGGGTCGACCGCTCCACCGCGCGGGACTGCGGCGCGACCTTCACGCCTAGTCCTTGGCGCTCTTCATGATCACCGGGCGGTACTTCTCGAAGTCGTCGAGGATGCGGCCGGTGCCGTGGACCACGCAGAGCAGCGCGTCGTCCATGAGGTTGATGGGCAGGTCCGTGTGCTCGCGCAACAGTTCGGGCAGGCCGCGCAGCAGGGCGCCGCCGCCGGTCATGACGATGCCGCGGTCCTTGATGTCCGCCGCGAGTTCGGGCGGCGTCTGCTCGAGGGCGTGCTTCAGGGCGTCCACGATGGCCTGGATGGGCTCCTGCAGGGCCTCGCGGATCTCCAGGGTGGAGATCTTCTGGAGCTTGGGGATGCCGGTGACCTGGTCGAGGCCCTTGATCTCCATCTCCTCCTCCTGCTGCAGCTTGAAGGCCGAGCCCACGGTCTTCTTGATGTGCTCGGCGGTCTGGTCGCCGATCAGCAGGTTGTGGTTCTTCTTGATGTAGTTGACGATGGCGTCGTCCATCTCGTCGCCGCCCACGCGGATCGACGTGTCGCAAACGATGCCGTTGAGCGCGATCACCGCGATCTCCGTGGTGCCGCCGCCGATGTCGATGATCATGTTGCCGCTGGGCTGGTCCACAGGCAGACCCACGCCGATGGCCGCCGCGATGGGCTCGGCCACCAGGGACACCTCCCGCGCACCCGCGTGCTTGGCCGAGTCGCGCACGGCGCGCTTCTCCACCTCGGTGATGCCCGAGGGCACGCAGATCACGATGCGCGGCGCGATGAAGTGGCGCTTCTTCTGCGCCATGCGGATGAACTCCCGCAGCATGTACTCGGTGACCTCGAAGTCCGCGATCACGCCGTCCTTCAGGGGACGGATGGCGTGGATGTTCTCCGGCGTCTTGCCGAGCATGGCCTTGGCCTCGGTGCCCACGGCGTAGACCTTGCCGGTGGACTTGTCCAGGGCCACCACCGACGGCTGGTTCAGCACGATGCCCTTGCCCTTGATGTACACCAGGGTGTTGGCCGTGCCGAGGTCGATGGCGATGTCGTTCGTGAACAGGTTGTTCAGCCGGGAGAGCATGTCGGTCACCCTTCGTAGGTGTCGGCCGCCCGCGACCTCGATGCCGCATGGTCGGGCCAGCCCCGCTCGCGGAGGCTCGTCGTCACGCCGGAACCCACGATCACGTGGTCCAGCACCTCGATCCCCATCAGTCGCCCGCACTCGGCGAGGCGGGCGGTCAGTTCCAGATCCTCGCGGCTCGGTTCGGGGCAGCCGGAGGGGTGGTTGTGGGCCACCACCAGGGCCGCGGTCCCCCGCCGCACCGCGGTGCGGAAGACCTCCCGCGGATGCACCAGCGAGGCGCCCAGGCTGCCCACCGAGACCGTCTCGATCGCCCGCAGGCGATGGCGCGTGTCCAGGTGCAGGGCCAGGAAACGCTCGCGGTCGCGGCCACGGAACTCCTCCAGCAGCAGGCCGTGCAGGTCGCCGGGGCCGCGGATGGAGGCACCGGGTTCGTCCACGCGTCCGGCGATCCTCGCGCCCAGTTCGAACGCCGCCACCAGCCGCAGGGCCAGGGCCGGCCCGAGTCCGGGCATGCGGGCCAGGCGGAGGGCGTCCGCCTCGGCCAGTCCGCCGACGCCACCCAGGTTGCCCAGCACGTTCGCCGCCACGGCGGGCGGCGCCGATCCCCCGCCGAGTGCGAGGGTCAGCAATTCCACCGGCGCGAGATCCCGGACGCCGGCCGAGAGGCAGCGGAACGCCGCCGGAGCGGCCACCCCCGGGTCCGCGAGGGGCCCGAAATGCCGCATCTTCTTTGATTTGAACACACTACCTCGCAACGGGAGGCGGCACCAAGTTAGCAGACGCCTTCGGCGTCGGCAACCCTTATATGGGGGCTTTCTCCTTGTCTGACGGGGTTTTCGGCCCTATTCTCGCCATCGGCGCCCATCCCCGACCGGAGAACCATCGTGACGTCCTCGACCCCCACCATCCTCGTCCGCAAATACGGCGGTTCCTCCCTCGCCTCGGTGGACCGCATCCGCACCGTCGCAGCCGCCCTGGCCGCCCGCCGCGCCGAGGGCGCGCGCCTGGTGGTGGTGGTCAGCGCCATGGGCCGCACCACCGACGAGCTGGTCCACCTGGCCCACGAAGTGAGCCGCGACCCCGCCCGCCGCGAGCTGGACATGCTCCTGTCCGTAGGCGAACGCATCACCATGTCCCTGCTCTCCATGGCGCTGGCCGACCTCGGCGTGCCCGCCATCTCCTTCACCGGTTCCCAGTGCGGCCTGATCACCGACGGCAGCCACACCGACGCCCGCATCCTCGAGGTACGCGGCGACCGCGTCCGCGAGGCCCTGGACGATGACAGGGTCGTCGTCGTCGCCGGTTTCCAGGGCGTGAGCCGCGACCGGGAGATCACGACCCTCGGCCGCGGCGGCAGCGACGCCACGGCCGTGGCCCTGGCCGCCGCCCTCGGCGCCGAGCGCTGCGAAATCCTCAAGGACGTGGACGGCGTGTTCACCGCCGATCCCCATGCCGTGCCCGACGCCCTGCGCCACGACGTGCTCTCCTACGAGGAGATGGAGCGCATCGCCGGCGCCGGCTGCGGCGTGGTCCACCACCGCGCCGTGAGCCACGCTCGGGAACACGACGTGCCCCTGTTCGTGGGCTCGAGCTTCCACGACGCGCCGGGCACCCTCGTGTCCACCGCACCGGCCGCGCGCCCCGCCGCCGACCCCGACGGCCGCTGGCACCCGCTGACCATCGTCGCCCGCGAGGACGCCGCCCTGCTCGAGGTCTCCGGCCTCCCCTGCGCCCCGGGCGCCCTGCCCGCCGCGCTGATGACCGCCGTGGCCGAGCGCCCGCCCCTGGCCGAATGGACCCGCCAGGACGACGGCACCCAGCGCTGGGGCGTGATCGGCGGCTCCGGAGACGTGTCGCGCCTCCGCGACCTCCTGCCCGCCGAGCCCGACGGCCAGACCGTCTTCCAGCGCGGCCTCACCTGCCTCTCCCTCGCCGGCCCGCCCCCCTCGAGCTGGCTCGCCGTGCGCGAGCGCGTGGCCGCCCTGCTGGCCGACCTCGGCATCGACGGGGTCCACCTGATCGCCGTGGACGGCATGCTGCGGCTGCTGCTTCCGCCGGCCGAGGCGGCGCGGGCGCTGGCGCCTCTGCATGATCTGTTCCTGGGGAATCACGAGTAGGAGTCGGGAATGATGGGGTGCGGGTCGCCGTCGGTTGACGGTGGGCGGGGTGGTGTGGGTTGCGGGGTGCGTCAGTTGAAGAGGACGACGTCGAGTTTCAGGACTGGTGAAGGACCACCCCCCGGGAGAAACCTCCCATACCGGCCACCACTGTCACTCCATGCCATGACGACATCTACATCCCCAAGATGAATCGATGCTCCTGCGCTCAATGCGACAGAATGAAGCGGCGTTGGATTCCAATACCTCTTGGTCAGGGCATAGGCCATCCCACTCCTCAAGGTCACCCATGCCGAAGGACGCACCTCTACACCAAGACGCACACATTGCTCGTTTATCCAGGACCGTGTCATGCTCGGGTGATAGTAGTGATCAGCAACAGAAACCTGGTCACGGTGGTAGAACGCCAATACGAGCATGCTGTCTGAATCCGGCATGACCTGGACCGAGATCTCATTTGACCGGTACTCCAAAGCGCCTTCATAAGGCTCGCCGAGAACTGTCGAATCCATCTCGTGATCGTCGTGAGTGAGTGAAACGACAACGGTTTCATACAACAGGTATGAGATGCGTCCGCGCCAACGAACGTCGTAGAGATCATGATCCCAATACGGGTGGTGTTTAAAGAATGTCCATTCATAAGCACATTCAAGGTACATCCTGTCAGTCGGTGTCCACAGCAATCCCCCCTGCCATCCGGAACGGGGCGCTGTGGTCTGGTCGTGCCAATCCTCTGTATCTTCAACGAAGCCCACGCCAGCAGCAAAATCTCCAAGCTTCCTCGCGACCTGAAGGATGAAACGACTGGAGTCAATCGTCGTGGGATCTGCCCTGTTCAGGCGCGTGTGAAAAGACGTTTGTTCGCCAAGGCTCTGGAGCATCTGGACAGCAAGTTCGTTGGTATTCTCGAGCCTGTGATCGACATCCAATCGAAAGGCACTGAAGTACTCGGCCGAAGCCACCGAAGCCGGCCATAGATGGTAGGCCCCGATATCCTCAAGTAACAACCCATCCCCCGCCAACGCCTCCAACCGCGCCGAAGGCGCGGCCACCACCGCGCCGGCAACCATCGCCGCCAAGCAGACCATCATCATGATCCTGATCACCATCGATCTCCTAATAGGGAAGCTCCGCATAGTGCCTGTAATCCCCCAACCCGTACGCGTCGTAGAACACCACCTTCACGCCCTCGCTGCGATAGTACCAGACCTCCCACTCACCGCTGCTGCTGGCCTGGGGGCCGATGGCATCGATGTGATCGGGCGGGCCGCGGTGCACGAAGGTCAGGCCGCGGTCGCTCAGGGCGCCCCGGCCGAAGCGGGCGTAGCGGCGGTCGGCCTCCACGATGCGCGCCAGGTGCTGGGCCTCGGTGGGTTCGGCGTCGGGGCCGCGGGTGTCCCAGAGGTTCCGCCATGCCTCGGCGCGGCGGTCGGTGGGCAGGGCTTCCAGGGCCCGGCGCTCGCCGCGGTCCGGCACCACGCCCTCCAGCCAGGTGATGTGGCGGCGCCAGGTCGCGTCGTCGCGGAAGGGCAGGCCGTAGTTCACGAACTCGCGCTCGGGGCTCAGGTCCAGGCGGCCGTCCTCGTCGTCTTCCAGGTAGACCGAGAGGGCGAGGCGGCCGAAGGGGAAATCGCGGGTGGGCATCGCGACGTGAAGGGCCAGGGTGTCGACGGTGGCGGGGTACGGCAGATCCCGCCTCGAGAGGACCGTCTCGCTGCCCTGGGCGTCGCGCAGGGCCACGGTCAGGCGCACGGGGCGCTCGCCGTCGCGGGGGCCGGGCCGCACGCCCAGCACCAGGTCCAGGTCCAGGGTCTCCATGCGCCGCTCGAGATCCGGGGACGAGCCGCCGGGCAGGTTCCAGTCGAAGCCCGTGAAGTACCAGGGGATGGTGCCTCCCCCGCCGGGTGCGTAGCGGATCACGGCGCGCCACCAGCGGGAGGTGCCCACGACCTCGGCGTGGATTTCCAGATCCACGCGGGCGTCGTCCGGCAGGGCCACCGGCACGGCGCACGTGACCGGGGTCTCGGAGCGGGTGGCCTCGAAGTCCGAGACCACCGTCCTCACCGAGCGGATGCCGCCCCCCACCTGGCGACCGTCGCGCTTGGCGATGACCGTCACGCGCAGTTCGCAGGCCAGTTCGCCGCCGGAGTCGCGGGTGAACACGAGGCGGTGGTGGGGACGCGACACGGCCACCGTCACCACGGGGCGCCCGGCCTCGTCGTAGCGGGTGGCCAGGGAGGCTTCGAGAGGTTCGGGGCGGGGGTCTGGTCGGCCGCGGGCCAAGGCGCCGGACGAGATGGTGAGGAGCAGGAGCAGGATCAGGATGAGGCGGTCAGGACGCACGGCGCTCGTCGCTCTCGATGCGGCCGTCCCGCAGCCGGACCACGCGGTGGGCGTGGGCGGCCACGTCCTCCTCGTGGGTCACCACCAGCAGGGTGTGGCCGGTGGCGTGGAGGGAGTCGAAGAGATCCATGATCTCCTCGCTGGTGGTGCTGTCCAGGTTGCCGGTGGGCTCGTCGGCCAGGATGATGGACGGCTTGCTGACCAGCGCACGGGCGATGGCAACCCGCTGCCGCTGGCCACCGCTCATCTCGTTGGGACGGTGGTCGGCGCGGTCGGTCAGGCCGACCTCCGCCAGGGCCTCGTCGGTGCGGGTGCGGCGCTCGGTCGCCGTCACGCCGCCGTAGACCAGGGGCAGCTCCACGTTCTGGGCGGCGGTGAGGCGGGGCAGCAGGTAGAAGGTCTGGAAGACGAAGCCGATCTCGCGGTTGCGGATGCCCGCGAGATCGTCGTCGCCGAGTTCGGCCACGTCGGTGCCGTGGAGGCGGTAGCGGCCGGCGGTGGGGCTGTCCAGGCAGCCCAGCACGTTCATCAGGGTGGTCTTGCCCGATCCGCTGGTGCCCATGATGGCCACGTACTCCCCCCGCTCAACGTCGAGGTCCATCTCGTCCACGGCGCGGACCGTCTCGCCGCCCACCTCGAAGTGGCGGCAGAGTCCGCGGATGTGGATCAGGGAGTCGCGGCCGTCCATCAGTCCTCCATCAGGGTGTCCAGGGCGCGGCCCACCGAACGGTCCAGGGCCAGCGAGGCGATCAGGAAGTCGCTGCGGGCCTGAACCTCGTCGCCGCGGGCCTGGGCCAGGTTTACCTGAGCGGTGATGCGGTCGAGCATGGTGCCGGCGCCCACGCGGAAGCGCTCCTGGGCCAGGCGCAGTTCCTCCTCCGCGTTGACGATGGTCTCGCGGCTCAGGCCGATGCGCTCGCGGGCTTCCACCACGCTGTTGTAGTTGCGGCGCACCTCGAGCTGGGCGTCCAGGCGGCCCTGCTCCAGGTCGTATTCGGCGATGCGCTTGCGGGCGTAGGCCTGGGAGCGGCCCGCCAGGGTCTGGTAGCGGTCGAAGATGTTCCACTGCACCTGGAAGCCCCACGACTTGGCGTCGGACTCCTGGGCGCCGAACCGGAACTCCGACTCGTTCTCCGAGCGGGAGTAGCTGCCGAACAGGTCCAGCGAGGGCAGCAGGCCGGCGTTGGCGCTCGTGACGTCGCCGCCCCGGGCCTCCAGGGTGTAGCCGCGGCTGCGCAGGTCCTCGCGGCGCTCCAGGGCCTCGTCGAAGAGGGTGTCCAGACCGGCCAGCTCGTAGTCGCGGGCCAGCAGGGAGCGGTCCACCTCGAAGCGCTCCACCAAGGGGCGGTTCATGGCGTGGGCCAGTTCGGCGAAGCTCTGCTCGGCGGCGTTGCGGGCGCGCACCTCGTCCAGCTTCGTCTGCTCCAGGCGCACCTTGGCCTGCAGCACGTCGCTGCGGGCGGCGCTGCCGATGCGGTGGTAGGTCTCCGCCTTCTCCAGTTCCTTCTCCGCCAGGTCGCGGGCCTCGGCGGCCACGTCCAGGAGCTGCTCGTTGCGCAGCAGGTTGATGTAGGCGGTGGCCACGGTCTCGATGAGCTGCTGGCGCGAGTAGGCCAGGTTCGACGCCGCGGCCTTCAGCTCGTTCTTCGCGGTCTTGAGGCCGCCGAACTTGGCGAAGCCGTCGAAGATGTTGAGGCTGCTGTTCAGGGCCAGCCGCTTGTCCTTGTACTCGGTCGTGAAGTCGATGGTGTCGATCACGTTGCCGGTGGACGGATCACGGATCTCGTAGTCGAAGTCCGTCCGCTCGCTCCGCTGGGTGGTGTACGACGCGGACAGGCTGGGCAGGAAGGCGCCCCAGGCCCGCTTCTTCCCCGCCTCGGCGATCAGCAGGTTCTCCTGCGACGTGGCGAGAGTGGGGCTGGAGTCCAGGGCCATGGAGACGCAGTCGCCCAGGGAATAGACCGGGGTGTCCTGGGCCGAGGCGGCGGCCGTCGTCATCAGCAAGGCGAACACGGTGATCGCGACACGGAGACTCATGAGTCACTCCTGTGGATTCGGATGGGATTCGTCCCGGGATTCTAGGGAAGGGAACCGTTCCTGCCAAACGCTTTCCGGCGCGGATTCCCGCGCGGCCCCTTTCGAACGCAAAAAGAAGGGGCGGGGTTGCATCCCCGCCCCTCGAAACACGATTTTCGTCGGTTCTAGCTGTGCAGTCGGAAGGCGAAGGGGATGGCCATCCAGGCCTTCACCGGGATGCCGCGCTGCTTGCCCGGGATGAACTTGCATCGGCGGGCGGCGTCCACGGCCGACTTGTCGAGCAGCGGGTGCACGCCCTGGATCACCACGGCCTGCATGACCGATCCGTCCGGACCCACCTGCACCTTCACCACGACGGTGCCCTCGAGCTGGGACGCGCGGGCCATCTCCGGGTAATCCGGGGAGACGAAGCGCGAGAGCTTGGGCTTCTCCTGGGAGACCTCGAAGCCGTCGCCGCCGCCGTCGTCGTAGAGGTCGTCGAAGTTCAGCATCTCGTCGGATTCCAGAAGAGTATCGGCGATCTCAACGTCCTCATCCGCTTCGGAATCCGGTACAGCCTCGATATTCCTTACGGGCTTAGGGGCCTCCTTGGGGACATCGGGCAAGTCCTCGATCGGCGTATCGTCGAAATCAGTCAGCTCCATCTCGTCATTGTAGATCTTGTAAGGTGTGATCTCCACCTTGGGCGAGAAGAGGAAGAACAGGATAGTGAGCACGAACGACGCGATCAGAGCCCACCGCATGTACTTGGGGTACTGGCTCTTGAAGTGGTCGTTGGCCGAGGCCATCAGCTTGTAGGTCGCGCTGGACACGGAATCCACCTTCCTAGAACGCCATTCCCGGCATTTCCATGTCGGTGTTGAAGAAGACCTTCACGGCGTTGGCCTCCTTCAAACCTTCCATCACCTCGTGCACCGTCTGGTAGGGCGTGAACTTGTCGGTCTTGAAGGCCACGATCATGAACGGGTTCTCGGTGATCTTCCGCATCATGATCCGGGCCACGTCCTCCGACCTGACGATGACGTCGTCGATGGAGATCATCCCCTTCTCGTTGATGTACACGTTCGAGATCATCTCGCGAAGTCCCTCCTCGCCTGCTTCGGCGCGGGGAAGCTTGACGACCAGACCGCTCTCGTCGGTGAACACGACGGTCACCATGAAGAAGACGAGCAGCAGGAACGCGATATCGCCCATGGACGAGGTCGGGATGTACGTTTCCTTCTTCGTGGAGCGATTGAAATTCATCCGAATCTATCCCCTGTCCTACGGAACCTACAGGTCCGTGGTCTTGAGGGAGAACTTGCGCGCTCCCGAGAGCTTCACCTCGTCCAGGCACGCCACCATCATGCCGTACACGGCGTCGGGGTGGGTCTCGAGGATCACCACGGTCTTGTCGTTGGCCGCGACCCGCTCGCGAATCGCGCCCTGGATCGCCTTGAGCTGGATCGGACGGCCGTTGAAGAGGATCTGTCCGCTCGGCAGGACCCTGATGGAAGCGACATCACTTTCCTTCAGCTTGATGTCGTCGGTCTTTTCAGACTTAGCCGGCAATACCAGCGAGATCCCGATCTCGTCCGCCTTCATCGGCATCACGATGAAGAAGACGAGCAGCAGGAAGGCCACGTCGCTGGTGGACGCCATGGGGATCTCGGCGCTTGCCCTGTTCTTCTTACGCTTGGCCAGAACGCCCACTCGGGACTCCTCTCGTCGCTCCCCCGCAGGGGCGCGGGATCATCACTAGCTTCCGTACTGCTGACGCTGCAGCTCGTCGATCAGCTCGGCCGAAGCCTCCTCCATCTCGATGACGAAGCGGTCGATCGCCGAGACGAAGTAGTTGAAGCCGATGGACGTCGGGATGGCGATGATCAGGCCGGTGGCCGTGGTGATCAGGGCCTCGGAGATACCGGCGGCGACGAGCTGGGCGTTCACCGTGTCGGAGCTCGCGATGGCCTCGAAGGCGTTGATCATACCGGACACCGTACCGAGGAATCCGATCAGCGGCGCGATGGTCGACACCGAGCTCACCCAGATCAGACCGCGCTCCAGGAACGCCATCTCGATGGTGCCTGCGGTGGTGATGGACTTCTCCACGGCCTCGGGGCCGCGGTCCACCTTCTGCAGACCGGAGTTCAGGATGGCCGCGATGGGACCGCGCACCTTCTGGCACTCCTCGGCGGCGGCCTGGACGCCGTCGTTGCGCAGCGTCGTGATGACCGTGCCGATGAGCTTCCGCGTGTTCACGCGGGCGCGGTTCAGCGTCCACATGCGCTCGATCAGGAAGACCATGCCGAGCAGGGCGACCGTCAGCAGCCACCACATGAAGTTGCCGCCCTTGACGAACAGCTCGCCCGCGCCGGACTTGCCGAAGGGGCTGCGCTCGACCATGCCCATCAGGCCGCCGCGGACCTCGGGGATGTTCAGGACTTCGCTCGCGGAGTCCGAGGCGGTGGAACCGAAGGCCAGCGAGTCGCTGGTGGCCATGATGCCCTCGACGTTGGGGCCGCTCTCCTCCTCCTGGGCGAAGGACGCGTTCGGGGCGACGGTCATCAGCAGACCGACGCAGAGGATTCCGAGGACGGCGTATTTGATCGTACCAAGACGAGCCATGGTGCCAGATCTCCCTTTCCTGATTGGGACCCGCGGAATTCGGGCGCCCGGTCCGCGTAGCGGCGAGTGGGGAGCCGCGTCGGGGCGGATCGGGCCGGGTCTTTGCCGGGTCTTGCCGGCGTTCGCGGCCGCCGGACTTGCCGGCGCTCCCGGATGATGGCCGGGAGTCTATCGTGTCCTGAAATAAGTGTCAACGCATGGTCCAAGTCAATGGTGAACTTGGGAACGTGCGGACATGATTGGGGTTGCGCTGCCTCCTAGATCCCGCTGTCGGCGGCGTTGGAGACCTCCAGGCTGTAACTGCCGTCGGCCAGCCTCGACAGGAACAGGAACCGCAGCCCCGACGGCTTGCCGCTGAAGCGGTTCGCGAAAAGGGGCCTGCCCTGGTTGTTGTAGCTCCACAGCTCGTAGGACTTGACCTTCTCGTGGCTGGTGACCCGGGCCCGGAGTTCCCTCTGGGCCTGGCGCTCCTCGGTGGTCTCCCCCAGCGCCGTCGGCATGTCCGCCACCGGCGCGTCGAAGAGTCCCTGATGGATGTGCTCGTAGGCGTTGTAGACCTTCTGCACGGCGTCCTCGAAGCTCTCCGAGTTGACCGGAATCACCTGGCGGTCCACGTCGTCCGGCGGCCCCAGCATCAGGTACACCAGACCGCGGTCGTCCAGGGGCTGCTTCCGTCCGAACCCGCCCAGGTTGCGACGCACGTGGGCCATGCGCTCCCGGAACTCGATCTCAGCCTCGTTGATGCGGGTGGTGGGGTCGGGATCGTTCTCCTGCCAGAAGCGGGTGAGGATGGCGTCCTGCTCCACCGGGCCGGTGCGCTCGAAGCGGTCCAGTTCGTCGTCGGGCAGCACCAGGTGCCCCACCAGCAGCAGCTCGGGACGCGATCGCGTGAGGGCCTCCATGCTCCACACCACGTCGAACTCGTTGATCCAGGAACCGCCCAGGCCGTCCAGGGGCGCGCAGCTGAGCTGGTACGAACCCGGCGGTAGGTCCTGCACGTCGAGTTCCCAGGAGACCGTGGCGCGACCTCCGGAGGCGAGGAACGACACGGGGTCGTCCAGGACCTGCAGGGTGTCGCGGTGCACCAGGTCCAGCTCCTTGGCCAGCACCTGCATCATCAGGTTCCGCGGCAGGAGCTTCTCGGTGCCGGGACGCCCCGCGTCAGCGGCCACCTCGAAGACCACCTGCAGCCGTTCCGCCTCCAGCCCGTAGCGTCGGGTGGGGTTCACGTGGTCGTGGAGGATGCGCCGGGAGATGGGCGGCGCCTCGCCCAGGGCCTCGGGCAGCATGCCGAGGGGCGCGCCGGCGGTGAACAGGGGCGGGTGAATGCTCAGGCCGGGGATCTCGTCGTCGGGGACGGGCCGCACCCACTCCCCCGCGAACACGGCGGCGGGGGGACGGGGCGCCTCTCCTGTGGAGACGACGCGGGTGGCGGACAGGTCGTCCACGCGGACATCCAGCGTGGCGTAGGGCCCGGCGACGTCCTCGACCACCAGGCTGAAGACCTGCCTCGCGGTGCCCGATTCCACGGCGTCCAGGTTCGGGGCCCGCAGGTCCAGGGCCTCCTCACGGACGATCTCGCGGCCGTCCTGCTGGCGCAGCCGCGCCTTCACGCGCAGCCGACCGTGGTAGCGGCCTCCCCGCTCCTCCAGGAACGCCAGTTCCCGGTTGGGCAGGGCGAAGAGCAGCACCAGGTCCAGACGGCCGTCGGGCCCGGGGCGCTCGTGGACGTCCAGGACCCCGGCGATCTCGCCCTGTGACTCGAGGGGACGGACCAGGGATGCATCGGCGGCGACGGCCGTCGCGAGCACGAGAGCCGCGAGCAGCATCGGGAGTACGAGTCGGCGCGGGAAGACGGGAACCGCGGAATTCACGGGCATGGCGACCTCCGATCCATGGTGGCGGACAACACCATGAAGCTACGGCAAGACCCGTGGTCGTGGCAACAACGCGCCCTGCCGGAACGACGACGCCCGCCCCCTGGAGGTACGGGGCGGGCGTCGGGTTCGCGGCCTGTCGAAGGGCCTAGTAGGCGAACGAGAGGCTCAGGCGGTGCACGTAGTGCAGGGCCGTCATGTCGACCATGGAGTAGTCGAAGAGGATCCGGTTCTTGCTGCCCGAGTTCAGGGCCACGCCGAAGCCCCAGGCCAGGGCGTCGGTGTCGTAGTTCATGTGGTAGCCGATGCGGGCGTAGAGCTGGCTCCGGATGTCCCACTCCAGGCCGAAGTTGGCCCGCTCGGCGTTGTCGCTCGGGTGCTGGAACTCGGCCGAGGCGATCACCTTGCTGTTGTCCCACTCCAGGGCGTGGAACGCGGCGCCGACCTTGAAGTTGGTGGGCATCTTGGCGGGCAGCTCGTCGTAGGTGATCTTGCCGCCCAGGTTCTGGATGACCATGCCCAGACGCAGGTTCCTCACGCCGATCCGGTACATGACGCCGAAGTCGAAGCTCGCCGTGTTGACGCTCTCCTCCGCCAGCCCCATGTGCAGGTAGTTCAGGGTGAAGCCCGCGGAGAACTTGTCCGTCCAGAAACGGCTGTAGGAGAAGCCGAAGCCGACGGAGCCGGCGTCGAAGGTCTCGCCGGTGCCCTCGGGCAGGAAGGCCGTCCTCACGAGCATCGGGTCCAGCCAGAACGAACGCACCGAGAGGGCGAACGTACCGGGCATGATGCTGGGGTTGAAGGCCAGCACGGCCGAGCTCAGGTTGGTGTCGGCGGGCCATTCCACCTGGGACAGGTGGAACTCGTTGCCCCGCACCTCCACCAAGCCGGCGGGGTTCCAGAACACCGAGCTGGCGTCGTCGGCCACGGCCGTGAAGGCCGAGCCCATGCCGGTGGCTCGGGCGCTGGTGCCGATCTCCAGGAACTGGGCGCCGAAGGTGCCGACCTTCTCGAAGAGATCCGCGCTGGCGATGCCGGGCAGCATCAGGGCCACGAGGGTCAGCGTAACGATGCGCTTCATGTTACCTCCAGGTCCGTCATGCGACGGATACCGCCGCCGGTCCATCCGGCGGACGGGTTCAGCGAATGACGACGAACTTGCCGATGAAATCGTCGAAGGCGTCGTCGCTCGTCTGCACGGAATACAGATAGATTCCGCTCACGATCTCCTGTCCGTTGCGGCTCACGAGGTTCCAGCAGGCTTCGCCGAAGCCGGTGGTGCCGTCGTGGTCGATCGTCTGGATCAGATCGCCGTTCAGGGAGAAGATCTCGACCTTGTTCACGGCCTCGGGCAGGTTCGCGAAGCAGATCTTCACGCCGGTGGGATCGTCGGCGTTGGGATTCAGCTCCTGGAACTCCTCGAGGGCCTCCCGGGTGGCCGGGTTCGGGTACACGTAGATGTTGGCGCCGTTGCGCGCGCGCTCCTCGGCCGTCTGGGCCTTGGCGCCGGGGCTCGTGTTGGTGAACGACGAGCCGGGGTCGCCGGAGAGGCCGTCGCCGGCGATCTCGGACGAGGCCAGGTCCACCAGGTGGTCCGTGGCCGTCACCGAGTAGAAGTACAGGAAGCCGTTGTGCACGTCGCGGTCCACGTACTCGTAGAACTCCACGCCCTGCTTGGCCACATGGGTCGGGCGGTAGGCGTCGCGCGAGGCCACCATGAAGAACGTGTCGAGGGCGGCGGGATAGTCGTCCCAGGGCGTCAGGCCCTCCAGCCCCTCGATGGGCGTGCCGGTGGCGTCGTAGAGCTCCGGGCGCAGCGGGTAGGCGCCGAGGGTGTCGGCGTCCACCACGACCTGCATGGCCTCGGACAGGCCGACGAAGCGCGGATCGTCCAGCACGCGGGGGCGGTAGCGCACGGCCTCGAGGCCGGTGTTGCGCCCCAGGGGCAGGGTGTCGCGCACCACGGTGCCGTTGCTGAGCTCGCGCCGCTGCACGAAGGTGTTCACCACGTCGTACTCGGCGATCATGCTCCACAGGCCGCTCTCGGGGCCGTTGTCCACCGACGAGCCGAAGGGACGGTCCCAGTTGTCCGCGCGCCAGATGCGGTACGACTCGAAGTCGATCTGGTTGATGCGGATGTCCGGCGTGGTCTCGCTCCGATTGTCCCAGTACACGTAGACGGCGTTGTCGGTGGGCCACAGGCGCATGCCCGGGGGCGGCGGCGCCATGCCCACCAGCCAGTTGATCTGGAACTCGTTGCCACCGATGCCGGTGCAGCCGGCCTTGTCGTCGTCCGGGATGGCCGGGTCGGCGCAGTTCCAGCGGGTGTTGTCCGCGATGTACATGTTCTCGCGGTTGCACTCCTCGCCCACCTGCCGGTAGCACTCGAAGCAGTTGTCCATGTTCACGTAGATGCAGCCCTCGGGGTCGAGGTCCGCCGCCGTGATCAGCTGCTGGCCGAGGGCGAACTCCTCGGTCATGCAGGTGGTGTCCATGTAATCCGCGGCAAAGTTGAACAGGTCGTCGCCCAGATCCGCTACGCAGAGGCGGGTCTCACGGCCGTTGATGCCGGTGGCGTTGTCGCTGTCCATGTTGAAGAAGTTGCCGAAGTAGGTCAGCGACGCCTCGGCGCAGTTGCGCTTCAGGCCCTCGAGCCCCTCGCCCACCACCATGGCGGACTGGAAGTTGAGGGTCTCGTCCGGGTCCAGCTCGGCGAAGGGGCCGGCCGACACCAGGAAGCGGAAGTCGTTCTGCTTGCCCTCGGCCACGGGCTGGTCGAACTCCTGGCCGCTGAGCAGCTCGTAGCGCTCGGAGTCGTTGGTCGGGTCGCCGCCGGAATCGAACGGGGCCTGGCCCGAGAAGTGGTTGTAGGAGCGCAGGCGCACCGACGGCGGAGCCGTACGGCCCGAGGGATCGGTGTCGTGGTCCAGGAAGAGGATGCCGAAGTAGCCGGGGGCCTCGCCGCCGTCGGCGTCGTCATCGTACATGTAGCCCACCGAGACGGGCACGTAGGAGCCGTCGCGGGCCTCGACCACGCCGTTGAAGAAGCCGGCCATGTCGTCCTCGGCGATGCCCTGGCCGCTGCGCGAGCCGATGTCCGAGTCGGCGAAGAAGCCGATGTACATGTCCTCGATGGTCGCGACGCCCACGTTGGTGATCTTGAAGTCGAAGCCCACGAAGTCGTCGGCGTCGTCGTTTTCCCAGGCGTAGGCCGACTGGACGACCTTGATGTTCAGGGGCGTGTGGTCGGCCCAGCGCTCCGAGGCGAGGCGGGTGTTGTCGTACAAGGTCGTCACGAGCATCTGGTTGCCGATTTGACCGAAGTCCTCGTCGATGAGGCCGTCGCCGTCGTCGTCGAAGCCGTTGAGGGTCTCC
Organism: uncultured Fibrobacteraceae bacterium; assembly: GCA_964343835.1. Taxonomy (GTDB): domain Bacteria; phylum Krumholzibacteriota; class Krumholzibacteriia; order LZORAL124-64-63; family LZORAL124-64-63; genus CALEMW01. The sequence goes on from CAYFKR010000006.1 coordinate 24,488, forward strand.
TCGTCGATCAGGCCGTCCTCGTCGTCGTCGGCGCCGCTCTCGGGCTCACGCTTGCCACCCGCATCCCCGTTTCCCACGGGCCGGGAAAGGCGACCGGCGATGCCCTCGTAGATGGTGGCCTCGAGCAGGTCGCGACCGATGATCTCCCACTCGAACTGGCCGGTGGACACCAGTTCCTCGCCCAGCATCACGCCGCCGACCCACAGGCCGCCGGCGAACAGGTACTCGACGCCGGAGCCGGAGGGCCACTGGGCCGAGGGCGAGTCGCTGAACTGGTTGTTCGAACCGGGGTAGGAACCGATCAGACCGAAGTTCGTGATGTTGATCTGCAGCTCGCCCACGTTCATCACGAACTCGCCGCCGGTCTCGAGGAAGCCGTCGGCGGGGCCGGGCCCGAGGGGGCCGGCGCCGTCGTTCTCGTAACGGGCCCCCGCGTCGCCGGCCGCAAGCGCGATCACCGCGACGAGCAAGGTGCATGCGATGCCCTGCCAGTGCGTCCGTCGCGGAGTTCTGCGTCTCAGGTTCGTCATGGATTCAATCCTTCTCCTTGCCAGATCTTCGGGATCCTGCGTCGCCGGCCGCTAGAACTGCCAGCCGAGGCCGACGCGGAACAGACGGTGGTCCATGAAGATACGGGGGTCGTTGATCGGAATGAACTCGTTGTAGTTGTCGCCGTTGGCGTCCTGGAGGTAGGCGCCGCCGAACTTCCCGGTCTCGGTCAGGTACGTTCCGCCGTCCATGCCGGCGTTGTTCATGCCGGGCGAGAGGCCCGTGGCGCTGCCGCGCGGCATGTCCTGGTTGATCAGGTTGAACGCCTGCAGGTAGAGCGTCAGCTTCTGACCGTAGAAGTCGATGTTGCGCTCGCCCTGGAAGTCCAGCTGGTAGGTGGCGGGGAGCCTGCGGCTGTTCTCCAGCAGCGGGTCGGCCTTGCGGGCGAACCGGTCCACGGGCGTCCACGGGAAGCCGCTGCCGTAGGAGAAGGTGATGGAACCGGACCACGCCTGGGGCTCGGACAGCAGCAGCGACAGGTGGAACACGTGCCGCTGGTCCCAGTTCAGGGGCAGCTCCTGGTTGGGCAGGTACTCCAGGCCGTTGGGGTTGGAGCCGAACTCCTGCGACGAGGCCACGCCGTCGGCGAAGGAGTACGTGTAGGCGATGTCGAAGGCGTAGTTGTCGTTGAAGCGCTTGTTGAGCGTGAACTCCACGCCGCGCGCCGACGCGTAAGCCTTGTTGATGTAACGGGCGAGCTGGTTGCCCGTCTCCTCGTCCGTGACCACCGTCGCCGCGATCAGGTCGTAGATGTCGCGGGAGTAGATGGCCACCGAACCGGCCAGGTAGTCGGTGAACTGGTGACGGACACCGGCCTGGTAGGCCACGGTCGTCTCGGCCTTGAGGTTCGGGTTGCCGAGCACGCCCAGGTTGCCCAGCGCGTCCTGGCTGCTGAACAGCTTGTCGCGGGTGGGGAACTGGATGAAGCGGCCGTAGCTGAAGTTGAAGCCGTCGCGCTCGGTGATGGGGAACGCGAAGCCCAGACGGGGCGAGAACTGGTGCTTGTACTTCACCACGTTCTTGTCCACCTCGTCGTTGTTCACCAGGATCTTGGCCGCCGAGCCCGGCGAGAACATGTCCCACCTGAACCCGTAGTTCATGACCATTCCCTCGTACTCCCAGCGGTCCTGGATGTACCAGGAGGCCTCGGGGTTGTACGTGTGGTAGATGTTCCGGCCGCCGCCGAGGCTGTACTCGTGGGTGAACCGGTTCTGACGCTCGATGGCGGGCGATCCCACCTGCATGGCCTCGAGGTCGTTGTACATGAACTGCAGACCGGTCTTCACGAAGTGGCCCTCCCAGCGCGTGCTGGAGAGGTCGAACTTCATCAGGTAGGTCCTGGTGTAGAATTCCTGGTAGATCGGCGAGTCGCTGGTGGTGATGAACAGAGGGTTCAGCGGGTCCGTGTAATAGTCCGAGCTGCGCAGGTACACGCTGGACTGGCCGGCGAACAGGCCGGGGGACCAGATGCCGCCATGGTTGAACTCCCAGGGCATCTTGTCGTTGACGGTGTTGCGCGAGTCGCTGGTCAGCATCGAGAGCTTCAGGGTGTAGAAGGTCTCGTCGGTCAAGCGGTGCGTGAGCACGAACTTGAGCTGCTGGCCGGCGCTGGTCCACGCGTCGTCGCGGTTGGCCGAGTTGAACCAGGTGAACGAGCTGTCCTCCTGGGCCGTGGAGAACGTGGAGTAGGGATAGCGGAATCCGTCGAAGACGGGCTCGGCCACCACCGTGTACACGCGGCCGTCGGTGGCGCGCACCTGGAGGATCGGCGCCACGCGGCGCACGAGGCTCGAGTTGCGGGAGTCCATGACCACGGCGGGCACGGCGTCCTGCTGCATGGTCTCGACCCAGGGGCCGTAGTACACGGGCACGTTGTTGCGGGTGTACAGCCAGGACTCGTCGCCGGGCGTGGGCACGACCAGGGGCATGTACAGCACGCGCCGCGAGTAACCCGACACGCTCCAGTTGGGGGCGTAGGACTCGTTGTAGCTGTAGTTCAGCGTGTACTCGCCGGTCACGTTCATGTTCTCGTTGAAGGTGTACTTCCACTTGGTGGAGCCCTTCACCGAGTTGTTCTGGCGGCGGCGGAACTGGAAGAGGGTGGCGTCGCCCAGGTTCACGCGGTACTCGGGGCGGTTGGCCACGGAGTAGTTCTCGCGGTCGGTGAACGACATGTCGCCGGTGAAGAAGTAGGTGAGCTTCTTGATGGGCGACGGACCGCCGAAGCCGAACTCGAAGCGGTCGTAGTTGGTGAAGGTCTTGTCCTGGCGGCCGAAGTCGTCGGTCATGTAGCGCATGCGACCCTCGAAGGTGTCGCCGCCGGACTTGGTGGTCACGTTGATGACGCCGGACATGGCCGAGCCGAACTCGGCGGTCATGCCGCCGGTCACGGTGTTCACGGCCTCCACGGCCATGGACGACACCGACAGGGCGCCGCCGCCGCCGACGTTGTCCACGGGCACGCCGTCGATCTGCATGGAGACCTCGCCCGACCTGCCGCCTCGCACGTACAGCTGGCCGTCACGCATCACCACGCCGGCCTGCTTGGCCACGGCGTCCTCCACCGAGTCGATGGCGTACTTCTGGAGACGGGAGGAGTCGATGGACTGCTCCTGCACCGTACTCTTCACCTCGACCATGTACTTGGCTCCCTCGACCTCGATGGCGTCGAGGGTCTCCACGATCACGACCTTCATGTCGAACTGGATCTCGTGAGTTTCGCCGGGCATCACCTGCACGACGATCTCCTCGGGCGCATAGCCGAGGTAGAGGACCTGGACCGTGTACTCCCCCGGGCGCAGGCCCTGGAAGTAGAACACGCCGCCGCCCAAGGACATGGTGCCCTTGTTGGTGCCCTTGAGGAGCACGTTGGCGTAGTCGAGGAACTCGCCGCTCTCGGTGTCGCGGATCGCGCCCTTGATGGTGCCGGGGGCACCCTGGGCCGATGCGAGGACGGGGAGCAGCAGCGCTGCGAGGGCGAACAGCCAGATCAGCGGCCGGGTCCCTGTGCGAAGGGGACGTCGGAGCATGGTGCCGCTCCTTTCAACGGGACAGGTCCGAATCATGCCGGTGCCTTTCGACCTTTCCACGGGTTCACGGCGGGTCCTGGAGCCGTGTCGATGCAGAACGCACGCGTCCTGATCATCGACCACTCCGAGGCCATCCCCGGTGGGGGGAAATGGTCGCGAAACAAGAGGTTCTGTGCTTCAACCGGCAACTTCGGGCTGAATATAGAGATCGGTGAAAGCCGTGTCAACCTAATGTGTTTCGGCGATATCCGGGTGATCCGGCCCACCTCTCCCCGCTCAACGGGAGCGTCCGACGCCCGCCCCCCAGATGGCCCTGCCCGAAACGGACGCGGGCTCCTCTCCCACGGACACGATCTCCACCAGGCGCCCCGCGTCCACCACGCCGACCCGACGGCAACAGCGGGTCACCAGGCGCAGGTCGTGGGACACCAGGATCAGGGCCACCCCGAAGTCCCGACGGCACTCGTCCAGCAGGTCCACGAGCTCCAATCTGGCCGGAAGATCAAGGGAACTCGCGGGTTCGTCGGCCACGAGCACCTCGGGACGGGCCGCGAGGGCCCGGGCCACGACGGCGCGTTGTCGCTGCCCGCCGCTCAGGGCATGGGGCCGCCTGGAGGCCAGGCCGGAGACGAGCCCCACACGCTCCAGCCACTCCCCGGCCTCGGCGGTCGGATCGACGGCGCCCGCCGCCGCCGCCGCATCGGCCACCGACGCGAGGACCGTCCGCCGGGGGTCCAGGGCCGCCGTGGGATTCTGGAAGATCATCTGGACCCGGGACGGGGCTCCCTTGCGGCAGGGTTCCGGGGCCATGGTCCCGCCGGCCGGCAGGTGGCCGGCGAGGACGCGGGCCAAGGTGGTCTTGCCGGCTCCCGACAGGCCGACCAGGCCGAAGGCCTCGCCCTGAGCCACGTCGAACCGGACGTCCGCCAGACGGGGGCGGTCCCCCGTACCGGGCACGGCGAGTCCGTCGACGGCCAGGGCCGTCCCTCCCCCCTCGCGCACCGGGGCCGCCGCGGGCGGCGCCTCCAGGGCCGCCACCAGTTCGCGGGCCGCGTCGCTCCCGGGCCGGGTCAGGATCCCGTCGGCCGTGCCGCCTTCGGCAACGGAACCGTCGTGGAGCACGAGCATGCGGTCGGCGGCGTCCCGGGCGAGCACGAGGTCGTGGGTGATGAACACGAGGGCGGTACCACGGCGGGCCGTGGACTCCCGGAGCAGCGCCACGATCCCATCGCGCACCACCGGGTCCAGGGCCGTGGTGGGCTCGTCGGCGATCAACAGCTGGGGCTCCCCGGCCAGGGCCAGGGCCAGGGCCACGCGCTGTTGCTCGCCCCCGCTCAGGCGGTGGGGGTGTCGACGGGCCAGGGCCGCCGGCAGCCGGACCTCATCCAGCAGGGAGGCGGCCCGGCGCTCCGCATCCGTACGTCCCAGCCCGTGGTGGTGCCGGAGCGTCTCGACGATCTGGTCCCCGACCCGCACGACCGGATCGAGGCTGCCGGTGGGATCCTGGAAGACCGCGGCCACGCCGCAGCCCATCACCCGACGCAGCCGTCGCGGCGACATGGCCAGCAGGTCCTCGCCCCGCCACAGGATCCGGCCGGACACGGCGGCGTCCGCAGGCAGCAGGCCGCAGGCGGCACGGGCGGCCGTGCTCTTGCCGCTCCCGGACCGGCCGACCAGCGAGACGGAGTCTCCCGGCTCGAGCCGGAGGTCGAATCCGCGGAGGGCGGGGTCGTCGGCACCGCGGTACGTCACCGAGAGGTCGTCGAAGCGGATCAGGGGTTCGTGGTTCACGCCACGTCCCTCCTCTCCGCATGGCGGGGGTCGAGGCGGTCGCGAAGGGCATCACCGGCCAGGTTGGCCCCGATGGTGGTCCAGGCGATGGCCAGTCCGGGCAGGGCCACCGTCCACCAGGCCTGGACCATGAACGGCCGGCCGTGTTCGATCATCGCCCCCCACGACACCGCCGGCTCCTGCGTGCCCAGCCCCAGGTAGCTGAGGAAGGCCTCCAGCAGGATGGCGTTGCCCAGGCGCAGCATGGCCCACACCGTCACCAGGGGCAGCACGTGGGGCAGGATGTGGCGCCGGGCCACCGTCGCGGCGCCCAGGCCCAGGCCCCGGGCCGCCGTCACGAAGTCGCGCTCGCGGAGCGACAGGGTCTCGGCGCGCACGAGCCTGGCCACCCCCATCCAGCCCGTGGCCACGATCACACCCACCACCAGGCCCAGCGAAGGCGCCGAGAGGGCGATGAGCATGAGGGCCAGGAAGATCCGCGGGAACGAGAGGAAGAGGTCGGTCACCGACATGAGCGTCCGGTCCAGCCTGCGATGCCCGAGGCCGGCGGCCGCGCCGACGATGGTACCGATCAGGCAGGCCCCCAGGGCGCCGACGACGCCGGCGAACAGCGAGGCGCGGGCTCCGTGGAGCAGGCGCGAGAGGACGTCGCGGCCGAGGGCGTCGGTGCCGAAGGGATGATCACCCGACGGCGGCTGCAGGCGATCGCCGGCAACCCCCAGGGCGCCGGGGTCGGCCGGGGCCAGCACGTCGGCCCCCAGGGCGGCCAGCAGGACCGCCCCCAGCATGACGACGCCGACGGCAAGGGAAGGATCGCGCCAGGCGGTGCGGGTCGTCACGGGTCCGACCTCCCGCTCCCCACGCGGGGATCCACCACGCGGTACAGGACGTCGGCGAGCAGGTTGCCCAGCACCACCAGCACGCCGCTCATGGCGGTGACGGCCATGATCACCGGGTAGTCCCGGGCGAAGATGGCGTCCACCGCGAGCCGCCCCATGCCCGGCCAGGCGAAGACGATCTCCACCACCACCGAGCCGCTGAGCAGGAAGGGCACGTCCAGGCCCACCAGCGTGACCATGGGCAGCAGGGTGTTGCGCAGGGCGTGGCGCCAGACCACGGTGCGCTCGGGCAGGCCACGGGTCCGGGCCGCCGCCACGTAGTCCTGGCCGAGCTGCTCCAGCAGGCCGGTGCGCAGCAGGCGGGCGGTGCCGATGGATGTGGCCAGCCCCAGCACCGCCACCGGCAGCACCAGGTGGCGCGCCACGTCCAGCCAGCCGGTCTGGCCGCCCAGGGTCGCGGCGTTGTCGCGCAGGCCGCCGGCGGGGAGCCACCCCAGCCAGCGGGCGAAGACGAGGATCAGCATCAGGCCCAGCCAGAACGAGGGCAGGGAGTGGACCACCAGCCCACCCGCATCCAGGAGCCGTGCCCACCAGGCGCGACGCTTCACCGCCAGCAGCACCCCCAGCAGGACGGCCGCCACCATGTGGACCACGTAGGAGCTCACCGTCAGCAGCAGTGTCCGGGGCAGGGTCTCGGCCAGGAGATCGGTCACCGGGCGGTGCCAGTGGAGGCTGCGGCCCAGGTCGCCGGTGAGCAGGCCGGCCGCCCAGTCGAGGTACTGCTCGGCGAGGGAGCGGTCCAGGCCCATGGCATGGCGCATGTCGGCGCGGCCCTGGTCGTCGAGGTCGGGATGGACGATGAGGTCCACGGGATCGCCGGGAGCCAGGTGCACGAGGGCGAAGACCGCCGTGAGCAGGGCGGCGATCATGACGGCGGCGGCGGCGAGGCGGCGGATCACCTCGGGGATCATGGGGGCTCCTCGTGCAGGGGCGTGGCCGTCCGTGGCGGGGCTGATACTAGGGACGGCGCGGCGCGGAGGTCAAGGACGCGCCTGCGTTGCAGGGTGCAATCCGCCCACGGGCCCCCGGCCCATCGCGCACGGGCCCGTCCCGGACGGCCGACATTTCGGCCGGCGCGTCGTTCCCCGTGGTTCCTCATGGTTCCCCACGACTCCCCCGAAAGCCCCTGCGGGTCCCCGCGCGCCCCGGCACGGTTCTCGCTGACCCGGAGGTGATCACCGCGTTCGTCAGGGGGAGATCATGGCACGACCTACAGGCATCACGACATTGCGAACGACCATCCGGACCGCCGCGGCACTCGCGGCGGCCGTCGCGCTGCCGGCGTTGACCGGCTGCGAGATCGAGGAACCGGCCCTGCCCACCTTCTCCACCCGCATCGCGGTGCCCCTGGGGCTCCACGAGTTCACGGTGGCGGAGCTGGTGGAGGACCAGGAGAACTTCCATGCCCTGGCCGACTCGGTGCTGGGCTTCAGCGTCGAGGGCGACACCACGGCCCTGGACCTCGACCTGGACCTGTCGGCGGACATCACCGGGTTTAATCCCGTGCACTTCGGCTGCGGCCAGGTCCACCTCGATTTCAACTTGTGGTTCCTCCGGT
>CAYFKR010000006.1:32323-37722 GCA_964343835.1 uncultured Fibrobacteraceae bacterium
GGACCTGTCGGCGGACATCACCGGCGAAGAGGTCGAAACGGTGCTCGGCGTCATCGAGCTGCCCGCGGCCCCTCCCCTGGACTTCGGGTTCACCCTCGAGGAGATCTTCCCGGGCGCCGGTTCGCTGCCGCCGGGGCCGGTCCCCGTCCCCGCCTTCGACTTCGACCTGGAGAGCGATCCCGCCGACCTGGCCGACATCACCAGCGCCCACGTGCAGTCGGGCGGCCTGCGGGTGACCCTGCGCAACGACCTGCCCATTCCCGTGTCCGGCGACGCGCCCCCCGCGCTGCTGACCCTGGGCCTGCTGGATCCGTCCGACGGCTCCGTGCTGGCGTCGGCGGACTTCGACGGCGCCATCGCCCCCGGCGACAGCGCCGTGGCCCTGATGGACCTGGCGGACGTGTGGCTGCCCGACGCGGTGGCCGTGCACCTGCTGGGCGGCTCCGAGGGCGGGTTCGCCGCCGACGGCCTGTCCCCCGACGACGGGCTGTCCATCACGGTGGAGCTGCTGTCGCTGGTGGTGGACCAGGCCGAGGCCGTGATCGGCGAGCAGACCTTCACCGACGGCGGCGAGCTGGCCCTGCCCGACGACCTGGGCGTGATCCATGCCGGCGTGGAGAGCGGCGTGCTCGGCCTGGAGCTGAGCAGCGACCTGCCCATCCCCTGCACCGTGACCCTGGGCTTCCCCGAGATCGCCACGGCCGACGGACAGCCCGTCTCCCTGGAGCTCGACCTGCCCGCGAGCGGCTCTGCGAGCACGCGGGTGGACCTGGCGGGCGGCGCCATCGCGTCGCCGGACGGCGAGCCCATCGCCGCCCTGGGCTGGACCGTGGACATCGTGTCCGCGGGCAGCGAAGGGGTGCCCGTGACCATCGCGGCCACCGACCGCATCGCCGCCGCGATCCAGCCCACGACCCTGAGCCTCTCCGAGGTCACCGGCGTGATCCCGGAGGAGGTCTACGTGCTGGATCCGGTGTCCGAGTCCCTGGACCTGCCCGACGAACTGGATGGGCTCCACCTGCGGGCAGCCGCTGTGACCATCGACATCGTCAACGGGACGGGCATCGCGGGCGACATCGACCTGGCCCTGTCGGGCATCGACGCCCTGGGCGACACCACCACCGTGACCGCCGTGGCGCGCATCGCCGCCGACGACACCCGCGGCACGCGCACCACCATCGTCATCGACGAGACCAACAGCGACATCGAGGACCTGCTGAGCGCCCTGCCCGAGACCTTCGTGTTCCGGGGCGAGGTGCGCATCGGCGGGCCGGACGAGATCGGCACCGTGCGGCCCGGCGACAGCGCCGAGGTCACGTGGCGCGTGGACGCGCCGCTGCAGCTGGCCATCGACCCCACCGAGTTCGAGCAGGACCCGGAGCCCCTGGACCTGGACGCCGACACCCGCGACGCCCTGGACGACCACCTGGTGCAGGCCGAGCTGCTGGCGGAGATCGCCAATGGACTGCCGGTGGGCGTGCAGGTGAGCCTGCTGGTGGGCGCGGACGAGGCCACGACCCTGAGCGCCCCGACCCTGACCATCGGTCCCCTGGACGTGACGGCGGGCGTGGTGGATCCGGTCCACCGCTGGGTGACCGAGCCGGGCGTGTCGACCCACGAGATCGCCCTGACGGCGGAGCAGGTGTCGGCCATCACCGCCCCCGGGGCCCACATGGCCGTGGTGGCGGCGCTGCCCGGCACCGACGGCGAGGACGTGATCGTGAGGATCTGCGACGGCGTGGGCGTGCGGGGCGCCCTGTCGGCCGAGGTCCTGGTGAGCGACGATGAATAGGAGGGCGGAGACCGTGCAAGGAGAACACCACATGGACGACGACAAGCGCGGACTCCGTCCCTCCCTTCCCCTGGTGGCCGTGGGCGCGGCCCTGCTGTTGCTGCTGCTCTGCATCGGCGGCGACGCCTTCGCCCAGGGCCACGTGCGGGCCATGGGCATGGGCAACGCCTACACCGCCGCCTCCCGCGGCCTCGACGCCGTGGACTGGAACCCCGCCAACCTGGTCATCAGCCGCGACTCGGGCCTGCAGATCGGACTCGCGTCGGTGGCCGTGGACCTGAACAACAACAGCTACTCCCTCGCCCGCTACAACGAGATCTCCGGCACCACGCTGACCGAGGCCGACAAGCAGCTGCTTCTGGACGACATCCCCACCGAGGGCCTGATCATGGACGCCAACGTGCGGGCCTCGGCCCTGGGCGTCTGCGCCGGTCCCTTCGCCCTGTCGGTCCAGGGCATCGGGGGCGGCAGCGGCACGCTGGACAAGGACTTCTTCGACCTGATCCTCATGGGCAACGAGATCGGTCAGGCCTTCTCGTTCGACGACACCGATGGCGAGGCCTACGCCCTGGCCTCCGCGACCCTCTCCTGGGCCACACCGCTGATCACCCGGCGCACCCACCGCCTCGCGCTGGGCGTCAACGCCCGCTACCTCCACGGGTTGTATGACGTCCGCGTCGAGGAGGCGACCGGCGGTATCGTGGCCGACATGGACGGGGTGCGCGGGTCCGCCGACGCCGCCTACCTCACCTCGCGCGGCGGAAGCGGCTGGGCCGTGGACGTGGGCCTCGCCCTCCAGGCTCCCCGGGGCTGGACCTTCGGCCTGATGGTGGGCGGAGCGGCCAGCCGTCTGGACTGGAACACCGACGTGGAGCGCAGCGAGTGGCACGCGTCGGCCGACTCACTGAGCGCCGCCACCGACGACTTCGACGCCGCCGTCGCCACCTCCGACACCACCTACGCCGCCGACCCGTACAGCAGCGACCTGCCCCGGGTGGTCAGCCTGGGCGCCAGCAACCGCTGGGGCCGCCTGCTGTATGCGGTGGACGTGAGCCGGGCCATCGAGGAGCGGGCCGGCGTGTCGGCGCGGACGATGGTGAACGCGGGGTTCGAACTGCGGCTGGCGTCGTGGTTCAAGCCGAGGATCGGCTTCGGCTGGGGCGGCGCCACGCAGCGGCGCTCGTCGGCGGGGCTGGGCCTGGGGCTCGGGCCGCTGAAGTGGGACATCGCCGTGGCGAACCACGGGTCCATCATCCCCGACGACTCGAAGGGCGTGAGCGTGGCCTCGGCCTTCGGGCTGGAGTTCTAGAAGATCAGGGGTTGTTGCGGGGCCGGATGGAGGACCCTTCCTCCACCGGTTCCAGAGCGAGGACCTCGGCGAACGACCGGACGAGCAGGCCGGTCGCCTCGTCGAGGTCCTGTTCGTTCAGGTCCCGTCCGAGCTCCCGCGAGAGATCGGTGGTGGCGTCCAGCAACGCTTCGCGGCGGCCGGGCGTGTTCTCCGCCCCGGGCAGCACGTCGAGCAGATCCACATGGGCCGGACCGGCCAGGATCGAGCCGTGCTGCAGGAAGACCCCTTCGCTGCGGCGCTGCGCCGAACCGATGATCTTGCGTCCCCCCACCGTCACCTCGTGCCGTCCCGCCGACTGGAAGCACACCGCGCCGCGGGCTTCCTCCAGGCTCTCCCCCTCGCTGATGTCCGGCGCCAGGCCCAGGGCCTCGAGGAAGGCGACCAGGGCCCGGTTGATGGTCATGTAGGTGGCGTGGAGGTTCTCGCCGAACAGGTCCGACGGCGAGGTGCCGACCACGGCATAGGTCAGCTCCTGCGCGTGGAGGATGGCACGGCCGCCGGTGGGGCGGCGCACCAGGTCCCAGCCGCGCTCGGCGATGACGTCGTGGGCGAAGCCGTCGTCGGGCTGGTGCCAGCCCCGGGTCACCGACCAGGGCCGCCAGCGGTACACGCGGAGGACGGGATCGTCGCCCGGCGCGTGCTCCTCGAGCAGGCGGGCGTCGGCGGACATGTTGACGGCCCCCGGCAGGGGGCCGTCGCGGTACACGCGGAGCTTCACGGCGCTCATCCGCAGTTGCAGGGGCCGAGCCAGCTCAGGTCGGGCTGGCGGGCGGCCCGGGCCTCGTCCATGCGGCCCACCGGCGTGTGGACCGGGGCGCTGCGCAGGATCTCCGGGTCCTCGGCCGCCTCGGCGCGGATGGCCCGCAGGATCTCCACGAACTCGTCGAGGGTCTCCCTGGACTCGGTCTCCGTGGGCTCGATCATCATGGCCTCCTCGACGATCAGCGGGAAGTAGATCGTCGGGGCGTGCACGCCGTAGTCGAGCAGGCGCTTGGCCACGTCGAGGGTGCGGACGCCGTACTGCTCCTTCCAGTCGGTGCCGGTGGCGATGAACTCGTGGAGGCAGCCCTCGGCCTGGTCCACCCGCAGCAACCCCTCGGACGTGAGGCGCTCGAGCAGGTAGTTGGCGTTGAGCACCGCCCGTTCCGCCACGCGCTCCAGGCCGTCGCCGCCGAGGCGCAGGATGTAGGTCAGCGCCCGCAGGCACACCCCCACGTTGCCCTGGTAGGCGTGGATGGCCGGGCGGTCCTCCCCTTCGTGATGATCGAGGCGATAGACGCCGTCGGTCTCCACGATGGTGGGGCCGGGCAGGAAGGGGGCCAGCTCCGCCGTCACGCAGATGGGACCCGCGCCGGGACCGCCGCCGCCGTGGGGCGTGGAGAACGTCTTGTGGAGGTTCAGGTGCACCACGTCGAAGCCCATCTTCGCCGGGTGGGCCTTGCCCAGGATGGCGTTCATATTGGCGCCGTCCATGTACAGGCGGCCGCCGGCCTCGTGGATGATGCGGGCCACCTCGACGATGTCCGTCTCGAACAGGCCGAGGGTGTTGGGATTGGTGATCATGATGCCCGCGGTGTTCGGGCCGCAGGCGGCGCGGACGGCCTCGGGGTCCAGGCGGCCGTCGTCGCCGGACGGGATGGTCACGGGCTTCATGCCGGTCAGGACCACCGACGCCGGGTTGGTGCCGTGGGCCGAATCGGGGATGAGCACCTCGTCGCGGTGGGCCTCGCCGTTGGCCACGTGCAGGGCGCGGATCACGTGCATGCCCAGGAACTCGCCCTGGGCGCCGGCGGCCGGCACCAGGCTGCAGGCGTCGAAACCGGTGATGCGGCAGAGGGCGTCCTGCAGCAGGTGCAGGGCGCAGAGCAGGCCCTGGATGTCTGCCTCGTCCTGCTCGGGATGCAGGTCCGCGAAGCCGGGCAGGGCCGCCACCTTCTCGTTGAGCCGCGGGTTGTACTTCATGGTGCAGCTGCCCAGGGGGTACATGCCGCGCTCGATGTGGTGGTTCAGGCCGGACAGGCGCGTGTAGTGGCGCATGACCTCGGGCTCCGACAGCGACGGCAGGTCCGCCGGCTCGGCCCGCAGGTACTCCGCCGGGAGGGTCGTGTCGGGCTCGTCGCCGTCCCAGGCGGGCATGGTCGTGGCGCGACGGCCTGCGCGACCGCTTTCGAAGAGGTTGGGCTGCAGGTTGGCGCCCCAGCGGCGGGGTTCGACGTTCCGGCTCATGCCTCGCCTCCCTCGATCCAGTCCAGCAGG
>CAYFKR010000006.1:37774-192664 GCA_964343835.1 uncultured Fibrobacteraceae bacterium
CGTAGTGCCGGATCTCCTCGGCGGTGCGCTTCTCGGTGACGGCCACCAGCAGGTCGCCCTCGCCGCAGCCGGCGGTGCCGTCCAGCGGGATGCCCGCCAGCACGCCGGCCTCGCGGGCGTGGTCGATGAAGTCGCGGGCGTCGCCGGGCAGCCTCACGACGAACTCGTTGAACACGGGCGCCGCGAAGGGCAGCTCCACGCCGGAGATCGCCGCCAGCTCGGCCCGCAGGGCCTCGCAACGCACCCGGTTGGCGTGGCCCAGTTCGGCGAAGCCTTCGGCCCCGAGCATGGCCATGGTCACCGTGGCCCGACACATGTTCAGGCCCTGATTGGAGCAGATGTTGCTCGTGGCCTTCTCGCGGCGGATGTGCTGCTCGCGGGTCTGCAGGGTCAGGACGTAGCCGGGACGCCCCTCGACGTCCTCGGTGCGGCCCACCACGCGGCCGGGGATCTGGCGCTTCATCTGGTCGGAGCAGGCCAGGAAACCCAGCAGGGGGCCGCCCCACGAGGGCGCGATGCCCAGGGGCTGGGCCTCCCCCACGGCCACGGCGGCGCCGTACTCGCCGGGGGTCTTCAGCAGCGACAGGGACACGGGATTGACGCTGGCCACCACCAGGGCCCCGACCTCGGCCACCTTCGCCGCGAAGGCGTCGCAACGCTCCAGGCAGCCCAGGTAATTCGGGTTCTGGATGACCACGGCCCCGACGGTGTCGTCCAGCAGGCCGGCCAGGGCGTCCAGGTCCGTCGTCCCGTCATCGCCCCGCGGAGCCACCCGGACCTCGGTCCCCTCGCAGGCCATGTGGGTATCCAGCACGGCGCGGTGGCGGGGATTGAGGGTCTCGGGCACGAGCACCACGGAGCGGCGGGTGCGGGCCAGGGCCATGAGCACGCCCTCGACCAGGGCCGTGGCCCCGTCGTACATGCTGGCGTTGGCCACCGGCAGGCCGGTCAGGCGCGAGACGAAGGTCTGCCACTCGTAGATGACCTGCAGGGTGCCCTGGGACACCTCGGGCTGGTACGGCGTGTAGGCCGTGAGGAACTCGCTGCGCGAGGTGATGGCCTCGGCCGCGGCGGGGGCCATGCCGTCGTACACGCCTCCGCCGAGGAAGGACAGGGCGTCGGCCTGGCCGGCGTTGAGCGACGCCAGGCCGCTCATCACGCGCAGGACCTCTTCCTCGGACAGGGACGGCGGCAGGTCGATCCCGTCGATGCGCACCTCGTCCGGGAGCGAGGAGAAGAGCTCGTCCACGCCGGCGGCGCCGACGACCTCCAGCATCTCCCGCACGTCCTCGGGAGTGTGGGGCGTGTAGGGCACGGATCAGCCTCCGATCAGGTCCTGGTAGGCGTCGGCGTCCAGCAGCGCGTTGAGCTGCGAGGCGTCGTCCATCTTCACCTTGAAGAGCCAGCCGTCTTCCATCGGCTGCTGGTTCACGAGCTCGGGGGCGTCCAGGACGGCCTCGTTGACCTCGGCCACCTCGCCGCTCACGGGACAGTAGAGGTCCTCAACCGACTTGACGGTCTCGATGGTGCCCACGGCGTCGCCCTCGGACACGGCCGAGCCCGACTCGGGCAGCTCCAGGAAGACCACGTCGCCCAGCTCGTCGGCGGCGTACTCGGTCACGCCGATCGTGGCCACGTCACCATCGACGGCCACCCACTCGTGCTCCTTCGTGTACATGCGATCCACGGCGTTCTCCTTCGCTCGACTCAGGGGGTGCGCTCGGCCCGGGGGTCGCCCTTGACCCGGGCCGGCATGAACGGAAGCGGGACGGTGCGGACCCGGGCGCGGCGGCCGCGGATCTCCACCTCGAGTTCGGCGTCGACGGCGTCGACGTCCACCAGGGCCAGGGCCAGCGAGCGCTCCAGGCTGGGGCTGCGCGTGCCGCTGGTCACGGCGCCCACGCGCCGCTCCCCGACGAAGATCTCGGCGTCCTGGCGGGCGATGGGAGCCGGTCGGCCCTCCTTTTCCGGCAGGACCTCCAGGCCCACGATGCGACGGGGAGCCCCCGCCTTCTTCTGGGCCGCGATGACGTCACGGCCCGTGAACTCACGGTTCTTCAGGCGCACGGCCCAGCCGATGCCGGCCTCCAGGGGCGTGACGTCCTCGGTGAGCTCGTGGCCGTACAGGGAGTAGGCCATCTCGAAGCGCAGGGTGTCGCGGGCGGCCAGGCCGATGGGCTCCACACCCAGGTCGGCGCCCGCCTCGAGCAGCTCGTCCCAGAGGGCGACGGCGTCGGCCGCGGGGATGTACAGCTCGTAGCCCCGCTCCCCCGTGTAGCCGGTGCGCGACACGATCCAGCGGCCGGAGGGGCCGTCGTGGAGCAGGCAGGCGTAGAAATCGAGGGCCTCGATGTCCGCGGCGCGGCCGTTCAGCGCGCCCAGACGGGTCGTCAGGACGGTGGCCTCGGGCCCCTGGACGGCGATCATGGCGGTGGCGTCGCTGACGTCGTCCAGCGTCACGCCGTCGGCGCCGGCGGCGCGGGCCTCGAGCCAGGCGGCGATCTTGGCGTGGTTGGCGGCGTTGCAGACCACCATCCACTCGTCGTCGCCGAGATGGTAGACGAGCATGTCGTCCAGGACGCGGCCCTGCTCGTTGCACATGGCGGTGTAGACCACCCGGCCGGCCTCCAGGCCCGTCACCCGGTTGGTGGTCAGGCCGTCGAGCCAGGCTTCGGCCCCGGCGCCCCGCACCAGGATTTCGCCCATGTGGGTGATGTCGAAAAGCCCCACCTTCCCGCGCACGACGGCGTGCTCGGCCAGGACGCCCCGGTACTGCACGGGCATCTCGAAGCCGGCGAAGGGCACCATGCGGGCACCGTGCTCGCGGTGGCGTTCGGTGAGCGGGGTGGACCGGAGGTCCGTGGTCTCGGAACGGGTCATGTCGGCTCCTCACCTCTGCGGTCGGACCGGGCGGTCCGAGGTGCGACGGCGCGTCGGCCGTCGGGACCGGCTCCAATCTAGGACGGCCGGAGCCGCTCGCCAAGGGCGATGTTCGTGCGCCGGGCCCTCGCCTCAGGCCGAGCCGCGGCCGGTCCCGGAGAAGAGCTCCGCCAGCATGGTCCCGGTGTGGGATTCCGCCGCGGAGGCCACCTCCTCCACCGTGCCCCGGGCCACGATCACCCCGCCCCCGGCGCCGCCCTCGGGCCCCAGGTCGATCACGTGGTCCGCGCGGCGGATGACCTCGGCGTTGTGCTCGATCACCACCACGGTCTGCCCCTGGGCCACCAGCCGTCCCACGATGTCCATGAGCCGCGCCACGTCGCAGAAATGCAGGCCCGTGGTGGGCTCGTCCAGGATGTAGAGGGTGCGGCTCTGACGCCCACGCGACAGTTCCTTGGACAGCTTCAGCCGCTGGGCCTCACCGCCGCTGAGGGTGGCCCCGGTCTGGCCCAGGCGCAGGTAGCCCAGGCCCACCTCGTCCATCAACGTCAGCAGCCGGCGGCAGGGCGAAATGGCGTCGAAGAAGGCCAGGGCCTCCTCCACCGGCATGTCCAGGACGTCGGCGATGGTCTTGCCCTTGAAGTGCACCTCGAGGGTCTCGGGATTGAAGCGCTTCCCGTCGCAGCTCTCGCAGGGGACCTCCACGTCGGGCAGGAAGTCCATGGTCAATCGGCGGACGCCGGCGCCGTCGCAGTCGGGGCAGCGGCCGTCGCCCGTGTTGAAGCTGAAGCGGTTGGCCGCGTAGCCCCGCATCTTGGCCAGCGGCGTGGCGGCGAAGAGCTTGCGCAGGTGGGTCATCAGCCCGGTGTAGGTGGCCGGCGTGGAGCGCGGCGAGCGGCCGATGGGCGACTGGTCCACCAGCACCACGGCGTTCAGGTGCTCGAGCCCCTCCACCCCCCGGTGGGGTTCGGCGTCCTGGCCGGCTCCGTGGTAGGCCTTGGCCAGGATGCGGAAGAGGGTCTCATGGACGGCGGTGCTCTTGCCCGACCCGGACACGCCGGTCACGACGGTCAGGCGTCCCACCGGGATCTCCAGGTCCACGTCCTTGAGGTTGCGGCCGGTCATGCCCAGGACCCGCAGGAGCTCGGAGGGAGGCGCGTTCCCGCTGACCGGATCGGGGCGCTGCTCGCCGCCGCGGGCCGCCAGCCAGGCCCCCGTGGCGCTGTCGGGACAGGCCGCCACGGTCGCGGGCGTGCCCTGGGCCACGATCTCGCCGCCGTGCTCCCCGGCGCCGGGGCCCAGGTCCAGCAGGTGGTCCGCGGCGAGCATCACGTCCAGGTCGTGCTCCACCACCACCACGCTGTTGCCGCGGTCGCGCAGGCGTTCGAGGGTGGAGATGAGCCTGTGGATGTCCCGGTGATGCAGACCCACGCTGGGCTCGTCCAGCACGTAGAGGACGCCCGTGAGCTTCGCACCGACCTGGGTGGCCAGGCGTACGCGCTGTCCCTCGCCCCCGGACAGCGTGCTGACGTTGCGCGAGAGGCTCAGGTAGCCCACGCCCACGTCCACCAGGAAGCGGCAGCGCTCGCGGATCTGATCCGCCACGGGGCCGACCACGGCGGCCTTCACGGGGTCGTCGAAGGACAGGCCCTCGGCCCAGTCGCGTACCTGGCTCAGGTCCAGCTCCCCCACCTCGCCGATGTGGAGTCCGCCCACCTTCACGGCAAGCGACTCCGACCGCAGGCGGTGACCGCCGCACGCGCCGCAGGTCTCCGGCGACATGAGGGTTTCGATGCCCTTGCGCACCTTCTCGGACTTGGTCTCGCGGTGGCGACGCAGGAACTCGGGCACCAGGCCGGTCCAGTCCGCCAGGAAGGCGTCGAAATGGCGGTGGTCCCCGAGGCTCTTCGCCAGCTCCGGAGTGAAGCCGTGGATCATGGCCTCGCGGGCATCCTCCGGCAGGTCGCTCCACGGCTCGTGGAGAGAGAACTCCATGGCGCCGGAGAGGGCCTCGATCTGGGTGAAGAGCCAGCTGCCCTCCTTGCCCCTGAGGTACGCCACGGCGCCGTCGGCCAGGCTCAGGGACGGGTCCGGCACCAGCACGTCCTCGCGGATGGTGGGGTGCGAGCCCAGGCCCTGGCATTCCGGACACGATCCGGCGGGCGAGTTGAAGGAGAAGAGGCGCGGCTCCAGGGGCGGAAAACTGCGGCCGCAGGAGGGGCAGGCGGCCTCGCGGCTGTAGAGGGTGCGGACGTCGCCCTCCTGCACCAGCACCGTGCCGCCGCTCATCTCCACGGCCCGGCCCACGGCGTCGGACAGGCGGGTCTCCACGCCGGGCCGCACCACCAGGCCGTCCACCACCACGGCCACGTCGTGGCGGGCGCCGGGCGCGAGGCCGTCGACGTCGTCCAGGTCACGCATCTCGCCGTCGATCAGGGCGCGCACGTAGCCGTCGGAGCGCAGGCCGTCGATGAGCTTCTTGTGCGCCCCCTTCCGGCCCGAAACCACCGGGGCCATGATCCACAGGCGGGTGCCCTCGGGGCGCGCCGCCACCACCGACTGGATCTCGGACAGAGGTCGCGACGAGGCGGACACGTCGCACTCGGGGCAGACCACGTCGCCGCAGCGGGAGTAGAGCAGGCGCAGGTAGTTGGCGATCTCGGTGACGGTGCCCACGGTGGAGCGGGGGTTGCTGCCCAGGCCCTTCTGGTCGATGGCCAGGGCCGGCGACAGCCCCTCGATGCGGTCGATGTCGGGCTTGGGGAGCTGGTCCAGGAACTGGTGGGCGAAACTCGAGAGGCTCTCGATGTACCGGCGCTGACCCTCGGCGTAGAGGGTGTCGAAGGCCAGGGACGACTTGCCGCTGCCGCTGGGGCCGGTCACGACCACCAGCGCGCGGCGGGGCAGTTCGATGTCCAGGTTCCGCAGGTTGTGGACCCGGGCTCCCTTGATGAGGATCGAACCGTCGGCCATGCGATCTCCCTTGGATGTCCGATCAGCGGATGAGCCGGCCGTTCCGGCGCGACCTTCGACGTTTATCAGAGCCGGCCCCGGTCGTCAAGACGGCGGCCCGCACCTGTGGGGTGCGGGCCGCGGGCAGCGGTCGGCAGGCGGGGTCACTCGCCGGCCGAAGCGGAGACGTCGGCGGCTTCCCAGGCCTCGCGCTCCTCGGCGGTCAGGCCGTCGAGCCCCTCGATCACCGTGAAGCCCGTGATGGCCACCGGCTCCTTGGGGTTGTCGTTGCGGTCGCGGGGCGACTCCACGATGGCGTCGATCACGTCGAAGCCCGTCACCGTGCGGCCGAAGGCCGTGTACTTGTTGTCCAGGTGCGGAGCGTCGGCCACGCAGATGAAGAACTGGCTGCCACCGGAGTTCGGATCGCGGGAGCGGGCCATGGACAGCACGCCGCGCAGGTGGGACGTGTCGTTGAACTCGGCCTTGATGGCGGCCTCGGCGGGGATGCCCGCGAAGCCGCGCGCGTCGAGCTTGGCGCGGAGGGCCTCGAGGGCCGCGAAGTCGTCGGCGTCCAGGACGTCGGCCCAGGAGGGGCCGCCGGTGCCGTCGTTGGCGCGGTTGTCGTCCTTGGACAGGGGGTCGCCGCCCTGGATCATGAAGCCGGGGATGACCCGGTGGAAGGTGGTGCCGGTGTAGAAGCCCTTCGCCCCGAGGGCCGTGAAGTTGGCCACGTGGTTGGGGGCCTTCTCCGGGGCCATGACCAGCAGCACGTCGCCGGCGTCGGTGGTCAGGCGCACGAAGGTCTGGGCCGAGGCGGCGGTGCAGGCGATCAGGACGAGGGCCGCGAGGAGCGGGGCGATGCGACGGGATGCGCTTCGGATCATGGAATACCTCCGGTGTTCGGTTCGATCGGACAGGATCGTCTCCCGACCGCCGGATGGCAACACCGGATTCCCTTGCCGGGTCCCGATCCATCCCGGATACTTCCGCCCATGAACGACTACTGCTACGTGGACAACGCCGCCACCACCTTCCCGAAACCCGACGCCGTCCACCGCGCCGTCGACGACGCCTCCCGGCGCTTCGCCGTGAATCCCGGCCGCAGCGGTTCGGACCTGGCCGTCGAGGCCGGAGCGATCATCGACGGCCTGCGCCACGATCTCCACGCCCTGCTGAACGCCCCCGGCGACGACCCCTCCCGCGTGGTCTTCGGCGCCAACGCCACCGACGCCCTCAACACGGCGATCCTCGGCATGGGCGGCGGAGGCGGCCACGTGGTCTCCACCCGTCTCGAACACAACTCCGTGCTGCGTCCCCTGCGGGAGCTGGAGCGCATGGGCGTGATCACCCTGACGCTGGTGCCCTTCGACGGCGACGGCTACGTGGATCCCGACGCCGTGGCGGCGGCCCTTCGACCCGACACGCGCCTCGCCGTGCTCACCCACGCCTCCAACGTGCTGGGCACCGTCCAGGACGTCGCCGCCGTCTCGGCCCGTTGCCGCGAGCGGGACGTGCCGGTGCTGCTGGACGCGGCCCAGTCGGCCGGGTCCATCCCCGTGGACATGGCGGCCCTGGGGGTGGATCTGATGGCCTTCACCGGCCACAAGGGGCTGCTCGGGCCCATGGGCACCGGCGGATTGATCGTCGCCCCCGGCGTGGACGTGGAGCCCAGCCGCTGGGGCGGCACCGGCGTGCGTTCGGCCGAGCCCCTGCACCTGCGCGACTACCCCTGGCGGCTCGAAACCGGCACCCCCAACCTGCCGGGCCTGGCGGGGCTGCGGGCCGGCGTGGCCTGGCTGCGGGAGCGGGGCGTGGAATCGGTGGCGGCCCACGAGGCGGCGTTGCTGGAGCGTTTCCGCAGCGCGATCCGCGATCTGGACGGGGTGCGGATCCTCTGCGACGGCAGCGGCCCCCGGGTCGCGGTGGCCAGCGTCCTGGTCGAGGGCATGTCGTCCGAGGAGGCGGGCATGCGCCTGGACGTGGACCACGACGTGATCGTGCGCACCGGCCTGCAATGCGCCCCTCTCGTCCACGAGGACCTGGACACCGTCGATCGGCGAGGGACGGTCCGCTTCTCGTTCGGCCCTCTCAACACCGACGAGGACGTCGACCGGGCCGTGGCGGGACTCGCCGACTGCGCGGCCGCCCGCCGCTGACCTCTCCCCCGAACATCCGGACACGAGAAAGGGGCCGCCCAGCCGGGCGGCCCCTTCGTCGTCGTTCCGGTCGCGGCTACTGGTTCCGGGCCCAGAGGCGCTCGGGCTTGTGCAGCACGATCTTCACGTTGCGGTTGGCCGCACGTCCCTCGGCCGTGCCGTTGTCGGCCACGGGCTGGAAGGGGCCGTAGCTCACCACGGCGAAGCGGGTGGCGTCCATGTCCAGCTGGTTGGTCATGTAGCGGGTGACCGAGGCGGCGCGGGCGGCGCCCAGCTCCCAGTTGGTCGGCCACACTTCCTGCCAGTCGGGCCACAGCTTCTGGCTGTCGGTGTGCCCCTGCACCCAGATGTCCCACTCGGGATACTCGTCGCAGGCGTCGCGCAGGGCCTCGAGGGTCGGGACCATGGTGTCCAGGATCATGACCTGGCCGGACTGGAAGAGGATCTCTTCCGGGATGGTCACGGTGACGACCTCGTTGAGCTGCTCGATGAGCACCTCCTTCTCGGCCTCCACGCCGGAGATCTCCTCACGGAGGCTGGCGGCGAGCTCCTCGCCCTCGGCGATGGTGGCCTCGCGCTCGGCGACGGTGGCGTTGAGGTCGGCGATCTGGGCGTCGAGGTCGGCGATGATCGCCTTGTAGTCCTTGCACGGTGCGCAGCCGGACATCACGGCGTAGGCCACCGCAAGCACGGCCAGCAGGGCGAAACGCTTCGTGGTCAGCATCCCATCTCTCCTTGTTCGCATCCAGCGCGCCCCTCCGGCGTCCCTGCCGTCGGCAACGCGCGATCACCCGGGATTCCCGTCACCCGGCCCCCGCAGGGGGGCAAGGATCGGTCCCGTGGCCAAAGCTCGACTCAATTTAGCCCCGAACTGACGACGGGAAAAGCACTTTTTCCGTTCGTCGAGGAAATCCGGCCCCCCCTCAGGCCTTGCGGACCGCCCGGAAGCGCTCCATGGCCGGCTCCGGACCGATCACATCCAGCACATCCCCGGCGACCACCTGGAAGTCGCCGTCGGGCAACGGGATGCGCTCCTGGCCGTCCTCCACGGGCCGATGGACCTGCACGACCACGATGCGCTCCTTCCCCAGCAGCCCCAGCTCCCGGAGCGTGGAGCCGAGCCAGTCCTCCGGAGCCTCGATCTTCAGCAGCATGTACCCGTCCGGGAGGTCCACCAGGTTCACCACGGAATCGTGCACGAGGTTCTCCCCCACCCAGCGCCCCATGCGCTCCTCGGGAAGGATCACCTCGTGGGCGCCGACCAGTTCGAGCACCTGGCGCTGCCGGGCCGTCAGGGCCTTGCAGACGATGCGGGGCACGCCCAGCTCCCGGCACAGGAGAGTGGCGTGGACCGAGGCCTCGAAGTCCTGCCCGATGGCGATGACGGCGGCGTCCATGTCCCCGGCCTCGAAGCGTTCCAGGTTGGCGCGGTCGGTGGCGTCGCAGGCGGCGGCGACGGTGACGTCGTCCTTCACGGCGTCCACCAGGACCCGGTCGCGGTCCAGGGCGACCACCTCCACCCCCTCGTCGTGGAGGGTGCGGGCCACGCTGGCGCCGAAACGCCCGAGTCCGATGACGACGACCTTGCGGATCATGGCTCCTCCTAGCCCACCTGGACGGTGGCTTCCGGATATCGGACGTCCCGCTCCCGCGCCGGCGGCACGAAGCCGTAGGCCACCGCCAGCGGACCGAGTCGTCCCAGGAACATCAACAGGATCACGACGAGTCGCCCCGCCGCGGAGAGGGTCGGCGTGACACCCACCGACAGGCCCACGGTGCCGAGGGCCGAAATGGCCTCGAAGGTCAGGGCCAGGGGATCGCCGCGCTCGGTGATCAGCAGCAGCTCCACCGCCACCACCGACGCCACGATCCACGACGTCAGCACCATGAACGCCCGTCGCACGGTGTGGCGCGAAAGCTCGCGGTCGAAGAGGCGCGGCTCCTGGGCACCGGTGGCGATGGCCCTCAGGTTGGCGCCCACGATGGCCGCTGTGGTGATCTTCAGGCCGCCGGCGGTGGAGCCCGGCGCGGCGCCGACGCTCATGAGCACCATCATCACCAGCAGCGACGGCGGCGACAGCAGGCCCAGGTCCAGGGTGTTGAAACCGGCGGTGCGGCAGGTGGCGGACTGGAAGAAGGCCAGGCCGAGACGCCTGGCGGCGTCGTGACCGGCCAGGGCACCGTTCCACTCGAGGGCGGCCAGCAGCAGCGTGCCGGCGACCAGCAGCACGGCGGTGCCGGTGAGCACGATGCGGGCCTGCACGAACAGGCGTCCCTTCGGCCGGCGCCGGCCGCGGCGCAGGGCCCGACCCCGGAGCCAGCCGGCCACGTTGGCCACCACCGTGAAGCCGAGGCCGCCGATGACCAGCAGGCCGGTGATCGGCCCCACGACCATGGCGTCGCCGGCGGCTCCCACCAGGGAATCGCCGAAGAGGCTGAAGCCCGCGTTGCAGAAGGCGGAGACGCTGTGGAAGACCGCGGACCAGGCCCGCGCACCGGGGTCGGGCACCAGGTCGGCCAGGCCGAACCAGAGCAGGACGGCGCCCAGCGCCTCGACCGTGAAGGTCATGAGCGCGATGAAGCGCAGCAGCCCCCGCGCCTCGGTCAGGATGCGGTCCTCGAAGAGGTCACGGACGAGGCCGGCGTCGCGCACGCCGAGCCCGCGGCCCAGCAGCAGCGACACCATGCCGGATGCCGACATCACGCCCAGCCCGCCGAGCTGGATGAGGACCAGCAGCACCGCCTGGCCGAAGGGCGACCAGTCGGCGCCGGAGTCGCGGACGACCAGACCGGTCACGCAGGCGGCGGAGGTGGCGGTGAAGGCGGCGTCGAGCAGCGGGGCGGGACGGCCGTCGGCCGACGCGGAGGGCAGGGACAGGAGCCAGGTACCGAGCAGGATCAGCCCCACGAGCCCGAGCACGAGCACCAGCCCGGGGCGCATGCGTTCCTGGTGCCAGGGGCGGCGAGGCATCGGTCTCCCGTCAGTTGCCGGGGCCGTGCACGGCCACCGTCCAGCGCTCGGGATCGGCGTGGGCCGCGGCCACGCGCATCAGGTCGTCGGCCGTCACGGCGTCGACGCGGGCCAGCAGCTCGTCCACCGGATGCGGCCGGCCGTGGACGATCTCGTCCTTGGCGATGCGGGCCATGCGGTTCACCGATCCCTCGAGGGAGAAGACCAGGTGGGACTTGAGCTGGGCGCGGTTGCTCTCCAGCTCGTCCTCCCCCACCCCGTCGCGCAGCAGGCGAACGTACTCGCCGCGCACGACCTCCTCCAGCCGGGCCATCTTGCCCGGGGAACACGACCCGGCGCAACTGAAGAGTCCGATGTCGGGCCCGTGGTCGGTGTAGGTGTAGATGGAATAGGCCAGCCCCTCGCGCTCCCGCACCGCCTGGAAGACGCGGCTGGACATGCCGCCGCCCAGCACGCTGGCCAGCACGGCCAGGGGGATGCGGTCGGGGTCGTGCAGGCTGACGGCGCGGTTGCCGAACTCGAAGTAGCACTGCTGGATCGGGCTGGTGATGTCGAGGCGGCCGTTGGCCACGTCCGCGGCGGCGACCACGTCGTCGGCGGCGGCGAAGGGGGCGTCGTCGGGGCCGGCCACCGGAGCGGCGGCGGCGGCGGGGCCGCCGGCGGCGGAGAAGGTGTCGGCCAGCAGCTCAGCCACGGCGTCGTCCACGCGGCCCGTGGCGGCCACCACCAGGTGCTCGCCCCGGAACAGGGAGCGGTGCTCGCGCAGCAGGATGTCGCGATCGAGGCCGCGGACGGTCTCCGGCGAACCGAGGATGGGCCGGCTGCGGGGGTGGTCGCCGTAGATGCGGGCGGTGAAGGCGTCGTGCAGGAGGTCCTCGGGCGTGTCCCGGGCCTCCTGGATCTCCTCGCAGACCACGTCCTGTTCCAGGGCGATGTCGGCGGGATTCATGGCCGGGCGCAGCACCATGTCGGCCAGGGCGTCCAGGGCCGGCGGCAGGTATTCGGGCAGCACCCGCAGGGTGAAGGCCACGTGATCCTTGGTGGTGAAGGCGTCGACCGAGGCGCCGACGGCGTCGAAGGCCACGGCGAGGTCGAGGGCCGACCGGTCGGCCGTGCCCTTGAACACGATGTGTTCGAGGAAGTGGGCGAGCCCGCCGAGACCGGCGGGCTCATCCTGGGTGCCGTGCCTGAGCCAGACGCCCAGGGACACGGCATGGGCGGAAGGAACGGGGACGGTCAAGACGACCGCCCCGTTCCCCAGTTCCCGGCGGCCCGGAGGGCCGTCGTCGCGGATGGCGTCGACGTTCAACGTCGGCTCCGTCCGGCGCTAGCGGCGCCGGCGGGGGCCACGCCCGCCGCGATCGCGACCGCCGCCGCCACCACGGCGTCCGCCGTCGTCGCTGGCCACGTGGTCGGGCATGCCCTCGGGCTTGGGCAGCAGGGCCTTGCGGCTCAGGCGCACCTTGCCCGTGCGGCCGTCGACCTCGACGAGCTTCACCTGGACCTCTTCGCCCTGGTTCAGCACGTCCTCGACGTTGCCCACGCGGAACCACTCCAGCTCGGAGATGTGCAGCAGCCCCTCCTTGCCGGGCAGGTACTCCACGAAGGCGCCGAAGTCCACGATGGACACCACGCGACCGGTGTAGACGGCGCCCACCTCGGGCTCGGCCATCATGTTGCGGACGCGCTCGAGGCACTCCTCGCCCTTGGCCTGGTCCGGAGCGGAGATGAAGACCTGACCCTCGTCGTTGATCTCGATGTTGGTCTCGGTCTCCTCCTGCAGCTTCTTGATGACCTTGCCGCCCGGGCCGATGAGCTCGCCGATCTTCTTCGGCGGGATCATGATCGTGACGATCTTCGGCGCATAGGCGCTGAGCTCCTTGGCGGGCTCGCTGATGGCGGCGTCCATCTTGTCCAGGATGTGCTCCCGGGCGTTGCGGGCGTCGGTCAGGGCCTGCACCATGATCTCGCGGCTGATGCCCGCGATCTTGGTGTCGAGCTGGAAGGCCGTGATGCCGTCACGGGTGCCGGTGACCTTGAAGTCCATGTCGCCGAGGTGGTCCTCGACGCCCAGGATGTCGGTCAGCACCGCCAGGCGATCGTCTTCCTTGATCAGCCCCATGGCCACGCCGGCCACGGCCTTCTTCACGGGAACGCCGGCCTGCATCAGGGCGAGGCAGCCGGAGCACACGGTGGCCATGGAACTCGAGCCGTTGGACTCGAGGACGTCGGACACCAGGCGCAGGGTGTAGGGGAAGTCCTCGTGGGCCGGCAGGATCGGACGGATGGCACGCTCGGCGAGCTTGCCGTGGCCGATCTCGCGGCGGCCGGTGCCGCTGTAGCGGCCGGTCTCACCCACGCTGAAGGGCGGGAAGTTGTAGTGGAGGTAGTAGTTGTTCCACCACTCGCCCTCGAGGGCGTCGATCTTCTGCTCGTCCATCTTGGTGCCCAGCGTGACGGTGCCCAGGGACTGGGTCTCGCCGCGGGTGAACAGGGCCGAACCGTGGGCGCGCGGCAGCAGGCCCAGGTCGATGTCGATGGGACGTACGGTGGTCATGTCGCGACCGTCGATGCGCACGCCGTCGGTCAGGACCATCTCGCGCATGGCCTTCTTCTCGAGGGCCTTGAGCTGGTTCTTCGCCTCGCCGATGTTCGCCTCGTCGTCGGCGAAGGCCTCGACGACCTTGTCCTTCAGGGCGCTCATCCGATCCTGGCGCTCGCGCTTGCCGGGGATCTTCACGATCTCGGCGACCTCGGCGGTGGCCAGGTCCGCGACCTTGGGGGCCACGGACTCGTCGACGTCCAGCAGAACGACCTCGAACTTCTCCTTGGCGCCCGCCTTGGACACCAGCTCGCGCTGCAGATCGTTGAGCTTGCGGATCCAGCCGTGGGCGAACTCGATGGCGTCGAGCAGACGGTCCTCGGGGACCTCCTTGCACTCGCCCTCGATCATGCAGACGATGTCGTCGGTGCCGGCCACGACCAGGTCGAGGATCGACTCCTCGAGCTGCTCGAAGGTGGGGTTCACGATGAACTCGCCTTCGACGTCGGCCACGCGCACGCCCGAGATGATCTCGGGGAAGGGGATGTCCGAGAGGTTCAGGGCGGCGGAGGCGCCGGTGATGCTCAGGACATCGGCGTGGTACTCGTCGTCCGCGCTGATGATGAACGACACGATGTCGGTGGCGTGACGGTAACCGTCGGGAAACATGGGGCGCAGGGGCCGGTCGATCAGGCGGCACGTGAGGGTCTCACGCTCGCTCGGACGGGCCTCACGCTTGAAGAAACCCCCGGGGATCTTGCCGGCGGCATAGGTCTTGTTCCTGTACTCCACGAACAGGGGCAGGAAATCGCGGTCGCTCCGCTTCTTGTCGGCTACGCAGGTCACCAGGGCCCGGGTGTCGCCCATGCCCACGACGACGGAGCCGCCGGCCTGGCGGGCCATCTTGCCGGTCTCCAGGATGTACTCGGTCCCGTTCATCTCGAGGGACACGCGATGCGCTTTCAGTTCCATGATTCCTCTTCCTTCCAGCTTTCCGCTTTCAGCAGTGAATTCTTCTCTTCCACACGTCTTCTCTTCTGCGGGGCCGTCCCGAAGACACACCGAGACGCCGCGCGCGAACGGTTCGCTGCGCGGCGGCCGGGTGCGTGTCCATCACGATGAAATCGTTCCCATCGGGAGGGCCGGTCGGATCAGCCGCGGATCCCGAGCTCCTTGATCAAGCTCCGGTAGCCGTCGAGATCCTTGCGCTTCAGGTAGTTCAGCAGCCGCTTGCGCTGACCGACCATCTTCAGCAGTCCACGTCGGGAGTGGTAGTCCTTCTTGTGGGTCTTGAAGTGCTCGGTCAGGTGCTTGATGCGAGCGGTCAGGAGCGCGATCTGGACTTCGGGGGAACCCGAGTCGGCATCGTGCTTCTTGAACTGCGCGATCACCTGATCCTTCTGATCCTTGTTGAACGCCATCGTCGAGAACCTCCTGGTAACATGTCGACGTCACGATGGCCGCAGGCTGACGCTTCCGGTCCGGCAGGTCCGATTCGGTTCGCCGGAGGGGAAGCCCGGATGCCCGTAGGCTGTCAACCCGCTGCGTTATGGGACACGCACAAACGCGGGGACTGAGTCCCCGCGCCATCCGTGCCCGACCAATATAGAGGGTGCGGAATCCGCTGGCAAGCGGGAAGTCGCACCGGGATATCGGCCCGGATCGGGCCGACTTGAACGCCGGAATGCCCTATTTCAGGACGCCCAGGTCCGTGAGCTGAGCGATGATCTGGTCGACGCAGGCGTCCACGTCGTGGGCGTCGGTCTCCACCACCAGCTCGGGGTTCAGGGGCTCCTCGTAGGGAGCGCTGATCCCGGTGAACTCGGGGATCTCGCCGGCGCGGGCCTTCTTGTACAGGCCCTTGGGGTCGCGGTTCTCGCACTCCTCCAGGGAGCACTTGGCGTAGACCTCGAGGAACTCCCCCTCGCCCACCAGCTCGCGGTTGGCGTCGCGGTCGGTGCGGTAGGGCGAGATGAAGGCCGTCAGCACGATGGCGCCGGCGTCCATGAAGAGCTTGGCCACCTCGCCGATGCGGCGGATGTTCTCGGTGCGGTCCTCGGGGCTGAAGCCCAGGTCGCGGTTCAGGCCGAAGCGCACGTTGTCGCCGTCGAGGATGTAGGTCTGGCAGCCCCGCTCGAACAGCCGCTTCTCCACGGCCTTGGACAGGGTCGACTTGCCGGAGCCCGACAGGCCGGTGAACCAGAGGATGGCGCCCTTGTGGCTGTTCTTCTCCTCGCGCTCCTGGCGCGTCACCAGGGAGTGGGACCAGGTGATGTTGCGGCTCTTGGGCATGGCGGTCTCCTCGTTTCTCGTTTCGGCTGCGGAATCTCCAATGAGAGGGCTGGATCGGCCGGAATCAAGCCGAATCAAGGGAAGAGTTCGGCCTGGGCGAAGGGGACGCCCCGCTCGTCCTTCTCCGACAGCACGCTGGCCGAGTCCAGGGGCCATGCGATGGCCAGCTCCGGGTCGTCCCAGCGGATGCTGCGCTCGGCATCGCGGTCGTAGTAGTCGGTGGCCTTGTAGAGCACGTCGGCCGTCTCGCTGAGGGCCATGAAGGCATGGGCGAAGCCCTCGGGGATCCAGAGCTGGCGATGGTTCTCCGCCGACAGGACCGTGCCGAACCAGCGCCCGAAGGTGCTCGACGACTTCCGCAGATCCACGGCCACGTCGAAGATCTCCCCGTCCACCACCCGCACCAGCTTGCCCTGGACATGGCGGACCTGGTAGTGGAGCCCGCGCACCACGCCGCGGACCGAACGGGAGTGGTTGTCCTGGACGAACGCGGTGTCCAGGCCGGTGGTCTCGCGCCAGGTCCGGTCGTTCCAGCTCTCCAGGAAGAAGCCTCGTTCGTCCGGAAAGACCCGGGGCTCGATCACGAGAACGTCGCTCACATCTGTTTTCACGACCTTCACTTACAGCTCCTCGCTCAGAATCCGCTCCAGGTACTCCGAATAGCTGGAGCGGGGCAGCGCGGCCACGGTGGCGGCCAGGGCGTCGCGGTCGATGAAGCCCATGTTGAAGGCCACCTCCTCCAGGCAGGCGATCTTCAGGCCCTGCCGGGCCTCCAGGGCGCCGATGAACTGGCTGGCCTCGAGCAGGCTCTGATGGGTGCCGGTGTCGAGCCAGGCGATGCCGCGGCCCAGCTTCTCGACGGTCAGCACGCCGCGGTCCAGGTAGTCCTGGATCACGTCGGTGATCTCCAGCTCCCCGCGGGCCGAGGGCATCTGGCGCGCGGCCACGGTGGGCACCTCGCCGTCGAAGAGGTACAGGCCGGGAATGGCGAAGCGTGACCGCGGCTCCGCCGGTTTCTCCTCGATGCTCAGCACGCGCCCGTCGGCGTCGAACTCCACCACGCCGTAGCGCTCGGGGTCGTGGACCGGGTAGCCGAAGATTCGGGCGCCGCCGTCGAAGGCGCCGGTCACCTGGTCCAGGTCCATGCGCCCGTGGAAGACGTTGTCCCCCAGGATCAGGCAGACCGGATCGCCGGCCAGGAAGTCCGCGGCGATCAGGAAGGCCTGGGCGATGCCCTTGGGCTCGGGCTGGACGGCGTACTCCAGACGAATCCCCCACTGGGAGCCGTCGCCGAGCAGGTCCCGGAAACGGGGCGTGTCCTCGGGCGTGGAGATGATGAGGATCTCGTCGATGCCCGCCATCATGAGCGTGGAAAGCGGGTAGTAGATCATGGGCTTGTCGTAGACGGGCTGGAGCTGCTTGCTCGCCACCCGGGTCAGCGGGTAGAGGCGCGACCCGGCGCCTCCCGCCAGCACGATGCCCTTGGTGATGCCGGCCATGGATCCTCCGTGGGGAGTCAGGTGATCAGCCCGCGGACGGCGTCCTCGTCCATCGCGAGCTGGTCTCGGAGTTCGTCGAGGGACGCGAATGTCCGCTCGTCGCGGAGCCGCGCGACCCACTCGATCTTGAGGCTCCGTTCGCGAATGTAACCCGTGAAGTCGAGGATGTGAACCTCCAGGCGGGGCTCCGCCAGCCCCCCCTCGTGGACCGTCGGGGCGGTGCCGTGGTTCAGCATGCCGCGGAAGACCAGGCGTTCGGTGTCGAGGGTGCCGCGCAGGGCGCCGCTGCCGTCCATCTCGGGCAGGGAGCCGTGGTGCGATTCCAGGGCGGCGGTGCGGTCCGCTTCCGGCACCGCATCCAGGGGAACGTGGACCCGCACGGCGTACACGCCCGGGGCCGGGAGCATCTTGTCGGCGGCCAGGGGCGAGACGTTGGCGGTGGGGAATCCCATGTCGCCGCCGATGCCTTCTCCGTAGCCCACCTCGCCCCACAGGCAGAAGGGACGGCCGAGCATGGCGGCGGCCTCCCCCACCTCACCCGCATCGATGAGGGCGCGGATGGCCGAACTGCTCACCACGCGGCCGTCGTCCAGGGTCAGGGCCTCCACGGCCTCGAAGGTGTAGCCGAGGCTTTCCCCGAGCGAGGCCAGGGTCGACGCGGTGCCGCCCCGGTCCGCCCCCAGGTGCACGTCGTGGCCGCCCACCAGGTGCCGGACGCCCAGGGCGTCCACCAGGAAGTCCTTCACGAACCGGTCGTAGGTCACCTGCGCCAGGGCCGGGCAGAAGTCCGCCACCACCACCTGGTCGAGTCCGGCGTCCTGGAGCAGGGCCAGCTTCTCGGGCCAGCTCGTGAGCTGACGGGGGGCGGATCCGTTGAGCACGGTGCGGGGATGGGCGCGGAAGGTGAACAGGCTGGCCGCCAGACCGCGCTCGTCGCGGGTGCGCTTCACGGCATCGATCAGGGCCATGTGACCGAGGTGGAGCCCGTCGAAGGAGCCGAGGGCCAGGGCCGTCTCGCCGTCCACGCTGCGGGCCAGGGTCTCGCGCCCCTCCACCACGCGGGTGATGAGTTCCTCGCTCAGGTGGATCAGCTGCATGCTTCCTCCGTCGGCGCCGGGAACACGGCGGCGGTCCTCAGGACCCCTCGGTCCTCCCCCGTCTCCAGCCTGCCCACCGCGACGAGCGCCCCGCCGCCGTCCAGCATCCGCCAGAGGGGTTCGCGTCCGGGAGCCACCGGGGCCGGCGGCCCATCGAGGCGCTCGCGCCAGCCTTCGTCGGGCTGGCGGCCCTCGCGGATGCCCGCGGCCTCGTCGGCGTCCAGGACCACGGCAGGGAGCTCGGGCAGGGCGGCGGCGAGGGGGCGCAGGGCGGAGCGCAGGGTATCCGGATCATCGGTGGCCGCGACGGCGTCGTCCACCCCGAAGGCGCCCACCGCCGTGCGGCGCAGTGCGGCCAGGTGGGCGGGGCAGCCCAGGTCGGCGCCCAGGTCCCGGGCCAGGGAGCGGATGTAGGTGCCGCTGGAACAGGTCACCCGCAGCGGGACGTCCAGCACGCCGTCGTCGGGAAGGGGCTCCCCGGTGCGCTCCAGGGCGTCGATCCGGACGAGGCGCGCCTCGGGCGGTTCGGGATCCTCGCCGTCGCGCACGCGGCGGTGGAGGGCGCGGCCGTCGCGCTTGATGGCCGACACCACCGGCGGCACCTGCATGTGCTCGCCGATACGGGCGGCCAGGGCGGAGTCCAGGGCCTCGACGGTGAACGCGGGTTCGCCGCGTTCCAGCACCTCTCCCTCGGCGTCGAGGGTGTGGGTGCCGACTCCGAAGCGGACGACGGCCTGATAGGTCTTGTCGTGTCCCAGGAGGAAGTTGCTGAGGCGGGTGCCGGCGCCCACGAGGACCGTGAGCAGGCCGGTGGCCATGGGATCGAGGGTACCGGCGTGGCCGCAGCGGAAGCGGGGCCGGCCGCGGCGCCTTCGGCCGCCGGGACCGAGGGCGCGTTGCACCTGTTCGACCACGTCGCGCGAGGTGACGCCGGCGGGTTTGTCGATCAGCAGGAAGCCGACCGGCCAGGCCATGCTCAGGCGTCCTCCAGCTGGGGCCGCAGCGCGGCGACCAGGTCCTCGAGGGCGGCCTCGGGAGGGCCGTCCACGGTGCAGCCGGCGGCCAGGCGGTGGCCGCCGCCGCCGCGGGACGCGGCCACGGACTGGACGTCGCCGTCGCAGACCGCGCGCAGGGAGACCCGCCACTTGCCGTCGTCGCGCTCCTTGAGGAACACGGCGAAGCACACGCCCTCGACGGCCGTCGCCAGGTTCACGAAGCCCTCGGTGTCGCTCATCACCCCGCCCGAGGACTCGAGCATCGCCCGGTCGCAACGCAGCGAGACCACGCGGCCGTCCTCGTGGAAGGTGAAGGTGGCCATGACGGCCTTGAGCAGCTCCATGCCGCCGCGGGTGCGGCGGTGCAGCACGCGCTCGGCCAGGTCCGCCACGTCGATGCCGGTGCGAGCCAGGGCCTCGGCGGCCTCGAAGCTCACGGGCAGCGTGTTGGGAAAGCGGAAGCCGCCGGTGTCGGTGACCAGGCCGGCGTAGATGCAGGCGGCCATGTCGGCGTCGAACTCGAACTCGGCCACGCCGTCGAGCTCGCCGTCGGACAGCTCCTCCACCACGCGCATCACCAGCAGGCTGGCGGAACTGGCGCGGGCGTCGATCCAGCCGGGGAGCTTGGAGTCGTCGGCCAGGTGGTGATCGATGCACCAGGCGGCGGGCGCCTTGTCCAGCACGGCGGCCAGGTCTTCGGCGCGGCCGGTGCCGTGGCAGTCCACCATCATCACCAGGTCCGGGGCGGCCTCGGCGAAGGCGGCCTCGGCGTCGGTGGACAGCAGGGCGTCGTCGATGCCGGGCAGGGCGGCGAACCCGGACGGCGGGTCGGGGTAGACCAGCGCTGTCGCCTCCTTGCCGCCGGCACGCAGGGCCGCGGCGAGGGCCAGGGCGGAGCCCATGGCGTCGGGGTCGGGATTGAAGTGGGGCACCACCCACACGCGGGCCGCGGCGGCGAGGGTGTCCAGCAGTTCGCGGGGCGGCACGAAGGAGTCGAGGGTGAGTTCGGAGAGGTCCGCCTCGGGCTCGCCCTGGAGCTCCTCGAGGATGGCCTCGATGCCCATGCCCCGGTCCACGGCCTCGTCCAGGATGAACTGCAGGTCCGGGGTCCGGCGCAGGCGCAGCACGTCGCCGAGTTTGCCCTGCAGGAAGCCGCGGGCCTTCTTCAGGCCGCGCAGGGAGTCGCGCTTGGCGTCGTCGTCGCCGATCACCGACACGAAGACCTCGGCCACGGTCTGGTCGCGGTTCAGGCGCACCTCGTTGATGGACACGAACCCCACGCGGGGATCCTTCAGGTCCACCTCGACGATCTCGCCCAGGGCCTTGCGGATGGCCGAGCTCTGCCTGTCCAGCTTATAGGGATCCATGCTCCGTCCTCCCCCGGACGACGCAGGACGGCTCCGCGGGGAACCGTCCTGGTCCGTTCCGGTCGATATCCCACGGAACTAGAGTTCCGTACGGACCTCTTCCTCGATCCGGTAGGTCTCGACGATGTCGCCTTCCTTCAGGTCGTGGAAGTTCTCCAGGCCGACACCGCACTCGAAGCCCTGCTGGACTTCCTTGGCGTCGTCCTTGAAGCGCTTCAGCGAGCTGATCTTGCCCTCGAAGATCATGACCTCGTCGCGCACCAGGCGCGCCAGCGAGTTGCGGATCACCGTACCGGTGGTCACGTACGCACCGGCGATGGTGCCGATCTTCGGGATGCGGAAGACCTGGCGGACCTCGGCGGAACCCGTCGACACCTCGCGGCGGATGGTTCCGAGCAGACCGGCCATGGCCTTCTTCATCGTGTCGACGACCTCGTAGATGATGTCGAACGTCTCGATGGAGATGTTCGCCGCGGCGGCCTTCTCCAGGATCGCCGCGCCCGGTCGCATGTGGAAGCCCACGATCAGGGCGCCCGTGTTGCCGGCCAGCAGCACGTCCGACTCGTTCACCGCGCCCACGCCCTTGTGGACGATGCGCACGTGGACCTCGTCGGTGTTGAGCTGCAGCAGGGCGTCGCAGATGGCCTCGAGCGAGCCCGACACGTCGGCCTTGACGATGATGGGCAGCTCCTTGATGTCGGAGTCGGCCACCATCTCGGCCAGGTTGTCCAGGCTGATGGTCTTCTTCGGCGCGGAGAAGGTCTGGATGCGCTGCAGGTGACGACGCTTGGCCGCGATGTCGCGGGCCTCGCGCTCGGTCTCCAGCACGTGCAGACGGTCGCCGGCCAGGGGCACGTCGTTGGCGCCCAGCACCACGGCGGGCTCGCCGGGACCGGCGGCCTCGAGGGCCTCGCCGCGCTCGTCGAGCAGGGCGCGGACCTTGCCGTCCTGCATGCCCACCAGGAAGTTGTCGCCCATCCTCAGGGTGCCCTGCTCCACCAGCACGGTGAACACGACGCCGCGGCCGGGCTCCTTGGAGGCCTCCACCACGGTGCCTAGGGCCGCACCCTTGGCGCTGGACTTGAGCTCCAGCACCTCGGACTGCAGGTGGACCATCTCGAGGAGCTTGTCGATGCCGTCGCCGTGCTTGGCCGACACCTCGGCGCACAGCACGTCGCCGCCGTACTCCTCGATCATAATGTTGTGCTGCAGGAGGTCCTGCTTCACCAGGTCGGGACGGGCGCCGGGCAGGTCGATCTTGTTGACCGCCACGATGATGGGCACCTCGGCCGACTTGGCATGATTGATGGCCTCGATGGTCTGGGGCATGATGCGGTCGTCCGCGGCCACGATCAGGATCACGATGTCGGTGACCTGGGCGCCGCGGGCACGCATGGCGCTGAACGCCTCGTGGCCCGGGGTATCGAGGAAGGTGATCTGTCCGCCCGGCGTCTCCACGCGGTAGGCGCCGATGTGCTGGGTAATGCCGCCGGCCTCGCCCGCGATCACGTTGGTCTCGCGGATGTAGTCGAGCAGCGACGTCTTGCCGTGGTCGACGTGGCCCATGACGGTCACCACGGGGGCGCGGTCCTCGAGGTCCTCCGCGTTGACTTCCGGCGCGGCCTCGGCCAGCTCCTCCTCCCCGAACTCGGACAGGAAGTTGACCTCCTTCTCGAACTCCTCGGCGAGCAGCTCGATCTGGTCCTTCTCGAGGCGCTGGTTCATGGTGGCCATCACGCCCATGGCGAAGAGCTTGCCGATGACGTCGCGGGCCGGCACCTCGAACTTCTCCGCCAGCTCCTGCACGGTGATGAACTCCGTGACCTGGAGCATCTCGCGGCGCGCCACCTCTTCCTCGTCCTCGGCTCCGCCGCCCTTGCGGCGACGACGCTTGCCGGCGCCGCCGTCGATCTGGGCGAGGGTCGCCTTCACGCTGGCGGCGACCTCGGCGTCGTCCACCTTCTTCTTCTTGCGGCGCTTGCGCTTGTTGGGATCGGCGGGCCCCTGCACGCGCATCTCTGCGCGGCGCTGCATGGCCTGCTGCACCGACTCGCGGACGGAATCGCGGGTCTCGGAGCCCACGCGGGTGCGGCCGCGGCCTCCGGTCAGGTCGCGCTGGACCTGGTCCCAGTTCCAGTTCTCCTGGGGCTGATCGCCGCCGGCGCCGCCACGGGCGGGCGGACGACGGTCCGCGGGCACGGACTTGCCGGCGCTGGTCTTCACCACACCCTCGCCCATGCGGATGATCCGGGCCTGACGGCGCGGCTTGCGGTTGACGGGCTCGGCCTTCTCGTCCTCGGACTTCGCCTCGGTCTTCTCCTCCGCGTCGCCGGCTTCGGCGGCGGGCTCGTCCGCCGGGGACTCCTCGGCGGCGGGAGCCTCGTCGGCGGCCTCGGCCTCGACGGTCTCCTCGGCGGCGGCGGCCTCCTCCGTCCCGGGCGCCTCGGACACGGCTTCGGCGGCGGCCTCGTCGGTCGCTTCCGCGGCGGTCTCGTCGGCTGCGGCCTCGGGGGCCTCTTCGGGCTCGGGAACCGGCGCACGGCGCACGATGCGGGCGCGGCGCACGGGCTTCTTCTCCTCGGCGGCCTCGGGTGCGGCCTCGGGCGCGGCCTCGGCAGCCTGCTCCTCGACGACCTCGGGCTCCTCGACCTTCTTGGGCGCGGCCTTCTTGGTCGTCTTCTTGGTGGCGGCCTTCTTGGTGGTCTTCTTCTTGGTCGTCTTCTTCTTGGCCGTCTTCTTCTTGGCGGCCTTCTTCTTCGCCGCCTTCTCCTCGGCCTCGGGATCCTCCGGGGGCTCCGGACGATCGAGGGGCTTGAAGCTGGCCACGTGCTTCAGCTTCTCGGCGTCCATGTTGTGCGCCTTGGCGTAGTTCAGGCGCATGAGCTCCCGCTTGCGCTGGTACGTCGCATGGATCTTGTCGACGATTTCGTCATCCACCACGCTCATGTGGCTCTTGGCCTCGGCGTGCATGTCACGCATCATCTTCATGATGGTGGTGCTGTCGACACCATAGTGCTTCGCCAGCTCGTAGACTCTCAGCTTCCTGGGCAAAGCGATCGACCTCCAGCTTTCCGCGCCTCTGCGCGGTTGATGCGTTCCCCGCGCCGTTGCGCGGTCCCTGCTCTTGCCGTCCGGCGCCACCCCGGCGCCGTCCCGGCGGGAGCGGCCCAGCGGCTCAGCTCCCCGATGCGATCCTGCAGATGCCGTGGGCGAACCCCCGGTCCTCGACCGCCA
Organism: uncultured Fibrobacteraceae bacterium; assembly: GCA_964343835.1. Classification (GTDB taxonomy): domain Bacteria; phylum Krumholzibacteriota; class Krumholzibacteriia; order LZORAL124-64-63; family LZORAL124-64-63; genus CALEMW01. The sequence continues at coordinate 61,763 of CAYFKR010000006.1, forward strand.
CGACCACCAGGTCGTCACGCCCGAGGGCGGTCGCCAACTCCTCGCGGCTGACCACGTCGTCCACGACGGCGGTCACGGGCTCGAGGCGCCGCATCCTGTCCAGCTGTCCCGACGCCGCATCGCGGGCCAGGATCAGCACGGGCCGTCCGCCGCGGGCGACCATCTGCTTCACGGCCGTCGCGCCCACCGCCAGCTTGCCCGCCCGTTGCGCCAGGCCGATCAGGCCCAGCAGGCGCGACGCCCTGTCGGCGGCGGTCACGGCCTATTCCTTGTCGGACGACTCGTCGTCGTCCCCGTTCTCCCCGTCGTCCTGCTCCGTGACGCGATCCTCGAAGCCCTCGAAGAGGTCCCCGTCGGGAACCACGACCTCGGAGGGGTCGCTCGGGATCTCCACCACGGGAGCCTCGCCGTCCTCGGCCAGGGCGCCCTCGTCGAAGAGCGGACGCTCCTCCTCGGCCAGCTGGGCCAGTTCCTCGGCCACGGTGGACTCGATGATGCGCTCCAGCTCGTCCAGGGTCGCGATGGCGGTGCCCTGCAGGGTCTCGGCGGTCTTCTCGCCAATGCCCGGCACGGACATGAGCTCCTCGAGGGTGCACTCGGCCAGGTCGCGGATGGAGGCGAAGCCCATCTCGCGGAGCGACACGGAGATCTTGTCGGTCACCCCGGTCATCTCCTCGAGCTCCATGGCCACCTCGTTGCGCACGCGCTGGCGGATGTGGTACTCGCGGGACGACACCAGGTCGATCTTCCACTCGGTGAGCTTGGCGGCCAGGCGGACGTTCTTGCCCTCCTTGCCGATGGCCTTGGACAGCTGGTCCTCGTTCACCACGACCGTGGCTTCCTGCTGGTCGTCGTGCAGGATGATGGTACTGACCTCGGCGGGGCTCAGGGCGCGGCTGATGAGCAGCGACATCTCGGCGCTCCAGGGCACGATGTCGATGCGCTCGCCCGCCAGCTCGCGGGTCACGGCCTGCACGCGGGAGCCCTTCATGCCCACGCAGGAGCCCACGGCGTCCACGCGGTCGTCGTGGGAGACCACGGCGATCTTCGACCGCGTGCCCGGCTCGCGGGCCACGGCCTTGATCTCCACGATGCCCTCCTGGATCTCGGGCACCTCCTGCTCGAAGAGCGACTTCAGGAACTCGGGATGGCTCCGCGACAGGATGATCTGGGGGCCCTTGGCATTGTCCAGGACCTCCACGATCAGCGCGCGGATGGAGCTTCCCTGATGGAGCTTCTCGCCACGGATCTGCTCGCGCCAGGGCAGCATGGCCTCCACGCGGCCCAGGTTGACCAGCACGTTGCCGCGGTCCACCTGCTGCACCGAGCCGGTGATGACCTCGTTCACGCGGTCCTTGTAGGTGTCGAAGATGTTGGTGCGCTCGGCCTCGCGGACCTTCTGCACCAGGATCTGCTTGGCCACCAGGATGGCGTTGCGGCCGAACTCCTCGATGGGCAGGTCCCAGCGCAGCTCGTCGCCGATCTGCACCTCGTCGCCGAACTCCTCCTGGGCTTCCTCCAGGGTCATCTCGGCGTCCTCGTCCATGATGTTGTCCACGACCACCTTGACGTGCTCGACGGTCATCTCGCCGGTGACCTCGTCGATGCGCGCGTCGATCACGGCCTCCGCGCCCAGCTTCTTGCGGGCGGCGGACTGCAGGCCGGCGATCAGCGACTCGATCACGATGGCGCGGTCCACGTTCTTCTCCCTCGTGATCATGGCGAGGGCGTCGAGGACGTTGTACTGCATGGTCGATCAGCTCCCGTATCTCGTGGGGTGCGGCGGGTCAGTCCCCGTCGCGCTCCTGGCGGCGCGCCCGGCGCGCCTCCCTGCGGTCGTGCTTCTTCTTCCGTCGATCCCGGCGGATCAGGGCCTGGGGATCGAACTCGGGATCCAGGTTGGCCTCGCGGACGTCGGCCGCCGCGAAACGCTGCGGCTCCTCGTCGTCGGCGGTGCGCAGCGTCAGGCCCGTTCCGTCATGGGCCTCCAGGACGCCCTTCCAGGTCTTCGTGCGGCTGCCGCGGCTCACCTTCAGGACCACGTTCTCCCCCACGGCGGCCTCGAAATGGGCCCGGGTGCGCAGGGGGCGCCTCACGCCCGGCGACGAGACCTCGATCACGTACGCGTCCGGAAAGAGGTCCGCCTCCTCCAGCAGCATGCCCGCGGTGCGCGACGCCGTCGCGCAGCCGTCCAGGGAAACGCCGCCGTCGCGGTCCACGAACACGCGGACGGTGAGGCGTCCTCCACCCAGGAACAGGCGCACGTCGAGCAGCTCGAAGCCCTCGTCGACGAGGGGCTGTTCGAGCAGTTCGATGACCCGGAGGGCCGTCTCGTACCGGTCCAGTGCCAAGGAGTCTCCGGATCCCGCCCGGCGGAATCCCCTTCTGGGGAACCCTCCCGGACATGAAAAGAAGTGGACTTGCGCCCACTCCACATCGCGCCGTCGCCGGCGCAGGTCTGAAGCAAAGGCCATGGTAACCCCTGCCATGCGGCAAGGCAAGGACAAAACGTCAGTCCGGGGGGCGCCTCACGAGGTCCAGCAGGAGGGTCCCCGACTGCTCCAGGCCGCGGGGGTCGCAGGCCTCCGGCACGTCCGACACGGTGTGCCATTCCGGATAGTCGAAATCGATGAGGTCCAGGGCGGGAATCCCGAGGCGCAGGAAGGGGACATGGTCGTCGTGGGCGGCCCGGCCGGGTCTGGCCCGGAACACGTCCAGCCCCAGTTCGGCGGCCCGGTCGAAGATGCGGCGGGTCCAGCCGGGGGCGTAGCGCAGGGAGGTGCCCTCCATGGGGATCTCCACGCCCCTCTCCCCCACCATGTCCAGCAGGATCAGGCCCAGGGGGCGCTCCGGCGGCAGCGGCGACGTGAACCCGCCCCAGCCCGCCGCCATGCGCTCGGAGCCGATGCAGTAGGTGCGAGGCTGACCGGACAGGCCCTGGTCCTCGGCGTCGAAGAGCAGCAGGTCCACGCCGATGGCCGGCGGATCCGCGGCCAGGATCTCCGCCAGGTGCAGCAGCACGGCCACGCCGCTGGCCCCGTCGTTGGCCCCCATCACGGGGTCGCGACGTCGGGCCGGGTCCGGGTCCTGGTCCGCGAACGCCCGGCAGTCCCAGTGGGCGGCGAACCAGATCCGCGGCCCGCCGTCGGGCCCGGCCGAGATCACGATGTTGGCCAGGTCGTGTTCCTGCCCGTCCAGGGGCGTGACCGCCCGGAAGCGGTCCTCGCGGTGGCGCAGGCCCAGGGAATCGGCCAGGGCCGCCACGCCCGCCCGGAAGGTGGCGTGGGCCTCGGTGCCGGGCACGCGGGGCCCCAGCGAGCACTGCCACTCCAGCCAGTGCATGGCGCGGTCGCCGGAGAAGCCGCCCGCGAGGGCGGGAACGGCGGCCATCACGGCCGCCAGCATCAGGATGGTCCTGCGCACGTCGCTCCCTCCCCGCTAGAAGGTGAAGGTGGCCTCCACGCCCAGGCCGAAGCGCTGGGTCGTGGTGTCGGTCTCCTTGATGTGGTCCCGGGCGTAGATCAACCGCATGGCCCCCGACAGGTTCCTGGTGATGCTGTAGCTGAAGCGCGGGTTCACGCTGATGCTGGAGCGGCCCGTGGTGGTGCGCGGGTCGCCGTCGCGGTCGTCCGACGCCTGCCACTGGTTGTTGGTGTCGGTGCTGTACTGGACGTCCAGGTCCATGTTGACCTTGGGCGGATTGCCGGGCCGGTAGAGCCCCAGCCGCGACAGCAGCTTTTCCGCGCCGAAGGAATGCTTGAGCTGCGCCCCGATGGACAGACGGTTCTTCTGGCTCAGCGCCCCGCTGTTCTCGCTCTCCTCGGTGGAGTGGGTCACGTTCAGCGAAATGTTCATGCCGCTGCGGAAGGTGGTGGACCAGCGGGGGCCCAGCAGGGTCTTGCGCGTGGGATTCGAGTCGGTCTCGGTGATGCCCGTGACGGTCTCGCTCTTCTTGTACTGGATGTTCATGTTGGCCGAGCGCACCAGGCCGTCGGGATTGTCGCCGCCCATGATGCCCAGCTTCTCCAGCCCGTTCACCGCCAGCTTCAGGTCGGGCCAGTCCTTGGAGGTGTTGCCCGTGAGGGTGCTCGACTCCACCGTCGTGCGGCGGTTCTCGTTGTCGGTCTCGTTGTACTGCACGTCCAGCACGATCCAGCGCGACAGCTTCACCTGGGTGGTGATCTGACGGGTGATGCGGTCGCCCTGGTTGCGGGCGGTGTACAGGGAGTCGGGCGCCACGATGTCGTGCTTGAGGCCGGCCCGGTACCAGAACCCGGGATCGGGGCCGGGCTGCATGCGCGTGTAGCCGTTCTCTTTCTTGTCCGTGTAGGTCAACTTCACGTTCTGGGTGCCGCGCAGCAGGGCCAGCAGCGGCGTGGCCGGGTTGGGCAGCCGGAAGCTGCCACCCTCGTCCAGGCCGGCGGCGTCCCAGTCCAGGGGCGCGTCGTCGCCTGAGGCCAGGGTGTCGGCGTCCGCGTCCCCGGCCTGGCCGGAGGGACGGCGGTTCTCCTCCTCGATCTCGCGGGCGAGGCGGACGATGCGGTCCTCCAGGCGCCGTTCCTCGTCGGCGCTCTGCCCGCGTTCGCCCAGCCTGTCCACCAGGCTGCGCAGTTCCTGGTCGTCGAGCTGCCCGCGCCGCACGCGGTTCTGGATGTCGCGCAGCAGCCGCTGCCGTTCGCCCGAGTCCACCTCCACCCGCTGCGGGAAGAGTCGGTCCACCGGGTTGGCGATGGGCACCGTCAGCGACACGTTCCAGTCGCCGGTGTTGCGCAGGTGACGCGTGCCGGCCGGGTCGTCCTCCAGGGGCACGTTCAGACCGTGGTCGTTGGTGAACGAGCCGTTGAACGACACGCCCGGCTTGAGGGCCTGGATGCCCTTGGCCAGGGCCGTGATCTGCCGGAAGACCACCTTGTCCGGCAACCCCAGGCGCGACGGCGGCTGGAAGCGGATCTGCATGGACTGGGTCAGCACGTTCTCGGCGCCCAGGTTGATGCCCGCGAACTTCCGCTGGCGGAACAGGTCGCGGTCCGAGCGCAGGTTCACCGACACGTCCATGATGGGCAGGGGCTTGGCGTCGATCTTCCCCTGGATGGTCCCCTGCCGCGTGCGCTGGACGGGCTGGGGCACGTAGGTCTCCAGGGAGTAGTTCCAGTTGCTGTTCTCGCGCTTGGTGCTGGTGAAGTTGGCACTGAAGTTCAGCCCCGTGGGCAGGTACGCCATGCTCTTGACGATGGGCACCTTCCCCAGGATCGGGTTGTCGCCCAGCAGCTTGTTGGGCGGCAGACGCAGGTCGTAGGTCACCGAACCCTGGAGGTTCTGGCCCGTGGTCCGGTTGATGGGCGACGTGTCGTCGTTGCGCGAGCCGCTGACGGTGAACGTCCAGGGGTCGAGCACGTAGCGCAGGGGCGCGAAGCCCGACGGCTGCGGCCGGGTCAGGCGCACCGAGAAGTTCTCGCGCTTGTTGACGGTGGACTCCTGCTCCCGCAGGGCGTCGTCCAGGATCTCGATGTCGCTGTTGGTCACGTACTTGGGCCGCTGCACCTGGCTCTGGCGGCCCAGGCTGACGGGCATCCGGAAGCCCAGCAGGGGGATGAAGTCGTCCACGCGGAAGTTGGTGGACAGGTTCCAGTCCTCGTTGGTGTAGCCCTGCCCCGTGTTGGTGTTCAGGCCGTGGAACTCGGCGTCGCGACGGGCCCAGTCGAAATCCACCTTGATGCGGTCCCCCATGTTGATCTGCACGGCCGCGCGCTGGGCCATGCCCAGCTCCCGCTTGACCTGGCGCAGCTTCACGTCGTTGAACCAGAACACGCCGCTGACGGGGGTCGTGCGGTCGGTGTTGCGCACGCCGTAGTAGAGGCGCTTGACGCGGCGCAGGTCCGGCGCGCCCACCACGCGAACCCGGTACTGGGCGTTGTTCTCCGTGTCGTTCACCATGGCGTGGCGCCAGCCCGTCACCGGATCGGCGGGCTCGAGCTTGGCGTTGCTCAGCTCGGCCATGTCGATGCGGATCTCCTTCCACCCCGACCGGCTGCCGTTGCTCTCGTCGAAGCGGTAGTTCACCTCGTAGAAGTTCAGGGTGTCGGCGCCCACGCGGAAGAAGAGGTCCACGTCCGCGAGGTCCGCCGACGGGCTGTGCACGAACCAGGAGAGCTCGGAGTAACGGGTGTAGTCGTCGCCGCGGGGCGAGACCAGGCGGCTGGTGCGCACCATGTGCTCGGGCTCCAGGTTCCGCACGTCGACCACCAGCGACGATTCCTTCTCCGGGATGTTGTTCAGCACGTACAGGTCGAAGGGCGGGTCGTAGTCCGGGTTCTCCTTGTTGTTCACCTCGCCCAGGAAGAATCCCTCGTCGGTGCCCCGCTCCCCCGGCGCCAGGATCTGCTCGTCCGGGTCCTCGGCGGTGGCGATGCGGCGCACGCCCTCGCGTTCCCAGCGCGAGCCCAGGAACTTGATCTCCGAGAACTGCAGGTCGCGGAAGCGCTGGTCGGTGGACGCCTCGTCGTCCTCGAACCAGATGCGCATGTGGGTCACGTTGGCCAGCGACGGCGCCACGCCGCCCGCCGGCAGCACCCGCACCATCTCGCCCAGGCGGAGGCGGTACTTCCTCCAGGCGCGGTCGTCCTCGATGTTGTCCGACACCTCGGACGCGGGGTAGTCGCGCAGCACGTCCACCAGGGCGGAGTCGGCGAGGTCGACGCTGAGGGTGAAGAAGCCCTCCTTCTGATCGAAGATGGAGTCGCCGTCCAGGTCCTCGGTGTCCTCGCGGTTGTTGCCGTCGGTGCCGTTGACGTGAGGGTACGGATCGTTCGGGTCATAGCTGTCGCGGGAACCCACTTCGAAGTGGTCGGCGCCGCCGTCCACACCGTCCAGGCCCACGTCCTCGTCGGCGGTGAACACGCCGTCGCTGACGCCGTCCACGTAGACCTGCTCCTGGTCCCACACGCCGATCTCCAGGGCGCCGTCCACCTCGTTCCAGTGGAAGTCCTCGCTCAGGTTGCCGAAGTCGAAGTGCAGGGTGCCGGACGGGGAATCGCCCAGCACGTCGTGGCGGAAGTCGTTGACCCAGAACTCCAGGAACTGGGCCCGGGTCAGGTCGATGCCCGTGCTGCCGAGGCCCCGCATGAGCCCGCCCCAGCTGTCCTCGGTCCACTCGTCCGCCGCCTCGGGGGTCCGCACGTGCATCTGGAGCACCTGCTGGGCCTCGCGGCCCTCCTGCTCCCGCAGGTCGGGATTGAGCAGGCGACGCTGGGTGGGCTCGGCCGGCAGGTACCAGCGGGTCTCCAGGCGGCTCTCCGGGCGGTAGTCGCGGTCCTGCATGTAGGCGTAGCGGTCGTAGCCGGGGTGGTCGGGATCCAGCTCCATGCCCGCCTCGTGGGCCGGCTCGCTGGAGCGGTTCCAGCTCAGGCGCGAGATGGGCATGAGGTCCGAGGAGTCGATGCCCTCGAAGTCCTCCACGTGGGCGTCGCCGAAGGTGTTGGGGTTGGGGATGCTCAGGGCCACCTCGCCGTTGAGCTGGACCGTGCTCTCGCGGTCGCTGTCGCGGCGGCTCAGCAGGTTGGCCAGGGACGTCAGGATGGACGGCTTCAGCAGGAACTGGCCGTTCACGTTGCCCACCAGCGTGCGGCTGGGCTCCTCCCCCAGCTTGGCCTTGTGACCCACCACCTGGTTGGACTCGTAGAGCCAAGTGGTGGACATGCGGCTGTCGCGGCCCAGGTCGAACCCCATGTTCAGGCCCACCAGGCTCGAGTTGCCGCCCCCCAGGAACGGGGCGTACTGGTAGTTCACGGAGATCTGGGAATCGGCGGTGAGCTCGTTGGCGGCGCTCCCCTTCAGCTGGATGTCGCCGAAGGTGTAGTCGATGGTGTAGTCCTGATCCTTCACGAGGGTGCGCCCGTTCAGGGTCACCGTCTCGGAGCCTTCCTCGATGTTCATGACGCCCAGGTTGAACGAGCTGCTCGCCGCGGCGTGCTTGACCACGATCTTGAACTTGGCGGTGCCGTTGTACAGCTCGTTCTCCGAGGCGTTGGGCAGGTACATGCCGGGCGCCTCGTTGCCGCTCAGGACGGACTCCTCGTAGACGAACGCATCCGACGCCGCATACTCCTCGTAGGTGGCCGGGTCGGCGTTGAAGGGCTCGGGCATGTCGTAGGGGAACTTGAGCAGGCCGCCCGCCAGGTCGAACACGTACGGGTCGTTGATGTCGGGCAGGCCGTCGGCGCCCGGCACGTTCTGCTGGTCCATCTGGTCCAGGCCGAAGATGCGGAACAGGTCCAGGTTGCTGCCCTGCTCGGTGATGTCGTTCCAGTCCAGCTGGGGGTTGGTTGCGATGGTGGACTGGATGATGCTGAACTCGAAGGTGGACGCGTTGATGTTGGTCCCGCCCAGGGAGTAGATGTTCCGCAGCACGTAGTACCACGAGTGGGGGTCCTCGGCCGGGAAGGCGGGCTTCAGGAGCTTGAGGCGGTAATATTGGACGCCATCACCGGCCCAGTCGACCCGCTCGCCGTCGTCCTCGCCCGGGACGTTGCCCACGCGATAGGCGATCACGTCCCTGCCGTCGGCGTCCTGGACGTTGGGATTGCGGACGTCGTAGCTCACGGCCAGGGCGTCGTTGAAGCCGTACTGGCGCCTGAGGTCCACCGCGACCAGCCGCTGGTTCTGATCCAGGAGCAGGTCGAAGTCCATGATCCGCTGCCACCACTCGCCCGCCTGGGTACCCGGCGCAGCCTCGGCTTCGTTGTCCGCGAGGCCCGAGTGCCACACGCCCGTGGGGTCGGGGATCGCCACGGCGTACTGCAGGGCGTTGTTCAAGGGTCGCGACGTCTTCCACTGGTAGATGCGGATGGACCCGGTGTCGATGTACAGGCCCGGGTCACGCCCCGGGCTGTCCGGCTCCCGTCCGGGGCTCGACGCGTCCAGCCTCAGCACCTCCGCCAGGTACGTCGGCAGGTCCAGCCGGAAGAACCGGTTGTTCAGGTACCGGTTCGAGTCGATCGCGTGCTCCGTCAGCGACCCGCCCTGCGAGCTGAACGACTTGGACGACGACTCCGCCTTCTGCTTCGACGCCACCACCGTGAAGTCCGCCCGCCCCACCTGGCCGGTGACCTTGATGCCGAACAGCCCCGACTTGTTGGAGCTGTACCCCAGGAGCTGGCTGCCGGGCAGGGTCAGGCCCACGTCGCCGGTCTCGATGGAGTGGATGATCTCGTCCTCGCCGCCCTCGTAGCGCAGCTGGATCTGGGTGGCCTCGGGACCGAAGGCCTCGCTGTTGTGGGAGACGTCGATCTTGATCTTCTCGCCGATCTGGCCGGCGAGGTTGATCTGGAGCTGCTGCTCCATGTCCAGCGAAGGGAAGAGGCTCTGGCTCTGGCGGTACTCGTTGGGCGTGAACTTGTTGGAGACCGTCGATTCGCCGCTGATGGAGATGTGCTCGCGGCCCGAGATGCGGATGTTGGTCTTCTCGCCCCGACCGATGATCTTCTCCAGGGTCCGCGGGAAGCTGATGGGGATCGTCAGGTTGATCAGGCCGCCGTCGCCGTGGCGACCGCTGCCCACGCCGGCCGACAGGGCCGTCATGCGGTTGGTCACGCTGGCCACGGCGAAGCGGCGCTGGCGGGCCAGGGTCAGGTCGTCCACGAAGAGGTCCATGACGTCGGCGCCGGCGTCGCGGGCCGGATAATAATGGAACCCTCCCGGCAATTCCTCGACCGACCGGAACAGGAAGAACCATTCGGGGTATCTGAAGGTCGTCTCGATGCCGAGCAGGCCGTAGGGCTCGACCACGACCTCCTCCCGGACCATGTCCACGTTCAGGCGCTGCCGCCAGTGGGCCCGGAACAGGGTGCGGAGATCGGGCATCCCCTCCCCCTTCACGGGGTCCACGCCCTGGGCCAGCAGGCGCTCCCGGACCAGCAGGCGGTCGGCGCCCAGCAGGCGGGGATCGTCGGTGAAGCGGATCAGGGGGTCGAGGCCCGGCAGGATGGGGCCCTCGTAGGTGGGATCGGCCGTCGCGGCGGCCGCGACCAGCAGCAGCAGGAACGCGAACAGGGCCGCAACGGGCCGGAATCGCGTTCCTCGGGGACTGCGCAGGCTGATCGTCAACGACGGTCCTCCCCGCGCCGTCAGGGGCCGCTCGGCGCGCTCGGGAATCGGGTTCGGTGCTGGACCGGGGTCCGGTCGGCGATTACACTGCCCGGCGGGCGGGGGTTCCCCGTCCACAACAGGAGTCAAGCCGTCCCCTCGGGGGGACGGCCTCGAGGCCGCGGAGGCGCCATGTCCCTGCTCCATCGACACCTCTTGCGAGCGACGACCGGGCCGTTCCTGTTCGGCCTGTTCGTCATCACCTTCGTGCTGATCATCGATATCCTGTACCGCTACGTCGAGCTCTTCGTCTCGAAAGGCGTCCCGTTCTCGATGGCCACGGAGGTCCTGCTGCTGAGCCTGGGGCACACGTTTGCATTATCCATACCAATGGCCGTGCTCGTCGGCGTCCTGATGGGCGTGGGGCAGCTGGCGGCGGACCACGAGATGACCGCCATGAAGGCCAGCGGGGTGAGCATCTACCAGGTGCTGCGCCCCCTGCTCGCGGGCGCGTTCGTCGTGACCCTGGCGCTGACGGCGTACAACCACTACGTGTTCCCGGAATCGAACCACAGGCTAGCCAACCTCCTGTACGACATCAACCACAAACGCCCCATGCTGGAGATCCGCGAGCAGATGTTCACGGACCTCAACCAGGACCTGACGATCTTCGTGAAGGAGAAGGACGACCTCACCAACCGCATCACCGGCGTGGTGATCATCGAGCGCGACGGCCCCGGCGACCCCGCCCCGTCCATGACCACCGCCGAGCGCGGCGTGATCGTGCCCATGCACGACACCGACGCCATGCGCATCGAGCTGGAGGACGGCGAGATCCACGAGCTGCCCGAGGACGACGACATCTCCCGCTACAGCGTGACCCGCTTCCGCCGCCACCACATCCACCTGGCGGACATGGAACGGGACTTCCGCGATTCGGACCGCACATCCCGCGGAGACCGCGAGATGAATGTGACGCAGCTGCTCGCCGCCGCCGCGGACGAACGCGAGAACCGCGACCGGGCCGTGGTGAAGAACCTCGAAGTGGGCGGCGAGATGGCCGAGCGCCACTGGTCGGCCCTCTTCCCGGAGGACCGGGCCGAACGCATCGGCCGCCGCGACGACCGCACCCGCGCCCTCCCCGTCCAGCGCCGGCGCTCCCTGCTGCGCGGCACCGTCCAGGAGGTGGCCCGTGCCCGCCGCGCCGCCGACTTCCAGGACGACGTGCTGGCCTCCTACCGCGCCCGCGAGAACCGCTACCTGGTGGAGGTCCACAAGAAGTTCGCCATCCCGGTGGCCTGCCTGGTCTTCGTGCTGGTGGGGCTGCCCATGGCCGTGACCACGGCCCGCAGCGGTCGCGGCGTGTCCATGAGCCTGGCCCTGGCCCTCTACCTGGTCTACTACCTGTTCCTGGTGGGCGGCGAGAAGATGGCCGACCGCGGCCGGCTCGACCCGGCCCTGTCCATGTGGACCGCCAACGTGGTGCTGACGGCGGTGGGCGTGGTGCTGCTGGTGCGCACGGTGCGCGACGGAGCTCCCCTGCTGATCACCCTCCCCTGGAAGCGCCGCAACGGTGCCGGGACGGAGGCCGAGACCCCATGATGCTGGTCTACTCCAACACCCTGCGCGGGTTCGGTCGGATCCTGGGCCTGACGGTGGTCGGGGCCTTGATCCTGTTCACCCTCATCGACCTCTTCGACCACCTCGACAGCTTCGTGGACAACGAGGCCACGGCCTCGATGATGGTCCGCTACTACCTGAACAAGGCCCCCTGGACCGTCGACATCGTCATGCCCATCGCCATGCTCATGGCCACGCTCTTCACCGTGGGCTCCATGGCCCGCTACAACGAGCTGACGGCCCTGTTCGCGTCGGGTCGCTCCCTGATGCAGGTCACCCGCCCCCTGCAGGCCGCGGCCCTCTGCGCGGTGGTCTTCTCCTTCGCGTGGAGCGAGTTCGTGCTGCCGGAGACCAACGCCCGGGTCGAACGCATCTGGGAGGTGGAGGTCCACGGCAACCCCGACCGGCGCATGCCCACCAACGACGTGGCCCTCAACGGCCGCGACGGCCGCCTCTACTACGCCCGTACCTGGGTGCCCGAGAAGCTGTCGATCCGTGGGTTCCGGGCCCTGGCCACCGAGGGCGCCGTGGTGGTGGAGCGCTGGGACGCCGCCCGGGCGGTCTGGGACGACGGCGCCTGGCGCGTGGAGGACGGCATCCACCGCCGCTTCGGCCCCGACGGCGAGGTCAGCGAACGGTTCGTGATCCGCCGCAGCGTGCTGGACGGCATCGAGCCCGACACCTTCCGCGACTCCCGCACCAAGCCCGAGGAGATGAACGTCCGCCAGCTCCGCGAATACATCCGCCTGGTGAAGTTCAGCGGCGGCGACGCCACCGCCTACGAGGTGGACCTGCAGTTCAAGCTGGCGTTCCCGGTGGTCCACGTGATCGTGGTGCTGCTGGGCATCATGCTGGCCTCCGGCCCCCGCAAGACCACCGTGGCGTCGGGGTTCGGCTGGACCATCCTGATCAGCTTCGGCTACTACCTGTCCATCAACTTCGGGCGGGCCCTGGGCCACAGCGGCAGCATCCCGCCGGTGGCGGCCGCCTGGGCCGGCAACGCGGCCTTCGCCGTGGCGGCCCTGATCCTCTTCCTCAGGATCCGCCGCTGACCCGCCGTTTCAGGCGTTTTCCCTGGACTCCTTGCCCGGTCGCCCCTAGGGTTCTATTTTGATGTGACCCTCAATCCGGGGCCGTGGTCCGGCTCCGCCACTTCGGGTATGCACGTACGGAGTCCGATCATGCTCTTTCGCAAGTCGCTGTTGCTGATCACCCTGGCCGCCCTGACCGCCCTCGTCTTCGCCGGGTGCGGCGACGAGGAGGACCTGGCCCCCGTCCTGACCCGCGTCCAGGCCAGCGCCGAATGCGGCGTCGCTCCCCTGGACGTCCAGTTCCTCGCCATCGCGTCGGGCGGCAACCAGCTGGCCGATCCCACCGGCGGCAACTCGTACCTGAACTACGACTGGGACTTCGACGACGGGTCCACCGGCAACGGTTCGATCACGTCCCACACCTTCGCCTCAGCGGGCCTCTACGAGGTGAGCATCGACGTCACCGACGACGACGGCGACCATGCCCGCCTGGTGATCCCGGTGGAGGTGCGCGCCGACTCCATGGTGCTGACCACCACGCCCGACACCACCGTCGTGGCCAGCTGGACCTCCTTCGAGACCCCCACCCCGCGCGCCAGCAACGGCGCCGCGACGGGCGCGATCAAGTCCGGTCTGGTCATCAACGAGGTCATGCTCTTCAACGAGACCATCCTGGCCGACACCGGCGGCGACTTCGGTGCGTTCATCGAGGTGCTCAACACCGGCGACAGCGCCGTGAACCTGCAGAACTTCTCGCTGACCACCGACCTCTACCGGCCGGACATGCACGTCCTCGGCAACCAGACGGTCATCGAGCCCGGCGAGTACCAGATCATCTGGCTCGACGGCAAGGACCTCAACAGCGAGGATCCCCACACCGAGTGGGACATCCTGGACGACATCAACGACCCGAGCGAGTGGACCGGCGCGACCATCTACCTGATGCACCCCGCCAACCGCCCCCTCGACTCCGTGGTGCTCTCCGCCGACCAGCAGGTGGACGTCTCCACCGGCCGGACCTACGACGCCGCCACCGGCGGTACCGTGGAGCTCAACGTCTGGGCGGACATCTGCGGCTTCGACATGGACCTCGGCGACTACACCCGCTTCGACTTCCACTGGACCGTCGACGACGTGCTCTCCAGCAGCTACGAGGGCCGCTCCCCCATGCACATGTTCCGGACCGGCGACGTGGGCCAGCGCACCATCGAGCTGCTCGTCTTCGACACCTTCCAGAGCGTGTACCGCACCGCCACGGTGACGGTGGACGTGCAGGCCCCCTAGCCGCGCACGACGACGCTTCCGGATACGAGAAAGGCGAGGCCCGAGGGCCTCGCCTTTCTTCTTTGCCGTTCGATCCGGGATCTAGCCCATGGCCGCCCCGAGCTCGTCCGCGCGGTTGGCCAGCTCCCAGGTGAACCCGTCCTCGTCGCGGCCGAAGTGGCCGTACGAGGCGGTGGCCCGGTACACGGGCCGGCGCAGGTCCAGGTCCGCGATGATGCCCTTGGGCGTCAGGTCGAAGACCTTGCGGACAGCCTGGGTGATGGCGTCGTCGGCGGCCTTTCCGGTGCCGTAGGTGTCCACCATCACCGACACGGGATCCGCCACGCCGATGGCGTAGGCCAGCTGCACCATGCAGCGGTCGGCCAGATCCGCGGCCACGATGTTCTTGGCTACCCAGCGGGCGGCGTAGCTCGCGGAGCGGTCCACCTTGGTGGGGTCCTTGCCCGAGAAGGCGCCGCCGCCGTGGGGCGCGCTGCCGCCGTAGGTGTCCACGATGATCTTCCGGCCCGTCAGGCCGCAGTCCCCCTGGGGCCCGCCGATGACGAACTTGCCCGTGGGGTTGATGTGGAAGGTGGCGCCGTCCCAGTCCAGGCCGACGGCCTCCAGCTCCGGAGTGATCACGTGCTGGATGATCTCGTCGCGGATGCGGTCCTCCACGCCCTCGTCGTGCTGGGTGGAGATGACCACGGCGTCCACGCGCACGGGCTTGTCGCCCTCGTACTCCACCGTCACCTGGCTCTTGCCGTCGGGGCGGACCCAGTCCAGCAGGCCCGACTTGCGGACCGTCGCCAGGCGGCGGGTCAGCAGGTGCGACAGCGTGATGGGCAGGGGCATCAGCACATCGGTCTCGCGGCAGGCGTAGCCGAACATGAGGCCCTGGTCCCCGGCGCCCTGGGCGTGGTCGTCGGACTCGTCGACGCCCTGGCTGATGTCGGGCGACTGCTCGTCGATGGACGTCAGCACGGCGCAGGTGGCGGCGTCGATGCCGTAGGCGGAGTTCGTGTAGCCGATCTCCTGCAGGGCGCGGCGCACGACCTTGGGGATGTCCACGTAGGTCTTCGTGGTGATCTCGCCGGCGACCATGGCCATGCCCGTGGTCACCATGGTCTCGCAGGCCACGCGTCCCTGGGGATCCTCGGCCATGATGGCGTCCAGGACGCTGTCGGAGATCTGGTCGGCGACCTTGTCGGGATGTCCCTCGGTCACGGATTCGCTGGTGAACAGGTGCCTCTCGGCCATGAGTCCTCCTTCAGGGTGGGATGTCGCGGGGTAATGTCGCACCAAAACCCGCGATTGTCACCCGGAAACGTACGTTGAAGCGGTCAGGCGTCGCGGAGCCGGCGCTTGAGGGTCTCGATGCGTTCCACCGGCACCGGGTCCACGCCCTTGAGGTCGGCCAGGTGGACCGAGGCGTAGTCGCCGAACTGCACCAGCGACATCAGCCGGGCCAGGGGCGAGGCCCCCGCCGGCCGGACCTCCCCGACCTGGGGCAGGGCGTCGCCGAAGATGCCGCAGGTCACCTCCACCCGGCGCGTCACCCTCGGGTCCTCGTCCGCGGAGCGGATCAGCACCAGGGCCGGCATGGCTTCCGGTCCGCCGCGCCAGCTCTCCAGCTCGTTGTGGTCCAGCTCCGGGTACTCGGAGCAGACGGCGGCCTGTTTGGCGTTCTCCTGGAACTGGGCGCGCCAGCGGCGGCCCACGGCGTGGCTCGACGGCGACGTGGTGTGGAAGACGGGCAGGCGGTCGTGGAGGGCGAGGGCGAGGGCCCGGGCCGGGCCGTCGTCGCCGGAGGCGGCGCCCAGCGAGGGCGCGGCGGCTTCCAGGACGTCCGCAGCCTCGGCCAGGCCGTCCGCGGCCCCGGGCATGAGTCCCAGCTTGCCGAGCAACGTCGCCAGCGCCCCCAGCCCCCAGCCGAGGGAAGCCCGCGGCGGAAGCCCGGCGGGCAGGACGGCGCCCGGGGCGTCGGGCAGCAGCTCGGCCAGGGCACCGCCGGAGGTCTGGCGCGCCACGGGGCACCCGAGGGCGAGGGCCCGCTCGGCGGCGTCGAGCACCTCCTCGGTGTTGCCGGAATAGCTGCTGAGGATCACGAAGGTGTCGGGGCCGACCCAGGCCGGCAGCCCGTAGTCGCGATGCACCGCCAGGCGGCCGCCCCGGACCAGGGGCGCCAGCAGGTCCGCCGCCACCGCCGACCCGCCCATGCCGCACACCAGAACGTCGGCGCCGGGCCGGGGCTCCGGTCGGGGGCCGTCGAGACCGGGTAGCAGGCCCGCTCCACGCAGCTGGTCAGGGAGGGCGTCGATCAGGTCGAACATGGCGTTCACGATGCGGTCTCCTCGTTGCGGCGGCGCTTCTTCTCTGCCAGGTAGGCCTCGTGGAAGGCCACGGCCTGTTCGGCGGTCTCGCAGGCGAGCAGGTCGTCCAGCAGGGCGCGTCCCTCCCCCTCGGGGGTCCAGCGGATCACCTGCTTGATCTTGGGGAGCTGGGCCGCATGGACGCTGAGTTCGTCGAACCCCAGGCCCAGCAGCAGCTCGGCGTACTTGGTCTCCGACGCCATCTCGCCGCAGATGCCCACGGGGATGCCCGCCTCGTGGGCGGCCTCGACCGTCGTCTTCATCAGGCGCAGCACGGCCGGATGGAGGGGCTGATACAGGTAGGCGACCCGCTCGTTGAGGCGGTCCATGGCCAGGCTGTACTGGATGAGGTCGTTGGTGCCCACGCTGAAGAAGTCGCAATCCCGGGACAGCAGGCCTGCGGTGGCCGCGGCCGACGGTGTCTCGATCATGATCCCCAGGGGCAGGTCGGGGTCGTGGTCCAGTCCCTCGGCCGCCAGCTCGTCGCAGCATTCGCGGCAGAGCTCCCGGGCGGCCCGCAGTTCCTCCAGGCCGGTGATCATGGGGAACATCAGTCGGGCCGGGCCATGGGCCGCGGCGCGGTGGACGGCCCGGAGCTGGGCCTTGAACAGGGGGCGGTTGGTCAGCAGGAAGCGGATGCCGCGCCAGCCCAGGAAGGGGTTGGACTCCTTGCGGGCCCCCAGGTAGCGCTGGACCTTGTCGCCGCCCACGTCGAGGGTCCGGAAGATCACCGGCCGCCCTCCCATGGACTCCAGGATGCCCCGGTAGACCTCCAGCTGCTCCTCTTCCGACGGGATGGTGCGGTGCTGGAAATAGATGTACTCGGTGCGCAGCAGGCCCACGCCCTCGGCCCCGGCGGCCAGGGCCATGTCCACCTCCACGGGCAGCTCGATGTTGGCGTGCATCTCCATGCGACGGCCGTCGGGGGTTTCCGCCGGCAGGTCGCGCAGGTGGGCCAGGCGCGTGGTGACGGAGGTCTGAACCTGGGTGAGCTGCCGATAGCGGGCCACCGTGGCGCTGTCGGGCTCCACGGCCACCTCGCCCGATTCGCCGTCCACGGCCACCAGCATGCCGTCGTCCAGCTGGGCCAGGGAGTCGCCGAGTCCCACCACCGCCGGCACGCCCAGGGAGCGGGCCAGGATGGCCACGTGACTGGTGCGGCTGCCCGCCCCCAGCAGGAAGGCCTCCACGCGCCCGCGGCCCAGCCCCGCCGTCTCGGAAGGGGTCAGGTCGTCGGCCACGATCACGCAGGGAGTGTCGGGCAGGCGGATGTCGCCGTTGGACAGGCCCAGCAGCTTCCGCAGCAGGCGTTCCTCCACGTCGCGGAGGTCCAGCACGCGCTCGCGGAAGTAGGAGTCCTCGAGGTTATCGAATTGGCGGATCAGGTCGCCCATGGTGTCGTGGAGGGCGCCCTCGGCTCCCACGGTGCGGCGACGGATGCGCTCCTCGGTGCGGTCCACCAGCAGCTCGTCCTCGAGCACCAGGAGCTGGCTCTCCATGATGGCGGCCTCGTCGCCGCCGAGTTCGCGGGACAGGCGATCCACCAGTTCGCGGATCTCACCCTTGGCCTCGTCCACCGCGGCGTGGAAGCGGTCGACCTCCGTGTCCACCTCGTCCGCCTGCAGGGTGCGGCGGTGGATCCGCAGCTCGTCACGGTGGACGAGCAGGACCTTGGCCACGGCGTGGCCGGAGGAGGCGGGGATCCCGCGCAGGGTCTTCATGTCAGGCCCGGGGTTCTTCCGGTTGGGCCAGGTCCACCTCGATCAGGCGGACCAGGGCGTCGACGGCGACGTCCTCGTCGGGACCGTCGATCTCCAGCTCCACCACGCTGCCGTGGTCGGCGGCGAGGCTGGCCAGGCCCATGATGCTCTTGGCGTTGGCCACACGCCCGTTGAACCTCACCATGACCTCCGATGAGAAGGTCTTGGCCAGTTTCACGATGCGGCCGGCCGCGCGCAGGTGGAAGCCCACGGGGTCGGATACGGTGGCTTGGGTCGTCTTCACGTCGTTCCTCTCGTCTTTCTCGGGCCGGCGCGCCCGAAATCTACAGGGAGCGCAGGAGCATGGCAAGGGGCACCAGGAACAGCAGGACGTACTCCCCCGGCGCCCGCCGGCGCAGGGCCACGGCCAGGGCGCACGTCAGCACCAGCCCCAGGGCGGCGGAGCGGGACTCCGGGTCCGCAGCCAGGGAAACGCCCCCGAGGGCCGCCACGCCGGCGAAGGCGCCCGCCAGCAGGGCTCCGCCGCGCTTGCAGACCAGGATCAGCCGATGCAGCAGGCCGGAACCCAGCAGGTCCACCACGTCCATGCCAAGGCGATGCCCCATGGTGAGCTGGCGGCGGCGCATGACCAGCTGCCCCACGGCGAACAAGGCGAAGGGGACCAGGGGCGACCACGACGGCCCGACCAGGGCCGCCAGGACGGCCGTCATGGTCAGGGCCGGCTGGAGCCCCAGCCAGAAGAGCTGGTCCCCGAGGGAGGCCAGGGCCCGTCCCAGCGAGTCCTTGAAGCTCCTGACCGTCCGTTCGTACCCGCCGCCCGAGGCCCGCGACTCCCCTTCCAGCCTCAGCAGGCCGCCGATCAGGATGTTGGCCAGGTACGGGTTCGTGTTGAAGTAGACGAAGTGGTCGCGGCAGAAACGACGGACCTCGTCGGCACCGGCGCCCTGGCGGCGGAGCCAGGGCAGCAGGGTGGTCAGCAGTCCCAGGTTCTGCATCCTCTTGGGATTCCAGGAGGCCTGGAGGCAGAGGGAACGCAGGTAGACGGCCCGGAGCTCGCGGCAGTCAGGGACCGGAGGCCGGCCGTCGATGCGCGATCCGCTCATGATCCACCGCCTCCCAGGGCCATGAGCCAGGCCGCGGCCAGCACCGCCAGCAGCCCCCCGGCGAACCAGCGCATGCCCCGACGGCTCCCGTAGAGCTCCGCCAGCGCGCCGACAGCCAGGGCCGGGGTCAGCACGGGGATCATGGCGGCGGTCTCGGTCACGAAGGCCGGGGCGGCATCCAGGGCCGGCAGCCACCAGGTGCCGGCGATCCAGGCCCAGAGCAGGGCCGAGATCGCGCCCCGCGCGGCCGTGGCCCCCAGGCTGCGTCCCTGGACGGCGTCCAGCCGGGAGGTGTTCCCGTCGCGCAGGCTGCGCATCGCCGAGGCGCTCCAGCGCACGTGCAGGGCTCGCTCCAGCTTCACGGCCTGGTGCCCGACGATGCTCGCCACCGCCAGCAACACCAGCAGCCAGCCCACCCGGGCGGCCACGGCGGGATCCAGGGACCAAGGCGCCGCAGCCTGTCCGCCGAGCCCGCCGGCCGCGGCGGCCACCACCCCCACGGTCGGGGCGGCCTTGTCGCCCAGGAAGCTCTGCCCCACCGGCAGGTTGCCGAGGGTGGCGAGCTGGAAGGGCAGGCCCACCAGCAGGCCCGCCGCCGGGTCGCCGGTCAGCAGACCGGCGATGATGGCCGCGGGCAGGGGTTGGGCGAGCCAGGTCTGGGCCAGGGCGGTCTCGTCCAGGGTGAGCCAGGCGCCGACCGCGGCCACGATGAGCCATGCCGGCCACTGGTCCAGGCCGAGCACGACGATCTGCCCGGCGATCGCCGTCACAGCCGGCCGTCCAGGTCGTCGAGCTCCGCATCGGTGATGGGGTGCTCGCGGGTACCGGGGACCGTCTGGGCCGACAGCGCGCAGCCCGAGGCCAGGAGCTGCCGCAGGCCCGCCAGGTCGTTGCGGTCGAGCCACACGAACTCGTGCATCTCGGCCTTGCCCTTGGCGTAGTGCATGCCCCCGACGTTGATCCGGGGCAGGGCCACGCCGCGGCGGTGCAGGTCCAGCATGTCGGCGGGATCGGAGGTCAGCAGGATGGTCCGCTCGTCCGGATCGAAGGCCCCTTCTCCCCCGCCCAGGGCGGCGGCGGCGCCGGCGCGGTCGAGGACGGAGACGGCGGTGCCCGGCGGGGCGCAGCTGGCGTACACGCGGCTCTGCCAGGGATCGGCGTGGATTTCGTCGCTGCACAGGACGATGCGGTCGGGCTGGAGCTTGCGGCTCCACCCCACGGTGACCTGGCCGTGGATCAAGCGGTCGTCGATGCGGGCCAGCACCAGGGGCATTCAGTCGCTCCCCTCGCCCAGGGGCACCACGCCGATGGCCGAGCGGCCCTTCTCCACCAGGCGCCGGGCCAGCTCGTCCAGGTCCAGGGACTCGCGCCAGGTGGTGAAGTCCAGGAGCATGGCCAGGTTCACGCCCGAGACCACGCGCATGGGAGCGCCGCCCTCGGCCGCGAGGCGGGCCGCGGTGGCGCAGCTGCCGGCCACGTCGTCGATGAACACGAGGGTGCCTTCGCCGCCGGCCTCGGCCACGGCATCGGCCACCAGGGTGGTCAGGTCAGGCAGCGAGAGCCCGCGATTGCTGGCGGCCCGCAGTCCCTCCTCGGGGCCGAGGATCTGGCCGACCACCCGCAGGAACTCCTCGCCGACGGCGCCGTGGGTGAGCACGAGTCCGTGGATCATGATTCCCCTACTCGTTGTCGTGCCGCAGATAGCCGCGCAGCCGGTCGCCGCTGCGCAACGTCTCCATGATGCGGCGGTTCAGGTCCTGTGCGGCGTCGATGCCGTAGACCTTCAGCATGAAGTCCAGGGCGATGACCTCGGCGATCACCGTGATGTTCTTGCCCGGGAAGATGGGCACCTCGATGCGCGGGATCGGCACGCCCAGGAAATCCGAGAACTGCCGGTCCAGTCCCATGCGCTCGTAGTCCACGTCGTCGCGCCACTGCTGGAGGTTGACCTCCACCTCGATGCGCTTCTGCATGCGGATGGCGCGGATGCCGAAGATGGCCTGGACGTCGATGACGCCGACGCCCCGCACCTCCACGTTGTGCTGCAGCACGTCACGGAAGGTCCCGATGACGACGTCGTCGCTCATGCGCCGGATCTCGACGATGTCGTCGGCCACCAGACGGTGCCCGCGCTCCACCAGATCGAGG
Organism: uncultured Fibrobacteraceae bacterium; assembly: GCA_964343835.1. Classification (GTDB taxonomy): domain Bacteria; phylum Krumholzibacteriota; class Krumholzibacteriia; order LZORAL124-64-63; family LZORAL124-64-63; genus CALEMW01. The sequence continues at coordinate 83,101 of CAYFKR010000006.1, forward strand.
GCGCATTCGCTCTTGCCGATGCCGCTGCGCCCCGTGAACAGCAGCCCCACGCCGTAGACGTCCACCAGGGAGCCGTGCACCTCGTCGCGGGGAGCGAACTCCTCGCCCAGGTGATCGGTCAACGCGCGGATGAAATCCTCGGTGGGCAGGGCGGTCCTGAGCACGGGGATGGAGCTCTCGGCCGCGGCGGCCAGGGCCGTGTCCGGCACGGCCTGGCCGCGGGTGACGAAGAGGGCCGGGGCGTCGAGGTCGCGCAGACGGCGGAAGGCCTTGGTCTGGGCCGAGACGTCCAGGCCCGCCAGGTACGACATCTCGGATTCGCCCAGGACCTGCAGGCGGCCCGGCAGGAAGTTCTCCATGTAGCCCATGAGGGCCATGCCGGGCCGGTGGACGTCGGGGGCGGCGAGCTCGCGGGGCTCGTCGGGCAGGGCCGTGAGCACCTCGAGCTCCAGGGCGTCGCGCAGCGACTCGAAGACGGCGCTCACCGTCACGGGGCGGTGCAGGGTCACCGCTACTCCTCCGGCCGCATCACGCCGAACTCGCCGTCCTCGCGGCGGTACAGCACGTTCACCTTGCCCGAGTCCACATTGCGGAACACGAAGAAGGGGTTGCTGGTGGCGGCGTAGGCCTCCTTGGCCTGCTCCAGATCCAGGTCGCGCAGCTCGAACTGGTCGGCCAGGAACGCCGCGCTGTCGCCGTCGTCGTCATCGTCGGGTAGGGCCGCGCCGAGGCCGCCCTCCTGGGCGCGCCCGCGGTGGTCCTTGACGCGATCCTTGTGCCGGCGGAGCTGACGCTCGACGCTCTCGATGGCCAGGAACGCGGCGCCGTCCGGCTCCACGTGCTCCACCTTGGCGTGGCAGGAGTGCTGCTTGAGGTTGAGGGTCAGGTCGCCGACGAAGCGTCCGCCCTCGTAGGTCAGCGTCATGCGCGAGGCGACGGGGTCGCTCGGGCTGTAGCGCTGCAGGTTCTCCAGCTTCTCCACGATCTTGTCCTTCATGTCGTCGCCGAGGCTGAAGTGACGACTGTGGATCTCGAGCTGCATACCGACCTCCCTGGCTTAGAACCTCTTGCGCATCCTGGCGTTCAGGATGCCCAGCTGTTCGCGGTACTTGGCCACCGTCCGGCGCGCGATCTTCAGGCCGCGCTCCGACAGCAGGTCCACGATCTTCTTGTCCGACAGGGGTCGCGACGGGTCCTCCCCGCCCACGATCTCCTGGATCATCTCCTTGACGGCCTTGGCCGCCACCTCGTCGCCCTCGTTGGTGTCCAGCCCCGCGCTGAAGAAATACTTCAGGGGGAAGACGCCCCGGGGCGTCTGCACGTACTTGCTCTTGGTCACCCGCGACACCGTGGACTCGTGCATGCCGATGGCCGTGGCCACCTGCTGCAGGGTCAGCGGGCGCAGGGCGATCGCGCCCTGCTCGAGGAAATCGCGCTGCTCGCGGACGATGGCCTCCATGACCTTGATCATGGTGCGGCGGCGCTGCTCGATGGTCTTGATGATCCACTCGGCGTAGCGGCGCTTCTCGTCGATGAACTGCACGGTGTCGGTGTCGCCGCCGGTCTTGCCGGCGGTCACCGAATCGTAGGCGTTGCTGATGCGGAGGCTGGGCAGGTTGCCATCGTTGAGGTAGCAGACGTAGTCGTCGTCCACCTTGTCCACCACCAGGTCCGGCGTGATGTAGGCGGAGCCGTCGCCGCCCACCGACAGGCCGGGCCGCGGGTCCAGCTCGCCGATGCTTTCGGCCAGCTCCTGCACCTCGCGGGGCGTGATCTTCATCTCGCGGGCGATCTCGGTGAAACGGCGGTTCTTCAGGTCCTCGAAGTGGTCGCGGACCACCACGGCCTCCAGGCCGTCGTCGCGGCCCTGGGCCTTGAGCTGGAGCAGCAGGCACTCGGGCAGGTCGCGGGCGCCAACGCCGGGGGGATCGAAGTCCTGGATGACCAGCAGGATCCGCTCGACGCGCTCGAGCTCCACCTCGAAGTACGACGCGGCCTCCTCCAGGGGCGCGGCCAGGAAGCCGTCGGTGTCCAGGCTGCCGATGAGGTACTCGCCGATCTGGCGGTCCAGGGGATCGTCCAGGGCGAGCATGAGCTGCTCCTGGAGCTCGTCCTGGCCCGACGGCGTGGCGACCGTCGGCTTCTCGAGGCGGTCCTCATCGTCGTGTTCGCGTTCGAAGGTGCCGTCGGTGAAGCCGTCCTTGAAGTACTCGTCCCAGTCGACTTCTTCCTCGGGCGTGTCGTCGTCGGTGTCGGCGTCGTCCGAATCGTCCTTGGACTCGGTCTCCAGGATCTCGTCCTCGGAGGGGTCCACTTCCTCGAGCAGCGGGTTGACCTGCAGCTCCTGCCGCAGGACCTGCTCCAGCTCGAGGGTGGGGATCTGCAGGAGCTTCAGGGCCTGCTGCAGACGCTGGGTCATGACCAGCGTCTGCTTCTGGTAGAGGCCCTGCCTCAGTCCAAGCTTGACGTCCATGTTCCGCTCCCGTCCGGCCTCAGAGCCGGAACGAATCGCCCAGGTAGATCTCCCGGGCCTTGGTGTTCGCCACGATCTCGTCCGAGGTGCCCGCAAGCTCGATCCGTCCCTCGAACATGATGTACGCCCTGTCGGTGATGGACAGGGTCTCGCGCACGTTGTGGTCGGTGATCAGGATGCCCAGCCCCCGGTCCCGGAGGCGGGCCACGGTCTTCTGCAGGTCGGCCACGGCGATGGGGTCGATGCCCGCGAAGTGTTCGTCCAGCAGCATGAAGCGCGGGTTGGTGGTCAGGGCCCGCGCGATCTCCACGCGCCGGCGCTCGCCGCCCGAGAGCTGGTAGCCCTTGCTCTTCCGGATGTGGTCGATACGCATCTCCTCGAGCAGCTCCTCCAGCCGTTCCTTCCGCTCCTTGCGGGAGATGGGCAGGGTCTCGAGGATGGCCATGATGTTCTGCTCGACGCTGAGCTGCCGGAAGATGGACGACTCCTGGGGCAGGTAGCCGATCCCCAGCCGGGCCCGCTTGTACATGGGCAGCCGCGAGATGTCCACGTCGCCCAGGTGCACCGCCCCGGCGTCCGGCAGGATGAAGCCCACGATGATGTAGAAGCTGGTGGTCTTGCCGGCGCCGTTGGGGCCGAGCAGACCCGTCACCTCGCCGGGCCGGAACTCGAGGTCCACGCCGTCGACCACGGCGCGCCCCCGGTAGACCTTGCGCAGGCCCCGGGCCGCGAGCACCGTCGTTTCGGTGGCGGTCGTGCTCATGGACTCTCCTCCCCACCGTCGTCGACCACCTCGGCCACGACATCCTTCTTCAGCTCAAAATAGTCGAGATCCGGCGTGGCCTCCATCCCGATTCCCGTCATGACGTCGCCGTCGCGGGTGAAGCGGTTGAAGACGTCGTTGCGGATGCGGCCGTCCTTGTTGGAGTAGGTCAGTTCCTGGGTCTCCAGTCGCCTCCCGTCGGCCGTGACGACCACCACGTCGCCCCAGGCGTGCAGGTCCTTGGTCTTCAGGTTGGCCCGGCCCCGCTCCGACGTGAGGGTCGAGTGCAGGGTATCGGCGCGGTAGAAGTCCATGTGCACGCCGAAGAGCTCGGCGTCGTCGCTGCGCTTCTGGCGCTCCATGCGGTCGCTCACCAGGATCCAGCGGCGGTCGCCGTCCTGGGAGTCGGTCACCGTGGCGTCGAAGAGCACCTGGTCCGGGGGCGGGGTGCCCTTGGCGGCGGGGGGCGCCGTCTCCCCCTCGCGCTCGGCGCAGCCGCAGGCGGCCAGCGCCAGCAGGGCGGCCGCAGCAAGGGTCCATGTGACGTGTCCTCTGGTCACGCGTCGTCCTTCCGGTCCGGGGCCGCACCGTGCGGCCACCGGTCGTGGAACCAGACCCACTCGGCCGGGTTCCGCGCGAGGAATCGTTCCAGGGCCCCGTTGCACGCCGTGAGCAGGGCCCGTTCATCGGCGTAGCCGTCGTGGTCCTCCGCCCGCAGGGGCGGCTGGTGGATCACGCGGTGGCCGTCGCCGTCGCGGCCGATGGCCAGGGGCAGGATGGGCGACCCGGTCCGCCGCGCCAGCCTGGCCAGGCCGACGGCCGTCGGGGTGGGCGTTCCGCAGAACGGCACGTCCACGCTCTCCGACTTCACGTTCTGGTCCATCAGCAGCGCCGCGGCGCCGCCGGAGCGCAGGGCCCGCAGCAGGGGCCTCAGGTCGCCGTCGCGGGGCACGGGGACCATGCCCAGGGCGCGGCGACGGTCGTTGAGGAGGCGGTCCACCGCCGGGTTGCGCACCACGCCGGTCACCACGGTCAGCTCCTCCAGCACGTGGGCCAGCCAGGCCCCCAGCAACTCCCAGCAGCCGAAGTGGCCCGTGAGGATCAGCACACCGTTTCCTTCGGCGGCGAGGCCCTGGAGGACGGCGCGGGCGCCGTCGTCGGTCACGTCGTCGAAACCGCGCCGGGCGCGGCGGCGGAGGGTCAGGGCGTCGTGGAGGTTCTCCCCCAGACGGGCCGTCGCCTCGCCGGCGATGCGCTCCCGCCAGGCCGTGTCGCGGTCGGGGAACGCCAGGGCCAGGTTGCGTCGCGCCAGGTCCACGTCCGCGGGCCTGATCCGGCACGCCAGCCGGGACAGCATCCTGCCGAAGGCGCGGCCCGGAGCCTGCGGGACGGCGCCGGCCGCCATCAGGACGGCCCGCGCCAGAAGCGCGTATCCGCGGCGTCGCAGGCGGCGTCGCAAGGTGGGCATCGTCCCCTCCGTGGCTTTCGGAACCTCAGGATCGGCGGTGCCGCGGCTCCGCGTCAAGCATAAGGTATGCCAGACCGCAATTGCAACATTGACAATGGTTTTCAGCGGAATTTCCGGGCGATGCCTCAGGAGAGGATGCCGGCCCTGAGGATGTCGTGGATGTGGAGCACGCCCACCGGCCTGCGCTCACCGTCTACCACCACCAATACGGTGATCGGGCCCGCCTCGCGGCGCTCCATGCGCCCCAGGGCCACCACGGCCAGCTCGTCGGGAGCGATGGTCTCGGGATCGCGGGACATGACCTCGACCATGGTGCGGTCCAGGGGGGCGTCGTGGGCCATGAGGATGCGCTTCACGTCGCCGTCCACGCACACGCCGGCCAGGCGGCCGTCGTCGTCGGTCACGCAGGCCACGCCAAGCCTCCCGCCCACGATGACGGGCAGGGCCTCACGCAGGGTGGCGCCGACGTCCACCAGGGGCAGGTCGTCGCCGGCGTGCATGAGTTCGTCGACGCGCATCATCAGGGACCGGCCCAGCACGCCGCCGGGGTGGAAGACGGCGAAGTCCTCCGCCGCGAACCCGCGCAGGGCGATGAGGGCCACGGCCAGGGCGTCGCCCATGACCAGGGTGGCGGCGGCGCTGGTGGTGGGCGTGAGGTCCAGGGGGCAGGCCTCTCGGGCCACGCTGCAATCCAGGACCACGTCGGCGGCCCGGGCCAGCTCCGAGCCCATGTCGCCGGTCATGGCGATCAGGGGCATGCCGAAGTGGCGGGCCAGGGCTCCGAGCTGGGTCACCTCGGGGTTGTTGCCGCTGCGGGAGATCGCGATCAGGACGTCGTCGCCCGAGGCGATGCCCACGTCGCCGTGAATGGCCTCCACCGGATGGATGAAGTGGCTCGGCGTGCCGGTGGACGTGAGGGTGGCCGCCAGCTTCCGGGCCACGATGCCCGACTTGCCGAGCCCCGTCACGATCACGCGCCCCCGGCTGTCCATGATGGTCTGCACGGCCCGGACGAAGGCGCCGTCCAGGCGCTCGCCCACGGCGCCGACCTCGCCCGTGATCTGCCGGAACGCCTCGCGCCCCAGGTCCAGGATGCGGTCGTCGCTCATGACGCGTCCTCCCCGCCCGCGGTGGTCGGCCGCCAGGCCTTCTCCCCCACGAGGCGCAGGGCGTCGCCGAAGCGCCCCTGGGCCTTCAGCACCAGCTCGCACACCTCGCGGGCGGCGCCGGCGCCGCCGGCGGCCCGGGTGGTCAGCAGGCAACGGGTGCGCACGTCGTCGCAGGCCTCGGGCACGCACGCGGGCACGCCCACGATGTCCAGGGCGGGGATGTCGATGAGGTCGTCGCCCAGGTAGAGCATTTCCGCGGGGGGCACGCCCACCTCGTCGGCGATCTCCTCCAGGGCCTCCTGCTTGTCGAAGCGCCCCACCTTCAGGGCGTGGAAGCGTAGCTCGGTGCAGCGGCGTTCCGCCGGGGCACTCAGGCGGCCGGTGAGCAGGGCCAGCTTCAGGCCGCCGGCGCGGGCCAGCACCAGGCCGAGGCCGTCGTGGGCGTGGAAGGCCTTGAGGGCTTCGCCGTCGGGGCCGTAGAGCATGCGGCCGTCGGTGAGCACGCCGTCGCAGTCGAAGACCAGGGCGCGCACGCCGCGCAGGCGCTCGCAGAGCTCGGCGCCCAGCACGGACTCGGCCTCGGCGGCGTAGGCAGCGTCGTCGCGCGGGGGCCAGGGGCCGCTCACGGCGTCGTCTCCAGGTACAGGTCGCGCCAGCGACGAGCCTGGTCCATCAGGGCGGCGAACCCGGCGAGGGGCAGCTGGCAACCGGCGTCGCTCTTGGCGCGGGAGGGCTCGGGATGGGTCTCGATGAACAGGGCGTCGGCGCCGGCGGCCAGGCCGCAGCGCATGAGCAGGGGGATCAGCTCCGGCGCGCCGCCGGTGACTCCGCCCCCGCTGCCCGGGGACTGGGTGGAGTGGGTGGCGTCGAAGACCACCGGCACGTCGAACCCGTGCATGATCCGGTGGGAGCGATAGTCCACCACCAGGTCGCGGTAGCCCAGGAAGGTGCCGCGCTCGGTGGCCAGCACGCGGTCGTTGCCCGCGCCGCGGACCTTGCCCACCACGTGCTCCATGTCGGCGGGAGCCAGGAACTGGCCCTTCTTCACGTTCACGACCTTCCCGGTGCGCGCCGCCGCCTCCAGCAGCGACGACTGCCGACACAGGAAGGCCGGGATCTGCAGGGCGTCGACCACCTCGCCGGCGGCGGTGGCCTCGGCGGGATGATGGACGTCGGTGATCACGGGCAGGCCGTGAGCGTCGCGGATCCGCTCGAGGAGGCGCAGGCCCTCCTCCAGGCCGGGCCCCCGGTACGACGAGGCGCTGGTGCGGTTGTCCTTGGCGTAGCTGGCCTTGAAGCACAGGCCGATGCCGAGATCGCGGGCCGTGGCGGCCAGGGTCCCGGCCACCGACAGCATCTCGTCCGGGTCCTCCAGCACGCACGGGCCGGCGATCACGTAGAGCGGCTGCCCCGCCCCGATCCCGTGTCCGCCCAGTTCGACCACGCCCATCGGATCCTCCTAGGCCTGCGCGGCCACGGCCTCGCGCTGGTGCGCCAGGGCGGCCTCGACGAAGCTCGTGAACAGCGGATGCGGTCGATTGGGCCGCGACTTCAGCTCGGGATGGAACTGGCAGGCCAGGAAGAACGGGTGGTCGGACAGCTCGATCATCTCCACCAGGGAGCCGTCGGGCGCCAGCCCCGAGAGCACCACGCCGGCCTTCTCGAAGGCCTCGCGGTACGCGTTGTTCACCTCGTACCGATGGCGGTGCCGCTCGCTGATCTCCAGTTGGCCGTAGCACTCGGCGGCCCGGGTCCCCTCCTTCAGCACGCAGGGATAGGCCCCGAGGCGCATGGTGCCGCCCATGTCGGTGATGCTGCGCTGTTCGTGCATGAGGTCGATGACAGGATGCTCGCTGGAGGGATCGAACTCGCTGCTGTTGGCCATGGGCAGCCCCACCAGGTCGCGCCCCATCTCGATCATGGCCACCTGCAGACCGAGGCAGATGCCGAAGTACGGGATGCCGTTGGTCCGGGCCCAACGCACGGCGCTGATCTTGCCCTCGATGCCGCGATCGCCGAACCCGCCGGGCACCAGGATGCCGTGGCAGTCCCGGAACACCTCGGCGAGCTTCCCGTCGCCCACGTCGCGTCCTTCCAGGCTCTCCGAATCGACCCACACCTGCTCCACGTGGCAGCGGTTGGGGATGCCCGCATGGACGAACGATTCGGTGATGCTCTTGTAGGCGTCCTTGAGCTCCACGTACTTGCCCACGATGGCGATGCGCACCCGGTCCGGCGGCGAGAGGATGACGTCCACCATCCGCTTCCAGTTCTCCAGGTCGGCGGGGGGCACGTCCAGCCCCAGGCGGCGGCAGGCGATGCCGTCCATGTCCTGGGCATGGAAGTTCAGGGGCACTTCGTAGATGGAGCTGGCGTCCGGTGCGTTGATGACGCTGTCCTTGGGCACGTTGCAGAACAGGGCGATCTTGCCCCGCGCCTCGTCGCTCAGGGGCACCTCGGCCCGGCAGATCAGGATGTCGGGCTGGATGCCGATGCTGCGCAGCTCGCGCACGGAGTGCTGGGTGGGCTTGGTCTTGATCTCGCCCGCGGCCGCGATGTAGGGCACCAGGGTCAGGTGCATCGAGAGGGTGTCCTCGGGCGGCTCCTCCAGGCGGAACTGACGGATGGCCTCCAGGAACGGCAGCGACTCGATGTCGCCCACGGTGCCGCCGATCTCCGTGAGGATCACGTCCACGTCCGGATCCTGCTCGGCGGGCAGCTTGATGCGTCGCTTGATCTCGTCGGTGACGTGGGGAATGACCTGCACCGTGCGCCCCAGGTACTCGCCCTTGCGCTCGCGGGTGAGGATGGTCTCGTAGACCACGCCGCTCGTGAGGTTGTTGATCTGGGAGAGCTCGGTGTCGGTGAAGCGCTCGTAGTGGCCCAGGTCCAGGTCGCACTCGGCGCCGTCGTCCAGCACGAAGACCTCGCCGTGCTGGTACGGGCTCATGGTGCCCGGATCCACGTTCAGGTACGGGTCGAACTTCTGCAGCACGACCTTCAGGCCCCGGGACTTCAGGAGCTGTCCGAGGGACGCCGAGGCGATCCCCTTGCCCAGAGCCGAAACCACGCCGCCGGTCACGAAGATGTACTTGGCCATCGCGTCCTGTTCCTCCGTCGATCGTCCTGATCACATGCCGGGCGGGGCCATGGTAGCGCACGGCCCCGCCCGGGCAAAGCTCCAATGGGAACGGCCCCCAAGAGGTCGTCATTCAGGGGGCCGCGTCGTTCAGGGGGTTCCGTCGCCCTCCAGGAGGGCCCGGGCCCGCTCGAGGTCCTCGGGCGTGTCCACACCCACGGGGCGCCGGTCCGTCTCCAGCACCAGGATCCGCTCCCCAGCCGCCAGGATCCGGAGCTGCTCCAGGCCCTCGGCCAGTTCCATGGGGTGGGGCGGGAGGTCCAGGAAGCGACGCAGGGCGTCGGCGCGGTAGGCGTACACGCCCACGTGACGCAGGGCCAGCCGCCAGGGCTCGGCCTCCGCGCCGGGATGCACCGCCGGCACCGGCGCGCGACTGAAGAGCAGGGCCCGGCCGGCGTCGTCCACCACGGCCTTCACGGCGTTGGGGTCGCGCCACTCGGCCTCGTCGGCGAAGGGGTGGCCCAGGGTGGCCACGGCGGCGTCGGGGTCGGCGGCCAGGGCGTCGACCAGCCTGTCCAGGGCCGCGGGATCGATGAGGGGCTCGTCGCCCTGGAGGTTGATCACGACGTCGGCGTCGATGCCCGCCACGGCCTCGCCCACGCGATCGGAACCGCTGGCGTGCTCGCCGGTCATGGCGACCTCGAACCCGGCGGCCTCCACGGCACGGCGGATGCGTTCGTCGTCGGTGGCCACGATCACGCGGTCGGCCCGCGCGGCGGCGGCCGCCCGTTCGGCGGTGCGCACGACCAAGGGTTTGCCGCCCAGGTCGGCCAGGGCCTTGCCCGGGAACCTGGTCGATCCCCAGCGCGCGGGGATCACGATCACGACGTCGCCCATCTCAGCCCTCCCCGTCGACACGCAAAGAGAAACCCATCCCCTCGGGGGGATGGGTCTCCCGATCTCGATTCCGTCCGGGCTCAGGCCGGCTGGACACTGACCTTCTTCCGGCCCTTGTTGTACCAGCCGAACTCGACGCGGCCGTCGATGAGGGCGAACAGCGTGTCGTCGCCGCCCTTGCCGACGTTGTCGCCGGGGTGGATCTTCGTGCCGCGCTGCCGCACGATGATGCCGCCCGCCTTGATGTACTCGCCGCCGTACTTCTTCACGCCGAGGCGCTTGGCGTTGCTGTCGCGTCCGTTCCTGGAACTACCGACACCTTTTTTGTGCGACATGTCGTTCTCCTGTCTTTGCGAGCGCCGGGCGAGCCCTAGGCGTTGATGCTCTTGATCACGATCTCGGTGAAGGCCTGACGGTGGCCCTTGTTCCGACGGTAGTTCTTCCGGCGCTTCTTCTTGAAGACCCGGATCTTGGGGCCCAGGCCGTGGCGGACGATCTCGGCCGCGACGGTGCAGCCCTCGACGTGGGGCGCGCCCACGGAGATCGAATCGCCGGAGCTCACCATCAGGACCTTGTCCAGGGTGACGGCGGAACCGGGCTCGGCGTCCATCAGCGGCACCTGAAGGGTGGCGTCGGGCTCGACGCGGAACTGATGGTCCTTGATGTTGACGATGGCGTACATTCTCGTCTCCAGATCTCTCACGTCCGGAATCGGGTCGGCGGACGCACCGATGCGCCGGCCGAAACCTCGGATTCCCGTCTCGGGCTGCTCTGAACCCGGATCTCAACGGTTCGCGGGCCGCAGCGGGGGCTACGGCCGGAATCGCGAATAATAAACAATGATTGCGCCGATCGTCAAGAAATGAATCCCGGGAGGATTTCCCGGTCGAACCGGGGCTGTTGACACCCGCCTCCCCTTTTCCTAATCATAGACCTCCACAGAGGTGGTCCAGAACCCTTAGAACGGAGTCCGCGCATGAGCGAGCAGATCCACAAGTCGATCGTCATCGGGTCCGGCCCGGCCGGCTTCACCGCCGCCATCTACCTGAGCCGCGCCAACATGCCGCCCGTCGTCTTCGAGGGCGACCAGCCCGGCGGCCAGCTCACCATCACCACCGAGGTGGAGAACTTCCCCGGCTTCCCCGAGGGCATCACCGGCCCCGAGCTCACCGAGCACTTCCGCAACCAGGCCAAGCGCTTCGGGGCGGAGGTCGTGACCAGGACGGTCAAGGGCGTGGACCTGAGCGAGCGTCCCTTCAAGGTCTTCGTGGGCGACGACACCCACCTGGCCCACAGCCTCGTGATCGCCACCGGCTCCTCGGCCCGCTGGCTCGGTCTGCCGGAAGAGGACTCGTTCCACGGCAAGGGCCTGAGCGCCTGCGCCACCTGCGACGGCTTCTTCTTCCGCGACCAGGAGATCGCCGTGGTCGGCGGCGGAGACACGGCGCTGGAGGAGGCCATCTACCTGACGAACTTCGCCAAGAAGGTCACCCTGATCCACCGCCGCGACGAGTTCCGCGGCAGCAAGATCATGGGCGACCGCGCCATGGCCAACGACAAGATCGAGATCGCCTGGAACAAGACCGTCAAGCAGATGGTCGCCGGCGAGAACGGCCTGATGGAGAAGCTGATCCTCGCGGACACCCAGGGCGGCGAGGACACCGAGCTGCCGGTGACCGGCTGCTTCATCGCCATCGGCCACATCCCCAACACCCAGTTCCTCGACGGCCAGCTGAAGACCGACGAGAACGGGTACCTGATCACCAAGCCGGACTGCATGGCCACCGACGTCGAGGGCGTGTGGGCCTGCGGGGACGTGCAGGATCACGTGTATCGGCAGGCGATCACTGCCGCGGGGTCGGGGTGTCAGGCGGCCATCGAATGCGAGAGGTGGATCGGGGAGCAAGGTGTCTGACGAGGTGGGCCCCCTGATGGGGTCTTCCGGAAACGCCTCCGCCGGTTCGTCGGGAGCGCGAAGAAGCCGGCCCTGAAGGGCCGGCTTCTTCATTGTCACGACTCACCGTTGCTCCGAAGCGTTTCCGGAAGGCCCCATCAGGGGGCCGAACCGTGATATACTTGTGCGTCTGATCAACGCACCGTCCGGGGGGACACCTTGCGCCATCTCACTATCGCCCTGCTTCTCATGGCCGCCGTGCCTTGTATCGCGGACGTGGATTTGTCTGCGACGTGTGATGCGGGCGGGCTCGCCAAGATCACCGTCGTCGCTACGGTCGACGGCACGACCGACGGCTTCGTCGGACTCGCGCTGCAGCGTGAGCGCGTTGGTGGATGTGAGGGCGCCGAGCCCTTGAACACCGAGCCCCTTCCCCTCCCCGCCCCCGGCGGCGAACTAACGCACGTGATCGACTCCCAGATCCCCGACGAGGGCGACGCCTACCGCTTCGAGGTCCTCGGCGTCGATGCCGACGGCGACCTGCATACACTGCAGTCGACCCACACCTCCTGGGGCCCGGCCGTGGCGTTCACCGGCCGCGTCCGTTTCCTCGGCGCGGGCCGCTATCGCCTGGTCGGCTGCGACGACGCGTGTTGGCGCCCCTGCCTCGAGGTCGCCCCCTCGGACCTGAACGTCACCGAGTTGGAGATGCTCATCTGGGCCAACAACAACCGCACCATCACGGTCACCGCCCTCCCCTCCGACCAGACATGTTTCACAGACGTCACGGACGTCAAAGTCACCTCGTCCTGCACCCCCACCCCAGCCGAGCGTTCTACCTGGGGCGACATCAAAAGCCGCTTCCGCTAAGCCCGAGGGCTCGACCCTGTCCTGGAAAACGCTTCGGAGCCATGGCGAGTCCGGACGACGAAGAAGCCGGCCCACAAGGGCCGGCTTCTTCAAGATCCGGACGAGCCGGCGGAGGCGTTTTCCAGGACAGGGTCGAGCCCTTCCTAGTTCCAGGGCTTTTCTTTGATGAGCGTCAAAAACTCACTCCGCGTCTTGGAGTCGTCCTTGAACACCCCGAGCATCTCGCTGGTGACGGCGAAGGAGTTCTGCTTCTCGATCCCCCGCATCATCATGCACAGGTGCTGCGCGTGCAGCACCACGGCGACGCCCTGGGCGTCGAGGTTGCGCATGAGGCACTCGGCGATCTGGGCGGTCATGCGCTCCTGCACCTGGAGGCGGCGGGCGAAGACCTCGACCACGCGGGCCACCTTGGACAGCCCGACGATCTTCTTGCCGGGGATGTACGCCACGTGGGCCTTGCCGAAGAAGGGCAGCAGGTGGTGTTCGCACATGCTGTAGAAGTCGATGTCGTTGATCAGGATCATCTCGCGGCCCTCGGCCTCGAAGAGCGCCTTCTGCACCATGGCGTCGGCGTCCTCGTGGTAGCCGCGGGTGATGTCCTGCCAGGCGCGGGCGACCCGCTCCGGGGTCTTCACCAGGCCCTCGCGCGAGGGGTCCTCGCCGATGTGCTCGAGCAGGCTGTGGATCAGCTTCTCCATGACGGCCTCCGTCGGGATCGATTCCGGATCTATGGGGACGGCACGCCGGCCGTCGGTCTCGTCGGTCGCCCCACCATAAGAACGACCCGGGGCCCGGTCAAGCGGCCCTGAGGGCACGGGGATTGCAGGGACGCGGGGGTGAGTTGGTCTTCACATGGGTCCTGGAAGGGCCGTCCGAGCATCCCGGCGACGGGCACGTGAGCGAATCGCGAAAGCTGCTGTCCCCCCCTGAGTCGAAGCGATCGCACGCCGGATCGAGGATGGCCCTTCCAAGTCTCCCCTCCCCCCCGATTCCCCTGATTCGTAAGCTGTTTGTTGATTGCCGTTTTCAGGCCGATTCCGGCCCGTTTTCGGCCCTTCACGCCTTGATTTCCCCCCGGTCGGACACGACATTTGAACGAGAGCTCTCAATAGCGGACTCACGGACTCCTGATTCGTGATCCAGACCCGGACGCACCGACGAGGAGAGGTCACGTGGCCAACAAGATCGTCGACGCCAGGTTGCTGGCGGACAAGACCATGCTTTTTGAGATCGAGGCCGAGCATATCGCCCAGCGCGGGCGCGCCGGCCAGTTCGTCATCCTGCGCGTGAGCGACGAGGGCGAGCGGATCCCCCTGACCATCGCGCACCGCGACGTGGAGAAGGGCACCGTCACCATCGTGGCCCAGGAAGTGGGCAAGACGACCCGCGACCTGAACGCCCTGAAGGCCGGGGACGAGATCCTCGATCTGGCCGGCCCCCTGGGCAAGGCCACCGAGATCCCCGAGGGCACCAAGACGGTCCTGTGCGTGGGCGGCGGCATCGGCAACGCCGTGGTCTGGCCCATGGCCACGGCCATGAAGGAAGCCGGCCACAAGGTCATCACCATCCTCGGCGCGCGGACCAAGGACCTGCTGATCCTCGAGGACGAGGTCCGGGCCGTGAGCGACGAGCTGATCATCACCACCGACGACGGCAGCTACGGCCGCGAGGGTCTGGTGACCGACGCCATCAAGGACCTCGTGGACGGCGGCGAGAAGGTCGACGAGTGCATCTGCATCGGGCCGGTCATCATGATGAAGTTCGTGTGCCTGACCACCGAGCCCTACGGCATCAAGACCCTGGCCTCGCTCAACCCCATCATGGTGGACGGCACCGGCATGTGCGGCGCCTGCCGCGTGACGGTGGGCGGCGAGACCAAGTTCGCCTGCGTGGAGGGTCCCGAGTTCGACGGTCACGCGACCGACTTCGACGAGCTCATGACCCGCCTCTCCTACTACAAGCCCGAAGAGGCCCGCTCCCTCGAGCGCGCTCATCACGTTTGCCGCATGGACGAGGCCGCCGACGCCGCCCTCGCCGAGACGGACAACCAGTAAAGGGGGCGCGAGATGGCCGACAAGCCCAGCTACAAGTTCAACAAGGACAAGACCAAGACGCCGATGCGCGAGCAGGCCCCCGACCAGCGCATCTACAACTTCGAGGAAGTGCCTCTCGGCTACACCGAGGAAGAGGCTACCACCGAGGCCCAGCGCTGCATCCAGTGCGTCGCCAAGCCCTGCCAGGAAGGCTGCCCCGTGGGCGTGGACATCCCCGCCTTCATGCGCCTGGTGGGCGAGGAGAAGTACGAGGACGCGCTGCGCAAGATCAAGGAGACCAACTTTCTGCCCGCCATCTGCGGCCGCGTGTGCCCGCAGGAGGACCAGTGCGAGCTGGTGTGCAACCTGAACAAGCCGGACAAGGGCCGCGAGCCCGGCGGCGTGGGCCGCGTGGAGCGTTTCCTGGGCGACTACGCCCTGGAGCACGACCTGGACATCCGTCCCGAGTGCGAGGCGCCCACGGGCAAGAAGGTCGCCATCATCGGTTCCGGCCCGGCCGGCCTGACCGCGGCCTCGGACCTGATCCAGAAGGGCCACGACGTCACGGTCTTCGAGGCCCTGCACCGTCCCGGCGGCGTGCTGTTCTACGGCATCCCCGAGTTCCGTCTGCCCAAGGCGATCCTGGTGAAGGAGATCGACGGTCTGAAGAAGATGGGCGTGAAGTTCGAGATGAACTACCCCGTCGGCAAGGCCGAGTCGCTGAAGTCCATCCGCGAGCGTTTCGACGCCACGTTCATCGCCACCGGTGCGGGCCTGCCCTGGTTCCTGGGCATCCCCGGCGAGAACCTCAACGGCGTGTACAGCGCCAACGAGTTCCTCACCCGCGTGAACCTGATGGGCGCCTGGCGCTTCCCCGAGACCGACACCCCGGTCAAGGACATCAAGCGCATCGCCGTGATCGGCGCCGGCAACACGGCCATGGACTCGGCCCGCACGAGCCAGCGCCTGGATCCCAAGAAGGTGTACCTCATCTACCGGCGTAGCCGCCTGGAGATGCCGGCCCGCCAGGAGGAGATCCACCACGCGGAAGAGGAAGGGATCGAGTTCCACCTGCTCCACTCCCCCCTGCAGATCCTCGACGACGGCACCGGCACGGTGTGCGGCATCGAGTGCCAGGAGATGGAGCTGGGCGAGCCCGATGCCAGCGGACGCCGTCGCCCGGTGCCCATCGAGGGCAAGACCAAGGTCTTCGAGGTGGACACCGTGGTCATCGCCATCGGCCAGGGCCCCAACCCCCTGCTGACGGCCGACGTCCCCGAGCTGGAGCGCGACGAGCGCCGCGGCACGATCACCGTCGACGAGAACACGATGCAGTCGGTCACCTGGCCGGACGTGTTCGCGGGCGGGGACATCGTGACCGGCGGGGCTACCGTCATCCTGGCCATGGGCGCCGGACGGACCGCGGCCACGTCCATGCACAATTACCTCATGACGGGGTCTTGTGTGGCGGCCGAGTAAGGGTCTGGAGAGAAGAAACCCCCTTGTCCGGGGGACGCGGGGCCGGCACTTCCTGTGCCGGCCCCGCTGCGCTTCCGCTCCCTCCCGGCCTCCATGCCTCCCGGTCGCTACAGAGCCCCCCGGACAAGGGGGTTTCTTCTCTCCAGACCCTCACCGCCCGTTCACATGTCCCCCTCATGACGTAGCACTGCACGGGCGTGGCGGCGGTCATCGCCCACGCGTTCTCGGGGGGAGGTCGGGATAGCCGGATACGGGTGCGGTCAGGAGGGCTCCTGAACAAGCGGGAGGCACGGATGCCGGGAGCGCCGTGAAGGCGAGGAGGGCCGGGACAGGATGTCCCGGCCCTCCGTCCCTCCTGACCGCACCCTTATCCGGCTATCCCGACCGGCGCGCGAGAATGCTCCGGGCGATGTCCGCTACCACGCGCGGGTAGAGCTCGCATTCGGCGGAGAAAACGCGGGCGGCGAGGGCGTGCACGTCGTCGTCCGGGAGGACGGGCACCCGCGCCTGGTCGATGACGGCGCCGGCGTCGTAGACGTCGGTGACGTGGTGGACGGTGCAGCCGGTCTCGGGGTCGCCGGCGGCGAGGACGGCGGCGTGGACGCGGTCGCCGTACATGCCCTTGCCGCCGTGGGCGGGCAGCAGGGCGGGGTGGATGTTCAGGATCGGGCCGTCGAAACCGGCGGGGCGGTGGTAGAAACAGAGGTAGCCGGCGAGCAGGATCATGTCGGGGGCATGGGACATGATCCAGGCGTTCTGGGCGGCGTTGTGGGCAACGACGTCGGGGTGGTCCTTGCGGCGGAAGACCTCCACGGGGAGGCCCGCCTCGCGGGCGATGTCCACGCCCTTCACGTCGCCCCGGGACGAGACTACGCAGGCGATCTCCACAGGCAACTCCCCCGCTTCGATCCGCTCAAGGAAGTTGGTGAGGGTGCGGCCGCTGCCGGAGAGCAGAACGGCGATGCGGACGGTGCCGGATGCGGTCATGACTCCTCCAGACCCGGTGCACCGAGATCGCGCAGCACGCGCCGGTGGGTCGAGAACGCGATGGGGCCCGGCAGGTCGTCCAGGGCGAACCAGCCCGCCTCCTCGGCGTCGTCGCCGGCGCACAGCTCTCCGCCGGTCACCTCGCCGTGGAAGATCACCAGCAGGACGGGGCGGTCCGGGGGCAGCACGCCGGTCAACGCGGCGTGGAAGCCGGTGATGCGAACCTCCAGGCCGGTCTCCTCGAGGGCTTCCCGGGCGGCAGCCTCGGCCACGTCCTCGTCGTACTCGATGAAGCCGGCGGGCAGGGTCCACTGGCCGGCCTTCGGGGGGAACTTGCGTTTCACGAGGCAAACGTCGTCGCCGCGGCGCAGGATCACCGCCGCCGCCGGCGAAGGGTTCAGGTACTGCACGAACCCGCAGTCGGGACAGGTGGGGCGGTCGATGCCGCCCTCTTCGCGGCGGCCCATGGTCGCTCCGCACCGGGGACACAGCGGGTAGGCGTGGCGCAGGCTATCCATCGCGCTCCCGACGGAACAGGAACACGGAGGCGGCGCTCCACACCAGCAGTAGGACGGTCAGAGGCCAGTGGCCGAAGCGGACGAAGGGCGTCGCGCCCATGCCGGGTGTGAGATCAGCCACGACGATGCCGCGCTGGCCCAGACCCAACCGTTCCAACGCCCGACCGCGGGCGTCGGTCACGAAGCTGCGCCCGTTGTTGGCGCAGCGGATCAGGGGCAGGCCCGTCTCGGCGGCGCGCAGACGGGCCATCTCGGCGTGCTGGACGGGGCCGGCGGTGTACCCGAACCAGCCATCGTTGGTGATGTTCACCAGCGCGCCGGCACCGCTGCGGGCGGCATGGCGCGACAGGCCGCTAAAGCACGACTCGAAGCACACGAGCCCCGCGAACGAAAGGGTGTCGCCGCGGATCACGGCATGCAGGGGCGTCGGCTTCGGGCCGCTTTCCCACTCCGCCTGGCCCAGGTCCAGGTCGCCGAGGGCGGGGATCAGGCGCTGGAAGGGCATGCGTTCGCCGAAGGGCAGCAGGTGGTGCTTGGCGTAGCCGCCGCGGCGCACGCCGTCGGCGTCGAAGAGGGATGAGCCGTTGAACTTGCGATGGTTGCCGTCGAGGGACGCCTCCACGTCGGGGTGGCCCGTGAACAGGTGGACGTCGTTGGTGTCGGCCAGCGCGGAGACCCACTGCAGCATGGCGCGGTTCGACGGCACCCGCAGGTAGGCGGGCACGGCGGTCTCGGCCCACACCACGAACTCGGCGCCGGCGTCGGCGGCTTCGGTGGTCAGGTCGGTGTAGGGAACGGTGGTGGAGTCACGCCGGTCGGTCTTCCACTTGTCGGACAGGGCCACGTCGGCCTGGACGGCGGCCACGCGGAAGGTCGGGGCATCGTCGGGGGCCGACACGGGTCGCGCCCCGATGGCCAGGGCCAGGGTGCCGACCAGCAGGGCGATGCTCGATGCCTGGGCAACCGTCTTCATGCGGTCGTCCAACGCCGCGGCCGCCGACCATCCCGCCAGCACCGAGGCGGCGCCCATGGTCCAGGCACCCAGGGCCAGCTCACCGCCGGCCGACGCGAGGCCGATCCACGGCGTCGCGAGGATCGAGGCGCCTGACAGACACCACGGGAACCCCATCTCCCCCGCGCCGCGCAGGGCCTCCATGGCCGTCCACAACGGTGTCGACACGGCCAGCGCCATGGCCGAACCGCCGCGCCGACGCACGATGCCCCAGGCCCAGCCGAAGAGCATGTAGAACAGGGAGACGTAGACGATGGCACCGGCCGCCATGGCCGGCACCAGGGTGCGCGATGCGATGGGCGCGTCGGGCCCCAGCAGGAAGAGCCAGTGCAGCAGGGTGCCCTGGTGGACCAGGCCGAAGATCCAGGCGGTGCGGGCCGGGCTCGTGGCCACGCGCAACGACCCGATCAGCAGGGCCAGGGCCGGGATGATCAGCAGGCCGGTGCCCTTGAAGGGCGGCATGGCCGTGGTGGCCATGATGCCGGCCCCGACGGCGGCCATGGTGGCGGGCGCCGGGATCCACGGGGACGGACGGGCCCGGAGGCCTCTACGGTAGATCTCGCTCATGGGGCGGAACATACGCCGTTATGTGGGAGCCTGCAACAGCTCGACCATGCCGTAGCGCTTGATCTTCTTGTACAACCCCTGCCGCGACAGCCCCAGCCGCCGCGCCGCATCCGACTTCCGCCCCCGGCAGGCATCGATGGCCTTCCGGATCAGGTACCGCTCCAGCATCTCCCCCGCCTCGTCCATGGGGCGCAGGGTGCCCAGGTCCGCCGGGTCCACCGACGGGTCGCGGGCGCTGCGCACTTCCGTGGACAGGTGGGACAGGCGGATGCGGTCCTCGGCGCCGTGGAGGGCGAGCCAGCGCTGGGCCTCGTTCTCCAGTTCGCGGACGTTGCCGGGCCAGCGGTAGCGCTGGAGGGCGTCGAGGGCTTCGGGCTCGATGCCCAGCGAGATCACCGGGCGCCCTCCCTTGCCGAGGAAGTGCGACAGCAGCGGCGCCACGTCCTCGGGGCGGCGACGCAGCGGGGGGATCACCAGCCGCACCACCTTCAGCCGGTAGTAGAGATCCAGCCTGAACCGTCCCTCGGCCACCTCGGTGTCCAGATCGCGGTGCGACGCGGCCACGAAACGCACGTCCACGGCCCGGTCGCGCAGGTCGCCGATGCGGCGCAGCCGGCGCTCCTGCATCACCCGCAGCAGCTTGATCTGCAGGGGCACGGGCATGTCGCCGATCTCGTCCAGGAAGAAGGTGCCGCCGTCGGCGGCCTCCAGCAGACCCGTCTTCTCGCGGCCGGCACCGGTGAACGCGCCGGCCTTGTGGCCGAAGAGTTCGCTCTCGAACAACGTCTCGGGAAGCGCCGCACAGTTGATGCCGATGAACGGCGCGTCGCTGCGCAGGCTCGCGGTGTGGATGGTCCGCGCCACCACCTCCTTGCCGGTGCCGCTCTCGCCGTGGAGCAACACGTTCACACCGCTGCGCGCGACGGCGAGGGCGGCGTCGCAGAGCTCGATCATCTCGCGGGAGACCGCCACCAGGTCGGGCACGGCGGGCACGGTGTCGGGCGGGGGCAGCGGAAGGGTGCCGGCGGGCGGTCCGACGGGAGCGAGGGCGGCCGGACTGCGGGGCGGCCAGGGGAACAGGGTGCCCTGGACCGGGACTGCCGGCTGCTCCTGGCCATCCTCGTGATGAGGCAGACCGTCGAACAAAGGCCCCAGCCGATCCGCCAATCTCCGAGCCCACGACCGCTGGGCATCGCCCCAGGGCGCGGACCGATGCAGGACGGCGGCCACCGCTCCCCGGCTCCGCCGCCCCGTCACGGGGATGGCGAATCGCTCACATCCCCCGTCCCCGTCGGTGGCCGACTTCTCCTCGGCCGCCCCCATGGCCCCGGCGATCACCGACAGCGGCGGCACCGGCGCCTTGCGCCCGGCCTCCTCCCCGCTGCCGCGCCAGCCGTGACGGGCCAGCACCCGCAGCGACGCCCCCTCGTGGTCCTGCCGCAGAACCCACACGTCCAGGGGGTGGGGCCCCCGGGGACACGAACTCCATTCCTGATGCCAGATGGCGGGATCGATCATGGTCACCTCCTGCGGGGGGATACAGCAGGGGGCGGACCATGACGCCACCAGATTTACACAAAGTCGTAATCGACATGAATACAGAGATATACCCAAGCATCCTCGAGCACAGCCAGAGGCGGTTCACAGGGGTCGCCTGCATCGCCAACCAACAAACACCCCGACGAAAACGGGCCCGCCCCCGAGGGAGCGGACCCGTCGTCACTTCCGCACGTGTCCCGAATCCGGGACACCGTCTCAGCCCAGCATCACCTCGACCTTGTCGTCCCCCGCGACGACCTCCCCCACCGGCACCGCGCCCACGGCCCGCAGGGCCGCCTCGTCGGCGTCGGGGGCGATGGCCATGACCAGGCCCATGCCCATGTTGAACACGCGGTACATCTCCGCGGGCTCCACCTCGCCGATCTCCGCCATCATGCGGAAGACGGCGGGCACGTCCCAGGAGCGGGTATCGATGCGGGCGCAGCAGCCGTCCGGGATGACCCTGGGCACGTTGTCGTAGAACCCGCCGCCGGTGATGTGGGCCAGGCCGTGGACGGCGTCGCGGCCCAGGTCGCGCCAGAGGGCGCGGACGGGCTCCAGGTAGCTGCGGTGGACCGCCAGCAGGGCGTCGCCGACGGTACCGCCGAGGTCGTCCAGGTGGGTGTCCACGTCGTGGCCTGCCACCTCGAAAAAGACCTTCCGGGCCAGGGAGTAGCCGTTGGTGTGCAGGCCCGTGCTGGGCAGGCCCCAGAGGGCGTCGCCGGGGCGGATCGCCGAGCCGTCGATCAGGTGCTCCTCGGCCACCTGGCCCACGATGCAGCCGGCCAGGTCGAACTCGCCCTCGGGGTACACGCCGGGCATCTCGGCGGTCTCGCCGCCGAGCAGGGCGCAGCCGTTCTCGCGGCAGGCCTGGGCAAAGCCTTCGATGACCTGCTCGAGCATGCCGTCGGCCAGCTTGTCGGTGGCGAAGTAGTCGAGGAAGAACAGGGGTTCGGCGCCCTGGACCAGGATGTCGTCCACGCAGTGGTTGACCAGGTCCTGGCCGACGGTGTCGAAACGGCCGGCCATGGTGGCGATCTTCACCTTGGTGCCCACGCCGTCCACGCTGGCCACCAGCAGGGGGCCGCCCGGAGCTGGGCTGTAGAGACCGCCGAACGAGCCGACGTCGCTGCGCACGCGCGCGTCCCAGGTGGAACGCACGGATTCCTTGGCCCTGGAGAGGGCCTCGGTGGCGGCGTCGATGTTCACGCCGCTGTCAGAGTATTTCATGGACCTCCGCCTCCTGCACCAACTCATCCTTCTTGGGGGCCGCGTCGGGCTGGGCCACCTGCTGGATCTCTCGGATCACCTGCTGGACCGAGGAATCGGGGATGATGTCGAATTCACCACGTTGGTGCAGCTGGACGAGCGTGTCAACCACGTCCTGGCGGAACTGGGTGCCCTTGTACTTGTCGAGCTCGGCGATGGCGCGCTCGATGGGCAGGGCCTTGCGGTAGGAACGGTCGCTGGTCATGGCGTCGAAGGCGTCGGCCACCATGAGGATGCTGGCGCCGAGGCTGATCTCGTCGCCCTTCAGGCCGTCGGGGTAGCCCTTGCCGTCCACGCGCTCGTGGTGGTGGCGGACCAGGTCCACGGTCTCGGGCAGGAACTTGATCTGCTCGACGATCCGGGCCCCGATGGCGGGGTGCTCGGCCAGGATGCCGAACTCGTCGTCGGTCAGGCGGCCGGGCTTGCAGATGATCTCGTTGCTGATGGCGATCTTGCCGATGTCGTGGAGCAGGCCGCCGTACTCGAGGGTCTCGAGTTCGCTGGGCGACATCCCCATGGCGCGTCCCATGGTCACCCCGTACTGGGCCACGCGGTAGGAGTGGCCGTGGGTGTAGGGCTCGTCGGCCTCGAGGGTGGTGGCGAGCACGGCGATCGACGCCATATGGGCCTCGCGGGTGCTCTTGACCGCCTTCGCGCTCACGTAGATCACCGCGATGATCGGCAGGTAGATGGTCAGGGTCCACGCGCCGGCCTGCATGTACAGCAGGATGACCATGGCGGTGAACGGCAGCTCCATCATGCCCCGGGCGCCTCCCCAGCGGAAGTCGCGGAACCAGACCTCGCGGAAGGGGATGCCGCGGTCCAGGCTCATGACCGAGGTGACCAGGAAAGTGTTCACGAACGAGTAGGTGACCAGGGCCGCCAGCAGGGGCACCAGGAACAGGGGCGACTCGTAGCGGTCGTGCCAGGGCATGACCCGGTACACGAGGCCGGCGCTGCCGGCGGCGATCACGAGCATGGCCGTGTTGAAGATGACCTTGCGCGGGGGCGCGCTCTTCATGACGAAGCCGCGGAAGAGGGCCGACAGGGCCTCGGCGGCGCAGGCCACCAGGGGACCGAAGAGCACCACCATGGAGAGGTCGAGGGTTCGCGAGGACAGCACGCGGCCGCCACCGCGGACCTGGGCCTCGGCCATCTTGGTGTCGGCGAAGAGCAGGACCATGAAGAAGAAGGCCCAGCCGAGGGGATCGGACGTGGTGACGCGGCCCTCCACGGCCAGCATACCGAGCATGGCGAGGCCGGCCATCACGGTCGTGCCGTAGAAGGCGCGGAAGACGCGTCTGCGGGTCGTCGCGGTCATCATCTCAGTGTCGTTTCTCCGGCTGGCGGGGCGTCCATGCCGTCCGCCGCGGTGCGCGGCGGGCCGTCATCATTCCGTTATCGACACTTATCGGTCAGAACTGAAGAAAAAAGGAGCCGGCTCCATGTCACTCAATTACCACTCCCACTTGTAAAACAGACCCAGGATGAAGTCCAGCATCGCGATCACCTCCGTTCCATGTGGGAACTTGCCGTCATTCGTTGATGATCGACAGAGGCGCTCCGCTCAACCGCACCGCTCAGCTCCGGGTGGCTTGGGACTGGAACCGGCTCCAATCAGTTTCGGGGGTCCCCCTCCCTGAACGTCATGAGCTCGAGACGCCGGTTGAGGGCGTCGAGCACCGCATAGACGGCCGCCTGCTGCTGGCCGATGCGGAGGGAGCAGACTCCGAAGAAGCGTTCGCTGCGGCGGCCTTCCACCATGTCGATGGCGGTGACCACGACCTTGTCTCCCGCGGCCTCGGCTTCGCGCACGTCGGCCACGCTGAGGGTCACGGGTTCGTCCAGCAGGTCGGAGATGGCGGTCACCGAGGCGCGGGCCAGCAGCTGCAGATCGATGCCGGGATGGTTCGGGCCGGCCTCGCGGGCCTGGGCCGTGGCGTCGCCGGACATCAGTTCGACGGTGGCGGTGAGGGTGGCTCCGGAAACCATGAGTCCCACGCCCGTGCACTCAAGGCGCTGCTGGACGGTCTCTTCCAGGAGCACGGCCGGGTGGGCGGACCCGCCGCCCAGGGGCCAGGGGTCGCGGCTCACGACGCCGGCGTCGGCGGCGGGGCGCGGAGAAGCGGTCGGGGATGCGGGAGCGGGAGCCGGAGCGGGCTCCGGTCGCGGCGCCGGTTCCGGTTCGACCTGAGGTGCGGCCCGGGGTGCGGCAGGCGCCGGCGCGGCGGCTTCGGCCGCGTCCTCGGCAAGGTCGGCGTCGGTGTCGACCACCTGGACGACGCCGATCTTCTTGTAGTAGACGGTGAGGTCGAGCCTGGCCTTGAGCAGGCCCTCGACATCGCGCACCACGTGGCGGGGCTCCCGCTCGGCCGTGGCCACGACATGGATACCGGAGACCTCGCCGCGGGCGTCGAGGTCGATCTTGCACTGCCGGACGGCCTGTAGCTGGCAGATCCAGCGTTCGGCGTCCTTCACCCAACCGAGGTCGTCGTCATGATGCTGCTGCAAGGTGCGGCCCCCTCTCATCCTTGAGCGGTGTGCGCAGGGTCCTTCGAAAACGCATGGTAGCAGGGACTTGTCGCTCTCTCAACGAAAAACGTCACACGACGTCAAGAAAGCGATCCTGATGCTATTTCAGGGGCTTAGACGCAGGAATCAGGGGGTCATCATGCGCCGCAGGTCCCCTGCGCGGGCTTCCACGCCCTCGGGGGTCAGGGCCGCCACGGCCGCCACGCTGAAGTCCTCGGGGCAGTGGCTCGCCACCGCCGTTCCCTGGATCATGGCCTCGCGGAAGGGGGCGTCGCCGTCGTCGCGAGTGGCGCCGGCGGCGGCCAGGCTGCCCAGGAATCCGCCGGCGAAGGTGTCCCCCGCCCCGGTCGGGTCGATGACCTCGGGCAGCAGGACCGCGGGCACGGCCAGCACGCCCTCGGGGCCGAAGAACAGGGCACCGTGCTCCCCCTTCTTGATGACCACGCGGGACGGGCCCATCTCCATGATGGCGGCGGCGGCCTCGGCCAGGCCTGTGCGGCCGGACAGCATGCGGGCCTCGGAGTCGTTGACCAGCAGCACGTCCACGCGGGCCAGCACCTTCGCCAGCTCCTCGCGGGTGGTCTCGATCCACAGGTTCATGGTGTCGAGGACCACGAGCTTCGGGTCGGACACGGCGTCGAGCACGGGCGCCTGCAGGGCGGGATGGATGTTGGCCAGGAAGAGGTAGGGCGTGCGCTCCCAGCCCGCCGGCAGCTCGGGCCGGAAGGTCTCGAAGACGCCCAGCTCGGTGGCCAGGGTGTCGCGCTCGATCATGTCGTCGTGGTAGCGGCCGGACCAGTGGAAGGTGGCGCCGGGTCGGCGCACGATGCCGGCGATGTCCACGTCGTGGGACGCCAGCAGGTCCAGGTCCTCCTGGCGGAAGTCGTCGCCCACCACGCCCACGGCGCGCACCGGGGCATAGAGGGAGGCGGCCAGGGCGAAGAAGCTGGCGCTGCCGCCGAGCTGGCGCTCGCGGCGTTCGCGGACGGTCTCGACGGTGTCGTAGGCCACCGATCCGACGACGAGGATCGACATGGTCACTCCTTCTCGCCCATGAACTCGGGGGCCTCGACCCCCAGCAGTCCGAGCACGCGGGCCAGCACGTCGCGCGCCGCCAGGCAGAGCTGGAGGCGGGCCCCGGTGACGGCCGCGTCGTCGCCGAGGATCACGCAATGGTGGTAGAACTGGTGGTACAGGCCGGCGATCTCCTGGGCGTAGGCCGTCAGGCGATGGGGCTCGCGCGAGGCGGCCGCGCCGGCGATCACCTCGGGCAGGCGGATCAGCTCGCTGACCAGGGCCCATTCCTGGTCCTCGGCCAGGGCGGCCAGGCCTTCGGCCGTGACCTCGGTGGGCACGGGGCCCGCCTCGGCGGCCTTGCGCAGCACCGAGCAGATGCGCGCGTGGGCGTACTTCACGTAGTACACCGGGTTCTCGTTGGACTGCTCGCGGGCCATGTCCAGATCGAAGTCCAGGTGCGAGTTGGGCTTGCGGGTCAGGAAGATGTACTTGGCGACGTCCGGGCCCACGTCGTCGCAGAGGGCGTCCATGGTCACGAACTGGCCCTCGCGCTTGGACATGTCCATGGGACGGCCGTCCTCCACGAAGTTCACCTGCTGGAGGATCTGCACCTCGAGCCAGCCGTCGGGCACGCCGAGGGCCCGCATGGCGCCCTCCATGCGCGGGATGTGGCCGTGATGGTCGGGGCCGAGGAAGTCGATGGCGTGCTCGAAGCCCCGCTGGAACTTGTGGAAGTGGTACGCGACGTCGGCCAGGAAGTAGGTGGGCGTGCCGTCGGAGCGCACGATCACCCGGTCCTTCTCATCGCCGAACTCCGAGGCGCGGAACCACACGGCCCCCTCTTCCTCGAACACGTGACCGTTCTTGCGCAGCTGTTCCAGAGCCCGCTCCACGCGCTTGGTCTCGTGGAGCTCCGACTCGAAGTACCAGGTGTCGAACTTCAGGCCGAAGCGGCGGCAGGTCATGCGCTGCCACGTGAGGATCTTCATCAGGGCGTACTTGGCGAACCGGCGGATCGACTCGTCCTCGGGCAGCTGGACCCAGTCGTCGGCGGTGCCCTCCGGGGCGGTCACGCGCTGGAAGCTCTCGTCGTTGAAGACATCGGCCTGCTCCTGGATGGCCTTGCTGTCCTGGTGCAGCAGCTCCTCGGCCATGCGCGAGACGTAACGACCCTTGTAACCCTCCTCGGGGAACTCGGCGTCGTGGCCCAGCATCTCCATGGTCCTGGCGCGCAGCGACGCACCGAGCAGCTTCACCTGGCGGCCTGCGTCGTTCACGTAGTACTCGCCGTGGGCGTCGTAGCCCACCGCGTCGAGCAGGCGCACGAGGGTCGAGCCGAAGGCGCCGGCCCGGGCCGACACCACGTTCAGCGGACCGGTGGGGTTGGCGCTGATGTACTCCACGTTGATGCGCTTGGAGCCGCCGGTGCGGATCTCCTCGATGGCGCCCCGCCCGTTGAACAGGTCGATGAGCAGGTCGCGCTTGTACTCGGGAGCCAGGCGGAAGTTGATGAAGCCAGGCCCGGCGATCTCCACCGACGACACGGCCTCGCGGTCGAAGTCCAGCCGCGCGGCCAGCTCGCCCGCCAGCTCGCGGGGTTTGCGGCCCAGGCGCTTGGCGCAGACCATGGCGATGTTGCTGCTCAGGTCGCCGTGGGAGCGGTCGCGGGGCTTCTCCAGGTCCACGTGGACGTCGCCCTCGAACAGGCCGTAGCCCTCCAGGTGGCGATGGATCTCGGTGCGGATGAGCTCGTGGATCGTCATGCGTCGTCCGTCTCGTTCGATTCCTCGCGGGCGGCGGCCCGCTTGACCAGGGGCAGATCGGGGTGGCGCTCGGCCACCGCCGGGTCGGCGAAGTAGTCCTCGGGCACGTCCAGGCGGGGCACGTCGTTCCAGAGGCGCTCGATGGCGTAGTACTCGCGGGCCGACGACTGCATCACGTGGACGATCAGGTCCACGTAGTCCAGCAGCACCCACGAGCGGCGGTCGGTGCCTTCCACGCTCAGGGGTTTCTCCCCCGCCTCGCGCAGTTCGTCCTGCACGCCCTCGGCGATGGCCATGGCCTGGGGTTCCGACGTGGCGGTGGCGATGACGAAGAGGTCGGCCACATCCGAGTGGCCGCGCAGGTCCAGCACCACCACGTCCTCGCCCTTGCGGGAGAGGATGGCGTGGACGGCGCGTTCGGCCGTCGCGAAGGAGGGGGCGTCCTCGCGGACGTTCCAATGTGTCGTGTTTGCGTCCATCGTCCTGGGAGCGTTCGGCGGTCGCCGCCCGCGGGATCAGTTGAGTCGCTTCAGCACGTATTCCACGGCGACGGCCAGCAGGTCCTTCTGGACCCCGTGGGCCACGGGCGACAGGATGGCCTTGGCCTCGTCGCCGTAGGCGCGGGCCAGGTCGCGGGCGGCCTCGACGCCGCCGTGTTCGGTGACGAAGGCCTTCACGTCGGCCCAGCGTTCACCACGTTCGGCCAGGGCCAGGGGCTCCAGCTCGGCGAGGAAGGCGTCGCGCTCGGCTTCGGGCGCCGCCTCCAGGGCCGCGATGAAGGGCAGGGTGATCCGCCCCTCTTCCCAGTCCTGGCCGGTGGGCTTGCCCAGGCGGCGTTCGTCGCCGAGGTAGTCGAAGATGTCGTCGGTGATCTGGAAGACGAAGCCGATCTTCCGGCCGAACTCGCCGAAGACGTCGGCCCGCTCGGCGTGGGCCGGGTGGAACCCGGCACCGATGGCGCAGGCGGACTCGATGAGGGAGGCCGTCTTGCGGTCGATGATGTCCAGGTAGGTGTCGCGGGCGATGCGCAGGTCGTTCTTGGTCTCGAGCTGCATCATCTCGGCCTGGCTCATCTTGAGGGTCGTGGACGCGAGGTAGCGCAGGGCTTCCACCAGACCGTGACGGCTCAGGGCGTCCAGGGCCTTGGAGTAGAAGTAGTCGCCCATGACCAGGGCCGTTGCCGTGCCCCAGGCGTGGTCCACGGAGTCCAGGCCGCGCCGGGTGAGGGCCTCGTCGATGACGTCGTCGTGGAGCAGCGTGGCGGTGTGGATCATCTCCACACAGGCCGCGGCGATCACCGCGTCGTCGGGCAGGTCGCCGTCGTTCTTGGCGGCGAGCAGCAGGAGGGTCGGGCGGAAACGCTTGCTCTTGCCGGCGCGCACGTGGGCGCACACGTCCTCGATCAGGGGAGTCTCCCCCGTCATGAGGTCCGTGTAGATCTCATCGAAGCGATCCAGCTCTCCCCCGATGATCTTCTGGAGGGTCCAGAGCTGGATCCGTTCCCGGTCGAGCAGCGACATTCGGCCTTCCTCGCAGATTCGCAGTTGTCCGACTCACCAATGTGACTCCGGGGCGTCCGACTGTCAATCCTCATCTGGCTTTTCGGCGTTCCGTTCGCTCCGTTCGCGCCGCTTCGTGACCGCCAGGGCCACCAGCACCGACCCCAGGTACAGCAGCATCACCGGCCCGGCCATCAGCAGCTGCGACAGCACGTCGGGCGGGGTGAGCAGGGCCGAGAAGACCACGATCACCACCAGGGCGTAGCGCCACCATTTCAGCAGCATGCTCGGGTGCACGATGCCCAGGGCGCTGAGCAAGAAGACCGCCAGGGGCAGCTCGAAGACCAGCCCGAAGGCCAGGCAGAGCCGCGCCACGAAGGCGAAGTAGGGCCCGATGCCGATCAGGGGCAGCATCTCCTCGGTGGAGAAGGAGAGCATGAAGGCCACGACCTTGGGGATCAGGATCACGTACGCGAACCCCACGCCCGTGTAGAACAGCGCCGCCGACGCCACCAGCAGCGGCGCCACGTAGCTCCGCTCCTTCTCGTACAGGCCGGGCATGACGAAGCGGTAGATGCGCCACAGCACGTACGGCAGCACCAGGAAGACCCCGGCGACCAGGGCGATCTTCATGCGCGTGAGGAAGGCCTCCACCGGCTGGTGGAAGTAGACCCGCTCCCCCGCCGCGGTCAGGGGGCTGACCAGCAGGTCCAGCAGGGGCTGGGAGAAGAACCAGCAGACGCCGGCCGCGACGGCCGTCGCCACCAACGCGTGGATCAGCACCGAGCGCAGCTCGTCGAGGTGGTCGAGGAGGGTCATGGACCCGTCGTCGTCACGCCTGCCCGTCACCCGGCGCCTCCTTCCCGTCCAGCAGTCCCCGCAGCTCGCTCATGAACTCGTCCACGTCCTTGAAGGAGCGGTAGACCGAGGCGAAGCGCACGTAGGCCACCTCGTCCACGGCCCGCAGCTCACGCATGACCAGCTCTCCGACGTCGCGGGTGGGGATCTCGCGGTTCAGGCTTCCGGACAGCTCGCGCTCCACGGCGTCGGCGATGGCCTCCATCCGCTCCAGCGACACCGGCCGCTTCTCGCACGCCCGCGAGATGCCGCCCAGGACCTTGGACCGATCGTAGGCCACGCGGCGGCCGTCGCGCTTGACGAGGTGGAGGGTCTTGGCCTCCACGTACTCGTAGGTGGTGAACCGCTCCCCGCACGCGACGCACTCGCGACGACGGCGCACGGCCTGCCCGTCGCGGGCGGACCGGCTGTCGATCACCTTGTCGTCGTCGACGCCGCAGCGGGGACAGTTCACGTCGTCTCCCTAGGCGTCCGGGTAGAGCGGGAAGGCCCCGCACAGCTCGCGGGTCTCGCCGGCCAGGGCGTCCAGGGCCGCCTCGTCGTCCTTCGCGGCGACGGCGCGGTCCATGATGTCGGCGATGCTGCGCATCTGGTCGGCGCCCATGCCGCGGGTCGTCAGGGCCGGGGTGCCCAGACGGACGCCGCTGGTCACGAAGGGGCTCTCCTCGTCGAAGGGCACGGTGTTCTTGTTGCACGTGATGCCCACGCGCTCCAGGAGCTCCTCCATGTCCTTGCCCGTCAGGCCGCGGGGCTTGCAGTTGACCAGCAGCAGATGGTTGTCGGTGCCGCCGCTGACCAGGCGGAAGCCCTTGTCGAGCAGGGCCGCGGCCAGGGCCTGGGCGTTGTCCATGGTGCGCTGCGCGTAGTCGGCGAAGTCCGGCTGCAGGCACTCGTGGAAGCACACGGCCTTGGCCGCGATGGCGTGCATGAGAGGACCGCCCTGGATGCCCGGGAAGTTCATCTTGTTGACGGCCTTCAGGTGCTCCTTGCGGCAGAGCACCAGCCCGCCGCGGGGGCCGCGCAGGGTCTTGTGGGTGGTCGACGTCACCACGTCGGCATGGGGCACCGGGCTGGGGTGGGCCTTGCCCGCCACCAGGCCGGCGATGTGGGCCATGTCGAAGATGAACACCGCGCCCACCTCGTCGGCGATGGAGCGCAGGGCCTCGTAGTCCCAGGTGCGGGGGTAGGCGCTGGCTCCGCCGATCAGCAGGCGGGGCTTCACCTCGCGGGCCTGGTCGCGCAGCCTGTCGTAGTCGATGGTCTCGGTCTCGCGGTCCACCTCGTAGTGGTGGGCCTCGAACATCAGGCCGGAGAAGTTCACCGGATGGCCGTGGGTCAGGTGACCGCCGTGGCTCAGGCTCAGGCCCAGGATGCGGTCGCCGGGCTCGGCGAAGGCCAGGTAGGCGGTCATATTGGCGGTGGAGCCGCTGTGGGGCTGCACGTTGGCGCGGTCGGCGCCGAAGAGCTCGCAGGCCCTGCGCTTGGCCAGCAACTCGGCCTCGTCCACGTTCACGCAACCGCCGTAGTAGCGCTTCTTGGGATAGCCCTCGGCGTACTTGTTGGTCAGCACGCTGCCGACGGCCTCCATGACCGCGCGGCTGGTGAAGTTCTCGCTGGCGATCATCTCCAGCTGGTCGCGTTGACGGTCCAGCTCGGCGTCCACCACGGCGGCGATCTCGGGATCCACGGTCTTCAGGAACTCGGACATGGTCGTCCTCACTCGTTGGTCGGTTCGTCGTCGGCGATCTCCTCGCAGGATTCGTCCTCCTGCTCGAAGTCGATGATCTTCTGCACGCGGCGGGCGTGGCGCCCGCCCTCGAAGTCGGAGGAGAGCCAGACGCGGGTCATGGCCAGGGCCTCGTCCGGAGTCGTCTGGTCACCGCTGAAGCAGATCACGTTGCTGTCGTTGTGCTGGCGGGTGGTGGCGGCCATGCCCTCGGTCCAGCACAGGGCGGCGCGCACGCCGGGCACCTTGTTGGCCGCGATGCTCACGCCGATGCCGGAGCCGCAGATCAGCACTCCGAGCTCGGCCTCCTCGGCCACGACGGCGTATCCCACGGCGAAGGCGGCGTCGGGGTAGTCGGCCGACTCCTCGGAGTCGCAGCCGCAATCCACGAGCTCGTGCCCATCTGCTTCGAGGGCCTCGATGATCTGCGTCTTGTGGGGATAGCCGCGGTGGTCGGAGCCGATGGCGATCTTCATGGGGTCTCCTCGCCGAGGGCGTCGCACCAGGCTGCGGTGAGCCGTGCGACCTGCTCGGCCATCAGGGTGTAGGCCAGTTCCGTGCCCTTGCGAAAGGGGTCGTCCACGTCCTCGCCAGCGTCGAGGTCGTCGCCGGGCTGCAGGGCTACCAGCGGGCGTCCCAACTTGCCCACGCGGGCGTCCGGCCAGGCCGCCAGCAGCTGTGCGGCATGGCGGCCGGTCATGGCCACCAGCCATTGGGCCTCAGCCACCAGGTCGGCATCCAGACGCCGCGAGCGGTGGGCCGTCACGTCCAGGCCCAGGTCCGCGGCCTCGTCACAGGTCCCGGCAGAGGCCGGGCTGCCGGGAACGGCGTCCAGGCCCGCCGACTGGAACCGCACCGACCCAACGCAGCGGGCCTTCGCCACCGCCTCCGCCAGGGGGCTGCGGCAGGTATTGCCCGAGCAGACGAAGACCACCGTGCGATCCATGACACCGATCCAAGTTAGGCCGCCCGGAGGACGGGGTCAAGACGACGCGCGCCTCCCCATCCGACGATATTTCAGGCGGTTACGATCCGTATTCAACGTCCGGCATGAGGCCTGCGCCCTGCCTCAGGACCCGGGGCGGCCAGCAGGTGGCGTCGACCAGGGTCGAGGGAGCGGCCGGCTCGTCCTCTATGGGTTCCCAGGGGACCTCGGCCACCAGATCCACCTCGCCGCCGAAGACCGCCTCGGCCTCGGCCATGGTCTCCGCCGACGGCTCGCCGGCCCGGTTGGCGCTGGTGGAGACCACCGGCACGGGCAACCGCGAGAGGGCTTCCCTCAGGCCATCCGAAGCGGGCACGCGGACCGCGAGGGTGGGCAGGCCACCGCTCACCGTCGGAGGGACCTGAGCCGCGGCGGGCAGGATCAGGGTGAAGGGCCCCGGCCAGCACCGATCCGCCAGTGCGAGGACCCGCTCCGGCACCGGTCCCAGCCAGCGTCTGGCCGCGTTCGGAGACGCGGCCAGCACCAGCAGGGGCTTGTCGCCGTCGCGACCCTTCAGGGCCTTGATGCGCTCCACGGCCGCGGCGGCGTCGATCCTGGCATGGAGGCCCGGCAGGGTGTCGGTGGGCATCAGCGCCACCCCTCCCCCGTCGAGCACCTCCACGAGCCTGTCCACGCCGTCGTTCAATCTACCGGCCTCCCCGGGCCATCTCCTTGCGATGCTCGGAGACGGCGGCGGCCACCTTGGCGTCGGACAGCGCGATGATGCGCGCGGCCAGCACCGCGGCGTTCTTGGCGCCGGCCGAGCCCACGGCCACCGTCGCCACGGGGATGCCGCCGGGCATCTGGGCGATGGAGAGCAGGGCGTCGAAGCCGTTCAGGGGACCGGCCGCCACGGGCACGCCGATCACGGGCCGCTCGGTCAGCGACGCCAGCACGCCGGGCAGGTGGGCCGCCAGGCCCGCCACGCCGATCCACACCTGCACGCCGTCGCGGTCGCCGGCCTTGACCAGGCGGCGGACCTTGTCGGGGGTACGGTGGGCCGACGCGATCTCCACGCGGTGGGAGATGCCGAACCGATCGAGCAGGCTCATGGTCCCTTCCACCACCGGCAGGTCGGACTTGCTGCCCAGCACGATCACCACGCGGTCGGTCTTCTTGGCCTTCGCTGCGCTCACCCTCGCTCCTCCTCGTTGAACCCGGCACCGATGTCGCGCCGGAAGTGCATGCCGTCGAAATGGACGTCCGCCAGCAGGCCGTAGGCCTCGGTGCGGGCCGCCTCGAAATCGGTCCCGAGGCCCACGGCGCCCAGCACGCGGCCGCCGGCGGTCTCGAGACCGGTGTCGCCCGTGCGGGTGCCTGCGTGGATGATCCACGACGACTCGCCGTCAGCGGGCAGGGTCAGGGTCCGTCCCTTGGGGTAGCTGCCGGGATAGCCCTCGGACGCCCCCACCACCACGACCGCGGCGCGGTCCCAGCGGGTCAGGGCCGCCCCCGGCCAGTGGGCCGGAGCGCCGGCGGGGGCCGCAGGCAGCTGCGCCAGATGGACTCCCAGTTCGCCGCGGGCGGTGGCCAGCACCAGGTCGGCGAAGCCCTCGCTCACCAGGGGCAGCACCACCTGGGTCTCGGGGTCGCCGAAGCGGCAGTTGAACTCCAGGACGCGAGGGCCGTCGGGCGTGAGCATCAGGCCCGCGTAGAGCACGCCGCGGTAATCGGTGCCGCGACGGCGCAGTTCGGCCAGCACGGGCTCGATGACCCGCTCGCAGACCTCACGGGCCAGCTCGGGATCCACCAGCCGGGCGCTGGCGAAGGCGCCCATGCCGCCGGTGTTGGGACCGGCGTCGCCCTCGCCCACGCGCTTGTGGTCGCGGGACGGGGCCAGCAGGGCATAGGCGTCGCCGTCGGTGACGGCCAGGACGGAGAGCTCGGGGCCGGTCATGCACTCCTCGATGAGCACGTGCATACCGGCGTCGCCGAAGCGCTTCTCTTCGAAGCACTCGCGCAGGAAGGCCTCCGCCTCGACGCGGGCGGAGCACACGGCCACGCCCTTGCCCTGGGCGGCGCCGCAGGCCTTCACCACCAGCGGGGCGGGCCAGCGGTCCAGGGCCGCGAGGGCGGCGTCCAGTTCGCGGAAGAGCTCGTAACGGGCGGTGGGCACGTCGGCCGCCGCCATGATCTCCTTGGCGTGGTCCTTCTCGCCCTCCAGGCGCGCCCCCTGGGCGCCGGGGCCGAACACGGCCGTGCCGGTGGCGCGGACGGCGTCGCCGAGGCCGGCGATCAGCGGGTCCTCGGGACCGATCACCACGCAGTCGATGGCGTGTTCGCGGCACCAGTCGGCGACGGCGGCCGCATCGGACACGTCCAG
This sequence comes from uncultured Fibrobacteraceae bacterium, assembly GCA_964343835.1. Classification (GTDB taxonomy): domain Bacteria; phylum Krumholzibacteriota; class Krumholzibacteriia; order LZORAL124-64-63; family LZORAL124-64-63; genus CALEMW01. The sequence continues at coordinate 117,761 of CAYFKR010000006.1, forward strand.
TTCGACGTTCGTGGCCAGGTCGGCGGTTCCGGGATTGCCGGGAGCCGCCCAGACCTCGGGGCGGGAGGGGTCGGTGGCGAGACGGCGGACGAGCGCGTGCTCGCGGCCGCCGGAGCCGATGACCAGGAAACGTGCGGGCATGGTCGCTCCTCTCGGGGCCCGGAGGGTACCGCAGACGCCGCCGGGGCCGCAACGGAGAAGGACGGCCCGTGGGCCGTCCTCGCTGGATCAGGGAACGATGCGGGTGCCGGCCTCGCCGTGCACCGCCGCGAGCAGGTGGTCCGGGTCGGTGATCACCACCTCCCGCCCTCCCCCTTCGAGGAAGAGCAGGGCCGACTCGATCTTGGGCCCCATGCTGCCGGCGGGGAACTCGCCCGCCTCGAACATGGCCCGGGCCTCGTCGAGCCGGAGGACGTCGAGCTCTTCCTGCTGCGGCGTGCCGAACCCGCGACAGACCTTCTCGATCTGGGTGACGATGACGAAGGTGTCCGCCTCGATGAGCTCGGCCAGCAGCTCGCTGGCCAGGTCCTTGTCGATGACGGCGTCGATGCCCTCGATGCGTCCGCCATCGCACTTGGCCACGGGCACACCGCCACCGCCGCAGGCCACCACCAGCACGCCCGCCTCCACGGCGCGACGGATGGCGCCCGCCTCCATCACCCGTCGGGGCTTGGGACTGGGCACGACGCGCCGCCAACCGCGGCCGGCGTCCTCGCGCACGCTCCAGCCGAACTCCTCCTGCATCTGCCGGGCCTGCTCCTCGCCGTAGAAGGGGCCGATGGGCTTGCTCGGGTTCTCGAAGGCCGGGTCGGAGCGATCCACCAGCACCTGGGTGATGATGGTTGCCACCGGCACGTCCAGGTCCTGGTCGTGGACGGCGTTCTGCAGGTTCTGCTGGATCATGTAGCCCAGCCCGCCCTGGCTGTCGGCGCCGCACACGAACAGGGGCATGGGCGGGATCCCGTAGGTGCTCATGCCGGCGTCGTTGCGCAGGAAGATGTTCCCGACCACCGGGCCGTTGCCGTGGGTCACGACGATGCCGTGCCCCTCGCCCGCCAGTTCGGCCACCTGGTTCATGGTGGCCTTGGTGATCTGGTACTGCTCCAGGTAGGTGCCCTTCTTCCCCGTGGGGATGATGGCGTTGCCGCCCAGGGCGATCACGTAGCTGCGTCGGTTCAACATCCACCTCCGTCGGGGTCGTCGGAAAACGGGACGCACCGCGCCGGCGGCGCGGTGCGTCGACCTTTCCGCCCGGTTGCGCGTCAGCGCAGGTCCCGGGCCATCTTCTCCACGCGCTCCAGGGCCTTGCGGATCTGCTCCTGGCTGTTGGCGTAGCTAAAGCGCAGGTAGCCCTCGCCGAACGCGCCGAAGGCGGTGCCGCTCAGGGCCGCCACGCCGTAGTCGTCCAGCAGGATCGACTCGAGCTCCGAGCTGGTCTTGCCCAGGGCGCTCACGTTCGGGAACACGTAGAAGGCGCCCTTGGGCAGCTTGCACGTGACGCCGTCGATGGCGTTCAGGCCGTCCACAAGAAGATCGCGACGGGCGCGGAACTCCGCCACCATGGCCTCGGCCGCGTCCTGCGGACCGGTCAGGGCCTCGGCCCCGGCCACCTGGGTGAACGACGCGGTGCAGCTGTTGCAGTTGGTCTGCAGCTTGGCCACGGCGTCGGCGATGTCCTTCGGCATCACGCCGTAGCCCAGACGCCAACCGGTCATGGCGTAGGTCTTGGAGTGACCGTCCAGGATGCACGTGCGCTCCAGCATGCCGGGGCGCGTGGTGATGGAGTCGTGGGAACCGTCGTAGATGATCTTGGAGTAGATCTCGTCGCTCATCACGTAGAAATCGTGCTTCACGGCCAGCTCGGCGATGGCATCCAGGTCCTCGCTCGAGAGCACGCCTCCGGTCGGGTTCTGGGGCGAGTTGATGATCAGCAGCTTCGTCTTGTCGCTGACGAGGGACTTGAGGTCCTCGATGTCGAAGCTGAAGTCCTTCTCCTCCGCCAGCTTCAGGGGCACGGCCTTGGCGCCCAGGAAGTTGATCACCGACTCGTAGATGGGGAAGCCCGGGTTCGGGTAGATGACCTCGTCGCCCTCGTTCACCAGGGCGGTCATCAGGAAGTACATGATGGGCTTGCCGCCCGGCGTGATCACGATGTTCTCGGGACCGACGTCGATGCCGCGGTCGTTCGCGATGTAGTCGGCGAAGGCCTTGCGGATCTCGGGCTTGCCGGCGGCCGGACCGTAGTGGGTCTCGCCGTTCTGCAGGGCCTTCACGCCGGCGTCGATGATGTTGCGCGGCGTGTCGAAGTCGGGCTCGCCGATCTCCAGGTGGACGATGTCGCGGCCATCGGCCTCAAGGGCCTTGGCGCGGGCCAGGATCACGAATGCCGTCTCGGTCCCCAGTCGTTCCATACGCTTAGCCAGCATGATCGTCTCCTGCGGAATCGCCGTTCGGGTGGGGTTGTTTCGTCGCTTCTCCGATCAATGTTATTTCGCGGACAGGGGGAAGTCAAAGCGCATCACCCGCCTCCGCGCAGGCGGATCCGGAGGGTGGTCGACGGCCCGTTCCGGTCGTCCCTGACCGCCACGTCCAGGGCTGCGGAGAGCTCGAGCCCGAAGGCCTTCGCCATCGCGCCCAGGCCCACGGCGTCGCGCAGGTGCCGGGCGTGCCTGACCACCGCGAGCCCGGGCGCCGGCACGTCCACGACGGTGAGGTCGAGGGCGCCTCCCCAGGCCCTGGTGCGGACCAGCCGCACGCCGGCGTCCCGGCCGAACCGCCGCTCGAGCCGCAGCTGGACGACGTGGCGATCCTGGGCCTCCCCGTCGACGGTCCTCATGCGGCGGGCTAGCCTGCCCGCATACGACCAGTCGCCGCGTCGCCCGGCGAGCCCCGCTGCGACGGTCCAGTCCCGATCGTCGTTCTCGACGGCCGGAGGCTCCCAGGGGCGCACGTCGGCCCGTCCCAGGCGGCGGCCGCCCCGCCGCGAGATCCTGGCATCGGCGCGGACCCCACCGCCCAGGCCGCAGGCGCCCCTCAGTTCGAACCGGTCGGTCACCCGCACGCCGAGGCCCGTTGCCCGTGCTTCCCGGCTCTCGGACCGGGCGACCAGCGCGGACAGGCTCGCACCACGGACCGGTCGCCACCGCGAGCGCATGGCCCAAGCTGTCCCGGCGACCCCCGCGCCGTAGGGCAGGCCCGACGCCAGCACGCCCCCGGTGGCGTCGCCGGCCACCGCCGTCGCCTCCACCGCCGCCCTGCTCCCACGCCACGCCGCCCTGGCGGCGACGGCCGTCCTGCCCCGCCCCCCCGACGCGGCCTCGACGTCCCACGACGCTTCGTCGCCGCGACGCCCCAGATGAAGCGACACCCCGCGCGCTCCGCCGCCGTCGACCGCCAGCAGCCGCGCACCGCGCGCCCCGAGCACGACGGCGGCGACCGGCACGGCGGCGTCCCCCGTCCGTCCCTGCAGCGCCACGGCGTTCGCCCCCAGGCGAACGGCCCCGCCCACGACGGCACGCCGCGGGTCCAGCCCCAGGTACGACGAGACGCCGCTGCGCGCCGCCGGCAGGGACGACGACGCCCCCAGCCGGCTCCAGCGCCCCGCCCCCATGGCCAGCAGGCCCAGACCGTGGTCCAGCCGGAGCCGTCCCCCGGAAGCGGAGGCGAAGCCGACGGCCGCCCGCGAGCTCCACAGCACGCCGCCGTCGTCGTCCGCCCGCAGCCGTCCCCGGAGCCCCGCGCGCCCGGCCCCCAACCGCAGCGTCGTCCCCGACGGCGTCGTGCGCAGCGACCAGCCCCGGGCGGGGCGCTCGTCCCCGAGCTCGGGGGGCAGCAGCACGTCGGGAGCGTCGGGATCCAGGCCCTCGTCCAGCAGCGCCTCCCGCAGGCCGCCGGGATCGGCCCGCCCTCCGACGGCGCAGGCCAGCGCCAGCAGCACCAGCACGCCCGCCCTCACGGTCGCACCCCCGACCAGGCGAGCTGCCACTGGTGGTGCGGCCCGAGCAGCGGATGGACGGCGTGGCGCGAACGCACCAGCAGGCCGCCCCGCCCCACCGCCAGGAGCAGGGCGGGCGAGCCCGAGGCCCCGTCCCACTCGGCCCCGAAGGCGACGTCGCGGGCCCAGCGTCCCCAGACCGCGACCCGCACCAGGGCCGAGCGGTCCACGCCCTCGGCCACCCCGGCCGTGACCAGCCAGGCGCCCCGTCGCCGCTCCAGCCTTAGCCAGGGCTCCCGGCCCCACGACGTCCACGAGGGCGAGGAGCCCGCCAGGGGCGACCGCAGCAGTCCACGCCACCCGCCGGCGACGATCCGCACCGCTCCGTGGACGCCCCAGCCCGCCGGCCACGACTTGCCGCCCGATTCCACGACCCGCACCCGAACAGCGAGGCCGTAGCCCACGCCGTCGCCGGCCCAGGCCTCCCCGTGGAACCTCTGCTCCGACCACACCTCACCCGGCGTCCCGGTCCGTTGCCAGCCGCCGTGCACGGACACCGGCCCCCGCCATCCCGCCGCGAGTGCCGACTGGGGCAGGGCGGCCACCCCGAGCAGCGGGCCGTCGGACACCGCGACCCAGGCGCCGTCCTCCCGGCCTCTGCCGGCGAGCCAGGCCCGGAAACCGGCCGGCTCCACGGACCAGGCGGAAGCCAGGTCGCGGGCGTCTGCGGCGGAGGTCGTCAGCACCAGCAGCACCGCGGCGAGGGCCCTCACGCCCCCTCCTCCCGGCGCACCACGACGGCCGTCTCGCGCCGCACCACCACACCCCGACCGTCGCGCAGGCGCAGCAGCAGCAGCAGGGGACCGGCCGGCACCGCCGCGCCCCGGTCGTCCAGGCCGTCCCAGGGCACGGACCGCGGACCGGGGCCGAGGTCGTCGTCGCCGAGGTCCCGTACCAGGCGGCCGTCCAGGTCGAGGACGGACAGGTCCCAGGCCTCCTCGCCTGCCCGCAGCCGGAACCGGACGGCGACGCCTTCCGCTCCGAACGGCATGGGCGAGGCGTCGAGGCCGTCCCCCGGTGCACCCGTCGCCGCCACGGCGTTCGGACAGGCGGGGGTCGATCCGGCGGGCGAGGTCGACGGGGTCCAGTTCAGGTCCGGCAGACCGGTGGGCGCAGGGGACACCCGCTCCAGGCTCCGGCCCGGCGGCGCCGGCGGATACAGTCCGCCCCAGGACACCCAGTCCACGGCCGTGCCCTGGCCGTCGCGCAGCACCAGCCTGTCCGCCCTGTCGGCGCCGTCTCCGGCCGTGTTGTTCAGGGTCGGCCAACCGCCTCCGGGGGCGGCGCTCACCAGCAGCGGATCCGTGCCGCCGCAGGGCCAGGGGGCTCCGGCCTCGGCCGTGCGTCGAACCCAGGCCGCGAACGCTTCGGGGTCCGCCGTCAGGACCAGCCGCTCGCCCATGGCCAGGATCCGGTCCGGCAGGTCGCGACGCTCTCCCCCGTCGTCCTCCAGGGTCCAGCCGTCCAGGATGACGTCGCCGTCCCTGGCGGACAGCTCCACCCACTCGGGCGCCCCGCGCTCGGGGGCGGCCATGACCTCCTCCAGGGTCACCGGCGGCACGCCCACCAGCACCCGCCCCAGGGACAGCTCCACGACACCGGAGTCGGGCCTGGGAATCGCGAGGGCCAGGCTCGGCGTGGCGTCGTGCTGCGGGATCCAGGGGACTGCGAGCTCCACGCCGTCCGCGGGATCGACGCCGTCCCACACGACCGTCGCCGCCGTGATCCCGTCGGCCAGCAGCCGGATCTGCGACGAGGGCCAGGGCAACAGGCCGTCGTTCTCCACCCCGACGACCACCAGCGCCTCCACGCCGGCCACGGCGGTCGGAGGTTCCATGGTCCAGCCCGTCACCGTCAGGGCCAGGGGCAGCACGTTGGGTTCGCCCGGCGTGGGCTCGCCCACGGCGTGCCAGTCCTCGTCGTTGCGGTCGGTGTCGCGGCCGTCGGGCCGGCGGGCCAGGGCGTGCCCCGGAGCGCCGGGATGGGGACGCGTCTCGTAGAGGTCGGGGGAATCCAGGGGGCCGTATCCCAGCAGGTCCAGCACCACGCCGTCCCGGACCAGGCGCACCGCGTCGGGGCCGTTCTGCAGGCCCAGGGAGACCTCGGCGTCCGGGGTCGCCTCACCGCTCCAGCCCCGGTCGACGATCAGCAGTCGGGCCCCCGGGGCGAGCTGCTCCCCCATCGTCCCGCGCCAGCGCACTTCCCAGATGCCGGGAGCCGACCCGTTGCCGAACTCGAGCACAACTCCCGCCATATCAGTATGTTGCTCGCCCCCATTCCAGATCTCCACGAACTCGCGTCCGCCATCGGCGCCGGGGGGATCGTAGAGGACCTCGTTGAGCACGAGCTCTCCGTTCGCCCGGGGAGCCCGGACGGCCAGGACCAGGATCGCAAGCAGCGTGATCGGGAGATGACATCCTGCATGGAGGCGTCGCCGCGGGGTTCCACGGGGCATGGGCACCGTTCCGACCGGGAGGCGGGAAACGGGGAGGGATGGCGGTCGGTCGAGGGGGGTCGCTAGAGCAACCCGTGCCGCCTACGCAGGATCCATTCCGCGCTCAGGCACCCCACCACCAGCAGCAGGAAGGGCCAGCCGGCCCAGGGGGCCAGGCTCGTGCGCGAGGTCACGGTGGCGGGAGAAGGGTCCAGGCCGTCGAGTCGGCGCAGGAAGGCCTGGAGGCCGGCCTCGCTGGATGCCTGGACGTACAGGCCGTCGTGGGCGGCGGCCAGGGCGCGGAGTCGGCGGATGTCCTGGGTACCCTGGCGCAGCTCCGGCGACGTGGGCAGCACCACGATCTCGCGGGATCCGGCCGTCCCGTCGCCCTCCGACGCCGCGGAGATGGAGTAGCGGCCTGGGGCCAGCGGCCCGATCAGGGCCGACGATGTCCCGGGCTCGGTCGGGTCGGGGCGCAGGCTGAGGCCCAGGGTCTCGGAGGCCTCGTCGTCGAGGGAGCGGACGACCAGACGCCCGGGCGGAGGCCCGGGGCGCCCGCGCACGTCGAGGCTCCTGGCCCTCATCTCGAAGCGTTCGCCGGCGTGGTAGAGCCTCCGCTGGCCCAGCAGGGTCACGCCGGCGCCGTCGTCGCCGCGGACGGCCCAGAGCAGGAGGTTGCCCAGCAGGCGTTCCACGGCGGGCCTCTGGTCGCCGTCGTCCGGACCGGCCCTCCAGAAGACCTGCTGCCAGAGGCCGTCGGAGCCGATCCAACCCACGCGGGGGCCCTCGCCGGCGGTGACGGCGAGCAGCGGTCGCGATTCGGCCGCACCGGCCCCAGCCGCGGCGTCCAGCAGGGTCACGGAGCCGCCGCGGAGATCGGCCGGGGCCACGGCCCCCAGGGGCGGCAGGTGGCGGAAGGGGTCGTCGCCCGCACCCAGTCCCTCCAGGACCGGGTGGTCGGCTCCCGCATCGGTCGGATCGATCATCCAATCGCCCCGGGCGAGGGAACGCAACCGGCCGGTGACGGGCAGCAGCTTCCGGACGCCGGGCAGCCACGGAGTGGGCGAGTCGTCGGCCACGCAGACAAGGCCCGTCCCGCCGGCGAGCGCGCCTGCCAGCCCCTCTCCCGCCCAGGCGGCGGCACCGGGGTCGGCCAGCACGACGGCACGCCACGGGGACCACTCCTGCGGGTCGGCCGGGGCGGACCAGGCGGTGCCGTCGTCGGTAAAGGCCGGTCCCGCGGCCGTCGGGGCCACGACCCTCAGCCCCAGCCGGTCCTCCCGGGAGCCCACGGCGGACAGGAAGCGCACGATCCATCCGGGCCTGGACGCCAGGACCAGGACGTCGCGGCGCCCGTCGCGGACGACCACGGCGGCTCCCGCCTCGTTGTTGTCGGGCAGGCGCTCGTCCGTCCCGCTCTCCACCAGCACGCGGTACACGCGCAGTCCCGGCTCGACGGGCCGATCCCGCAGCTCGCACCGCGCCACGACGTCGCCGGGGGCGGGCCGCAGGATGCGCCTGTCGACCTCCCGGCCGTCGGCCTCCAGGACGACGATCAGGGAGTCGGGAGCTCCGGCCGAGCCCGACCGGATCGTCAGGACCGCCTCCACCACGACCTCGTCCCCAACCTGGGCCTCGTCCGGCACGCCGACGTCCCCGACGCCCACGTCCGCCGGGCCCACCGGATCGCCCACGCCGGCCACGACCAGGTCCCCCACCACCGGGCGGCCGCCCGCGTCGGGGGCGGTCCCGTGGCCGTCGCTCACCAGCACCGTCAGGCGTGCGTCGGCGGCGGCCCCGCGGAGCAGGCCCGTCAGGGAGGATCCCACGGCCCCGGGCGGGGCGTCGTCCATGTCACGCAGGGGACCGAGGCCGCTGCCTCGACGGGTGCGGAGGTCGAATCCGCGGGGAGCCAGGACCGAGTCGGCGGCGGCGACCAGGGCCCGGGCGTCGTCCCAGCGGGTGCCGAGCCGACCGGGCAGGTCCATGCTCGCCGAATCCTCGAGCACGATCTCCACCACCGGGCGTTCGGTACGATCCCGCTCGAGCACCAGCAACGGTCCCGCCGCCGCGATCAGGAGCATCAGCAACGAGGCCAGGCGCAGCCACAGCAGCCGGCGCCTCACCCCTGTACCGGGATCCGGCACGGTGAAACGCAGATGGCGACGGACCCAGGGGCCCGTCGCCATCCACAGCAGCACGAGCAGCAGCGTCCACGGAAGGGGCGCCGTCCACTCGATCGTCATCTAGCGGTTCCTGATCACCGCGTGGGCAGCCGCCAGCCGCGCGATGGGCACGCGGAACGGGGAGCAGCTCACGTAGTCCAGGCCCACACGGTGGCAGAAGTCCACCGAGCTGGGGTCGCCGCCGTGCTCGCCGCAGATCCCCAGATGGATCGCACCGTTGGCGGCGCGGCCCTTCTCGGCGGCCATGGCCACCAGCTGACCCACGCCCTCCTGATCCAGCTGCTGGAACGGGTCGGACGGCAGGATGCCCTTGTTGACGTACTCGGGCAGGAACACGCCCGCGTCGTCGCGGCTGTAGCCGAAGGCCATCTGGGTCAGGTCGTTGGTGCCGAAGCTGAAGAAGTCGGCGTGCTCGGCGACCTTGTCCGCCATCAGGGCGGCCCGCGGGATCTCGATCATGGTGCCGACCTTGTAGTCGACCTTGGAGCCGACCTCCTGCTGCACCTTGTCCGCCACGGCGACGGCCAGCTCGCGCAGGTTGCCGAGCTCGCGCACGGCGCCCACCAGCGGGATCATGATCTCGGGCTTGACGTCCACGCCCTTGCCCTTGACCACGATGGCGGCCCGGATGATGGCCTCCACCTGGGTCTCGTAGATCTCGGGGTAGGTCAGGCCCAGGCGACAGCCACGGTGGCCGAGCATGGGGTTCATCTCGTGCAGGGCCTCGATGCGCTGCTCCAGGTGCTCCACGCTCACGCCCAGCTCGCCGGCCAGGCCGGCGATCTCGTCCTTCATGTCGGCCGTGGGCAGGAACTCGTGCAGGGGCGGATCCAGCAGACGCACGGTCACCGGATAGCCGTCCATGGCCTCGAAGATGCCCTCGAAGTCGGCCTGCTGCAGGGGCAGGATCTTGGCCAGGGCCTTGCGGCGCCCGTCCTCGTCCTCCGACAGGATCATCTCGCGCATCTTCCTGATGCGGTCCTCGCCGAAGAACATGTGCTCGGTGCGCGTCAGGCCGATGCCGGCGGCGCCGAAGCCGCGGGCCTGGCGGGCGTCGTGGGGCGTGTCGGCGTTGGTGCGCACGCCCAGGGTCCGGGTCTCGTCGGCCCAGTCCATGACCTTCTTCAGGTTGGGATCGTCCAGGCTCGGGGCGATCAGGGGCACCAGACCGTCGTTCACGGTGCCGAGGGTGCCGTCGATGGTGATGGTGTCGCCGGCCTTGAACGTCTTGCCGCCGATCTCCATGGAGCCGTCGCGGTAGCTGACGACCAGGTCGCCGCAGCCGGCCACGCAGGGCTTGCCCATGCCGCGGGCCACCACGGCCGCGTGGCTGGTCATGCCGCCGCGGCTGGTGAGGATGCCCTGGGCGCTGTGCATGCCGTCGATGTCCTCGGGGCTGGTCTCACGACGCACCAGGACCGTCTTGCGGCCCTCCTTGGCGGCGGCCACGGCGTCCTCGGCCGTGAACACGATCTCGCCCTGGGCGGCGCCCGGCGAGGCGGGCAGGCCCTTGCCCAGCACCACGACCTCGGCCTTGGGGTCGATCTGGTCGTGCAGCAGCTGGTCCAGGTGCTCGGGCTCCACGGCCATCAGCGCCTGGTCCTTCGACATCAGGCCCTCGGTCTCCATCTCGGCGGCGATGCGCACCGCGGCGCGGCCCGTGCGCTTGCCGTTGCGGGTCTGGAGCATCCACAGACGGCCGTCCTGGATGGTGAACTCCACGTCCTGCATGTCGCGGTAGTGCTTCTCGAGGGTCTCGCGGATGCCGCAGAGGGTGGCGTACGCCTCGGGCATGGTCTCCTCGAGGGTCGGCAGGTCGTGGACCGGGTTGCCCTCGGGCAGTCGGTCGCGGCCCTCGTTGTTCAGGGCCTGGGGGGTGCGGGTGCCCGCCACCACGTCCTCGCCCTGGGCGTTGACCAGGAACTCGCCGTAGAAGAAGTTCTCGCCGCTGGAGGGGTCGCGGGTGAACGCGACGCCGGTGGCGGAGTTGTCGCCCATGTTGCCGAAGACCATGGCCTGCACGTTCACCGCGGTACCCATGTCGTGGGGCAGGCGGTTCAGGTTGCGGTAGCTGATGGCCCGGGGCACGTTCCAGCTCTTGAACACGGCCTCGATGCCGCCCCAGAGCTGCTCCATGGGATCGGTCGGGAAGTCGCGGCCGGCGTGCTCGCGGATCAGGCCCTTGAAGGTGTCGATCAGGGTCTTCAGGTCGTCCACGGTGAGCTCGGTGTCGAGCTTCACGCCGCACTCGTCCTTCAGGGCGTCGATGGCGTCCTCGAAGTGCTCGCCGTGCACGCCCATCACCACGTCGCCGTACATCTGCAGCAGGCGGCGGTAGCTGTCGTAGGCGAAGCGCTCGTTGCCGCTCTTGGCGATCAGGCCCTTCACGGTCTCGTCGTTCAGGCCGATGTTCAGGACGGTGTCCATCATGCCGGGCATGGACACCTTGGCGCCGCTGCGGCAGGACACCAGCAGGGGATCGGCGGGATCGGCGAACTTCTGGCCCATCACCTGCTCGACCTTGGAAAGACTGGCCTTGACCTCGCTCCGCAGCTGGTCGGAGAGCACGGGCTCCTTCAGGTAGTCGATGCAGCAACCGGTCTGGATGGTGAAGCCGGGGGGCACGGGAATGCCGATGAGGTTCATCTCGGCCAGGTTGGCTCCCTTGCCGCCGAGGAGTTCCTTCTGGTCCCCCTTGCCGTCGGCTTCCTTGTTCCCGAAGAAGTACACGAGCTTGTCGGCCATCACGATTCCTCCCGTTATTGGCCTACGTCGAAACTGGGCGTTAATCGCTCACACGTGCGCATGGCCCGGCGCGATGCCGGGCCATGCTCCTATCCCATTCGAACCGCGTCGAGACGCGGAATGGCTACTTGATCACCACCAGCTTCCCAAAATAGTCGTCGCGGCTCGGCATTTCCACCTTGTAGATGTACACGCCGGACGCGAGGTCCTCCTCGGTCAGCCAGGAGATGGTGTGTCCCTGCTGGGTGTCGGACGAAAGGTCGGCCACCAGGTCGCCGTCCACGGTGAACACCTGGACGCGGCTCTCGGGCGGCAGGTTGCGGAAGTGGATCTCACGACCGGCCAGTCCCTGGGTCATGCCCGCGCTGGTGTGCCGCAGCGGGTTGGGCACCACGTAGATCTCCTCCTCGCCGGCGGCCTCGGCGGCCTCGAGGTTCACCCGGAACTCCATGAGGTTGCCCTCGCCGGGGAAGATCGTCAGGGGGTCGCCGGTGTACCGGGACGAGAAGAGCTGGTCCGAGTTCATGGACGACGGCGAGGCGGTGGCGGTGTTGCCGTAGTCGAAGGTGGTCACCGCGTACTGGTAGACGAAGCCGTCGTAGATGTTGTTGTCGAAGAACTTCACCGTGTCGGGATCGCTGAAGTCGAAGCAGGCCGCACGCTTGTCGGCGTAGCAGCGCTGCACGACGTTGTAGCTGGGTGCTCCGCAGTAGCCCTCGATGCAGCTCTCGGGGTTGTTCTTGTCGAACACGCCCACCAGCTCGAGCTGCTCGGGGTTCGCGATCTCGCTCCGCCACACGGCGTAGCCCTGGAAGTCCTGGAAGAGCAGGCCGAAGCCGCCGTTGACCGGAACCACGCCGTCGGAGAAGGCGATGGTCATGCCGAAGTCCAGGTTCCGGTAGCCGGCCTGGGTCAGGTTCTTCTTGATGGTGTCGCTGAGGTTCAGGGCCGTGCCCGGCACGTAGATGCCGCCGGCATACGAAGGCATCAGGACGTCGGCCACGACGCCGTCGCCGGCCAGCAGGTTCTTGACCGTGCGGATGCCGGTCTGCAGACCGGCGGGCATCTCCCAGGTCACGCCGTCGACGGACGACAGGAGTCCCTGGGTGTTGTGGGCGGCCAGGAAGCGGGAGCCGTAGGAGTCCCAGATCAGGCCGTTGACGGCCGAGGTGACGTCGATGGTCTCGAGGTCGCCGTCCAGGTTGAAGTACTCGATCTGGTCCCAGTCGTCGCCGTTGTCGTCGGTCCGGAAGATGCCCTGGGTGCGGCTGGCCACGAGCAGCACGTCCGGATCGGCCGGATCCACCACGGCGCGCAAGGCGTTGGTGGGCGACGCGCCGGGAGCCAGGAGCTCGGTCCATTTCCACTCCCAGTCGGCGCCCCCGTTGATGGTCTCGTAGATGCCAAAGTTCTCGATGGCGGCGATGTAGCGGCCGCCGCCGGCGTTGACCAGGGCGTTGATCGTGGGCGGCACGCTCTGGCTGCTGGTGGGGAACACCGCGGGCACCACGAAGGAGTCCAGGAGGTCGAATTCCACGCCGCCGTCGTCGGAGATGAAGAGGCCCAGGTCGCGGACCGCCACCAGGAGCTCGTCCCCGGCGGTCCAGTCGATGGCCGTGACGGACCGGCGGTTCCAGCTGCCCACGGCGGACAGCTCGTCGCGGATCTGCGTGAAGGTGGCGCCGCCGTCGCGGGTCAGATAGAGGCCCTCGTTGGACGTACCGATGACGAAGGTGCCGTCCTCTTCGGGCGAGAACGCCGCGGCGGTGATGGTCCACTCCTCCACGCTGAGGTCCGGGAACAGGTCGGCCCCGATGCGCCGCCAGTCGGAGTCGTGGTCAGGCTTGTACCAGAGGCCGCGACCGAGGCGGCCGACCGGGTGCACCAGGTAGCGACCGTCCACGCGGGGCGAGACGGCGAAGGCGTTCATGTCCATGCGGGTCATGAACTGGGGCAGGCCGGCGTTGCCGCGCGCCCACTCGGTGTCGCCGGTGGGCAGGTAGCGCAGACCGCCGTTGTTGCTCAGGTTCACCTCGCCGGAGATCTGGCCGGTGAACTGCTGGTTCACGTTGCTCCACGTCAACAGCACGGAGTTGACGTCGGGACTGCCGACGACGCCGCCGAAGCTCGTGGTGAAGCGGAGCTTGCGGTCCACGATGTCGGCATAGGCACCGTCCAGGTACACCGTCGGGCCGAAGCCGGCGGTGTCGATGGGCACGGCGCAGGTCGTGATGGCGTCGTCCAGATCGGCCCATTGGACGACGGCGCCGAACCGCTGGCCGCGGGACAGGCTCACCCGCATGCCGTCGCGGTCGGGGGAAAGGAGCCGCAGAGAATCCTGCTCACAGACCGCGGGGGTCGTCTGGGCGCCTACGGGCAGGGCCTGCATCGCGAGGACCAGGGCTCCGGCCAGCGCGAACGCGCGGACGATCGGATCGAGGTTGCGGATCGGAAAGAGGCTCACGGTCGCCTGCCTTTCTCGGGCGCGGTGGGGCCGCGCCGGTCGGGCCGGCCCGCAGGCCGGCCTTCCAGTCGGATCTACTGGACGTCCAGTTCGAAGTGTTCGCGCAGCACCCAGCGGATGGCGTCGGCCATCTCGTCGTGATCGAGGCGGTGAGGGTCGAAGCCCCAGATCACGTCGGCCTTGCCGCCGGGCTTGGTCAGGGCCGTCTTGTAGGAAAGGATGCCCACGGGCACGCCGTCGGTGCGGGCCCGGCCCGTCGTGGGATCGACGGTCCAGGAGCCGCAGTAGAGCTGGGCGGAGATGTCGATCCCGCCCGGGAAGTCCGTGTCGCCGGCGGCCAGGTGCTCATCCAGGATCCAGTCGAAGCGCGTGTAGGCGCGCCACATGGGCTCCACGGCAGGGGAGCCGTCGGGCAGCACCTGGGGGGCCCAGTTGGTGGTCCTGGAGGTCACGTTGGTGTCGTAGAACTCGTCGATGCCGCCGAACGCGAAGTTCAGGTTCAGCACGTCGGAGTCGTCGGCGTAGTCGATGGTCGACCAGGTGAACACCGTGTCGGCGAAGGCGTTCGAGCCCACGTGGTTGGCCTTGAACTCGGGATCCAGGATCACGGCCTTGGTGCCGCCGCAGCGACGCAGCAGGTGCTGCGTGTTGTTGCCGCAGATGCCCGAGTCGCGCCAGAACACCGGAGGAGTCATGAGGTTGGTCATGCTCAGGCCGATGGCGCGGTAGGGGAACTTCTCGCGGCCGCGGAGGATGATGTTCTCGTCCTCGTCCTCACGGATGCCGAAGCCCAGGGCGTAGGGCTGGTTGCCGCACATGGCGGTCATCTCGTCCGTGTCGTAGATCACCGGGTAGAGCCACAGGGTGTTGCCCGTACCGCGCGGGCCGAAGTTCTGCATGGCGCCGGAGCCCACCATGAAGAGGTTGCCCACGTTGGTCAGGTAGGTCTCGAGCCACACGAAGACGTCGGGCGTGGTCGAGGGCACGAAGTTGCTCTGGATGTAGCTGAGCGAGCCGAGCTTGGTGGTCCACATCAGGACCTTGTAGTTCACGGCCTCGCGGTAGCCCCAGGACTGGGTGTCCTGGGCATCGATCTCGTCGGCGTCGTCGCCCCAGCCCTGCACGTTGCCCAGCACGCCGGCCCAGAAGGCGTCGCGGTAGAAGTCCTCGTCGTAGGCGCGGCCGTTGGCGTCGAGCCAGCCGTTCGACTCGTGGTCCACCACGTCGTCGATCAGCAGCAGCGGGCGCTGGTCGGCGGGCTCGGGCACGGGCACCACGGTCATCACGTAGCGCACTCGGGTGAGCTGGCCGGAGTTGTCGCGCACCTCGACCACCAGGGTGTGGATACCCGAGTCGAAGGTCTGGATGCCCGACTCGCGGTGGGCGTCGGAGTTGCCCCACTGCACGGCCCAGCCCGGATCGGCGTCGTTCTCCACGTCGTCGATGTCCCAGCCGTAGCGGAAGGCGTCGATCAGGCCGCCGTACTCGTCGGCGTTGGCGTGCCAGGCGAACTCCAGGGGCTGGTTCTGGGCGATGTCGTAGCGCACGATGCCGTTCAGGCCGGCCGACACGCTGGAGCCCAGGAACGTCTCCTGGACCGAGAGCGAGGGGCTCTTGGAGTCGTCGATGCGGAAGTTGTGCACCGTGCCGGCGTAGCTCAGGTCGAGGCTCACGGCGCCCGCGGTGTCCTGGGCCTGCATGGCGAACAGGTAGTAGTGGTCCGCCTCGGCGGGCTTGTTGAAGGTGACCCTGCGGTCCTCCTCCAAGGGCTCGTAGGTGATCCAGTCGCTCCAGCCGGGGTCGGAGAAGCTGACCAGCTCGTCCTTGTAGCGCTCGAAGCGATAGCGCGAGGAGACGGGCAGCGGATCCCCGCCCTCCACCTCGATGATGGCGTCCTTCAGCAGGTAGCGGACCTTCGTCGGCATCTCCGTCTCGAAGTCGGGGTCGTTGCCGGTCCAGCCCAGGATGAACGAGGGCGGCACGCCGCGGGCGTCGTCGTAGTTCCTGGTCAGCGACGGCGGCGTCGTCAGCCGGATGGAAGGCGCCAGGGTGGTGGCGGTGAAGGTGATCATGGCGGGGGTCGGGTCCACGGCCCCGTCCTCGTCCACGGCCCGCACGAACAGCGTGTGCGGCTGGAAGAAGCGCTGCAGCTCCTCGGGCAGGATCTCGTCCTGGTCGAAGCCGGACGAGTCGGCCGACACGATGAAGATCGTGTCGGTGGCCGTGGTGAAGTTCCACGGATGCAGGGTGTCGCCCGTTGCGGGATCCACCGTCAGCGTGTCCTGCACGCTGATGCCGTCCTCGCCGTTGGACGTCATCTTCCACTGGAAGCCGCGGATGTTCCCGTCGGGATCGCTGCCGGTCCAGAAGAACTCGACCACGATGTCCGTCTGCTCGAGGACCGGGGGCATGCCCGTGATCCGCGTTTCGGGAACGGCGTTGATGATCCGCACCCCGCCGAGCTCGTTGGACGGCGAACAGCCGTTGGTCACCGCTAGGAAGACCGCCGGCGCCAGGGCCAGGAGAACCGCTACCATCTTCGTCATCCGCTGCAAGGCTGAACCTCCTGCCTGCACGTCGGTTTCGTTCGTTTCCATCCGCCTGCGCTAGGGCAGCGGCGGGAAGATCTCGGGCGGGTTGGGACCGACCGGATTCGCGACCATCTTCAGGACGTACTGCTTCTGCATCGGTGCGCTCTCGAAACTGAAGAACTGGTACTGCAACCGATCGACGGCTCCCGTGTAGGGGTCCTCGCAGCTTTCACCGTGCACCTCGGGCGCCCGGGGGCTCTGGTAGTAAACGTAGGCGCAATGGTCGTCGTTGTAAGCCGGGACCGTCCCGTCACGGGCGATGACGGTCGCAGTGCTCAGACCGAACTGCATGGTCAACAGCTGGAACGCCCGGTCGATCTGCTCAGGACTCCAGGTCGGGTTGCTGGCACCCAGGATGCTCTTGAAGATCAGTTCGCCGACCTGGAAGTAAACGTTGGGAGCATAGACGCGGACCGGAATGCTCCAGACGCCGTTGTCATCATAGCTGTCGGCATGGTTATCCGGGTTCATGGTATAGGAGATCAGCAAGAGATCATCCACACCAGAGCCGTCGGAAATGATGTTCGTCAGTGAGTCCCTGTGGGAGACGATCTCGTAACGGCACGACATCATCCGATCCCTGGGCTCGCCAAAGGTCTCGCCTCCGGGGGCCGTTCGCGGGAGGAAGAGCCTCTCATCCGGGGAATCCTGAGCGTACACCTTGACCTCGTAGTCGAAGGAACGCATGGGGATTCCTACAGCGGAATAGCCTCCACCCACAGGATCGGAGTCGATCACGACGGATCCGGAGTTCGGGTTCACCCAGCCCTCATGCTCATCCGGGTTCGCTTCCAGCTGAGTCCAGGAGGAGTGGTTTGCAGATACGTAGTCGGAGGCCCCAGGAACGAGCGCGACATAGAAGGTGTCGATGTCTGCAGCGGACGACCCGTCCGGGAACCCGGACGTAGCCCCAGCCGTGGAAACCTCGAGTGCCTCGACCACCGGCGGCCTGTTCCCCGCGAACTCGAAGATCTCGGGCGTGCCGTCACGACGGCCGTGTTCGTCCACGGCGCGCATGAAGAACTCGTACTCGAACGGCCCCACGATGGTGCTCATGGTGTCGGCGCTGCCGACGGCGAAGGGATCGTCCCACACGCTGGCCACCACGTTGCTGAACTCGGTCTCGAAGCGGAAGGCCGAGTTCTCGCCGCCCAGGTACTTGCCCACGGCCTCGAACTTGGCCTGGAAGGCCACGCCGTAGCCCGGGTCCGACACGCCGTCCAGCTCGCTGAAGCGGGTGTCTGCGCCGTCGTCCCAGCCCAGGGCCTTGAACACGGCCACCGACCGGTGGGGCAGGGTGTCCCCCACCGCGAAGCTGGCGGTGGAGGTGGTCCCGTCGGGGCGGTAGACGGTGAAGTAGGGGTAGACGTTGGGATCGGTGTAGAAGGGATCCTCCGACGGCACGGTCTCGAACACGCCGTCCCCGTCGAAGTCCTTGTCCAGGCCCAGGATCGCCGTGTCGGGATCGTAGTTCACCACGAAGGGGAACTCCTGCTTCTCCAGGGGCACCTCCACGCCGGCCACGTCGGTGGTGTTGACCAGCAGCAGGTGCACGCCCTGGGTCAGGCGCCGCAGCGAGACGTCGGAGCCGGTGTTGTCGTTGGCGAAGTCCAGGGCGATCACGTCGCCGAAGTAGCTGGCCATGCGGTTCTCGGCGATGTCGAAGCGCTGGGGGAACCAGCAATCCTCGTTCACCTCGTCGCAATCCACGTCCAGGGGCAGGCGGTACTTGTAGCCGTAGAGGCCGTCCAGGGGCGGCACGGTGTCGCGCTCGGCCAGGAGCTGGTCGCTGAAGGAGCGGATGTTGGGCGTGGTGCCGTTCCACGAGATCACGAAGGGCTTGGCGTAGCCGATGGTGTCCTGCTCGGCCACCAGGGTCTCGGAGTTCTGCTCGTGGCTGTCGTAGAAGGCGATCTCGGGTGTACCCAGGGCGTTGCTCAGGAAGTAGAGCCGTGCCGGCGTGCGGTCGAAGTCGCCGCGGTCGTCCACCGCCACGATGTGGAAGGTCATGTCCCGGGAGGTCACCGAGCCCTGGTTGATCTGGAAGTCGATGATCGTGTCGGTCCGCGTGGTCCAGTGACCGATCTCGAGGGTGGTGATGATCAGGGCCGGGTTGAAGCGGATGTCCTCTTCGTCGTCGTCCGTGTCCTCGTCCTGGATCGTGCTGTCGGTCAGGGCCCACACGTAGCGCTCCACGCGCCCGTCGGAGTCCGTGCCGTGCCAGAAGAGGTGGAAGTGGAACTGGCCGCTTCCCTCGTCCACCGGAGCACCGGTCAGGTACGTCTCGGGCGGGTGGTTGACGATCACCGTCTCGGGCACGAAGGCGCGGCACCCGAAGAGGGCCGTGACGGCCACGAGCACCGCCAGGATATAGAACGTGACCAGTCGAGTCTGGAGCCGCATGTCGGACGTCGCCTTTCATACAGGTCGCAGTGCGGGTCGAGGCGCCGATCGGACGCCGGTCGCCGCGCAGGTCGCAACGCGAGGACGGTCCCGGCCGCCCATGCACGATCGACGCGACACGGGAACGTGGGGTTTTCCCGGTTCTGGGGGCTGGAGTTGTTGCTGGTCAAATATAGGGATCGGCGTTCCGGGGTGTCAACCTCGATATCCCCGCCGCGCCCCTGCAAAGGCAGGAAAATCAAGCAGATCACCCGCTCCAGGGCATGAAAAAAGGGGAGCGGCCGAAGCCGCTCCCCCATCGACGGAACCGTGAAGGTTACTTCACGAGAGCCATCTTGTTGACCACGGTCTGGCCGTCAGTCTTCGTCTGGTAGAAGTAGACACCAGAGGCGACATCGCTGCCGCTGTCGCTGGTACCGTTCCACATGACGCTCTGCAGACCAGCATCGCGCACCTCGTCAACCAGCGTGCGGACGAGCTCGCCGCGCACGTTGAAGATCTCGATGTTCACATGACCGCGCTTGGGCATGTTGAACTTGATCTCCGTCGTCGGGTTGAAGGGGTTCGGGAAGTTCCTGGCACTCAGGACACGCGGAGCATCGCCAACACCCGTGGGGGTGCCGGAGCCGCTCAGGTGACCGAAGTAGATCAGGATGTTGTTCAGGCCCTCGGTACGAGCAGCGACCGCACCCAGCGCGCCAGGAGGCGTGTAACCGGGGGTGGTGTACCAGTACATGAGGTCCACGGGGAAGTAAACGACCTTCGAGCCCATATTCACGTTCGAGAAGCCAGCGGCCTCCAGACCGGCGTGGCCGGCCCAGTTCGCGATGACCTCGGTCGTGCCAGCAGGCTGGACGGCATCGAAGGTGTTCAGGCCCGGGCAGCTGCCGTAGGCGATGAAGTCGATGCCGAGATCGAAGGTGGCGTTGCCGGTGGTAGCCTGGACCAGCGGAGCGGTGACGCCGCCGAGCAGCGCGCTCACGTCATGCTGGACATAGTTCACCGACAGCCAGGTGTTCACGAAGTTCAGACCAGCGGTGCCCTGACCCTGCGTGAGGTCGTAGGCGATGTTGTCACCGGTCAGCAGCATGTTCTTGCCGGTCTGCAGCCAGGTGTCGAAGAGGGACAGGTCGTCCGTCTTGTCCGAAGCCTGGTCGAAGGTCGGCAGCGAGAAGCTGCTCAGGTTACCGAAGGTGTACAGCACGCTGTTGTAGCCGGCGATCTGCAGGGCAGTCGCGCGGGAACCCAGACCGTTGCTGACGCCCGAGGACGGGGCGTTGACGTAGTACACGTCGTAGTCCACACCCTCGATGTAACCGAGGTTGTTCAGGGAACCGACCCACTCGTTCTCGCCACCACGACCACCGAAGTCGTTGTAGAAGAGAATCTCGGGCTGGGTACCGGCAGCATCGCTGATGGTCGGCAGACCGCGCACGATGTTGCTGGAGGGCCAATCGAAGCTGACGTAGCCAGCGTCGCCCGGGAACACACCGTAGCCGCTCAGGTCGCCAGGCAGGGTGGTGACGCCGATGTCACCGGCCTGGTTGTCCTCGGCCCAGATGTAGTAGTGGATCACGTCGCCGGGGAAGAAGAAGTCCTCGTCCGGCAGATCGAAGCCGTAGCGGTCGGGCACGACGACGCCGGTGGCGGTGAACACGGTGTCACCCTCCACGAAGCCGCTCGTAGCGTGCAGACGGTACGGATCGAACAGGGAGTTCGCCTTCATCGTGTAGTACAGACGAGGACGAGAGTTGAGAGCCGAACCCGGACGCACGGCGGTGACGTCGTAGGTGATGGAGTCGCCGGGCAGGATAGCCGCAGCAACGTCACCCATGATGTCGTTGGCCATGTCGAAACGGATGTCGTTGGCGCTCAGGTCCACCAGGTCGATGTCGCCGATCGTCGGGAAGTTGTCCTGGGCCATCTCCAGCTCACGCGTGGTGATGGCGGGACCCTGGATGGCGTAGGCGGTGAACGCAACGTTGTCGAAGTACGGAGCAGGAGTACCGTCCGTGTCACTCAGACCCCAGATCCAGCCGAGCTCGTACACGCCGAGGGCCAGCTGAACGTTGGTCGGGGTGTTGGTGACGAGGTCGGTCACGTTCTGGCCAACACGGAGGATGCCAGGCGTGTTGCTGTAGTACACGAAGTTACGGTCGGCCCAACCGGTCCAGGTCACACCGTTGTCGTTGGACGAACGGAGGTGCCAGACGTAGAACATACCGTTCAGCAGCGGCAGGTGACGGTACACCTCGAAGGTGTAGTTGGCACCAGCGTGGGTGCTGCCGATGGGGTTGCCGAGCTCGTCCTCCCAAGCCAGCACGGGGCTCCAAACCTCGTTCTGAGCGTGGTAGGTCGGGCCGGCGCAGCCGCCGGTCAGGTTGTGCGTGTACGAACCGGGACCGTAGGTCCAGGTGGTACCGAGGGTACCGCCGGTGCAGGGCACCACGACACCGTCGTCGATGAACGCAACCTGGGGCGTGTCGTTCGTGTTACAGGGATCCAGCATCGCGAGCTGCGGCCAGATCTTGGCGAAGTCACCGACGCTCACCGGGAAGGCGAGGAACCAGTTCGAGGCGAGCATGCCGCTCTCGAAGTCGTCGGTGGTGCCGGGCAGACCGTTGTCGCCGCTCACGCTGATGTTGTCCAGCTGAGCGAGACCGGAGGTCGGCCAGAGGCAGTCGGAGTCCGACCAGCCACCATCGGAAGTACCGCGGAAGCGCAGGTGCACCTCGTTGGAACCGGCACCGACCAGGTCGGCGGCCGCGACGGTGAAGCTGACGGTCTCACCCAGCAGGGGCACGAACATGCTCGTACCGCTGTCCCAGGTGCTGCCGTTGTACGTGCCGACGACGGTGTAACCAGCCGCACCATTGTGGGTGAGGTACAGGTAGTCGTAGCCGGGCTCGTTGTCGTAGTTGATGTCGAAGACGACGGTCACGTTGGTAGGCAGACCGTTGTCGGCAACGGTGCCGACCCAGTCCAGATACTCCTCGTAACCATTGCCGTAACCCTCAGCGGGGTCGCCGGCGCCACAGGACGCGAAGACCTCGCCACACCAGATGGCGTTGCCGCCAGCGGGAGCGTTGAAGGTATCGATGTGCCAGATCTCAGTCGTCTTCTCGGTGAGGTCGACGCTGGTCCAGCCCTCCCAGTCGGGCAGGGTCGGGTTGACGTCATTCTGGAACTTACCGGTACCGGCGCCGGGACCACCCAGCAAATAAACGGTATCGGCCTTGGCGCTGTTCGTGCCCGTGCTGGTGAAGACGTTGTCGTAACGTCCGTCAGCAACGTTGTAGCCATCGATCCGGCTCACACCGGAGGCCATGGCGGTGGCGGCCACGAGAGTCAGGGCCAAGCAAACGAGAGTGAGTTTCCTCATACTTTCCCCCCATCGCTGAACTTGTCATCAGATGGTGCAGGTGAAAGTCAAACGTCTCATCGCACACGAGGCGCAACAAGACACCAACAGAGCAGGCAGAGCGCTTTCGTACCACACACAACGGAGGACGTCGCCTCGATCCAGGATCTCGGTTTCGTCTTCCACTG
Source organism: uncultured Fibrobacteraceae bacterium (assembly GCA_964343835.1). Lineage (GTDB taxonomy): Bacteria > Krumholzibacteriota > Krumholzibacteriia > LZORAL124-64-63 > LZORAL124-64-63 > CALEMW01. The sequence goes on from CAYFKR010000006.1 coordinate 140,127, forward strand.
TGCCCGGTGACAGGGTGACTCGCGTTTCAAGCAAGAGTGTCAAGTTAATAGGGACTTACTTGAGAAGCGGAATCGGGCGCAACGTCACAGTGGAAAGGTTCTGCCCTTGAGTCGCACCGATGAGATTACCCAAATCCGAAAGTCGAGTCAATAGTATATGTCAAAAAAATCCGGACCCCCCGGGGGAGGTCCGGACCCGTCCGACGACGGATTAGCCGACAAAAAACGTCAGGATGATGACAAATTCTCAACAGGTGCCACGGCCGACACGTCGGCGTAACTGGCGAACAGGCCCTGGATTTCTCCCAGGAACACCTTCCGGAGCGCCTGGAGCGCCTCATCGTCCACGTTGACCCTGACCGAATCGAAAAAACCATCGATCAAAGGCCCGAGGGCGGACAATTCCGCGAACACGTCCGCGTAGGTCCCCCCCTCCTCGGCCGCTGCGAGCTTCGGGGCGGCCGCCGAGACGGCCTCGAGCAGCTCCAGCTCCGCCGGTTCCGGCAGCGACCGGAAGTCCTCGCCATCGGGGCCGTGCCCGCCTTCGGCCCATCGGGCGCGGCAGGCGCCCAGATCGTCCAGGGACAGCACTGCGTCGTCCAGGATGTTGCGGCAGCGCTTCACGCCCTTGGCCAGCATCAGGAACTCCTCGCGGGTCCGGAACCCCTCCAGGGCTCCGGCCCAGGCGGCCAGGTCCGAGGGATCCCGTCCGTGGACGGGCAGGGTGGCCCGCACTACCTCGGGCGCCAGGCCCGTCCCCACGAGGTGGCCCTCCAGCCGGGTGGCCGCGAAGTCCATGAGCTCGTCCAGGGCCTCGGCCCGCCGCGACTCGTCCGCGAGGCCGGCATAGGCCGCCAGGGCCTGCTCCAGAACGGCCCGCAGATCCACGCGGGCCTCCAGGCCCAGCAGGATCCGGATGATCGCCAGGGTGTGGCGGCGCAGGGCGTAGGGGTCCTTGGCGCCGGTCGGGGCGAACCCGGCGAGCCAGCAGCCGGCCAGGGTGTCGCAGCGGTCGGCCACCGAGAGCACGGCGCTGGCGCGGTCGACCGGCAGGCCATCGCCCGCGGACCGGGGACGGTGGTACTGCTCCAGGATGCCGCAGACCCCCTCGCTCTCCCCCGCCCTCGCGGCGTACCGGGACGCGATCACGCCCTCGAGCTTGGTGAACTCCTTGCCGTCCTTGATCATCTCCGTGACCATGTCGAACCGGCAGATGGTCGCGGCCCGCTTCAGGTCCGCCGGGCATTCCCCGCCGTCGCCCAGGCCGTTGGCCCACAGCCAGGGGGCCAGGGCGGACACGCGGTCCACCTTGTCCTTCATGGAGCCGTAGCCCACCAGCCAGGTCACCTGGGCCAGGCTGTCGGTGTGCTCGTCGGGGGACTTCTTCTGGTCGAACTCCCAGTAGAAGAGGGCGTCGCTCAGCCGGGCGCGCAGCACGCGCTCGTTGCCGTGGCGCACGTTGTCCAGGGCGTTGGCGTCGCCGTCGCGGGCGGCCAGGAAGTGGGGGCGCAGGCCGCCGTCGGCGTCGCCCACGGCGAAGTAGCGCTGGTGGGCCTTGAGGGCCGTCACGATGACCTCGTCAGGCAGCTCGAAGAACGACTCGTCGTAGCTGCCCAGGAAGGGGGTCGGGTGCTCGCAGAGGTCCACGACCTCGCCCAGCAGCTCGTCGTCCTCCCTCAGCACGGCGCCGGGGTTCTCGGCCAGCACCGCGGCCGCGCCGTCGGTGATCATGGCCCGGCGCTCGTCCTGGTCCACCACAACGCCGTGCTTCCGCAGCTCGTCGAGGTAGGCGCCCGGCGAGGCGATCTCCACGCGGCAGCCGTCGGCCAGGGTCCGGTGGCCGCGGCTCGTGCGCCCGGCCTTCACGCCGGCCAGCTCCACCGGCACCACGTCGTCGCCCAGCAGGGCCACGATCCACTGGACCGGTCGTGCGTACTCGATCTCCCCCGTCCCCCAGCGCATGGTCTTGGGGAAGGGAATCGCCAGCAGGATGCCCGGCAGGGCCTCGGCCAGCAGGTCCGCGGCGGCGCGGCCCTCCACCACCTTGCGGGCCCCCAGGAAGCGGCCGCCCTTCTCGTCGGTCACCTCGTAGGCGGCCGCCAGGTCGATGCCGTTCTTGCGGGCGAAGCCCTCGGCGGCCTTGGTGGGCGCACCGTCGTCGTCGTAGCAGACGGCCACGGGCGGTCCCTTCACCTCGATCTCGCGGTCCTCCTGCCTATCCTGCAGGTCGTCGATCAGCACGGCCAGGCGGCGCGGGGTCGCCAGGACCCGCACGTCGCCGTGAGCCAGGCCCGTGTCGGACAGCAGCGTCGCCAGGGAGCGGGACACGTGCTCCCGCTCCACCGGCAGGAAGCGGGCGGGCAGCTCGTCGGTCCCCACCTCGATCAGGAAGGGGCTCTTGGTGGTGTCGCTCATGCTCCCGTCTCCTCGGTCTTCAGCAGGGGGAAGCCCTGGGCCTCCCGGGATTCCACGTAGGCCTTGGCGGCGGCCCGGGCCAGGACCCGGACCCGCTTGATGTAGCCCGTGCGCTCGGTCACGGAGATGGCGCCCCGCGCCTCCAGCACGTTGAACAGGTGGCTGCACTTGATCACGGCGTCGTAGCCGGGGTGCACCAGACCGGCCTCCAGGAGGGCCTTGGCCTCCGCCTCCTTCTCGTCGAAGTGGCGGCGGTACATGTCCACGTCCGCGTGCTCGAAATTGAAGGCCGAGAACTCGCGCTCGAACTGGCCCATGACGTCGCCCCAGGTCAGGCCGCCGCCCCACTGCAGGTCCTTCACGTGCTCCACGCCCTGGGTGTACATGGCCAGCCGCAGAAGGCCGTAGGTCAGCTCCACCGACACGGGGTTCAGCTTGAAACCGCCCACCTGCTGGAAGTAGGTGAACTGGCTGATCTCCATGCCGTCGATCCACACCTCCCAGCCCAGGCCGCTGGCGCCGAGGGTGGGCGACTCCCAGTCGTCCTCCACGAACCGGATGTCGTGCTCCCGGGGCTCGATGCCGATGGCCCGCAGGGAGTCCAGGTACAGCTGCTGGGAGTCCTCGGGGTTGGGCTTGAGGATCACCTGGTACTGCAGGAACTGCTGCACGCGATTGGGATTCTCGCCGTAGCGGCCGTCCTTGGGGCGGCGCGAGGGCTCCACGTACGCCACCTTCCAGGGCTCGGGCCCGAGGCAGCGCAGGAACGTGGCCGGGTTGAAGGTGCCCGCCCCCACTTCCGAGTTGTAGGGCTGGACGACCACGCAGCCCTGGTCGCTCCAGAACTGCTGCAGCCTGGCGATCATCTCCTGGTAGACCATCATGTCGCGTCCTTCTCGGGGGCTTCGGCCCCGGGTCGGCCGCCGCGCCTGGGCCGGAGGAGCTCCAGGGCCGCGGGCAGCCGGTACGTGGGAACGTGGTACGTCAGGAACGAGTGCAGATGGATGCCGACCTCGCGGCGCACGGCCCGGTCCATCTCCGCTTCCGCGCCGCCGCCGGCCAGGCGCCTCATGACGCCGAGGGCCGTCGCCGACAGGGGACGTCCGGCCGCACCGGAGGACCCGCCGTCGCGAGCCGTGCAGGCCCGGCACAGGACCCCGCCGCTGGCCGGGTTGAACCGGCTGCCGGCGAACGTCCCGTCAGCGTCGGCAGGCTCCGCACCGCATTCGGCGCACCCCTCCAGCTCCGGCGCCATGCCGTGCAGATCCAGCAGGGCCAGTTCGAATGCATAGAATCGGGCCGCACCGTTCCCGGAAGCCGACGATGATAACACCCCCAGAAACCCACGGCAAAGATCGAAGAGCTGAAGGTCGCGCTCGTCCCCGGGACGGCAACGGTCCACGAGGTCCAGGGCGGCCAGCCGGTAGGCGGTCTCCTCCAGCCCGACGGGCTCGTCCGCGGCTCCCTCCAGGAGCTGTCCGCCCTTGAGGTACTGGAGTTCGCGATCGGGGCGCAGGCTGTACTCGAGGTTGGCCAGGCAGCCGGGGCGCACCAGGGGCCGGAGCGTGGACCGCTCCCCCCGCGCCCCCTTGGCGATGACCTTCACGTAACCGTGTTCGGCCGTGAGCAGCGACACCACGAGGCTGGTCTCGCCGGTGGGCCAGGTGCGCAGGACCACCGCATCCGACGAGGCGGCCGGTCGCCCCAGCACCCCCATCTCAGGAGGCGCCCTGCAGCAGCATGGACGCCATTCCCAGGTAGATGACGATGGCCATCACGTCGTTGGACGTGGTGATGAAGGGCCCCGTGGCCAGGGCCGGGTCCACGCCGATGCGGTGCATGAGCAGGGGCACCGCCGTGCCCACCAGGGCGGCGAACACGATCACGGTGACCATCGAGAGCATCAGCACCGCCGCCAGGGTCTGGTTCCCCACCACCACCGCGGCCACCCCGTAGAGGCAGGCGGCGATCACGCCGCCGGTCATCAGCGACGTGGCCAGTTCCCTCAGCAGGTAACGTCCCAGGTGGTAGACGTCCACCTCGCCCGTGGCGAGGCCGCGCACCACCACCGACGACGTCTGGATCCCCGTGTTCCCCCCCATGGCCATGATGGCGGGGATGAAGAAGCTCAGGGCCACGACCCGCGCCAGGGACTCCTCGAACGAGGACATCAGGAACACGCACCCCACCTGCCCGGCCAGGGCCGCCAGCAGCCAGGGCATGCGCGCCCGGGCCACCTTCAGGGGCGAGGTCTCCCCCAGGTCCTCGGTGGTACCGGCGAAGTGGGCGAAGTCCTCGGTGGCCTCCTCCTCCATGACGTCCAGCACGTCGTCGGCCTGGATCACGCCGATCAGGCGTTCGCGGTCGTCCACCACCGGCAGGGTCACCAGGTCGTGGATCATCACGAACTGGGCCACGTGCTCCTGGTCCAGGTCCACTTCCACGTGGTGCGGGTCGGCCTCCATGACCTCGGTCACCGGGGTCGACCAGGGCTGCATGAGCATCTCGACCAGGGGAATGCGTCCCTCCAGGCGGCCGGCCCCGTCCACCACGTAGATGAAGTGCAGGCCGTCGCGGTCCTCGGGTTCCACCGCGCGTACCGCCTCCACCGCCTGCAGGCAGGAGGCGTCCACGGCCACCGCGATGAACTCCTTGGCCATCAGGCCGCCGGCGGTGTCCGGGTCGTACTGCAGGAGCTCGGTGACTTCCTCGCGCTCCTCGGGCTCCATGGCGGCCAGGACCTCGCGGGCCTGGTCCTCCTCCATCTCGCCCACCACGTCGGCGGCCTCGTCCGAGGGCATCTCCTCGATGAGGTCGGCGATGGCGTCCACGGTCAGCAGCTGCATCAGGGCGTCCACGCTGCGCTTGTCGATCTCCGCCAGCACGTCGGACGCGAGGTCCAGGGGCAGCAGCCGGATCACGCGGGCGGTGTCGTCCACGCTCAGGGGGCGCACGATCTCGGACAGGTCGCCGGGCGTCAGCTCGGCGGCCAGCAGCGCCAGTTCCTCGTCGCGCCCGACGGAGAGCATCTCCTCGAATTGCACGGAGTGCTCGTGCCACTGGCGCCCCATGTCGGCGGGATCGAGGAAGGGATCGTCCTGGACCGTCTCCTCGGGCGTCCTCCCGGTGTTCTCCTCGGTCACGATTCCCCACCTCCTCCGTCGCCGGGTTCCTCCCCGGCGGTCAGGCGTTTCAGGTCGGCGACGGCGCCGGGGTCCACCACGGCCCCGCCGCTGATGATCAACCGGATGCCGTCCTCCACGGACATGTCCAGCACCCTGGTGTCGTCGCGCGGAATGAGCAACAGGAAACCGGAGGTCGGGTTGGGCGTGGTGGGCAGGAACACGTGCACCACGTCGGATGCGGGTTCATCCTTCGTCAGGAATCCCAGGGCCCACATGCCCCGGCGCGGGTACTCGAAGAGCACCACCTTCTGGAAGGCCTGACGGCCGTCGCCCAGGAAGACCTCGGCGATCTGCTTGGACGCCGTGAACACGCTCTTCATCACCGGGATGCGGTGGAAGAGCCGCTCCACCAGGTTGAAGAACGCCACGCCGATCAGATTGCGCGACACCAGCCCCACGAGCCCCACGAGCACGATGCTCAGCAGCACCCCCAGGGCGGTCACCAGCACGTCGGGCAGGGCCTGCAGCGGCGGAATACGCTCCAGCAAGGGACGCAGCGCACGGTCCACCAGCAGGTAGAGCCGCCAGCCGATCCACGCCGTCACCGCCACGGGCGTCAGCGTGATCAGGCCCGTCAGGACATGCTGCCGGAAGCGGAACACCTCAACCGTCCTTCCCGCCCGGGGCCCCGGGCAGGGCCTCGCCGGACCGGACGCGCACCTTCAGGATGCGCTGCTCCTCCACCTGCTCCACGGTCACCTCGAGGCCGGCGATGTCAACGGCGTCACCCGCCTCCGGCACCTTGCCCGCGGCCTCGTAGACCAGCCCGGCGAGGGTTTCGCTGCCCTCGTCCACGGGCAGCTCCACGCCCAGCTCCTCCTGGAGGTCGTCCAGGTCGATCTTCGGGTCCACCCGCAGGGTGCGGTCGTCCAGCCACTCGAAGAGGCGCTCCTGCTCGTCGAACTCGTCCTCGATCTCGCCGACGATCTCCTCCAGCACGTCCTCCAGGGTCACCAGCCCCGCCGTGCCGCCGTACTCGTCGATGACCACGGCCATGTGCACGCGCTTGGCCCGGAACTCCTCCAGGATGTCGTCCAGCTTCTTGCTCTCGGGAATGAAGTATGCCGGGCGCACCAGCTCGCCCACGGCCTTCTCGGCGCCGTCCTCGGTCCCCACCAGGCCCACCAGGTCCTTGGCGTAGAGCAGGCCCATGATGCGGTCCACCGACCCCTCGTGCACCGGTATCCGGGAATGGAGGCAGTCGCCGATCACGCGCACGGCCTCGGAGACCGGCGCCGTGGACTCCAGCGACACCATGTCGATGCGCGGGATCATGATCTCCTTGACGGTGGTCTCGTGGAAGCCGAACACGTTGCGGATCATCTCCCGCTCCTCGACCTCCAGGTTGACCTCGTCGTCGTCCTCGTCGATGAGGCTGCGGATCTCGCCGTCGGACAGGTGGGGCATGGCCTCGGCTGCCCACATGGTGTCGTCGGCGCCGCCCTCGCCACGGACCAGCAGCGACGTCCACGGCGTGGCCAGGCGGTTCAGGGGCAGCAGGGCGCGCCCCAGGAAGCGAACCACGTCCAGCGGATGACGCGACCCCAGCCACTTGGCCCCCATGCCGCCCAGCGACCAGGCCGCCACCACGAGGATTGCGAGCCCGACGTAGAGCCGCACCGCCGGCGTGTCCGGCCAGACGTTCTGGGCGAGCCGTGCCAGAGCCACGCAGGCCACGCCGGTGGCGCCCAGGTGCCAGCTCCCGATGGCCACCACGAAACGGCGCGGGGAGCCCAGCACGGCGGTCAGGGATTCGGGCAGGACGTCGTCCTCGATCAGCCCGTGGCGGTGCAGCGCGCCGGCCCGGAACAGGGCGCTCAGCAGGGACAGCAGGGCCATGGAGACCACATACCCGCCCACGGCGACCCAGAGGTCGGCACCTGTCCAATCGACGTGACGCATAGGTTCCATGTCAGTCGCGCCCCTCGTTGCGCATCGGGTGGGAGCGCCCGCAGGTCCGCAGACGCTCCTCCTCCAGGTCCGCCATCCGGCGGCGCTGGTCCTCGTCCTCGTGATCCCAGCCCAGCACGTGGAGCAGGCCGTGGATCGTCAGCATGGCGATCTCGTCGTCGGGGTCCCAGCCGCGCTCGGCGCAGCGTCCGACCGTGAAGTCCGGCGCAACGACGACCTGACCCACCACGTCGTCGTCCGGATCCGACGTGGGGTCCCGCCAGAGGTCCGCCCACGCGCCGGCCTCGCCGGCAGCCAGGTCCGGATCCCCGGGCCCGTCCTCCGACAGATCGGAGAAGGAGAGCACGTCGGTCACCGCATCCTTGCCGCGGTAGTCCCGGTTGAGGCGACGGATCTCGGCGTCGTCCACCCACACCAGTTCCACTGCCCAATCGTCGCGTCCCACGCCCGCGGCGAGGGCGTCCTGGACGGCCTCCAGGTCCTTCGAGGGCCGCCAGCCGGGGCCGCCCCTGTCCAGGCGCCTCAGCTTCACGCCGCCGGCTCCCGGCCGTTGCTCCGCTCACGCTGCCCCGGGTAGGCGATCCTGGCGTGGTGGATGCTCGTGAGCAGCGGGATGAAGGCCTCGCGGATGTCGGCCAGGTCGCGCAGGGTCAGCCCGCACTGGTCCAGCTCCCCGCTGAGCATGCGGTCGTCGAAGATCTGCTTCACCATCTCGCGGATCCGGCCGGGCGTGGGCTTGGACAGCGAGCGGGTGGCGGCCTCGGCCGCGTCGGCCAGCATCATGATGGCGGTCTCGCGGCTGCGGGGCTTGGGGCCGGGGTAGCGGAAGTCGTCCACCTTGACGGTCTCGTTGCCGCCGCTCTCGAGGGCCTTGTGGTAGAAGAACTTCATCACGTTGGTGCCGTGGTGTTCCGGGATGAAGTCGATCACCGTCTCAGGCAGCCGCCACTTGCGCCCCAGCTCGATGCCCTCCTTCACGTGGGCCGCCACGATCAGGGCGCTCATGCTGGGGGACAGTTCGTCGTGCTTGTTGCGACCGCCTCCCTGGTTTTCCACGAAGTACTCGGGCTTGGTCATCTTGCCGATGTCGTGGAACAGGGCTCCCACCCGCGTCAGCAGCGAGTTGGCCCCGATGGCCCTTGCCGCGTGTTCCGCGAGCTGCCCCACCACTTGGCTGTGGTGGAAGGTGCCCTGGCATTCCAGGGCCATCTTCTTGAGCAGAGGATGGTTCAGGTCCGAGAGCTCCAGCAGGGTCAGGTCGCTGGACACGCCCACCAGCGGTTCGACGATGGGCAGCAGGAACAGGGCCAGCGCCACCGACGCCACCGGCGTCAGGCTCGCCACCAGGAACCGGTGCCAGATCCTGGCGTCCAGTTCGCCCGACGACAGGTCCAGCAGCGCCACAAGCAGCACGCCCAGCCCCGCCAGCACGGCGATGGCCTGGTAGAACTGGTCGCGCTGGCGGATGCGGCGCACCAGGGTCACCGATGCGAGTCCGAGCACCAGCCACGCCACCACCGACAGGGCCGTGGCCTCGTCCGAGAAGGCCAGCAGGGCCGACGCCAGCACCACCGCAGGGTAGCCGGCCCGGTCCCGGTACAGGGCCGTGACCAGCACGCCCAGCCAGGTGATCGGCACCGCGAAGGTTCCCAGCGAGGGACGCGTCAGGGCGAACCCGGCTCCCAGCAGGAACAGGGCGAACAGGAGGGTCAGGCTGGTCAGCCGACGCGGGTCGGTCAGCAGCTCCCGATCGTGGAGCCGCAGCACCCAGCCGAAGAGCAGCAGCAGTCCCGCCACCAGGATCACGCGGGCAGCCTGGCGCCCGAAGGGATCGTCGCCGCGCTCCACGTTGCCCCGGGCCACGAGCAGGGCGTGCAGGGTGTCCAGGGCCAGCGCCTCCAGCTCGGTCACGCGCTCGCCGCGATCCACGATGCGTTCCCCGGTCAGGTATTCATGGGAGACGGGAACGGCCTGTCGGGCGGCCAGGCGGCGGGCTCGGGTCTGCTCCGCGCTGTAGACGAGATTCGCCGCCAGCAGCGGCCGCAGCAGACGGGCTCCCCAGGCGGCGGTCTCGCGATCATGGCCGCGATCCTCCAGCTCCGCCAGGACGGTCTCCTCCACCAGCGACTGCTGCACGAGGCGGTCCAGGTCCACCGTCGATTCGCTGCCGCCGTCCTGGATGCGCACCTTCCGGTAGTTGCCGGGGGGCAGTTCGTCCACGACTCCCTGCTCCAGGACCGACAGCGCCACCTCGTCCGCGTCGTGGAAGAAGCGGGTGGTGTCGGGCAGGGCGTCGAGCCGCTCCAGGTCCTGCATGCCGAGCTCGGGATGACGAAGCGCCAGCACGCCGATGCGCTCGGCCCCGGACATGGCGGCCAGGCCCCGCGTCTCGTCGTGGAGGGCGGCCAGCAGCCCCAGCCGTTCGCGCAGCAGCCGATCCTGACCGGGCAGGCGCTCCACCACGGGGGGCTCGACCAGCACCCGCTGGAGCTGGCGCATCTCGATGTCCTGTTCCAGCAAGGGTGCGGTGAAATCGAAGGGCGCGCGGACCTCCGCACCGGCGATCTCACCCACGCCCGGCAGGTCCGACGCCAGCCGCGGATGGGCGGGCAGCAGCACGGCATGCAGCACCGTCAGCAGCACCAGCCCGCCCAGGGGCCAGGCGATGACCCGCCAGTCGGGCTGCCCGGCCGGCCGGTCCTTCTTCGACGGCCGCTGTCCGGGAGACCGCACGGCCTCGATGGGCCGCCTCAGCCAGCCGATGGGATCCCACCACTTCATGCCGGACCCTCCCCGTTGGCTCCACCTTCCCCCTCGCACTCGGCGAAGGCCGCGATGATGCGCCGCACCAGCGGATGCCGCACGACGTCGCGCTCGATGAGCTCCACGAACGCCACGCCCTCGGTGTCCTTCAGGATCTCCCGCGCCCCCACCAGGCCGGAACGACGGTCGCCGTCGAGGTCGATCTGGGTCACGTCGCCGGTGATCACGGCCTTGCTCTGGTGGCCCAGGCGCGTCAGGAACATCTTCATCTGGCCCAGGGTCGTGTTCTGGGCCTCGTCCAGGATCACGAAGGCGTGGTTCAGGGTCCGGCCGCGCATGTACGCCAGGGGCGCGGCCTCGATCACGCCGCTGGTCATGTACCGCTGGATCCGGCTCGCGCCGATGGTGTCGCTCAGGGCGTCGTAGAGGGGGCGCAGGTAGGGGTCGATCTTCTCCTGGAGGTCTCCGGGCAGGAACCCGAGCTGCTCGCCCGCCTCCACCGCCGGCCGCACCAGGATCACGCGCTCCACGAGTCCGCGCCGCAGGTAGTCCATGGCCATGACCACGGCCAGGTATGTCTTGCCCGTGCCGGCAGGGCCCACCGCGAACACCGCATCGTGGGTGCGGATGGCGGCGATGTAGTCCTCCTGGCCGTCGGTCCGGGCCCGGATGGCCTTGCGGTCCTGGGCCGAGTAGTACAGCGGGGGATCTTCCGCGTTCACCGCCGCCGGCGCAGCATCCCTGTGGGTCTCGGCCTGCTCCAGGGCGTACTCCACGGTCACGGCGTCCAGCACCTTGTCCCGCTCGAGCAGCCCGATGAGCCGTTCCACCACGCCGGTCATGCGTTCGGCATCGGCCGGTGCACCGCGCAGCACCATCACCCCGCTGCGCACGGTGATGGTGCCGGAGAAGCGGTCCTGGAGACGGCTCAGGTTGCAGTCGCCTGGGCCGAGCAGGGCGAAATGGTCCAGCCCTTCGAGATCGATGCGGATCTCGTTGCGCGCGGGACGCTGCACCCTGGACGACCCGGTCATGACTCCTCAGCCTCCTCCACCAGGGCAAGCCGCAGCTCCTCGAGCTGGGCCCCGTCGATGGGACCCGGCGACCTGTCCAGGGGCGACGCCGCCATGTGCGTCTTGGGGAACGCGATCACGTCGCGCAGGGACGGGCTGCCGGTCATCAGCATCACCACGCGGTCCAGACCCAGGGCGATGCCGCCGTGGGGCGGAGCGCCGTACTCGAGGGCCTCCAGGAAGAAGCCGAACTTGGAGTCGGCCTCCTCGGCGTCCATGCCCACGATCCGGAAGATGGTCTCCTGGATGTCACGACGGTGCACACGGATGCTGCCCGACCCCAGCTCCACGCCGTTGCACACCAGGTCGTAGAGCTGACCGTGGCACGCCCCGGGGTCCGACTCGAGCCGGGGCAGGCTCTCGTCGTCGGGCATGGTGAACATGTGGTGGCAGGCGGTCCAGGAGCCGTCGTCGTTCTGCTCGAAGAGCGGAAAGCTGCGCACCCAGGCGAAAGCCCAGGCGCCCTCGGGGATCCAGTCCTCCTGCTCGGCGAGCTTCAGGCGGACCTGGCCCAGCGGCTCGAGCACCGCGCCCGCGGCCCCGGCGCCGAAGAGCAGCAGGTCGCCCTCGCGGCAACCGGTGCGCTCGCGGAGGGCGTCCTTGAAGCCGTCGGAGAAGAACTTGCTCACGCCGGCGTCCAGGCCGTCGGCGGTGACCTTGGCGAAGGCCAGCCCGCCTGCGCCGTGACGCTTGGCCAGGTCCTCGAGCTCCGAGACCTGCTTGCGCGAGTAGCCCGCACAACCGGACGCCACCAGGCAGCGCACCATGCCGCCGCCGCCGATGGCGTTCTCGAACACGCCGAAGCCGCATTCCTCGACCAGGTCGCTCAGCTCGATGATCCGACAGTCGAACCGCAGGTCCGGCTTGTCGGAGCCGTACAGGTTCATGGCGTCGGCGTACGACATGCGCGGGAAGGGAGTCTCCAGCTCCAGGCCGATGGCGTCGCGGAACATGGTCCCGACCATGCCCTCCACCAGGCCGTAGATCTCCTCCTCGGTCACGAAGCTCATCTCGAGGTCGATCTGCGTGTGCTCCGGTTGGCGGTCCTTGCGCAGGTCCTCGTCGCGCATGCAGCGCGGCAGCTGGAAGTAGCGGTCCACCCCCGACACCATCAGGATCTGCTTGTAGAGCTGGGGCGACTGGGGCAGCGCGTAGAACTGGCCCGGGTGCACCCGGCTCGGCACCACGTAGTCGCGGGCGCCTTCCGGCGTGGTGCGGATCAGCAGGGGCGTCTCGATCTCCAGGAACTCGTTGTCCGAGAGGTAGCGGCGCACCGACTGGGCCGCCCGGTGCCGGATCTCCATGTTGCGGAGCATCTCGGGCCGGCGCATGTCCACGTACCGGTACTGCAGGCGCATCTCGTCGCTGACCTGGGCGGCCTGCTCGAGCTGGAAGGGCAGCGGCTTGCAGCCGTTGAGGATCTCGATATCCGAGGCCTCCACCTCCACCGCACCGGTGGCCATGGCCTCGTTGACCATGCCCTCGGGCCGCGGACGCACGCGACCGCGCACGGCGATCACGGATTCCAGCTTCACTTCACCGGACCGCGCCGCGAGGTCGCCGCTCTCGAACACGACCTGCAGCACGCCGGACCGGTCGCGCAGGTCGATGAAGGTGACGCCGCCCATATCGCGGATCTTGGCGGCCCAGCCCGCGACGCGGACCTCCTCGCCGACCATGGCCGCGGTGACCGTACCGCAGCGGTGCGTCCTGATCTTGCTACTCACTGTCGAGGACCTCCCTCACGGCGGACAGCACCTTGTCGCGCTCCACCGCTTCCTGGTGACCGGTTGCGAGAATCTTGAGCTGGAACTGATCGGTGGACACCTCGTCGGCGCCGGCCAGCAGCACGACCCGCGCTCCCCGCAGGTTGGCCGACTTCATCTGGGCCTTGGCGCCGCGGCCGGTGGTGTCGACCTCCACGCGGCACACGCCGCGCAGAAGGTCCGAGTTGGCCAGGGCATAGCGCTGGGCCGCCGCGTCCAGGCAGACCATGTAGACGTCCACCGCCGACTGGCTGCTGCGCTGCGGATCCACCGCGTCGGGGTAGAGGTGGCGGATGGCCCGTTCGACACCCATGGAGAACCCGACGGCCGGGGTCTCCGGCCCGCCGCATTGCCCCACGAGCCCGTCGTAGCGGCCGCCCCCGCACAGGGCGCTCTGCCGCAGGTCCTGGCGCGCCGAGATCTCGAAGGTGGTCCGCGTGTAGTAATCCAGACCACGCACGAGGGCGGGGTCGTTCTCGTAGTCCACGCCCAGATCCCCGAGAGCCGCACACACGGTCTCGTGGTGAACGCGGCAGGTGTCGCAGACCGCCTCGCTGATGGGCTCGAAGGCCGACATCAGCTCGCGGCACGACTCCTCCTTGCAGTCGAAGAGCCGCAGCGGGTTGGTCTCCATGCGTCCCTGGCAGGTGCGGCAGAAGCTGTCGGCCCGCCCCATCGCCCACTCGCGCAGACGGGACACGTAGCCGGGCCGGCATTCCGGGCAGCCGATGGTGTTGACCTGCACCTTGAGCCCCTCCGCATCCACGGCCTCGAACAGGGCCACGGCGGCGCGGATCACCTCGGCGTCCAGCACGGGGCTGTCCGACCCGATGGCCTCCACGCCCACCTGGTGGAACTGGCGATACCGGCCGGCCTGGGGCCGGTCGTAGCGGAACATGGGCCCCATGTAATAGAACTTGAGGGTGCCCGGCTGGCGCGTCAGGCCGTTCTCCAGATAGGCGCGCACCACCGACGCCGTGGCCTCGGGCCGCAGGGTCAGGCTCTCGCCGCCCTTGGTCTCGAAGGTGTACATCTCCTTGTCGACGATGTCGGTCCCCTCACCCACCGAGCGGATGAACAGGTCCGTCGACTCGATGATCGGGGTGCGGATCTCGCCGAACCCGAACCGCTCGAGCACGGTCCGCCAGCGGTCCTCGCACCAGCGCCAGCGCTCCATGTCTTCCAGCAGCACGTCCCTCGTCCCCTTGGGACGGCGGTAACGGATGTCCATCGTCTCTCCAGTCGTCGGCGCCCCTCGGGGGCGACCGTCAGGGTGCTTGTTCGAGTTCCGTCCGCCCGGCTCCGCCGATGACCACCAGCACCCGGGCAGGTTCCAGCGACACCAGCGACAGGTGCTCGGGCAGCAGCACGTCGGGTTCGAGGGTATGGGTGCCGGTCCCGAGGCCGCTCAGGGCGACCGTCAGGGAGACCGACGACATGGGCAGCTCCTCCACCTCGCCCCGGGGACCGACCACGGCCACGCTGGCCACGGGCGGGAAGATCTCCACCGTCGGCTGCCCCTGATCCACCAGAGGCACCACCGGAACGTGTTCGAAGGTACGAGCCACCGCCTCGGCGCTGCGATAGGCGATGCGGATCCGCATGGGATCGACGCTCAGGCCCTCTCCGGGAGACACCAGCGCCCGCTCCACGTCCTGGCTGCCCCGGATCCTCGACAGGTCGAAGGGCTCCGTCGCCACCGGTTCGTCCAGGGGCTCCAGCCGGGCCGCCGGCCCCGTCACGTCCACGCTGTCGGGCTCCGCCCGGACGGCCCCCAGCAGGATCCGTCCGTCGGGCACGGCACCCACCGTCGCGATCCGGACCGGCAGCCGCCGGGTCACGATGCGGTCCAGGACCAGGGAAAGCCGCACCGGCGGATGGACGCCGACGTCGGTCAGGGTCGACTCCACGTCGTTCACCGTCACGTCGCGCTGCCAGAGGGCGCCGGGACGGACCTCCGAGAGGTCCACCTCCACGCGCCCGAGCCCACGCCCCAGGAACTGGTTCGTGAAGAACTGCCACTTGCTGCCGGTGGCCCGCACGCGGACCGACTCCGGCCAGTGGTTGCCGGCCAAGGTGGTGCCCGCCGGCAGGCCGGTCAACGACAGAGGCAACTCGACCTCGCGCGTCAGCATGCGGCTCGAGGCCACCTGGATCCAGATGACCACGGCCGCCAGCACGCAGAAGATCTTCATGGCGTGACGATTCACGGCGTCGCCTCGGTTCCGCCCGGTCGGCGGATCAGGGAAGGGTGAGCGTCTGCCCCACGCGCAGACGGTCGTCGGACAGTTCGTTGTGTCGGCGGATCTCGTCCACCGACGTGCTGTAGCGTCGGGCCAGCGCCCAGAGGGTATCCCCCCGGCGGACCCGGTATCGGGTGGACCAGCCGGGTTCCTCCCACAGGGGCGGATCCCGGTCGTCCAGATAGGCGAAAATCCCCTCGGCCAGGATCGCGGCGAGGCGGTCCTGCCCGGAACGCGTCGCCAGCAGGTCCCGGTCGCCGGGATTGGACAGGTACGCCGTCTCCACCAGGGCAGACGGCATGGCCAGGGTCTGCAGCACCCGGAACACGTCCTGACGCACCCCGCGGGCCTTCACCTCGCCGGAACGGCGCGCCGCCCCGAGGATCCGGTCGGCGAGCCGGTTGCTGCCGGTCAAGACCGAACTGGAGCGCAGATCCATCAGGATCTCGAGCACGTTCCCGTCCAGGCGCTCATCGGGCGGCAGTCCCACCAGGTCGGCCGCGTTCTCCCGGTCGGCCAGCTCCTGGGTCTCCCGGTCGTCGGCCCGCTGGCGCGAGAGGAAATAGACCTCCATGCCCGACAGGGCCGACCGGTCGTTGCTGTTGGCGTGGATGGAGACGAAGAGGTCCCCGCCGGCCCGCCGCGCCGTCCCGACCCGATCCGCGAGGGACACGAACCAGTCCCCCTCCCGGGTCAGCACCGCGGAGACGCCATCCCGGGCCTCCAGTCGCGCCTCGAGGCGCCGGGCGATGCCCAGCACCACGTCCTTCTCCCTCACGCCGTCCCTGACGGCTCCCGGATCCATGCCGCCATGGCCCGGGTCGATGACTACGACCACGCCCGCGGTGGTGTCGGGGGCCGATGCGGCCGTCGGCGACGGCCGGGACACGTCCACCACGATCCTGTCGGGCCGTCCGTCGCCGGCACGCAGGGCGAAATGCCGAAACTCGACATCGCCCGCCAGGTCCAGCACCGCCTGCGCCCGTCCCTCCAGGGCATTGCGGCGAACCCTCAGGACGAGGTCGTCCGCCACCGCCACCGTCTCCAGCGAACCGAAGGCGGCCCCCGGGATGGTCACGGCGATGCGGGCCGGGTCGTCGACGCGGCGGACCGCATAGTCGGCCGGCCCGGACAGGTCCAGCACCACACGCGTGTGGTCCGGGGCGGTCCAGTGGCGTACGGACGTGATCCGCACGTCGGCGGCGACCGTCGCCCCCTCTGCGAGGCAGACGAACACCAACGCCGACAGGATGCGGCGGCCGACGACGATGACGATGTCGCGGGGCCTCATGCCGTGGATGCGCTCCTCTTCCCGGCCGACGGGGCCGAGCGCACGTAAAATACCACAGGGGTTGGGGGTTGCAAACAGGAGAACGGTCAACGCCTGGCGTAGGAATCCAGGATGTACGGCATGGGGTTGGTGTGCCGGCCGTCCACCGCCACCTCGTAGTGCAGGTGGGGTGCGGTGGAGCGCCCGGTGTTGCCCGACAGGCCGATCACCTGGCCGCGGGTCACCCGCTGCCCCTGGGTCACGTGCCACTCGCTCATGTGGGCGTAGGTGGTGGTGATCCGGTTGCCGTGGTCGATGCGGACCATCATGCCCAGGCCGCGGTCGCGCTTCATGGCGCGGACCACGCCGTCGGCCGTGGCCCGGACGGGCGTGCCCTTGGGCACGGAATAGTCCAGGCCGCGGTGGAAGCGCTTGCGCCCCGTGAAGGGGTCGTCGCGGTAGCCGTAGGTGGAGCTGAGCCAGCCCGTGTCCACGGGCCTGATGGAGGGCAGTCGTCCCAGGGTGTCGTCCCGGAACGAGAGGGTGTCGATGAGGGCCCGATAGCCCGCGTGCTGGATCCTGGCCTGGCGCAGCAGGGCGTCCAGGTCGCCGTCCATGGCCACGGCGGGCCGGACGCCGTCGGGCAGCTCCCGCCCCGTCACCGTCTCGAGCCCCCGGCCGCCCACGCCGGCCTCGCGCACGTTCGGGTCCAGGGGATCGATCCCCATGGCCACCGACACGAATTCCTGGAGGCGGTACGACTCGACCAGGTTCTCCCGCAGCACGTCGACCTTGTCGCCCAGGTGGGCGATCTCGGCGGTCAGGCGCGAGTTCTCCCGCTGCAGCCGCGATCCGCCGGGTACCCAGCTCGTCCCCTGGAACAGGCCGAGCACGTAGAACGCGGCCATCAGGACCAGCGCCACCACGGCTCCCCCCGCACCGAACAGCAGCACGCGCGGCACCCGCAGCTCGCGGGTGGCGGAGTGGTCCTCGGGCAGGTAGAGGAATCTGTAGGTCTTGCGCGACACGGTCCCTCGTGGGGTCGGCGACAGGGTTTCGGGCGGAAGGGATCCAAGATACCGGATCCCCCCGCCCTGTCAACTCCCCGCTCTTCGGCCGTCAGGCGTAGTCTTTGAGGACTTCCTGCCCGGCGGTCTGGCGCATCTTCCTCAGCGCCTTCTCCTTGATCTGGCGGATTCGCTCGCGCGTGAGCCCCATCCTGCGGCCGATGGCTTCGAGGGTCAGGGCCTCTCCGCCGGTCAGGCCGTAGTACAGGCCGATGATCTCGGCCTCGCGGTCCGTCAGTGCCGAGAGGCTGCGCCTCACGTCCTCACGCATCACCCTGGTGTACAGGCGGGCGTCGGACCCGGGCTGTTCCTCGTCGGCCAGGACCTCCATCAGGGGCCGGTCGCCGGTGCCGTGATCGTCGAGCCCCACCTCGGCCCCGCCCAGTTCGAGGACCCGCTGGACCTCGGACCGGGAGATACCGGACTCGCGGCTGATCTGGACCACCGACGGGTTCTCCACGCCCTCGCTCTGGAGCTGGGCCCGCGCCCGGTTGATCTTCAGCAGCAGCGCCGTCTGGTTCTGGGGCAGGCGCACCAGGCGCGAATGATCCAGCAACGATTGCAGGATCGACTGGCGGATCCACCACACCGCATAGCTGATGAACTTGAAGCCGCGCGTCTCGTCGAAGCGCCCGGCCGCCTTCAGCAGGCCGATGTTCCCCTCGTTGATCAGGTCGGCCAGGCCGAGCCCTTGGTGCATATAGCGCTTGGCCACCGTCACCACGAACCGGAGATTGGCGTTGACCAGCGTCTTCAGGGCCCTCTCGTCGCCCTGACGGATCCTCCGAGCGAACTCGGCCTCCTCCTCGCGGCTGAGCAGCTGGTACCGGTTGATCTCCCGGAAGTAGACCTCCAGGGACTTCTCGTGGGTGGGGGGCAGGATGGCGTTACGGGTCGCCATGATGTCCTCCGATCATGGTGCGGGGTATGCACCGGCTGGGATCCCCTCGGGCGTGGACAGCGCCCTAGGATCCCGGATCGACGTCGATGCGGAGATAGCTCTTCAGCCCTCCGCTCTCGACCAGCAGGGTGACGGACGAAGGCGACGAGCCCATGTCGTCGCGCAGGGCGAGGAACGACTCCTCGTCCTCCACGGGCCGATCGTCCACCGCGAGGATCACGTCCCCGGGGCTCAGGCCGGCCTTCGCAGCCGGGCTCTCCGGCCTCACGTCCACCACCATCACTCCCCGCTCGGCGTCGATTCCGAACGCTTCGCGGAGGCGGGCCACACGGGGATCGTCGCCGCCCAGGGACGCCGTGCTCATGCCGAGCCACGCCGCCTCCCGGGGTCGATCCTGACCGTCGGCCGGCTCCTCCACCGGCACAACGGTCGCGTCGATCTCCTGGCCCTCGCGGATGCACCGCACCGGGATCTCCCGGCCGGGCTCCGCCTCGCTCACGAGGAAATGCAGGTCACGGGCGTCGGCCACGGGTTCGCCGCCGAAGCGGACCACCACGTCCCCCGCCCGCAGGCCGGCCACGGCGGCCGGGCCGTCGTCGATCAGGGTCTCGAGCATGGCTCCCGCCCGACGCCCCGCGATGCGATGATCGCCGGCGTCGGCCCCCATCCAGCCGCGGATCACGCGGCCGTGGACGGCGAGCTGCTCGAAGATGCGTCGGGCGTAGTTGGCGGGAATGGCGAATCCGATTCCCTGCCCGGCCCGGTTCACGGCGGTGTTCACGCCCACCACGCGGCCGGCGATGTCCAGCAGCGGGCCGCCGCTGTTGCCGAAGTTGATGGCGGCGTCGGTCTGCAGGAAGTCCTGATAGCGGGGCGCCCCGCCGTGGATGGCCAGGTCGTTGCGCCCCTTGGCGCTCACCACGCCCACGGTCACGCTGCCGGCCAGGTTCCCGAAGGGGTTGCCCACCGCCACGGTCCAGTCGCCGACGCGGGCCAGGTCGGAGTCGCCGAACGTCAGGGGATCCACGCCGTCGGGCAGCTCCACCCGCAGCAGCGCCAGGTCGCTGGCGGGGTCCGTCCCGACCACCTCGGCCTCGACGGGCCGTTCGTCCCCGCTGAACCGCACGAAGACCCGGTCGGCGCGGGCGACCACGTGGTCGTTGGTCAGCACGTGGCCCTGGTCGCTCACCACGAACCCGGTGCCGCTGCCCGGTCCGCCGAACGGCCCGGCACTCCCCTCTTCGCCGGGGAAGTAGCGGCGGTAGAGCTGCTCCATGGGATCGAGATCCATGCCCCCCCGCGTCACGTTCCGTTCCGCGAGGATGCTCACGACCGACCCGCCGGCCTCCCGGGCCACCCGGGCGAAGGGCGACTCCGGCGCCTCGGAACGGTCCACCCGGGCCAGATCCGCGGCACCCGACACCGACGCGCACACGACCGCGGCCAGCAGCAGGCTGCCGACGGCGATGGTGCGCTGGATCCGGATCGGGTTCATGCCGCTTCCTCCGACGGGACGGGATCGGTGCGCTTCAGGCGCACGCAGAACACTCGCTTTGGGGGAAGCGTCGGAGTCGGCAGGGGCGCCGGGGTTCCGCCCGTGGGAGGGGGACCCGGCGCGTTGCAGGGACAGATTTACCCTATCAGAAGGGCCACGGGAAGGTCAACCGTTTTTATCGGCATCCTCTTCCTCGTCCTGAGGATCGGCTTCCACGACCGGCTCCGAGTCCACGATCTCGGCCTCGGGATCCGGCTCGACGGCGGCCTCGTAGACCTCCACCTCGATCTCCTCGCCGAGGTCCTCGCCGAGGTCCTCGCCGGGCTCCGCGGCGCCCGCAGCAGCGGCGGCCTCGTCCCGACGGCGGATGGTCTCGATCTCCTCCTCCTTGGCCTTGAGCTCGGCCTCCAGGGCGCGCACGCGCTCGGCCATGCCCTGCAGGGCCGGATCGTCGGCGATGTCGGTGCGCCCCTCGTTCAGGGCGTCGTACACCAGGCTGCCCATCTCGCCGAACTGGCGCTCGATCTCTCGGCTGATGCCGAAGATGTCGTACCGGCGCACGCCCACCTTCGCGAGCTCGTTGGTCTTGTCCGCAGCCACGCCGTACCACTCGACCATGTTCTTCTTCACGTCGTCCCACAGGGCCATCACGTTCCTCCGGTTCCGTTTTCCCTTGCCATCGACCCGGTATTCATATACCAAGGTTCTCCCATGGACAAGCAATCCTCACGCGTCGTCCTCTTCGTCGGCGACACCCATTTCCACCTGGTCCCCGGCCCCGGCGAGCCGGAGCGGATCCGCCTCTTCCTCGAGTTCCTCGAGTGGGCCCGCGGCGCCGACGACCTCGTGCTGCTCGGCGACGTCTTCGACTTCTGGTTCGACTATCCCCACTTCCGCCTGCGCGGTTACGAGGAGATCCTCCAGGCCCTCGACCGCGTCCGCGACGCCGGCGTCCGCCTCCACTTCGTGGGCGGCAACCACGACATCTGGGCCGCCCGCTACTTCCACGAGCGCTACGGCACCTCCCCCGACGGCGAAGCCTTCACCATGGAACTCGACGGCCACCGCCTGCACCTCACCCACGGGGACGGCCTGCTGGTCCGCGACTGGATCTACAGCTCGTTCCGCTGGCTCGTCCGCCGACGCGCCGGCATCCTCCTGGCCAAGTCCCTCCATCCCGAGCTGCTCTACTCGTTCTGCTGCTGGCTGAGCGGCACCAGCCGCAAAGCCCAGCGCGACGAGACGGCCCTGATCGAGGAGCGCGCCCGTCGCCGCCTCGCCCGTACGCACGGCGACTGGGACATGTTGCTCATGGGCCACGTCCACCACGCCTTCCGCATCGAGGACGAGGGCCGCGAGATGGCGGCCCTCGGCAGCTGGTTCGGCGAGGCTAGCTACGGGATCTGGAGCGGGGGCCGGTTCGAGCTCAAGGACTTCGCCGCCGACCCCCGTCCGTTCTGAGGCGGGATCAGGACTCCGGACCGAATCCGAACTCCACCGCGAACCGGTGCTGGGGATCCAGGTCGTTCAGGGAGTCCTCGTAGGCGTACCCCACGTCGATGTTCCCCCGCGTGAACCCGGCCCCGAAGGTCAGCCCCTGGGACTCGTAGTTCACCTTGTGCCCCACGCGCAGGGCCAGGGCGGGCACCAGCCTGTACTCGGCGCCCACGTGGGCCTTCTCGTTGCCGTCGTTGGGGAACACCATGTCGGCCAGGACGGTCATCCGGCCAGCCAGGAACTCCATCTGGGGATCCCAGGCGATGCCCATGCGGAAGGCGGCGGGCAGCGGATACGGGGCCTCGCGGACCGTCATGTCCGGGCCGAAGTTCGTGAACGAGGCGCCGAACCACAGCCCCTCGACGAGGGCCTTGTGGGAGATGTAGACGTCGTAGGCGAAACCGGTGCCGTCGTCGGTGTCGATCTTCTCGTGCAACAGCTTCACCGCGGCTCCCACGGCGAGCTTGTCGTTCAGCTTCCGGGCGTAGGTCACGCCCATGGCCACCTGGTGGGGCGCGAAGACGCCCACGGGCACGCCCGCCTCGTCCTCGGTGGTCCGGTCGATATCGTCGGAATACCAGCCCGAGAAGACCACGCCCAGCACACCCATGCCGGAGCGGTGGGCCAGGGTGGCCGCTTCGCGGTCCGACACGCCGAAGCTGCGCTGATGCTGGAGCAGCAGCGAGGTGCCGTGCTCCTCGAAGGCGGCCCGCGCCGGGTTCCAGTACATGGCGGCGGCTCCCGTGGAGCCTGCCACGCCGGCGCCGCCCATGGCGGCCTCCCTCGCCCCCACCGGGTAGCGCAGGGTCAGGAATCCCGACTCGCCGGGCGAGCCCGCCCACGCCGCTCCCGCCGTGGAGACGAGCAGGGCGATCAGGGTCAGCGTCCAGAGCCTCGGTCGGTAAGTCATGCCTCGTTCCTTTCTCGGGGCCGCTCCGTCGCGACCCGTGTCCAACGTGTCTTCACAGTATCGTTCGTCATCGACGCATCATCAACGGGCGATCGCGGCCGGCTTCACGGCCACCTCGCGGCCACGGTCGCCTTCGGCCACGATCCTGCAGATGTAGGTGCCGCTCACGGCACCCGAGATGTCCAGCCCGGCCTCCACGGCCTCGCCGGCGAAACCGCGCACCGGCGCGCTGCGGCTGACCTCCTCCCCCTCCAGGTTGTAGAGGAAGGCACGGAGGACGGCGTCGTCGTTCAGGACGGCCCGGGCCGCGATGCGGTCGCCGCGGGCCGGCGCGGGGGACACGAACACGGTGCCTTCCGCGAGCAGGCCTTCTCCACCGGGGGTCGTCCCGGGGCCGGGCGCGGGAGCCGAGCGGGACGGAGCTCCCCGCCACATGGGCCAGTGACCTTCGGCTTCTCCGGTTCCGGGCACCGACCACACCGCCAGGCGCGAGACCGGCGCGAACTCGTTGTCCTCCCCGTCCGGATCGTGGCCGACCAGACGCGTCGCGCTGCCCACGGCCGCGACCTCCAGGCCGGACACCCCGTCCAGGTCCATCAGCAGCGGCGTCCCCGCCGTGGCGCCGGCGCCGGCCAGGGGCCAGCCCGTCAGCACGTCGCCGTCGTCGTCACAGAGGAAGAGACGGCCGTCGCGGGATGCGAAGAGGGTGAGCGTGCCGTCCCCGAGCATCGCCGAAAGGGGCGAGGGAGCCACGGACTCATCGGCCGCCGAGACCGCCACGGCCGGCAGATGGGGCCAGGACGTCTCGGGCGCTCCGCTGCGGCCCGCCCGGACGAATCCGCCGTCGGTGGCGTACGCCAAGCCGGGCGCCAGGGGCGAGCGGACGGGCAGGTGGCCGTCCCAGACCATCGCCCCCTCGAGATCGGCGTAGAGGCAGCCACCGTCCGCCAGCGGAACCAGGATCCCGCCGTCACGGGCAAGGGAAGGCCAGGGCGCCGGCGTCCCGACGAACGACACGTCGATCCCTCCGCCGAACAGGGGGTTCTCCGTGGCCAGGAAACCCGTGCCGTCGAGGTTCTCCCCCAGGGCGGCGAACCCGGCGGCGCCGAGGACCGGACCGGCGAGCCCCATGCGCCCGGGGAACGGCCCCGGGATCCAGGGCGTGTCCTCCACCTCGTCGCTCGCCGCGTCGTAGATCCTCGTCAGGTAGGAGCCGTGCCCCTCGGCCAATTCCTCCCACTCCAGAACGGCGATGACCACGTCGGCCGGCGACTCCACGTCCGCAAAGCCGTCGTCCACGATCACCGGCGCCCCCTGCATCACCGCGCCTGCCCGCTGGGGCTCCAGGGCCAGCCCGAAACTGTCAGGATCGAAATCGCCGTTGCGCAGCTCCCCGCCCTCGGCGTCGAAGACGTACACGCCTCCGGGAGCGTTGATCACGATGTCGACGACGCCGTCCCCGTCCACGTCGCCGGCGGCCGGCGGACCGGTCCACTCGACCGGCTCGCCCTCGGCGTCGGTTCCGATCGCCAGCAGGCCCACGGGCTCGGCGTCGGGGATCCACGAGGTCAGGTCCGAACGCCAGGCGAACACACGCCCCTCATCCCCCACGGCGACGATCTCGGGCACACCGTCCTGCGGGTCGTCCAGATCCACCGCCAGGAGATGGGAACCCGTCATGTCGACATCGGGCAGATCGAGGGACGCGACCAGTTCCGGCGCGCCGGGCCCCGCGGACTCGCGACTGCAAAGGAACGTCATGATCGTCGCGTAGTCGATGACAGGCCAGGGTACCTCCGGATCCACGATGCTGGAATCCACCACCACGGCGGAGACGGCATCGATCACCACGCCCGTCCAGGCTCCGCCCGCGCTCGCACTCGACGGCTCGGTCCCGGGCCCGAACGTGGAGGCCCCTTCTTCACGGAAGCTGTCGTCGTCGCCGCCCAGGGACCAGGCGGACGGTCGGTGGGTATCCAGGTCCTGGATGCCGTCGGCCTCCTCCAGGTCCACGGACTTCCGGTCGGGGTCGGCATTGAACACGTTGCGGTCGGCGTCGAGGGCCTGTGCGATCACGCCCTCGTCCACGTGCCACACGTACAGTCCGCTGCCCGCGCCCTTGACGCCGGCGGGCCGGGCCGTGTTGTCGCTCATGTAGAAGTCCCACTCGGCGTCCAGCAGGCGCTCGTCACGATGGACCTCGGGGTCGAAGGTCGCAACGATGCTCCAGGTCTCCGTCTCCGGGTCGTAGAAGTACGGGGACCAGGTGTCGTCGTCGAGACGCGTGAAGTCCGGGATGCCGTTCCCGTTGCGGTCGTCGCCGAAGGAGAAGATGCGGTTGCCGTCCGGATCCTGGAGGCGGTACTCGGCCAGCCAGTACTCGCTGGGCGAGATCGCGACCCGGGCCAGGGTCGAATCCGAAAGGGAGGGATGCTCCGCCGGCATCAGGGTGACGGTCTCCCCCGCGTCGGGATCCACCTCCAACGGGTCGACCCAGCCCATCAGCATGCGGTTGAAGGCACACGGCTCGGCGGGGATCAGCCCGCCGGCGGTGAACAGCCCGTAGCCCATCAGGCCGAACTGGCCGATGCCCTGGCTGTCCGGCCGGCCCGAAGGGGTGAAGTCGCTCAGCGAGAGCATGCCCAGGCGCAGTCCCACCTCGAAACAGTAGACGCCGAGGGAGCCGAAATACCCCCCCACGCCGCCGGCGGGGTCCTGGTACTCGGTCTCCGGCAACACCAGGACCTGGTCCACCACGACGGGATCGCCGAAGCCGTCGACGTCGTCGGTGGCGATCCAGGGCTCTTCCAGGATCTCCTCCTCCACCGCCTCGGCGAAGTCTTCGGGACTGAGGTAGCTGCTGTAGATCTGCTCGGGCGAGTCGCCCAGGATGTCGGTCTCCTCGCCGGCGCCGGCGTGGATCAGCAGGACGGTATCGTAGAGGGAGAAGTCCACGGAATCGTCCAGGGCCTCCACCACGTCCTTCGCCAGCAGGATCTTCTGCTCACCCTCGTCGGGGTGGTTCCCGTACCAGGCCATGGGGTGCGGCAGGTTCACGACCTCCTCGATCACCGTCACGGCCAGTTCGAAGCGACCGCCGCTGACGGAATCGAAGTAGAGGGACACGTCGTCCATCAAGTGCTCGAAGTAGACGGCATCGTGGGCGGAGTAGAGGAACTCGGTCTGGGCCGGGGGCGGGAAGTCGCCGGGCACCAGACCGTGCCTGCCGAGCATGAGGCTGTCGGCGAAGTCGCACATGAGCACCACGGCGTCGAGCCTGTCCGGCGCGCCCACACCGGCGAGGCGATCCCTCATGAGTCCGCCCGATCCGTCCCGGGCCAGATCGCCGCCGGAGGCCCAGGGGGCGTCGGGAGCTGGAACCGGTGTCGGCGGGGCGGTGGTGGCCGTCGTCGCGAAGGCGGCCAGGATGACCGTCAGGAGCACGGACGGGAGCGAACGGCGGAGAGGGTGGTGCATGCCGGGACCTCGGGCTGGAACCGTATCCGTTTCGGAACGTAGGGATGCGGGATGATAGGTCCGGACGTCGACGATCGTCAACGTCCGGACCTGGAACGAGGTGGGACCACGGTGTCGATTCGGCCGCCCCTGATCAGCGTCGTCGTCACCGGGCCCCACCCGCTTCCTGAACCTTGGCCGGCCGGATCGGTCTCCGTTCCCTGTCGGTGCCAACCTCTTCGAGAAAGGTCCTCACCGGCCAGGCCAGCGATGGGGGGAAGACCATCGCGAATCATCGTTTCTTCGAGCCGCTCTTTCCTCCGCTCTTGGAAGATCCCGAACTCCTGGAACCGCTGCTGCGGGAGCTGCCGCTCGAGTTCGAGCGGGCCGGCGAGGACTTGCTGCCGCCGGACTTCCGGACGCTCGATCCCTTGGAGCTGGAGGACGTCGTGCCCTTGGACCGGTTGCTCGAGCCGGACGAGCGGTTGGTCCTCGGCTTCACGGCCGGCCGGCCGGAACCCTTCATGCTCCTGGGCTTGACCGTGGGCGTCCGCGAGGGCTGCTGGCTCGAGGTGCCGGGCTTGGGCTTGACGGCCCGCGTTCCGGTGCTGCCGCCGTTCCAGATCCGGGACCCGCGCGACCGGGGTTCCACGGGCTGGACGCGGGGAGTGTCGCGCTCGCCGCCGCGCCGCGGATCGGGTCGGACCTGCACGCCCGGGGAGTTGGAGGACGGCCGGGCGGGCTTGTCGGTCCCGCGACGGACGGCCTCGCCGCTCGTCGTGTTGGGGTAGCGCGTCGGCACCCGGATCCCCGTCCTGGACTCGGTCCGTGTGGGCTTGGTGAAGGTCGTGGGCTTGCGCTTGGCGGGCGGCACGTTGGCATAGGACTCGCGGGTCGGCTTGCCGCCCTCGGGGCGTCGGCCGTCCGTCTTCACGAGCTTCTCGCGTCGCTCCATCGTCTCGCGGACGTCGGAAGACGGGCGCGGGTTCTTCACCAGGGACCTGGGGTGGCGGTAGTCGCTGTTGTCGGCCACCTCGCGGTACCGGGTCCCCTTGGACAGCGGGCGGTGCCTGCGACTGCCGCTCTTGTAGCGGACCCAGACGTCGCCGCTCCAGTAGGGCGAATAGCTCCAGCAATACGGATCCCAGCCCCAGCTCCAGGCGAAGGTGTACCGGGGCCACGTGTACCACGGGCGGTACCAGTAGTTGATCCAGGGCCGGTAGGTCCAGGGATCCACGTAGTAGTAGACCGGGTAGTAGTAGGCCGGGTAGTAGCCGTAGGTCGGGTACCACTCGTTGCCCCACCCGTAGTCGTGGCGGATGGTGATCGTGCAGGAATCGTCGTACGGATGCCAGTCCATGTCGTCGTCGTGGCACTGCGAGCAGAGATAGCGCGGATGGTCCACGGGACGGCCCACGTACCAGCTCGTGTAGTTGGTCACGACGAAGTCCTCGGGATCCTCGAGGCCGGTGACCTCGAAGTTCACGTCGTTCATGGCGAGGAACGGGTCGCCCGCCACGTAGTAGTTCCGGGGCTCGTCCTCCACCTCATGGTGGAAGTCGATGTCGAGACCGCGCAGGTCGAACGGATAGGCCGAGACGATCACCTGGACGTATTCGATCCCCTCCTCGCCGGACGTGCGGATGCGCCGGCTGCCGGGAGCCGGCAGGTTGTAGGTGTGATGCGCGAACACGAAGCCGTCGTCGAGGCGGCTCCGGGGCCACAGCACGTCGACCTCGCCCTCGGCGTCGATGCGGTAGACGACGGCGTAGGCGTCGTGGTTGGTCTCGAAGTGCAGCCGGACGGACTCGCCCTTGCCGTAGGTCTCCCCGTCCTCGCGGTCGTGCCAGACGTTCACGCGCAGGGGCTGCTGCTCGTAGCCGCTCCACCCGCGGTTCATGGCGTCCTGGAGCGACGCGTCCTGGGCCTTGGCGGTCACCACGCCCAGCGCCAGGGAGACGACGGCGATCACCAGGCCCAGGGTCAGGGCGTCGGCCCTGCGGTCCCTGCGGAGATCGGCGGTCGTCGCGTCGGTTCTACGTGCGTTTCGCTGTCTCATCGCTCACCTCCTCGTTCCGGCGCCTAGAAACTGATGAATTCCTGAAGGGCGCCGATGCGCTCCGGGTTGGCCGGGGCGCGCAGTTCGGGGTTGTCCTCGTCGACCTGGTAGGCCCAGTCGATGCGGACTCGTCCCGATTCCAGGGCAGTGACCTGGAACTTCGCGAAATGGATGCCGTGGTCGGCGATCATGACGATGTAGGAGTGGCCGGCGATCAGTTCGGCGCGGCCGGCGGCGGAGTAGCCGTCGCGGGGCGCCCAGTCCACCCACTGCAGCTGGATGGTGCCGTAGTCCTGAAGCTGGACGTCGTCGTCCGCGGCCACGATCCAGGGGATCCCGTCCCCATCGAATTCCACGTACATGTCCACGGCCGGGTCGTTCCAGGGCCTCGCCACCGACTGCAGGTCGGAGAAGTCGAACCCGCCCATGGTGCCGAGCTGCCCGAAGCGGTCGTACATCCACACGTCGTAGCCCTCGGGGCGCGGCGTGTCGAAGACGTCCTCGTAGCTCAGGGCGCTCTCGTTGCCGCTCTCGTCCACCGAGAGGACGGCGTAGTAGTAGGTCTCGCCGTTGACGACGTCGTAGTCGTCGAACCAGTGCAGCAGCGACCCGGAGTCGTAGTTCTCGTTCCAGCGAACGGTGCCGACGTAGTGGTACTCGTACGGATCGGCGATGCTCGGGTCGTTGCGGTAGATGTCGTAGGCGACCAGGTCGGCCTCGTCGATGTCGTTCCAGTAGACCGTGACCATCTCGTCGCCGGTCACGGTGAACACGCCGGTGGGCACGGCGGGGGCGATGTCGTCGACGGTATCGCAGCCGGACACAGCCGCCAGCGCCAGGACCGCCCCCAGCAGGAGCAGCTTCACGTGGTTGCGTCGTTCCGTCGTCCTCATGGTCACACCTCCGTTCGGTCGTTCGCCCCCCTTATCGCAGGAACGGTGCCACCTTGGCGCAATGCGGCTGAAACAGCCATACACGGCCGTATCCAGCGCTTCAGGGTGTGTTCGGAGTTGTGACGTCGCCCCGGTTCAGGGCCCTGTGGAGGAGTATCTTGTCCTCGCCGGGATGCAATGCGTGTCCACGAGAGGACGCGGCGATCGGACACAAAAAAAGAAAGAGCCACAGCCCAGGAGAAGCTGTTCCGGCACCGAGTCTCGCCCCTTCGGCGCCGGGTGGCTCTTTCTTAGGAGATTCTGTCTGTCCGAAGGCATCGGACGGGGAACGAGTTCACGATTTTCGGCACCCGATTCGGGATTCGAGCTGGACCCCACCTCCAAATCGTTCCGTAACGAGCCTTCTTGTTGAAAACCCCTCATCCAGCCGGTTGACGATGAGGATGTGAACCGCGTTCCCCTTCCGAATGTCTGCCTTCTCGTAGGCCCTGCCAATTACTGTCCCTGCAACTGACTCCGGGCTTCCTGCCCCTCCTATTGCAGTCGGCGTGCCATGAGAAGAAATGCTATCAACTCTTTTTCAACTCATTACACATCAATGTGTTAGAAGGGCAGATGCCTGGATCGACAGATCACAGCATCAGCATGATCATCAACATCGTTCATACCAATTAAGGGCTGAGCGCGTAAACCCCGACGCAGCAACACGATACGATTGTCAATTTCGTTAATAGCAGGATCGGGATCTTGAGAGGGGGATCGGGAGGGTCAGGAGGAACCGAGGCCGTACATCCTGATCTTCTTCAGAAGATTCGGATAGCTGATCCCGAGCAGGCGCGAGGCGTGGGACTTGTTGCCACCGGTCACCTTGAGGGCATGGGCGATCTCACGGCTCTCGACGGAGCGCAGGGTCTCCTTGAGGGGAGCCACGGGCTCGCCGTTGTCGTGATCCAGGGCGAGGCCGGCGATCCTCGGGGGCAGGTACTCGAGGCGGAGCATGCTGTCGCCGTTGGCCAGCACGATGGCCCGGTTGAGGGTCTTCTCCAGCTCGCGCACGTTGCCGGGCCAGTCGAAGCGGACCAGGGCGTCCATGAAGGCCGTGGTCATGCCGGGAGCCTCGGCTTCGGTGCCCTTGACGTAGCGGTCGATGAAGTAGGGCGCGAGCAGGGCGATGTCGTCGGCGCGGTCCCGCAGGGGCGGCACGAGGATCGGGAAATCCAGGAGCCTGTAGTAGAGGTCCTCCAGGAACTCGTTGCGGTCGACCATCTGCTTCAGGTCGCTCTTGGTGGCGCACACGATGCGGACGTCCACGGCCTGCTCCTTGGTGGAGCCCACCGGACGCACGACCTTGGTGTCCAGGAAGTGGAGCAGCTTGCCCTGCATACCCAGAGGGAGCTTGCCGATCTCGTCCAGGAAGACGGTGCCGCCCTCGGCCTCCACCAGCAGGCCCTTCTTGTCGCCGTAGGCGCCGGTGAAGCTGCCCTTGACGTGGCCGAAGAGCTCGCTCTCGATGAGGGCCTCGGGAATGGCGGCGCAGTTGATGGACTGGAACCTCTCCCCCGACCGCTCGCTGAGGGCGTGGATCGAGTAGGCCAGCAGGCCCTTGCCCGTACCCGTCTCGCCGTGCACCAGCACCGTCAGCTCGCTCGGGGCCACCTTGGTGACCAGTCCGAGCATCTCCAGCATGTCGCTGTTGCCGGTGATGATGTTGTCGAAGCAGTCGATGCGCTCCTGGACCTTGACCGTGGCCCGGTCCCGGGTCTCCTCGCAGACGTAGCGACGATCCGCCAAAGCCAGGGCCAGGAAGCCCATGGAGGTGGTCAGGAATTCCAGGGACGGTTTGAGGGAGATTCCCTCGGGAGCGGCGTTGCTCAGGCCGAGGCCGAGCACGCCCAGGGTCCGGTCCTTGAGGTTGACGGGCACCAGCAGGGCGCTGCGCAGGGCCAGGGATACGCCGGGCACGGCCCGCAGGATGTCCTGGTCCTCGTCCAGGCGGGTGACCAGCACGGGACCGGGCTCCCCGTCGGCGCTCCGGCCGCCGAACCAGCCGGCGATGTCGGAGGCGAGGTCCGCGGGGATGCCCTGGCAGGCGTCCATCCTGGTCACGGCGCCTTCGGCGCCGAGCAGGGCCACGAAACCGCAGTCGGCCCCGGTGCGGTTGAGGGCCGACCGCAGCACGGGCATGAGGTCGAGTTCGGGCTCGCCGCGGCCCCGGACGAAGTCCGACACGGACGAAACGGCGGAGACGTGCTGCTGGAATTCCTCCATGCCGCCCACGACACCCTGCTCCGCCCGTCGGCGGAGGCCGGCGGCGATGCCGCCCAGGGATCCGCCACCGGTACCGGCGATCCGCTCCAGCTCGCTGACGGCGATCAGGACCTCGTCGTGGAGATCGAGCCGCAGGAGCACTTCGGCCAGGCCCACCTGGAGGCGGCTGAAGAGGTCGTCGCTGGTGCGGGCGCCGTCTTCCTCCAGGCACTGGTCCAGGAGCTGGCGCAGCATGCGCAGCGTGCTTTCGGTGGCCTTGTCCAGCACGGCGTCGAGATGGGCCAGCACGGCCTCGCAGGTCTGGCGCGGCAGGTTCTGGGCGCGGAAGACGCGCTCGGCCTCGCGGAAAGCCTCGTCCGCCTCGTCCAGCTGGTCGAGGCTGACGCAGGCGGTGCCCAGGGCCAGGTGGCAGAAGCCGATCTCGTAGTCCTCGCCGCAGGAGGCGCAGACGGCGATGGCCGCCTTGGCGGTCTCCGCGGCCTTGTCCCAGGCGCCCTGCAGGGCATAGGCCTCGGCGCAACGGCGCAGGAGCTCGCCTTCGAGATCCGTGACGGTGCCGATCTCACGGGTGCGTTCCAGACCGAGACCGTAGTTGTAGAGGGCCCGGTCGTACTCGCCGCGGCGCAGCAGGATATCGCCCATGTATTCGTCGGCGATGGTGGCCTCGCGCAGGAAGCCGGACTGGTCGGACAGGTGCTTGCCCTCGAGGATCATCTCCTCGGCGCGCACGAGGTTGCCGTCGAGCATCTCCAGGTAGCCGAGGGCCAGGTTGGCCTTGGCCTGGCGGTCGACATCGCCGAGGCTGCGGGCCAGGCGGAGGCTCTTCTCCAGGCTGGCGCGGGCCTCGCCGTGGCGTTCGGCCTTGCGCAGGATGATGCCCTCGTTCAGGTAGAGTCGGGCCAGCAGGTGGGTGGCCCCGTGGGCGTCGGCCATGCGGATGGACTTGGCCTGGTGGTCCAGGGCTCGTTCCCAGCGGCAGGCGTTCTTCAGGAGCAGGGCGAGGTTGTTGTACAGGATCGCCATGCCCAGCTTGTCGTCGATGCGGCGGTAGGTGGCCAGAGCGTCGAGGTAGAATTCCTCCGCCTTGTCCAGGCGACCCAGGCGATAGTGGCACACGCCCATGGTGGTCTGGAGGTTGGCCACCTCGCGGTGGTCGTCGGTGACGGCCAGGACCGTGAAAGCGTGCTTGGCCACGCGCAGGGCGTCCTTGTAGGCGCTGCGCTGGGTGAACAGGCAGGCCTGGCGCCCCAGGACCGGGGCCAGCTCCCGCTGGCGGTCGTCCGGTGCGATACCGATGTCGGAGTCGAGGAGATCGAATGCCTGATGGAGCAGTTCCTCGGTCAGGACGAGGTCGCCGACGTTGAGGGCCGCATCCATGCTCTTGCGGAGCACGTGCAGCGAACGCTGGGGATCCCCGGTGAGATCCGCTTCCGCGTCCAGGAACTGCTTGTAGTAGTCGAGGGCCGACGAGAATGCCGATGCTTCGAAGTGCAGGTCGCCGATTTCCTGCAGACGCAGTCCCGCCTCGCGGTCCGCGGAAGGTCTTCCGCGCCCGGAACGGCGGTCCTGGTTATCGAAGTTGCGATCCATCGACATTGTCCCCCGGCGAGAAGGCGGGCAATTCGATCACTGACGTGGATGTCGTTCTCTTTGTCCCCTGTCGCGTGTCCTTCGCGAGGCCCTAGTGGGCCGCCACGAGCAGCCAGGCCAGCAGCATCTGCAGCTGGAACCAGGCGTCGGCATCGTCCTCGTCGATCAGGCTGCCCGAGAAGCCCGCGGTTCCGCCCAGGTTGTTGACGGGGCCGCGGTTGCCGGTGATCCCGTCGTCGGGATCGCCGAATTCCTGATACACGCCGCCATCTCCGAGGTCGGAGATCTCGGTCGAGCCGTCCTCGAGGACGTCGGCGACGAGCGGCATGGATTCGTGGGCTGCCAGGACGGGAAGTGCCTGGAACGAGAACACGATGACGAGGAGAACGAGAAGGGTTCTGATTTTCTTCATGGCTCCACCCCACCAGTAAACCGGGACCGGGTCCTTCGATGGTCCACCGTCGGCGGATCCTCTCCGGTCCCATACGTTTTCACAAGGATACGGACATGACGACGCCGTGTCAATCCTCCCCGTCGCCGTCGCTCCCGTCGGCAGTCGTCCGCAACCCGTAGCGGGTGATCTTCTTGTAGAGGTTGCTGCGCTGCATCCCCAGCACCTCTGCGGTCCGGCTCACGTTGTATCCGTTCTCTTCCAGTTTGGCCTGGAGGAACCAGGTTTCGGCCGCCGATTTGAACTCCTGAAAGTCATTGCTGGTCAGCAGGTTACCCCCCATCCCACCCCCGCCAGGGGCACCATCCGCGAGGATGGGCAGGTCCACCGGGCGGATCTCGGGGCCGGGTGCCAGGATCAGCAGCCGCTCCACGAGGTTGCGCAGCTCCCTCACGTTGCCCGGCCAGTCGTGACGCAGCAGGATCTCGAGGGTGGCGTCGGAGAACGTCCGGCGCGGGATCTTCGTCTGCCGGGAGAGTTCGGTCATGAAATGCTCCAGCAGCAGGAGCACGTCGCCGCCGCGCTCGCGGAGTGGCGGCAGATGGATGGCCAGCACGTTCAGGCGATAGAAGAGGTCGCGGCGGAAGCCGGACTCGGGGTCGGCGAGATCGCGGTTGGTGGCGGCGACGATGCGCACGTCCACCTCGCGGGGACTCTGGCCGCCCACCCGCTCGAAGCGGCTCTCCTCCACGGCCTTCAGGACCTTGGCCTGGGCCTCCCCGCTCATGTCGCCGATCTCGTCCAGGAAGAGGGTACCGCCGTCCGCCTGCTCGAACTTGCCGATGCGCTTGCGGTCGGCGCCGGTGAAGCTGCCCTTCTCGTGGCCGAAGAGCTCGCTCTCGACCAGATCCTTCGGGATGGCGGCGCAGTTGACCTCCACCAGGGGCCGGTCGTTGCGGGGACTGCCGGCGTGCAGGGCGCGCACCACCAGTTCCTTGCCCGTGCCGTTCTCGCCGGTGATCAGGACCGTGGCGTCGGTGGGTGCCACGCGGTCGATGAAGGCCTTGACCTCCTGCATCGCGGTGCACTCCCCCACCAGAGGCGAGTCCGCACCGGCCCGGGAGCGCCACTCGCGGACCTGGTCGCGCTGGCGGTGGTGGTCGATGCAGTTGGCCAGGGTCAGCAGGAGGCGGGACCGGTCCAGGGGCTTCTCCAGGAAGTCGTAGGCGCCCTGGCGCACGGCCTCCACGGCGGTCTCGATGGTGCCGTGGCCCGACATCACCACCACGGGAACGTCGATGGCGTCGGCACGCAGACGGGCCAGGACCTCGAAGCCGTCCATGCCCGCCATCTTGACGTCGAGGAGCATGGCGTCGACCTTCTCGTCGGCGAGGATGCGCAACGCCTCCTCACCGCCGGCGGCGCCGAGCACCCTGTAGGACTCGTAGCTCAAGATCTGATCGAGGGCGGTGCGGATCGCGGCCTCGTCGTCGACCACAAGAACGGTGTACAAGCCGGTCTCCTGTCTGCCGCTGGACGCGCGGCGGATGTCATGGGATGGTACCGGCCACAGGTTGCAGCCGCGCCGCGCGGACTGTCAAGCCCATCCACGACGGAGACGCCATGGAGACGCCACTCGCCCCCCTGCTCAGGGACATCCCCCCCGCGGACCTCGCGCCGCTGCTCTCCGCAATGGGGCAGCCCGCCTTCAGGGCCGACCAGCTCGCCCGCTGGCTCTACGACCAGGGCGTGGTCGAGTGGGAGCGCATGAGCAACATGCCGGCGACGCTGCGGGCCGCTCTGGCCGAAGGCCACGACCTGTCCGGCCTGGCCCTTGCCGAACGGCAGTGCTCCCAGGACGGCACCCGGAAGTTCCTGTTCACGCTGCGCGACGGCCAGACCGTCGAGAGCGTGATCATCCCCATGGAGCAGCACGCCACGTTCTGCGTGTCGAGCCAGGTGGGGTGCGCCATGGCCTGCTCGTTCTGCGCCACGGCCCGGGGCGGACTCGTGCGCCAGCTCACGCGGGGAGAGATCCTGGAGCAGGTCCTGCGGCTGGCGGCCGACCTCGAGGCCGATCCCGTGCCGGGTCTGGGCGGGCGGGCCTTCAACGTGGTCTTCATGGGCATGGGCGAGCCGCTGGACAACGTGGAGGAGGTGGCCGGAGCCGTGGCGGCCATGACCGGCGAGCCCGGCATGGGCATGTCGCCGCGCCGCATCACGGTCTCGACATCGGGACCCGCGGACGGCATGCGCGCCTTCCTCGACCTGGAGCTGAACGTGGGTCTCACCCTGTCGGTGAACACGTGCGACGCCGGCCTGCGCAAGAAGCTGATGCCGGTGCCGGGGCGCACGCCGCTGGCCGAGTCGCTGGTGCTGGCGGAAGAGCATGCCCTGAGGACCGGGCGGGCGGCCACCGTGGCCTACGTGCTGATCGACGGCGTCAACGACGACGTCCGGGAAGCCGAGGCCCTGGCGGACCTCGTGCACGACCGCCCCTTCAAGGTGAACCTGATCCCCATGAACCGCATCGACGAGCGGTTCGGGCCGCCCGATCCCGCGACCATGCTCGCATTCCAGGAGCGGCTGGCGGGGCGGGGCGTGCGGGCGACGATCCGCATCAGCGGCGGTGACGACATCGACGCCGCATGCGGTCAGCTGCGCAGGCGGGCGTCCGGGCGGGCGTGACCATCCCTCGATAACGAGGAAGGCCGCCGCTCCGGGGAGCGGCGGCCTTCGTGATTCCGTCGGGGCCGGTCAGATCAGGTCGGCCAGCGTCGTGGACTCCAGGGCGTCGGTCAGCGCGGTCTGGGCCTTGGACCACACCTTGCTCATCAGGCAGTCGGAGGCCCGATGGCAGGGATCCACGTTGCGCAGGCAGTGGTTCAGGGCGATCCCGCCCTCGCAGATGTCGACCACTTCGCGCAGGTTGATCTCCTTGGGGTCGCGCCCCAGGGAGAACCCGCCCTTCACGCCCCTGTGGGACTTCACGACGTTGTGCTGGGAGAGCATCTGGAAGATCTTGGCCAGGAAGGCCTCCGACACCCCGCAAGCCTCGGCCAGGGTCTTCAGGCGGATGGGCGTGCCGTTGTCGCGCTCGGCCAGTTCCATGAGCCCGCGGATGGCGTATTCGGTCTGTCGGGTGATCTGCAGCATGCTGGTCCTTCCTCGCCTCTGAACCGTGCTTTCGGGCCGACTCCCTCGTTTCGTCGGCCGGTCCGTCCCCCGTGTCCCTCATGATGGAAAAGGGGAGTCAGAAAGTCAAATCTATACTCGGCTCAGGGACTTCCCGTGACGAGGCCCTCCGCCCGCCGCGAAGGGGGCGACAGGGGGCCGCATGGTCCCACCTCCAGAGCCAGGGCCGAAAGTACGCGTTCCGGCGGAGTTTCCACGGTCCCCCGGCACACGTGGCAGGTCAGCCTGTAGCGGGTGATGGCGTGGCCGAATTCGCCCACGGATTCGGGTTCCGACACCCAGCGGCCTCCGGCCGAATTCCACCAGTCCCTCCAGAGCACGGCAGGATTCCAGGTCGCCTCCGCCGATGTCCAACGGGTATGGGGGAAGGTCCGGTAGCCGCGGTAGAGGGTGTCATAGCGGTCGCGGACGTCGTCGTCTGCAGCGGGTGCCGCGCTCGTGAACCCCGGACCGGCGACGATGGGTCCGTTCGCTCCGTCGACGACCAGCAGGGACCACCGGGCCCGGACCGGTTTGACACGGGGGCGAGGTGGCGGGATGGCTCCCGGATCACCGGACTGGGCGGCACGGCAGGCATCGGCGAGCGGGCAGGCGTCGCAGCGGGGTGCGGACGGCGCGCAGGGCCCTGCACCCAGATCCATCAGGGCCTGGTTCCAGTCCCCGGGGCGGTCTGGCGACACAAGGTCCGCCGCCAGGGCGTCCAATTCCCTCCTGGGGAAGGCCTTCGCCTCTCCTGGCGAACCGCACGCCAGGCGCGTCAGTACGCGGACGACGTTGGTATCGACGGCGGGTACCGGGATCCCCAGGCCGATACTGGCCACCGCCCCCGCCGTGTAGGTTCCGATGCCCGGCAGGGCCAGCCAATCCTCCCGGGAGCGTGGGAGATCACCGCCCGACTCGACGATCGCCCGGGCGGCCGCGTGGAGTTGCCTGGCCCGTCGGTAGTAGCCCAGACCGGCCCATGCATCCAGGACCTGGGCCTCGTCGGCGGCAGCCAGGGCCGCCACGTCGGGGAAACGCTCCAGGAAGGCATGCCAACGGGGCGTCACCGTGGCGACGGTGGTCTGCTGGAGCATGATCTCCGAGATCCACGTGCCGTAGAGGGTGGGGGCGGTGCGCCAGGGCAGGTCGCGACGTCGGGAGTCGTACCAGTCCAGGAGAAGGCCGCGAAGGACCTCGTGTTCTGCGAGCAACGGATGCATGGATGCCTTGGTTCTCCGGGGGCTGCGATGGGCGGCCGAACTTGACACAGGCTGTCGTCGCTGGTAGTGAATGTCAACGGCGAACCATGCCTCGGACGAGGCTCCCCGCTTGCCGCCGAGACGCATCCCGATCCATTGGAGACGCCATGTCCATCACGACCATTCCCCAGTTGTTCTTCGAGGCCGTCACCAGCCGTCCCCGTCCGGACATGTTCAGCCGGAAGAACGCAGGCGGCGTCTACGAGGACCTCTCCTCGGAGGAGATCCAGCGCCGGGTGCGGGCCCTCCGCCTCGGGCTCGAGTCCCTGGGCGTGAAGAGCGGCGACCGCGTGGCGATCCTGGCGGAGAACAGGCTGGAGTGGGCGCTGGCGGATCTGGCCGTCCTCTCCCTGGGTGCGGCCGACGTGCCCATCTACCCCACCCTGCTGCCGGACACCATCGACTACATCCTGAGGGACTGCGAGCCCGTCGCCATCTTCGTGTCGAACCGGGAGCAGGCCGACAAGATCGCCTCGATCCGGGACGGCCTGCCCTTCCTGAACGACGTGATCTCCTTCGACAAGGTGGATGTGCCGGACGTGATGAGCTTCGAGAAGCTCGTCCAGATCGGTTCCAATATCCTGGAGAAGACGCCCCAGAGCGCGGCGGACGACGTGGGCCCCGCCGAGGCCGACGATCTGTGCACGATCATCTACACGAGCGGCACCACCGGTGACCCCAAGGGCGTGATGCTGAGCCACGGCAACATCGTGTCGAACGTCTTGCAGGCCCTCGAACTGGTCCATGTGAGCCCGGACGACAAGGGCCTGTCGTTCCTGCCCCTCTCCCACATCTTCGAGCGCATGGCCGGCTACTACCTGATGATGTACTCCGGCTGCGGCATCGCCTACGCCGAGAGCGTGGAGACGGTGGCCGCGGACATGGGACAGGTGCAGCCGACGGTGATGGTCAGCGTGCCTCGACTCTACGAGAAGATCTTCGACCGCGTGAACACCGCCGCCATGTCGGGCGGGCCGATCAAGCGGATGTTCTTCGGGTGGGCCCGGCGCGTGGGACGCGACATCTGCCGCCTGGAGCAGGCCGGCGACCCCGTGTCCGGATGGCTGCGGTTCCAGCAGGGCATCGTGGACAAGCTGGTGTTCAGCAAGCTGAGGGCGCGCACCGGCGGCAGGCTGCGGTTCTTCGTGTCGGGCGGCGCACCGCTGGCCGTGCACATCAACGAGTTCTTCTATGCCGCGGGGCTGAAGGTGCTGGAAGGCTACGGCCTGACCGAGACGTCGCCCGTGGTGTCGGTGAACACGTTCGAGCGGAACCGGATCGGGAGCATCGGCCCGGTCATGCCCAACACCGAGGTGGTCATCGCCGACGACGGCGAGATCCTGGTGCGGGGGCCGGGCGTGATGAAGGGCTACTGGAACAAGCCGGAGCAGACGGCCGAGGCCATCGACGCCGACGGCTGGTTCCACACCGGCGACATCGGCCGCTTCGACGACGACGGCTACCTGTACATCACCGACCGCAAGAAGGACCTGATCGTGACCGCCGGCGGCAAGAACATCGCGCCGCAGCCCATCGAGAACGCCCTGAAGAAGAACAAGTTCATCGGCCAGGTGGTGGTGATCGGCGACAAGCGGCCGTACATGATCTGCCTGATCGTGCCCAACTTCGAACACCTGGAGGAGTGGGCGACCGAACACGGACTGACGTGGAACAGCCACGCCGAGCTGATCGCCCTGAGCGAGGTCCAGGACAAGTACCAGCGCGGCATGGACAGGGCCAACGCCAAGCAGCCCAGCTACAGCACCATCAAGAAGTTCGCGCTGATCGAGAACGAGTTCACCCTCGAGCGGGGCGAGCTCACCCCGACCCTCAAGGTGAAACGCCGCGTGATCCAGCAGGAGTACGCCGACCTGATCGACGGGCTCTATGAAGGTTGAGCCCGGCACCTTCGAGCCGCACCGCCGCGGCCCGTACCTGCTGCGCCCGATGGTCTGCACGGCCGTCGGGCTCATCGGCAACGTCGCGCTGACGGTGGCGAAGCTGGTGGTGGGTACGCTGGCCGGGTCGGCCTCGCTCATCGCCGACGGGTTCCATTCGTTCAGCGACCTCGCCGGCGACGTGGGCGTGCTGGTGGCCCTCAAGGCCAGCTCTCGCCCGCCGGACAGCAATCATCCCTACGGCCATCACCATTTCGAGACCCTCGGCGCCCTGGGCGCCTCCCTCCTGTTGCTGGCGACTGGCGTGCTGCTGGGGCGCGAGGCGGTCATGGACATCGTCCACGGCAACCATGCCCACCCGGAGACGGCGGCGCTGATCGCGGCCCTGGCATCGGTGGTGGTGAAGGAGGCCATGGCCCGCTATACCTACGCCGCGGGTCGGTTGCACAACTCCCCCGCCCTGAGGGCGAACGCCGCCCACCACCGGTCCGACGTGCTGTCTTCGGTGGCCGCCGCGGTGGGCATCGGCGGCAGCATGGCCGGGTTCCCCGTCCTGGACAGCATCGCGGCCCTGCTCATCTCGGGGTTGATCGTGTGGATGGGCCTGGAGCTGCTCAGGGACAACGCCATGAGCCTGCTGGACACCACCCCGGACCGCGAGATCCTGGACCGGATCACCGATGCGGTCATGGAGGTGGACGGGGTCTGCGAAGTGTCGTCGTTGCGGGTCAGGCCCCACGGGTCGGTCTACCTGGCCGATCTGGCGGTGACCGTCCGGCCCGACCTGACGGTCCGCGAAGGCCACGACCTGGCCCACGAGGTCGAGAAGTCGATCCGCCGAGCCGTGCCCGACGTGGTGGACGCCGTGGTGCACGTGGAGCCCCAGGAGGAGCCCTGCGCCCGTTGCGGGCTCTGATCAGCGCGGCCGCGGCCTCAGGACCACCGGCGCCTCCCGCCTCTCTCCGTCCCTGATGTAGATCACCTTGACCATGTCACCCTCCCTGCGGGTCTGCAGGGCCACCGTCAGGTCCTGGAGACTGGTCAGGACGTCGTCGTCGAAGCCGACGATGACGTCGCCCTTCACCAGGCCCGCCTCCTCGGCCGGACTGCCGGGCATGACGCCTGCGAGCTTCACACCCTCGACAGCATCCACGAAGTCGGGAATCGACCCCAGCCAGGGACGCTTCGGCCTTTCACCGGCGGCGGCAGGCCTGTCGGGAAGGTCGGCCACGGCCCGGTAGACCATGGGCTCGGCGCGGGAGGCGACGGCGGAGGCCAAGGCGGTGGCGAAGGACGTGACGCGGGCCAACCCCTCCGCCTCGATCAGGTCGGGCGTATCGTCGACGGAGTGGTACTGGGGGTGGGCCCCGGTGAAGAGGAACAGGACGGGGATCCCGGCAGTGTTGAAGGCCACGTGGTCGCTGGCGTCCCAGCCGCCCTCGCTCATCTCCAGGTCGAGTCCGAAGTCCGCGTTCACGGCGGTCACCAGATCGCGGAGCCCCTCGGCGGATCCCACGCCGCCGACGTAGAGGCGGTCCTCGCGCAGTCGGCCCACCGAATCGAGATTGAGCATGAGGTCCACGGCGTCGAGGGCGAAGATGGGATGCTCCACCACATGGCGGCTTCCCAGCAGACCGATCTCCTCACCGGCGAAGGCCAAGACCACGACCGTGCGTCGATCCCCCTCCAGCGAGCCGAGAAGCCGGGCCGCTTCGCACAGGGCGGCCACGCCGGAGGCGTTGTCCTCCGCCCCCGCGTAGTGGCCCGTCACCTCTCCGGCGTCGTCGCGTCGCAGGCCGAGGTGGTCGTAGTGGGCGCCGATCACCACGATGCGGTCCGCAAGGTCGCCCGCCCCCGGCAGGATGCCCGCCACGTTCCGGCCGACGAGACCCTCGAACCCTTCCCCCTGCAGGTCGAAGTCCTGGAAACGGCCGGCGGCGGGAACCTCCAGACCGGCAGCGTCGAACCATGCGGCCACCGAGTCGGCCGCCGCCAGGGCGGCGTCGGTCCCGTTGCCGCGACCCTCCATGGCGGGCGAGGCGAGGACGCCGATCCGCTGCAGCATCAGATCCGCGTCGGGACCGTTCGCGGACGACACCGAGGTCAGGACGAGGGCGATGATCACGGAGACGGTCGGTCGGCGGAGCATGGGGCCTCCTGTGGCGGTCGGTGCCGGGCTGTGGGATACTGGCAACGCAGTGTACTCCCGATCCGTTCCCGAGACAACGAGGCGACCGTGGAGCAGAAGCCCTGGATCACTCCCCTGCCCGAGACCGCCGGCCCGGCCCTGGACATCGTGGCCCGCCTGCGCGACACGGGCCGTCGGGCCTATCTGGTGGGCGGCGCCGTCCGGGACCTGGTGCTGGGGATCGAACCGGGAGACTGGGACGTGGCCACCGACGCCCGCCCCGACGAGCTGACCGACCTGTTCCCCGACGCCAGGACGGTGGGCGCCGCGTTCGGCGTGGTCGTCGTGCCGACCGCCGACGGCCATGTGGAAGTCGCCACGTTCCGGGAGGACGGCCTGTACATGGACGGCCGGCGCCCGGCCGACGTGACCTACGCCGACGATCCGGCCCGGGACGCCGCTCGCCGCGACTTCACCGTGAACGCCCTCTATCTCGACCCGATCGACGGCATGCTGCTGGATCCCGTCGGCGGTCTGGTCGACGCTCGCACCCGGACGCTGAAGGCGGTGGGCGATCCCGAGCGCCGCTTCCGCGAGGACGGGCTCCGCCTGCTGCGTGCGGCGCGGTTCTCGGCCCGGCTGGGCCTGACGATCGAGGCGAATACCCTCTCGGCGATGGAGCGCTCCGGCGACATGATCGACCTGCTGGCCCCGGAGAGGATCGGGACCGAACTGGCGACCACCATGACCGCGCCCCGGGCATCGGCAGCCCTTTCCATCCTCAGGGAGACGGGGCTCCTGCGACGTTTCCTGCCCGAAGTCGACGACCTGCACGGCGTGGAGCAGCCCCCCGACCATCACCCCGAGGGCTGCGTGTGGACCCACACCATGCTCATGCTCGACGCACTCGAGGAACCACCCCTCGAGCTGGCCCTCGCGGTACTGCTGCACGACGTCGGCAAGCCGCGGTGCGCCACGACCGAGGGGGGCAGGATCCGCTTCCACGGTCACGCCCGGATCGGGGCCGTGATGACCGATACCCTGCTGTCGCGCCTGCGCTTCTCCAACCGCGTGGTCCGCTCGGTGGCCAGTCTGGTGGATCGCCACATGGGATTCCTGGACGTGCGCCGAATGAAGGACTCGACCCTCAAGCGGTTCCTCTCCGGCCCGGATTTCGACCTTCTGCTGGAACTGCACAGGCTCGACCGGATCTCGTCCCGGGGAGACCTCTCGGCCTGGGAGTTCTGCCGGGACGCCCTGGCGGCCATGAGCGAGGAGGACCTCCGTCCGGCTCCCCTGCTGACGGGACGCGACCTGATGAGGATGGGCTATCCCCGCGGCCCCCTGGTGGGCGTGATCCTGGAAGAGGTGGAGACGGCGCAGCTGGACGGCGAGATCGCCTCGCGGGACGAGGCGGAGGCGTGGGTCAGGGAGAGGCATCCCCGCGACTGACGAAGACCGCCGCGCCGAGCCCTCGCGGGTCGGGGGCGCCCACCGGCGTCCGGGTCACCGGGTCCACCACGATCATCTGGACGTTCCCGACCTTCTTCCGCTCGCGGAGTTCGTGACCGCGTGCCGCCAGGGACGCGCGTACGGCTGGCGCCAAGGCATCGGGCTCATGGTAGAGGGCCGCCGGCAGCCACTGGTGGTGGACACGCGGCCGGGCGACGGCCTCGGCGGGATGCATGTCCAGCACCAGCACGTTGACCAGGCACTGCAGGGTGGCGGTGATGATCCGCGAGCCGCCGGGGCTACCCGCCACCACGCGGACAT
Organism: uncultured Fibrobacteraceae bacterium; assembly: GCA_964343835.1. Taxonomy (GTDB): domain Bacteria; phylum Krumholzibacteriota; class Krumholzibacteriia; order LZORAL124-64-63; family LZORAL124-64-63; genus CALEMW01. The sequence continues at coordinate 183,515 of CAYFKR010000006.1, forward strand.
CGCCGTCCTCCAGCACGATGGTCGGGGTCATGCTCGACAGGGGTCTCTTGCCGGAGGCCACGGCGTTGGCCTCGCCGCCCACGAGGCCGAAGGCGTTGGGCGTGCCGGGGGCGGCGGAGAAATCGTCCATCTCGTCGTTGAGCACGACGCCCGTCCCCTCGGCCATCATGCCCGACCCGAAGCTCAGGTTGATGGTGAGGGTCGCGGCCACGGCGTTGCCGTCGGCGTCGATGATGCTCAGGTGGGTGGTGTCGTCGCTCTCCTTCGGCGCACCGCGACGGTCGCCGACACGGCGTTCCACCACCCTGTCCGGATCCACCAGGGCCCTGAGGCTGTCGGTCCGCGCCTCGTCCAGGAGCATGGCGATCGGCACCTCCACATGATCGGGATCCCCGATCCAGAGGCTGCGGTCGGCGAAAGCGAAGGCCATGGCGTGGGCCAGCAGGTGAGTGCGGTCGGCCTCACCCATCGCACCCAGGTCCCAGCCGCCGACCATGTCGAGCATCTGCTGCAGGAGGATGCCGCCGGAGCTGGGAGGAGGCATGCCGACGATGGTCCGTCCCCCGAACCTTCCCAGGATCGGGTCCCGCCAGACGGGGCGGATCGTCGCCAGGTCGTCGACGGTCAGCAGGCCGCCGGTGCTCGTGACCGCTGTTGCGAGGGCCTCCGCCACGGGGCCTTCGTGGAAGGCGGTAGCGCCGCCGTCACGAATGGCCGCCAGGGTGACCGCCAGGTCGCGCTGGACGATGATCTCGCCCTGTACCGGGACGCGCCCCTCCGGCATGAAGACGGCGCGTGCCGCCTGATCGAGGCGATCCTGCTCCTCCGCCACGGCTCTCACCAGCAGGGAGTCGGCGGGGAACCCCTCGGCGGCCAGTTCCACGGCGTCGGCAACGAGCCGCGACCACTCCAGACGGCCATGCCGGCGATGCAGTTCCTCGAGGCCGCGCACCAGGGCGGGCACCGCGACGGACAGGGCGCCGTCGCGGCTGAGGTCCGGGTCGGCGGCGCCATCCACCATGAACATGTCGCGACGGGCCCCGGAGGGGGCGGTTTCCCGGGCGTCGAGAGCGGACTGAGAGCCGGTGGCGGCGTCGTGGACCAGGAAGAACCCTCCGCCGCCGAGTCCCGACGAGTACGGCTCGACGACGGCCAGGGCGAAGGCCGCCGCCACGGCGGCGTCGACGGCGTTGCCGCCGTCGGCGAGTACATCGCCCGCCACCTTTGTGTCCAGGGGGTGGGCGGTCACCGCGCAGCCCCCGGCCATCGGAGCACGATCATCTCCGCCGCAGCCGCAGAGGAGGACGACCAGGGCCAGCACCGTCGAGGCGGCGCGCCTCACGAGCCCGTCCCCAGCAGGGCTTCGCCGGTGAGCCGGCCGCCGCAGTGGGTGCAGAGGAGATCGGCCAGCAGGCGGGTGTGGGCCAGCAGGTCGTCTGCGGGATAATCGGCCGTCGCCATGACCACGCCGAGCAGGCGCCCGGTGCCGTCGTCCACGCAGGTCCTGGCGGAGTCGCTGGTGGGCGAGCCGAAGGGACCTTCGTCGTCGAACAGGCCCAGCCGCCCTTCCAGGTGGACAGGCCCCTTGCGGATGCCCGGGTACTCCTCCCCCGGCAGGCCGATGCGCAGCAGGGCGTCGCCCCGGACCTTGTCCAGGTCGTACAGGCCGATGGGCAGCAGGAAGGTGAGGCTTGCCAGGTTGCAGGCGTCGACGGCGTTGCTGATGGCGTAGAGGTCCAGGCCGCGGAGGATGCGGCGCAGGAGGGCCTCGCTGCTGGGCCGGATGCGGGTGGGCGGGATGCCGACGGAACGATAGAGGCGACGGGCTTCCTGCAGCGGCGGGATCTCCGAGGGCTGTCGTCCCTCCCAGCGTTCGCGGGCGGCCGCGGCCTCGGCCTCGATGGCCGGCCGCAGACCGTCACCTGGACCGATGGTCACGCCCTCCACCACGACGGCGCCGGCCGACAGGATGTCCGACAGCCCGCCGTCGATGGCCAGCAAACGGCCGTCCGGAAGCCGCGCCCCGAGGCTCACGACGACGAATGGCGTCCTTCGGCGCCGTACATGCGGTCGTAGTAGTCGCGGTAGGTGCCGGCGCGGACGGCCTCCCACCAGGAGCGGTTCTCAAGGTACCAGTCGACGGTGGAGGCGATGCCGTCCTCGAAGCGATGGGCCGGCGTCCAGCCCAGCTCCTTCTCCATCCGCGAAGCATCGATGGCGTAGCGCCGGTCGTGCCCCGGACGGTCGGTCACGTAGGTGATCAGCGACTCGTCCTTGCCCAGCTTCTCCAGCAGCAGGCGCACGATGGCGATGTTCTCCATCTCGTTGTTGCCGCCGATGTTGTAGACCTCGCCCGGCGTGCCGGCCCGCAGGACGCGGTCGATGGCCTCGCAGTGGTCGGTCACGTAGAGCCAGTCCCGCACGTTCTTTCCGTCGCCGTAGACCGGGAGCTGCCTGTCCTCGAGGGCGTTGGCGATCATCAGCGGGATGAGCTTCTCGGGAAACTGGTAGGGGCCGTAGTTGTTGCTGCAGCGCGTGGTCAGCACCGGGTAGCCGTAGGTATGGAAGTAGGCGCGGCAGACCAGGTCGGCGGCGGCCTTGCTGGCGGAGTAGGGCGAGTTGGGTTGGATGGGGCTGTCCTCGGTGAACAGGCCCGTCTCGCCGAGGGAGCCGTAGACCTCGTCGGTGCTCACCTGCAGGAAGCGCTCCACGCCCGCGCGGCGCGACGCCTCCAGCAGCGTCTGCGTGCCCATGATGTTCGTGTCGAGGAACTCGCGGGGGCCGTCGATGGAGCGGTCCACATGGCTCTCGGCGGCGAAGTTGACCACCGCATCCACGGACTCCTCGGCCAGCAGGCCGTCCAGCAGGTCGCGGTCGCGGATGTCGCCCTTCACGAAGCGGTAGTCGTCGCGGTCCTCGTAGCCGGCCAGGTTCTCCAGGTTGCCCGCGTAGGTCAGGACGTCGAGGTTGATCACGCGGTCGTCGCCGCGGTCCAGCAGCATGCGCACGTAGTTGGCGCCGATGAAGCCGGCGCCGCCGGTCACGAGGATGGTCATGAGTCGTCTCCGTCGGGGTCGAGGGACTCCGCCACGGCGTCCACGAAGTCGGCGGCCAGGGTGCGATCGATGCGGGGACGCCCGTCGGCGCCCGTCGCCTTGAGGGACGAGCCCACGATGTAGGCGTCGGCCAGCCCCGTGAAGTCCTGGATGTTGTCCATGGTCATGCCGCTGCCCACGATCAGGGGGCAGTCGGGAAGGGCGTCGCGGACGGCGGCGAGGCGGTCGGGGTCGGTGGCGGCGCCGGTGGCGACGCCGGAAAGGACGAGGGCGTCGGCCCCCGCCCGCAGGCGCAGATCGGCGGCCTCGTCCGCCGGGTCGCGGGGCGCCAGGGGCGCGGCATGCTTGACCCTCAGGTCGGCCAGGATGCCGGTCTCGAGCCCCAGGGCGTCGCGTTTGCGCAGGACCTCGGCGGCCCGGCCCTCGATGACGCCCTGGTCGGTGACCATGGCGCCGGCCAGCACGTTGACCCGGATGAAGGCGGCGTCCAGGGCCGCGGCCACGCCCAGGGCGGTCAGGGCGTCGTTGCGCAGGACGTTCACGCCCAGGGGCAGGTCGGGCCAGGCGTTGCGCAGGGCGGCGCCGATGCGGGCCATGGCGGCCGTCGTCTCGGCGGGCACCCGATCGGCGAAGAAGGGCACGTCGCCGTAGTTCTCCATCATCAGGGCCCCCACGCCGCCGACACCGAGGGCTTCGGCGTCGACGAGAGCGGCCCTCTCCACGGCCTCCAGATCGCCGTCCCAGCCCGGGGATCCGGGCAGGGGGCGCAGGTGCACCATCCCGATCACGGGGACCCCGAGGAGGTCCCTCCAGTCGTCTCGCGTCCACATGGCGGGTATGGTAACACCCGCCGCGCGCCCCCCCAAGGCCATTCCGGAATTCGAGGTTGGCAGGTTTCCGGGCTTCGCGTACCTTCGGGTCCCCGAAACCGGAAACCCCGACAAGGACAGCGGCAGGAGCGACGCCATGCAGGTCATCCAGGGACGCAGCGGTTGGCTCGAAGTCATCAGCGGCCCCATGTTCAGCGGCAAGAGCGAGGAACTGATCCGGCGCATCCGCAGGGCCGAGATCGCCCGCCAGCGCGTGCAGCTCTTCAAGCCCAAGGTGGACGACCGCTACTCCGAGACCGAGATCGTCTCCCACAGCCAGCAGCGCCTGCCCAGCACCCCGGTGGCATCGAGCATGGACATCCTGGCCTGCGTGGGCGACAAGACCGAGGTCGTGGGCATCGACGAGGTGCAGTTCTTCGACACGGGGATCGTGGAGGTCTGCGACCGGCTCGCGAACATGGGCAAGCGCGTCATCACCGCCGGCCTGGACATGGACTACCTCGGACGCCCCTTCCCCCCCATGCCCGACATGATGGCCATCGCCGAGTACGTGACCAAGCAGCTGGCCATCTGCGTCCGTTGCGGCGATCCCGCCGTCCACACCCAGCGTCTGACGGACAGCAAGGACACCATCGTCGTGGGTGCCCAGGGCACTTACGAGGCCCGGTGCCGTCGCTGCTTCGTGCACCCCGACGTGCCGGTGGCGGAAACGGAAAAGGCGCCGTCCGGAGACGACGCCTAGCTCCCTTCATCCTGCGATCCCGACTCAGATGCAGGCGTCGGTGTCGGCCTCCCCGACCTTCTCCTGCATCTTCAGATAGCCCGGCCAGTCCACCTTGAGGATCCTGGCCGACTCGCTGGACTCCCAGGCCTCATGCAGGGGCTCCTCCTCCTCGATCCCGACGTTCTCCGCCAGTTCCTCGCCCAGGGCGATGACGGCGGCCATGTGCTGCGGGTCGGGGTCCTGGTCCAGCTCGTGATGGAAGCGGACGCCGCACTGGATGTCCTCGCTCAGGTTCCAGGCGGTGATGAGCTGGGCTCCCAGGGCGCCGTGGTCGTAGCCGAGCATCTCGCGCTCCACCGTCCACACGGGGACGCCGCGCTCACGGGCCGTCTCGGAGATCTTCTCGAAGAGGCCGGGCAGGGCCCGGGCCATGATCAGCTGCCCGATGTTCTGGATCAACCCGCCCACGAAGCAGATCTCCCGGTCCTCGTACCCCACGTGGTCTGCCACCAGCTGCGCACCGTAGGCGCAGCGGATGGACTGGACCCAGATGCGGTGCATCACGGGGTCCGAATCGACGCCTGGGAAGGCGGTCTGTGACGCATTGACCAGCGTCCAGTTGCGGACGCTCTTGAAGCCGAGACGCACGATGGCGTCACGGATGGTCTTGACCTCGCTGATGGACTCGTAGAACGACGAGTTGGCGATCCGCAGGATCTTGGTGGTGAGCACCAGATCCTTGACGATCTCCTTCTCCAGCTGCACGGCCGTCGTCGACGGATTGTTCAGCAGGTTCAGGATCTGGCCGGCCACCTGGGGCATGGCGGTCAGCTCCCCCACCTTCTCGTAGATCTTCTCCGGGGGCAGATCGCCGGGCTTCAGATCCTCGTAGCCGGCCTTCACCCGATCGCGCTGGCGGACGCGCTCGCCCTGAAGGATGTCGGACGTGCGCGCGCCCACGGGCAGCAGGTCCTCCTCCACGCAGTGGAGGCGCAGGACGGCGTACCGGGCCAGCAGGGTGGCCTCGGCCACGCGCTCGGACGCGGTGAAGTCGGTCCAGTCGATGTAGAGGTAGGTGCCCCAGCGCCCCCTCAACGGGAGGGGCACGATCAGGACGGGGCGGTTCTCGTCGCCGCCGAGTTCGCGGGCGAGGTCCTTGGGGAAGTGCTCGCGGGGGAACGGCCCGCTGTAGACCACCTTTTCGGCGGCCGTCACGGCAAAAACGTCGTCGTCGTGGAGCTGGACGACCTTGGGACGGGTCGCCTTGGGATCCAGCATGCGTTCGGGGAGCTGGACGTTCTCCGCCAGCATCACCCGCAATCCCGTCGTCCACTGCCGCAGCAGGACCATGCGTCCGCCCTGGGCGCGGACGAGCCCCAGGAAGAAATGGACCACATCGCTGGCCTCGACCATGTCGTCGAGGGCCGCCAGGCCGGTGCGCAAGGCTTCCAGCCTGTCCGCCGCCTGCTCCCCGTCGGGCTGGGAGCGGGAGATATCCGGCCCGTTCAGCTCGTAGATCTCCGCCTCGGCGACCTTTTCCATGTGGTGCGTCTTGATGAGCGTATCGAGGTTCAAGGCCCCATCCTCGTGCATGATGAGTCGTTTCCGGGCTCCATCGGGAACATCGGCCGTTCGAGGCAAGAGTTGAGCCGATTCCGACTGGCGCCGGTCGCGTTGTGCGTTATCCTGAGGCGGACGCCGGGACCGTGTCGGTCCGGCGCCGGGAAGGACGACCATGGCCCACAGGATCACCAAGCGCTTCAGCTTCGACTCCGCCCACTGGCTGCCCAACGTGCCGGAGGGGCACAAGTGCGGTCGTCTCCACGGGCACACCTACGCCGTGACCCTCGGTCTGGAGGGCGATCTGGACGACGCCATGGGCTGGATCGTGGATTTCGGGGATATCAAGTCGGTCTGGAAGCCCCTGGAGAAGCGGCTCGACCATCACTGCCTCAACGACATCGAGGGGCTCGAGAACCCCACCGCGGAAGTCATGTCGCGCTGGATCTACGAGGCGCTGAAGCCGGACCTTCCCCAGCTGGCTGACGTCACCGTCAGCGAGACCGCCAACACCACCGCCGTCTACCGTCCCGGAGACTGACCACCGTTCTCGGCGAGCCACTGCCGCGCCCTGGCGTCGCCCGGGCGCAGGCGGAGGATGCGTCCGTAGGCCTCCCGGGCCTCGTCCATCCGGCCGGTCCGCTCGTAGATCCCCGCCAGATTCCCCCACGCCTGCCAGGATCCCGGTTCCAGGTCCGTGACCGTGCGGAACGCCCGCTCCGCCTCGGGCAGACGCTCCAGGTTGATGAGGCACAGGCCGGCCCCGAACCACGCCCGCGAGTCGGACCGTTCCCGGGCCAGGGTGCGGAAGCGGCGCAGGGCTCCGCCGTACTGGCCTCCGTGGTACTGCACCCAGGCGTTGCCGAGCCGGGCTTCGGGGTCGTTGGGGTCCGCCCTCAGCAGGAATTCGAACTGGGCGGCGGCGGCGTCGGTGTCGCCGGTCTCCAGCAGCAGGTTCGCCAGCCAGAGGCGAGGGTCGCGGGCGCCGTCGGCATCGCGGAGCCAGGCCTCGGCGGTGGACTTCGCGCCCGCCGTGTCGCCCTTCCGCAGGCGGGCCTCCGCCACGGCGCGGTACAGGGGGTCACGGATCAGGGCGAAGTGGACCTGGGGCCGTCGCTGCTGCATGGCCAGGGCCTCCCCCCACCAGCGCAGGGCCTGGTCGTCGTCGCCGAGATCGCCGTAGGCGTTGCCCAGGGTGAAGGCGTGGAAGGGGTTGGCGTCGGTGTCGCGCTCCCGGAAGTCGGCGAGGTCGGCCAGCGAGGCGGCCAGCGCCACGACCGCCGCCCCGTAGGCCAGGGGCCTCACGGCGGAGCGGCGGGATCGGATCAACTCCCACACCACCCCCGCGCCGGCGCCCGCAGGGATGCACAGGATCGCCGCCACGGGCAGGCGGAAACGGGCATTCACGAAGAAGAGCAGGATGGACAGGGCATACAGGCCCGCCGTACCGAAGACCAGCATGCGGCCTCCCGGCGCGGGGCGGATGAAGGCGCCGAGGACCGCCAACCCCAGCAGCAGGGGCCAGCCCACCAGCAACGGCACCCGCAGCAGCGTCGACCAGTCCCGCCAGGCGTAGATGAACTTGTTGTTGGACCGCTCCCCCGCCCCGAACAGCATGCGCAGCTTCAGACCGTAGAGCCGGAGGGCGTCACCGGGGTCCTCGGCCCAGTAGGCCAGGCCGCGCCCCACGAACCAGCGGTCCACCTCCGACGGCTTCAGTTCGCGGCCCGCACCGCGCTCGGCCATGGCCACGGCGTCGTCGAAGCCTCCCTGCCAGGTCGGGCGCGTGCCGGGAACGATGGCCGTCCGGCCGTCCGAATCGGGGTTGTTGCCGATGTAGAAGTTCACGCCGCCCTGACTCGCGACGAGGACGGTATCCCCGCCGCGGACCGCGTTGGAGATCGTCACCGGCAGGATGGGCAGGGCCACACCCGCCAGCAGGACGACCCAGGCACTCCAGGGCGTCCGTCCCCCGTGCCGTGTGCGCAGGTAGAGCAGGAGCGCCGGCGCGACGATCAGGACGTTGGGCCGGGCGATGGCCGACAGCCCCACCAGCAGGCCCGCCGCCAGGATACGACGCCGTCCGGGGGCCTCGTCCCCGCCGCCCGCGAGGACCGCCAGGGCCGCCAGGTTCAGGGTGACCGGGATGGTCACGATGAGCAGTTCGGCCGAGAAGTAGATGGATGTCCAGAGCAGGGCGTAGGCGAAGCCGGCGAACCAGCCGGCGCGACGCCCCCACAGCCGTTCGGCGGCCAGGGCCGCGAATCCCGCCCCCAGGGCCGAGATGACCACGTGCACGAGCTGGACGGCAAAGCGGTCCGCGTCGAAGAGCGCGTAGAGCCCACCCAGCAGATACGGATACAGGGGCGCCCGGAAGAACGGGTCGGGACCGGGCCAGGTGCCGTCGAGCAGGCCCCGGGCCCAGGTGTCGTGCATCAGGGCGTCCATGATGGGCCGCTCGAACAGGGGGTTCGAACGCATGGCCAGCAGGTGGACGAGACGCAGCACGAACGCCGCGAGGGTCGGGGCCCAGAACAGCGGTCTGCGGATGGTCATCGGCGGCGACGACGTGGTCCGCGGGCAGCCAGCCCCGCCACTCCCCGCCCATGGTCACCTGGCTCCAGCCGCCGCGCTCCTCCTCGATCCTCAGCTCGAGTCCGCCGTAGGCCTCGAAGAGGGTCGGGAACGACGACTCGGGGCCGCTCCGCACGTCGGTACGGTCGACGACCACGACGGCGTGGACCGCCACGCGCTGATCGTACCATCTGGCGGCGGTCACCGCACCGACGACCAGCAGGGTCGCCGCCGCGGCCACCAGAAGCCGCCTGTGCCAGACGGCCACGAACCCGCGCCACCAGGCATGGGCGGCGCCGCCGGCGATGACCCAGACCAGCACGATGCAGACCCACGCCCACACGTCCAGCCTCACCGACGCGATCAGGCCTCCGGTCAGTCGCAGGATGCCGGGCGTTCCGGACTC
>CAYFKR010000006.1:192727-199978 GCA_964343835.1 uncultured Fibrobacteraceae bacterium
GTAGGCGACGTCGCCGGCATCGGTCAGACCGGCGGCCTCCTCGATGAGCGACCGGGCCGTCTCCAGGTCCCCGCTCGTGTAGGCCTGCACGCCTTCCGCCACCAGCCTGTCCGGATCCGAGGCGGCCTCGGCACCCGTCGCGGCGGCCAGCAACAGGAAGGGCACCAGGACGCTGGCAGTGGACCTGCGGCCCTTCCGTCCCCGCCCCAGTCCGCCGTCCAGCTCCACGATGCCCTCCCGCGCTTCGGCGGCGAGGGCGGTGGCCCGCACGTCGTCGGGGGCGCTCCCGTACCGGGCGTGCTCGCAGGCCTCGAGAACGGCCAGGAGCCGACGGCCGGCCTCCTCGCGACCGGCGGTGGCGGCCAGGTCCAGCAGGTCGCCCCTGCCCACGGCGGCGGAAGTGCGGCCGATGCGATCGGCCACGTAGGCCAGGACCGCACGGTGAACCGCGGCCAGGGACGCCGCCGTGTCGTCGTCGTTCACCGCATCGAGGGCGCGCCTGGCCGTGACCAGGGCGAGGCGCCGGCGACGCCCACCTGGGTCACTCATATCCGCGTCTCTGCGGGCCAGGATCAGCCGCCACCCCGCCAGCAGCACGATGGGTGACGTCAGGGCCAGCCACCAGAGGGGCGTCTCGACCAGGGGGCGCGTCCTGCCCGCCGTCAGGCCGCCGGGGTCGCGGACGAAGGCCAGGTCCTCGGCGAGGCGTTCCAGACCGCGCCTGCCGCTCCCTGTACCGGAGCCGTCGAGGGGCAGATCGCTCGGCAGGACGGTCAGGGTCAACGGTGCGCTCCGGGCCGTCCGGTACGCGTCGCGCGCCGGGTCGAAGTAGGTCATCTCCACGGGAGGCAGGTTCCAGTCGCCGTCCCGGCGGGGCTGGAGGATCCGTTCCACCCTGGACACGCTGCGCAACCGGCCCCCGCTGGGCACCTGGTCCAGGCTGCTGCCGGCCTCGTGGACGGTGAAATCGTCAGGCAGGTTCCACACGGGCGGAGCGGCGTTCTTCAGGGAGCCGTCGGCGGACAGCTCCACCGTCAGGCTCACGGCTTCGCCGCGGGGAACGGTATCCCGGTCGAGGGTGGCGGTCAGGGCCAGGTCGCGGGTCACCAGGCCGGAGAAGCCTTCGGGGCGAGGCACGGGCAGGTCCCTGACCGTCACCCGCTCGCTGCCCGTCCAGAGCTCACGCGGTCCCGTCCCCCGCCCGCGACGGTTCACGGAGAAGAAGTCCTCGAAGGGATCCCGGGGCAGCTCCACGCGTGCCGGTTCCACGACCAGCTCGCCCGGTCGGGTCGGGATCAGTGCGTAGCGGATCTCCGAGACGTTGTACAGCACGCCCTGGCGACGCTCGCGGTAGGTCCGCGTCTCCCCCAGGGTCTCGCGCCAGAAGCCCTCGGTCCTCGGAGGAGTGTACTGGGGACGGTCGAAGCCCCGGGCCGACACGCTCTCGTAATAGCGGAACACCAGCACCAGCTGCTCACCGACCCAGGCCTCGACGCCGATGAGCGAGAGGGTCACGAAGCGGTCGTCGCCGGGGCCGGGCTGGTCCGAGGCCGGCCTGTCGTCGCCCGGGGCCGCAGGTTCGGCCGGTGCGGGCGAGGCCGGTGCGGCGGTACCGTCCACCCGCAGCACGAGGGCGGACGTGCGGTGGACGCGGCCGTCGATCTCCACCGTGAGCTGGGGAATGCGCACGTCGTCGGTCCCGTGGGGAGCGATCCACCACTGCCAGGTCCGGGACACGGACACGGCGCCGTTGACCATGCGGAAATTCTGGCTGGTGCCGCCGCCGCCCACGTCGGCCCCGGCGATCTCCGGCAGGCGGACCTCGGGCAGGTCCGACGTCTCGGCGGACAGGCTGACCGTCAGCAGAGCCCGGCCTCCGGCCGGCACGGTGCTCCGATCCAGTTCAGCGGTGAAGGTGACGGCCGACGCCGCCCCGGCCGCCAGGCAGATGAGGGCCGACACGAGGGCCGGAATCGTCATGGATCGTCGGGTCACGGTCACCACCGCCTGCCGCTGCGCGGGCGCTCGCCCTTGAGGCGTTTCTGGACGGATCGGCGCAGCTCCTCCTCGTCCTTGTCCAGGGCTCTCAGGATCTCCTCGGCCCGCTGCCGTTCCATGGACTCGCCGGTGGGCTGGGCCTCGGTCTCGTCCTGCTCCGTGGGATCGTCCGGCTGCTCCTGCTGCTCTTCTTCCTGCTCTTGCTGCTGCTGGTCCTGCTGCTGCTCGTCCTGCTGTTCCTGCTCCTGCTGCTCCTGTTGCTGTTGTTCGTCCTGCTCCTGCTCTTCGTTCTGCTGCTGTCCCTGCTCCTGCTGGTCCTGCTCGCCCTGCTCTCCGTCCTCGGAGTCCTGCTGCTGTTCCTGCTGTTCGGGAGGTGCCTGCTCCAGGAGCGTCATCGCCTGCTCCAGGTTGGTCAGGGCGTCGTCGCGGTCCGGGGTCAGTGCCAGGGATTCCAGGAGCGGTTCGACGGCGGAGCCGGGATCTCCCTGGCCGAGGGCCGCCGTCCCCTTGTTGTACAAGGCGTCCGCCCTCACGGTCGGGTCGTCGGTCAGCGACAGCGCACGCTCGAACTCGCGGGTCGCCTCGGGCCAGCGCTCGAGACGGGCCAGGGCCTCTCCCACCGCGAGAGCGAGGACGGGATCGTCGGGGTGTTCGGCCCGGCTGGCCTGGAAGAGGTCCAGGGCCTCCTGGTATCGGCCCTCCTCGTAGAGGCGGACGGCGCGGTTGATCTGCCCGCCGTGGCGGTCGGTCAGGTCCAGGGCCGACGCCGGGGTCGTCCAGGCCAGGCCCAGCAGCAGGAGTGCGGCGACGGGAGCTGCCCGCCGCGCCGGTCGCAACAGGAAGCGGATCCCGAGCAGCACGAAGGCCAGGGCCAGGGGCCAATGATGGCGTTCCTGGTAGGCGGACACGTGGCGGCTGTTGAGGTCGCGGCGGCCGAGGCCCGCCAGGGCGGCGTCCAGGGAGGCGGCATCCAGGGAACCGGGCCCGATACGGAAGAGCTCGCCGCCCGTCGCGGCGGCGAGGCGCCCCAGGGCGTCCACGTCGAGTCGGCTGGTCACCACGCTCCCCTCCTCGTCCTTCAGGTAACCCGGTTCGCCACCGGGCAGGGGGATCAGTCCCCCGGTCTCTAGGCCGACTCCCACGGGGTAGACGGCGATGCCCGACTCGGCGCAGCGCGCCGCCGCGGCCTCCCAGTCGCCGTCGAGGTTCTCCCCGTCGGTCACGAGCACCACGGCCCCCCGGACGCCCGGCGATTCCGACGCTCCCTCGAGCATCTCCACCGCCGTGTCCAGGGCCGAGCCCAGGGCGGTGCCCTGCTCGGAGATCATGTCGGTGTCGGCCATGCGCAGGAAGAGTTCCACGGCGCCGAGGTCCAACGTCAGGGGGCACTGCACGAACGCCTGCCCCGCGAAGAGCACCAGTCCGAGTTGGCCGCGGTCGTAGTCCGCCAGGAAGCTGGCGACCTCGGCGCGGGCCCGGGCCAGGCGCGAAGGCGTCACGTCGCGGGCGAGCATGGAATTGGAGATGTCCAGGGCCACCACCACGTCGGTGCCCCGCTGGGCGATCTCCACGTCGTTGGCTCCCCATTGCGGTCGAGCCAGCCCCACGATCAAGGCGGCCAAGCCCCAGAACAGCAGGACCCGGCGCCAGGTGCGGTAGCCCTCCGCCCGGAGTTCCACGTGCTCGTCGCCGCGTGCACCCAGCAGGGTGCCCAATCGGGCAGCGGCGCGGGCGTCGGCGGCGCGCAGCAGGAGCCACAGCACGGGCAATCCCGCCAGCAGCCACAACCAGTCCTGGGCTCCGAACCTCACGCAACCCTCCTCAGGGCAGTCTTCGCAGCCAGACGCCCGTGGTCAGGGCCTCCAGCAGCAACAGGGCCAGGGCCGGCAGGGCGGCCCAGGCGACCTTCTCCTCGTACCAGGTGCTCACCGACGTCTGGTAGCGGCTCGTCTCCAGTTCGTCGATGGTGGCGAAAACCTGGGCCAGGGCCGTGGAATCCTCGGCCCGCCAGTATTCGCCGCCGGTGGTGGCGGCGATGGTCTTGAGCAGCTCCTCGTCGATGGGCATGTCCGTCATGACCGTGCGCGTCCCGAAGGGCGTCTGCTGGGGGAAGGGCACCTTGCCCCGCTTGCCCACGCCGATGGTGTAGACCCGCACGTCCATGGCCGCGGCCAGTTCGGCGGCGGTCTCGGGCTCCAGGGTCGGCACGTTGTTGCTGCCGTCGGTCAGCAGGATGACCGTCCGGCTCTCGGCCTCCGAGTGGCGGAGGCGGTTGACGGCCGTGGCCAGCCCCAGGCCGATGGCCGTCCCGTCCTCGATCAGGCCGATCTCGATCTCGTCCAGGAACCCGGTCAGGATGGGGCGGTCCAGGGTCAGCGGGCACTGGGTGAAGGCCCGCGAGGCGAACACCACCAGGCCGATCCTGTCCCGTGGGCGCCCCACCACGAAGTCGCGGATGATGCCCTTGGCCACGGCGAGCCGGTTGTCGGGCTGGAAGTCGAGGGCGCGCATGCTGCCGCTGATGTCCAGAGCCACCACGATGTCGATGCCCTGGCCCTCCACCTCGCTGACCGCATGGGGAATGCGCGGCCCCGCCAGCGCCACGACGATCGCGACCAGGGCCAGGACGCGGAGCCACGGCACCACGGAACGGAGACGGACCCGCCAACCGGGCCGCACGGACGCGGCCAGGGCCAGATGGGGATGCCTCGCCGCTCCCGGGTCGGTGGGCTTGCGGCGGAGCGCCACCGCACCGGCGACGACCGGCACGATCAGGAGCAGCAGCCAGGGCCTGGCGAACTCGATCACGACGCACCCCCGTCCGCTCCGGTCGGGAGCCTCTTCCAGGCGGCCTCAGCGGCGAGGCGGCGAGACGCCGGCAGGCCCGGGGCGCCCCGTCGGCCGGCCGTCGCGCGTACCGCGACCACGGCCGCCTCGAGGCAACGACGGGATCCTCCGGCCGGCACGCCTCCGGGGGCGTACCGCAGGAGATCGATCTCGGACAGGAGCTCGTCGAAAGGTCGTCCCGTGCCGCGGAGCAGGCCACGGGCGGCCAGGACGTCATCCACCTCGCCGGGGACGAGACTGCCGCCGGGGACACCGAACCGCGCGGTCAGGTAGCCGCGCACCAGGCTCGCGACGCGCTCGAGGGACGCCGCACCCGCCGCGCCGTCGGGCATCCCCCCGGCCGCCAGCTCGTCGGCACCCACGGCGAAGGTGGTCCAGGCCGGATCCAGGGCAGGCCCGTCCAAATGCTCGAGAGCGGAACCGCGGCGCCTCCTCAACGCCGCGAACACCAGGGCCAGCAGCACGGCGACGACCACGGCGATCAGCGCCAGGGGCCACCAGCGTCGGGCGACGCGCCAGGGGTCGCGCACGGGAGCGGACTGCTCGTCGCCCATCAGCCTGCCCCGGACATGGAACACGGGCGTCAGGGTGCCGGGGTCTCCGCCCCAGCCGAGGCGCATGGGGCCGGCCCTGTAGGCCCGGACCTCCAGGCCGAGCACTCCCGTCGGCTCCGACCCGGTCGCGGGTGCGGGGACGACCCGGAGCCAGGGCACCGAGGCAGCCAGGCTGTCGGGCAGGGTCACGGTTTCCGCGCCGAAGTCCAGATCGAGCAGCCACGGCGCACCGAACAGCGGCACCTCCGTCAGTTCCGGCACGAGCCTCGGCGCGGGCACATCCGGAGCGTCGAGCCAGACCGTCAGGGTCTCCGGCGGAGCCGGCGCCGCCTGCGGCGGCATGCCCTGGGGCAGGGCCTGCCCCGCGGCCGACGCGGCCAGGGCCAGTGCGGCGACGAGGACGCACGCCGCCCTCATCGCACCCGTCCCTTCCGCCCGGCCCGGGCGCTGAAGAACCGTGTGAGGGGCTCCACATAGGATCGGTCGGTGCGCACGTCCACCAGGTCCACGCGGGCCTTGCGGAGGGCGCCCTCGAGCCCGCGGTCGTGGGCCGCGGCCGCCTCGGCCATGGCCAGGCGGGTGGATTCGTCTGAGGTGTCGGTGACCCGGATCTCGCCGGTCTCGGCGTCGGTCCAGCGCACCAGCCCCGCCGCCGGCGGCTCGGCCTCGCGGGGGTCGCGCACCCGTACGGCCACGCAGTCGTGACGGCGCGAGAGGGTCTGCAGGGGCTGCGACGGGATCGTCGCCCAGAAATCGGAGACGAGGAAGACGGTGGCCCGCCGCTTCAGCACGGAGCCCAGCACGTCGAGGGGAGCGGAGAGGTCGGTGCCCGTTCCCTCGGGATTCCAGGCCAGCAGCTCCCGGATCAGGCGCAGCACATGACTGCGGCCGGCGGCCGGCGGAACCAGCAGCTCCACACGGTCCGAAAAGAGCACCAGCCCGACCTTGTCCTTGTTGACCACGGCGGCCAGGGCCAACACGCCGCACAGCTCGGCGATGATCTCGCGCCGCGTCTTGCCCGCCGATCCGAACTCGCCGGAGCGGCTGACGTCGGCGGCGAGCATGACGGTGAGCTCGCGCTCCTCGTCGAAGACCTTCACGTGGGGCCGGTCGGAGCGTGCGGTGACGTTCCAGTCGATGGCGCGCACGTCGTCACCCTGCACGTACTCACGCACCTCGCGGAACTCGATGCCGGCGCCCTTGAACACGGAGTGGTAGTCCCCCGACAGGGTCTGGTCCACCAGGCGGCGTGCGCGGATCTCGATCCGGCGCACGGCCTCCAGGACCTCCTGGGGGATCTCCCCCGCCCCCGGACGGGGCGGCGGTTCGGGGCGGGTGCGTTTAAGGAACGTCCACATGGTCCAGGATCGTCGTGATGATGTCGTCGCTGGTGCGCTGCTCGGCCTCGGCCTCGTAGGTCACCAGCACGCGGTGGCGGAGCACGGCGTGGGCCACGGCCTTCACGTCCTCGGGCACCACGAAGGCACGGCCCTGCATCAGCGCCCGGGCGCGGGAGGTCTGGGCCAGGGCGAGCGTGGCGCGGGGTGAGGCGCCGTAGGCGATCAGGGGCCCCACGGCCAGCCCTGCCGACTCAGGATCGCGGGTCGCGAACACCAGGTCCAGGATGTAGTCCTTGATCTTCTCGTCGATGAAGACGGCGTTCACGGCGCCGCGCAGGGAGACGAGCTCCTCGGCGGTCAGGGCGGGGCTCACCGTCGGCACGTCCCGGCCCGCCATGCGCTCCAGGATCGAGCGCTCCTCGTCGCGGGTGGGGTAGCCGATGCGGATCTTCAGGAGGAAGCGGTCCACCTGGGCCTCGGGCAGCGGGTAGGTGCCCTCCTGCTCGATGGGG
>CAYFKR010000007.1:0-18472 GCA_964343835.1 uncultured Fibrobacteraceae bacterium
GGGAAGCATATCTGTGAATTGCTGAAGGACCGCAGCTGGTGCACCGTTGTTTCTGAGTTGTTGGAGCTTATTCTCCGTTGTCTCCTCGAACTTAACGGGATCAAACCACTCGGAGGGGTGCTTCATGATCTTCAAGCTATCGTCTTCGTAGATCACGTAATCACGTTGATCTGCAGAGATTTCCTGAGTCGAGGCGCAGCCCGACAGTACCCCGATGAGTGCTATAATAGGTAGTGTTCTCAATTCGGTTCTCCACTAGCTATAAGGTCGAAGCAGATAATCTGAAGCGGTGGAGCTTCCGGATCATAATCATAGGCATCAGCACTGTGGCTACCGCGGATCAGGACTGCCCTGTCGTTAAACAAGTAGATACGGTCATGCTCCATTGCTTCATGGCTAGAAACTAGATGTGCAGTTCCTTGGAAGGCTCCTTCTAATGTAAAGACGTCATAGCTCCGTTCGTTGCCTGAAATAATGGATCGGGATGTCTCGACCCATAGGTGATCATCTCGTTCTGTGAGGGCGATGACATCAGGAGCAGTAGATGGGATGTCGACTCTCCACCCTGCATCCAAGAACTTGACGAACTCGTTTCGGCCGCCAAAATGGGCAGCTGCAGCATATGCGACATCTGCGTTGGATCGCTTGTATGGAGCATATGGACGACAGAAACGAAATTGCTCGACACCATCTAGGTCGTAAGCGCTTACAGAGTAGTTGCCGTCACCGTTTCTGACTGTAGCGATATAGACCAGTCCATTGCTTGCCACTGTCCATGGCTTATGATTCAGGATGAAGTCGTCATGGTCACTGTAGAATAGTCGGCTGGCGTCTGATTGGAATACAGAGTTGTAGATATCACCTAGGTAGTCTCCCCACTCCGAAAAACTGGCGACGAATGTACGGTCCAGGTAGCCCTGCTCGCCAGCCACTATGAAGAATCCTCCATGGGCATCAAAGAAGTAGCAGTTGGAGACTGGGTGCTCCTCTGAGTACAACTTGACCCTGGACAGAGTGTCGTAGCGCGGCATCCCGTCTGAGTGAATCAGCGTGATTACAGGGCCGACAGGACTTAGGATTGCCAGCGTTTCCTCGTCTAGTAATTCGAAATCGATCAGAGACTGCACCTCGCCAGGCCCTTCACCTCGCAGGGGCATGGAGCGTTCAAAGGCCCCGTCGAGCCCTAGCACATGAATGGTGCATGAGCGGTTGTCAGATATATAGAACCGCCCAGTGCCGGGGCACAGGGCCACTTTAGAGATGACCCGAAAAAATGGCTCAGAGTCCTCTGCGGTTCTCCATAGCTCATCACCTAGGGAGAGCTCAATGTAGACGTGCGGCTGGCCGACCGAGTCGCTCCAGTCCACGCAATCCTGTGCCGAGGCGACTGCCGGGACCGAGAAAGCGATGAGGGCCGCGAGGGCGGGCCATGGCCGAAGGCGGCGGCTTTGACCGATCATGTCGTCTCCCATCGAGGTGCTGGATAGAGCAGTTGATGATCAGATCGTATCAGGTCGAGTCCCTTCGTGTCCATGCATGACCGAGGTGCCGGGGCGGGCCGGTCATCATGTCCCCGGGCGTGCTCAGGCCGGCCGGCGCCCGTGGGCCTTGCATCGGAAGCCGTTTTGCGGCACAATGCCCCCGGGGTGGTCAAAGGAGAACTCGTCCAAAGGAGTCCCCGGCTCATGACGAGCGTCCAGCACCACGCCCGACCCCGAACGCACCGTGACCACGCTCGTCACATCCCCCGCGTTCACCGTTCCACCCGTATTCCGATCGACCCGGCGTCGCCCCCTGCCGTGCGCCGAACCGTGAACCGGAGGATCCCCATGCGACGAACGCTCTGGCTGCTCGCCCTGTTCGCCCTGCTCGCCGTTCCCGCGGCGGCCAAGGACAAGGCCGAGGACAAGAACCCCCTGAACTCCGGCAACGTCTCGGCGCTGAAGTGGCGCCTGGTCGGCCCGGCCCTGACGAGCGGCCGCGTCGGCGACTTCGCCGTGAACCCCGCCGACCACTCCGAGTACTACGTGGCCGTGTGCTCCGGCGGCGTGTGGAAGACCTCCAACGCCGGCACCACCTACGAGCCCGTCTTCGACGGCGAGGGCTCGTACTCCATCGGCTGCGTCACCATGGATCCGAACGACTCGGACGTGGTCTGGGTGGGCTCCGGCGAGAACAACTCCCAGCGCTCGGTCTCCTACGGCGACGGCGTCTACAAGACCACCGACGGCGGCAAGAGCTGGTCGAACATGGGCCTGAAGGACAGCGAGCACATCGGCATGATCGTGGTCGACCCGCGCGACTCCGACGTGGTCTACGTGGCGGCCCAGGGCCCCCTGTGGAACGCCGGCGGCGATCGCGGCCTCTACAAGACCACCGACGGCGGCGCCACCTGGGAGCGCGTCCTCCACATCGACGACGACACCGGCGTCAGCGAGATCCACATGGATCCCCGCGACCCCGACACCCTCTACGCCGTGGCCTACCAGCGCCGGCGCCACGTGTGGGTGCTGCTCAACGGCGGCCCCGCCAGCGGCGTCCACAAGTCCACGGACGGCGGCAAGACCTGGAAAGCCATCAACAAGGGCCTGCCCGGCGTGGACAAGGGCCGTATCGGCATGGACATCGCGCCGAGCGATCCGGACCGGCTCTACGCCATCGTCGAGGCCGCCCAGGACAAGGGCGGGTTCTTCCGCTCCGACGACATGGGCGAGACCTGGCGCAAGGTCAGCGACTACGTCTCCACCAGCCCGCAGTACTACCAGGAGATCGAGGTCGACCCGACCAACCCCGATCGCATCTGGTCCCTGAGCACCTGGCTGGGCCGCAGCGAGAACGGCGGCGCCGACTGGGACCGCGTGTCCATCCAGTGGAAGCACGTGGACGACCACGCCATCTGGATCGACCCCTCCGCCACGGACCACGTGCTGGTGGGCTGCGACGGCGGCATCTATGAGACCTGGGACGACGGCGACAACTGGCACTTCAAGCCCAACCTGCCGGTGACCCAGTTCTACAAGGTGCACGTGGATTACGACGCGCCCTTCTACTCCGTCTACGGCGGCACCCAGGACAACAACTCCCTGGGCACGAAGGTGCGCAACACCACCGGGCACGGCATCCGCAGCAGCGACTGGTACATCACCGTGGGCGGCGACGGCTACGAGACCCAGGTCGATCCCACCAACGCCGACATCGTGTACAGCCAGTGGCAGTACGGCGGCCTGATCCGCTACGACCGCAAGACGGGCGAGACCATCGACATCCAGCCCCAGCCCGCGTGGGGCGATTCCGCCTACCGCTTCAACTGGAACACGCCCCTGCTGATCAGCCCGCACGACAACAAGCGCCTGTACTACGGCGGCCAGATCCTCGTGCAGTCCGACGACATGGGCTCCTCGTGGCGCGAGATCAGCGGCGACCTGTCCCGCAACATGGACCGCAACAAGCTCGAGGTCATGGGCCGCGTGTGGAGCGTGGACGCGGTGGCCAAGAACAACAGCACGTCGTTCTACGGCGCCATGATCGCCATCGACGAGTCGATCCTGAAGGAGGGGCTCATCTACGTGGGCACCGACGACGGCGTCTTCTCGTGCACGCAGGACGGCGGCGCCACCTGGACCCGCACCGAGAGCTTCAAGGGCGTGCCCGACATGAGCTACATCGGCGACGTGACCGCCGACCGCTTCGTCGAGGGCCGCGTGTACGCCACCTTCGACAACCACAAGAAGGGCGACTACAAGCCCTACGTGATGCGTTCCGACGATCACGGCAAATCCTGGAAGAGCATCGCCGGCGACCTGCCCGAGCGGGGCACCGTGCACATCGTCAAGCAGGACCACGTGAACCCGGACCTGCTGTTCTGCGGCACCGAGTTCGGCGCCTACTTCACGCTGGACGGCGGCGAGCACTGGGTGGAGCTGTCGGCGGGCCTGCCGACCATCGCCGTGCGCGACCTGGACATCCAGCGCCGCGAGAACGACCTGGCCATCGGCACCTTCGGCCGCGGCATCTACATCCTGGACGACTACACGCCGCTGCGGAACCTGTCCCGCGACTTCTTCGAGTCCACCGACGCCCACTTCTTCCCCGTCAAGGACGCCTGGATGTTCCACGAGAGCACCCCGTTCGGCGGCCGCAAGAAGGGCAGCCAGGGCGCGTCGTTCTACACGGCGGACAACCCGCCGGTGGGCGCCGTGTTCACCTTCTGGATGAAGGAGGGCTTCAAGAGCCGCGAGCAGCAGCGTCGCAAGGCCGAGAAGGAGAAGGTCAAGAACGACGAGCCGGTGTTCTACCCGACCTGGGACGAGCTCCGCGCCGAAGACCGCGAGCACGCGCCGGCCGTGGTGTTCATGATCCGCGACGCCGACGGCAACATCGTGCGCCGCCTCAAGGGCCCCAACTCCGCCGGCATGCACCGCGTGGTGTGGGACATGCGCGGCGCCTCGCTGCAGCCGGGCGGCCGCGGCGAGTGGGCACCCATGGTGGCGCCGGGCGAGTACACCGTGCAGGCCTACTCGGTGATCGACGGCGAGGTGGCCGAGCTCACCTCCGCCGAGCCCTTCACCCTGAAGCCGCTCTACTCCACCGACCTGACCGCCGCCGACCGCGCCGAGCTCGCCGCGTTCCACGAGGACGTGGCCGACCTTCAGCGCGCGGTGTCGGGTGCCGGAAGAGTCATCAACGAGACGCAAGAGCGCCTTGACCAACTGCGCTCCGCGTTGTTCAATACCACCGACGCGGACCCCTCGCAGCTCGCTCGCCTGAACGAGCTCGAGACGCGGCTCAAGGACATCGCGATGGTTCTCCACGGAGACCGCACGATCTCCAGCCGCAGCGAGCCGACCCCGCCGTCCCTCAGCTCCCGCCTGTCGCGGGTGGCCTGGGGAGGCTGGGACACGCACCAGGGTCCGACCGGCACCCACCGCGAGTCGTATCGCCTGGTGGCCGAACGCTTCCCGCCGCTGCTGGAGGAGCTGAGGACGCTGGTGGAAACGGATCTCGCGGACTATGAGAACGCTTTGGAGGCCATGGGTGCGCCGTGGACGCCGGGACGGATCCCGGTGTGGAGGGCTGATTAGCCATC
The DNA here is from genome assembly GCA_964343835.1 of uncultured Fibrobacteraceae bacterium. Taxonomy (GTDB): domain Bacteria; phylum Krumholzibacteriota; class Krumholzibacteriia; order LZORAL124-64-63; family LZORAL124-64-63; genus CALEMW01. The sequence continues at coordinate 5,087 of CAYFKR010000007.1, forward strand.
CCTTCCTCGGCCCCGCCTTCGACACGGACGTCGAAGGCGGGGCCTTTTTCATGCCCGCACGAGAAAGGGGACCGGCCGGAGCCGGTCCCCTTCCTCATGGTCGCACCACGCTCAGCTGCGGTACGACTGCTCCTTGTTGACGGCCAGCACGCCGCCGTCCAGGAACCAGTAGTTCTCGTAGCCCTGGTTCTCCAGGTAGTACATGAGCCAGCGCACCTGCTTACCCACCTGGTCGTAGATCAAGACCGTCTTGTCCTTGGCCTCGCCCTTGGCCACGAAGTTCGGGATGAACACGTCCAGGGGGATGGGCCGTGCGGCGCCCACGTTCTCCAGGGTCGTGCCGCGCTGCAGGGGCTCCCGCACGTCCACCACGATGGCGTTGTCGCCGGCGGCCATGGTCTTGAACGCCTCGTAGTCCACGCAGCGCTCCTTGAACGTCGCCTTGGCGATGATCTGGGACTCGGGGTCGGTCACGGTCTCGCCCAGCAGCAGCGTGCGCTCGGGATAGGCCGTCGCCCAGGCGGGGATGCCCGCGTCGTAGGCCAGCACGTCGGCGATGCCGGCGGCCATGGCCTTGCGCGTGGCCTTGTATGACTTCAGGCAGGTCACACCGTTGCAGTAGAAGGCAAGCTCGCTGCCGGGGTTGGCGGCGGCCAGGTCGGCCACCTGCTTGGCGAAGGTGCCGTGGGCCACGGGGATGTGTACGGCGCCGTCCACGTGGATCACGTCGTACTCGATCTTGGAGCGCACGTCCACGACCACCACGTCGCCGGCGTCCAGGCGGCGGGCCAGTTCGTCGGTGGCGATGGGACGGCAGTCGTCGTACTCGGCGCGGTACGGGAATTCCTCGGCGACGCACACGGCGGCGAGGGTCAGCAGGGCGGCGATGGTCAGGATGCGGGTGATCATGACGCCTCCAGGTCGATCGGTGGAAATAATTGCGTTCCACTGGGATATCGACCGGGAGGCGCCGGGCTTGAGGGGCTACTCGGGCTTGATCACCTCGGGCAGGGGTTCGCCCTTCTTCACGAAGTCCATGGACACCGAGTTCACGCAGTGGCGCGTGTTCTTGTCGGTGAAGCCCTCGCCGATGAACACGTGGCCCAGGTGCCCGCCGCAGTTGGCGCAGAGGATCTCGGTGCGGCGGCCGTCGGCGTCGGTCTCGCGCCGCACGGCGCCGTCGATCTCGTCGTCGAAGGAGGGCCAGCCGCAGCCCGAGTGGAACTTGGACGACGACTCGTACAGCGCCGCGTTGCAGCGGCGGCAGATGTAGGTGCCGTCGTCGAACAGGTTCTCGAAGCGGCCGGTGAAGGGGCGCTCGGTGCCCTTGCCGACGATGACGTGCGTCTCCATCTCGTTCAGCTCGTTGTAGGTCACGGGCTTCTCCTTGCCGGCTCCCAGGCAGGTCGTCGCCGCCAGGATCACGGCTGTCGCGATGATGATTCTCATGTCGTGTCCCTCCCGTCTCAGCGGATGATGGGCTCGCACCCCACCGACCTGCGCAGCACTCCGAGCTGGCCCACGTGGTAGCTCTCGTGGAAGAGCAGGCCCGCCAGCAGCGAACCGACGGTCTCGCCGGGGTCGTTGCCGGGGCTGAAGGGGGCGGGGTCGCCGAGGCGCTCCTCGGGCAGGTTCCGCAGGCCCTCCAGCAGGCCGGCCTGGGCCTTGTCGAAGGCGGCCAGCAGGTCGTCGGTCGGCACGGCGTCGTCGGCGGTCACGGCGGTGCTGCCCCGGCGGTAGCGCTCGTCGGCCGCCGCGTCCATGGCGGGCTCCACGCCCAGCATCTTCAGCATGCCGTTGCGCGACGACGCGATGTGCCCCAGCACCCAGTTCATGCAGTTGCCTCCCTCGGGCGGCGCGATCAGCGCCTGCTCGTGGGTGATGCCGCCCATGGTCTGGGTGACGACCCAGTGGGTGTAGCGGAGCTGGACGGCCAGGGTGTCGGCCAGGGTGGTCGGGGTCATGGCGCGGTCCTTTCGGTGCGTCGGTGGGGATTCGAGCCAAGGTAGGCAAGGTCGGCCGCGACGGCTACACTGCGGCGGCCTCGCGGAGCACGGCCCAGGCAGCTTCCACATGCCGCCGCTCGGTGTGCGTCTGGCCGATGCTCATGCGGATCGTGTAGCGACCGTCGAGCTTGGTGTGGGTCAGGAAGAGGCGACCGTCGGCGTTCACGGCGTTCATGATGCGCTCGGTCCCGGCGTCGCCGCTCCGGTGGCGGAAGCACACGAGGTTCAGGGGCGCCGGTGCCGCCAGCTCCCAGTCCGGGTCGTCGTCGACCCACTGCGCGAACTCCTGCGCCATGGCCACGTGCTCCCGCACGTGATGACGCAGCCCCTCCACGCCGTAGTGGCGGATCACGAACCACAGCTTCAGCGCGCGGAAGCGGCGCCCCAGCGGGATGTGCCAGTCGCGGTAGTCGATCACCGCGCCCGACTCGGTGGGAGCGTTGCGCAGGTACTCGGGCAGGATGCTCAGGCTGCGCAGCAGGGCGCCGCGATCGGCCACCCAGAAGCAGTCGCAGTCGAAGTTGGTGAACATCCACTTGTGGGGATTGAAGCAGTAGGAGTCGGCATGCTCGAGGCCGGCGTTCATCCATCGGTACTCGGGGCACAGCGCGGCGGTGCCGGCGTGGGCGGCGTCCACGTGGAGCCAGGCGCCGAATTCCCGGCAGACCTCGGCGATGGCCGGCAGGGGGTCGAAGGCGTGGCTGGAAGTGGTGCCCAGAGTGGCGCACACGAAGGCGGGGGCGAGGCCGGCGTCGCGGTCGGCGGCCATGGCGGTGCGGAGGGCGGCAGGGTCCATGGCCCAGTTCGAGTCGGTGGCGATGGAGCGGAGGCGCTCGGTTCCGAGCCCGGCGATGCGGGCGGCCTTCTCCACCGACGAGTGGGTCTGGGTCGAGGTGTAGGCCACGGCCTCGCCGTCGGTGCGGTCGCGGGCGGCGAGCAGGGCACACAGGGCGGCGCTGCTGGCGGTGTCCTGGATCACGCCGCCGCCGGGTCCGCTGCTCAGGAAGCGGTCGGGGAGCCCCAGCATGCCCACGAGCCAGTCCAGCACGTGGGTCTCGATCTCGGTGCAGGCGGGCGACGTGGACCACAGCATGCCCTGCACGCCCAGCCCCGCCGACAGCAGCTCGCCCAGCACGGCGGGCCCGGACGCGTTGGCCGGGAAGTAGGCGAACCAGTTGGGGGACTGCCAGTGGGTCACGCCGGGAAGGACGACGTCGTCCACGTCGCGCAGGATGGCGTCCCAGCCCTCGCCGTGTTCGGGGGGTGCGTCGGGCAGCATGGCGCGGATGGCGCCGGGCTCGGCGGGGCTGCGCACGGGCAGGTCCTCCACGCGGTCCCAGTAGTCGGCGATCCAGTCGATGAGCTCGTGGCCGCGGCGGCGGAACTCGTCGCGGTCCATGTGGCGGGAGTCGGTCATGCGCGGCCCTCCAGGTAGGCGCGGCGGCGGCCCTCGGGGAACTTCTCGATGGCGTAGCGCAGCATGGTGCGGGGCATGGCGTGGTAGCGGTCGGCGAGGAACGCCTCTTCGGTCGCCCGGTCGCGGTTGCCTACTTCGCGCAGCATCCAGCCCACGGCCTTGTGGATCAGGTCGTGGTCATGATGGAGCAGATGGTCGGCGATCGCCAGCGTGAAGTCGAACTCGCCGGCGCGGATGAAGGCGAAGGTGGCCATCACGCCGATGCGCTGGGGCCAGAGGGCGTCGGTCGCCGCGAGCTCGTGAACGAGGGTGCGGTCCTTGTCGAGCAGGTGGGCGCCGACGAGCCAGGGGGCGGCGAGGTCCACGAGGTCCCAGTTGTTCACGCGGTCCATCTCGGTCATGAAGAGGGTGTGGAGGCCGTCGTGCTGGTCGGGGTTGCGTTTGAACCGCTCGACCATGACGACCAGGGCCATGAGGCGGATCTCGTGCCAGGGGGAGCGCAGGAGTTTGCGGATCTCCGTGTGCGGAAGATCGCGGCCGTCGCGGGCGACGCGGCGGACCACCGGCACACGGATGCCGAGGAAGCGGTCGCCTTCTCCGTACCCGCCGGGTTCGGCGCGGAAGAAGCGCCGCGAGTGGGCGGCGATGTCGGGGTCCGCGTGGGTGCGGAGGTCGGCTGCGAGGGTGCGGGCGTTCATGGTCGGGATTGTGGGGGAGGTGGGGGACGGGCGCAAGAGGGAACACGCGGTATAGCTGTATGTCGTTGTCATTCTGATGGTTGTAGAATTTCGGTTGCAACACCGATTCTTCTTGATTAACGTACGATAATGCCATATCCTACCTGCACGACTCCCTCCCGGATCGGCAGATTCCATTGCTTCAAGATGCCCAGCGCGTCCACGACCGTCTCGTGGATGCCCTCCGCGTATTGCGCCGCGCCGAGCGCTCCGCCGTCACACTGTTCGCCCACGTGATGGACGACGGGCTGTTTCGGCGGCTCGGGTACGCCACCATCGAACTGTATGGGACCCAGGGACTCGGGCTGTCCGTCGCGAAGACGCGGCAGTTCGTGCGACTGGCGGCTGCGTTGGAGCGGTTGCCGGCCACGCGGGCCGCGCTGGACGGCGGCGAGCTGTCGTGGACGAAGGCGCGGACCATCGCCGCGGTTGCAACATCGCGCACCGAGGAGCGGTGGGTGGCGGAGGCGGCGGTCGCTACTTCGCGTGAGTTGGAGGTGAAGGTCGCGCAGGCGCGAAAGCGGAACCGCCGCGAACGCGATCGGTTGCGGCGTGCGCGGGGGCAGGCGGCCATGGTGTTGGACACGCCCAAGGCCGCCGCGTCCGTCGAGACGCCCGTCACGGTGTCGCTCACCCTCACGCCGGTGGAAGCCGCGCGGTTCGAGGGGCTGTTGGAGACGCTGCGCAAGAAGGGCCACCGTCAGTCCCGCGCCGCCCTCGTCCTGGAAGGGCTCGATGCCCTGGTCGCCTCCGACGGACCACGTGGTGCGGCCGCATCCCCTTACCAGGTCATCGCCTACACCTGCAACACCTGCAACACGACCACCGTCGCCGGCCGCCCCGTCGCGCCCGCCGCCGTAGCGGCCATGCAGTGCGACTCGGTCCGATCATCGCAGGACCCTGCAGAGCCCAACCGCTCCACCATCCCCCCATCGATCCGCCGCGCCGTCCTCGCCCGCGACCACCACCGCTGCACCACCCCCGGCTGCGGCGCCACCCGCTTCCTGGAGGTGCACCACATCACGCCCCGCGCACGCGGAGGAGCCAACGAGCCCGACAACCTCGCAACCCTGTGCAGCGCGTGTCATCGCCACGCGCACGAGGCAACCCGGTGTAGCCCCCCGACCCGAGAGGCCGTACCATGACCCGACCATGAGCGAACGCGTCGAGACCACCCTGATCCACGGCAAGCCCGTGCGCTACCGCATCCGCCGCAGCAAGCGGGCGCGGCGGCTCAACCTGCACGTCAGCACCCGCAAGGGGCTGGAAGTGGTGCTGCCCTGGAGCTGGGCCCTGCGCGACGTGGACGATGCCCTGCGTACCCACGCCGACTGGATCGACGAGCACGTGGACCGCCACGGCGTGCGCCACGGCCCGCAGGTCCGTGAACTCGTGGATGGCGCCATTCTCCTGATGCTCGGCCGTGAACGCACCCTGCGCCTGCGCCCGTTGCCCGACGGCCGCGTCCGCGCCCGCATCACCCTGACCGACGACGAACTCGTCGCCGAATTGCCGCCCGCCGATCTCCTCGACCCGCGCCCCGCCCTGCGTCGCTGGCTGCGCCGCGAGGCCCGCGGCGTGCTGGAGGACCGCGTGGCCCACCACGCCTGGCGTCACGGTTTCGAGCCGAAGAAGGTGATCGTGGGGGAGCGGCGCAGCCGGTGGGGGAGCTGCTCGTCGCGCGGGACGCTGTCGTTCTGCGACCGGCTGGTGATGGCGCCGCCCGAGGTGATCGACGCCGTCGTCTGCCACGAACTCTGCCACCTCAGGCACCTGAACCATGGACGGGGCTTCAAGGCCCTGCTGAAGACCGTCTGCCCCGACCACGACCACCACATGGACTGGCTGCGCGAGCACCACGACGACCTGGAGTTCTGATGAGCCTCACCGACCGCGCCACCTGCCTCGAGCTGCTGCACGAGTACACCAAGACCGACTCCCTCCGCCGCCACGCCTACGCCGTGGAGGCCGCCATGCGCGCGTCCGCCGAGCGCACCGGCAACGACCCGGAATACTGGGGAGCCGTCGGCCTCCTCCACGACTTCGACTACGAGATGTACCCCGACGCCCCCGACCACCCCCTGAAGGGCGCCGACATCCTCCGCGAGCGCGGCTACGACGAGGAGTTCGTCCGCACCATCCTCTCCCACGCCAGCTACACCGGCGTTCCCCGCGAGAACGATTGCGCCAGGTGGCTCTTCGCCGTGGACGAGCTCAGCGGGTTCTGCATGGCCTGCGCCATGGTCCAGCCCGACAAGAAGATCAGCCAGGTGAAGGTGAAGTCGGTGAAGAAGAAGCTGAAGAAGAAGGACTTCGCCGCCAAGGTGAACCGCGAGGAGATCCGCGAAGGCGCTGAGGACCTGGGGCTGGAGCTGGACGACATGATCGAGCACGTGCTGGGGGCGTTGTCGGGGGTGGCGGAGGAATTGGGGCTCTGACCCGGGGAGCAGGCATGAAGATCGGTATGTCGATCCTGATCGCGATGCTCGCCACGGTCGCAATCGCCGTCGAACCCGTCACGTACGACGTCGAGTTTCACGAACCACAAGGCCGCGGCTACTGGAACCGCTTCACCGTCCGCGCCGGCGACGCCACCGCCGAAGGCATCGGCTGGGGGTTGAACGGCGGTTGGTCCCTGGTCGACATCGACACCCTCGACACCTTCACGGAAGTCGCCGTCCACGACGACGGTCCCAGCGCCGACCCCGAACTCAAGATCTACCGCTACGTCGACGGCGAACTCGTGAACCTCGGGAGCATCGAAGGCGGGTTCGGCAAGTGGGAATCGAGAAGACCGGCGACCTTGGACGGCTCGGGCGTCGTGCGCGGCACGTGCCGGATGCGGCTCATCCACACCTGGTATCACGAGTGCGAATACGTCATGGAGAACGGGAAGCTCGTGTGCAGGCCGTTGGAATGGGTCGCCATGAACCACCCCGTCACCCTGCGCGTGCCGCTCCGCCTCCGCGAATCCCCGGACGGCCCCGAACTTCCGCATGAGATCCCGGCCGGCACGGAGGCCGTCCTGGGGATGACCGACGACATGCGCTGGTGCGAGCTCGTCGCCGGCGACATCCGCGGCTGGTTCGAGGTGGAAGGCAACTGCAAGGTCGGCGGCCGCCTGTCCCACGAAGTCTTCGACGGCCTCGTCATCGCCGACTGACCGCTACCCCTGCGAGGCGTGCCAGGCCTTCAGCACCTCCGACTCCCGCTCCGCCGTGAGCCCCGCGCGCATCTCCCCGTTGCGGCGCTCCTTGGGCTCGCTCGCCCACCAGTCCAGCGTGTCGCGGACGGTCTCGGCGATGGGGCGGAAGGTGAGGCCGGCGGCCAGGGCGCGGTCCACGTTCACCGTACCCACGCCGGCCTCCATGTCGGTGGGGATCCAGCAGGGCATGTCGCTCCAGGCGTTCACGTCGTGCTCGGCGAGGAAGTCCGACGCGGCCCACGTGAACGACGCGTCGCTGCCGCTGACCCGGCGGCAGGCGTCGAGCATCTCGCCCATGGCCATCTGGCCGGGGGGCGACACGGCGTTCATCACGCCCGTGGCGTTGCGTTCCACGCCGTGGATCAGGAATTCGGCCAGGTCGCGCACGTCGATGATCTGCACCTGCTCGTCGGGGCCCTGGGGGGCCAGCACCTCGCCGCCGCGCTTCACGCGCACGGGCCAGTAGGTGAAGCGGTCGGTGCGGTCCAGCGGGCCCACGATCAGGCCGGGGCGCACGTTCCAGGTGCGGCCGGGCATGCTGCGCTCGGCGGCCTGTTCGCAGAGGGCCTTGAGGGCGCCGTAGGTCTCGGCGTCGACGGTCTCGGTGGTGGGGTCGTCGATGACGGCCACCTTCGAGTTCTCGTTCAGCCCGATCTCATTGAAGTCCGCGTACACCGAGATGGTGGAGATGAACACGTACTGCTGCACGCGGTCCTTCAGCAGCTCTGCCGACAGGTCCACCACGCGGGGCACGTAGCCGCTGGTGTCGATGACGGCGTCCCACTCGCCGGTCTCGAGCGATGCCAGGTCGCCGTTGCGGTCGCCCTTGAGCTTCACCAGGTCGGGGAAGAAGTGGGGGTTGGAGCGGCCCCTGTTGAAGAGGGTCACCTCGTGGCCGCGGGTCAGGGCGTACTTCACGGTGTGGGGGCCCAGGAAGCGCGTGCCGCCCAGCACCAGGATGCGCAGGGGGCGGGGGCTCTTCATGGGGGCGAAGTCGGCCCGGGAGGCGCCGGGGGACAGGGCCCCGAGGCCGGCGGCGGCGCCGCCCACGGCGAGGGTCTTCAGGAAGTCGCGGCGATCGATGGTCATGATTCCTCCGGGGGATGATCCGCGGCCGCCCGACGGCGCTGGGCCGCGCCGAGGGCGAGTCCGACGCCGCCCCAGAGGGCGGCTACCGGCACCGCGGTGAAGGCGACGCCCGCCAGGCCCATGCCGAGCCGTCCGAGGGCGTCGAAAAGGGTCGCGCCGAGCATGTCGCCGCCGCGATACACGAAGGTGTCGATGAAGCTCTTGGCCTTGTAGGTCTGCTCCGGCGGCACGATGGTGAACAGCGTCTCGCGGGCCGGCCGCGCCAGGGCGTAGTTGCCGCCGCGCCGCACCACCTGGAAGATCACCAGTACCGCCAGCACCGGGGCGAAGCCCAGGGCCAGGAAGCCGACGACGGTCAGCACCGGCAGGATGGTCAGGGTGGCGCCCACGCCGATGCGCGGGATCAGCCGCCCCGTCACGCCGAGCTGCAGCACCAGGGTCAGGATGTTCACCCACAGGTCGATGCGCGCGAACAGCGCGGTCCGTGCCGCGCGGTCGGCCACTGCGTCGGCCACGATGCTGGCCTGCTCGAAGTACAGGAACGTGGACGTCAGGCTGTACAGGAAGAGGTAGGCGGAGATGCCCAGCAGGTAGGGGCTGGCGGCGGTGGCGGTGATGCCAGACACCATGCTGCCCCCGACGGGCGCGTCAGAAACGTCCGCTCGGTCGACCCTGGCCGGCACCAGCCGTCCCAGCGCCGTCACCGTCACGATGGCGGCCCCGAGCATCAGCATCGAGCCGAACAGCAGGTTCGTCCGCCCCAGCGTGTCCACCAGCGAAGCGGTGATCGCCGCGCCCACGATGGCGCCCACCGTGCCCCCCACCGCGATGAACCCGAACAGCCGCTTGCTGCGCTCCAGGTCCCAGCGGTCGGCCATGGTGGCCCAGAACAGCGACACCGCCCACATGTTGAACACGCTCAGCCACACGTAGAACACGCGGCCCACCCACACGTCGTGACGCTCGGGGAGCCCGCGCATGAGTACATAGAACACGGCCATGTTGGCCAGGAAGAACAGGTACGCCGACGGCACCAGCCGACGGCGCGGCGTGCGGTTGGCCAGCAGGCCGAACAGCGGCGTGAGCAGGAGCATGACCACCAGGTTGGCCAGGTACAGCCACGGCAGGTTGCGCACGCCGCCGGCCAGGCCCATCTCCTCGCGCAGGGGGCGCAGCACGTAGTAGCCGGCCAGCAGGAAGAAGAAGTAGAGGCACGACAGGGCGGCCGCGGCGAACTCGTCGTCGCGGATGCCGGTGACCTTCTGGAGGAAGCCCTTGATCATGGGGTGATCCTAAGGGGTTTCGGGGCGCGGGTGAACCGGTGATACGCCGCGGACGGCCGGAAGTTCTGCGGGCTCGAATCGATGATGCAATCTCAATCGAGCGGGCGTAGACTCGCGGTCCTGCCGGCGTCGGGCCCGGCGGGCGAATCGATCACCACGAAAGGACGGATATGAGGACCATCATCACCCTGCTCATCGCCACGATCCTGATCAGCGGCGTCTCCATGGCCCAGGAGATCAAGCCTGGCGCCGTGTCCATCGGTTCCTACGTGATCATCTGGGAAGAGGACGGCCTGAGCGACAGTTTCGGCGGCCTCAGCCTGGGCGGCAGCTACGCCTTCAGCAGCAGCATGGCCGTGCGCGGCGCCGCCTACGCGACCGAGCACGAGGACACGAGCATGCTCAAGATCAACGGCTTCGAGGCCCAGTTCCTCCTGGGCTCCAACCTGGACCGCGTGGGTTTCCGCTGGTTCGGCCTGGGCGGGTTCTACAAGGACACCTTCGAGGTGGAGGTCCTCGGCGTGTCGGCCTCCCACGACTTCTCCGGCCTGATGGTCGGCGGCGGCCTGGGCTACAACTGGGAGAAGGTCGTGCTGGACTTCAGTCTGGCCTGGCGCCAGGCGGACGACTACAAGGACTACGTGGAGGACGTCTCAGAGGCAGAGACCGACGTGGTCATGAGCTCGGGGAGCCTGAGCATCGGGTTCCGGTTCTAGACAGTCCGTGCCGAACGATCAGAGGCCCGATCCTTCCGGATCGGGCCTCGTCGTCGCCGGGGGTCGAGGAGCTGCAGGACCCGAATCCCCGGACGGTCGGCGTCGGTCTTCTCCCTCCGCGCCGTGCCATCCCCGTTTCGGGGGTCGGGAAACCCTTACAGCGGAATCTACTGGGGCGCTTCGGTGCCCGGGTACGTGGTCATGCCGTAGGGAATGTGGCCGCTGTCGGCGAAGCCGAGGAGCTTGGTCGAACCGTCGGGACGGATCTGCACCGTCGTCAGGCTGCAGTTGGCGATGCTCATGCCCAGCCAGTGGATCGGGTCCACCCCCAGCACCTTGCACACGTACCAGCGGATCACGTTGCCGTGGCAGATGACCACGTCGAGCTGGTCGCGGTCGGCGTCGGCGGGGCGGAAGATCAGGGGCCAGGCGCGTTCGAGGCCGGCCTCGCACAGCTCCGCCTCGCCGGGTTCCAGTTCCAGCATGATGTCCTCGCGCAGCGTCGCCGGGGTGCACTCGCGGATGTCGTCGTGGAAGACGATCTCCAGGCCCGGGAAGTGCGCGGCGACGATCTCCGCCGTCTCGCGGGCGCGGGTCATGGTGCTGGAGTGGAGGGAGTCGAGGGTGAGGGGCAGCGCGTCCAGGCGCTCGGCGGTGAGGCGGGCCTGCTGGCGGCCCAGGGCCACCAGGCCGCCCTCGTCGGGGGTGTCCACGCCGTGCTCGTACTCGCCGTGGCGGATCAGGATGACCGTGCGGACGGGCTCGTCGCGGGTTGGGAGGACGGCGGTGGCGCTGCCGGCCAGCACGAGCAGGATCAGGACGGAGAGCAGGCGCTTCATGATGAACTCCCGATTCGGGTGAACGCGACTAGAACCAGAACATGCCGCCGATGCTCGCCTTGCCCGACGCGCCCGAGTCCTCCACCGGGGTCTCGACGGTCACCTCGGAGCCGTCCGGCATCACGGCGATGGCGCGGTTGGTCTCCCAGTTCACGGTCTCCAGGCGGAGCTGGCCGTGGAGGGCCAGACGGCGGTTGAGGTGCAGGTGGAAGCCGGCGCCGAAGGCGGTGCCGGCGCCGTCGCTCTCGAAGCGCACGGCGTCGGTCTGTGACTCGATGTGGAAGCCGCCCAGGCCGCCGGCCAGGTAGGGGCGGAACGTCGCGCCGCGCCGGAACAGGTAGACCAGGTCGATGGTGCCGGCGCCGTAGCGGAACGTGCGCTCGTCGTCGGCGGACGAGTGCTCGGCCGCGCCGCTGTAGAGGCGGAGCTGGATGTTGGGCGAGGCCATCCAGCCGACCTGGAGGGCGCCGCCGTCGGCCACTTCCTCCACCGACACGGCGTCGTCGTCGGAGTTCTCCTCGATCCAGCTGCGCATGGCGTCCAGGCCGATGGTCCAGCGGCCGTGGGGGTAGCGGTCGTCGGCCGTCGCCCCGAGGGCGATCAGCAGCAGGAGGGTCGTGATCAGCGCAGTTCTCATGATGCGTCCTCCGGTCGGTCGTCCAGTCCGTAGGCGGCGATCTTCTTGTGCAGGTTCGTGCGGTCGATGCCCAGGTCGCGGGCCGCCGCCGACACGTTGCCGCCGGCCTCGTCCAGGGCGCGGCGGATGCAGCCGGCCTCGAAGGCCTGGCGCGCCTTGACCAGCCCGCCCTCGGCCTTCACCGCGGAGGGGCTGGCGGGAGCCACGCGGTCCAGCACGCCGCCCGGGTCGGCGGCGGGTGCGGCGGCGGGCGCGGCGCCCGTGAGCACGCCGGCGGCCCGCAGGTCGTCGGCGCCGATCACGGCACCCGGGCTCATGATGGCCAGCCGCTCCACCGCGTTGTGCAGTTCGCGCACGTTGCCGGGCCAGTCGCAGGAGGCGAGGAGGTCGCGGGCGGCGGCGTCGAACTCGCGGGAGGGAAGGTCGTTCTCGCTGCAGTAGCGCGCCAGGAAATGATCGGCCAGCAGGGGCACGTCGGCGCGGCGGTCGCGCAGGGGCGGCACCGTCACCGGCACCACGTTCAGGCGGTAGTAGAGGTCCTCGCGGAAGCGGCCCTCGCGCACGTCGGCCTCCAGGTCGCGGTTGGTGGCGGCCACCACGCGCACGTCCACCTTGCGGGCGCCGCTGCCGCCCACCTTCTCCACCTCGCCCTCCTGCAATGCGCGCAGGACCTTGGCCTGGGCGCGGGGGCTCATGTCGCCGATCTCGTCCAGGAACAGGGTGCCGCCGTGGGCCTGCTGGAACTTGCCGTCGCGGTCGGCAGTGGAGCCGGTGTAGGCCCCCTTCACCGCGCCGAACAGCTCGCTCTCGATGAGCTCCTCCGGGATGGCCGCGCAGTTGACCTTCACGAAGGGGCCGTCGGCGCGGTCGCTGGCGTCGTGGAAGGCACGGGCCACCAGCTCCTTGCCGGTGCCGCTCTCGCCGCGCACCAGGATGCGGGCGCCGGTGGGGGCGGCGCGGGCGATCTGCTCGCGGATGGCCTGCAGGGCCGGGGCCTCGCCCACCATGGTGTGGCGGTCGCGTTCGCGACGGCGGTAGGTGCGCACCTCGCGGTCCAGTCGGCCGAGCTGAAGCGCGTTGCGGGCGGCCAGCACCAGGCGGTCGCGGCCGCAGGGCTTCTCGAGGAAGTCGAGGGCGCCGTCGCGGGTGGCCTCCACGGCGGTGGTGATGGTGCCGTGGCCCGAGATCATGACCACCGGCAGGCGCGGGTGGTCGGCGCGGGCGCGGCGCAGCACTTCCAGGCCGTCGATGCCGGGCAGCTTCACGTCCAGGATCATCAGGTCGGGCACGCCGGCCGACAGCTTCTCCAGGGCGGCCTCGCCCGACTCCGCCTCGTCCACCTCGAAGCCCTCGCCCGAGAGCACCATGCCGAAGGTGCGGCGGATGTTCTTCTCGTCGTCGACGATCAGGATGCGGGACATCAGGCTTCCTCCCCGTTCGCGGGCAGACGGATCGTG
>CAYFKR010000007.1:18482-176932 GCA_964343835.1 uncultured Fibrobacteraceae bacterium
TCAGGATGCGCGTCATGACCGGATCTCCTCGCCGGGCGCGGCCGGCAGTTCCAGGGTGAAGACGGTGCCGTCGGGGGAGGTGTCGAATCCCACGCGGCCACCATGCCCCTCGACGATGCCCGCCACCACGGGCAGGCCCAGGCCCATGCCGCCGTCGCTGCCGGTGACGTCGGGCTCGAAGACACGGTCCCGGAGTTCCTCGGGGATGCCGCCGCCGGCGTCGCGGACCGTCCAGACCAGCGTGCCGTCGTGCACGATGGCGGCCACATCCACGCGCTCCTCCCGACCCGCGCGGCGGCAGGCGGCCAGGCCGTTGTCCACCAGGTTGATCAGGGCGCGGCGGAGCTGGGCGGCGTCGTAGGACCAGACCAGGTCGGCGGGGGGTGCGCTTGCGGCCAGGCGGTCGCCGTAGAGGCGGGCCAGGTCGTCCAGCAGCACGGCGGGGCGTTCGGGGGCGGGCTCGGGTCGCGGCATGCGGGCGAAGTCGGAGAAGGAGCGCACGAGGTCGCGCAGGCCGTCCACCTCTTCGGTGACGATGGACTCGCAGTCGGCCAGGCGGCCGGCGTGGGCGTCGTCGTCGCCTCGGTAGCCGCGTCGGGTTTCCTGCACCGCCAGCAGGATGGGCGTCAACGGGTTCTTGATCTCGTGGGCCAGGATGCGGGCCATGCGGCGCCAGGCGGCCAGCTTCTCCAGGCGGGCCAGGTCGCGCTGCTGGGCGTCCAGGCGGCCCACCATGGCGTTGAAGGCGTGGGCCAGGTCGCCCACCTCGCCGCCGTCGGGGGCGTCCACGCGGGCGGTGAAGTCGCCGTCGCCGACGCGGGCGGTGGCGGCGGCCAGGTCTTCCAGCGAACGGGCGGCGCGGCGGGCGGCCCAGAGCGCGATGGCCAGGGTCAGCGCCAGGGTGGCGGCGTAGGTGATCAGGAAGGCCGACACGTAGCTGGCGCGGCCGGCGTCGCGGTCGCGGCGGAGCTGGCGCAGGAGGGTGAGGGCCTCGGTCACGGCCTCGGCGCGGGCCACCATCTCCGGGGGCAGGGGCTGGGCGTAGGTCACGGCGGCGCCGTCGGCGGCGCGGCGGGCGGTCACGAGCCAGGCGCCGGCACGGGCGGGTTCGGCGTCCACGGCGGGGGAAGCGTTTCGGACGTCGGTGGGGACGTCGGCATTCCGGTCGCGGCGGCCGTCGAGGCCGATGACGACCAGGCCGGCTTCCACGTCGGGATCCAGCATCGGCAGCATGGGACGATGCTCCCGCGCCACCGCCTCGGCGAAGGCCGCCTTGCAGGCGCGCAGGGCCTCGCGCGATTCCTCGAGGCCGGCTTCGAGTCCGCCGAGCGACGCATCGCGCACCGTCGACGCCACGCCGAAGCTGCGGTCCAGCAGGTCGCGCACCGTCAGCGACAGAGGGATCGCCGGCAGCAGGGCGGCCAGCACGGCCAGGGCCAGCAGGCGGCTACGGATCGAGCGCATGGCCCAGCTCCTCGAGCAGGAAGGGTCGCGAGCGGACGGTGCCGCCGGGGTCGACGGCCTCGTCGCCGTCGCGGTGGAAGAAGCGGATCAGGCGGCCCAGGCTGACGGTGGCCTCGCGGCGGTCGTCGGCGCCGGCGCCGGCGATCACGTCGCGCACGCGGCGGCGGTCCTTCGGCGCGATGGGGTGCAGGGTGAGGGCGGCGCGCAGGGAGAAGGGCTGGTCGGCGGCGCGGAGGTCGGCCAGGGGCAGCAGGGGCAGGGCCGGCGGGCGCGACAGCCAGGCGCGGAGCCCCTCCAGGTCGGGCAGCCGGTGCTCGGCGCCGTCCACGCGGACGGTGTAGGTCTCGTCCCACAGGTCGAAGGCCAGCAGCAGGGTCACGCGGGCGCGGGCGATGCGGCGGTCGCGGACGTCCAGCACGTCCACGTCCAGGTCCACTGCCGAGACGATGCCGCTCAGCAGCGACGACTCGATGCGCGCGCCGGGCAGGCCGTCGGCCAGGAGGCGGCAGGCCAGGCGGCCGTCGTCGTCGCGGACGGGGGAGACGGCGGTCGCGGTGGGCTCGGCGGCCGTCGCCATGTCCGTCGCCACGGCGGTCGTCATGAGGAACGTCAGGAGGATGCAGCGTGCCGTCGCCATCAGAACGTCCACCCCACCGAGACGTTGGCGTGGAACGATTCGTCCACGGGGCTGCCGGTGATCGGATAGCCGATGTCGGCGCCGAGCAGGAAGCCCAGCAGGTGGAAGCGCAGGCCCCAGCCGGCTCCCACGGCCACGGACTCGCCGTTCGGGGACACCAGGTCGTCGCAGCGGCCGGCGTCCACGAACAGCACGGCCGAGGCGCCGGGGCGCTCCCGGTCGGATGACAGGGCGGTGCGGTACTCCAGGGTCGAGCTCCAGAGCCAGTCGGCACCTTCGGGAGCCGACAGCGACTGGCTGGGCACGCCGCGTACCGTGTACAGGCCGCCCAGGTAGGGGCGGTCGTAGAAGGGGGCTTCGGGCGAGGCGGTCAGGGCCCGGCCCTTCAGGGCGAACACGCCGCCCAGGCCGGACCGGTAGAGGCGCAGATCCGCACCGGCCAGGTCGTAGTCGGATTCCGGATGATACGCGGCGCGACCGAAGACGCGCAGGCGGGCGCCGGAGGCGGGGGTATGGGCCACGTCGTGTTCGCCGAGGGCTTCGAAGGTGAGCGACGCCTCGGCGAAGGTCACGTTGCGGCGGTCCACGGCGTTGCGGATGGAGGCGGGCAGGTCTTCCAGCGCCACTTCGTCGCCGTCGCTCACGCCGCGGGAGGGGTCGTCCTGGTAGATCTCGGCGCCGTCGCGGGGGTCGCTCGTCTCGCGGCCGAACTCCATCTGCAGCGACCAGAAGCGGCCGAGCTTCCGGCCCACGAAGGCCGACGCCCGGGAGCGGTCCACGCGGTGGGCGATCTCCAGGTCGTCGTGGAAGTAGACGCGCTGCATGTTCAGCGACCCGGCCCGCATGCCCCACCAGCCCCGGCCGCCCATGGCGCCGCGCTGGATGTAGGCCACCTCCACGCCCGTGCGGCGGTAGCCGAGGAGGTAGCGGAAGGAGAGGCTGTCCTGTTCGTCGAACACGTCCTGGAAGCCGATGTCCAGGGGGATGGCGTACCAGCCGTCCACGTCGCTCACGCCGGTGCCGAGGCGGAGGTCCAGGGCGGCGGAGCGCTCCTCGTGGGGTTCCACCTCGAGCTCGAGGATCACGTGCCCGCGTTCGGAGCCGGGTCGGACCCAGAACTCCACCGAGGCGAACAGGTCGCTGTCGCGCAGCCGCTCGACGGCCTCCAGGATGGTCTGCTGGTCCACGGCGATGCCCGGCGCGAGGCCGAGGATGCCTTGCACCACGTCCATGTCCGCGGCCTGGTCCACCTCGATGGATTCGATCACGAGGGAGGGGAACACGTCGCCGAATCCGCGGTCGGGGGCGGGCGCGGCGAGGGCGGCGGCGCAGAGGGCCGCAAGAAGCGTGGCGGTCTGGATGATGCGTGTCATGGTCGTCTCCCGGGTTGACCCGGGTATGGGCAAGACGCGGGCCTGATCAGACCGGATTTCCCGGTCGATGAACGCCTTGTCGTTGCGGAAGATACAGCACCGTCGAACAGGAGGGCGAGAGAAATGTGCACAAAGTGTGGTTTTTCTTCACGGGTCGGTGCACCTGGGCCGTGGTGAAACCTCACATGGTCCGGATGACCCGCCGGGAGCCACCAACCCCGTTCCGGACAAGTTTCTTGCACTGCAGACCCCGATCCGCTATATTGACCGGCCTTGTGCGTCGTCGACGCGGCGCACGGGTATGCTCCGTTCTTTTGACTGGATTCTCAAGGAGAGCCGACATGGCCAAGAAGGGTCCGCGCAAGATCGTCATCCTGGAGTGCACGGAAGCCCCCGGTACGTCGGTCTACACCACGACCAAGAACCCGCGAAACGTCCCGGACCGGATGGAGATGAAGAAGTACAACGCCGTACTTCGCAAGGCCACGGTCCACAAGGAGAAGCGGTAACCCCGGAGGAGGACGACATGTCCCGTCGTTGCAAACTGACCGGTAAGGGTCCGCTGGTGGGATACAACGTTTCGCACGCCCACAACAAGACCAAGAAGCGTCAGCTGGCGAACCTGCAGAACAAGACGATCTTCGTGCCGGAGCTCAACCGCACCGTGAAGATCAAGATGTCGGCCCGCGCCATGCGCACCGTCGACAAGCTGGGCCTCATGCCCTACCTGCGGAAGCAGGGTCTGCAGCTGAAGGACGTCATCTAGCACGTCCGGATCGCCGCGCGTTTTCGAGGGCCGCTCTCGTTCTTCCAGAACAGGGGCGGCCCTTTCGCGTACCGGGCTGCCGCACCTCTATTGTGAGGAATGTTTCTGCATCTGGAGGCCCAGCATTCGCCAAGCGCCTTCCCGGTTCACATAGACGGATGTATACCTGTACTTCGATATCCGGAGCGCCTCGCCGGGACTCTGAAATCGCAACTCTGTGGTACCGTATATGACTGCCACGTCACCCTCGATCAGAACCGACCGCTCAGACAGTTCCTGACCAACCATGTCCATCGACATGACGCCGCGGATGAGTTCTGCTTTCCCCGACGTGGTCCCATCGGAGGAATTGAACACGAATTTGTCGTCGACCAGGTCGAGAAGGGCCGGCTCGTCCCGCGATACTTCCGCGGCAACATACTGGTCTTCCGCCGCCAATACGCGCTGCACCTCGCCTTCGGCGACCGGGACCAGTGACTCATCAGAGGCCATACCTGAAGTCCCAACCATCACCAAACCCAGGAACGCAATGAATGCTGATGCCTGTCTCATTCGAAGCTCCTCGTATGAACCTGAACCGTTAATACGTCCAGCATCGGGATGAATAGACAAGGCCGCCTGGAACGATGTAGAGAAGTTTCGTTCCAGGCGGCCTTGTCTATCCATCCCGATGCGATCTACGCAGGTACTCCCGCATGCCGAGCCAGACGCTCCTGGTCATGCCCGATCCAGTACGCATGCACGCCCTTGAGCATGTCCTGCCCACCGGCGATGAACTTCTCCTCGTCGAAGCCCTCGGTGAAGAAGGCCTCCTCGAGCTCGTCCATCACGTGGCCCGCGTGCTGCTCCTCGATGCGGTCGTGCCAGGTGAAGAAAGCCAGGGGCAGGTCGGGCTGCTCGCGCTTCTTGAAGTCGTCGAGGCCGGCCACGAGCTGCTTCCAGAAACCGGCGGCGGCCCAGTTCTCCACGGCGAAGCTGGCGCCCTCGGCGATGTTGGGGTCGTCGCTGCCGTAGATGCGGTCGAGCTCGTCGCAGAAGAAGAGGGTCGACGGGGTGCCGTTGCGCCGCTTGCCCATGTCATCGAAGCCCAGGCCGAGCTTCTCGCCCATCTTCAGCAGCCACTCGAAGTGGGCGGCGCGGAACCGGAAGGTGCCGCCGTCCACGGAGCCTTCGACGGACACGATGTCGGGGTCGCCTTCGCGGTCGTGGTCGCCGTCGGCCGAAGGCTTGCCGCCGGGGCCGTTGAAGATCACGCCGATCTCGTTGGCGAGGATCTCCTTCGACGCACGCATGCCCTCGAGGCTGCCGGCGTTGATGACCTTCTTGAGCTGGGCGATGAGGAAGAGATTGGAGAAGACCGAGAACTGCACGATCATGTGCCTGACGTCCTCGCGGTCGAGACCGCCCTGGGCGAACCACTCGCAGTAGGTGTTGTTCGTGATGACGGGGTGGCTCATGAGGTCGCGATTGCAGCGGTCGACGAACTGCTCGAAGCGGGCGGCGTCGTCCCGGCTGATCTCGCCCGCATCGACCCGGGATCGGAAATCGTCGGAGACCTTCAACGTCATGGGGCCCTCCTGGTGGCTCGGGGGATTTCGTTCGGCCCGGACACGATAATCGAAATCGCCATCGAGGGCATCCCGAATCGTGTTCCCGGGCTGGCGCAAGTGCCGGCGATTTGGTAGGATGACGCCGGGGTTCGATGGGCACACGCACCTTGGCGATCCCCGAAACCCCTTGGTATCATGTTAAATGCGGGTAGGCCGCCGTGTGCGGCCCCTGGGGAGTCTTCATCGTGGAACGCCGTCGAGACAGGATCCGCTACTGGTTCGTCCGCCTTTTCGGCGGGGCCCGGCGCGGCGCCGATACCGTGGGACGCTGCAGCGAGCCCCCGGCGGAGATCGACGTGCGCACCCTCGAACAGGGCCTCCGGCAGGTGGAGATGCTCCGCCACGGCGGGCGCGACCTGGAGGGAGCCACGCTCCTGGACCTGGGAACCTGCTGGCAGCCCACCATCCCGCTGATCTTCTACCTGGCCGGTTGCGACGACCTGGTGCTCGTGGACCGGGAGCGCGTGCTGGACGCGGAGATCCTGTCGCGCACCGCCATGAACCTCCGCGCTCACGCCCCCGAGATCGCCGAGCGGCTCGGCCTGGAGGAGCGCGACGTCCGGCAGCGCCTGCGTCCGCCCGAGGGCGCCACGTTCTTCGGCGTGCTGCGCCACTTCAAGATGCAGTACCTGGCGCCGTGCGACCTGCTGGAGACGAACCTGCCCGAAGGCAGCATCGACCTGGTCACCAGCCGCGCCCTCCTCCAGCGTTACAGCGAGCGTTACGTGCGCGCCCTGATGCCGGTGGTGGCCGACCTCCTGAAGAAGGACGGCGTGGTGAGCCACTGCATCGACCAGTCGGAGCGGCTGGAATACGTGAAGCTCCTGAAGAACTCCGGCTACGAGATCCTCGTGGAGGAGTTCAACCCCGTCCTGCGCGTGGTGCCCGAGGACACGCAGCTCGAGGACGACCCCTCCCTGCTCAACTCGTTCCTGGTCGCCGCTCCCGTCCGCGCGGATGCGTCGGCGGGACGATCCTGATCCCCGCAGCGAAACGACGGACATCATGAACAACGTCGCCCTGACCATCCGGGAGTTCGCCCGCAGCCACGGTTCCCGCATCGCGCAGCGCGTGAAGCGCGACGGCGAATGGCGCGAGACGACCTGCGCGGAGATGGACGCCGTGGTGGACGAGCTGGCCCGCGGCCTGATCGTGCTCGGGGTGGAGGTCGGCGACCACGTGGCCGTGCTCTCGCCCAACCGGCCGGAGTGGACCCAGGCCGACCTGGCGATCCAGTCGATCCGCGGCGTGACGGTGCCCATCTACGCCACCAACACCGACGACCAGGTGGAGGTGGTGATCCGCGACGCCGGCGCGAAGATCGCCTTCGCCGGCACCGAGGCCCTGGCCGCCTCCCTGGCCCGCGTGCGTGAGAACTGCGGCCTGCCCGAGCGCATCGTGGCCGTGCTGGGGGACGCTCCGGACCCGGAGTGCGACATGACCTACGACGCCCTGCTGGAGCAGGGCCGCGCCGCCACCGGCGACGAGGCCGCCGACCGCGCCGCCGCCGCCCGCCCCGACGACCTGGCGACCATCATCTACACCTCCGGCACCACCGGCGAACCCAAAGGCGTGATGCTGCGCCATGACTGCTTCGTCAACCAGTTCGCCCACCTCGACGAGCACTTCCGCGTGGAGCCCGACGACCGCTCCCTCTGCTTCCTGCCCCTGAGCCACGTGTACGAGCGGGCGTGGTCGGCCTACGTGTTCCAGAGGGGGGCGTCGGTGAGCTACGTGGTGGACCCGCGCCACGTGGCGGTCTTCCTGAAGGAGGTCCGCCCCACGGTCATGGTGGCGGTGCCGCGCCTCTACGAGAAGGTCTTCTCCATGGTGATGGACAAGGCGGAGAAGGCGCCGCCCGTGCGCCGGAAGCTCTTCCACTGGGCCCTGAGTACGGGCGCCCGCTACCAGCGCGACATCCGCGCCGGCGGCGCCGGCCCCGCCCTGAAGCTCTCCCACTCCCTGGCCGACAAGCTGGTGCTGCGCAAGATCCGCGACGCCTTCGGCGGCGACAAGAACGTGCTCTCGGCCGGCGGCGCCGCCCTGGCCCGCGAGGTGGAGGAGTTCTTCCTGTCCGCCGGCCTGCTGGTATGCCAGGGCTACGGCCTGACCGAGACGGCCCCCATGCTCACCTGCAACAAGCCCGCCGAGTTCCGGTTCGGTACCGTGGGCAAGCCCATCCGCGACGTGGAGATCCGCATCGGCGACGACGGCGAGATCCTGGCCCGGGGCCCCAACGTCATGACCGGCTACTTCGGCAAGCCGGAGGCCACCGACGAGGTGCTGTGCGACGGCTGGTTCCACACCGGCGACGTGGGCTTCCTGGACGACGACGGCTACCTGACCATCACCGACCGCATCAAGGACCTCATCGTCACCTCCGGCGGCAAGAACGTGGCGCCCCAGCGCATCGAATCGGTGGTGGGGCAGGACCCGTTCGTGGAGCAGCTCGCGGTGGTGGGCGACAGCCGCAAGTTCCTGGGCGCCCTGGTTGTGCCCTCCTACGACGCCCTCAAGGAGTGGGCCGGCCGACAGAAGCTGCGCTTCACCGACCACGACGACCTGATCAAGCTGCCCGAGGTGGTGACGTTCATGAACGAGCGCATTGCCGCCCGCTGCCGCCAGCTCGCGCCCTTCGAGCGGATCCGGGCCATCACCCTGCTGCCCCGCCCGTTCAGCATGGAGAAGGGCGAGATGACGCCCACCCTGAAGATCCGGCGGAAGGCCGTGAGCAAGGCCTACCACGACCTGATCGAGCGGATGTTCCTGTGACCGACGCCTGGCGCGACGCCGACGTGATCGTGCTGGGCGCCGGCGCCGCCGGCCTGATGTGCGCCGCCACCGCCGCCGCCCGCGGCCGCTCCGTCCTGGTCCTCGAGCGCAACGACGCCCCCGGCCGCAAGGTGCTGGTGTCCGGCGGCGGCCGCTGCAACTTCACCAACGTCGACGCCGCCCCCGACCGCTACGTCTCCGCCAACCCCCACTTCGCCAAGTCGGCCCTGGCCCGCTTCACGCCCCGCGACTTCCTGGACCTGGTGGAGGAGCACGGCATCGACTGGCACGAGAAGCACCTCGGCCAGCTCTTTTGCGACCATTCCTCCAAGGCGATCCTGGGTCTGCTGCTGGAGCACTGCCGCGTGGCGGGGGCGCCCATCCGCACCGGCGTGGACGTGCGTCACGCCCTGCGCGACGACGGCGGCTTCACCGTGGCCACCCCCGGCGGCGATCTCCGTTGCGAGTCCCTGGTGGTGGCCACCGGCGGGCTCTCCTGGCCGAGGCTGGGCGCCACCGACCTGGGCCACCGCATCGCCGCGTCCTTCGGGCTGCCGGTCACGGAGCTGCGCCCCGGCCTTGTACCGCTGGAGCTGGACGGCCCCGACCTGGAACTGTGCAGCGAATTGAGCGGTGTGGCGTTCCCCGCCCGGGTGACCTGCGCCGGCGTGGCCTATGATGACGACGTGCTGCTCACCCACTACGGCCTGAGCGGCCCCGCCGTGCTGCAGGCGTCGAACCACTGGACGCGGGGCGAGGTCGTGACGATCGACCTGATGCCGGGGGAGGACCCGGCCGTCGTGTTCGAAACGGCGGCAGGCAAGTCGCCGGCCCAAGTGCTGGCCCGCCGCTTCCCCAGGCGCTTCGCCCGGGGCTGGTGCGCGCGGCACGGGTTCGCGCGGCCGTGGGCGGAATCGTCCCGCGCGGAGCGGGAGCGGCTGACGGCGGCCGTCGGGGGCTGGACGCTTCATCCCACCGGCACGGCGGGCTGGACCAAGGCCGAGGTCACCGTGGGGGGCGTGGACACGTCGGCGTTGTCGTCGCGCACGCTGGAGGCACGCGAGGTGCCGGGGCTCTACTTCGTGGGCGAGGTGGTGGACGTCACGGGCTGGCTGGGGGGCTACAACTTCCAGTGGGCGTGGGCGAGTGGGCGGGCTGCGGGGGAAGCCTGCTGACTCCAAAGTTCCAGATCCCTCGTACAATAAGCGATAGATAAAGCGGGGGCTATTGCTATAGCCCCCGCGCGCTCACTCAACTATGAGCTTGATCTATCTCGTAGCCCTCTTGTTGGCCCAAAGAATAGAAACAAGCCTACCGATGCTGTAACCAGCGATTATAGCTACATAAGGGTAGTTCTGTACATGATGGATGGTGCCTGATTCAGACAACACGACCAGCACAACCCCCAGTAGCACTGCTGCCACTACATCAGGAATGACAGATTGGATCTTCATTGCTCACTCCGGAAGAAGTTCGTTCGCAGCAATGCTAGCCGTTGCTGCACCAACAGGGCCACCAATGGCCCCACCGATAACGGAGCCAACGGGCCCGCCTCCGATGAATCCAAGGCCAGCTCCAGCAAGGCCACCCATGATGCCACCCACAGCATCAGAAGCGATCACCTGGGATCCCCTCCTGAGCCTGTCCCACCAGCCGTCAGACTCATAAGTATCCCAGTATTCACTAGAATGCAGCAGGATGTTCAACGCACCGGTGTAGGGCTTGTTCTGAGGGAATCCATGAATGGCACCGTAGGCGATAACTGCAGCCTCGATCTCAGCACCTGACTCAAGGCCCTCAATCTCGTCAAAGAGCCCGTGCCAGTAGGTCTGAGCCGCACTATCGAGCTGGTGCCAATTGTAGTTCGCTACGATCGAAGCATTCGTGTTGTAGTTGGCCAGGTCCATGAATTCCAGCAGACTTTCCAGAGAGCTTGCCGGGACATAACCATAGCTCTGGGCAAGAACCTCAACACGCGCCGCAATTGTGGCATAGTCTGCAGCGGCCTTGTCGCTACCATATGTCGCATGGTATTCAGAAACGATGTTGTTGTGAATTTGGCCATCAGTCAGGCCGCCGCCCGCCTTGTCGGAACCGACATTGTGAACTGGAATGACCATCTCCTTGCCCAGTTCCATTTTTACAGTCCCAGTATCCTTATTGACGCTTCCACGTGCGTCGGAGCCAGGTTCTACTGAAGTGTTCTCAGTGCAACCAATCATCACAGCAGTCAAAAGGGTGATCACGATGAATAGGGACTTCATCTTCATCTATTTCTCCGATCATTACATTGGTTTAAATCTAGAGTGAGCTAGTAAGAGAATGTCTGTCAATAGCTCACGGGTCAAGAACATTTTGTCTAGCAATAGCTTTTGGGCGACGAGGCGGTAATGGCTATCGACGACCATGGTCGTTATTTGAGAATTGGGACTGACTAAGATTGCTGCTTATCCTTGATAATAGTCTTCGAAGAATGACTGATAGTACGGGTTCGTACTAATATCGCACGCCCGGTCGCAGGGTGTTGAAGCTCGTTCATTTGTAGGCCACAAATCGTGGAGCCCCCAGTGGTGCTTGCAACTAGGGTAGCGGCAGTGGGGCGGTTGCCAGCAGTGCATGAGAATATCCATGGCCGTTTATTGCTGGAATCGGACTGGGGGACATTTCCTGCGGCACAACTATTCTGATACACTCCGATCAACGCCGATCCCCACCTCCTCCCGATCCGATCGGAGGATCGCCATGCTGCGCCACGTCTCCCTCCTGCTCCTGCTCGCCGCCGTCCCGACCCTCGCCGCCGATCGCGCCCCGGACGGCCGCCGCGTCGCCCCCGCCGACCAGCACATCATCGAGGGTGGGCCCGCCGTCTCCTCCCGCGCCGACACCCTCTTCGCCTACGGCGGTCCCGGCACCCTCGAGGGCAAGTTCGAGACGGCCGGCGGTCTGCCCGACCGGCAGGACTGGACGTCCCTGGACGTCACCGGCGACCCGGAGAGTTTCTGGCGCATCGACACCTACCGCGCCGACGAATTCGCCACGGCCCGACCCGTGAACCACGCCTGGTGGTGCGGCGACGTCTTCACGGCGTGTAATGGAAGTGATCCGGCCGAGGGCTACGGCAACAACTGGTACGAGATCCTGGAGTGGTCAGCGGCGGTGCCCGACACGTCCCTGGCCACCACCGTGCGCGTGACCGCGGCCATGCTCTACGACACCGAGCCCGCCTACGACTACATCTTCCTGAAGATCCATGCCGGCGAGTACTGGTACGACATCTGGTACGACTTCGGCATCGAGCCGGCCCACGCCTTCGACCAGTCCTACGTGATCCAGCCGGGGGAATACACGGGCGAGAACGGCGACCGGATCCACCTGCGCTGGATCTTCACATCCGACGGCGCCTGGTCCGATGAAGACTGCATGTGGCCCACCGCAGGCGCCGTGGTGCTCGACGACATCAACGTGACCTTCGACCAGGGCAGCGGTCCGGTGGACATGGGCACCGAGACCTGCGAGGACGGCGACACCGCCGACTGGGTCCCGTACCTCCAGCCCGGCTGCGGCGACTTCGCCAAGGTCTGGCCCCGCCTCTTCGCCCTCGACCCCTGCGTGGACGACGCCACCCCCCAGTGGGCCTTCGTGGACGACGGCGAAGTGGTGCCCGGCACCGGCGGCACCCTGGGCGTGACCTGGACCTACGGCCCCGGCGCCTACGTGTTCAACGTGACCGGCGGCGTGGTCGGCGGGTACGAGCACGTGCAGAACGAGATCTGGTCGCCGGCCATCGCCCTGCCGGGTGGCGACTACCTCGGCCACCGCCTCGCCTTCTCCATCTGGCCCCACCTGCCCGTGGACCAGGGCGTGTTCTGGTACTGGGCCGTGGCCTACAGCACCGACGGCGTGGAGTGGGGGAGCTGGGAGGACCGCAGCTTCGTGTACTACGGCACCGACCGCTACGAGCGGAAGGACTACGTGCTGTCGGACCTGGTGCCCGCGGACGCCGCCTATGCCCGCATCCGTCTCGGCGCCTGGGATGCCGGCTGGATCTGGGGCTACTTCGGCGACGACCCCACGCCGGCCCCCTACTTCGACGATGTCGCCTACATGGTCCACACCCTCGACGGTCCGCAGATCTCGACCCGCGCCCTGGACCTGGCCCAGGACGGATTCGCCCCCTTGCTCGATCCCGCCGACCCGGCTGCGGCCGCCGTGCCCTTCGACTCGGCGAACCTGGCGGGCAGCGGCGCCGCCGTGCCCGGCGACTCCATCGTGATCTCCTCGGACGCCCTGATGCTGGACGCCGAACTGTCGGACCGCCCGCTGCTCCACTACACCCTGTTCCGCAACCCGGAGTTCGACCCCTGGCGGTCGGCGGGCCTGCCCGATGCGGGCTCCGTGTCCGGCGACACCGTCTTCACGGCCGGCGGCATCCCCGTGCCCGACCGCTGGAGCTTCGACCTGCCCGACGAGGGCTTCCTGTTCCCCGGCGACGTGCTCCACTACTACCTGACCGCGGAGTCCGTCGCGCCGGGATTCGCGGGCGTCTCCATCATGCCCGCCGACACGTCCGGATTCGGCTCGGGTACGGCCCTCGGGTCGTATGACGAGGTCTTCACGGTGCGTGCCCTGCCCGGCGTGTACGACGTGACCACCATGGCCCACGACGACAAGCTCCTGTGGATCGACGACCCCGATCCCGACGCCGCCGCGGCCTGGGGCGGCGCCATCGCACGCCTGGCGGTCACGGGCCGCCCCATGTACACGGGCGACGTCTTCGTGGCCAACCATTCCTACGGCTGCGGCCTCGGTGTGCGTGTGTCGCCCGAGGTATTGGCCGGCTACACCGCTGTGATCTACGACGCCGGCGACGAGCGCGCGAACCTGCTCATGGACGAGGACGCCCGCATCCGCACCGCGGACATCGACCTGCTGGAGGACTGGCTCGCCGGCGGCGACCGCGGCCTGGCCGTGTTCGGCGACGACGTGATCGCCGACCTCACGGACCATGGTGCCGATGGCGTGCTCTTCGCCACCAACGTGCTGGGGGTGGACTTCACGGCGGACGACGTGGCGCCACTGCTCGGGGGCCTCTACTCACCCGGCGCCGCCGTGGTGGAACCGCCTCCGACGGGCTTCCTGCCTCACGCCTGGCAGCTCCACGGCTGGTGCCCCGACCCCAACGACTTCGACGCCGTGGGTCCGGTGCCGGGAGCGGATATCGCCGCCCTGTGGACCGACCCGTTCGGTTCGCCCTTCGCTGCGCCCCTGGCCGCCTGCGTCCGCCGCCCCGGCGACGGCTTCCGCGACCGCTTCACCTGGCCCTTCGGCCTGGCGTCGGTGGCCGGCGCCGACGCGGAGCTGGACCGCGCCCTGATCCTGCTGGACCTCTGCGCCCACTTCGACGGCCTGGTGCCGGTGTCCAACGAGGGCACCGAACCGCCGCCGCCCCCCGGCCACCTGGCCGTGCGCTGCGTGCCCAACCCCTTCAACCCGGCCACGGCGGTGGAGTACGAGATCGTGCGGCCCGGACAGGTGACGGTACAGGTCCACGACCTGCGCGGCGCCCTGGTGCGCACCCTGCTGGACGAGCGCCGCCCGGCTGGCCGCGGCACGGTGCGCTGGGACGGCCGCGACGACGACGGTCGGGCCGCGGGTTCCGGGGCCTACCTGGTGCGGGTGCGGACGGACGGGGGTGAGGTCTCGACGAGGGCGTTGCTGCTGCGATAGGGGGAAACGACGGAGCTCCGCCGCGCATCCGGGATCCCGTGGGGATCCCTGCCGAGTTGGATGCGTGTGGACGGCGGAGCCCGGGCCGACCCGTCCCATGACGTTGTCGTTCCCGGGTGTCGTCCGGGTCGGCGGGTGTGAACCTACCGACCGTTCATGAAGATGCCGTTGACGTATCGTGGAAACCCGATGAAACCCGGGAGCGGCCGGATCAACGACCCGTCCTGCGATCCGACCGGATGAACACGTAGGGTCCCGCCTCCGAGCCCCAGATCTGCTTCCCCTCGTCGTCCCAGCCCCGGTCCCAGCTCTCCACGCGGCCGGGCTTCACGGTGACCTCGCTGGAGGCGTGGCTGGCGCCGTAGAGCTCGCTCGGGCAGGTCCGCTCACCGGTGCTTCCGGCGTAGGTCCAGCTGTTGATCCGTTCCAGGCGCACGGCGCAGCCCTCCTTGAGGGTCAGGTCGGCGGGGGAGGACGCATCGAACAGGGCGGGATCGCTCCAGGCGCCGATCCACGCCGCGTCGTCGGCCAGCAGGTAGACGTCGCTGGCGAAGGTCACCGAATCGACCCGAGAGAGGCGGTACACGCGCTGCCGGTAGGGCCGGTCGCGTCGCGACTCCAGGGCCTGCTCCACGTACAGCCACACGTGGTCGGGCTCGTGGCGCCAGATGCGCGTCATTTCCAGGGTGATGGGGCGGAAGCGCGGGTCGTCGGCGGCCTGGTCGGCGCTGGTGAACGAACCGGTCATGAAGGCCGAGAGCTTGAGCAGTTCGGGGTCGATCCGCGCGGGAGGACGGTAGTCGGGCCCGCAGTTCAGGCAGATGCCGCACCCGGACAGGGTCGCGACGACGAGGGCGAGGGCGCAGGCGGCGAGGATCGGACGGGTCATGAAGGGCTCCTCGGGTCCGGGTCGGCGTGCGGATCAACCTGCAGGATGGTCGACGGGAGAGGCGGTGTCCAGGGTTGTCGCTCCGGTCGCCCAGGGGTAGTCTCCAGCGGAATTCATCGAGAATTCACGATCAGCGGATGCCCTGATCGTTATCATGGTTCCCGTTCGACCGGATCGTCCGGATCGCCGCACCCGACGGGAAGGAGAGGTCGCCATGGCCAAGGAAACGATCCTCGTGGTCGAGGACGAGCCCGATATCCTCGAACTCATCCGCTTCAACCTGGAGCGGGAGGGTTACGAGACAGTGCTCTGCGAATCCGGCGAGGACGGCCTGGAAGCCGTGAAGACGCACCGCCCGGACCTGATCCTGCTGGACCTCATGCTGCCCGGCCTGGACGGCAAGTCCGTGTGCCGGAAGCTCAAGGAGGACGGGAACACCCGCTCCATCCCGGTGATCATGGTCACCGCCCGGGGCGAGGAGTCGGACATCATCACCGGCCTGGAGCTGGGCGCCGACGACTACGTCACCAAGCCCTTCAGCCCCAAGATCCTGACGGCGCGCATCGGCGCCGTGCTGCGACGCGTGGAGGACCACGGCGTGCGCACCGAGGGCGACGATTCCGAGGTCCTCGAGGTCCACGACCTCAGCATCCACACCGGCCGCCACGAGATCCGGGCGGGCGACGTCGTGATCGACGTCTCGAGCACCGAGTTCGGCATCCTGAAGTTCCTGGCTTCGCGGCCGGGCTGGGTGTTCACGCGGCGCCAGATCCTGCGCGGCGTTCACGGCGAGGACCACCCGGTGCTGGACCGCTCCATCGACGTGCAGATCGCGTCGCTGCGCAAGAAGCTCGGCGTGCACGGCGGACTGATCGAGACGGTCCGCGGCGTGGGCTACCGATTCGCGGAGTAGACATGGCCCGTCGCAAGCTCTTCTCCCAGCTCTTCCCGGCCTTCGTGCTGATCACCGTGCTGTCGCTGCTGGCGGTGACGGTGGCCACGACGCGCTCGGTGCGCGGCTTCGCCATGAAGCGGGCGGCGGAGGGTCTGCTGCAGCGGACCTGGGCCGTGGAGCGCATCGTCCCCGAATGGCTGGACACCGCCCGCGGCGCCGCCCTCGACTCCCTCTGCGCCGATCTGGGCGGCCGCATGGAATCCCGCATCACCATCATCGCCCCCGACGGCGTGGTGCTGGGCGACTCCGACGAGGAGTCCGCCGCCATGGACAACCACGCGCTGCGCGAGGAGATCAGCGAGGCCCTCCACGGCCGGCCCGGCCGCTCGGTCCGCTACAGCCACACTCTCGACACCACCATGATGTACCAGGCCATCCCCGTGGAACGCGACGGCGAGGTGGCGGCCGTGGTGCGCCTGGCGGTACCGCTCACCGAAATCGAGCAGCAGCTCCGCCGCATCTCCTGGAGCATCCTGACGGCGGTGCTGCTGGTGGCGGCCCTGGCCGCGGCCGTGAGCTACGGCCTGGCCCGTCGCATCAGCCGGCCCCTGGAGCGCCTGCGGCTGGGCGTGCGCCGGTTCGCCGAGGGACATCTGGACCACAGGCTGCCCCTGGGCACCACCCGCGAGATCGCCCACCTGGCCGAGGCCATGAATCAGATGGCTTCCCAGCTCGACGACCGCATCGGCACCGTCGAGCGGCAGCGCAACGAGCTGGGCGCCGTGTTCGCGGCCATGATCGAGGGCGTGATGGTGATCGACGCCGACGAGCGCGTCGTGGACCTGAACCGCGCGGCCGCGAGCCTGCTGGCCGTGGACGAGGACGACGCCCGCGGCCGCACCGTGGCCGAGGTCGTGCGCAACCCCGCCCTGCAGGACTTCCTGAGCCGCACGTTCCGTTCCCGGGATCCGGTGGAGGACGACCTGGAGATCCTGGTGGACGGCGCCGAGACCATGATCCAGGCCCACGGCGTGCGGATCGAGGGCGGCGGCCTGGCCCGTCGCGTGCTCGTGGTGCTGAACGACGTGACCCGCCTGCGCCGCCTCGAGAACGTGCGCCAGGACTTCGTGGCCAACGTCAGCCACGAGCTCAAGACGCCGGTCACGTCCATCAAGGGGTTCGTGGAGACCCTGCGCGACGGCGGCCTGGACGATCCCGACGACGCCCTGCGCTTCCTGGACATCATCGCCCGCCAGGCCCGGCGCCTGGACGCCATCATCGAGGACCTGCTCTGCCTGTCGCGGCTGGAGCAGGGCACCGGCGAGACCCGTCGCGAGCTGGGCGTGTACCCCCTGTGCGAGACCCTCGCGTCGGCCATCCAGACCTGCCAGCTCCAGGCCGACGCCCGGAACATGAGCCTGAGCCTGGATTGCCCCCACAAGCTCAAGGCTCGGCTGGATCCGCCCCTGCTGGAGCAGGCGGTGGTGAACCTGGTGAGCAACGCGGTGAAGTACAGCGAGGACGGCGACGCCATCGAGGTCACGGCCGAAACCGTGGACGACTACGTGCTGGTGTCGGTGCGCGACCACGGCCGCGGCATCGAGCCCCAGCACCTGCCCCGCCTCTTCGAGCGTTTCTACCGGGTGGACAAGGCCCGCAGCCGCCAGCAGGGCGGCACCGGGCTGGGGCTGGCCATCGTCAAGCACATCGCCCGTTTCCACGGCGGCCATGTGACGGTAAGGTCGTCGCCGGGGGAGGGCAGCATCTTCACGCTTCACCTGCCCCTGGGCGCTTTCTGAGCTTTCACGGGATTTTCACGTTTCCCGAACGCGGCGCGAACATCGCGTTGCTATCTTCCGCCCGTCGAACCCCAGACGCGCACAGATCCGCGTGTCGCCCCCTGGACTCGTAGGCCTCGTGCCGAGGAGGAAACCGATGCTGCGCTCCCTGACCGTACTGAGCCTTCTGCTGATCATGACCGCCGCTGCCGTCGCCGGCGACTGGACCGAGACCGTCGACGTGTCGGGCGATCTCCGCTACCGCCACGAGCAGATCGACGAGGAGGGCAAGGAGATGCGCAACCGCCACCGCGTGCGCGCCCGCATCGCCGTCGACGCCGACGTGGCCGAGAACGTGAGCCTCGGCTTCCGCCTCGCTTCCGGCTCCTCCGATCCCATCTCCACCAACCAGACCCTGGACGGCGCCTTCACCTCCAAGAACTTCGGTCTGGACCGCGCCTTCTTCGCCTGGAAGACCCAGAGCGGCGTGAAGTTCAAGGGCGGCAAGATGGGCATGCCCTTCCACAAGGTCGCCAAGAACGAGCTGATGTGGGACTCCGACCTTTCCCCCGAGGGCATCGCCGCCTTCTGGAGCGAGGGCGGGCTCTTCGTGAACGCCGCCGGTCTGTGGATCGATGAGCGCTCCGGCTCCGAGAACGCCGCCCTGATGGGCGCCCAGGCCGGCTTCAAGCAGGCCACCGACGCCGCGACCTTCACCGTCGGCGCTGGCATGTTCAACTACAGCAACCTGATGGGCCCGATCTACGACGACGACTTCTTCGGCAACTCCTCGAACGCGTCCGACGAGTTCATGTACGAGTTCAAGCTGATCGAGGTCTTCGTGGAGGCCGCCTTCAAGGCCGGCGAGACCCCCGTGACCGTCTTCGCCGACTTCGTGAAGAACAACGAGGCCGACGACAACGAGCAGGGCTACATCTTCGGCGCCAAGATCAACAAGGCCAAGAAGCCCGGCACCTGGGACCTGGCTTACGACTACCGCGAGCTGCAGGCCGACGCCGTCATGGGCGCCTTCGCCAACAGCGACTTCGTGGGCGGCGGTACCGACGGCAAGGGTCACCGCGTGGCCTTCGGCTACCAGGTCAACGAGGCCGCCAAGCTGGCCCTGACCTACCTGGTGAACACCAAGGGCCTGGAGAACGGCGTGGACTACAAGCGCCTCCAGGCCGACATGAAGTTCAAGTTCTAAGACGGTGCGGAACCGGGGGCGGGGCCGACCGGCTCCACCCCCGGAGCCCCCGCGATGGGCGGGGTCGGACACGGCGGCGGAACCGACCGGACAACCGACCCCCGCTCCGCGGGGGCGCGCGCCTTGGAGGCGAGACGATGATTCATCTGCGCAAGGAAATCGAGCTGCTCAAGAAGCTGCTGCTGTCCATCAGCGGTCTGGTGGAGGAGAACCTCTGGCGGGCCGTGAAGGCCTTCGAGGAGAAGGACCTGGCCCTGGCCGAGGAGGCCATGGGCAAGGACGGCGAGATCGACGCCCGGGAAGTGGAGCTGGAGGAGGAGTGCCTCAAGGCCCTCGCCCTGCACCAGCCCGTGGCCACGGATCTGCGCTTCATCGTCTCGGTGCTGAAGATCAACAACGACTTGGAGCGGATCGGCGACCTGGCGGTGAACATCGCCCGCCGCGCTCGCTACCTCGCCACCCACCCGGACGTGGACGCCGTCTTCGACCTGCCCGGCATGGCCGCCAAGGTCCAGGACATGCTTCGGCACAGCCTGGACTCCCTGGTCAACATGGACGCCGACATGGCCCGGGCCGTCTGCGCCGAGGACGACGAGGTGGACGCCGTCCACCGCCAGACCTACAAGCTCGTCCGCGACGCCATCCGCGCGAACCCGGAACAGATCGACGTGCTGACCCACGTGCTTTCGGCCTCGAACCACCTGGAGCGGATCGCCGACCTGGCCACCAACATCGCGGAGGACGTGGTGTACATGGTGGAAGGCCAGATCGTGCGTCACCGCGAGCCGGAGCTCTGATCCCCGACCGGACGCCCCGAACGCCCGGATCTATGCTATAATCGGTCCTCGCCTGCTGAAATCATCATCGGGGGGGAAACCGTATGATGTCCGTTCGCTTACGCGCCGCCGCATCGGCGGCCGTCGTCATTTCCGTCTTGATCGGCGCCCTACCGGCCCTCGCAACCGATCCTGCGCTCCAGGACGACCCTGTCCTGCTCGAGCGCATCACGCCCGACTTCGCCATGGATCTGGCGGACGCCGACCCCGAGACGCCCATGACCTGCCTGGTCATCCTCGACCCGCCGGCCGTGTCGGGCATCAAGACCGAGATGCCGATCCCCCAGCTGATCCAGGTCTACCGGCAGCAGGCGTTCGCCATGCAGGAAGGGTTGCTGGCCGAAATCGAGGCCGAGGATCCCGGCGCCATCTCCCTGCTCGACCGCCACTGGCTGCTCAACACCATCGTGATGCGCGCCAAGCCGCGCCAGATCCGCAAGGTCGCCCGCAAGCGCAAGGTCAGGAAGCTGGCCCGCGGAGGGCAGATCCGCCTGATCGAGCCCGCGACGGGAACCCTCGACGGCCTCGGCGAGGGCGCCACCTGGAACGTGCGCCAGACCTCTGCCGACCTGGTCTGGCAGGCCGGCTTCACCGGCTCGGGCGTGATCGTGGGGCACCTGGACACGGGCGCCGATCCGAATCACCCGGCCCTGGCAGGCAAGTTCGCCGGCCACTGGTTCGACGCCGTCAACGGAGAGCCGACCCCCTACGACGACCACGGCCACGGCACCCACACCCTCGGCGTGATCCTCGGCGGCGACGGCCCCGGCCCGTCGCCCTACGACATCGGCGTGGCCCCCGCGGCCCGCTGGGTCGGGGCGAAGGTCATGGACAAGTACGGCCACGGCACCTACGCCCAGTGCCTGGCCGGCCTGGAGTCCATGGTGGAGCTGAAGTCCTCGGGCGTGGACGTGCGCGTGATCTGCTCCTCCTGGAGCCTGGACGACCGCGGCAGCGACATCCTGGCCGAGGTCTGCGCCACCCTGCTCGACCTCGACGTGCTGCCCGTGTTCGCCGTGGGCAACGACGGGCCGGACCCGTCCTCCTGCGACGTCCCCGCCAGCTACCCCGGCGTGCTGGCCGTGGGGGCCGTGGACCAGGACGAAACCGTGGCCGTGTTCTCCTCGCGCGGACCGGCTCCCGCACCCCCGGCCCTGGCGTCCGAGCCCCTGATGGAAGGGTCCGGACGGCACAAGCCCGACATCGTGGCTCCGGGCGTGGACGTGGTCTCCGCCGTTCCCGGCGGCGGCTACGCGGCCGCCAGCGGCACCTCCTCGGCCGCGCCCCACGTGGCCGGCGTGGCGGCCCTGCTGCTGGACAAGAACCCGGACCTGCGGCCCCACGACCTGGCCGCGGCCCTGCTCGGCCATGCGCGGCCGTCCATCACCTCCGCCGCCGGCCCCGACGACACCGCGGGCTGGGGTCTCCTGGACGCCATGTCGGCGATCCGGTCCATCCCGGGGGGCACGTTCACGGCGGTCGGGAGCACCGAACCCGCCCGGAACCCGTCGCTTCTCGAGGTCCGGAGCGGCACCGGCGCCGGCGTCCTGGTCCGGTACGCCCTGGACCGCGGCGTGGACGGCACGGTGGAGATCTACGATCTGGCCGGCCGCCTGGTGCGCCGCCTCCCGGTCCTCGGCGACGGCAGCCCCCGCGAGACCCGCTGGGACGGCGCCGACGCCCGTGGGCGCCGGGTCACCTCGGGCGTGTACGTGGCGCGGCTGAAGGGCGAGGGAGTCGTCGCGACGCGGAGTTTCGCACTGGTGCGTTGATCGATCCGATACCCGCACAGGAAAAGGGGCGCTCCGTCAGGAGCGCCCCTCATCGTTCCGGCTGCCGTTGCTATTCGTCCTTCGGAGCGTGCCCGTATCCCAAACCCAGCGGCAGCCGCAGCAGGTTCACCCCCACCTGCAGATCCCGGTCGCGGTTGGTCCCCACGTAGAGCCCCGTCTTCATGCCGAACACGTCCACCAGGCCCGGGTAGACGTTCAGACGCATGCTGTTGTCCTTGGTCTTGGCCATGAGCAGGCTGGCCAGCAGGGAGCCGTGGCGGTCGTAGAACACGCCGGTGGCCACGCCCAGGTCCACGCCGTCGTGGAACTGTGTGATCTCCACCAGGGTGTCGGCGCTCAGGCCGGCGCCGAAGGACAGGCAGTCCCCCGAATCCCACGTGTACGAGGCGCCGAACTCGCCGTGGGTGCCGTAGTGGTAGAACAGGCTCCAGTGGTCGCTCCAGGGCAGCTTCCACTTCATCGCGAAGTTCTGGCCGTTGTTGATGAGGGTCTCGTGGACCGGGTCGAAGACCGGCTGGTACGACCAGTCGGCCATGTTCAGCACGTCGCTGAAGAACCCGGCCACGCGATCGCTGCTGAACAGCAGGATGCTGGCGGGGTCGAAGATGTAGAGGTCGGCCACGGGATCGGTGGTCCAGGTCGTCCGCTTGTCGTTTTCCACCACCTCGTTGAGCAGGTGGTAGGACATCAGCGTCACGGCGGCCCAGCGCTTCGGGTTGTCGTAGCCGTTCCAGCGGTACCATTCCATGGTCTGCCGGAAGCTCATGCCGCCGCCGATGAGGTGCTGGGTGTAGTTGGGCCAGTAGTGGGCCTTGCCCGAATTGAAGCTGATCGGGATGATCTCGCGCTGGAAGAAGTCGCGCCACCCCTCCTGCTCGATGGCCGCCACCGGGTCCTTCAGGTTCCGCCACACGTTGCGCCAGCCGTTGGCGTAGTCCACGTCGAAGGGCCGGTTGTGCCGGTTGCCCAGCTGCATGATCCCGAATCCGCCGTTCACCACGAGCTGCAGGGGGTTGACCAGGGCCTCGCTGCCGTAGTCGCGCCCGTGATAGAAATAGTAGGTCTCGCCGTCGGGACCCGTGCGCGACGCACCGGACGTCGGCAGGGCCGCCAGGAGGATCAGCAGGGTGGGCAGGAGACGCTGCACGGCACGCATGAGAGCCCGGCTCCGGGAGAGGGTTGGAGGATCCCGGCCACGTTAACTCCTTGGCGTATCAATGCAAGCCAAACCCCATGAATCACATCGGGATACAGGAGCGATGAAATCGTAAATCATTGCCAATGAATCACTTGTTGACGACTGGGCGATCGGGTGACAACGTTGTGACATCGCAGTTTCGAAACTGTGTTCGACGGTGTGGAACCCTGTCCTCCGAAAAGGTGACGATCATGCCTGCCCGTGCCCTGCTGCTTCTGGTCCTGTTGCTGACGGCCCTGCCCGTCGCGGCCCAGGAGATCGACGACTGCCTGATGTGTCACGACGACACGGAACTGACCAAGATCCGTGACGGCCGCGTCGTTTCCCTGCACATCGACCTCGACAAGTACGAGGCCTCCGTCCACGGCGTGGAGGGCCTCACCTGCATCGACTGCCACCAGGACCTGGACGGCCTGGAGGACGAGCACGACGAGACCCTCGAACCCGTCGACTGCGCCATGTGCCACGACGACGTGGAGGAGACCTTCGGTCACAGCCTCCACGGCCGCGAGATGGCCGCCGGCAACCCCCACGCGCCCCACTGCTGGGACTGCCACGGCGCCCACGACATCCTGCCGCCCAGCGAGCCCGAATCGCGGGTGAACCGCTTCAACATCCCGTTGATGTGCGGCTCCTGCCACAAGGAGGGCGCGCCGGTGGCGCGGTTCTTCGACATTCCGCAGGACAGCATCCTGACCCACTACCAGCAGAGCATCCACGGCGAGGGCCTGTTCCGTCGGGGCCTGACCATCTCCGCCGTCTGCACCGACTGCCACACCGCCCACGAGGTGAGGGACCACACGGATCCCACCTCGACGATCCACCGCGACAACGTGGCGAAGACCTGCCAGCAGTGCCACGGCCGCATCGAGCAGGTGCACCAGCAGGTCATCGCCGGCGAGCTGTGGGAGAAGGAGCCCAACAAGGTGCCGGTGTGCATCGAGTGCCACCAGCCCCACGAGGTCCGCCGCGTCTACTACGACGAGGGCGTGTCCAACAACGAGTGCCTGGTCTGTCACGGTCGTGAGGACCTGGCCATGGAGCGCGACGGCGAGACCGTCTCGCTGTACGTGGACGCCCGCCAGTACCACGACTCCATGCACCACCAGACGGCCTGCGCCCAGTGCCACACCGGCGCCACGCCGAACCATCCGGAGCGGGCCTGCGCCACGGTGATCTCCAAGGTGGACTGTGCCATCTGCCACGCCGATCCGGTGGCCCAGTTCCAGGAGAGCACCCACGGCACACTGCTCGCCCGCGGCGACCAGGACGCCCCCGACTGCATCGACTGCCACGGCACCCATGGCGTGCGCGGCAAGACGGACCCGACGTCGCCGACCTACGTCAGCAACATCGCCGAGCTCTGCGGCAAGTGCCACGGCGCCGGCAACCCCGCCGACGTCCGCTACGAGGGCCGCGACAAGGGCATGGTGGAGAACTACGCCGAGTCGGTGCACGGCCGCGCCGTGCAGGAGAGCGGGCTGGTGGTCTCGGCCACCTGCTCCGACTGCCACACCGCGCACCACGTGCTGCCCCAGGACGACCTGGACTCGTCCATCCACAGGGCGAACATCACCGACACCTGCAGCAAGTGCCACGAGGGCATCTTCGAGGAATTCAAGAGCAGCATCCACTTCACCGGGCACGGCTCCGACGAGATCGAGCTGCCCATGTGCGACGACTGCCACTCCTCCCACGAGATCACCAAGACCGACGCCCGCGGCTTCATGCGCGAGATCGTCTCCACCTGCGGCCACTGCCACGAGGAAGTCACCGAGAGCTACTTCGAGACCTTCCACGGCAAGGTCGTGAAGCTGGGCTACACCGAGACGGCCAAGTGCCAGGACTGCCACGGCTCCCACAACATCCTGCCCACCACCAACCCGGCGTCCATGCTGTCGCGCGACAACATCGTGGAGACGTGCGCGCAGTGTCACGAGGGTTCGCACCGCCGGTTCGCGGGCTACCTGACCCACGCCACGCACCACGACAAGGAGAAGTACCCGTTCATCTACTGGACGTGGCTCTTCATGACGTCGCTGCTGGTGGGTACCTTCGCCTTCTTCGGCCTGCACACCCTGGCGTGGCTGCCCCGGTCCATCCAGGCCCTGCGCCATTCGCGCCAGCTCAAGGCCAACGAGAAGCCGGGCGAGAAGCAGTTCCGCCGCTTCGAGCGCCTGCCGCGCTACCTGCACGTGCTGGTGATCATCAGCTTCATCTCGCTGGCGGTCACGGGCATGACCCTGAAGTTCTCGTACTTCGGCTGGGCCCAGGCCATCAGCCACGCCCTGGGCGGCTTCCAGGGCACCGGCGTGATCCACCGCTTCGCGGCCCTGATCACGTTCTTCTACTTCATCCGCCACATCATCGACCTGAACACCAAGAAGCGTGCGTCGGGCAAGGGCTGGAAGGGCTTCCTCACCGACCCCGACGGCATGCTGCCCAACGCCCGCGACGGCCGCGAATTCCTGCAGACCGTGAAGTGGTTCCTCTACCTCGGCCCGCGCCCGCGCTACGGCCGCTGGACCTACTGGGAGAAGTTCGACTACTTCGCGGTCTTCTGGGGCGTGGCCATGATCGGCTTCAGCGGACTGGTGCTGTGGTTCCCCGAGTTCTTCACGCGGTTCCTGCCGGGCTCGTTCATCAACGTGGCGACCATCATCCACTCGGACGAGGCGCTGCTGGCGACGGGCTTCATCTTCACCATCCACTTCTTCAACACCCACTTCCGTCCGGACCGCTTCCCCATGGATCCGGTCATCTTCACCGGCCGCATGTCGCTGGAGGAGTTCAAGGAGGACCGGCCCCGCGAGTACGAGGAGCTGGTGGCCAAGGGCGATCTGGAGAAGCACATGGTCGACCCGCTGGATCCGCACATGGTCAGGGCCTTCAAGATCTTCGGGTTCACGGCCCTGTTCATCGGTCTCGGATTGATCATCCTGATCATCTGGACGCAGCTCTTCGGTTACCATTAGGATCCGGGAGAGGAGGATGCCCATGACGACGAAACGAGCCATCGCCACGATCCTGGTCCTGCTGACCACCTGCTCCGCAGCCCTGGCGGGGATCCCGGATCGGCCCCAGACCTTCGAGGGCAGCTTCTGGTACGTGGTCGACCACGTGACCGAGGCGGCCGAGGGATCCGAGATCGTGCTGACGGTCGTGGTGCCGTCGGAGCGTGACCACCAGGACGTGAAGATCGGGAACATCTTCCCGGCCCCCGAGTCCATCACGACCGATCCCGACCACGGGAACCGCCTGGTGACGTGGCGGGTCGTGCCGGAACCCGGGATGGAGCAGATCTACTTCCGGGTGGACTTCTCCGGGACGGCCGTGGAGCCCTCGGCCGTGACCACGCCGGACCGGCGCAGCGACCTGTGGAGCCTCTACACCCGCAACGAGCCCTGGATCGAGACGGGCGGGGCCGTGGGAGCCAAGGCGCGCGAGATCGTCGGCGCCGAAAGGAACCCGTACCTCCAGGCCCGCCTGCTCTTCGACTGGCTGTCGACGGGCATCGAGTTCATGCCCGGCGGCACGTCGACTCCCGGCGCCGAGGCCACCCTCGACGTGGGGCGCGGCGACTGCGGACAGATCAGTCGCCTCTTCGTCGCCATGTGCCGCTCGCTGGAGATCCCGGCGCGGACGGTGTCCAACGTGTGGCTCGACGGCGGGCGTCACCGCTTCGCCGAATTCCACGTGGAGCCCTACGGCTGGATCCCCGTGGACATCTCCGTGGCCCAGGCCCTCGACCCGGAGACCACCGCGTTCTCCGCCACCGACCTCAAGGCCTTCCGCCTGGCCCGTGGCCTGGGCGACGCCCGGCCCTCCGACATGTTCGGCTCCCTCTACCGCAACCACCTGGTGGTGACCGTCGGCAACAACATCGTGCTGCCGGCTCCCGAGGGCGCCACTCCGCTGGTCTGCAGGGTCATGGAGCCGGGCGGCGCCAACGCCGTACCCCAGTCCATCGCCATCAGCGGCCTGAACGACGACATCGTCCACGGCGGCTTCTATGTCTTCGACCGCCACCTGAGCACGGAGGAGGCCCACCAGATGGCCCACCGTCTCATGGCCGAGCAGTTCTTCCAGGTCGGCCTGGTGGACGCGGTGGAGGCGGGTTGCCTGATGGCCACCGAGGAGCACACCGACGGCGTGCGGACCTGGATCAACATGGGCCGCGTCCATCTGCACAAGAAGGACCTGGCTCGGGCCGAGGCCTGCTTCCTGCGGGCCATCAACGAGGCCTCCATCGACCGCGGCGAGAAGCTCGACGCCATGGTCTGGGCCCACAACTACCTGGGCAACTGCTACGACCTGATGGAGCGCCGCGAGATGGCCCTGGACGAGTACCGTCGCGTGGTGAACCTGGCCATCGACTACAAGGGCGCCGTGAGCTACGCCCTGAAATACCTCGATCAGCCCTATAGGAACTAGCCGAGGCGAATCGGGAATATTTCGCGGAAGGGAGCGGCCTTGCTGGCCGCTCCCTGCCTTTTATGGTACCTTCGCCCCGGTTTGGAGATCCTTGCCACCGTCCCGGGGGTATGGATTGAAAAAAATTCTCATGTTCTGTATAATTAGAAGCACAAGGACGTGACTTCCGCGGGTCGCGGCGTGTCTCGCATGCCGTCGACTCCAACAAGAAACCCGGTGCGACCGGGCCCAGGGAAGGTTCCCTCATGCAGAACGGAATCCGCGCGCTGCGCCGCCGTCTCCCGATCTTCGCCGCCGTCTTGACCGCCGCGACCCTCGTCGCGGCCGTGCCGGCTCATGCCCAGTGGTCCGATGCGACCCTCGGTCCCATCGGCTCCACCGACCCGAGCCGCGGCCTGTCCTGGGCCGACTACGACGGCGACGGCGACCTCGATCTCTACGTGGCCGACAACGGCGCCAACGCGCTGCTCCGGAACGACGGGGAGGATCCCCTCAATCCCGGCGACTGGCTCTTCGTGGACGTGGCCGCCTCCCTCGGCGTGGACGACTCCAGCCGCGGCAGCGTGGGCGCCTGGGGCGACTTCGACGGCGACGGCGACCTGGACCTGTACGTGGCCAACGACTCCGGCGCGAACATCCTGTACCGCAACGACGGCGCCACGTTCACCGACGTCACCTCCGGTCCCGAGGGCAGCGGCCTGAGCACCCAGTCGGTGGCGTGGGTCGACTTCGACCGCGACGGCGACCTGGACCTCTACCTGGCCAACCGCACCGTCAACATCCTGCTGCGCAACGACGGCCAGGAGCCCGGCGACCCCGACGCCTGGAGCTTCACGGACGTGGGGGCCGCCACCGGCACCGACTCCAACCGCAACAGCCAGGGCTGCGCCTGGGCCGACTACGACGGCGACGGCGACATGGACCTCTACCTGGTCAACTTCGGCACCGCCAACATGCTGCTGCGCAACGACCCGGTGGACGCCCTGGATCCCTGGGACCCCGAGCGCATCTTCACCGACGTGGGCGTGGCCATGGGCGTGGGCGACACGGGCGACGGCCGCGGCGCCGCCTGGGGCGACTTCGACGGCGACCTGGACCTGGACATCTACCTGAGCAACTTCGGCTCCGCCAACCGCCTGTTCCGCAACGACGGCGGCTCCTTCCTGGAGATCGCCTCCGCCGCCGGCCTGGCCGACACCGGCAACGGCCGCGGCCTGAACTGGGCCGACATCGACAACGACGGCGACCTGGACCTCTACCTCGTGAACTACGACGACGGCTCCAACACCGCCGACAACGTGCTCTGGCGCAACGACGGCCCCGACGGCGGCGACCCCGACTCGTGGA
Source organism: uncultured Fibrobacteraceae bacterium (assembly GCA_964343835.1). GTDB lineage: Bacteria > Krumholzibacteriota > Krumholzibacteriia > LZORAL124-64-63 > LZORAL124-64-63 > CALEMW01. The sequence goes on from CAYFKR010000007.1 coordinate 47,209, forward strand.
TGTTCACCGACGTCACCGACACCCTGCTGGCCGACGACGGCGGCCAGGGTGCCAGCGCCGCGTGGGGCGACTACGACCGCGACGGCGACCTGGACGTGGCCCTCGCCAACTGGGACGCCGCGCATTCGAACCGCCTCTTCCGCAACGACCACCCCGACACCAACCACTTCCTGCACGTCGCTCTGGTGGGCCGCTCGTCCAACTCCTTCGCCGTGGGCGCCCGCGTGCGCGTGGTGGCCGGCGCGCTGGAGATCGCCCGCGACCTGCTGTCCGGCGAGGGCTACCTCTCCCAGCATTCGCACATGCTCGAGTTCGGCCTGGGCGCCGAGACCTTCGTGGACACCCTGGAGATCTCGTGGCCCTCGGGCTACGTGCAGTCCGTCGCCGGCCTGGCTGTGGACCAGTGGATGCAGTTCATCGAGCCCGGCCCCGACACCCCCACCATGGCCGGCGAGCCGGCCTACACGGTGGGTACCTGGAATGCCATCGCCTGGTCCGACGAGTCGGGCAGCGGCGCCCTCGAGTACCAGTGGCAGGCGTCCCTGGACGGCGACTTCTCCACCATCCTGCACGATTCGGGCTGGATCGTGGCCCTGCAGGACACCCTCTTCGGCCTGAACGACGGCGACACGGTGTCGTACCGCGTCCGGGCCCGCGACTTCCAGCAGTTCACCTCGCGCTGGTCGTCGCCGGCGACCTCCACCCAGGATGCGGCGCCCCCGGCGTCGACCACCCTGGACGTGGATTCGCCCCGCGGCGCCGTGCCCTTCCTGCAGCCCTACGAGGCCGTGGACTCGGGCAGCGGCGTGGCCCAGGTGGACCTGTACTACGGCTTCGAGGATTCCCTGACCTACACCTTCTTCGACTCGAAGATCGACGGCTCCCCGTTCCTGTTCACCGTTCCCGACGGCCCGGGCCGCTACTTCTTCCGCACCATCGCCACCGACAAGCTCGGTCACGTGGAAGCCGCGCCGGACTCCTTCGATACCTTCGTGGACGTGCTGCCCCTGGAATGGGTGGACATCGCGCCCGCCGACGGCACCGGCATCGCCAACGACGGCAACGGCCGCGGCGCCGCCTGGGGCGACTACGACGGCGACGGCGACCCCGACCTCTTCCTCACCAACCGCCCCGTCTGGCAGACCGGCGCCGACGCCGAGAACCACCTGTTCAGCAACGACGGCACCGACGGCCTCGGCGGCTGGCTCTTCCCCGACGTCTCCGATCCCGACATGCTCGACGGCCAGTACAGCCAGGGCGCGGCCTGGGGCGACTACGACGGTGACGGCGACCTGGACCTCTACCAGGCCAACATGAGCGTGGGCGCCGCCGCCCCCAACCGCCTGTACCGCAACGACGGCGGCGGCGAGTTCACGGACGTGGCCCCCCTGTTCGGCGTGGACGAGGACGGCAGCGGCCGCACCGTCTCCTGGGTCGACTACGACGGCGACGGCGACCTGGACCTCTACCTCTGCAACGACGGCCCCAACCACCTCTGGCGCAACGACGGCGAGGACCCCTTCGCCCCCGGCGTGTGGATCTTCACCGACGTGGCCCCCACCGACGGCAGCGGCGTGGGCAACGACCTCTACACCATGAGCTGCGCCTGGGCCGACTTCGACGGCGACGGCGACCAGGACGTCTACCTCTCCAACCACGACGGCGGCGCCAACGCCCTGCTGCGCAACGACGGCGGCGACGTGTTCACGGACGTGGCCTGGAGCTGGGGCGTGGCCCACACGGGCTTCGGCGTGGGCTGTGCGTGGGGCGATTACGACGGCGACGGCCTGCTCGACCTCTACGTCTCGAACCTGGGCGCCAACACCCTCTACCATCGCGTGCCAGGCTCGGACTCCTTCGAGGCGGCCACCCACGAGTCCGGCGACGGCCTGAACGACGCCCTCTACGGCGCCGGCGTGGCCTGGGCCGACTACGACAACGACGGCGACCTGGACCTCTACCTGGGCAACCACTGGCCCGAGAGCCCGGACCCGTCGTCCCCCAACCGCCTCTTCCGCAACGACGGACCCCACCCGGTGAACATGGGCCACACCCTGTTCACGGACGTGGCGCCGGTGGGCGGCTACAACATCGCCGACGACGGCAGCACCAACGGCGTGGCCTGGGCCGACTTCGACGGCGACGGCGACCTGGACCTCTACCTGGCCAGCATGACCGGCCTGCCCAACCGCCTGTTCCGCAACGACACCCCCGACGCTGCGGCCAACCACTGGCTGCAGATCGACCTCGCCACGCGCACGGCCAACACCACCGGCATCGGCGCCGAGGTGCGCGCGGTGGTCGGCGGCTACAGCATGATGCGCCGCGTGGACGGCGGCTCCGGCTTCCTGTCCCAGAACTCCCAGACCCTGCACTTCGGCCTGGGCGCCGCGACCGCGGTGGACACCCTCGAGATCCGCTGGCCCACCGGCTACGTGCAGACCATGCTCGCGGTGGCCGGCGACCAGCGCCTGACCGTCGACGAGCCCGGCCCCGACACGCCGTCGTTCATCACGGTCTCCGGATTCGCGCTCGGGGACAGCAGCGTCGTCGAATGGACCAACGAGTCCGCCAGCGGCGCGGTGGCCTACCGCTGCGAGCTCTCGGACGACCCGTCCTTCACCAACACCCTGGACACCACGGGCTGGATCACCACCCAGACCCACGTCTTCACCGGCCTGGCCAACGGCTTCGAGGGCTGGTACCGGGTCCGCGCCCGCGACCTGGAGGGCCTGGTCTCCACGTGGTCGGAGCCCCTGACCATCGTCCAGGACGCCGAGCTCCCGTCGTCGTCTGTGCTGCCCGTGGTCATCGACTTCCAGGGCGTGCCCTTCGACGTCTCGTTCACGGCGGCCGACACGGTCAGCGGCGTGGCCTCGGTGGACCTCTACTATGCCCACCAGGGCGGCCTGCCCGTGCTCTTCGCCACCGCAGGCGGCGACAGCACCGTGATCTTCGACTTCCCCGACGGTTACGGCGAGTACGCCTTCCACACCATCGCCGCCGACTCGGCCGGCAACGTGGAGGCGGCCCCCGGCGTCGCCGACCAGACGGTGACCGTGACGCCGCCCCAGTGGGTCAACATCGCCCCGACCGACGGCAGCGGCGCCGGCAACGACGGCAACACCCGCGGCGTGGCCTTCACCGACTTCGACGGCGACGGCGACCACGACATCTTCATCAGCAACCGCGTCGTGTGGGATTCCCCCGGCGAGTCCATCAACCGCCTGCTGGCCAACGACGGCCCGGCCGGCGCCAACCCGGACTCCATCGTCTTCACCGACGTCACCACGCCGCCCCTGGACGACGACGGCTACGGCCAGGGCGTGGCCTGGGGCGACTTCGACGGCGACGGCGACCTGGACCTCTACACGTCCAACATGCAGGTCAACCAGTCCTACCCCGCGCCGAACCGCCTGTACCGCAATGACGGCGGCGGCGTGTTCACGGACATCGCCCCCGCCGCGGGCGTGGACGACGGCGGCAGCGGCCGCTCCGTCTCCTGGGTCGACTTCGACAAGGACGGCGACCTGGACCTCTATCTCTGCAACAACGGCCAGAACCGCCTCTGGCGGAACGACGGCCAGGACGTGGGCAACCCCGACTCGTGGCTCTTCGTGGACATCGCGCCCGCCGACGGCAGCGGCGTGGGCGACGACCAGTACACCATGGGCTGTGCCTGGGGCGATTTCGATAACGACACCGACCTGGACCTCTACCTGGCCGACTACGACGGCGGCACCAACCGCCTGCTCCGCAACGACGGCCCCTCCGGCGACGCCACCTACTGGGTCTTCACGGACGTGGCCGCGGCCATGGGCGTGGACGACGCCGGCAATGGCCTCGGCTGTTCCTGGGGCGACTTCGACGGCGACGGCTGGCTGGACCTCTACCTGAGCAACGACGGCCCCAACCGCCTCTTCCGCAACGTGGTTGGCGGCGGCTCCCAGGCCGGCACCGAGCCCGACGCCAAGCGCGACGGCGGCAGCCAGAACTTCATCGACGTGGCCGGCTTCTACGACAACGGCCTGGCCGACGGCCAGTACGGCTCCGGCATCGCCTGGGGCGACTACGACAATGACGGCGACCTGGACTTCTACCTGGGCGCCCACTGGCCCGACAGCGGCTCCGAGTTCGCCGTGAACTCCCTGTTCCGCAACGACGGCCCCGACACCCTGAACCCCGACGGCTGGACCTTCGTGAACATCGCCCCGTCCAACGGCTTCAACCTGGGCGACGGCGACAACACCAACGGCGTGGCCTGGGCCGACGTGGACGACGACGGCGACCTGGACCTCTACCTGGCCAGCATGAGCGGCGGGCAGAACAAGCTGTTCCGCAACGACGCCGCCGACAGCCTCGGCCACAACTGGCTGCACCTGGACCTGGTCTCCATGCACTCCAACACGGCGGCCATCGGCGCCCGCGTCACCCTGTTCTCGGCCGGCCGCACAATGCTGCGCGAGGTCGACGGCGGCAGCGGCTTCCTGTCCCAGGGCTCCCTCACCGTGGAGTTCGGCCTGGGCGCCGAGACGGTGGCCGACTCCATCATCGTGCGCTGGCCCGACGGCCCGGTCCAGATCCTGACCGACGTGGCCGCCAACCAGCGCATGACGGTGACCCAGACCGCCACCGGCATCGACGACCCCGTCGACGGTCCGCCGCTGGCCTTCCGTCTCGACGGCAACTTCCCGAACCCCTTCAACCCGTCCACGACGATCTCCTTCGAGCTGCCCCGCCGCGAGCGCGCCGTGCTGCGCATCTACTCGGTGGACGGCCGCCTCGTGAGGACCCTCGTCAACGGCGTGCTGCCCGAGGGGCGCCACGAGATCGCCTGGCACGGCCGCGACCAGCGCGGGGCGCGGACGGCTTCGGGGGTGTACTTCTACAGGTTGGAGACGGCGTCTGAAACGGCGACCAGGAAGATGCTCCTCTTGAAGTAAGGCGGAAACAAAACAGGCCCGCCGGAATCGAAACTTCTCCTAATCGATTCCGGCGGGCCTGTTTTGTTTCCTGGAACGAAGATACTTGACCGCAAGATGTGCTAGTTGTCACTGTGTCAATATTATCCCATTCATCATGCTACTGATTGGAGGCGATGTGATACGCAGCAGACTCCAGATCATTGTGTTTGTGTGTCTCACTTTTGTCGTTTCAAAGGCTGATACTGCTTCAGGGGCAAGCGGGCAGATTGAAATATGGGACCTTGTTGGTGACCCACTTGTCTCTGCTGAGGATGTTCACTCATTGATGAACCTGGTACTTACGACGGATGTTTTTTCTCGAATTCATGACTCATCCACCAAATCGGAGATCGGTGGAATCGGGGTCAACTATATAGCAAATCACTTTCACCCTGGATTTGAGAGTACTGGGGAGGGATATCACCTCGATGTGTCGATTGAAGTCGTAACTTATGATTATGTCCTGAATCTAGATAATCGAAATTTCATTGAGACATGGGCGTTTGGGTTGCTGGGTATCCTCATTAACAACGTTGAAAACAGTGAAGTAGTATCGGGGCGAATCATCGCCCGCTATCTCCTGACGACTCCGAATGGTGGATGCAGTGTATCCTCGGTCGTCGAATCTGTGGTCACTGGCGATATCGATAGACTTAGCAGAGAAGCCGCACTTTCGCTAGCAGCCGATAGGCTGGTATGGGATCTCGGATTCAGCTTGAATGACAAACTGCGTTCTGAGTGCGGACAGGCACTTGGGCGCGAATTCAAAAAGCACGACCCTTCCGAGTATGGCCTCTACGTTGATCATTGGAGACAGCGTCTCACCCAACCAGACCACAAATGAACTAGCTCAACCTACTGCCTCAAAGATAGTTAGCGACAGCATCCGTCTCATCCCCTTGCCCCCGGCGTAATCAGCACTCATCTTGGTGCTGCAAAGGGGGGGATTCCGAATGCACGTCACCAATCTGGACGACGACGACCGCACCTGGGTCCGCGAGCGCACCGAACTGCTGTTCGGGGGTGACGTGGTCGTGAGTCGCGACATCGTGCACGCGCCGGCCGATCTGCCGGGCTTCATCTGCACCGAGGGATCGGAGCGGGTGGGGCTGGCCACCTACAAGATCGACGGCGAGGACTGCGAGCTGGTGACCCTGGACGCCCTCTGCCAGTGGTGCGGCGTGGGGACGGCCCTGCTCGAGGCCGTGGAGCACGCGGCCCTGGCCGCCGGCTGCACCCGCATCTGGCTGATCACCACCAACGACAACCTCGACGCCCTCCGCTTCTTCCAGCGCCGCGACTACGTCATCTCCGACGTCCGCTGCGACAGCGTGGCGGCCATCCGGCAGCTCAAGCCCGACCTGCCCCTCCATGGCCACCTGGGCATCCCCATCCGCGACGAGATCGAGCTGGAGAAGCGCATCGCCGCTCCCGGACAGGGGTGGCGCATCGTCGAGTGATGGGCTAGAGTGCCCTCCATGTCGCGTCCCAAGCTCCGCATCCCCCATGTTTTCGTCCTGCTCGCCGGGGTCATCCTGCTCTGCTCGCTGGCCACGTTCGTGGTGCCTTCAGGGCAGTACGACCGCGAGACCGTGGACGTCGGCGGCCACGAGCGCACCCTCCTGGTGCCGGGCACCTACCGCTCCCTCGACAAGCACGTGACCTGGCGCGGCGTCCTGCTCGGGCAGGGCGAGGTGCCCGACGGCAAGGCCGCGCCCGTGGGCCTGCACGGTTTCCTGACGGCCATTCCACGGGGGCTGGAGAAGCAGGCCGACATCATCTTCTTCATCTTCCTGGTGGGTGGGGTGTTCGGCATCCTGCAGCGCACCGGCGTGATCACGGCCGGGTTGACGCGCATGCTGAAGGTCTTCGGCGGGTCGGGCCCCGTCCTCACCATCGTGCTGATGACCGTACTCGCCGCCGGCGGCTCCACCCTGGGCATGGGGGAGGAGTTCATCCCCCTGGTGCCGGTCTTCCTGCTGGTGAGCAAGCGGCTCGGGTACGACCGCGTGTTCGGCCTGGCGCTGGTGATCGTGGCGGCCCAGACGGGCTTCGCCGCGGCCACCACCAATCCCTTCACCGTGCTGGTGGCCCAGGGCATCGCCGAGGTGCCCCTGTACTCGGGCATGGGGCTGCGGCTCGTGTTCTTCGTCTGCGCCCTGTCCCTGGCCCTGATCCACGTGCTGCGCTACGGCGCCCGCGTGAAGGCCGATCCTGGCCGCTCCCTCATGGCCGGCGACGACTTCGACGTGGCCGAGCCGGAGGGCCTGGACGAGTTCGGCCCGCGCCACACGGCCATCCTGGTGGCCTGCACCGCCATCTTCGGCTTCATCCTCTACGCCACCACGCAGTACGGCTGGTGGATGGCGGACATGGGGGGCGGGTTCCTGCTCATGGGGCTGGTGGCGGCCATCGTGGGGCGGCTGCCGGTGAAGGACGCCGTGGCGGCCTTCGTGGACGGCATGCGCGACATGGTGGTGGCGGCGCTGGTGGTTGGCTTCGCCCGGGGCATCGAGGTGGTGCTGAGCGACGGCCGGATCATGGACACCGTGGTCCACGGCGCGGCCACCGTGCTGCAGCACGTGCCCCGCTACGTGGCTGCGGTGGGCATGCTGGGGTTCGAGTCCGTCCTGAACGTGCTGGTGCCCTCGGGCTCCGGCCAGGCGGCGGTGACGGTGCCGCTCATGGCGCCCCTGTCCGACATCATCGGCCTGTCGCGCCAGACCGCCGTGCTCGCCTTCACCTGCGGCGACGGCTTCTCCAACTCCATCATCCCCACCAGCGGCATCCTCATGTCCATGCTCGCCCTGGCGCGGATCCCCTACGGCACCTGGCTGCGCTTCATGGTGCCGCTCTTCCTGCAGTTCATGGGGCTGTCGATCCTGTTCCTCGTGATCTCAGTGGCGATCGGCTATTCCTGATCGCCCTCGCGCCGCGCCCTGCATCGGTCTGCGGCGACCAGGAACCTCTCCACCGCCGCCTCGTCCACCAGATCCTCGTCCTCCACCACCGGCACCTCCGGATGATCACTCCGTAACGCCAAGGCCAGTAGTCCGTCGGCTCTAGTCGGCTCTGCGCCGCGCTCCGCGTGGAGGGCGGCCGTTCCCACGCCGCAGCTCGGCGAGCGTGCCTTCAGCACCACGCCGTCCAGCCCGTCGGCCAGGAGTCGGGCGAGGGTGTCGCGTACCCACGCGTTCACGCGGTCGGTCCAGTCCTCGCCGCTGTCCACGCCGATCATGCGCGGGGCGGCGGCGTCGCCGAAGAGGTCCACGGGCTCGCGGGGGACGGGCATGCCCACGCCCGTCTCGGGGCAGACGGGAACCAGTTCGGCGCGGCTCGACAGGACGTCGGTCACGGCCGTGCAGGCCTTCAGCTTGCCGTCGTAGCGGACGTTCTCGCCCAGCAGGCAGGCGCTCACGGCGATGCGGATGTCGTTGCTGGGCATCAGGTCTCCTTCCGGCGCGTTCCGGTGGAGCATAGGATCAGGAGGACGGGCCGTCGATGACGGGATTCGACGAAATCATTGCTGATGAAAGAAGTCGTCGTTATCGTCGAAGCACCCCTCAGCCACGGCGGTCACGATGACGGCGATCAGCACGACGGCACGACGACGCACAGCGGGATCCCTCGTGATCCTGCTCTACGTGTGCCTGTCGGCGACGTCGTTGCTCGCGGCCATTCCCATGGCTGAAGCCGGCTGCGCCTGCGACGGCGGCGACGGCTGCTGCGGCGCCTCCTGCTGTTCGACCGACGAGCACTCCTGCTGCGGCGGCGGCGCTGAAGACGACTACGACGGCCCCCGCCTCGACCCAGCCTGCTCCTGCGGCCACGACCATGCCCCCGGCGCCGTGTCGTGCTTCTCGTCGGACCTCCATCTGGCGGCGGGGAGCCTGACGGCTGCCCGTACGGATCTCGATTGCGGCACCCTAGCCGGCGGCTCCGCCGACCGTCCCGGCGGCGACCACGACCATCCCGACCACGTCCCGAAATCCTCCTGACAGGACCTGCAACCATGACGGCGACGATGGCCCCGACGGCCGCCGCGCCGTCGCGCACGCATCCCTTTCAGGAAGGATCGAACGTGACGACCCGAATTGCCGGAGCGGCGCTGCTCGCGCTGCTCGCTCTCGCCCTTTCGGCCGCGGCCGAGACCGTCGCCGAGGCCGACACCCTCGTGGTGACCGGGGACCGCCCCGTGGTGGGCGCCGACGCCCTGGCCCCCGACGTCGACCTCGCGGCCTCCCTGGCCCGCTCTCCCTTCGCCCTGATCCGCAAGGGCGCGTCGGCCTGCGCCGACCTCTACGCCGACGGCTTCAAGCGCGGCGACATCGTCTTCACCATCGACGGCGAGCGCCACACCACCGCCTGCCCCAACCGCATGGACACCCGCGTGGGTCAGGTGGACCTGTCGGAGGTGGCGCGCGTGGAACTGGACCGCACTGCCGGCGGCCTGCAGTCGGGCCTGGGCGGGCGGTTGGCCTTCACTCGCCGTCCGCCGTCCGTGGAGGGGCGCGTGACCGGCCGCATGGACTGGGCCGGCGGCGACTCCGACGAGCTGGACGCCGGCCTGACCGTGGAGGGAGGCTCCAACCGCGTGGCGGCCCGCTGGCGCCGTCTCGGCCCCTGGACCGACGCCGACGGCGGCACCTTCGTCGACCGCTACGGCTTCGCCGAGACCCCGGACGGCGAGGTGCTGGAGGTGCGCGCCGACCGCGCCTGGGACGGCGGCGACGCGGCCCTGGGCTGGGAGACCTCCACCGACCTGCTCTTCCCGTACCTGCTGATGGATGAGCGCGAGAACGACCACCTGCGGGCGTCGGTGTCGGTGAAGGGCCATCGCGTGTACGTGAACCGCAACGAGCACCTCATGGACAACGGGCTGCGCGCCAGCTTCGCCATGACCGACATGGTCACCGACGCCACGAACACCATGGCCGGCGTCACGGGCGACCACTGGGAGCTCTACGTGCGCAACTGGGACGCGGAGAACCGCATCACGCCCCAGGCCGCCCCCGCCATGGCCATCGACAACCACATGCTGCCGGACGTCACCCGGGTCTTCGCCCAGGCCAGGCGCTCCCTGGGCGTCGGTCCCGTGGACGTGGACCTGCGCCTCGGCGCGGCCCGCACCTCGGTGGGCGACGGGAGCGTGGCGTCCATGTACGAGGCCATCCACGCCGGCGCGTCCACCGAGCGCTGGTCGGTGCCCTTCGGCGTCACGGCGTCGCGGCGGATCGACGTGGGGGAGGCGTCGGTGCTGAGCTTCGGGGGCGAGGTGGCGTCGGATCCGCCGTCCATCGAGCAGATGTTCATCGCCGTGGACAAGCCCGGAACCAAGCCCACCTGGCTGGGCAACCCCGAGCTCTCCGACCCCGTCCGGGCCACTGCCCGTGTCGGCCTGGTGGGAGAGCGCGTGCGGGTCGAGGCCTTCGCCACCAGGGTCACGGACTATCCGTATCTGGCGCGGGTCATGGGCGACGGCGGCGCCTACCAGACCTACAAGGGCGTCGACGCCGTCCTGGCCGGGGCGCACCTAGCTGTGGAGGGCGAGTTCGTGTCCACGTCGCTGGCGTGGAACCGGGGCGGCAAGGTGGACGACGGTCCGCTGGCCGAGGTCCGGCCCCTGATGCTGACCGTCGCGGCCCGCACGCCGGAGTCCAACGGGATCCGGGGTCGGATGCTCTTCCAGCACGCCTCGGCCCAGGATCGCGTGGACGACGCCCTCGGCGAAACGCCCACCGCCGCCTGGGACCGTCTCGACCTGGGCGCCGACTGGGAGCGCGACGGCCTGCGCGTGGCCCTGACGGTGGAGAACGTGACGGACGAGGCCTACGCCCGTCACCTCTCGTACCTGCGCAACCCGTTCTCGGCCGGCATTCCGGTGACCGAGCCGGGGCGGACGGTGCGGCTCTCCGCATCGTTCACCCGGTAGACGGAAAAGGGGGACCGCCGATCCATCGGCGGTCCCCCTCGCACGAGCTCGAGGTGGCCGGTCCTAATCGAGCTCGAACCGGAACGGCACCGACATCTGCGTCTTGACGGGTCGGCCGTCCTTGGTGGCGGGCTCGAAACGGCACTGCTTCAGGGCCTTGATGGCCGCCTTCACCAGCCGCTTGTCCTCCACGCCGTTCTTCACGCCCGTCTTGAGGATCTTCACGGGCACGCCCTTCTCGTCGATCACCGCGACGACCACGATCGTGCCGTGGGACCCGTCGTCGATGGCTCCCTGCGGAAACTCCGGCTCCACGAACTTCACGAGCTTGGCCTGCACGTCCGGCTTCTCCAGCTTCGGCGGCATGGCCTCCTGGCGGGCCTTCTGCTTCGCCTTCTTCGCCGGGTCGTCGTCCGCCACGTCGGCAACCGGGGCGACCGGCGCGGCGGGCGCCAGGCCCGGGGCCTCGTCGGTGGGCATCAGGGGCTCGGCCTCGGGCGCGGGCACGGGCTCGGCGACGTCGGCGGGCGGCGCGGGTTCGACGGGCGGTGCGGGCGGGGCTTCCGGCGCCGGCACGGCCAGCAGCGTCCCCGCGCTCACGGCGAGCACGGCGACGACGATCATCAGGCGAATGCGGTTCATGGACGGTGACCTCCTGTTCCGGGTGAGGCGCCGCAGTCGACGGCGCAGGGGAACGCGTCCACCGGCCAGGGACGCGGACAGGACGACGCGCTGGTCGTCCAGGGCGATGCGGAGGGAGCGGGCCAGGGCATCGGCCAGGCGCTCGCCGTCCGCGGGATCGGGGGCGGCCGCCTCGTCGCAGGCGTACTCCGCGGTGTCTTCGAGGTGACGCAGGGCCCACCAGGCGCCGGGGTGCCACCAGACCAGGGCGCGCAGAGCCCGCGCGGCGGCCATGCGCAGCGGGTCGCGGCGCAGGCGATGGGCGTTCTCGTGGCGCAGGACCGCCCTCAGCTCGGGGGCGGGCAACCCATCGGCCAGGGTCGCGGGCATCAGGATCACCGGTCGCCACCAGCCGGCCACGGCGGGCAGGGCCATCTCGTCGGAGACGCGGAGACGGTCGTGGTCCAGGCCCAGCTCGTCGGCCAGGGCGGGCAGCCGCCCCGTGCAGGCTCGGGACCGGCGCTTGAGCAGGGTGGCCGAGCGGATGTTCAGGACGAGTCGGCCCAGCATCAGCACGGCGCCGGCGGTCCAGAGCACTGCCAGCACGGTCTCCGCGTCCACCCCGCCCGACGCGGTCGCCGCAGAGGCCGTCGGCAGCAGCCCCGGCCAGTCCACGGCGAGGGACACCGCGTCGAGGGTCCGCTCCGGAAGCACCCGCGTGGCGAGCCAGCCGGCGGGCACGCAGAGCTGCAGCAATCCCAGCCACCACAGCCGGTGCTGCAGCGTGGCGGGGGCGTGGCGCAGGCCGCGGATCGTCAGGGCCAGCACGGCCAGCACGGCGCCGGTGCGCAACACGTGAATCAGCACGTCGTGGGTCATGACCCCTCCTTCCCGTCCAGCCGTTCGGCGATGGCCTCGAGATCGTCCACGCTCAGGGCCTGCATCTCGGCCAGGTGGGAGACGAGGGGCTCGGCGGAGCCGTCGAAGAGGTCGTCCAGCAGGCCGCGGATCTCCTTGCGCACCATGTCCTGTCGGGACACGGCGGGGGCGTAGATCCAGGCCTTGCCCTCGCGACCGGCGCGGCGGATGGCGCCCTTCTCCTCCAGGCGCTCCAGGATCTTGCGGACCGTCGAGTAGCCGGGCTCGTCGGGCAGGGCCTCCTGCACGGCGCGGGCGGTGCCCTCGCCCAAGGCCCACAGGCGGCGTAGGCACTGCATCTCGAAGCGGGAGAGGTCGGGGAGTCGGGTCATGGCGGCCTCCTGAAAGTGCGACAGATGTCGCGATCAATATGCGACAGCCGTCGCACATTGTCAATACCCCTGGAAACGATTGTTAGAAGGGGATGGCCGGAGCGTATTCATGGTGTTGCGGTGCAACAGGAACGGGGCCCATATCCCGGGCCCCGCCACGGGAACGGGAGGTGTTCGGGCGATCGCCTCCCGTTTCTTCATGCTGTCGGGGGGGTGCGGGGGAGTGCTCAGGCGGATTTCTCCGCACGCACTCCCCCCGATGGACGGTCTACCGCGCCAGCGTCACCCGACGCGCATCGGCACCCGAATTCCCGACGACCCTCAGCACGTACATCCCCGACGGCGCCTCGCGGCCGTCGTCGCGACGGCCGTCCCAGGACAGGGCCAGGCTGCCGCTCGCGACGGGGCCGTCGTGGAGCACGGCCACGCGGCGGCCGCGCAGGTCGTGCACGCTCACCAGCACCGCGCCGGGCTCGGCCACGTCCACCTCGATGGCCAGGGTCGGGTTGAAGGGGTTGGGGGACGCCTTCGCGATCACGGTCCGAGCGGGAGGGGCCGCCGGCGGCGGACCGTCGTCCTCAAGGGGCGTGATCGAGGCGTCGCTGAAGGCCATGAAGCCGCCGTCGCGACCGCCGACCACGAGGGTCCGGCCCGAGAAGGCCATGTCGGTCATGGGCCGTCCGCCCAGGCCCTCCGAGCCCAGCAGCACGGGGTTCGACGTGTCGCTCACGTCGTAGGCGAGCAGCTCGTCCCCGGAGAGGGCCCACAGTCGGTCGCCCTTCATCTGCACGCCGTTGCTGGACTCCGGTGTCGCGACGGTCCCGGCCGACGTCGGCGAGGCGGCCGACGACACGTCGATGAGCTTGATGCCCGAGGCCCCGTGGCTCGATGCCAGCAGGTCGCCCTCCACGCCGCACTCGGGGAAGTAGGAATGACCGATCTCCAGGGTGCCGGCCAGCGTCGGCACGCCCGGGGGGTCGCAGACGAAGACCATCAGGTCCGTGCCCTCGTTCACGTACACCCGGTCGCCGTCGGCCTCGACCCAGTGGGGCGACCAGCCGATCTCGGTGTCGGCCAGGAACACCGGCGACGCGGGGTCGGTCAGGTCGTAGCTGCTGAGGTGGTTGTTGCCCAGGATGTGCAGGAAGGGCGGGTCCAGGTCGATCCACTGGGCGTTGCCGCCGATGTCGATGGTCGACTGCACCTGCAGGTCGTCGTTCCCGTCCAGGGTGAACACGAACAGCCCCGACGTGTAGCAGGAGGCCACCAGCAGGCCGTCCACCAGCTCCATGTCCCACACCGATGCGGACAGCTCGCCGGTCCCCACCAGCACCGGGTCCACGCCCTCGCTGAGCCTGTAGACGTTGAGCCGGTCCCGGATCTCGTCCGTCACCAGCAGGTCGCCGTCCAGGCAGAACTCGCGGATGCCCGAGGGCAGCAGCGACGACATGGTGCGCTGGGGCGCCATCGGATCCGTGAGGTCGATGCGATGGACGCCGGGGGAGAACGTGTTGAATCCCTGGCCCGTCACGTAGCCGGCGTCGCCGTCGCGGTCCGCCGACAGGAGCGAGGCCATCACGCCCTCGACCCAGGGGGCGGACAGGACGGGGGAGGTGGGCGTGGAGAAGTCCATGACGCCCACGTAGTTCCGGCCGCACAGGAAATGCTCGGCGCCATCGACGCAGGCATCGTTCACGAGCGCAGGCGTCGTCACCGGACCACCCATATCCACCAGATCGGGGTCCCAGCCGTAGACGAAGACGTCGGTCCACTCGTAGCTCACGAACCGCTCGCCCAGGGGGCGCAGGAGATGGGGGCCGCTCCCGGCGTACATTCCGATGTCGAATTCCATGGGCGAGGACGGAACGGAGATGTCGTACAGGTAGAAGTCGGACGCCGGACCGCCGCCGATCACGAGAGTGTCGCCGATCACCACGGCCGCCTCGAACTCCTCGGAGGGGAACACGTCGCCCAGGTGGGCAAGGGCCGTCGGGTCCTGGGCATCGATCAGGGCCAGCTCGCTGCCGCCGTAGCTGAACAGCAGCAGGGGGTGACCGGCGCTCATGAAGTAACGATCCGAGAATCCCGGCAACGGAAGGAAGCCGACTTCCATCGGCTGCGTCCCGACCTGGAGCGCATACGTGTGCAGGCCGTCGTCGGCCACGGTGACCAGGTGATCGCCGAGCCGCACCATGTCCCAGGCGGGCGGATCGAGGGCCGCTTCGGCCGCCACCACCGGCGAGGCCTCCGTGAAATCAATCATGCGCAGGGTCGGCCCCAGCAGCACATAGGCCGTATCGGCACGGCAGGCCACGGCCCGGGGTTCGGTGTAGGGCCAGTCGTGGGACAAGCTGGTATCGGGGATCTGGGATGCGGCGGGGAGAGCCGCGAGCAGGATCAGGATCGACGTCGCCGTACGGATCGTCATGGACCGACCTCCTTCAGGAACTCGAGGGGCGGCTCCTCCGCCCGTCCTGAAAATGATCGTCCGGCTTCAATCGGTATGGGTCAAGGGGATTTCACGGGCTCCAGAACCACGGGCAACGGCGTGCGCAGGCGGATCTCCTCCGGACTCACCTCCGCGCGGTAGGCGAGGATCTCGACCCCCGCCGCCGCCGCCTCGCGCAGCGCGGCCCCATAGGCGGGGTCGATGGCGTCGGCGGGGGAGAACGCCTCGCCGTCGGCCCGCTGCACCACGTACAGCATGGCCGCCCGGTCGCCGGCCGCGACCATGGCCGTCAGTTCGCGCAGGTGCTTGCGGCCGCGCTCGGTCACGGCGTCGGGGAACAGCGCCACCCCGTTCTCCACCAGCGTCACGTTCTTCACCTCGACCCAGCACCGCTGCGGCGTTTCCTCCGGCCCGCGCTCCAGCAGCACGTCGATGCGCGAACGCTCGGCGCCGTAGCGCACCTCCGTCCGCACCCGGTCGTAGCCCTGCAGTTCCGTGACGGTCCCGTCCTCGACGGCCTCCACGGCCAGGCGGTTCGGCACCGACGTGTTGATGCCCACCAGCACGCCGTCGCTCTCGACGAGCTCGTACGTCCACTTCAGCTTGCGCTTGGGGTCGTTCGCGGGGGAGAGCCACACCGGGCTGTCCGGCGTGTTGCAGCCGAGCATGGTGCCGGTGTTGTTGGTGTGGGCGATGACGGCCTGGCCGTCATCCAGCACGGCGTGCACGAGGAAGCGCTTCTCACGCTTCACCAGCACGCCGCGCACGAGGGACGACGGGAACCTCACGAGCCCTTGATGGGGTTGCCCTTGGCCCAGCGATCGTAGATCACCAGCGACACGGCCGTCGAGGCCGCCAGGATCGCGAAGATGATCCACATCATGTCGGGGTTGTCGGTGCCGCCGCGCTCCACGGGGCCGAAGTGGCCGTACATCACGCCGGACAGCAGGCCGCCGAACAGGTGCCCCAGGGCGGTGCACCAGTAGAAGTAGCCCATGTACATGCCCACCTTGCCCGGCGGCGCGATGCGTCCCGCGTACTCCTTGCTCTTCGGGGACGCCATCATCTCGCCCACGGAGAACACCAGGATCGCAGCGACGATGATCCAGCCGCTCTCGCCCAGGATGAACACCAGGAAGCTGATCACCGTGACCACCACGCCGTTGATGATCGTGTTCAGGGGCTTCACGTTGCGGATCAGCCACGAGATGCCGATCTGGCCGATGATGATGCCGAAGGCGTTCAGGTTGATCAGGTGCTCGGGCTTGACCTGCCCGTTCTCCAGCACCGCCTGGCCCCAGTTGGCCGTGGACACGCCCATGTTCTCGAACAGGCCCGTGATAGAGCCCGCGATCGGCGTCAGCGTCCGGATCAGATCCGACGTGTCGCCGTAGTCGCGGATGTACTCGGGGAGGGTCAGGAAGATCTGGTTGAAGGAGGTCCAGAACCCGGCCATCAGCAGCAGGAAGACCATGTAGCGGCCCTCGCCCACCTGCATGGGCTGCATCAGCCACATGCCCTCGCCGGCCCGGCGGCCCATGGAGCGCAGGACGATGTCGATGAGCAGGTTGAACACGATCCACGCCAGGGCGATGGGGCCGATGAGCTTGAAGTCCCACCACTTGGAACCCATCACCAGCACCACCAGCACGCCAGACACGAGCAGGAAGAAGCGGCCGTTGCCAACCACCTCGATCATGCCCGAGAAGACCTCGCCGAGGGACTTGGTGGCCGTCTTCTCCTCCTCGGTGCGCGGGTCCTTGTAGAACAGGACGCACGTGAGGGCCAGGAAGCCGATCCACACCGCCGACGCCCAGAACACGTACGTCCAGCTCCACCCGCGGATCACGCCGGCGATGATCGGTCCGAGGAACCCGCCCACGTTCACCATCATGTAGAAGATGCCGAAGCCCATGGACCCCGTCTTCTCGGTGGTGGTCTTGGCGACGGTGGCGATCACCACCGGCTTGAACATCGAGTGCCCGATGGCCACCAGGAAGTACACGGAGAAGAAGCCCCAGAACGAAGTGGGGAACTGCAGCAACAGATAGGCCGGCGCCATGATGGCGCAGGAGATCAGGAACATGGCCTTGTAGCCGTACCGGTCCGCCAGCGCGCCGAAGACGGCGGGGAAGAGGTACAGGAAGAAGGTCACCACGCCCTGGATCACGCCGCGGTCCTCGCTGGTGAAGCCCAGCCCGCCGTCGGTGATGGCGCCCGTCAGGTAGAGGCTCGACACGGCGTAGAAGCCGTACCAGCCCATGCGCTCGAAGATCTCCATGACGTTGGCGGACCAGAAGGCGCCGGGGAACATGCGGAACACGTTCCGCTTCTCGGTGGTGGCCTGGGACATGCGTTCCTGCCTCGGGAATCGGGGGATGCCGGCGGGGAAGAGAAAACCCGGCCGTTGGGGTCGGGTGGATCGGACGGGGACAGCATAAAGGAGCGGGGGGTGGGGGTCAACCGGGGCGCAACAGCGTGCAGGTTTATCAATTAACAAGCGCCGACCGCTTTCCAAGCTCTAAACGATTCTGCTATGATCGTACCATGCCCAGGAGATCATGCGCCGGGCCGCTGGGACTCGCCCTCCTGACGGTCCACCTTCTCGGGGCTGCGTCGGTTCTCGCCGAACCGCCCACCGGCGCAGCGTCCCGGTCCCTCGAGGACCTCGTCCGCGCATCCGACCTCGTCATCGTCGGTCGTACCGACGACGGCGGCGGTGTGGACGCCCCCCTCCGCCTCGTAGCCGAAGACGTCCTGCTGGGCCGGCTCGCCCCCGGGGCCGTCGTCACGCTGTCCGGTGCCGGTTCGCCCGCGGCATCGGGCGTGTGGCTGCTGGCCGAGGGACCCGCCGGAGAGTGGCAGCCCCTGGAACCTTCCCCCCGCGACCCCGGCTGGCGCGAACCGATCCTCGAGCTGGTCGGCCGCACCGGTCTGCGTCTCGAGAGTCTTCGCGAAAGCGCCTGCGTCGGTCACCCCGTGCTTCTGCGCCTGGCCCTGCGCAACCCCGGGGAGCGTCCCGCGGTGTTCCGCGCGTTCCTCCACCCCGACGGCACTCTCGACCCCGCGTCGCTGGACCTCCGGGTGGAGCGCTTCGGCCCCGACGGCGCGGTGCCCGTGCCCGGCCGCGCCCGCGTCGCCCGCATCGTCGCCGGCGACGGCCTGACCCTCCAGCCGGGCGAGCGCACCGACCTGGTGTTCGACCTGGCCGATGTCGTGGAACTGGCCGAGCCAGGCCTGCACGTCGTCCGGATTCCGGCCCCGGCTCCCTGGGGCACGGCCGAAGCCCGCGTCCTGATCCGCTGATTTCCCATTTCATCCGCTTTTCACGCAACCCTGCTCGGGTCGACCCGTATGAATCGGGCGACCCCCGCCGTATCCAGGACCATGGAACTCCTTGTTCCCGAGCACCTTGCCCTGAATCGATCGAAGTCGCACATTGACGGAAGGCCCACCCCCACCGGCGCCGTCCGCAATCCGAAAGGTCATCATGTCGCGCTGTCCGTCCCTACGGCGGAACGGGGTCCCGCCCCTCGTCTCCCTCCTGTTCATCGTTCTGCTGTCTTCGTTCTTCTCCGGCTGCGGCGACTCCGGCGACCCGCCCGGCGACGAGGTCTGGGTCATCGGCCTCGACGGCGCCGACTGGGACATGCTCGACCCCATGATCGAGCGCGGCGAACTGCCCAACCTGGCCGCCCTGCGTGACGGCGGTGCCTGGGGCGTGCTGCGCAGCGACGAGCCCATGCTCTCGCCCATCCTCTGGACCAGCATCGCCACCGGCCGCACTCCCGACGTCCACGGCGTCACCTGGTTCATGACCGACGCCCCCGACGGCTCCAAGGTGCCCGTCGGCACCTTCGACCGTCGCGTCCACGCCTTCTGGAACGTGGCCGACGAGGCGGGGCTGAACTGCGGCGTGGTGGGCTGGTGGGCGTCGTGGCCCGCGGAGCAGCTCGACGGCTTCGTGGTGAGCGACTACGTGGGCTGGCACAGCTTCGGCGTGACCGGCCGCGAGACCGTGGACGAGGGCAAGACCTGGCCGCCGGATCTGATGGACGACGTGCGCGACGTGCTGCCCCATCCCACCGACGTGGCAGCCGACCTGCTGGCGACCATGGTCCACCTTCCCGGCGGCGACCTCGGCGACCGCGCCGCCGACATCGAGCACCTGCGTCAGAGCATCGCCACCACCCGCGGCTACACCGACCTGGTGAAACGACGCCTGCGCACCGACCGCCCCGACCTGCTCTGCCTCTACTACGAGGGCACCGACGCCGTCATGCACCTCTTCGGCGACGCCATGCCCCCGCGCCAGCCCTGGATCGACGAGGCCGACTTCGCCGCCTACCGCGACGCCGTGGCCGGCTACTGGCGCTGGCAGGACGAATTGCTGGGCGAGCTGCTCGCCATGCGGGGCCCCCGCACCACGGTCGTCGTCGTCAGCGACCACGGCTTCCGCACCGGCGACGAGCGCCGCCGCGAGGACCGCTTCGACATCCACACCGCCGACGCCGACCACATGATCGACGGCGTCATCGTGGTCAACGGCCCCGACGTCCGCCCCGGCCTCATCGAGGGTGCGGACATCTACGATGTGGCCCCGACGGTGCTCCACACCCTGGGCCTGCCGGTGGCCGACGACCTGGCCGGCGCCGTCCTGGCCGACGTGTTCGCCCCCGACTCTCCCCGCGGCCGTGCCCCCGCCCGCGTGGCCAGCTTCGAAAACCGTCCCCTGCGCCGCCCCGAACCCGCCGCCCTGGGCGACGAGGCGGGACAGGCCATGGAGACCATGCTGCGTTCACTGGGCTACATCGCGGGCTCGTCGGACGGCGTGTCCGAGCCCACGGAGCCGGTGTCCCACACCGTCGAGCAGTCGGTGAACCTGGCGACCATCTACATGGCCCAGGGCAAGCTGGACGAGGCCGTGGATGAATTGCGGAAGGTGCTGGACGAGACGCCCGGCCACGTGGAGGCGCGCCTCAACCTGGCCGGCGCCCTGGCCCGCCGCGGCGACACCGATGCGGCCGTCACGCTGTACCGCGAGCTGCTGGACCAGGATGCGTCGCGGCTCGATGCCCGCGAGGACCTGGGCCTGACCCTGGGCCGAGCGGGCCGCACGGCCGAGGCGCTGACCGTCTACGACGAGGGCCTGGCCCTGGACGGGGATTGGCTGACCGGCCGCGCGGGCCGCGGCCATACCCTGTTCGCCCTGGGCCGGACGGCCGACGCGGAGCGCGAGCTGCGCGCCGTCCTCGCCGTCGACCCCCGCCACTTGATGGCCCTGGACTCCCTCGGCCAGCTCCTGGTGGACGCCGGCCGCTGGGACGAGGCGGCGCAGGTGCTCGAGTCCGCCGTCACCATGGACCCCGGAGCCGTGGAAGCTGCTCTGCGCCTGGCGTCGGTCCACGAGCGCGCGGGCCGGCCCGACAAGGCCCTGGAGGCGCTGACCCGCTGCGAGGCGGGCGGCGGCGAGGGCCCCGCCCTGGACAACGCCCTGGGCACCCTGCTGCTGCGCACCGGCGACCCCCTGGGCGCCGTCCCGCACCTGGAACGGGCCGCCGCGGCCGATCCCTCGAACCCCGATCCGCTGGGCAACCTGGGGCTGGCCCGAGCCATGGGCGGCGACATCGCCGGCGCCGCGGCCACCTTCGAGCGCGTGGTGGCCCTCCTGCCCGAGTCGTCGGAGAGCCACGCCCAGCTCGGCTCCTTTTACGCCCAGCTCGGTCGTCACGACGACGCCGAGCGTGAACTCCGCGCCGCCGTGCGCTACGATGAGACCGATCCCGCCGGCCACCTGCACCTGGGCATGCTGCTGCACCAGTCGGGCCGGCTGGACGAGGCCCGCACCGAATACGAGCGGGCCGTGGAACTGGCCCCCGACATGGCCGTGGCCTGGTACAATCTGGGCATGATCGAGGGGGCGGCCGGACACAGCGAGGAAGCGTCCCGGCTCATCTCCAGGGCGCGCGAACTGGATCCGTCCCTGCCCCGACCCGGCGGCGGGCGGGCCGGCGCGGCACCCTGATCGCCACGACGGGAGACCGACATGACCGACGTCCGCAAGCTGCGCAAGTCCCACGACAAGATGATCGGGGGCGTCTGTGGCGGCATCGCCGAGCACCTGGACTGGGACCCCACCCAGGTCCGCATCGGCTACGTGCTGCTGTCGGTGCTGAGCGCGGGATTCCCCGGCACGCTGGTCTACATCATCCTCTGGGCCGTCATGCCGCCGGCCCTGTCGCGACGGTAGGGGGCGTTCATGAGCTTCGTGCCCTTCACGCCCCCGCCGACCACGCGCCGCTCCAGGGAACTGGCCAAGGAAATCGTGAAGACCGTCGAGGCGTATCGCGAGCGGGAGCCCCGCATGCGCGACACCGAGGTGGAGCGGGCCCTGCAGCTTGCGCGCTCGCGGGTGTCGGGCATGGACCGGACGGTGTTGCTGGTCGTGGTGGGGCTGGTGGTGTTCCTGCTGGCGTTGGGGTTGTTCTTTGCGGGTGGGGGTGGGCGGTAGGGCCTGCCCGACCGCACCTGAATATCTCTGCACATGCTATCATTGTTCCTCGACGTCCACCCGACCAAGGAACGCTCCCATGCCCCGCATCCTCGCCATCCTCATCCTGTTGACCGCCCCGTACGCCTTCGCCGCGGGCTTCATCCGGGGCGCCGACATCTCCCACCTGCCCCGCGTGGAGGCGGGCGGCGGGGTCTTCCGCGTGGACGGGGAGCCGGCCGACCCCCTTTCGATCCTGCGCGCCCACGGCGTCGACACGGTTCGCCTGCGCCTGTGGAACGATCACCCCGACGGCGAGAGCGGCCTGGCCGAGGTGCTCGACCTCGCCGAACGCGCCCGCGACGCCGGCCTGGACCTGCTGCTGGACTTCCACTACTCCGACACCTGGGCCGATCCCGGCCACCAGTCCAAGCCCGCCGCCTGGTCCGGCCTGGCCTTCGCGACCCTCGCCGACAGCGTGCGCACCTTCACCCGCGACGTGATGACGGCCTGTGCGGCCAGGGGCGTGGCGCCGACGGTCGTGCAGCTCGGCAACGAGATCACGCCGGGCATGCTGTGGGACGACGGCCGCGTGGGCGGCGCCTTCGATACCACGCCCCAATGGGTGAAGCTGGCGGTGCTCCTGCAGGCGGCGATCGCCGGCGTGGACGACGCGCTCCCCGGAGCGGCGCGGCCCGGGATCATGATCCACATCGACCGCGGCGGCGACAACGCCGGCTCCCGCTGGTTCTTCGACAGCCTGATCGCCCGGGGCGTGGAGTTCGACCTCATCGGCCTGTCCTACTATCCCTGGTGGCACGGCACTCTCGAGGATCTGGACGCCAACCTCGACGACCTGGCGATTCGCTACGACAAGGACATCGTGGTGGTGGAGACCGCCTATCCCTGGACCCTGGGCTGGTTCGACGACACCCACAACATGGTCGGCCTGCCCGAACACCAGCTGCCCGGCTATCCCGCCACGCCGGAGGGGCAGCGGGCGTTCCTCGACGCGCTCCTGCAGATCGTCGGGGAGGTTCCGGACGGTCGCGGACGCGGGGTCTGCTGGTGGGAGCCGGACTGGATCGTCGCCCCCGGTTTCGGTTCGCCCTGGGAGAATCTCGCCCTCTTCGACGAGCACGGGAACGCCCTGCCCGCCCTCCACTCGTTCGCCGCCGCCGTGAACGTGGACGCCCCGCCGCCGCGTACGGGCCTGCTCCTTTCGCCCAATCCCTTCCGGGGCGCCACGACCGTCTCCCTGGCGGCGGCGCCTGCGGGGCGGTGGTCCTGCGAGGTCTTCGATGCGAGGGGGAGGCTGGTGGCGCGGCGTGAGGCCATCAGCGGCGTTGCGGGCTGGACCTGGCGACCTGCTCGCCCTGCCGCAGGAACCTATCTGTTTCGCCTGTTCTCGGCGGGGGAGGCATGGCACGGGCGGGGCACGTTGGTGCCCTGATCATTTGTCGACCTCGGCCGATTCCTACGTCACATGGCCTATTCCCGAATCGGCGTCCGTGACTCCTACCGTTTTGTTATATAATTCTAAATCAGTCCTGTATCGATGCTGCACCCCGGCCCAACAACTGGAGGCACCATGAACACCCGCCCCAAGCTCGCCTTTCTCGCCATCCTGTCCCTGATGTCCGTTTCCGCCGTCGCCGGCCCTGCATTCACCGGTGACGCCGCCGTCGACTTCACAGCTCCCGAAGCCGTGTTCGTTCCCGACCCGGGCGGTATCGACGTGGGCGTACCCGCCTCTGCTCCTGGCGGCACCGTCAGCGGCTGGGACATGTCCGGCGTGTACCTGCAGTACGATCCGGTGGAGGACGCTCTTTACGTGGGCTATGACGTGCCCGGCGTGTTCGGTGATGCCGATGGTGACGGAGATGCCGGGGCCACCGCGGTCTGGCTGGCGGGCCTGAGCGGCACCGATTATGCGAACC
Organism: uncultured Fibrobacteraceae bacterium; assembly: GCA_964343835.1. Taxonomy (GTDB): domain Bacteria; phylum Krumholzibacteriota; class Krumholzibacteriia; order LZORAL124-64-63; family LZORAL124-64-63; genus CALEMW01. The sequence continues at coordinate 70,855 of CAYFKR010000007.1, forward strand.
TCGCCGACACCGAGGCCGCGACCCTCGTCCTCGACACGAACAACGACGGCTCCGGTGACGTCATCGTGGGCGCGGGCTCGGGCTTCGACCTCACGGGATTCGGCGTCTACTATTTCAGCGGCTCCATGTTCGCGCCGGGTGTGGCCTTCGGTTCCTTCATCGCTCCGGCGACGATCCACGCCTCCCCGAGCGCCGCCCAGCCTGACTTCGAGTTCCGCATCGCCGACTTCTCGACCTTGCCCGGCGTCGACCCTTCCGGCTGCGCCGGGGGATTCGGGATCGGTGTCAACGTGTTTGCGGGCAGCTACTCCGACGGGGGTATTGGTGAGGACTTCGTGCCGGGCGCGGGTACCTTCGCCTGGGTGGTCGTTCCCGGTTGTCCCGTGTCCGCCGAGGCTGCCAGCTTCGGTGAACTGAAGGCCATGTTCCGATAGGTGTCAGGTCTCCGGACCAGGGTACGTCCGCCGGGGGCGGTCGCTAAAACCGCCCCTGAGCCTCCTTCTTCGCCTTCTCCCGGCTCGCCTCGATCCGGCCGAAGATCTCCATCTGGACCACGAGCATCAGCGCTCCCGTCAGGGTGGCAGCCCACCACCACAGGGACGGTGCGCCGCCGACGGCGTCGGTGAACCGGCGCAGCGCGATGATCGGTACCGCCACCACGGCCCACATCTCCGTCCAGCCCATGGCGTCGGCACCCATGGGCACCAGCACCACCGCGATGGGGATGCCCACCGCCACGGCCACCGTCCATTTCTTCGTGCGCGACGTCGCCCGGGCGCTGTGGCCGTTCATGGCCATGCCGCCGAAGAGTCCGCTGATCAGGATCAGGGCGATGGCGGTGGCGCCGTAGGTGCGGCTGCGGGAGACCGAAGGCAGGTCGTGGGACGCGGTCACGGGGGCCGTGCAGCAGCCGAGGGTGCGTTCGGCGTCGGGCGCATCGGGGCCGGGATCGTTCCAGGGCGCGTCCGTGCCGTGGACTTCGACCATCGCCAGATGCGTGAGCCAGCTCACGAACCGATCCGAGTTGTCGTCGCCGAATTCGTAGGGCCGGTAGACCGCGGCATCGGAGAACGGCCACACGCGGATCGGTGTCGGCTGCGCCGTCTCGCCCCATGGCGCGACGGTCTCCGCCACCACGCCGTCGACGGCGAGCCGCGTGAATTCGTGGGGGACCCGCACGTGGGTCCTGCGATAGGAGACCAGCGTGTCGTCGGCGCCCCGAGTCTGCAGGCCGATCACGGCCCCGAGCCCCCAGGCCAGCAGCCCCGGCGCCACCGCCAGCACGAAGAGCCGCCGTCGCGAGATGGGCAGGTGGTCCACCTGGTGCATGCGCGCGATGGCGTGGCTCAGGCCCGTGACCAGGAAGAGGGTGGTGTAGAAGGCGTAGAAGAGGCTGTCGTCGCCCTCCACGTAGTCGTGGGTCACGGCCAGGCCGTAGATCACCAGCACGAAGGTGTGGACCCAGCCCTGCCAGTGGTGATGGAGCAGGCGGAGGAGGATGCGGGTGGTGAGCCAGCGGACGGGTTCCGACGACGTCGCCGCGACGGGCCTTGCGGAATCGACCGGGTGCTTCAACGTCTCATCCGTCGCCGTCTCTTCGCGCGAAGGCTCCTGGAGCTCCAGGTCGAACGACGTCGGCAGGTTGCGGTCCTGGGTCCTCAGCAGGTATGCGGCCAGGCCGAAGGCGAGCCCGATGGTCAGGGCGTTGGCGGGCATCAGCAGCGACATGACGAGGAACGAGACCCACAGCATGCCCGTGGTCACGATCATGGCTCCACCCATGTCGATCTTCCGTGTCCGCCCCTCGAATTGCAGGACGATGGCCATGAGCAGCAGGCTCAGAGCCAGGACGAGCAGCACGTAGGACACCGCCTCCGGATCGGGCGCGGACAGAATGTTCCCCGCGATGCCCGTGGACGACACCAGCAACGCGACGGCCAGCACGAACGCCGTGCCCAGGGCTGTCCCGGCCACGCGGACCCGCCATGCCGTGCGCACGGAGATGGGCAGCCCCATGTAGAACCGGGGCATGCGGATCCAGGCCTTGGAGCCGGCGAGGGCGCCGCCGGCCAGGGTCCAGAACAGGACGGCCGTCAGAACCCGCAGGGCGAGGGGGGATCCGTCACCCAGCAGGCCGCGCCCTTCCAACGACTCCATCATCCGCAGCACCATGCCGAGTCCGACAGCCACCAGCGTCGCCGTCCCGAGCCCCTCGAGCCCCGCATCCATGCGCAGCATCCGCCGGATCACGACTGCCCCTCCGCGATCTCGATGAACAGCTCCTCCAGCCCCAGCACCGTGGCGGTGGCTCCTTCCAGGTGCAGCTCGGCCGAGGCGGCGCGGGCGCCGTCGGGGGCGCGGCGCATCACGGCGTGCCAGCCGTCGAGCCGATCGCGGACGGCCAGGCAGTCGGGGTGGGCTGCGATGCGTGCGCGGACGTCCTCTTCCGGCGTGGATCCGGCGTGAGGAGCGACCATCAGGCTGAAGCGCTCCTGGAGGGCGTCCAGGGCGTCGTCCAGCAGCACGCGGCCGTCGTGGAGCATGACCACGCGGCCGGCCATGCGCTCCACGTCGGCCATGTGGTGGGAGGAGAAGAGGATGGTGGAGCCGGCCTCGTTGAGCAGCCGGATGGAGGTCTCCAGGAAGTCGCGTCGGGCGGCGGGGTCCAGGCCGCCGGCGGGCTCGTCCAGGATCAGCACCTCGGGCTTGTGGCACACCGCGCAGAGCAGGGCCACCTGCCGCGCCTGGCCCTTGCTCAGGCTCTTGATGCGCTGGCCCTGGCCCAGGTCGTAGCGGCGCAGGAGCTCGTCGGCCATGAGGTCGTCCCAGTCCGGGAAGAGGTCACGATGGAGCTGGAGCACCTGGCCGATGGTCAGGAAGGGGGGGAGGATCTGGTCCTCGGACACGTAGCCCACGCGGCGCTTCACGTCGAGGGGTCTCTCGCGGGGATCCATGCCGAAGAGGCTGACGTCGCCGCCCTGCGGCGCGATCATGCCCATGGCCAGGCGCACCAGGGTGGTCTTGCCGGCGCCGTTGCGGCCCAGCAGGCCGACCACCTCGCCGGCGGCCACGTCGAAACTCACGCCGTCGAGGACGTTGCGGCCCGCCTCGTAGGCCCGGCGCACGTCGCGGAATGCCATCACGCTCACGATGTCTCCTCCTCGTCCCTCGTGTCCTGCAACAGGTCCCGGAAGACCTCCAGGGCCGTCTCGTCGTCCAGTCCGAGCTGGCGCACGCCGGTGGCGGCGGGGGCCAGGAGCCGTCGGGCCTGGTCGCGGCGCGATTCGTCCGCCTCCACGTCGGCCACGATCAGCGGCTTGCCGGGCCGCCGGACCAGGACGCCGTCCTGCTCCAGCGACGCGTAGGCCTTGCTCACGGTCATGGGATTCACGCCCAGGTGGGCCGACAGGGCCCGGGTCGACGGCAGTTCGTCGCCCGGGGCCAGGGAGCCGCCGGCGATCTGGAAGCGGATCTGCTCGATGATCTGTCGATACACCGGCACGCCGCTCTGGGTCTGGACGATGATCACGAATCCCACGGGTTCCTCCCGGACTGCGTTCGGCGGGTGTTACGCAGGTCGAGTGTATTAGTTTCATAATACACTAAGACACCTGGGGGCGGGATGTCAAGGGGGCATAAGAAAACGGCCCCGGATCGTGAGATCCGGGGCCTCTTCGCGCTGATCGCCCGCCTCTATTTGATCAGCGCGATCTTCTGGGTGTCCACGCCGTCGCGGCTGTGGACCCGCACGAAGTAGATACCGGCGGCGACGGCGCCGCCCTGCTCGTCCTTGCCGTTCCAGACCACCGCATGACGGCCGGCGGGGCGGTCGTCGGACACCAGGGTCCGCACCAGGCGGCCGGCCACGTCGTGGATCGTGAGTTCCACGCGGGAGTCCCGGGCCAGGCTGAATTCCAGCGTCGTGCTCGGGTTGAACGGGTTGGGGAAGTTGGGCAGCAGGTGCGTGCGGGCCGACGGGGTCGGCGATACGTCGGTGGTCGAACCGGCGAGCCTCACGCACACGTTGTCGATGGCGAACTGCTGGCCGCCCACCAGCAGGCTCTGCACGGGACCCTCGAGGACCACGGTGCCCCACGTGTAGCCGGGACCGACGTTCTCGTAGACGGTGCAGGTCACGCCGGGCGCGATGTTGATGGGCGCCAGGCCGATCTCGCCCTGGTACAGCCCCGCGCCGTTGACCTCGAGGTTCTCCACGCCGGCGCCGTCGAAGTACTCGAACCGCACTTCCTCGACCAGGCCGAGGGGCGCGAAGTCGTAGGCGGCGCACACGTTGTTCAGCGTCAGGATCTGGCCGCTGCCGAAGGGGGCGAAGGCCAGGTCCACGCGGGCCTCGTCGAAGACGTAGATGCCGGTGGGGTGGAGGTACTGGTCGATGTAGGTGTCGATGCCGTCCTCGGTGAACATCAGGTCGCCGGGCATGTCGCCGTACAGGCCGCCCCACACGCTGCCGAGGGCCGGGCTCTCGATGTCGCTCAGGTGGTCGCACCAGACGACGGGGGTCGGGCCGGCCGTGCCTTCCACGCAGATGTCGTCGGCCAGGAACTCCTGCCCACCGATGATCAGCTTGTCCACGGCACCGGTCAGGGTCACCTTGCCCGCGATGCCGCCGGGGATCGCCCAGGTCACCACGGAGAAGGTCACGCCGGGAGCGATGGCCGCGGGGGCCAGGTGCATGTCGCCCACGTAGCGGGGGGCGCCGTTGACCTCGAGGTTCTCCTCGCCGCCGTAGTCGGCGTACTCGAAGGTGACGGAGGTGGTGGTGTAGCCGGTGGAGCCGATGTCGTACAGGTTCACGACGTTGTTCATGTTCATCACGTTGGAGGTGCCCATGCCGACGGGAGCCGCCACGACCTCGCAGTAGTTGTAGTACCAGCCGCCGGTCACGCCCAGGTACTCGCCGATGAACACGGGGATGGTGTCCTCGGTGAACATCCAGGAGCCGGGCGGGGTGGCGTACGGCGCGCCCCACGCGTCGCCGATGGTCAGGCTCTCGTGGTCCACCAGCAGGTCGCACCCGCCGCCGGAACCGCCCTCGACCACGCACACGTCGTCCATGAAGAACTCCTGGCCGCCGACGATGAGGTCCTGCACGTCGCCGGTCAGCTTGACCTCGCCGTGGATGCCCAGGGCGGTGGTGGTCCAGGTCACGCTGCAGGTGATGCCGGGGGCGATGGCCGCGGGGGCCAGGTGCAGGTCGCCCACGTACATGGCCGCACCGTTGACCATCAGGTTCTCCACGCCGCCCTGGTCCAAGTACTCGAACGTGACCTCGGCCACGGTGATGCCCAGGGCCGAGATCTTGAACTGCTGGTTGATGTTGTTGACGGCCGCCACGTGGACCGAGCCGATGGGGGCAAAGGCCGGGTCGATGCGCATGAAGTTGAAGACGGGGGTGCCGGAGGCGTCGAAGGTCCGCAGGTTCACCGGAATGCCGTCCTCGGTGAAGGCCCAGTCGCCGGGGGCGTAGCCCGTGGGGGCGCCGTAGACGGTGCCCAGGGGCTGGGGATCGTAGACGACCTCGTAGTCGCAGGGCGAGGTGCCGCTGCCGATGCCGTTGGCGCAGTCGATGTCGTCCAGCCACAGCTCCTGGCCGCCGATGCGGACAATCTGGACCGGACCGGTCAGGGTCACCACGCCCATGATGCCGCCGCCCACGGGCGTCGACGTGGCGGACATGGTCACGCCGGGGGCCACGGTGAAGGTGCCGAGGGAGGGGAAATCGTCGGCCTCGATCACCGCGCCGTAGCCGTTGACCTGGATGTTCACGCGGCCGCCCAGGTCCAGGTACGCGAAGCTCGCGTCGCCGGCGGCGCCGAAGTCCACGATCAGGCCCACGTTGTTGGTGTTGACGATGTTCCCCGTTCCGAAGCCCAGGAACGGCGCGTCGATGCGGGCATAGTTGAAGTAGGGCAACCCGCCGACGATGACGTCGGTGACGTACACGTCGGCCAGATCCTCGCCGAAGATCCAGTCGCCGGGCGCGTAGCCGGTGGTGGTGCCGTAGGTGGTCCCCATGGCTTCGTAGTCGAACGTGACGGTGTTGGCGGACGCGCAGACGGCCAGCAGCAGCAATGCGGCCGGCAGCAGCGTCCTGGTGAGCAGCTTCGCGAACATCTCGTCCCTCCCTTGATGAACCGGTGTCGAAGCGACCGTTGGAATGTCGATGCGGGGCCGACGGGTGCCGGCGTACGACGGGAGAGTTTTCCGGAGTCGGCGGCTCTTACATCATCGGGAAGAAAAAAACGGCCGCCCCCGGAGGGACGGCCGTCATCGGCGGAAGGAAGGCGGTCTATCGGGCGTCGCCCGTGGCCGAGAAGGCGGCCCAGAAGGCGGGGTGGGCCGAGGTCAGCCCGGCGGTGCGGCCCTCGGCGTCGGTGGCCAGGGCCCGCTGGGCGGCGCAGAGGGCCGCGGTGCGGGAGCCGTCGGGGGCGGCGGCCAGGCGGGCGTGGTAGTCGCGCATGAAACGCGCGGCGCCGTCGCCGGACACGTCCCAGAGGGCGGCCACCACGCTGCGGGCGCCGGCGTAGAGGAAGGCGCGGGTCAGGCCTTCGAGGCCCTCGCCGTCGACCACTTCGCCCAGGGCAGTCGAACAGGCCGACAGCACGACCTGCTCGCAGTCCAGGTCCAGGGCGAAGATCTCGTCCACGGACACGAAGCCGTCGTCATCGGCTGCGGGGGAGAGCACCAGGCCGGAGTAGCGCGGGCGCTCCTCGTTGAACACGCCATGGGTGGCCAGGTGGACGCTCCGCCAGCCCCCGCCGGCGGCGGGCCGGGCCGACAGGCGCTCGGCGGTGGCCTCCGCGCCGGCCCAGGCGTGGGCGGCGCGGCCGTAGATCTCCAGCAGGCCGTCGAACTCGGATCGGGCGGCGGGGGTGGGCTGCAGGCGGTCCGCTCCGGCGGCGCGCACCAGCACGCCCGCCTCGGGCCCGGGCATCTCCGGGTCGCCCAGCAGCAGCAGGGGGGAGCCGGCCGTCACCGGCGCCGCCGAGCGCAGACGGTCCAGGGCGCTCACCGACGGGGTGGTGGTGACCTCGAGCCGACGGATCAGCCAGGGGGCGCCGGCGAACGTCGCGGCATCGGAGTCTTCCACGGGAAGCGCGGCGAAGGGCAGGTAGTGGAGCAGCCCGTCGGGCACGACCACCAGCCGTGTCACGCCGCCCAGCTCGTTGCGGACCGGGTCCAGGACCATGGACGCGACCCCGCGGGCCGAGGGCAGGAACCACGCGGCGGCGTCGCCGGTCACGTTGGGGTCGCGGAGCATGGGGAGCAGGTCGCGGATCCTGGCCTCGACATCGACCCGCGGCGGCAGGCGCTTCATGACGAACCGGTCACGGGTGATGAGCCACAGGTGGCTGTGCTCGGCGCCCAGCTGGTACTCGAGCACGGCCTCGCCCTCGCCCAGCACCTCGGTGCGCAGTCGGTCCAGGTCCACCGGCCGCGGGTAGCGCAGCTCGGCGTAGCGGGGGTCGGCGGCGCGTAGTTCGGCTTCCAGGGTGCCCAGGTGCACTTCCTGGTCGCGGATCATCGCGGCCAGGGCGTCGGCGCTGTCCGGGGCCGCCTCGCGGCGGGACTCCAGTCCGGCGATGGCCTCCAGGATCGCCGCCTCCCGTTCGCGGAAGGTCGGGTCGGCCCGTAGGCGCAGGTCCACCTCGGCCTCGTCCAGCATGTCCAGCAGGGAGCGGGCGCGGCCGCGCTGGGCCTCGTGCCAGGCGCGACGGTCGTGGCCGGCGGCGGGGTCGGCGGCGTGCATCTCCCAGAGCACGTCCACCATCTCGTCGAAGGTGCGGCCCACCTCGCTCAGGTAGCCGCTCTGCACGGCGGCGGATCCTCCGCTGCTGCGGCGGACCTCCAGCACGGTGGCCGCGGCGTCCTCCAGGTGGGCGAGGGCGTCGGCCAGGCGGCCCTGGCGGCGGGCGGTGCGGGCCTGGCCGATGAGGGCCGACTCCACCATGTCGAAGTAGCCGGTGGCCCGGGCCAGCACCACGGCCTCGGCCAGCACGGCGGCGGCCTCGTCCAGGCGGCCGGCGTCCAGCAGGGTGTGGCCCTTGCCCTGCAGGGCGGCGGCCTCGTCCAGGGCCTGGCCGTGCTCGCGGGCCACGGCCACGGCGCGGTCCAGGGCCTCCAGGCTCTCGTCGAAGCGCTCCAGATCGCACAGGTTCAGGCCCATGGTGTAGAGCATGCCGGCCTCGGTGGCGGTGTCGCCGGTCTCGCGGGCGATCTCCAGGGCACGGCGGTGGTGGGCGAGGGCGTCCTCGTGGCGACCCATGCTGCCCAGGATCGAGCCCATGTTGGACTCGTACCAGCCCACGCGGCGCGGGTCGCGGGCGAGGGCGGCGGCCTCCTCGTAGCGGCCCAGGGCCAGCTCGAAGTCGCCGATCAGGTAGTGGACGCCGGCCTGGTCGCCCAGGCAGCCGCTCAGGACGTCGTCGTCGCCGGCCTCGCGGGCCAGAGTCTCGGCCTCGCGGAGCTGGAGCAGGCCGCGGGTGAGGTCGCCCATCATCACGCGGGTGGTGCCGGCGAAGTGGAGGCTGCGGGCCCGGCCGGGCAGGTGGCCGGCGGCGGTGTAGGCTTCGTAGGCGGTCTCGCGCCAGGCGAGGGTCGCGTCCAGGTCCATGCGGAGGCGATGGACGACCGAGATGTTCAGGGCGGCGTCGCCGCGCCACTGGTCGAGGCCCAGGGCGGCGCAGTCGCGGACGGCGGCCTGGAGCAGGGGCTCGGCGCCGTCGATGTCGCGGCTCCGCAGCCGGGCGCGGCCCAGGTTCAGGTGGGCGTGGGCGGCGGCCACGGGGCGGCCGAGGCTGTCGGCGAGGGCGAGGCAGCGGGTCAGGCCGTCGGAGGCTTCGGCGTTGCGGCGGAAGTCCAGGTCGATGATCGCGGCGCGCTCGCGGGCCAGGAGTTCCAGGTCGGGCGACGCGCCGTCGAGCAGGGCGAGCCAGGCCTCACGGGCGGCTTCGGGGTCGTCGAGAGAGAGGGCGTGGGCGTCGGAGACGGGGGTGGCGTCGCCGCCGAAGCCGGCGAGGGCGGCCACCCAGTCGGCGCGGGGAGAACCGAAGCCGGCGCGGGACAGGAGGCCGGGGAGGTCGGCATCGCGGCCCTGGAGATGGGCGCGCCAGGCCTCTTCCGCGGGGCCGGGCTCAGCGGCCATCGTGACGGCGGCCAGAAGGCCGAGCAGGACAACGACCTTGCCAACGGATGCTGATAGACGGCACAATCGTCCGCGTCGAGGACCCATGGTCCGACCCCCAGGTTGAGTGGCGCGGATCCGACGACCCGCCCACCCAGTATGCACGGCCCGCCGCCCCGCGGCAACCGACCCCCGGGAGAGCCCCCTTGGACGTCGCCCAGAGCCCCGAACGCACCATCGACGACCTCTGCGCCCGCGCCGTCTCCGGCGACGGTCGCGCCGAGGCCGCGCTGTTCGAGGATTTGCGCGTAAGGTTCCTGTCGCTGGCGAAACGGAGAGTTCGTCCGGAGCATGCGGAAGACGTGGCTCAGGACGCTCTCGGGATCGTCCTCGCGAAGTATCGGGACCGTCCCACCACCGATGGCTTTCTCATCTGGAGTCTGACCGTGCTGCGCAACGTGATCGGCAACCACTACCAGTCCCGCCGCCGCGACGTCGAGCGAACGACGCAGGTGGAGGACTGGCGCACCGTGCCCGAGGCATCGGTGGCCGTCGATCCCGTCGAGACGATGGAGCACGAGGAGACGGTGTCCATGCTGGAGCAGGGCATTGAACTCCTGGCGCGGAAGTACCCGCGCTGCGGCACCATCTTCACCCGCATCCTCGAGAGTCTCGAGAAGGGCGGGGGTCAGCGCGAGGTCTCCCAGAGAGCCTACGAGCTCGTCCGGAAATCGGAGCCGGACCTGTCGCGCAACAGCTTCTACGTGGCCCTGCACCGCTGCCGATCGCAGCTGAGGACCCTCATGGAGAAGCACGACCTGGGAGTCGATCATGTCTGAACGGAGTCGCGAGACCATCCGCGTCGAGGATCTGCTGACCGCCTATGCCATGGGCCTGCTGGACGCCGCCGACACCCGGCGCGTGGAGGACGCCCTGGCCGCCGACCCGGACCTGCTCGACCAGCTCTACGACGAGGCTCCCGTGGACCTGGCCATCGCCGCCGAGCCCGGCCGCCTGGCCGCCGCCGGCCGCCGCGGCCTGGCCGCATCGACCCCCGGCGTGATGGAGCGGGTCGCCGCCTGGCTGCACGACCTGTGGACGCCCAAGGTGGCCGCTCCCGTGCTGACCCTGGCCTTCGCCCTGGCCCTGGTGCTGATTCCCGGCGCCGACGGCAAGTTCCGCCACCTGGCCGACCTCACGGCCCTGGACTACGCCCATGTCGAGGTGCGCTCCGCTCCCGGCACCGCCGACGACCTCTTCACCGCCGCCATGGACGCCTACCTGGACGGCCGCTGGCTCGAGGCCGCCTCCGGCCTGGACGACGCCCTGGGCGCCGCCGACGCCGACGCCTGGTCCCGCCGCGACCAGGCCCTGCTCTACCAGGGCAGCGCCCTGCTCCTGGGCGGGCGCGCCGACGCCGCCCTGACGCCCCTGACCGAGGCCAGCGCCTCGTCCCTGCCCCCGGTGCGCGAGCGCGCCCGCTGGCAGGCCGTGCAGGCCCGCCTGGTCACCGGCGACGCCGACGGCGCCCGCGCCGACCTGGAGGGCCTGACGTCCAGCCCGGTCTACGGCCCCCGCGCCGCGGCCCTGCTGGAGGAGCTGGCCGGCCTGACGCCCTGATTCCGACACCCGTTTTCACATGCCGCAAGCCATCGAAGCGGTCCGCCCGGTTGATGTTCGGTGAGATCCCTGATACACTCGTCGGGACAACGCCATGCCCCGTCATGCCCGCGATCCGGGAGATCCGCCATGCTCCGATACCGCCTCCTCCCGCTGCTGTTGCTGTGCGTCCTCGCGCCGGCGACCCTCGCCCAGTTCGCCTCCGGCCAGATCGGCAACCTGAACCCGCCGGTGCCGCCGTCGGTGGAGAACATCGTGGTGGGGAACCAGGCTTTCGCCTACCTGGTCGATCCGGCCGCCTCCGGCCTGCAGGGCCCCGGCTTCCAGCTCGAGGCCGTCCACATGCTGCTGGACTTCACGCCGTCCCAGGTCCCCGTGAACATCGTCGTGAGCGCCGGCCTGATGCACGCCGTGTGGGATCAGATCATCGACCAGTGGGTGCCCGGCGACCAGATGTGCGCCACGCCCCCCATCACCTACACGATCGCCAACCCCGGCCTGTTCGACGTGATGGTTCCGGTCACCGGTGGCTGCGGCTGCCGTCCCATGGACGACATGTATTTCCTGATCATCCGCTTCCACGAGGCCTTCCAGGCCGACCTGCCCACCGACGGCCAGCCCCAGCCGGGCATCGTGTACATGGACGACGCCGGCTTCTGGGTCGACATGTTCGGCTTCAAGCGCACGGCCACGGGCAAGGGGATCATCTGGGGGGACATCATCACCTGTTCGGCGCCCGTGGGGGCCGAGCCCACCACGTGGGGCGGGGTGAAGGCCCTGTACCGCTAGTCGATTCCGACATCGATCCGAGCCGCCGCGGGCGCGTGATCTCCACGCGCCCGCGGTTCCGTTTCGGGCCGGGCTTGCCCCACGACCCGCGATCCCCCACCTTGGTCCCATGTTCATCTACCAGGAAAACGGCGAAGCCTTCGCCAAATGCGCCGGCGGTCTCGAGGATCCCCTGGCCCGCGAACTCGCGGAGCTCGGAGCCGAGGACATCGCCCCCACCTTCCGCGGCGTGGCCTTCCGGGCCGACCCGCGCACGCTCTACCGGGCCGTGCTCGAGTCACGCCTCTCGAGCCACGTGCTCGCTCCCCTCGTGTCGTTCGAGTGCCGGTCCGACCAGGAACTCTATGACGCGGCGAAGAGGGTCGACTGGAGCACCCTGCTCGGCCTCGACGACACCTTCGCCATCCAGGCCCGCGTGGTGCAGAGCACCATCACGCACGAGCGGTACGCGGTGCAGCGCCTGAAGGACGGCATCGCCGACTGGTTCATGGACCGGGAGGGGAAGCGCCCGTCGGTGGACCGCGAGAACCCGACGATCCGCTTCGACCTGAACATCCGTCGCGACCGCGCGGTGATCAGCATCGACGCCTCCCGCGGCGCCCTGCACATGCGCGGCTATCGCACCGAGTCGGTGGAGGCCCCCATGCGCGAGACCCTGGCCGCGGCCATCCTCGAGGGTGCGCGCTGGGACGGTTCGCAGCCCCTGGTGGATCCCATGTGCGGGTCGGGGACGGTGCTGGCCGAGGGGCTGCTGAGGGTCGGCGGCGTGCCGGCCGGCTGGCGTCGGTGCCGCCGACGTCCGCCCGTCTCCTCGCTTCCCGACTTCGATCAGGCCGTGTGGGACGACGTCTGGACCGCCACCCAGGCCGTCCGCCGCGACGTGCCGGAAGGGTTGATCCGCGGCTCCGACATCGACAGCGGGGCCCTGCGCGCCACCCGCGCCAACCTGCGCAAGGTGCCGGGTGGTTCGGGTGTGACCCTGTCGCGCAGCGACTTCCGCGATCTCGACGGTTTTCAGGACTCCCTGATCGTCGTCAACCCGCCCTACGGCGTGCGCCTCGAGGACCACGACACCGCCCTGGAGCTGTACCGGGACCTCGGCAGCTGGCTCAAGCACAAGTGCACCGGCAGCACCGCCTGGGTGCTGTGCGGCGACAAGGAGCTGGTGTGGGCCCTGGGGCTGCGGCCGAAGATCAAGGTGCCCGTCCGCAACGGCGCCCTCGACTGCACCCTCGTCCAGCTGGAGCTCTACTGATGGACCCTGCCCGTGTCGAGCGGTGGCTGGGGGCGGCGATGGCCGCCGTCGGGACCGTTTCGCCGCGGCTGGGCGGGAGGATGGCCCTGCGGCTGTTCTGCACGCCCATGACGCCGCCGCCGTCGTCGGGGGCGCGGGCGTGGCTTGCCGCGGCCGACCGCCATGAGGTTGCGGTCGATGGCGGCACGGTCGCCTGCCACGAGGTCGGCGAGGGCCCGCCGGTGCTGCTGGTCCACGGCTGGAGCACGTCGGGTTCGAGCCTGCGCGTGATCGCCGACTCGCTGGCCGCCGCCGGCCACCGCGCCGTGGCGGTGGACCTGCCCGCCCACGGCGTCTCCACCGGGCGCACCACCAACATGCTCGAGTCGGCCCGGGCCCTCGGCGCCGTGCTGCGCGAGCGCGGCCCCTTCGCCGGCGCCGTGTGCCACTCCTTCGGCGCGCCTGCCCTGTTGCTGGCCCTGGAACTCGACCTCGGGCCGCGGCCCGAACGCCTGGTCACGGTCGGCGCGCCCATGGACATGGACAAGGTCTTCTCCGACTATGCCCGCCGTCTTCGCGTGCCCCCCGCCGCCGAACGCGACATGCGCGCCCGGGTGGACCGCATCTTCGGCCGCCCCTTCCTGGACTACGACATCCCCGCCGCCGCCGCCCGCTTCGGCGACCGTCTGCTGGTGATCCACGACACCGAGGACCGCGACGTCCCCCACATCGAGGGCGCGACCATGGCCGGCGAGCACGGCACGCTCCTGACCACCGAGGGACTCGGACACAACCGCGTGCTGCGCTCCCGCGAGGTGGCGGGCCGCATCGTCGACTTCCTGTCCTGATCGGTTATTCCACGGCCAGCGGGTAGCCGGCCGCTTCCCAGCCCAGCAATCCGCCCTGCAGCACACACACGTCGTCGTACCCCAGATCGTGGAGGATGTGGGAGGCGAGGGTGCTGCGCCGTCCGATACGGCTGACCAGCACGATGCGTCGGTCGCGGGGCAGGTCGGGGTCGCCGCCTGCCAGGCGGGGGAGGGGGCGGTTCAGGGATCCCGGCACGTGCCAGCGCCGGTACTCGCGGTCCTCTCCCACGTCTACCAGCAGCAGGGCGTCGTGGTCGTCGTCCAGCAGGGCGCGCACCTCGCTCGGGCGCACGTGGTCCACCGGGTGGTGGGAGATGCCGGCCATGGTGTCGTGGTCGGCGCTCTCCACGTGCTTGGGCAGCGCCACGCACTCGGCGAAGACGCGATGCTCGCATTCGTAGATGCAGATGCCGGGATGGAGCACGTTGTGGAAGAGGTGGCCGATGGTGTCGTCCTTGCGCAGCACGTTGTGGTGGCCGAGGGTGCGCAGGAACCCGCTGAGGCTCATGAGGTGCAGCACGCGGGGGCGCACGCCCTCCAGGTACACGTCGCCGCCGCGGTCGCGGAAGCGCCGCACCAGGGCCTCGAGCATGTGGATGCCGCTCACGTCGCAGTGGTTCACGCGCTGCATGCGCAGCAGCAGGAAGATCAGTCCCGGACGACGTTCCCGCAGCCGCGACAGTTCCTCTTCCACGTGGTGGACCGCCCCGAAGTACAGCGATCCCTCGATCTCCACGATGCCCATCTGCGGACAGCCGTGCCGCCGGTTCCGGCGGGGCACCAGATGGGCGAACGACTCGTCCGGCACCACCTCGTGCACCACCGGCGTGGACGTGCGCATGAGGTACCGCGCGAACGATACGAACATGCCCGCCAGCACCGCGAACTCGAGGGGCAGGATCAGGGTCGCCAGGAAGGTGGCGATGAGGATGGTTGAGTCGCCCCGCGAGCTGCGCACGATGCGGGCGATCTCCGCCCGGTCCACCATGCCCCACGCCGTGGCCAGCAGCACCCCCGCCACCGCGGCCCGGGGCAGGAACGCCGCCAGCGGTGCGAACAGGAACAGCGCCAGCAGCACCCAAAGACCGGAAGAGATGGAGGCGAGGGGCTTGTTGCCGCCGGTCTCATAGTTTACGGCCGTCCGCGTGAACGACCCCGACGCCGTGTAGCCCGACAGGAACCCGCAGGCGATGCTCGCCAGTCCCTGCCCCACGAATTCCTGGTTGCTGTCCAGCCGCTGTCCGCTCTGGGCCGCGATGGACCGCGAAATGGACATGGCCTCCACCAGCCCGATGGCCGCGATGGCCAATGCGCCCGCCGACAGCCGGCCGATGAGCTCCAGGTCCAGCATGGGCAGGCTGCGCAGGGGCGGCAGCGACCGCGGCAACTCGCCGATGACGGCCACTCCACGCGCGTCCAGATCCAGCAGCCCCGTCACGGTCGCGGCCACGACCATGGCCAGCAACGCGGCCGGCCACCGCGGCTTCAACCGCTTCACCAGCACCACGACGGCCAGGGCCCCGATCCCCACCGCCGCGCTCGCCGCATGGGTCGTGCCCAGCCCGCGTCCGATCTCCAGGGCCGTGTCCAGGAACACGGGCCGGCTCTCCAGGTCCAGCCGCAGCAGGTGCCGGAGCTGGTTCACCCCGATCAGCACCGCCGCGCCGGCGGTGAAGCCCACCACCACCGAATCCGACACGAAGTTCACCAGCGCTCCCATGCGCGCCAGCCCCATCACGACCTTCAGCACGCCCACCATCACCGCCAGCAACCCGGCTGCGGTGATGAACTCCGGCGTGCCCGGTCGCGCCACCATCAGCAGCGTGGCCAGCACCAGCAGCGAACTGGCGTTGGTCGGTCCGGTGTGCAGATGCCGCGACGATCCCCACAGCGCGCCCACGATCGCGGCCACCACCGCCGTGTAGATCCCCATCTGGGGCGGCAGCTCCGCGATCATGGCGTAGGCGATGGCCTGGGGCAGCAGCACCACCGCGATGGTGAGGCCCGCCACCAGGTCCGGGCGCACGTCCGCCGTGCGGATGCCGCGCAGCACCTCGACCGGGCGTGCGAAGTAGGCGCCCTCGTCGCTCAGCCAGCGGCGGATTGCTTCCAGGGTCGATGTCTTCCTCGTGGACATAGCGGGATCCTATCCCATCGTTCGCCGTGGACAAACACGATTCACGGCAACAGGTGAGGCCGAGGGCATGAACGCTCCTCTCGAAACCACGTCGCTTCGCTCCAAGTGGTTTCGAGAGGAGCGTTCATGCCCTCGGCCGGCATCGGTGCCGTGAATCGTGTTTGAATATGGGAATGATGGGATCGGTCCGTATGTATGAGGTGGGTCGACCCCTGGATGAATCCGCCCCTGGCAGAGGAGAGAACGATGACGACGAGGATGCTCGTTCTGGCGATGGTCGTGGTGGCGTTGGTCGGGTGTGACGACGGGCCGGAGACGGATGCGGACCTGACGGGGGTGGTGGTGGATGGCGACGGGCGAGCCGTCGAAGGGGTTGCGATCGGGGTGGTGTTCCGGATGGACGGGATCGACCTGCCTGGCGATTGGAAGGGGATCGGGGAGAAGCCGTCGGCGGTGATCGCCTACGAGGTGGCGGAGCCCGGGCACGTCCTGTTCCGGGTCCTGGACTGGGAGCGGAACCTGGTGAGGACCCTCGTCGACGAGGATCAGGCGGCCGGCACGCACAGCTTCATCTGGGACGGGACGGACGGGAACGGCGACCGCATCCCCTCCGGCATGTACATCCCCGAACTCAGCGTGAACGGCGTCGTGATCGACGAGTCGCGCCTCTTCCTCTATCTCCACGAGCCAGGCGAGATCCTGCTGGCTCCCCACGCCGTCACCGACGCCGCCGGCCGCTTCCGCATCTCCCGCGGCCTGCTCCCCCTCGGTGCCGATTACTGGACCACCGAGGAAGACGGCGACCCCGTCGTGCTAGCCACTGTTGAACACGAATTCCTCGTCCGCGTTGTCATCGACGAGGGCGGCACCCTGATCCACTCCGATGCGATCACCGAGATCCCCGAGGGCTCCGCATCAGGCACCCACATCCGCATCACCCTCGAGTAGATCCTGAGCGTGTCCAAGGTCTTCTCCCAAGGCGGAGGCGGGACACGAAGAGGCCCTTTCCAGAACCACTTGGAGCGAAGCGACGTGGTTCTGGAAAGGGCCTCTTCGTGTCCGGGCACCCCTTAGAAGAAGACCTTGAACACCCTCAGGATCCCTTGTTTCCAGGGGACGCGGTGGGAGACGCCCGAGGCTCCCTCGAAGTTCTCAAGGTTGTCGAGGTACCACCGGTAGTTCCTGACGAGTGCGTCCTTGTTGGACCACTTCGGATCGTATCCGAGCTGGCGTTCGGCCTTCTCGATGCTCACGAAGGAGTCCTCGCACGCGGTTTCGTAGACCCACTTGTAGAGGGGGGAGAGCTTCATGGCCTCGAGGATGCGGAGGGTCCAGATGACCGGCGCGGCGGGGAAGCCGATGATGCGGCGGCCATGGCCGGCGTCGTCGAGGACGGCCTGGTAGTCCTCCTTCATGGTCGTGAACTCGCGGGCGCCGATGTTGAAGACGTCGTCCACCTTGTCGGCGGGGCCGGTCAGGCAGAGCCAGATGCCCTGGCACACGTCCTCCACGTCGCACAGCTGGTAGCGGTTGTTCCCGCTGCCGATCATGGGGAAGTTGCGGCCGTCGCGGGCCCAGTCGTAGAAGAGTGCGAACACGCCCAGGCGCTCTGGGCCGATGAACGACTTGGGGCGGATGATGGGCACGACCATGCCGCCCTCGCGGAACGCGGCGCACACCTCCTCGGCCTTCACCTTGGCGATGCCGTAGGGGCCGACGCCGTCGAGCGGATCGTCTTCCACCAGGGGGTGGTGGTCGGGGATGCCGTAGACGGCGGTGGAGCTCACGTGGACCGCCCGGGTCACGCCGTGGTCGCGGGCGGACTCGTAGACGGTGCGGGTGCCGTCGATGTCGGTGCTGAGGATGTCCTCGGCCTTGTACAGGGGCAGCGCGGCGGCACAGTGCACCACCAGGTCGGCTCCCTCCATGGCGCGGTCCACGGCGGCGCGGTCGCGGATGTCGCCGGTGACCTCGCGGATGCGGTCGCGTTCGGGGTAGTCGAAGGGCAGCAGGTCGAGGCTCGTGACCTCGCAGCCGCGGTCCAGCAGGTAGCGCACCATGTTGATGCCCAGGAAACCGGCGCCGCCGGTGACCATGACCCTCTTGCCGCTGATATCCGTCAGTTCGCTCACATCGTCCTCCAAGAGCCGGAATCGGTCCCATCAGGGGACCTATCGGCTTCAACCATGGTCGATGGAGGGGAAAAAAGCTAGAGCCCTCGGGCCACCAGGAAGACGCCGGCCACGATGAGCGCCGCACCGGCGAGCTGACCGGCGGCCAACCGCTCGCCCAGCAGGATCGTCGAGGCGGAGATGACGATCAGGAATCCCACCGACGTCATGATGGGATAGGCGGTCGAGAGGGGGATGCGCGTCAGCACGTAGGAGTAGGCCAGCACGTTCACCGCGAACAGCACCACGCCAGCCACCACCGGCAGGTTGGTGGCCACGGCCAGCAGGGCCTCGCCGGGGCGCGAGAGGTCGATCTGCTGGTCCTTCATGCCGTGCTTGATCAGGATGTTGGCCACGGCGTTGGCCAGCAGGGCCACGATCAGGGCGATGTGGTGGGTGCTCATGGCGTCTCCAAGGCTGGGGTCGGGGGAATTCTAGGGGGAGGCCGGGGGATGGTCACGGAATTTCGTGAAACCCGGGGCGGGTGGCGCCGTAGAACGGGCCTCGAGCTTGACGGCGCAGGTCGCCGTCATTATCTTGATCGCCGAAGAAACGATAAAAGTATATTCGTTTTTCCGTTGCGACTGGCGACACGAGGAGCGGACCATGGCCCCCATGGATCAGGAGCGCAGGAGCCAGCTGTTCGATGCGGCCCTGCCCATCTTCACCCGGTTCGGGTACCGCAAGACGACCATCGAGGAGATCTGCCGGGAGGCGGGCATCTCCAAGCGCACGTTCTACGAGGAGTTCTCCGACAAGAAGGACTTCTTCGGGCGGCTCTGCCTGAACCTGGCCACGGGGTTCACCCTGGAGTGGCAGGAGATGACGGCGGACGAGACGTCGGCGGCGCGGCGCATCGAGCGGTACATCGACCACTACGTGACGAGCTGCTCCAGCACGCCGGTGTTCGCGGTGATCTTCGAGAACGAGGAGTCCATGGCCGCCGTGGACGAGGCGTTCAACGACGAGAGCTGCAAGCCCATGTGCGCCGCCCTGGGCGCGAGCATCGAGGCGGGCATGGCCAGCGGCGAGTTCCGCCCCATGAACGCCGAGATCACCACCATGATCGTGGGCACGCTGATGGACGCCCTGTTCTGCATCCTGCCCCAGCTCTTCAAGAATTCCCTGCAGGCCCCGGACGGGCCCTTCGTGGACGAGCTCAAGGACTTCGTCGTGCACGGGCTGCTGGCCCGATAGAAAGGACCGAGATGAGAACCACATGGATCACCCTGTGGCTGATCGCCCTGCTGGCGGGTGCGGCGTTTGCGGCGTCGGACGGGGTCGTCGAGGCGCGTCCGGGCGCGGCCGGGGCCATGGGCCTCGAGGACTGCGTGCGCGAGGCCGTCGCGGGCAACGACCTGCTGGCCGCCGAGCGCTTCCGCCGCAAGGAGCTGGACGGTCAGATGAATCAGGCCCTCTCGACGGGGCTGCCCACCATCGACGTCACCGGCACCTGGATGCGCAGCCGCGACCCGAGCTTCGCCCTCGACTCCACCTTCGGCGGCGGCGACGACTCGGGCACCATCGGCACCTCGCCCCTGGACACGCTGCTGGCGGGCTTCGACTTCCTGCCCGCCCCCGAGGACATCCCGGCCCAGACCTTCTGGCGCACCAGCGTGAACCTGCAGTGGACCCTGAACCCCGTGAAGATCCTGGGCGCCGTGGGCGCCGCGGGGCAGGGGATCCGGCGGCAGGAGCTGGTGCTCATGCAGACCCTCCACGAGGTGGAGGAGCAGGTGCTGACGGCCTACCACGGCATCGTGCTGGCCGGCGAGCAGGTCTCCGCCGTGGAGGCCGAGCTGGCCAACCAGCGCGAGTTCCTGGAGATCGCCCGCCTGCGCCACGGCATGGGGCTGGCCAGTCGGCTGGACACGTTGCAGGCGGCGGTGGCGGTGGCCAACATCGAGCCGCGGCTGCGGCAGGCGCGGCAGGCCCTGCGCACCGCGGGCTCGCAGCTCAACGTCGTGATGGGGCGCGACCCCGACTCTCCCCTGAGCATCCTGTCGGGCCAGCGGGTGGAGACGGGCGACCTCGATCCCGACGTCGTGCGCAGCCTGGCCACGCGCCGCCCCGACGTGCAGCAGGCCGAGGTCATGACCGACCTGCTGCGCCAGAACCGCCGGGCCCAGAAGGCCGACATGCGGCCCTACTTCGCGGTGAACGGGAGCTACGGCTACGTGGGCAAGGCCGTCCGCGACCTCGACGACACCGGCCACGACTTCTGGAATGCATCGGTGTCGCTGAACGTGCCGCTGTTCGACGGCATGCTCACCAAGGGCCTGGTCCAGCAGACCGAGGCCTCGATCCTGCGCACCGAGGCGGAGCGCAACGGCCTGGTCAAGGCCGCCCGCGTGGAAGCCGCCGACCTGGCCGACGGCCTCGCGGCCGCCCACGAGAACCTGCGCGCCGCGGAACTGAACGTGGAGCGCGCCGAGGAGCTGGTGGAGACCAGCACCATGATGATGCGCGACGGCCTGGCCGACTACCTGACCGTCCTCGAATCGGAATCCGGCCGGGCCCAGGCCCGCACCAACCTCATCCAGGCGCGGTACGACGTCCTCACGCTCACCGCGCAGCTCAAGAAGGCCATCGGCGTGTCGCCCATGCTGCCCTTGTCGGCCGTCGACGGCCTTGTCCGGGAGGATTCGTGATGATGAACGCTCGCAGGACGATCCTGACCCTGCTCCTGGCCGCCGCCGCGGCCGCCCTGGCCGCAGGTTGCGCGCCTCCCGAGCAGCAGGCCGAGGCGCCGGCCGAGGTGCCCCGCAACGTGCGGGTGACGACCCTGGCGACCACTGACGTCGTCGAGTACCTGGAGATCTCCGGTCCGGTGGAGCCGGTGCGCGGCGCCGTGGTGAGCGCCGAGGAGGCGGGCCAGGTGATCGACGTTCCCGGCGACAAGGGGGCGGCGGTGAAGGCCGGCGACGTGATCCTGCGCCTGGAGTGGGACGTGATGCACGCCGAGCGCGAGGCCGCCCGCGCGGCCTCCGAGCTGGCCGACTACAACGAGGAGAAGACCGAAAGCCTGTTCGAGGCCGGCAAGGTGAGCCGCCTGGACCTGCTGAACGCCCGCGATGCGGCCGCCAGGGCCCGGGCCGCCCTCGCCATGACGGAGCACCGGTACGGCAAGATCGTGATCGCGGCGCCGTTCGACGGCCTGGTCACCGACCGGTACGTGGAGGTCGGGGAGCTCGTCTCTCCGGGCATGCCCGTGGCGCGGGTCGTGGATCCCTCGGTGCTGAAGATCGTGGGCGCGGTGACCGAGCGCGACGTGGCCGACGTGGCCGAGGGCGCCCCGGTGACCGTCGCCCTGGACGGCTCCCGCGGCGAGGCCCGGGGCACCGTGTCCTGGGTGGGCTTCGAGGCCGATCCGGTCACCGGCAAATTCGAGGTGGAGATCACCATCCCCAACGCCGACGGCGCGCTGCGCAGCGGCGTGGTGGGCCGCGCCCGCATCGAGCGCGATCGGCACGAGGGCGTGCTGGCCATCCCCCGCGACGCGGTGGTGGGTCACGCCGGCGGCGACGCCGTCTTCGTCGTCGAGGGTGACCGGGCCGTGCTGCGTCCCGTGGAACTGGGGGCGGACCAGGGCCTGATGGTCCTGCTGCTGGACGGCGCCCGCTCCGGCGAGCGGCTCGTGGTGCGCGGCCAGCGCGACCTGGTGGACGGCGCCCTGGTGGCCGTCACCGAGACCTCCCACGCCGCCGACGGTTCCGCGGACGCCGATCCCGGCGAGATCCGCGACGCCGCCTCGCGCGTGCGTGAGCTGAACGACGGGGAGGCGTCCGAATGAGGATCACCGCCGGAGCCATCCGCCGGTACCCGATGATCTTCGCCTTCATGGTGATCATCACGCTGGTGGGCGTGAACTCGTACCTCTCGCTGCCGCGGGAGTCGAGCCCCGACATCAAGATCCCGTTCGTGCTGGTCATGACGCCGTATTCCGGCGCCAGCCCCGAGGACGTGGAGAACCTGGTCACCCGGAAGCTCGAGCGCGAGCTGAAGGGCCTGGCCGACCTCGAGGAGATGACGAGCACGTCGGTGGAGGGCGCGTCGTCCATCCTGCTGGAGTTCGACCCCAGCATCGAGATGAGCGACGCCCTGCAGAAGGTCCGCGACCGCGTGGACCTGGCCAAGCCCGAGCTGCCGGACGATCCGCGCGAGGACCTGATGGTCATGGAGATCAGCTCCGACGACTGGCCCATCGTGCAGATCAACCTGGCGGGCGACCTGGACCCCGCCGACCTCAAGGAGATCGGCGAGGATCTGCAGGAGGAGATCGAGCAGGTCCGCGGCGTGCTGGAGGTGGACCTGACCGGCGGCGTGGAGCACGAGGTCCGCGTGGACGTCGACCCCGAGCGGCTGGCCTTCTACAACCTGAGCCTGATCGACGTGCAGGACGCGATCATGCTCCAGAACACCACCATTCCGGGCGGCGAGCTGGAGCTGGGGCTCTACAAGTACCAGGTCTCGGTGCCGGGGGAGGTGGAGCGGGTCGAGGAGATCCTCGACTTCGTCGTCAACGTCGGCGCGCCCACGCCGGTCTACGTGCGCGACGTGGCGGACGTGACGTTCGGCATCAGGGACCGCGAGACCATCTCGCGGGTGAACGGTCGCGAGGCCGTGATCCTGTCGGTGAAGAAGCGCAGCGGCGAGAACATCATCGAGATCGTGGACGAGGTGAAGACCATCCTGGCGGAGGCGGAGCCCCTGCTGCCCGAGGCGGTCGAGGTGACCATCGTGGGCGACCAGTCCAAGGACATCCGCAACATGGTCACCGAGCTGGAGAACAACATCATCAGCGGCCTGATCCTGGTGGTGGCGGTGCTGTTGCTCTTCCTCGGCTTCACCAACTCGCTCTTCGTGGGCGTGGCCATCCCGTTCTCCATGCTCATCAGCTTCATCGTGCTGCGGGCCATGGGGCTGACCCTGAACATGGTGGTGCTGTTCTCCCTGATCCTGGCGCTGGGCATGCTCGTGGACAACGCCATCGTGATCGTGGAGAACATCTTCCGGCACCGCGGACAGGGCAAGGGCGCCGACGAGGCGGCCCGCTACGGGGCGTCGCAGGTGTCGGGCGCGGTGATCGCGTCCACGCTGACCACGCTCTGCGCCTTCGGGCCGATGATCCTGTGGCCGGGCATCATGGGCGAGTTCATGAAGTACCTGCCCATCACGGTGATCATCACCCTGGCGTCGTCGCTGCTGGTGGCGCTGGTGTTCAACCCGGTGCTCTGCGCCCGCTTCATGCAGGTGCCGAAGACGAGCGAGAAGAAGGAGGGCGTGGGCGACCGGCTCATCGGCATCGGCCTGCGCACCTACAAGCCCACGCTGGAGTGGGCGCTGCGGCACAAGTTCCTGGTGCAGGCCGGCATGGGCGTGGCGTTCGTGGTGGTCTTCATCCTCTTCGGCATGTTCAACGCCGGCGTGGAGCTCTTCCCCGACGTGGAGCCGCGGGTGGCGTACGTGAGCATCGAGGCGCCGTCGGGCACCCGCGTGGAGGTCAGCGACTCCTACACCTCCCAGGTGGAACAGGCCGTGTCCGAGGTCCCGGACCTCAAGGCCTTCTCGGCCCAGGTGGGTGCCGAGAGCGGGGGCGGACTGTCCGGGAGCTCCCAGGCGCCGGCCCACAAGTCGCTGGTGACCATGGAGTTCGTGGACCGCGAGGAGCGGAGCCAGTCGTCGCGGACCAGCATCGAGAACCTGCGCGAGGCCCTGTCGGGCTTCACTGGGGCGCGGCTTGTCATCGACAAGCAGGAAGAGGGACCGCCCACGGGCAAGCCCGTGAACATCGAGATCACCGGCGCCGATTTCGAGGTGCTGGGCGAGCTCGCCGCAGGCGTGAAGGAGCGCATCCGGGGTGTGCCGGGCCTGGTGGACATCGTGGACGACTACGACCGCGGACTGCCCAAGATCGAGATCCGTCCCGACGTGGACAAGGCCGGCCGCTTCGGCCTGCGCACCTGGGACGTGGCGGGCACCGTCCGCACCGCCCTGCACGGCGCCGAGACCGCCAAGTTCCGCGTGGGGGAGGACGAGTACGACATCCGCGTGCGCTACGACCGTCCGTTCCGCTCCAAGGTGGAGGACCTGGAGGCCCTCAACGTGTTCTACGAAGGCAGCCAGATCCCCCTGTCGGCCTTCGCCGACGCGGAGTTCACCACGGGCCTGGCGTCCATCAACCGCATCGACGCCGAGCGCGTGGTCACCGTCAGCGCCGACGTGGCCGCGGGCTACAACGGCAACGCCCTGCTGGCCGAAGTTCAGGAGCGCCTCGACGGCTTTCCCCTGCCCCCGGGCTACGGCATGGACTACACCGGCGAGAGCGAGGACCAGGAAGAGGCCAGCGAGTTCCTGAGCCAGGCCTTCCTGCTGGCGGTCATGCTGATCTTCGTGGTGCTGGTGAGCCAGTTCAGCAGCGTGACGGTGCCGCTGGTGATCCTCAACAGCGTGATCCTCTCGCTCATCGGCGTGTTCCTGGGGCTGATGATCACGGGTACGCCCTTCGGCATCATCATGACCGGCGTCGGCGTGATCTCGCTGGCGGGCATCGTGGTGAACAACGCCATCGTGCTGCTCGACTACACCATCCAGCTCCGCGAACGGGGCATGGACAAGATCGAGGCCCTGATCACCGCGGGCATCACCCGCTTCCGTCCGGTGATCCTGACGGCCGTGACCACGGTCCTCGGCCTGATCCCCCTGACCACGGGCTTCTCCGTGGACTTCGCCAGCCTGTTCCGCGGCGAGTTCGCCCATGCGGTGATCGTGGGCGGCGAGTCCAGCCAGTGGTGGGGCCCCATGGGCGTGGCCGTGATCTGGGGCCTGGTGGTGGCCACCTTCCTGACCCTGGTGGTGGTGCCGGTGATGTACGCCAGCATCGATCCCATCAAGGATTTCTTCTACAAGGTGCTCATCGGTTGGTGGTGGCGACGTGCCCGGGGTTGATAAATCAGGGTGATTCTTTCACTTGTAAATACACTACTAAAAGAGCATGATTTCGACAGCCGGGCCCTGGCCCGGCTGTCGTCGCAATCGGGCCTTGTCGTCTCATTCGGGGGAGATGAACCATGCCCTCAGGTATCTTGAGTGATCATCCGCTGTTCGTGGTGCTGGCCGTCGGCTTGGCCGTGAGCCTTCTGGCGCTGGCCAGGCTCTTCGTCGAGCGGTCCCGCCTGCTCCGTTCCATCGATCGGCGCAACGACAGGCTCCTGCTCTTCTCCACCAGGATGCAGGCCGTGACGGACTTCAAGTCCCTCTTCGAGGCCCTGGGAGCGGAGATCAGGGAGACCGCCGGCTACCGCACGGCGTGGCTCTACCTCATGCGCGAGGACGATCCCGACCATACGGACCTCTTCTCCGTATCGGGGGACAAGGATGAGGTGATCACCGACGGATACACCACCCTCACGATCAAGGGCGACGAGTTCATGGAGTGGCTGACCACGGCGTCGAAGCCGACCATCCTGGAGGATGCCCGGACGGACCCGCGGGTGAACAGGGAGATCGTCGAGGCGCTGGGCAACCGGACCATCGTCCACATCCCCGTGGAGTTCCACGACCGGCGCCTGGGCCAGATCGGGATGGGCACGTTCGGGGACGAGGGCGTCCGCATTCCTTCCGATCGCGACCTGAAGCATCTGGAGGCGATCGCCCGGATCGTCGCCCCCGTCCTCGACCGCATGCGGATCATCGAGATGAAGGACGAGGTCGAGGACCAGCTCCGCCAGGCCCAGAAGATGGAGGCCATCGGCCAGCTCGCCGGCGGCATCGCCCACGACTTCAACAACATGCTGACGGGTATCCTGGGTCGGACGGAGTTCCTGCTCGACGACCTGCCGGAAGGAAGCCGCGCCCGCGAGGACGTGGAAGCCATCCGGCGCTCGGGCAAGCGTGCGGCCCAGCTCACGAGCCAGCTCCTGGCTTACGGGCGCCGCCAGGTGGTCCAGCCCAGGGTCCTGGCGCTCCGCGAGGTCGTGGGGGAGACCGTGACCATGATGCGCAGGGTCGTGGAGGAGGACATCGTCATCACGACGGCGTGCGACGGCGGCGACTGCACCGTGCGCATGGATCACACCCAGCTCGAGCAGATCCTCCTGAACCTGTGCATCAACGCCCGCGACGCCATGCCCGACGGCGGCGACATCGGCGTCGAACTGTCCCGCTGCACCATCGACGACGCCTTCGTCATGGAGCACCCCAGGGCCCGCACGGGCGAGTTCGTGCGGATCACCGTGCGGGACGACGGCGTCGGCATGGACGACGAGACGCTGTCGCGCGTGTTCGAGCCCTTCTACACGACCAAGGGGCCGGGGCGGGGGACCGGACTGGGCATGTCCATGGTCCAGGGCATCGTGGACCAGAACGACGGCTTCATCGTCATCGAGAGCATGCCCGGCGAGGGAACGACCATCCGGGTCTACCTGCCCTTCATCGATGCCGGGATCGAAGTGGACGTGCCGGCATCGGTCCCCGCTGCGAGGACCGGAGGCACGATCCTCGTGGCCGAGGACGACGAAGAGGTGCTGGCCGTCTCCCGCGAGATCCTGGAGAGCGCGGGTTACCGCGTCCTCGTCGCCTCCGACGGACTGGAGGCGGGCGATGTGTTCGCGGCCCACGCGTCCGATGTCGACCTGCTGCTCTTCGACGTCGTGATGCCGGGAACCAACGGCCTGGCGGCCATGCGGAAGATCCTCGACGGTCATCCGGACGTGAAGGGCGTCCTCATGAGCGGCTACGCCACCGACGACCTCGGCACGGACTTCGGCGACCTGGAGTTTCCCCTCGTCGACAAGCCCTTCGACCGCACGTCGCTGCTGCAGGCCGTGGGGCGGGCCCTGGAAGGGGTGCGGGTCCGGAACTGACGTCCCGGGACACGGACGAAAAAGGGGCGCCCCGACGGGGCGCCCCTTTCCCATTCTCCGCTGCCGATGTCTACCGCCGCGACGACAACAGCCTCAACAGATACCAGAACATCAGCGCCACGCTCGCGAAGAGCTCCAACGCCGCCGCCACGTAGCGGTCCGACGGGTAGTGGTGCAGGATCGCCGACGTGTCGCGCAGGATGGCCACGCCGGCCACGCCCACCATCAGCACCGAGAACCAGGTGCCCAGCTCGAACCCGAACACCAGGCTGCCCACGATGGCCACCAGCGCCAGCACGCCCGCGAACTGCAGCACTCCGCCCAGCATGGTGAAGTCGCGCCGGGAGCGGAAGGCGATGAACGTGAGACCGGCGAAGCCCAGCAGGGTGAGCAGGGCCGCGCTCTCGGTGGCACCGGGCGCGCGCGACTCGGCGATCACCAGCAGCGGCACCAGGATGATGGACTCGGCCACCACGAAACCGGCCAGGGCCGCGTACTGGGCGCCCTTGGAGGTCGAACGATGGGCCGTGCCGCGGGCCAGCCAGCCCACCACCATGAACGCACCGAGCACCAGGAGCCAGCTCGTGCCGACCAGGGTGTCGAAGATCGCATCGGCAATGCCCGAGCTGAAGTACCAGACCTCCAGCAGCACCAGGGCCGTGATAGCGCCCAGCACGTGGTTGTAGACGCGGGGAATGAAACGCTCGGCGTCCTGTGCAGCGGATAGGGCGCCCGCGAAGCCCGTGGACGAAGGGTCGAACCGGGGAGTCTGATCATTCATGGATCCGCTCCTGTCGAAGATGGAATGTGGATGTGCGGACAGACTAGGGTCGCGGCCTCAGCGGTGCAAGGGGTAGGCTGGCCGGAACCGGGAGGTCGATGATGAGGATCCTGCCGTTCCTGCTGCTGCTCGCCGCCGTGCCGTGCCTCGGGACCGAGGCCGCGAGCTATGACCTCGGCCCTTGCCGGGTGACCGTCGCCGTTCCCGACCCCCATGTGGGTCGTGCCGTCGTGATCGCCCACGGCTCCCGCCCCGCCCACGCCCCCCTGACCGCCGATCTGGACCTGGACGACGGCGTCGTGCGCTCGCTCCTGAAGCAGGGCTGGATCGTGGCCGCCACCAGCTACCGCCGCAACGGCGACATCTTCCACGACGCCGTGGCAGACGTGGCCGATCTCCTGGACCACCTCCATGAGCGGCACGGCGTGACAGGCGTCCTGGTGGAGGGCTGGTCCCTGGGCGCGGGTGTGGCCACGGCCCTGGCGGAGTCCGGCCACCCGCATCTCGACGGCGTGCTCGGGATCGGGGCCCTGTACTCCCATCCCGTCGGCGACGAGACCATCGTCTTCTCCGGCCACCCTCGCGTCCCGGTGCTGCTGATGAACAACCGCAGCGAGGCCACCGACGCCCTGGCCTACGGCGGCGCCCCGGTGTGGGTGGTGGATCGCGACGGCCACTGCAATGTGAACGTCCGCGAGCGGGGCGAGGCGTTGCGGGCCCTGCACCTCTGGGTCGACGGTGGCGAGGCGCCGAAGCCTCGGGACGCCTTCCTGGTGACCATGACGCCGGAATCCACGGCCCGTCCCGTTTCGGACGGTCTGTCGGTTGCGGTCCGGCGCGTGGATCCGGCCTTCGGCAACGTCGTCCTCGAGCTCACGGCCGGCGATCTCGCGGTACTCGGCCTGACCGACGGCGACACCCTGTCGGTGCGGGCGGGGGAGACGGTCGTGACGGCTCTGCTCGGCACCACCTACGCCGACGTGGCGCCGGGAGAGTGGATCGCCTTCCTGGACGCGGAGGGCTGGACGGTGCTGGCGCGGAACATGGCGTCGGCGGCGGAGGTCCTGGAGTGCTCGGTTGGAGATCGCCTCGTGGCGACCCGGCCCCGCTGACGTTGCCGACCTCCGCGTTCATGCCTTTCATGGACGGAACCGCCATCGACGACCCCGACCGGGAGACCGCCATGAACCGCCCCATCCACTTCGAGATCCTCGCCGACGACCCCGAGGCCCTGTACGCCTTCTACGCCGAGGTCTTCGGCTGGGACATCGCCGTGGCGAACGGCCCCCAGGGCTACTGGCTGGCCAGCACCGGCGAGGGCGCCGGCATCGACGGCGGTTTCATGGGGGCCCACTTCCCCCAGCCCGTGATCAACACCATCGAGATCGACGACTTCGAGGCCATGAAGGAGCGCATCCTCGCCGCGGGCGGCGAGCTGGTGCTCGGGCCCCACGAGATCCCCGAGGTGGGGACGCACGGGTACTTCAAGGATCCTGCGGGGGTGATGTTCGGGGTGATGCAGTTGAAGGGCTAGCTGCCGTCCGGAGCCACGCTCCGCACCGACACCTTCATGACCGACCAGTTCAGGGGAGCGGTCGCCGGTTCGCCGCGCAGCCGCTCCCCGATTCCGTAGAGCAGGTCCGCCAGCCGCGTGGATCGCGCGGGCAGCTCGCGCACGCCCACCCCCTCGAAATCGAAGACGGCCATGCTCGGCAGGGGCTCCTCCGTGGCCAGCACGAAGAGCGTGTCGGTGCCGTAGGGTTCGCCCACCTCCACCAGGAAGTCCTGGCCGGGCTGGTTCAGCACGAGTTCCGCCGGCGGCGCGCCGCGGGTCGGGGCGCGGAACACCTCGTGTAGCAGGGGGAAGCCGTTGCCCAGCTGGTCCACGGCGAACACGTACACGTGGCGCGGGGTGGCCTTGTAGGCGCGGGCCAGGCGCATGAGGCCGCGGCGGCCGGCGTCGTCGGCGGCCAGAACGAGGCTGAGGCTCTCGCCGCCGGTCACGGGTTCACCTGGTGAGCGCAGGCGGCCGTCGGCGCCGCGGAGGCCGGCGGGGCGGTAGGGGAAGGCGGCGTCGTCGCCGGGGCCGGTGAGTTGGTGCCAGGCGTGGATCCGGGCGAGGCGGGCGGCCTGGTCCACCAGGGCGGCGGCGGCCGTGGCGCGGTCGGTCGGGACGGGCGACGTGCGCCGTGGCATGGCACAGCGGTCGGGATCGACGGTGGCGCCGCGGTTGATCCAGCAGGCCGCACCGGTGGCGGGGTCGGTGAACAGCAGGTAGTCGGCCCGCGCGGGGTCGTCGACCAGCTCGACCGTGCCCGTCCGGGCGGCGAAGGCGTCGGCCAGCGACTCGCCGAAGGGGACGGCGGGGAGCACCAGGCAGGAGGCGTCGTCAGGCAGGAGCGATTCGGCGGCGGCGATGTCGGCATGGACGACGTCGACCCCGCTCCCCAGGACGCGCCAGCCCCCGTCGACGGCCGCGAGCACGTGCGACGGCGGCGTGACGGTGGGTTCGGCGACGGGCTGGAGGCTGGACGAATGGCCGGCAGCATCGCCCGGAATCCAGAGCCGCAACGGATCGCCGGAAGAGGGCGCCCAACCCGCGATTCTGTACAGGGAACCGGGCTCGGGTGACGCTGCACCGTCGTCGTCGACGGCCTCGGCTGCGGTCAGCCCCGCCGAGACGACCCGCAGGTCCGGACCCCGGCCGTCCACGGACGACAACACGCATCCCGCAGCAAGCCCCAGGGCCAATCCGCCGTCCAGCCTCACGACTCCGTCCTCCACACCGTCCACCGCCACGACCGTGCCCCTCGGTGCGGGCGCACCGTCCGTGACCGGCTCGGCGAACAGGGGAGCCGCCACGCGCTCGCCGCGTCCCTCCAGCGTCGGATCCTGGGTCACGCCCTTCCAGCGCATGAGGCTGCGGGCGGCGGCGAACACGTCCGTTGCCGAGGCGTCCGGAGGCAGGGTCGTCAGGGCGCGCTGGAGGGCCCAGGTCAGGGCGCCGCGGCGGCCGTCGTCGGCATCGATCTCCTGGGCGCGCTGGTGGGGCTGGGTGGCCGTCAGCACCAGGGCCAGGGGGTGGGCGGCGGGGTTCGGGGCGTCGTCGGGATCGTCCACCACGGCGGTCGACGGCGGCAGGGAGCGCGCCACCGGAGGTGCCAATCCCCGTGTCACCGATCCGCTGTGGCAGCTGTCGCTCACGAACGTCAGGCGCACGCCCCGCTCGAGCCCCTGCCAGAGCAGGCGCTTGAGTTCCTTGTCGCGGATGTCGGGAGCGCCGCGCCAGGCGTCGGCGGGCACCAGGGTCTCGTCCATGCCGTCCAGCTCGTCGGACGACGTGTTGCGCACCTGGGAACCGTGGCCGGCGTAGTAGAAGACCGCCAGGTCGCCGGGGGAGGTGCGTTCGAGGAGCAGGTCTTCCAGGCCGGCGAGGACGGCGTCGCGGCCGGCCTCGGCGTCGAGGAGCAGCCGGATGTTCCCGGACGGGAAACCGAACCGGTGCTCCAGCAGGGAAGCCATGGCGCGGGCGTCGTCCACGGCGCCCTCCAGGTCGCCCCAGCCGCCGCGCTCCGCGGCGACCTCACCGGGAGACGGGGCGTAGCGGTTGATGCCCACCACGAGCGCATGCCGCTCGACGGCCGATGCGGCGACCGCGAGGAACAGGCAGCACAGGACCAGCAAGACGGAGAGGCGCGACCTTCGGTCGCGCCTCTCGTGGGGCATCCGGTTCAACGCGGCTCCTACCGCGCGCCCAGCAGGGCCTGCACGCCGGCATCCAGCCGCGAGCCCTCGAACTGGGCCGTCTGCACGTGGTCCTGGGTGGACACGGTGTAGTCGCGGGCCTGCTCGCGCACGCGCTGCGCCACGTCGGCGAAGGTGTCGCCGGGACCCGCCGCGTCCAGGTTCTTGGCCAGGAAGTAGGTGAACACGCTGGCCACGCCGCCGTAGTCCGGCCAGCCGTCGCCGGTCAGGGCCGTCTCGTCGGGGGCGGCCGCGGACAGGAACACGTGGTCGCCGCCGCGGAACAGCAGCTCCTTCATGCCGGAACCGCCGCCGGCCTCGTAGCCGGACGCAGGGGCGCCGTCCTTCACGCCGAAGTACTCGTCGGGCAGGGTGAAGTCGCCCTTCACGTCCTTGAAGTTGCGGATCTGCTTCTCGCCGCGGGCGCGGGTGCCGGTGCCGGAGTGGCAGGCGTCGAGCACGACCATCACGTCGTCGGTGTGGAGCTCCTCCACGAGCATGCCCAGCTCGTCGTCCAGGATCACCGAGTTCTTCTGATCCACGGCCCAGATGGCGATGGCCTCGTCCACCCCGTCCTCCTCGGCGTCGAACTCGGCGGCCAGGCCGTAGTTGTCGTCCATCTGGAGGCCGTGGCCGGAGTAGTAGAACACGGCCTTGCCGTCGTCGCCGGCCTGGCCCAGGTGGCGCAGGAAGGCGTTCATGATGTGCTCGCGGTTGGCCTCGGCGTCGTTCAGCACCACGATGTTGGCCGGGTCGAACCCGAAGCGGCGGACCAGCAGCTCCTTCATCACGCGGGTGTCGGCGATGCAGCTGCCCAGGTCGTTGCCGGTGCCGGGGTAGTCGTCGATGCCCACGAGCAGGGCGTAGGCCGCGGCGGGGTCGCCGCCGCCGGGGTAGAGCTGCTCCCAGTCGTGGACCACGGGGCCCTCGGGAGTGGGGGGCGTGCTCGACAGGGCCAGGCTGTAGCTGCCGCTGCCCGAGTAGGCCTTCACCTGGAGGCTGAAGGTGCCGGTGGACGGCAGGGTGCCCGACAGGCGGGAGTTGGAATCGGAGCCCAGCTCGATGTCGTCGTTGGAGACCCAGAGGTCGGGGGCGTCCAGGGTACCGGTGAAGAGCGTGAGGACCGTGTCGAACTCGTCGGACGTGAGGTGGATGTCCACGTACTGGCCCTCGGCGCCCGAGAAGCTCAGCAGCTCGTAGCTGCGGCCTTCCTGGTCCACCGGGTCGGAGCCGTCGATGCGGCCCTGGTGCA
This sequence comes from uncultured Fibrobacteraceae bacterium, assembly GCA_964343835.1. Lineage (GTDB taxonomy): Bacteria > Krumholzibacteriota > Krumholzibacteriia > LZORAL124-64-63 > LZORAL124-64-63 > CALEMW01. The sequence continues at coordinate 103,461 of CAYFKR010000007.1, forward strand.
CCGTATCCATGCTCAGCACCGAACCCACGGCGGTGTCGACCGCGGCCGAATCCAGGGGAGGGTCGATGGCCAGGGTCACGGTATAGCCGCCGGTGGCGCCGGCGGCGTAGGAGCGGGCCACCAGGTAGTACTCGCCCGCCACGGCGGCCGTGTACGTGATCATGGCGTTGCGGTCGCCGCCGCTGTCGTCGTCGGTCAGGAGCAGCTCGAAGGCGTCGCCGTCGGGACGGTAGAGTTCGAGGTAGCAGTCGAACGCGTCCGACGCCATCGTGACCCGGAGCTGGGCTCCGGCCTCGGCCGAGAAGGAGTACGGATCGAAGTAGGCGCTGGAGCCGCCGTGGGTCATGTCCTCGGAGGTGAGCTCACCGTAGAGGGTCTCGGCCGACTTGACGCCCTGGCCCACCATCCTGGTGGCGCGGGTCTTGGTGGGGGAAAGGGTCGCGGCCTCGAAGTCGCCGGGCAGCGGCGCGGGGGCGGGGCCCTTCTCCGCGGCCGTCGCCGCGAGGGCCAGGCTCATCAGCATCACGATCAGGATGGCACGGGGAATCGTTCGCAATGGTGTCATGTCTCCCTCCAGGGTGGGGTAGAGGCGGATCATCCGATGCAAACCGTGGTCGGGTGGTCCAGGTTCCGGGTTCACGGTCGGGATGAACCGACCCTCCGATTCTGACACCACGGTACGGCCGATGCAATCCCATCCCTATGCGCCATTTGCCGTATAAGCTATCCTCGGCCCCGAACGGAGGAGATGCCCATGGACATGAAATGGTATCGTGATCGGCTCGATGCGGGGGGCGCGGCGATCGTCGCCCTGTACATGGGACTGGACGATGCGTCCATCCGCCGCAGGCCAGCCGACGACGGCTGGTCGCTCCTGGAGATCCTCAACCACCTGGCCGACGAGGAGGTGGAGGACTTCCGCACGCGTCTGCTGTCGACGCTGGAGGATCCGGCGGAACCCTGGCCCGGAATCGACCCGCCGGCCTGGGTCGTCGACCGGGCCTACCGCGATCGGGACCCCGCGGAGTCGCTGAAGCGCTTCCGCGAGGCACGGGCGGAGTCCCTGGCGATCCTGGACGGCCTCAGGGAACCGGCATGGGCCAACACCTACGAGCACCCGCTGCTGGGATCCATCACCGCCGCGGACCTGCTCGCGTCATGGATCGCCCACGACCAGCTCCACCTCCGCCAGATCGCGCGGAGGTTCCACGAGGCCGCCGCAGAGCACGGCGGCACCGACTACGCGGGTCCCTGGTGACCCGGGAGAGGAACAGGACCATGAGACGATTCGCGCTGCTGGCGACCCTGGTCGCCCTGATCGCAGGCTGCTCCTCCCTGCCGTCGGTGGACACCAACGCCCTGGTCACCGATCCCATGAACCAGGCCGCCGCCACCAAGGGCTTCCAGGGTCTCGGCAAAGAGGCCAAGATGACCTCCCTGAAGGCCGACCTCGAGAAGATGTACGGCGTGGTCATGCAGAAGGTGAGGGTGGCCAAGGTCACCGCCTACGGCGAGCAGCGGGCCCGCTTCGACCAGCGCAAGCGCATCGGCCTGCTGGCCATCCTGCTGGGGGCCGCCGCCCAGACCCTGAACGTGGAGTCGTCGGACAACCTGGTGACGGTCACGGCCCTGTCCGCCCTCAGCGGCGCCGCCACGGCCTACATCACCACCGACAACTCGGACGTGGACCCCATGTCCACCGAGCGGATCGACGAGGCGATGGCGCAGATCGACGCCAACGTGGCCGACTACTTCACCCAGGCCGAGATGCTCGCCGACGCGGAGAAGAGCGGCTTCGATTCGTGGAACGAGCAGTTCGGCCGCTGCGTGGCGGCCCTCAGGCGCGTGGAACTGGCCACCCACGACATCCTCATCCCGGCCGGCATGGTGAGCTGGGAGTAGGCTGTCCCGCCCCGTGACCCTCCCGGCGGGGAAATCGTCGTCGGGAGGGTTCCCGTATCGAAAACCACGAAATGAACACGTTGTCGGACAAGGGGTTGTGCGACTGGAGCCGCGTTGGTCATCTTGACCTGTCAATCATTTGACAAATGCCCCCCGGGGCACCATAAACGCAACAGGACACATCCCGAACCGGGCCGGACAGGCCCCGCTCACCGAGGAAGCCCCATGACCACGTCGAAGATCGAAGACCTCCAGGCAAGGCGCGAGCGCCTCTACCAGGGCGGCGGCGAGGAGCGCATCGCCAAGCATCACGCCCAGGGCAAGCACACCGCCCGCGAGCGCCTGGCCATGCTCCTGGACGAGGACACGTTCCAGGAGACCCACCTCTTCATGAAGCACCGCTGCACCAACTTCGGCCTGGCGGACAAGGAGTTCCCGGGCGAGGGCGTGGTGACCGGCAGCGGCCTGCTGGAAGGTCGCCCCGTGTACGTGGCCAGCCAGGATTTCACCGTGGCCGGCGGCGCCGTGGGGGAGGCCACCGCCCGCAAGATCCACGGCGTGATGGACGACGCCCTGAAGACCGGCGACCCCTTCATCTTCATCAACGACAGCGGCGGCGCCCGCATCCAGGAGGGCGTGGACGCCCTGGCGGGCTACGGCGGCATCTTCAACCGCAACGTGCTGATGTCGGGCGTCGTGCCCCAGATCAGCATCATCAGCGGCCCCTGCGCCGGCGGCGCGGCGTACTCGCCCGCCCTGACCGACTTCATCATCCAGGTGCGGCGCGAGGGCCAGATGTTCATCACCGGCCCCTCGGTCATCAAGCAGGTGACCGGCGAGGAGGTCTCGGCCGAGGACCTGGGCGGCGTGTACAGCCACACCCACTACTCGGGCGTGGTCCACTTCGAGGCCACCAGCGGCGCCCACGCGGCCCAGATCACGCGGCGGCTGCTGTCGTTCCTGCCCAGCAACAACACGGACGAGCCGCCCACCTACCCGGACATGCACGAGGACATGGTGGGACCGGTGCCCGAGCTCGACGGCATGGTGCCCGACGACCCGCGCCAGCCCTACGACATGCACCAGGTCCTGCAGTCCGTGCTCGACGGAGGCGACTTCCTGGAGGTCCAGGAGCAGTGGGCGCCCAACATCATCGTGGGCTTCGGCCGCATCGAGGGCTCGACGGTGGGCGTGGTGGCCAACAACCCCCTGCACAAGGCCGGCGTGCTGGACATCGACAGCAGCGACAAGTCGTCGCGGTTCATCCGCTTCTGCAACGCCTTCAACATCCCCCTGCTGACCTTCGTGGACGTGCCGGGATTCATGCCCGGCGTGCAGCAGGAGTACGGCGGCATCATCCGCCACGGCGCCAAGATGCTCTTCGCCTACGGCGCGGCCACGGTGCCCAAGATCACCATCATCGTGCGCAAGGCCTACGGCGGCGCCTACCTCGCCATGTGCGGCAAGGACATGGGCGCCGACCGCGTGGCGGCCTGGCCCAGCGGCGAGATCGCCGTGATGGGGGCCGAGGGCGCCGTGAACGTGCTCTACCGCAAGGAGATCGCCTCGTCCGACGACCCGGAGGCGACCCGCGCCGAGAAGATGGACGAGTACACCGAGGCCTTCGCCAACCCCTACGTGGCGGCGGCCCACGGCCTGGTGGACGACGTGATCGAGCCGTCCGAAACGCGGATCTTCATCGCCCAGTCCCTGGAGATCCTCAAGTCCAAGCGCGAGCTCAGGCCGCAGAAGAAGCACGGACTCATTCCGCTGTAGAACGGGAAGCGTCATGCCCGAGATCGTCCGACAGAACCTGCCGCTGGCCCTCGTGGGGCTGCTCATCGTCTTCGCGGTGCAGGGCATCATCGCCCTGGCCATCTCGGGGATCCGGCAGCTCGACGAGAAGTGGCGGCACCAGGAGAAGGCCCGCAACGCCGAGGCCCTGGACCGCGAGCCGACCATCGACGCCGTCACGGTGGTGCTGGTCGCCGCCGCGGCCGCCACGGTGCTGCGCGGCCGTCACCGCATCAGGAGCATCCGACGGCTCATGCCGGCGGACCACAAGCGCAGTCCGTGGTCGGCCCAGGGCCGCTCCCAGCTGCAGGGCTCCCACATCCTCGACCGCAAGAATCCACGCAACCGATGACCCGGCCGCCCCGCGGCCATGGAGACGACATGAAGCTCAAGATCACCGTCCACGGCGTGGCCTACGAGGTCGACGTGGAGGTCCTGGACGCCAAGCGCGACGAGTTCGGCCCCACCGGCGCCCTGCCCTCCCTCGGCAACCCGGCACCGGCCGCGGCCGGGCCCGTCTCGGCCCCGACGGCCGCCCCGGCCGCCCCCGCCGCCTCCGACGGCAGCGGCGTGGTCTCGCCCATCGCCGGCACGGTCATCGAGATCAAGTGCAAGGCCGGCGACGACGTGACCCAGGGCCAGGAGCTCGTGGTGATGGAGGCCATGAAGATGAACACCTCCATCGCCTCTCCCGGCGCGGGCCGCGTGAAGGCCGTGCTCGTGGCCGCGGGCGACAGCGTGCGCGAGAACCAGCAGCTCGTCGAGTTCGAGTAGGCCATGGAAGTGCTCTGGGAATTCCTGCAGGTCGGCGCCGTCGGTAACGCCACGTGGGGCAACCTCGTGATGCTCGCGGTGGGCTGCGTCTTCCTCTGGCTCGCTGTGGTCAAGGACTACGAGCCCCTGCTGCTGGTGCCCATCGGCTTCGGCATCCTCGTGGGGAACATCCCCTACAGCGAGGGCATGAACATCGGCGTGTACGAGGAGGGGAGCGTCCTCTCGGTGCTCTACCAGGGGGTGAGCAAGGGGTGGTACCCGCCCCTGATCTTCCTGGGCATCGGCGCGATGACCGACTTCAGCTGCATGCTCTCCAACCCGCGCCTGATCATGCTGGGCGCCGCAGCCCAGGCGGGCATCTTCATCACGTTCTTCGGGGCCCTGTGGCTGGGGTTCGCCACCAACCAGGCGGCGGCCATCGGCATCATCGGCGGGGCGGACGGGCCCACGGCCATCTTCCTCTCGTCGCAGCTGGCACCGGAGTTCCTGGGGCCCATCGCCATCGCGGCGTACTCGTACATGGCCCTGGTGCCGGTCATCCAGCCGCCCATCATCAAGCTGCTGACCTCGCGGGAGGAGCGGCTGATCCGCATGAAGCCGTCACGGCCCGTGAGCAAGCGGCTGCGCATCGTGTTCCCCATCGTGGCCTTCCTGCTGTCGGCGGCCATCGCGCCCGGCGCCATCACCCTGCTGGGCATGCTCTTCTTCGGCAACCTGCTCAAGGAGAGCGGCGTGACCGAGCGCCTGGCCAAGACGGCCCGCAACGCCCTGATCGACACCATCACGATCCTGCTCGGCCTGTGCGTGGGCACCAGCACCGACGCCACGGTCTTCCTGACCCCGGCGTCCATCAAGATCTTCGTCCTCGGCGCGGCGTCCTTCGCCGTGGCCACCGCCTGCGGCGTCCTGTTCGCCAAGCTCATGAACGCCCTGAGCAAGGACCCCATCAACCCCATCATCGGCGCCGCCGGCGTCTCCGCCGTCCCCGATTCCGCCCGCGTCTGCCAGATGGTCGGCGCTCGCGAGGACCCGCAGAACTTCCTCATCATGCACGCCATGGCCCCCAACGTGGCCGGCGTGATCGGCTCGGCGGTGGCGGCGGGGGTCTTCCTGTCGAGTCTCCTTCAGTAGGCCGCCACGGACCGACGAACGACGGCCCCGTCCGGACTCACCCCTTCGGGAAGTTCGCCTGACGGGGCCGTCGTTCGTCGGTCCGTGACTACCTCGAAGCAGTCTCGACAGGAAGACCCCCGCCGACGCCGTCGAGTCGACCACGCTTCGGCCAGAAAGGGGGGAGAGAGCTGGGGCGGTGTTGGGTTCGGTTCCATACAGGGCCCGACCCGCGACCTTTTGCCTTTCGGGAGTCGGGTCGGGCCCTGTATGGAACCGAACCCACTACCTCGTCCCGGGTTTGTCCCCCCGCCTTTATGGGCGTAGATTGTCGACTTCGAAGGAGGTGCGGATGGGCTGGCTGGAGATCCTGGGGTATGCGGCGTCGGTGCTGGTGGCGGTGTCGCTGACGATGAGTTCGATCGTGCGGCTGCGCGTGCTGAACCTGGTGGGCGCCGCGGCGTTCGCCGTGTACGGCTGGTTCACCGGGGCGTACCCGGTGCTGGCGGTGAACGGGTTCATCGCGGTGGTGAACGTGGTGTTCCTGATGCGGATGCGGCGTCTGGACGAGGCCTTCGAGCTGCTGGAGATCAGCCGCCCCGACAACCGCTATCTCCAGAGCTTCCTGGACCACCACGCCGCCGACATCGCGGGCTTCTTCCCCTGCTTCGAGCGGCAGCGCCTCGAGGGCGCCCGCATCGTCTTCATTCTCCGCGACATGCTGCCGGTGGGCCTGGTGGTCTGCCGGGAGAACGGCGACGACGTCGACATCGAACTCGACTACGTGATCCCCAGTCACCGCGACTTCCGCTGCGCCCGCTACTTCTACGACGTCTTCGGCGCCGACTACGCCGCCCGCGGCCTCCGCTCCTTCCGCGCCCACGCCGCCGCCCCCCAGCACCACCACTACCTCCGCCGCCTTGATTTCAAGCCTGCGCAGGATCTAGGCGACGGCTTCTACCACCTCACCCTCGCTCCCAACGAGTAAAGGGGAGCGGAAACCCGCTCCCCGTCCTCTTTGCGGTGTAGTTCCCCGTTCGACGACTGCAGCGTGGCGGCGACCCGAAGAAAGACCCTGCCGTCTGGCGAACTTTCCGAAGGGTGAGTCCAGACGGCAGGGTCTTTCTTCGGGTCGCCACCTCGGCGTAGTCGTCGAACGGGGAAGTATGCGGGATACGAGAACGGGGAGCGCGTTTGCGCTCCCCGCCTCGGCTGTCAGGCTGCGTCGAGAGAAGATGGCCTAGAAGCCCACCGTCATCCCGGCGCTGTAGACGGTGATGTTCCCGTCCTGGTCTCCGTAGGTGTACGGCTGGTCGTCGGTCAGGTCCATGGTGGTGACCGACGTGTAGAGCCGCGTGCCTTCGTCGACCAGGAAGGACATCCCGTAGGTCAACTCGAACAGGGTGAAGTCGAGGTCGCTGTAGCCATTGGTCAGGCTGTAGTCCAGGTCCTGGTTGGGCACGGTGCCGCCGGGAGCTTCCAGCACTCCGAGGTCGGAGAAGCTGCCTTCGCTCTTCGTGTAGGCGCCGTCCATGTAGAACCGGAACCGCTCGCTCGCGTTCAGCATGGCGTTGAAGAACACGACGCTGAACTCGTTCGTGTAATCCATGTTCGACTCGGCCGAGTCGAAGTGCTCGGGCTCCGTACCGGAGCCCTCGATGTGGCCCGCTCAGCCGCCGAAGAGCGGCGGGCAGAACAGGGCGTTCGACTCGACCTTGTTGAAGGAGTAGCCCATGGTCATCGTCAGCTTGTCGTTGGGGGCGATCCAGAGGTTCGCACCCGGCGACAGGACCGTGCGCTCGAACGAGTAGCTGTTCAGGTCCTCGTTCTTCTCGTCGGCCACGTTGACGTAGGCGTTCAGGGCCACGCGGGGCGACACCTGGTACGACGTCCTGGCGGCGATCCTGTGCGACGCGCTGGGCAGCGACGTTGCGTTGCCCACCCGCTCGCGCTGGAAGTAGTACACGAAGCCGTTGCCGGTCAGGCTGTGGCCGTCCTCGTGCAGGCCCTCCTCGCAGATGCCGTGCACGTTCATGAACGGCTGATCCACGGTGGTGAAGGTGTACTGCACGTTGGCGTTGCCCTTGCGGCCGAAACGGGTGCGCCAGGAGGCGCGGAAGCGGTCCGTGGTGGTCTCGTTGGCGATCGCCTCCGAGGGGACCATCACGTCGCCTTCTTCCGTGTAGTAGTACGTCGTCTGGGTCTGGTTCATGGCGTCACGGTCAACGACCTTGTGGCGCCAGTCCGCAGTCAGGGTCGACTTGCCCAGCTTCGTGCGGTAGGCCAGATCGGCCTGCAGGACCTTGCGGTTGGCCGCGGAGATCCGCGTCCAGTCGAAGTCCTGGCCGCCGCCGGGCCGGTTGTCGCGGAACGGGGTCAGGTCGACGAACGCGTCGTCGGCCTTGACCTCGTACATCAGGGCACGGGCCGTGATGCGCGTCGTCCGGTTCGGACGGGCGACCCAGCCGGCCGCGTACGCGTCGAAGTCCGAGGACAACATGTTGTTCATGTTCTCGACGCGGTTGTGGCTGTACGAGCCCTTGACGAGGTTCTTGTCGTTGACGTCGACCTTCAGCCCGAACTGGTGGCTGCGCTTCTCCGTCGTGGCGCCCACCGCGTACGGCAGGGTCACGTCGTGGAAGTTCAGTCGGGAGCCGAACTCGACGACGTAGTTCGCCGGCGGGTCGGCCCACGTCCCGCCGCGGGCGGGGTGCTGGGCACGGGTCCAGGTGCGGGAGTTCGGATCGGTGTAATCCGTGAAGTCCTGCGCCTCGAACTCGTAGTTGAAGGTCAGGTTGTTCATGGTCCCCTCGGAGCCCACGGCGAAGGTCCGCGTCTGCTCGTTGACCTCGCGACGGTTGCTCTCCACGTGGCAGGTGGCGCAATGGTCGAGGGTCAACGACTGCTTCCAGCCGCTCTTGTGCTGGTCGCTGTAGCGGACGTAGATCTTGCCGTTGTCCACGCCGGTCAGGTCGTAGGACAGGTCTCCGCTCATCTTGGAGTAGTCGAGCCAGTAACGGCCCATGGGGTCCATGTCGTGGTGGTACACCTGCTTGCCGCCTGGCAGCGGGTCGCCTCCCTCGGGGTTGGGGAGGCCTTCCCTGGCCTGGAGGTTCAACAGGCGATCGTGGTCCAGGTGATGGACGAACGACTGGTAGCCGAAGCTCGCGGACACGCGGCCGGCGGACTTGAGATCGAGTCCGAAGGCCTTGGTGTCCTTGTCGCGGTAGTATCCGTACAGATCGAACAGGGTGGTCTTCGTGGCTCCGCCGAGCTTGAAAAAGGCATGCGCCTGGAATTCCTCGGCATTGGAATCGCTGAAGTACTCTCCCACCTTGTCGAACTGATCGGTGAACTCCGTGTAATGAGCCCCGACGACGGACTTGCCCGTCAGGACGGGCGTGTCCTCCCCAGCCAACGCCGCCACGGACCAGGCCAAAAGGCCGATCACCGTGATGGTGGTGAGGATCGATCGGTTCATTTCCAACCTCTTCGGGTCGGGTCCGGAGCCGGGCCCGACGGCCCGGCCGCGAACGTTAACGGTTCAGAGCCCGTCCCTGACCAGGGATGGACTGCGACGGCAGATCGGTGCCGTGCACGGACGAGTGGCACTGGGTGCACTTGGTCAGCATGGTGGCCTTGAAGCTGTCGGAGTGGGACTCGTTGGTCCACCCCTCGTAGCCGGGCCAGCCCGTGTCCTCGCCGTACGTGTCGACGTCCCAGTTGCGACTGGGGATGTCGAACTCGCCGGTGGCGGACATGAGCGCCGAGTGGAAGTGCGGCTGGTGGCACTGCAGGCACAGGAACGGCTCGTTCTGGACCAGCAGGTTGTTCGCCACGGTGCCGTGCGGGTCGTGACAGATCATGCAGTTTTCTTCGACAGGTGAGTGCTCGAAGATGAACGGACCGCGGTGCTGGGTGTGGCACTCGAGGCAGAGCTCGCGCGCCGGCTCACCCGGCATCAGGCCGGTGAAGTTGTCGCCGTGGACGTTGTGGCAGTCCGTGCAGGCCATGAACCCCTCCTTGACGGGGTGATGGCTCGGCAGGGACATGTTGCCCTTCTTGTCCTGGTGACACGAGAAGCAGAGCTTCTCCTGGGACTCCACCAGCATCCCGCCGCCGTGGATCGAGTGGCAGCTCACGCAGGCCACGTCGCCCATGGCGTGGGGACCGGTGTGCCAGTCGAGCGTCACGCCCGTCTTGTGACATTCGAGACAGCCGTCGTTGGCGGCCTCGCCCATGTCCGCGACGGGAACGACGATCATGGCGGGATCCTCGTCTTCGACATGCTTTTCGCCGGGGCCGTGACAGGTCTCACAACCCTTGGCGTCGGTCGGGTACTGGTAGTCGGCAAGTCGGCCGTGGACGTTCGACATCATCTTGGCGCCCACGTCGTCGTGGCACTCCAGACAAGTCTCCGTCCCGACGTAACCCGCCGCCGCCCATGCGACCGAGGCGGCCAGAAGTCCGGCCATCCCCAGCAACACAGGCACCAAGGCGGCGAGCCTGGGAATGGTACAGCGCTTCATGACTCTCACCCTTTCTGAGGTAGTTCCTCCGGACCGTGAGGTCCGATCGAGTTGAACATCCGGCGTCCATCGTGACAGCTCGATGACAACCGGTAAGCCGGAGCTGACAATCCTCCTCGCTGGTGTCGGCGAGCGCTCCGGGAGGGTTCGCCGACGGATTGGAAGGTCCAGGTTGTCACAACGTTAACGAATCCTAACTACCGCTCCACGTGGTGTCAACGGGAGAAATGCGATAACTCGTTGAAATGAAAAGAGATGAAGTGATATTCGATCTCAACTCCAGCAGGGCTTAACCTGTTATCGAATAACACGATAGAAAATGGGATATTTACCGGGCGATATAATGGGATATATATGAATAGTCTATATCAGAACCAATCGCGAAACTCCGTAATTCCCACAACTGCAATAGTATATGTGGAATCGAACTTGATTTCGCAGTACGATCGGCTCACATAGGACGGGATCAACGAGTTCCGCAATTCATGTGGGAGGGCCCCGATGCCGCTGCGTGTCTTGACCGCCTTGTTCGCGACCCTGGTCTTCGTCTCCGCACCCGTCCTGTCCCAGGACTTCACCAGCGAGGACTGCGCCGATTGCCACACCGACTCCGGGGGCGACCCCGTCGAGGTCACCCTCGAACACATGGTCGGCGGTGTGCATGAGGACCTCGAATGCATGGACTGCCATGTGGACATCGGGGACCTGCCCCACGACGACGTGCTGGCGCCGGCCGACTGCTCGGGCTGCCACGACGACGTCACGGAGATCTACACGGTCCACGGCCGGGGCGTGGTCGGGGAGTCCAAGTACATTCCGGGCTGCGCCGACTGCCACGGCACCCACAGGATCCTGCCGTCCACCGACCGGCATGCCCTGACCAACCCGATCAACCTGCCCAACACGTGCGGCTCGTGCCACGAGGACTCGACCCTGATCGAGGACCTCCACATCAAGTTCAAGCACCCGATCCGCGTGTACAGCATGAGCATCCACGGCCGGGCCACGGCCGGCGGCCTGTACCAGGCGGCGAGCTGCAACGACTGCCACTCCACCGGAGGCAGCGCCCACCGCATCCTGCCGCCCAGCGATCCCGAGTCGTCCATCGCCCACTTCAACATCCACGAGACCTGCGGCCAGTGCCACAACGCCATCTCCCAGGACTACCTGATCGGCGTTCACGGCCAGCTCATGGAGCGCGGCGAGGTGGACACGCCCACCTGTACGAGCTGCCACGGTGAGCACGGTATTCTGCCCACGGAGGACTCGCGGTCGCCGGTGAGCGCCAACCGCCTGGCCGAGGCCACCTGTACGCCCTGCCACGAGTCGGCGGCCCTGAACGAGAAGTACGACCTGCCCACCGGGCGCCTGCAGTCGTTCGTGGATTCGTATCACGGCCTGAAGAGCATGGCGGGCGACCGCAGCGTGGCCAACTGCGCCTCCTGCCACGGCGCCCACCTGATTCTGCCGTCCGACGACGAGCGTTCGTCCGTGAACCCGGCCAACCTCCAGCGGACTTGCGGTCACTGCCACCAGGGCATCAACGAGGACGTGGCCCGCCAGCCCATCCACGAGACGGCCACCGGTCACCGCACCGGTATCGCCGCCCTGGTCAAGACCATCTACCTGATCCTGATCTTCGCCGTGATCGGCGGCATGGTGCTGCACTGGGTCATCGACCTGATCAAGCAGATCAACCGCGTGATCCACAAGACCCCCCAGGTCCGCCGCATGTTCCCCGGCGAGGTCTTCCAGCACTCGGTGCTGGCCATCTCGTTCACGGTGTTGGTGGTGACGGGATTCTCGCTGAGGTTCTACGACTCCTGGTGGAGCCACCTGATGTTCGGACGCGAGGGCGGCTACGCCGTGCGCGGCATCATCCACCGCGGCGCCGCCGTGCTGATGATCTTCGGCGCGATCTGGCACACCCTGTACATCAGCCTCACGGCCCGCGGACGCGAGTTCATCAAGGACATGGTTCCGACCCTGAACGACGCCGTCCAGTTCTTCCAGAAGATGCGCTACAACGTGGGCCTCTCGAAGGAGCAGCCCAACTTCGGCCGCTTCACCTACGTGGAGAAGGCCGAGTACTGGGCGCTGATCTGGGGCACGGTCGTGATGGTCATCACCGGCTTCGCCCTGTGGTACGACAACGAGGTCGTGCGCCACGTGCCCCGCGGCTTCCTGGACGTCATGCTGGTGATCCACTACTACGAGGCCTGGCTGGCGTTCCTGGCGATCCTGGTCTGGCACATGTACGCCACGGTGTTCAACCCCGAGGTCTACCCCATGAACCCGTCCTGGATCCACGGCATGATGCCCCAGGACATGTACGAGCACGAGCATCCGGGCGTGGAGCTGGTGGAGCAGCGCCACGTGGTGAGGACGCGGGTGCCGGTGGACAGCACGGTCATGGAGGGACGGGAGATCGTGGAGGGAACGTCCCGCCGGAGGGACCACCCCACGGACAAGTAGCCCGACCCGCCGGACATCACGGAGATGAAAGAAGGCCCTCGGCGATCGCCGGGGGCCTTCTCCGTTCGGCGGGTGCCGATATCGTCTACTCGGGAACGGGATGCTTGATCTCTTCCCAGCGCGCCGCGAAGTCGAAGCCCTCGAACGTGGGGCTCTCCTCGTTGTGGCACATCACGCAGTTGGACTCGCCGTCGAGCTTCATGCCGGCGGCGAGGGCGGCCTCGCGGTCCTTCATGATCTTCTTCGACTTGTAGTCCGAGCCGGCACCGTGGCAGGCCTCGCAGCCCACGCCCTCGGCCAGGTCGTACTTGGCCTTGGCGTTGATGGCGGCGCCCAGGAAGTTCTGGGTGGTGTGGCACTTCAGGCACTCGGGGGCCTCCCAGGCGTTGCCCAGGCCCTTCTCGGCGGCGATGGCCGCGGACTGCTCGTTCTTGAGGGTCTCGAACGCGCCGGCATGGGCCGACTCGGACCAGATCTTGAACTGGTCGCCGGTCTTGGCCTTGTGGCACATCTTGCACTTGGGCACGCCGATGATCTCCGGATCCGCGAACGCGACGGTCGCGGCGGAAATGGCGACGAGGGCGAGCGCGATGGTCAGGATCGTGCGCTTCATGGTTCCTCCTTGGCGGTGAATCGCTTCGGCCGGTGGTCGGCCGTGCGGGCTCGGGCGGTCGAACTTCATGAGGGAATTCTAGCGAGGCGGGGAGCGCGGCCCAAAGGAAAAAATGACAACTCCATGACGTCAGATGCAGACCTGAAACGGGCCGCTTTTCCAACTCTCCTGATTGCAACCGTATCCGGCGTCATGGGATCCGCTCCTCACGGGTGGTGCGCTGTACGATTCCCTTGAACTATGGTACAATGACGAAGGTTCCCGGACGGTCGCGTCCGGGCTTCGCTTAACCGACCGAAATTCTACGGTTTTACGAGGGAGTCCTGCATGAAGAGGGTCCTTGCCTGCTGTCTGTGCCTGATCATCCCCGCCCTGGCGCAGGCGAACCCCGTGTACCAGTGGGAGGCCGTCCACGACGGCGGCGCCAACTACGACGACCACGGCGACGTGGTCGGTGCGGCTCCGGACGACCACGTGGTGGTGGCCGGCAGCAGCTTCGACGGCGTCGACGGGTCGGACATGCTGATCCGCAAGCTGAACCGCGAGACCGGCGCCGAGATCTGGTCCCGCCGCATTCCTGCCTTCGACGGCTCCGACATGGCCGTCACCGCCCTGGACTGGGATCCCTCCGGCGACCTGATCGTCGGCGGCCACGTCCTGGGCTGCGTTGGCTGAGGCCACGGTGATGACATCGTCGTCGTGAAGCTCGACGACGGGACCGGAGAGGTTCTCTGGTCACAGCACTATGCTTCAGCGGGAGACGAAAACGAATCGGTGTACGACATGCGCCTCGACGCGTCCGGAGACGTGATCGTGACGGGCCGCATGAACGTGCCCGGCCGCCTCGACGACCTCTGCACCATCAAGTTCGCCAACGCCGACGGCGCCCTGGTCTGGGAATCCCTCGAAGGCGGCGACGCCCTGATGGACGACCGTTCCCTGGCGGTGGACCTCTGCTCGGACGGCTGCCCCGTGGTGACCGGCCTGATGCAGAACACCGACGGCACGGCCACCATGCTGCTGGTGAAGTACGACGCAGCCAGCGGCGGCGCCCTGTGGGCCGTGGAGGAAGCCGGCATCAACAACGACCAGACCGGCGACGGCTGGGTGCTGGTGGACGGGAACGACGACGTGATCGCCGCCTGGAAGACCTGGGGCGGGTCGACGTCGTTCGACATCGTCGTGGCCAAGTACGACGGCGCCGACGGCACCGAGCTCTGGCAGACGACCTACAACCACGCCGGCGCCAGCGCCGACGATCCCTCGGACATGGTCCTCGACGGGGCGGGCAACCCCATCGTCGTGGGCTCGACGGCCGGCGACTACCTCATGGTCAAGTTCGACGGCGCCACGGGTTCGGCCCTGTGGAGCGACACCTACGTCGGCCCCCAGGGCTGGTACGACGTGGCCAACCGCGCGCTGATGACGCCGGACGGCGACCTCGTGGTCACCGGCTTCAGCGACGGCACGGGCACCTCGTGGGACGTGGCCACCCTCGGCTACGATCCCGCCACCGGCACCCGGTTGTGGGAGGAGCGCTGGGACGGCCTCGACTCGTCCACGGACGAGGGCCGCGGCCTGGCCGTCGACGCCCAGGCCAGGCTCTACGTGTCGGGCTACACCTACAGCAACACCACCGGCATGGACCAGCTGGTGGTGGCGTACCAGCTGCCCACGGGTACGGCGGTGGAGACGGTGCCGGGCGCGGCGGTCGCCATGAGCGCGTTCCCCAACCCGTTCAACCCGCGCGTGGGCATCGCCGTGGACGCGACGACGGCCGGCCATGCCGTGGTCGAGATCCTGGACGCCCGCGGGCGCAGGCTCGCGGTGGTCCACGACGGCCCCCTGGCGGTCGGCCGGACCTTGGTGACCTGGGACGGCGTCGCCGACGACGGCCGGGCCATGCCCTCGGGCGCCTACTTCGCGCGGTTACGCGGAGCGGCCGGCCGGGGCGTCGCCAAGCTGGTTCTGGCCCGCTAGTCCCCTGCGACCCGACGCACCGAGGCCCGCTCCATCAGGAGCGGGCCTCTTTGCAGCGGGCGACCGGTTGCTCATCCCCGAATCAGCGTTTCACCAGTCGGATGTCCCCGCTGAAGGCGTCGATCTCGATGTGCGCCCCGCCGTCCCCGGCGGTGAACTGCAGTTCCTTGCCCGGCGAGTACTTGCTCGTGCGGCGGGGTTCCGGGCCGAAGTCGTTGTCCACGTCGCCGCTGAACACCTCGATGTCGAACTCGGCATCCACGTCGCCGGGCAGCTTCAGGGTGATCTCGCCGCTGTGGCACGAGATCTCCCAGTGGGCGCCGCGAGCGGGCGAGGCGACCATGTCGAGTTCGCCCGAGACGCAGTTGAAGAGGACGTTCTCCAACGCGCCGCCCTCGATGGACGCCTCGCCGCTCACGATGGACACGTCGAGGTTCTTCTTCACGCCCCGCACCTCCACGTAGCCGCTCACGTTGTTGAGCAGGACCTCGTCGGTCTCCGAGTCGATGAAGAGGGCTCCGCTCACGGCGGACGCATCGATGCCGGCGGTCGGGCCCGAGATCTTCACGTCGCCGCTGACGGCGCCGGCGAGCACGACGCCGCGGACCCCCGAGACGTCCACGTCGCCGCTGAGGGTCGTGAGGTCCACGTCGCAGCCGTGGGGGATGCGGATCTCGAGGACCGAGCCCTTGCGGATGCGGAGGTCCTTGTGGCGGTCGTACTCGACCTCGATCTCCCAGCCCTCACGGTCGCCCTCGATCTTCAGCCCCTTGGCCTTGGAGTCCAGGCGTCCGGTGATCCGGATCTCGTCGCGGTCCCAGCCCGTGACGGTGATGGGGCCGAAGGTGTTCGACACCACGACGGCGCCGTCGGCCGCGAGGGGCCGCGTCTCGTCGATGTCGCGATCACCGGCCCAGGCGGCGGCGGCCAGCAGGGCGATCAGCAGCAGGGCGAGCGGTGTGGTACGGGTGGTCATGATGGTCTCCTCTAGGGTCGTGCCGCTCGGCGGGCGAGCCGTTGCAGCAGGTCGATCTTCCTCTGGTAGCTTTCGGCCAGGTGCAGGATCTGGCCCGGGCCGTCGGCGACGGTCCGCAGGGCCTCGCGGGTCTCCTGGACGGCGGCGTCGATGGCCGCGAGGCCCTCGTCGTAGGCCTTGCCGCCCTCGGCGTCGAGGGCGACGGTGCCGGTCGCGCGGGTGGCGCGGGCGTCGTCGCGCACGGCGGCGTAGCCGGCGTCGAGGTCATCGGTGCGCCAGGCGTCGTCGGAGGTGCGGTGGCCGGGCCACAGCAGCAGCGCGGCGACGGCCGCGGCGGCCACCCAGGCGAAGCGGGCCCAGGGCGGGGCCGACCGGGTGGTGGCGGATTCCGGATCGCCGACGGCCGGTGCGTCGAGGCGGGCCGCGACGCCGGGCCACAGGTCGCCGTCGGGTGCGATCTCCGGCGGCAGGTCCTGGGCGGCGGCGCGCAGGGCGTGGAGCGCGTCGATCTCCGCGGCGCATTCGTCGCACGAGGCGGCGTGGACGCCGACGGCCTCGGCGTCGGCGGGGGACAGTTCGCCGTCGACGAAGTCGGGCAGCAGGGTGCGCAGTTCGTCGTGTCGGGTCATCGGAGGACCTCCCTCAGCAGGGTGCGGGCCCGGTGGAGCTGGGACTTGACGGTGCCGACGGTCACGTCGGTCATGGTCGCGATCTCGTGCATGCGGTAGCCCTCGACCTCGTGGAGCACGAAGACCGTTCGAGCCCCCGGCGGCAGGCTCGCCAGGGCGGTCTCCAGGTCCAGGCGGGCCGCCACGGCGTCGCCGGACATCCGCAGCGCGCGCGCGCGCTCGCCGGGGTCCTCGCCGTCGGCCACTTCGACCATGGCGCGGCGGCGCCAGGCGCGACGATGGTCCAGCACCACGTTCACGGTCAGTCGGTGCAGCCAGGTCAGCAGGCGGCTGTCGCCGCGGTAGGATCCGAGCCGCTGCCAGGCGCGCACGAAAGCGTCCTGGGTGAGCGTGGCGGCCTCGTCGCGGTCGGCGGTCAGGCGCAGGCAGAGGGCGTGGATGCGGCCCACGTGCAGTCGGTAGAGCTGCTCGAAGGCGTCCCGGTCGCCGGCCTGGGCCCTGCGCACCAGGAGCGTCGCGTCGGGCGCGTTGCGCTCGTCGCTCGTGTGCTCCTGGAGGGGTCGGGCTTCGGCCTGCACGGGGGGGCTCCTTTCGGGTGTCATCGTGCTCTTGGACGCACGGGAGGGGGGAAAGGTTGGGGCCGGATCCGAAAAAAGGGAGCCCGACCGTGATCGGGCTCCCTTCTGCGTCAAACCGCGTGCGGTCTAGTAGGCCGGCACGTCCAGCGAGAGCCCCTTGCCCGAGAACACGATCTCGGGGGAGTCGGTGGCGCCGGACATCATGTTGGAGGCGTCGATGCTCCAGACCATGGTGCGGTCGTCGATGGCCGACGCGTTGTGGCTCACCACGTCGCCGGGCACGGTGATGCGGGTGGTGACCTTCATGTCGCCGGAGTGGGACATCAGCACGCCCATGAGCTCCATGGACCGCGCGGCGTTCTCCATGGCCGCGCCCATGTCCTCCATGTCCATGTCCTCCATGTCGGAGTAGTCCTCCTCCTCGTCCTCCTCGAAGGCGGCGATGGTGGACTCCACGGTGCCGATGTAGTAGTTGCCGTCCTCCATGCGCCGCATGCCCATGGCCCCTTCCTCGCCCAGGGTGATCTCCAGGGCGGCCTGCAGCCCGTCGGGGCCGTCGAAGGCCAAGGCGATGTGGATGGTGCGGGCGCCGGCGTCGGTGGTGTTGGAGTAGTCCTTCACCCGGACGTCGTACTCCTTGAGCTCCGACTTCAGTTCGTCGATGTCGAAGTCCTCGGCGAAGATGGGCGGCTCGCCCATGTCCTCGTCCATGCCGGTGTCGAGGCCGGCGAGCTCCTTCATGGCGGCCTCGACCTCGAGGGACACCGTGTAGGTCATGGCGATGGTGCCGCCGCCGTTCTCGTCGATGACGGCGTCGGTCTCGATCTGGATGCAGCCCGTCAGGGCCAGGGCCGCCAGGACGCCGGCGGCGAGGATGAGCTTGCGCATGAGGGATCCCCCTGTCGTCCGTGATGTGTGGGACCCGGTCGGCGTCGGCGCGGCCGGGTCCCGGCAGTATGGGTCACGAGTCCGTGTCGATCAAGGCGTCTCGCCCCGGCGCCACTCCTCGGGCAGCAGGTCCGGGGTCGTCAGGGCCGTCGGACGGCCGTTCCAGTCGGCCAGGGAGCGGACCAGGGTCAGGCCCGGGTCCGCGGGTTCGACGGCGTCGGCGAAGAGGAACGACGGCGCGGCGGCCGTGAACAGCCCGCGCAGGCCGGGCAGGGGCAGTCCGAACTCCGGCATCTCGAAGAGGTTCCGGGGAGGGTACTCGCGCACCGTGGACTCCACGCCGTCGATGCCGGCCAGCTCGCGGGCGCGTTCCACGGCGTCGGCCAGGCCGCCGATGCCGTCGCAGAGGCCGTGGCCGATGGCGTCCTCGCCCATCCACACCCGGCCGCCGCCCACCGAGCGCACGTGGTCCTCGTCGAGGTCGCGGCCCTTCGCCACCGCCTTCACGAAGCGGTCGTACATGTCCAGGATGAGCTCCTTGGTGTAGGCGGACTCCTCCTCGGTCATGGCCCGGGCCGGCACGGCGAAGCCCACGGGGTAGCGCACGTTGCGGAACAGGTCGGCGTGGGCGCCGCGGGACACGCCGTCGGCGTTCACGCCCACCTTCTCGTGCAGTTCCTCGTCCCAGAGCCAGCCGGAGATCACGCCGATGGAACCGGTGATGGTCAGCGGCGTGGTCAGGATCTCGGTGGCGTTCATGCTGATCCAGTAGCCGCCGGAGGCGGCCACGTCGCCCTGGCTCACGATCACGGGCTTGCCGGCGTCGCGCAGCATGGTGATGGCCTCGGCCACCAGGTCGCTGGGCAGGGGGTCGCCGCCGGGGGAGTCGGCGCGCAGGACCACGGCCTTCACGTCCGGGTCGTCCACCAGCCGGCGCATGTGGGCGCTGGTGGCGCGGCCGCGGATGCCGGTGTCCATGGCGCATTCGCCCAGGGCGTAGACCACGGCCACGGCGGGGGGCGTGCCCCAGCGCTCGTCGTGGTAGCGGCGGTTCCAGCCGGGAGTCAGGCTGCCGAAGGCGGCGTTGCGGTCCGTGGTGAGCCATTCCCCCATGTCGTTCCAGCGGGCGAGGCGGTCCACCAGGTCCGCTGCGAGGCACTCGTCCGCCGACATCAGCGGGTCCTCGTCCACGATGCGGTCGAACTCCGCGTCGGACAGGCCGCGACCGTCGGTGACGGCGCCGCGCACGGTCTCGTAGATCACGTCGACGATGCGACCGCGCTGCTCGCGGTCGGCGTCGGACATGTGGTCCAGCGAAAGGGCTTCCACGGCCGTCTTGTGCTCGAAGTACTGCAGGGCCTCGAACCCCAGGCCCATCTTGGACAGCATGTCCTTCATGTAGGTGCGGCTCAGGTCGACGCCCGGCAGCATGATCTCGCCTTCGGGGTCCATGCTCACGTGGTCGGCCACCGAGGCCAGGGAGTAGAGCAGCATGCCGGCCCGGTCGAAGTGGACGTAGACCTGCTTGCCCTCGGCACGCAGAGCGGCGAGGGCGTCGCGCAGCTCCCACATCAGCGAGGGCCGGCCGCGGAAACCGGCCAGGTTCAGGGCCACGCCGTCCACGTCGTCGTCGGCGGCCACGGCGTCCAGGACGCGGGCCAGGTCGAGCCACGCCACGCGGGTCTCGTCGAACCACTTGTAGCGCTGGTAGGTGAGGGCGCGGTTCTCCAGGTTGATGGGCACGATGCGGGCGGCGGATGCGCCGATCTCGATGATCGGGCCGCCGGTCACGGGGGCGCGGGGGCCGTCCCATTCCGTCAGGTAGGTGGTGTACATCCGTTCGCCGGCTGCGTCGTACGACTGGGTCATGAAGCCGGCGGTGCCGCCCAGGGTCACGCCGATGCTGTAGGTGGCGCGGACGTCGTCGTCCCAGGTGTCGCGCAGGCGCACGCCGAGCTGGATGCCGGGGACGGGGCGGATGGCGGCGCCGGCGCTCCAGCGGCCGCCGTCCCAGTCGTGGCCGTCGCGCAGGGCGTAGTCGCCGAAGAGGGTCAGCCAGGGGGCGCCGAAGGGGCGCACGCCCAGGTCCACAAGGCCCTCGCGCGCCGCAGATTCCAGGGACTGGGAGTAGCTCATGCCCATGCTCACGCCGCGGCCGAACCGGTGGAGGGAGCTGGCCACCAGGGCCTTTTCGCGGCCGATCGCGTCGCCGTCGCCGGTGCTGAAGCGGTAGGCCAGCGATCGGGCGCTCCGGCGGTCGCCGCCGGCCAGGCCCAGCTGCCAGTCGGTCACGCCCAGGGGATCGCCGGTGGTCAGGTACGTGCGGTGCTGCACGGCCAGGCCGAAGCTCCGACCCATGGACAGGCCCCAGTTCTCCAGGGCGCTGCCGGTGTCGTCGCGGTCGTCGTACCAGAAGGCCGTGCCCGACCGGTCGTTCATGGCCCAGGCGGCGGGGAGCTCGAAGGCGCCGGCCGCACCGCCCATCACGCCGGCGGACGTGGGCAGGAATTCTGTCTCGGTGGCGTGGTCGACGAAGACGCCGTCGCCCTCGCCGGCGATGGCCGCAGGGGCGAGCAGGCAGGAGACGGTGAGCAGGATGGACAGGACGGAGCGCACGTGGAACCTCCCTGGTGGGCTCGATGAATCGTTGTGCAGCGGATCATAACGGAGCATATTGGGACCGACCACCCGAATCGGCGAAGGGAGGCCCCATGCGGCACAGATCCACCGACGGACTCGGCCTGACCCTCTGGGTCCTGGGCGTCGTGGCGACCGTGGCCTGTCTCCTCGCCATCTGAGCCGTCGTGAACCGGACGGCGCGTCCCCGCGAAGCCCTGATCTACGTGGCCCTGATCGGATTGTTCGGGGCCAATCGCGTGCTCGAGGCCGTGGGCCGGAGCCCGGGAGCCGTGAGGTCGTGGCTCGACGATCTGCTGGTGCTGCCGCTGGCGCTGGGGGCCGCCCTGGCCCTCCACCGAATGGGAGGACGCCCCGCCCACTGGACCCTGCCCGGGGCCCAGTCGGCCCTGGCGGCGATCCTGTTCACGGTGGCCTTCGAAGTGGTTCTTCCCGTGGTGTCGGACCGCTTCGTCGCCGATCCCCTGGACGGCGTGGCCTATGCGGTCGGCGCCCTCCTGTTCCACCTCGTCCTCAACCGCCCGGCCGGACCCGCGCCGGGGGAAGGTGCTCCATGAACGCCAACGTCGAGATCAAGGCCCGCGTCGCCGACCCGGAAGCGTTCGCCGCGGTCGCCGCATCCCTCGCCGACGGCCCGCCGGAGCGGCTGACCCAGGAAGACGTGTTCTTCCCCTCGCCGACGGGTCGCCTCAAGCTGCGGAGTTTCGCCGAAGGCGGTGGGGAGCTGATCGCCTACGTGCGTCCCGACGTGGAGGGGCCCAAGACGTCGCGCTACTCCATCGCCCCGGTGGCCGATCCGGCGGCCGTGCGCCGGACCCTCGGCGCGGCCCTGGGCGAGCTGGGCGTGGTGCGGAAGGTGCGCGCCGTGTTCATGGCCGGCCGCACGCGCATCCACCTGGACGGCGTGGAGGATCTGGGCTGGTTCATGGAGTTGGAAGTGGTGCTGGATCCCGACGAGGACCCCGTGCTGGGCGAAGCGGAGGCCGCCGACCTCATGCGCCGGCTGAACGTGAGCGAGGACGACCTCGTGGACCGGGCCTACATCGATCTGCTGATGGAGGGATCGTGAGCTTCTACTCCGAGTTCGCCACGGCGTACGAGCGGGTGTTCCCGGTGCGGGAGGTCGCGGTGCGGGCCGTCTGCGGACTGCTCGGAGCCGACACGGTCCGCGTGCTGGACGTGGGCTGCGGACCCGGTCACCTCTGCGGTCGCCTCGCCGCCGCCGGACACCGGTGCACCGGACTGGACCTGGACGAGGCCATGATCGCCCGGGCGCGGGAGCTCTACCCCGACGTGGACGCGCGGGTCCTGGACATGCGGCGCGTGGGCGACCTGGACGGCACGTGGGATACGGCGCTGTGCCTGGGCAACGTGCTGCCCCACCTGGACGCCGTCGACGTTTCGGGGTTCCTGGGGACGCTCCATCATCGGCTCGAGCCCGGCGCGCCGTGGGTGGTGCAGGCGGTGGATCGCGGCGGGTTGCCCGGCGATGCGTACGACTTCCCGGTCATCGATGCCGGCGACGGCCACGTGTTCGAACGCCGTTACGAGGGCCTCACGGGCTCCGCCGTCCGCTTCCTGACCCGTCTGTCCCGGGACGGCGTCGTGCTCTTCGAGGGCGAGACGACCCTCCATCTCATGCCGGTGGACGAGCTCGTGGAACGCCACGCCGCCGCCGGCTTCTCCCTGGAGTCCCTCCATGCCGACTTCGCGGGCACGCCCCGTGAGCCGGGTACGACGCGGGGCATCGCCGCCGTCTTCCGGCGCGACCTCACCTGAGGTATTCGGATTCCAGCCAGTCCTCGTTGAAGACCGACTTCTTCATGGCCTGGTAGCGGGCGGCCTTGATGGCGTGATGCCCCATGATCGCCCACGCCATGCCGTTCTCCTGCCACTCGTCGCCCCACAGCCGGTGCGCCACCGCGAGCGCCGCCTCCGCGGACGTGTCCGCGGCGGCGTGGAACAGGCGGTTCCAGTCCAGGCGCACGGCGTCGAGGCGGAGGAGGCTGTCCGGGGGGACGGGAGCGGTCATGACCTCGACCGCCTGGCCGGCGACCCAGTCGCCCCACAGGGAGCGGAAGACGTCCAGGTCGGGCTCGGGGGGAGGGGGCTCGTCGATGTCGGGTTCATCGGGTTCGGGGACGGGCGCCTCGGGGATCACCTCGACACCGGGCATCACCACCAGGACGGGATCGCGATCGCCGTCGGGGCCGCGGCGAGCCAGTTCGCCGGCGGGATAGTATCGTGCGGCTCCCGCCGCCAGGAACAGCAGCAGGAGCACGGAGGCCAGAACGGCCAGCGGCCATCGCCAGGGATTGCGCAGGGATCTCATGGTCGGCACCGCGCCCGGTTACACCCGCGGGCGGCGGTTGTTCCGCTCATTCGCCGATGATCTTGACCATGATGCGCTTCTGCCGGCGGCCGTCGAACTCCCCGTAGAAGATCTGCTCCCACGGACCGAAGTCGAGGCGTCCCTCCGTGACGGCGCACACCACCTCGCGGCCCATGATCTGGCGCTTGTGATGGGCGTCGCCGTTGTCCTCGCCGGTGCGGTTGTGGTGGTAGCGCTCGGGGGAGGGGTCGAAGGGGGCGAGGCCCTCGAGCCAGCGGGCGTAGTCGGCGTGCAGGCCGGGTTCGTCGTCGTTGATGAATACCGAGGCGGTGATGTGCATGGCGTTGACCAGGCACAGCCCCTCGCTGATCCGGCTTTCGCGGAGCTCCTGCTCCACCATGGGCGTGATGTTCATGAACATCATGCGCTCCGGCACGTTCACGACGAGATGCTTGGTGTGGGACTTCATGGCCGCTCCAGGGCAGAAGAAAGCGGCGCGCCCGGGTGGGCGCGCCGCCTGGGTCGATGCCGGTGAGTCTACTTGTCGTTCTTCAACTCTTCCAGCATGGCGCGGAGCTCCTCGAGCTCGGCCTTCAGTTCATCCATGTCGGTCATGGAACCTTCGTGGAGCTTGCGGATGATCATCTCGTGCTCGCCGTGGTCGAAGTGCTCCATGTGGGGCATGCCGTGGAACTCGAACTCGCCGTCGGGCATGGCGAAGGCGAAGTCCTCCATCTCGCGCTCGGCGAGGGTGACCTTGAAGGTCTTCTTGTCGCCCTTGCGCACGACCTTCACCTCGACCTCGTCGCCGGGCTCCTTGGAGCCGGTGTAGGCCACGACGTCGTCGGCGCCCGCGACGTCCTCGTCGCCGATCTTCACGATCACGTCACCGGCCCTGAGGCCCGCCTCGGCGGCCGGGGTGTCCTCGATCACTTCCTTGACCAGCACGCCCTCGTCCACCTCGAAGTACTCGGCCAGACCGTCGTTCAGGTCCTCCAGCATGACGCCCATGTAGCCGCCGCCCTGGTGGATGAACATGGCCTTGGGGCCGCCGACCTTCATGACCTTGCGGATCTTGTGGGCGTCGCCGCCGCCGTGGTGCCAGGTCATGCCCTCGCCGTCGCCGTGGGCGCGCATGATGAAGACGTTGGCGTCGTCGTCGAGCTCGAGGATCTCGTGGGCTCCGCCGTCGCCCTCGTACTCCTTGATCAGGACTTCCTCGCCGTCCTTCAGCTCGTAGACCTTCACCAGCGACTTGCCGTCGGTCTCCTCGACCTCGACGCGGATCTGTCTCTCGCCTCCCTCGGCGCACACCGCCACGGCGGACGCGCAGGAGGACTTGCAGGTCTTGGCCTCGCCGGCGAACGCGAGCGAGGCGGCGGCCACCAGGGCCAGCGTGAGCAGGATGCCGTAGCGGATGTTCATTTCGGGGCTCCTCGTCAGGGGGATGTCGCTCGGGCGGCCCCGGAGAGTGCGGGGCCGCCCGGGCCAAGGATTCCGATCGTCCTCGTCCGGGCGCATACTCCCGTCAGAGGGCCTTGGTTCCCGGTTTTTCGAAAAAAACGTCAGGAATTTCACGATTCGTCGGCGGGCCCCACGCCGGGCAGCACGTCCCGGAACGCCTCCCCGTACAGGTCCCACACCGTCACGAACAGCGCCGCCACGATGGGGCCGATCACGAACCCGAGCACGCCGAACACCATGATGCCGCCCATGGTGCTGAACAGGATCAGCAGGTCGTGCATCTCGGTGTCGCGCCCCACGAGGCGGGGGCGCAGCAGGTTGTCGATGCTGCCCACCACCAGGGCGCACCACAGGGCCAGGCCCACGGCGGCCCAGGTCTGGCCGGAGATCGCCAGGATGACGGCCGCCGGCACCCACACCAGCCCGGTGCCGATGCCGGGAATCACCGACAGCAGCACCATCAGCGTGCCCCAGAACACGGCGCCGTCGATCCCGACCACCGCGAAGGCCGCCCCCGCCAGGGCGCCCTGGAGCAGGCCGATCACCAGCGTGCCCTTGACCGTGGCGCGGGTCACCGAGGTGAAGCGGTCCAGCAGCCGCCGTTCGTCGCGGTCGTCCAGGGGCATGGCGTAGAGGATGCGGCGCAGCAGGGCGTCGCCGTCGCTGAGCAGGAAGAAGAGGGTGTAGAGCACGATGAAGAGCTGGAAGAGGACGTCGATGGTGCCGCGGGTCGTGGCCGTGAGGCTCTCGAAGAGGAACCCGCTCACCGCGCCCACGGCCTCGCCGGCCTTGGCCAGGATCTGTTCGCGGTAGGGGGCGAGGCGTTCGAGCAGGGGGGAGGTCTCGATGAGGCGCGTGAGTTCGTCGGGGTTCTCGATGCGCTCCTGGACCCACGGCAGCACCTGCTCGCTCACGGCCAGGGCCTGGGCGGCGATCACGCCGAACATGGCGCCGAGGGGGATCACCACCACGCCCAGGATCACCAGCAGGGTCAGGGCCGACGCCAGCCGACGCCGCCCGCGCACGCGCCCCAGCACGCCGCGGTACAGGGGCTGGGAGAGTCCCGCCACGATCCCGGCCAGGAGGATGGCCATGAGGAAGGGACGGATCATGCCCACGAACACCGCCGAGACGGCGACCACCAGGATCAGCAGGAACGCCTTGTGGAACCGGTCGCGGTCCATGCTCTCCCCGATCAGTCGATGGGCAGCTGCAGCGTGAAGGCGCCGCGCAGGTCGCCGGCCTTGAAGCCCACGGCCTGGTCGTCGGGATAGAGGCCGTCGATCTTGGCCTGCACGTCGTCGGACAGGCGACGGCCGTGGCACTTGAGGCACATGGGCATGGTCCCGATGGCCTTCATGTAGCGGAAGGTGCGGTGCCCGCCCTCGTCGGTGACGATGGTCCAGGCCTCCAGGTCGCCTGCCTTCTCGCCCTTCTCCTTGCGCAGCTCGAACTGTTCGAGGGTGGCGGCCTCCCACTCGTCCGGCGCGTTGGCAGGGTTGCGGGGCTTGAGGCTGGTGCGGCCCACCAGCACGCCTTCCTCGGCGCTGATGGTCTCGGTGATGGGCACGGCCTCCACGTTGCAGACCTGCAGGGCGCCCACGGGACCATCGTCGCGCATGGCGGCCTGGAGCTCGGCCTTCAGGGCCTTGCCCAGCTTGCCCATGGAGTCGCGGCACGAGGTCACCCAGACGTTGATCTCGGCCTGGGTGGGCTCCTCGGCGGGAATGGCCGTGACGGCCGTCATCAGCAGGGCGAGTGCGATGAAGAAACGCATGATCCCTCCTCCTAGGATGCGTCGAAGTAGTTGCCGTTGAACAGGGTCAGACGCGGTTCGGTCATCTCCTCGATGGCGAAGCGCACGCCCTCCCGGCCGAAGCCGGATCCCTTGACGCCGCCGTAGGGCATGGCGTCGACCCGCATGCTCGGAATGTCCCCGATCACCACGCCGCCGCATTCGATGGCCCGCTCGGCCAGCCGGATGCGCCCGTGGTCGCGGGTGAAGACCCCCGCCTGCAGACCATACCCGGAATCGTCGACGCGCGCCACGGCGTCGGCGAATTCGTCGAACGATTCGAGGGTCGCCACGGGACCGAAGACCTCGCTGCAGGAGACGGCGCAGTCGGCCGGGGCGTTCTCCAGGACCGTGGCGGTGACGAACGACCCGTCCTGCTCGCCGCCGCACACGAGGGTGGCGCCGCGGTTGAGGGCCTCGTCGATCCACAGCTTCACGCGGTCGGCCTCGGCGCGGGTGATCAGGGGGCCGAGGAAGGTGGACTCGTCGGCGGGGTCGCCGTGCTTCAGCTCGGTCGCGGCCTTCGCGAGCCGCTCGCGCAGCTCGTCGATCAGCGACGCGTGGGCGAAGATCCGCTGCACCGAGATGCAGCTCTGTCCCGACTGGTAGAAGGCGCCGAGCACGATGCGCGGCACGGCGTAGTCCAGGTCGGTGCCCTCGTCCACGATGACCGCCGCGTTGCCCCCCAGCTCGAGGGCGATCTTCTTGCGTCCGCAGCGCGCCTTCAGGTCCCAACCCACCTCGGGGCTGCCGGTGAACGACAGCAGGTTCAGGCGCGGGTCTTCCACCAGCGGCGCCGCGTCGCGACCGGCGCAGGGCACGATGGAGAACGCCCCCTTCGGCAGGTCCTGTTCCGCCAGGATCTCTCCCATGAGGATGGACGACACCGGGGTGCTGCTGGCCGGCTTCAGCACGAACGGGCATCCGGCGGCCAGGGCCGGCGCCATCTTGTGGGCCGCCAGGTTCAGCGGAAAGTTGAAGGGCGTGATGAAGGCGCAGGGCCCCACCGGCACCCGACGGATGTGTCCCTCGTAGCCGGTGTTGCGCTCACTGATGTCCAGGGGCTGGATCTCGCCCCCGATGCGCACGCTCTCCTCCGCCGCGATCCGGAACGTATCGATGGCCCGCGTGACCTCCACCCGCGCGTCGCGGATGGGCTTGCCCGCCTCCACGCACAGGGCCTGCGCAAGCTCCTCATGCCGTTCGGTCAGCGCGTCCACGAAACCCTGGAGCACCTGCTGCCGACGCCAGGCGGGGAGGGCGGCCATGGCGGGTGCCGCGTCCGTCGCGGCGGCGATGGCCGCGTCCAGGGTTGCCGCATCGGCCAGGGCCGTGCGCGTGACCACCTCGCCGGTGACCTTGTGGCGCACCTCGAGGTCGGCATTGGGGGCGTGGGGTTCGTTGGCGAGATAGAGGGGATAGGTATCGCGGAACACGGCGGGCTCCCGGGTCGGTGGTGGGTGGGCGGCGAGGCGCCCGGATCACCCGGAATCTATAGCATGGTTGGGACCAGGGTACACGTGAATTCTGTGTATCTCGTTGTCATGAAATGTGTTGCGTAGTGGGGCGCTGCAACAGACTGCCGTGCGCGGGGATGAGGTTCGACGAGGGCCGGGGCTGGACCGACCCTCGCCGTGATGCGCTATCGGACGATCGAGGACGTGAAGGCGCCGTCGGTGACGACGATCGTGTCGTCCGGATCGATGACGTTGACCAGCGTGCCCGAGAACGTGCCCTGGACCTCGTCGTCGGTCAGATTCGTCACGATGATGCTGCCTTCGGAGCCGTCGTCGAGGTAGGCGGTGTTGCCGATGGTCAGCGCCAGTCCGACGTTCTCCGGACCGCCCAGGTCGAAGGTCCCTTCGGCGTCGACGGCGTTGATGACGATGACGTCGTCCGAGTCGGGATCGCCGCCGGCGATGGTCAGCTCGCCGGGCATCGGGACGATCCCACCGACGGTCTCGTCGAAGGTCCTGGCCACGCCGTCGATCCGGAAGGAGATGGTGTTGCCGGTGGTGTCGCCGCCGCCGTTGTCTCCACCGTCGGGGGAAGCGGGATCATCGCTGCCGCAGCCGGCAAAGGCGACCAGAAGCACGAGGGACAGGATCGTCAGCAGGGAGTCGCCGCGGAGTCGTGAAATCACAGTAAACCTCCATAGTTTCGAAGATTAGCAACATTAGGGGCGCGCCAATAAATACCGTGCGGGGATTTGATGCAAATCCATTTTCGGATATGAGGAAATGAACCTGATCGTCAGCCTTTACGGACGGCGCCGGGACGGGGAAGCAGCCCCGGGACTTCCCGACGATACTGCCTGAAGTCGTCGCCGAACGTCCGCTCCAGCCGCCCGTCCTCGATGCGCGCCCCGATCACCAGGTATGCCGCGAAGACGACCCGCCACGCGAGGTTCACGTCGGTCAGGACGGTGGGGTAGGCAGCGAGGAAGAGGAGGCCCGCCAGGTACCACGGGTGACGCACCACGCCGAGGATGCCGGCCCGGGAGAGCCGCGGCTCCGGCGCCGGGCGCCCGGTGCGGGCGTCGCGGATCTGACGCAGGCCCAGGAACTCGCCGTTGTCGTGGCCACGGGCACCGAGCCAGCCGATCAGCAGGGTCGCGGCGAGCAGGGCGGCCTGGGCGAGTCGGCCGACTCCGGTCCATGCGGCCAGTCGGTCGGCGGGCAGGCCGTTCACGAACATCCACAGCCACGCCAGCGTGACCGTCGCGACGACGTTGTACGCCAGCCGCGCCCATGGACGCCCCTTCCACGCGCTCACGAGCAGCGAGTGGACGACGCACCAGGCGGTGGCGGCGAGGGTGGATGCGAGAACGGGGTTCATGGGGAGACATCATCGGGGTGGAGGGGCGCGACGGCAAGGACGTTAGATCGGCGGTCGTCGCTCGTAGATGTTCCGTGCGACCCACCGCACCCGAGCGGCGCCGCGCCTGTCCCCGGCGGACGTCGCTTCCACCCGGTGCGGGGTCTCCGTCGGCCCGCCTCTCTGCACTCGAGGGCGGGCCGATTATGCTCGGTGGGCCGATGCCCGGCCACACGGAAGACACGGGGCGCACGGACTCCCGAAAGGCAAAAGGTCGCCGTGCGCCCCGTGTCTTCCGTGAGGCCGGGCATCTCCATCGAGCATCGATCGGGCCTTGGGTCAGTTGGTGGAAGCCCGCACCAGGTTCTCGATGCCACCGGCCACGATGACTTCCTGCACCGGCCTCCCCAAACCCGCGAAGCCGTACTCGCCGCCGTTCCAGGAGATGCGCGCCGTGGCGAAGTCGACGGTCACGGCGTCGAGGACTTGCGTCCTCTCGCCTTGAGGGTGGGCGGTGCGGACGGCCTCGACGAACGCCGGGCTCTCCAGGCACACGAACCCGTTGTTGATGGCGTTGCGCAGGTACGTCTGGGAGAACGACCCGGCGATCAGCAGGCCCACGCCCGCGGCCTGCAGCGCGGTCACGGCCTGCTCGCGGCTCGATCCCGTGCCGAAGTTGAAGCCGCCCACCACCACGTCGCCTTCGCGGACGATGTCGGCGAAGCCGGGGTCGTAATTGGCCATGACGACGCGGGCCATGGCGTCGGGGGTCATGTCGTCGCGGTAGGTGTAGTCCTTGCCGTAGATGCCGTCGGTGTTCATGTCGTCGCGGTCGAGCCAGAGGACGCGGCCGTCGACGGAGGCGGGGAAGCCGTCGATGATCTCCACGGTGGACGACGGTGCTGTGGCTTCGCCTTCGCGCCAGGCGTAGGCGGGCAGCACGGCATCGAACCCGTCCGGGCCGGTGATGCGGCCGGCCACGGCCGAAGCGGCCACCACGGCGGGGCTGGCCAAGTAGCACACGGCGTCGGGGGAGCCCATGCGGCCCTTGAAGTTGCGGTTGGTGGCGCTGATGCCCACCTCGCCCTCCTCGAGCAGTCCGGTGCCCAGCCCGATGCAGGGGCCGCAACCGGGGGGCAGGGCGACGGCGCCCGCGCCCAGCAGCACCTGCCAGATGCCCGACGTCCGGGCCTGGTCCTCCACCCACTGGCTGGCGGCGGCCACGTAGAACTCCACGGTGGGGGCCACCTTGTTTCCCAGCAGCACGTCGGCGGCGGCCTTCAGGTCCTCGAGTCGCGAGTTGGCGCAGGACAGGAGGTAGGCCTTCTGGATGGCCACGCCTTCGGCCTCGATCTCGGCCAGGGGGCGCGTGCGCTGCACGGTGTCGGGGCCGGCCACGTGGGGGCCGACGTCGGAGAGGTCCAGCTCGATCTCGCCGGCGTAGACGGCGTCGGGGTCGCTGCGCAGGGGGGCCTCTTCCCACTCGTCCAGCATGTCGTTGGTCACGCGGCCCTCGATGCCCGAGAGCTTGAGGATGGCGCGGCGCTTGCGGAAGAAGTCGAGGGTGGCGGTGTCGCAGGGGAACCAGCCGGTGAGGGCGCCCCATTCGGTGGTCATGTTGGCGATGGTCATGCGGGCGTCCATGGACAGCGCATCCACGCCGGGCCCGGCGAACTCGATGGCCGCGTTCAGGACCTCGCCGTTGCTGTACAGGCCGCATAGGGTGAGGATCACGTCCTTGCCCGTCACGCCGTCGCGCAGCTCGCCGGTCAGGTGCACCCGGACCGTCCGCGGGATCTGCCACCAGAACCTGCCGGTGGCCCAGATGGCCGCCGCGTCGGTGCGGACCACCGGCGTGCCCACGGCTCCGAGGGCGCCGTACATGTTGGCGTGGCTGTCGCTGGCCACGCAGAAGCCGCCGGGCTTGACGTACCCGTTCTCGGTCATCACCTGGTGCCCGATACCGGTGCCGGCGGGATAGAAATCGATCTTCCGCGACTTCGCGAACGACTCGATCCGCGCGTACCGCGCCAGGTTCTCCGGGCTCGTGTTCTGGATGTCGTGGTCGAGGGCGAAGACCGGCTGCCGGGGATCATGGACGGTCTCCATGCCCAGCGACTCGAACTTGTCCAGCACCGCCGTCGTGTTGTCGTGGGTCATGACCAGGTCCGGCATCACGGTCACGAAATCCCCCGCGCGCAGCACCGTCTCCTCCGCCACGTCCACCGCATGTCGCTGCGTGATTTTCTCGACGACCGTCTGCCCCATGTGATCCCTCCATGCCCGCAGGCAATTGAATCCCCGTTCCCGTTACTCTGTCACGCTCCCACCCCCCACCACAACCCCTTTGGTTGTGCCTCGGAAAATGTCCTTCGGCTCTCAGGGGCGTTATTCGGCCAACCCGGTTGTTGAAATAAAACGAGTTACGGGTCGTCTTGAACCCCGTCGCGGTCGAGGGACATTTTCAGCGGCACAACCAACCCCTCTCGAGCGACCTGCAACACGGACAGGAATCCAGCTGGAGGTAGGAGACTCGGACCCTGAAGAGTCGTCTTCCTGGGGGCTCTTGAGGGGGAGCGCAGCCAAGGATGGCGAAGCCCCCCGAAAGCGCAGCCGGTCCCCCACAGGACGTGGGGGACCGGCGTCCCCAGGAAGACGACTCTTCAGGGTCCGAGTTTCCGGCCTACGCCGGATACCTGTCCGTGATGTAGTCGCTCAACATCTGGATGGTGGCCTTCCGATCCGAAGAAACCGCCCGCACGCAATCCCCGATGGAGATCAGCCCCACGAGCTTCCCGTCGTCCATCACCGGCAGGTGGCGGATGCGGGCCTCGGTCATCACCGCCAGCACGTCTTCGACGTCCTGGCCGGGCGTGGCGAAGATGATGGAGTTGGTCATGATGTCGCGCACCGGCGTCTCGCGGGACGACCGGCCCTTCAGGGCGATCTTGGCCAGGTAGTCGCGCTCGGTGACGATGCCGAGGATGCCCTGGTCCACGACCATGAGCGATCCGGCTCCGAGGGAGACCATGCGCTCGATGGCCTCGTAGACGGTGGCGTCGGGGGAGATGGTGTGGACGGTGTCGCCCTTCACGGCGAGCAGATCGGATACGAAGGCCATGGAGACCCCTCTCGGCTGCGGCCCGCCGGGAGGGGTGGAATCACGCCTCCCGCCGGACCAGTCTGCGGGTCCAGAGCATGAGCATGACGGAGACGGTCAGGATGACGGCGCCGACGGTCTGATGGGCCGTCGTGAGGATCACGTCGGCCAGGTGCGGCTCGCTCGCCTTGTCGGTCAGCGTCGTGGCCCAGAGGGCCAGCAGTCCGAGGGTGAGCTGCACCGGTACCAGGATCAGCAGACCACGGCCGAGATGCGGTACGACCGGCTGTCCCCGATGCTCGCCCCAGGCCCTCATGCCGGCGAAGAGTGCCAGGAAGAGCACGATCGCCGCCACGGTGATATGGAACAGGAGGCCGCCGTCGACGTGGCGCAGGACGGCCCCGAGCATCAACTGCACGATAACCACGATCACCAACAACCGCGATAGGAGATGGTCGATGCCGGCGCCGGCGTGGATGCGGGCCTCGGCCCTGCGCCACAGCGGCGTGGTCACGCTGAACAGTCCCACGAGGGTCGACAGGAACACCTGGGCGAGCACGCCGTGGACCACCGCGAGCACGATGCTGGGCCGCGTGACCTCCGCGTCCTGGCTCAGGGTGAAGTGCCCGGTCACGCGCAGGCCGCCCATGATGCCCTGGACGATCACCAGGACCAGCGCCACCAGGCCGAGTCGCTTGACCCAGGCCCGCTCGTCCACGCGCAGCAGCTGGATCGCGAGCACGAGCGTGGTCAGGCCGACCATCGAACCGATCAGGCGATGGCTGTGCTCGTAGTAGATGCCGCCGGTCATGCGCGACAGGGGGTAGAGGAACATGTTCGAGCCGAAGGAGTTGGGCCAGTCCACCACCGCGAGGCCGGCCTGCTGCCCCGTCACCACGCCGCCGGCCACGATGAGCAGGAGGGTGGCGCAGCCGGCCACGAAGGCGAAGGCCGAGTCCCAGGCCCGGCCCGACAGGCCCTGCTCCCCGTAGAGGTCCGAGCCGACCAGGGGTTCGCAGCCTCCGGCGCGGGCCCCCGCCAGCCCGCCGATGCCGCCGAGGAGGGCGCCGCCGGCGAGGGAGCCGGGGATCCAGATCAGCATGGACGGCACCACCGCGCCGCCCTCGCCCGTGAGCAGGCTGCCGAAGATCATGAGGTTGAGCAGCGACGACGTGAGGCCCACGCGGACGCCCATGCCGGCCCCGCGGCCGGTCATCCGCGCCGCGGCGATGCCGCCGCACACCAGGATGAGCATGAGCAGCCCGCCAAGCACCGGGCTCGGCGCCTGCACGCCGGGCAGCCGTCCGATCCAGGCGGCGATCCACATGGCGACGGTGGTGCCGAAGCCGAGGGCGAGGGTGTCGCTGCCGCGGGGCGTGTCGTGGGGCGTGTTGCCCATGGGGGTTCCTCCTGCTATCCTGCTGCGGGCCGCTCGGTCCCCGGGACCCTCCCGGATGACACCGAGGCGGCGATCCGATGCATGATCCCGGAGAACCATGAGTCCCGCAACCTGGATCTCGATCTACCTGGAGCTGGGCAAGGCCCGGCTCAGTTCGCTGGTGCTGATCACCACGCTGGCCGGCTACCTGGCCGCGCCCCGCGACGGGTTCGATCCCGTCCACATGGTCGTCACCCTCGTGGGCACGGCCCTGGCCGCGGTGGGCGCCAACGGTCTGAACCAGGTGATCGAGCGCGACCGCGACGCCCTGATGGAGCGCACCCGTGAGCGCCCGCTTCCTTCCGGACGCATGGGCGTGGTTCACGCGCTTGCGTCGTCGGCGATCACGGCCCTGGTGGGCTGCGGCATCCTGCTGCTCTGGTCGGGCACGCTGCCTGCGGTCCTGGCCCTGTTCACCGTCGTGCTCTACGCCGGCGTGTACACGCCCCTGAAGGTGCGGAGCAACCTGAACACGCTGGTCGGCTCGGTGGTGGGCGCCATTCCGCCGATGATCGGCTGGAGCGCCGTCACCGGCGGTATGGAAACCGGCGGCTGGCTGCTGGCCCTGCTGCTCTTCGTGTGGCAGGTGCCCCACTTCCTGTCCCTGGCCTGGCTCTACCGCGAGGACTATCGCCGCGGGGGCTACCGCATGGTCTCGCTGGACGATCCCGCCGGCGACGCCACCTTCCGCCTCATGATGATCTACTCCTGGGTGCTGCTGCCCCTGGGCCTGGTGATGGCCCTGGCCGGCCTGGGCGGGACGGTCTTCGCCGCCGGATCGGTGGTGCTGGGCGCGGCCTGGCTGTGGCAGGGGATCCGCTGCTACCGGGACCGCTCGCACGCCAACACCCGCCGTGTGTTCCTGGGCAGCGTGATGTACCTTCCCCTGTTCCTGATCCTGCTGGTGGTGGGACTGTGAGCGGCGAGCGGGGCGTGCCCCGCCTGCTGATCGTGCTGCTGACCGCCGGGCTGCTGGCAGTGACCGCGGCCGTGCTGCTGCGGGTGCTGGGCGCCGCGTCGGGCGGGCCCGCCGTGGGCGACGGCCGGGATCCCGCGACCTACGGCTTCGCCCTGGAACCCTGCCTGGCGCCGAGGGCCACGCTCGTGGCGTCGGGCCTGCCCCGTGACGGCCTCGCCTCCCTGGACCTGCCCCCGCTGACCGACGTCGCCGGCGTCGACTCGGTGACCGCCGCCATCCGCGGCAAGTACCTGGTGCCCACCGATGCGGTGGTGGGAATGGTGATCGGCGGCGAGGCTCGGGCCTGGCCCCTGCGCGTGCTGGCCTGGCACGAAGTGGTGAACGATACCCTCGGCGGTCGTCCCGTGGCCGTGACCTTCAGCCCGCTGTCCGGTTCGGTCCGCGCTTTCGGTCGCATGGTCGACGGGGACGTGCTGACCTTCGGCGTGAGCGGCCTTTTCTCCGACGGCAACCTGCTGATGTACGACCGCGCCGACACCCTGAGCCTGTGGAGCCAGCTCGCGGGCCGTGCCGTGACCGGCCCCGCCGCCGCCGCGGAAGGTGAGTTGCAGGACCTGCCCGTCGTCGTGTGTGACTGGGAGGTCTGGCGCGCCCGTCATCCCGGCACGACGGTGCCGCTGCCGGCCAAGGCCTACCACAAGCGCTACGGCAGCGACCCGTACTTCTCGTACCGGCACGGATCGAAGCTCCGCTATCCGGTATCGGTGGAGGCGGGAGATGACCCCCTGGCGCCCCTGCTGGTCGTGCAGGACGCCGACGGCGTCGTGCTGATCGATACGGCCGCCGTGGATGCGGCGGTGGGCGAGGGGGCGACCTGGACCCTGGACCGGCCGTCGGAGTCGTTGCGCCTGAAGACCGGATCGACGCTGGGCGTGGGCGTTCCGGCGGTCTGGGTCGAGGGATCGGAAACGAGGAACGACATCCGTGCGTGGCCCGTGTACCGCTTCGCGGCCCACGCCTTCGGACTGGGGATCGAGGAGGTCCGACCGTGAGAGCAATGCTGATCGTCGCCGCCGTGGCCGTCCTGATCGTCGCGGGCTGTTCCGAATCCACGGATCCGCCGGTGCCGGGGCAGAAGGGCGTGATCATCGTGACGGTCGCGCCGGCCGAACTCGTGGCGGGCTGGACCGTGAGCGGACCCGACCAGTACGAACACGACGGCACCGGATCGGAGACCCTCACCGACCTGGACGAGGGCTCCTACACCGTCGCCTGGGACGAGCTGCCGGGCTACCTGACCCCGGCCGGCACGGGCGCCAGCCTGGCCTACGGCGACACGGTGCATTTCTCCGGGACCTACGTGCTCGATCCCACCGCGACCGGGTCGGTGAGCATCGATGTCTTCCCCGACTTCCTGAATCCGGCCTGGGTGCTGAAGGTGCAGACGGGCGGCGGCCTCCACGATGCGTCCGGCACCGGCGACGCCCTGGTGGACGACATCCCGCCGGGTCCCCTGACCATCGACTGGCAGCCGCTTCCCGACTGGTACGAGCCCCACGGCGGTCAGTACGATCACGACCTCCAGCCCGGCCAGGCCCTCCAGGTGACGGGCCAGTACGAACCGCGTCCCGAACTGGAGATCGAGCTGGTTCCGGTGTCCGCGGGAGCCTTCGTCATGGGATCGCCCGAGTGGGAGATGGGCTACGACCCTCCCTTCTTCACCGACCCCCTGCGCCCCGACCACGAGGGACCGCAGCACGAGGTGACCCTGACCCGCGACCTGCTGGTGTCGATCCACGAGATCACCCGCGCCCAGTACGAATCGGTGACGGGGACCGATCCCACCTTCTTCAGCGGCTCGCCCAACCTGCCCGTGGAGACGGTGACCTGGCTCCAGGCTCTGCAGTTCTGCAACGCCCTGTCGGCGGCGGAGGGCCTGACTGCGGCCTACGAGATCGTGGGCTTCACCGCGAGCTGGGATCCCGACGCCGACGGCTACCGCCTGCCCACCGAGGCCGAGTGGGAGTACCTGTGCCGCGGCGAGCGCCCCGAGGCCTTCTGCTTCGGCGAGTTCACGGTGCTGGGGGAGGGCCTGGATCCCGCCCGCGACCCGGTGCTGGACCGCGTGGGCTGGTACTGGAGCAACACCGGCGGTTTCTCCACGGGCATGCCCCTGCCCGTCGGCTCCAAGCTGCCCAACGCCTACGGCCTGTACGACATGCACGGCAACGTGGACGAGTGGGTCTGGGACCGCTACGACCCCGACTACTACTCCGAGAGCCCGCTGGTCGACCCCCAGGGGCCCGCCGTCGGCAACGAGCGCGTGCTCCGCGGCGGCTCCTACGCCAGTTACGCCCAGGGCTGCCGCTCGGCCAGCCGCGCCCACCTCGACCCCACCGTGGGCACCCGCAGCGTGGGCTTCCGCGTGGTCCGCAACGCGGAGTCCACGCGATGACCGAGCACCGCACCGCCATCAAGGTCCGCGGCTACCACCTGGACCTGTACGGCCACGTCAACAACGCCCGCTACCTCGAATTCCTCGAGGAAGCCCGCTGGCGCATGGTGGAGGGTTCCGCCGACCTGGCCGCCTGGCAGGAGCGGGGCCTGGCCTTCGTCATCGTGAAGATCGCCATCAACTACCGCCGCGGCGCCGTCCTCGACGACGAGCTCACCATCGTCTCCAACGTGCAGCACCTGGGCGGCCGCAGCGGCGTGATCCACCAGGAGGTCACCCGCGGCGAGGGCGACACCCTGGAGCGCGTGGCCGACGCCGACGTCACGTTCGTGGTGGTGGATATGGAGAGCGGGAAGGCGGTGGCGTTGGAAGGAGAGATCAGGGAGGCGCTGACTCCGTCCTGACGTCTTGGAACCGCACACCTCAAGTCATGGTCGTAAAACAAGGGCCCCCCGGAATCGATGTGGAGAAGTTTCGATTCCGGGGGGCCCTTGTTTTACGACCATGACGTCTACTCAGCGGCAGGCGGAGTCGGCGCCGCCCTAACAGCCAACTCCCGATCCAGCATGTAGATGGCGTGCATGTTGTCCCCCATCATCTCCAGCTTGCCGCAGATGGCGTCCACGGTGGCCTCCTCCTCCACCTGCTCGCTGATGAACCACTGGAGCATGTTGGCGGTGGCGTGGTCGCGCTCGTCCATGGCCAGGCCCAGCAGGTCGTTGATGCGGCCGGTCATGTACTTTTCGTGCTCGAGGGAGGCCGTGAACAGGGCGAGGGGGTTGTCCCACTCCACGTCGGGCTGCTCGACGGCCTGGAGCTTCACGCGGCCGCCGGTCATGTGGACGTAGTCGTACACCTTCATGGCGTGGAACATCTCTTCCTGGGCCTGCATGCGCATCCAGTGGCCGAAACCGTCGAAGTTGCGGGACTCGCACCAGGCGGCCATGGAGAGGTACAGGTAGGCGGAGTGGAATTCGGCCTGGATCTGGTCGTTCAGGGCGCCCTGGATGGTTTCCTTCAGCATGACGGTTCCCTTCGGCTCGGGATCGGAAGTGGCCGCGCCGCTCGGACGACGCGTGAGATCCAACCTAACGCCCGGCCCGTTCGTCGGCCAGCGAAAACCCCGCGAATTCCCTATCGGACAAGGGTGTGATATGGTCGGGGAGGGGAAACACATCCGAAGGGAGACGCCGTGCCTCGAGGCGCCCGCACTCCGTTGCGCCGGCCGGCGGCCAGGACCCTGATCCTGGTCGTGATGGGGGCGTGCGTCCTGCTCGCGGGGGGACGGGCGCTGGTCGGGTCCCCGCAGGTGCGCGGTTTCGCCTGGAGGCTCGTCCATGGGGCGCCCGACCCTATCCTGCCTGGGCACTGGAACCCCGTCCAGGCCCGCGACGGTCCCGTGGATCCCGAGCAGCGGCGTCGGATCCGGGCCCTCGAGAGCCTGGGTTATACGGGGGCAGGCATGGCTTCCCACGGGGAGTCCGGCGTCACGATCCACGACCCCGCCCACGCCAGCTCGGGACCCCGCTTCTTCATCTCCGGCCATGCCCCCGAAGCCATCCTCATGGAGCCCGACGGACGGATCCTTCACACCTGGCGACACGACTACCGCTCTCTCCATGAAGCTCGCCCCGACGACTTCCCGCCCCCGAGCAACGTGACCGGCTGCTGGCGCCGGGCCCGCCTCATGCCGGACGGTTCGGTCCTGGCGATCTACGAGGGCCACGGCCTGGTGAAGCTGGACCGCGACTCGAACCTGCTGTGGGCCTACGACGATCAGTGCCACCACGATCTGGATCTCATGGACGACGGCACCATCCTGGTGCTGACGCGCGAGGCCACGGTCGTGCCGCGCTTCCATCCCGAGGAGCCGGTGCTGCTGGACTCGGTCACCATGCTGACCCCCGACGGGGAGCCCCTGGGGCGGCTGGATCTGCTGGCGGCCTTCGAACACTCGCCGTTCGCCCGTCTGCTGCCGGAACCACCCGCGTCCGGCGACCTCTTCCACACCAACACCCTCGAGCTGCTGGACGGCCGGCTGGGCTGGCGCAGCGAGGCGTTCCGGGCAGGCAACCTGTTGATCTCGGTGCGGGAGATGGACGTGGTGGCCACCGTGGACCCCCGGTTCGGCCGCGTGGTATGGGCGCGCCAGGGGTCCTGGACGCGCCAGCACGAACCCACGGTGGTGGAGGATGCGCGGTTGCTGCTCTTCGACAACCAGGGTGTCGACGGCCGTTCACGGGTGATGGAGTTCGACCCGTTCACCCTGGAGACCGTCTGGCAGTATGCCGACGGCCCCGATACGCCCCTCTTCTCGGGGACCTGCGGAGCCGCCCGCCGCCTTCCCAACGGCCATACCCTGATCGTGGAGACGGACAACGGTCGGGCCCTGGAGGTCACGCCGGACGGCGAGATCGTCTGGGAATACCGCAATCCCTACAGGGCGGGAAAAGAGGGCGTGCTCATTGCCGCCATCCTCGACATGGAGATCCTCCCCGACGACGCTCCCCTGGACTGGCTGACACCGCCGGATCGTCTTTCGATGCAGTGAGTTGGAGCTCCTGCGATCGGCTCTCAGCATCAAAAAGCTGGCAATAACGGGTGTTCGGTGCGATCATGGGGCGCAATCCCAATAAGGACATATGCGGTCCGGAATCGACCGGATCGGGCCGCTTCGCGAGGCGGACGGCGTCGCCGCTGAACCACGGCGTCGCACGGGTCTGCCGGATAAGAGCATCAGCCTCCCCCTGCCGGGGAGGAACCCGAAAGGACCATCGATGCCCTTGAAGGACCTCGAGACCTGGAAGGTCTCCCATCTCCAGATCCTGGACGAGGACGGCAACGTCGACGCCGATCTGGAGCCCAAGATCAAGAAGGCCGACCTGCTGGCCATGTACAAGGCCATGGTCTGGGGCCGCATCACCGACGAGCGCATGCTGAAGCTGCAGCGCCAGGGGCGGATCGGCACCTTCGGCCCGAGCACGGGCCAGGAGGCCGCCCAGGTGGGCACCATGTACTGGGCCGGCGAGAAGGACTGGTTCGCCGGCGCCTTCCGCGAGCACGCCGCCCGCCTGCTGCGCGGCGAGAGCCTGAAGCGCCAGCTCCTCTACTACAACGGCTGGGAAGAGGGCAACGTCAACGAAGAGGCCACCAACCCCCGCAACCTCCCCATCAGCGTGATCGTGGGGGCCCAGCCCCTGCATGCGGTGGGCCTGGCCTATGCGTCGCGCCTGAAGGGCGAGAAGGACGTGTGCGCCCTGACCTACATGGGCGACGGCGCCACCAGCGAGGGCGACGTGCACGAGGCCATGAATTTCGCCTCGACCTGGAATCTGCCGGTGATCTTCATCGTGCAGAACAACCAGTGGGCCATCTCCATCCCCCGCTCCCGCCAGATGAAGTCGAGGACCGTGGCCCAGCGGGCCGTGGCCTACGACATGCCCGGCGTGCAGGTGGACGGCAACGACGTGCTGGCCGTGAGCGTGGCCATGCAGGAGGCCCTGGCCCGGGCCCGCAAGGGCGAGGGACCGACCCTCATCGAGTGCGTGACCTACCGCCTGATGATGCACACCACCGCCGACGACCAGTACAAGTACCGCTCCAAGGACGAGGAGGACGTGTGGTGGAAGCGTGATCCGCTGCCGCGCTTCCGCAAGTACCTCACCGGGAAGAAGTACTGGAACGACAAGCTCGAGGACGAGCTGCAGGCGGAGTTCAAGGCCGAGATGGACCGCCAGGTGAAGGAGTTCGAGGCCATGGACGACTTCCGGCTCGACACGCCCTTCGACCACGTCTACGGCACCACCCACGCCGTGATCGAGGAGCAGCGCGCCGAGTTCCTGGCCGAGCAGGGAAGGGAGGCCGACCGTGGCTAAGATGAACATGGTGCAGGCCATCAACCTGGCCCTGGACGAGATGATGGCGGAAGACGAGAACGTCGTGGTGCTGGGCGAGGACGTGGGCGTGGACGGCGGCGTGTTCCGCGTGACCGACGGCCTGATCGCCAAGTACGGCGAGGAGCGCGTCATCGACACGCCCCTGGCCGAGAGCGGCATCATCGGCTCGGCCATCGGCATGGCCATGGGCGGCCTGAAGCCCGTGGGCGAAATGCAGTTTTCCGGCTTCAGCTACCTGATGATCCCCCAGCTCGAGGGCCACGGCTCGCGGATGCGGGCCAGGACCATGGGCCAGCTCACCGTGCCCATGGTGATGCGCCTGCCCTACGGCGGCGGCGTGCGGGCCCTTGAGCACCACAGCGAGAGCCGCGAGGTGTTCTACGCGCACACGCCGGGCACCAAGGTCGTGATCCCGTCGGGTCCGCGGAACGCCCGCGCCCTGCTGCGCGCCGCGATCCTCGACCCCGACCCGGTGGTCTACATGGAGCCCAAGCGCTCCTACCGCGCCTTCAAGGAGGAGGTGCCGGACGCGGCCGAGACCATGGAGATCGGCAAGTGCGACGTGGTGCAGGAGGGCACGGACATCACCGTGGTCGCCTGGGGCGCCATGATGCACACCACGAAGAAGGCCGTGGCCGAGATCGAGAAGGCGCGCGGTACGAGCATCGAACTCATCGACCTGCTGACCGTCGCCCCCATGGACAGCGACACCATCTGCGAGTCGGTGCGCAAGACGGGCCGCCTGGCCATCATCCAGGAGGCTCCGCGGAGCTTCGGCGCCGCCAGCGAGATCATCGCCTGCGTCAACGACAAGGCCCTGATGTACCTGGAGGCTCCGGCCAAGCGGGTGACCGGCTACGATGTCGTGACCCCGTACTTCGGCCGTGAGCTGGACTACATCCCCACGGTGGACCGCGCCCGTCGCGGCATCGAGGAAGCCCTGGACTTCTAGGAGGGAACCCATGTTCGAGTTCAAGCTGCCCGACCTGGGAGAGGGGATCCACGAGGGAGAAGTCCTGAAGTGGTACGTCCAGCCCGGCGACGTCGTCGAGGAGGACGCACCGCTGGTGGACGTGGAGACCGACAAGGCGGCCGTCACCATCCCGTCGCCCCGCGGCGGATCCGTGGTGTCGGTGGCCGGTGAGGTGGGCGACGTGGTGGAGACCGGCCAGGTCATCGCCGTGATCGACGACGGTGCCGAGGC
Source organism: uncultured Fibrobacteraceae bacterium (assembly GCA_964343835.1). Classification (GTDB taxonomy): domain Bacteria; phylum Krumholzibacteriota; class Krumholzibacteriia; order LZORAL124-64-63; family LZORAL124-64-63; genus CALEMW01. The sequence continues at coordinate 145,766 of CAYFKR010000007.1, forward strand.
CGCCCCGAGCGGAGGCACCGGCCGCGCCGCCGAGGAGACCCCCATGGGCCTGCCCGAGGCGGAGGAGGAGACGGCCGCGGCCGCTCCCGCCGCGCCGAAGGCCGCCCCGGCGGCCGCCACCCCGGCCAACAGCGCCGTTCCCGGCCGTCCCGTTCCCGCCGCCCCGGCCACGCGCCGGCTGGCCCGGGAGATGGGCGTGGACATCAACGCCGTGGCGGGCACCGGCCCGGCCGGCCGCGTGACCCCCGACGACGTGAAGGCCTTCGCCGCCGGCGGCGCTCCCGCCGCGGCCGCGACTACGGCCACCGCCGCTCCAGAGGCCGACCTCTCCGCCGTCACGAAGATGGCCGCCCAGGCCAGCAGCACCATCCCCTTCGTGGAGCTGGAGCCGCTGCCGGACTTCTCGGAGCAGGGGCCGGTGGAGATCGAGCCGTTGCGGTCGATCCGCCGCAAGGTGGCCCGCAAGATGACCACGTCCATGGTGCTGGTGCCCCACGTGGCCCACATGGACGAGGCCGACGTGACGGAGCTCGAGGAGTTCCGGATGCGCGCCCGGGAGTCGGGCGCCGAGAAGTGCCGTCTGACCCTGCTGGCCTTCGTGATCCGCGCCATCACGGCGGGTCTGAAGGCGGCGCCGGCGTTCAATGCCAGCCTCGATCCCTTCAAGGAAGAGATCGTCTACAAGAAGTACTACAACATCGGGTTCGCCGCGGACACGGGGAAGGGCCTCGTGGTGCCGGTCATCAAGGGCACCGACACCCGCAGCATCAACGAGCTCTCCTGCGAGATCGCCACCAAGGCCCACCTGGCCCGCGAGGGCAAGCTGCCGGTGGACGACATGCAGGGCGGCACCTTCACCATCACCAACGTGGGGCCCCTGGGCGGCACCGCGCTCATCCCCACGATCAACTACCCCGAGGTGGCGATCCTGGGCATGGGCCGTGTGCAGGAGAAGCCCGTGGTGCGCGACGGCGAGATCGTGATCCGCAAGATCCTGCCGCTGACCCTGGCCTTCGACCACCGCGTGGCCGACGGCGCCGACGCGGCGCGGTTCGTGGGCGAGTTGGTGCGTAACCTGTCCGATCCGAACCTGCTCCTGTTGGATACCTAGGAGGACCGCCATGGTCATGGGAAGCCTGAACCAGGAGATCGAGGCGGTCGTCATCGGCTCCGGCCCCGGCGGCTATGTGGCCGCGCTGCGGCTGGCGGACCTGGGCAAGGAAGTCATGCTGATCGAGGAGCGCGAGCGCCCCGGCGGCACCTGCCTGCTCGAGGGCTGCATCCCGTCCAAGTCGCTGATCAACGCCGTGGAGCTGGCCGAGGCGGCGCGCGACGCCGACCGCATGGGCCTGAGCTTCGGCGAGATGAAGGTGGACCCCGCCAAGCTCCGCGAGTGGACCGACGGCGTGGTGGACACCCTGAGCAACGGCGTGAAGGGCCTGCTGGCCAAGCGCGGCGTGGAGGTCGTGCACGCCCGGGCCCGCTTCGAGGACAACCGCACCCTGGCCCTGGAGGGAGGCGGCACCGTCTCGTTCCAGGACTGCATCATCGCCACGGGCTCGAGCCTGAACCGGCTGCCCGAGGGCATCGACCCCACGGTGTGGTCCAGCGCCGACGCCCTGAAGCTGCCCGAGGTCCCCGGCTCCCTGCTGGTGGTGGGCGGCGGTTACATCGGCCTGGAGATGGGCCTGGTGTACGCCGGCCTGGGCACCGAGGTGTCGGTGGTGGAGTTCTTCCCGCGCCTGCTCATGGGCGCCGACCACGACATGGTGGACGTGATGGTCAAGCAGGTGAGCAAGCGCCTGCACGAGGTCATGACGGAGTCCAAGGTGCTGTCGATCACGCCGCGCGACGGCGGGTTCGACGTGAGCATCGAGCACGACGGCGCCACCGTGGAGAAGCGCTACGACCGCGTGCTGGTGGCCATCGGCCGCCGCCCCAACTCCGACGACCTCGGCCTGGAGAACACCAAGGTCGAGACCGACGACCAGGGCTTCATCCTGACCGACGGCGAGTGCCGCACCGGCGAGCCGGGCGTGTACGCCATCGGCGACGCGGCCACCGGCCCCATGCTGGCCCACAAGGCCAGCCGCGAGGGGAAGATCGCGGCCGAGGCCATCTGCGGCCACAAGGTGGAGTTCGACAACCGGGCCATCCCCGCGGTGGTGTTCACCGACCCCGAGATCTCCTGGTGCGGCCTCACCGAGCGCCGGGCCGAGGAACTGGGCATCGAGATCAACGTGGGGCGCTTTCCGCTCACGGCGCTGGGCCGCGCCCGGGCCATCGGCCGCACCGAGGGGTTCGTGAAGATCATCTCGGAGCCGGGCACCGACCTGCTGCTGGGCATGGGCATCGTGGGCCCGCACGCCAGCGAACTGATCAGCGAGGGGGCCCTGGCCATCGAGATGGGCGCCACCCTGGCCGACCTGACCGACACCATCCATCCCCATCCCACCCTCAGCGAGGCCGTCATGGAGGCCGCCGAGGTGGCCGCCGGCACGGCCGTGCACGTGCACGCGCCCAAGAAGGGATGAGCGGGGACTTCCCCGCCTGGGACCGGGACGACGACCTGATCGAGGCCGTGCGTGCTCCTGACGAGGGAGCGGAGCGCGGCCTCGTTCGCGTCATGCGGCCGGCCTCGACGGAGGTGGTCATCGGTCGTGGCGGCAAGCAGGAGCTCGAACTCGATCTGGACGCCATCCGCGCCGACGGCGTCCCCGTGTACCGCCGCCGCGGCGGCGGCTGCGCCGTGGTGCTCGACCCCGGCAACCTGGTGGTCTCGGCCGTGGCTCCCTTGGAGGGCGTCGGCGGCGTGACCAGCGCGTTCCGCACTTTCACCGACTGGATGATCGACGGCCTGGCCGCCGCCGGCTGCCCCGGCGTGACCTGGGACGGCGTCAGCGACCTGGTGCTGGACGACCGGAAGGTGGGGGGCAGCTGCATCTGGCGCACGAGGGGGCTCGTGTACTATTCCACGACGCTGCTGCTGGATCCGGACCTGGATGCAATGGGGCGTTACCTGCCTCATCCGCCGCGGGAGCCGGAGTATCGCCGGGGCAGGGATCATCGTGACTTCGTGGGGCGGCTGACCGGCAGTGAAACCCCGGAACCGTTCATGGATCTGTTGAAACGGCATCTCATCGCGCCCGTCCTCAAATAAGCATAAATCCTATCGTTTTAGTGGCTTAAAAAGAATAATCATTCTCAAGTAGCTCACCGAAAAGCCGAACTCTCCGCAGGGATTTCATCGGAACACCTGCGGAGGAACGACATGCTGAGCAATCCGGGGATCGGCAAGAAGATCGGAATCGGTTTCACGATCGTGCTCGTGCTCATGGCTGTGGCCACCGGCCGGGCCTGGCTCGGAATGGGATCGGTGGTCGACAACGCGGCCGAGGTCATCGACGGGAACGCCCTGAGGGCGGAGATGATCCAGCGCGAGGTCGATCACCTGATGTGGGCCGACAAGGTCAACGCCCTGCTCACCGATCCCGACGTGCACGCCGTCGACGTCCAGACCGACCCCCACAAGTGCGGTTTCGGGCAGTGGTACTACGGGGAGGGGCGCACGGCGGCCGAGGAGCTGGTGCCCGCCCTGACGCCGGTCCTGGCGGGACTCGAGGATCCGCATCGACGGCTCCACGAATCCGCCGAGAAGATGGATCGGCTCTACGTGCCCGTGGACGAGTCGGCGGGCGGGTTCCTGTGCGAGGCCAAGGTGGCGCACCTGCAGTGGGCGCACCGTCTGATCGACGCCGTCGTGAACCGTGATGCGGACGCCATGGCCTACGTCCAGACCGATCCGCGCAAGTGCGGGTTCGGCCTGTGGGTCTACGACCCGGAGACCAAGGCCCGCAAGGAGGCCGATCCCGAGTTCGGCGAGGTCTGGACCGAATTGGAAGAGCACCACCGCATGCTCCACGCCCAGGCCGTCGTGATCAACGCCAGGATCCGCAAGGAGCAGTGGGACGAGGCCCGGACCGCCTTCTTCGAGCAGGCCAAGCCCCGGGCCGAGGAGGTGCTCGGCAGCATCGACGTGCTGCTGGCGACCCATGAGGCCGACATGGCGGGCGTGCAGGCGGCGGAACTGGTCTACGCCAACGAGACCAAGGAGGCCCTCGGCGAGGTGCAGGCCGGGTTGCGCGCCGCCAAGGCGACCATCGACGAGCACATGATGACGGACGAGGCCATGCTCGGTGCGGCCAGGGCCGTGCGACGGGACATCTCGCTGCTGGGGCTCTTCGCCCAGGTGGCCGGCGTGATGGTCGCGGTGTTCCTGTCGCGGCTGATCATCCGGTCGCTGTCGCGGATCGTGGACGACATGAACCGCGGGTCGGGGCAGGTGGCCGCCGCCGCGGACCAGGTGTCCAGCGCGAGCCAGTCCCTGGCGGAAGGGGCGTCGGAGCAGGCGTCGAGTCTCGAGGAGACGTCGGCGGCTCTTCAGGAGATGAGCGCCACCACCAAGGAGAACGCTGAGAGTGCCGCCGAGGCCAGCAGCCGGGCAGGCGAGGTGCAGGACCTGGTGAGCGAGGGACGGCAGGGCATGGATCGCCTGTCCGAGGCCGTGGTGCAGATCAAGGCCAACTCAGACGAGTCGGCTGGCATCATGAAGACCATCGACGAGATCGCCTTCCAGACCAACCTGCTGGCGCTGAACGCGGCGGTGGAGGCGGCCCGTGCCGGCGATGCGGGCAAGGGCTTCGCCGTGGTGGCCGAGGAGGTCCGCAACCTGGCCCAGCGCAGCGCCGAGGCCGCACGGTCGACCTCCGCCCTGATCACCCAGTCCCAGGACAACGCCGACCGGGGCGTGCAGCTGAACGAGGAGGTCGCCTCCATGCTGGACCGGATCTCCGAGGGCGTGGGGAGCATGAGCCGGATCATCGCGGGCGTGGGCACCGCCAGCAGCGAGCAGGCCCGGGGCGTGGACGAGATCAGCCGCGCCGTGGAGCAGATGGATCACGTGACCCAGAGCAACGCGGCCAACGCGGAGGAGACCGCGTCGGCCAGCGAGGAGCTCTCGGCGTCGGCGTCGGACCTCAAGGCCATGGTCCAGGATCTGGTGGCCCTGATGGAGGGGGGCGGGGCGCGACGGGCCGTGACCCGGACGGCGAACCCGGTGTATGCGGCGTCTGTCGAGGCGGCCGTCCCGGAGCCCGCCACGGAGGTGGCGAACCTCGACGGCTACGCCGGTTTCGAGGACATCGCCGAACTGGACGAGGCCGACCTCATCGAGATCGATTGACGGCCACGTCGCCGAGAACGAAGACGGGGCGCCCCCATGGGAGCGCCCCGTTTCGCGTTCGGGTCCGGCGTCAGACCGAGAACCAGTAGGTGACCTTGGTCAGCAGCACGTTCTCCGGCTCGTCGGCCAGGAAGCTGTCGGTGCCGAAGCCGTTGTCGAAGAGGCGCCAGTCGTCGGTGCCGCGGCCGTGCATGGAGCGCTGGCGGTAGGTGTCGCGACCGTGGGACCAGACCAGGTAGAAGGTGGAGCCGGGCCGGTACTCCCAGCGGTAGATGAGGTTGAGGTTCACGGCGGCGTAGCTGAAGTCGTGGTCGCGGACGTCGAAGCCCTCGGGGGCGAAGTCGACGAAGTCGTAGGTGGCGGGGGCGGCCAGGGCCCGGGCGCGGGAGTAGTCGCCCACGGTGAGGAAGGGCTGCAGGTACAGCTCCAGGGAGCGGTTGCGGTCGAAGAGCACGCTGGAGCGCCAGGTGAACGACCAGGTGCGCTGGTCGAGCTGGGCGAAGACGTAGTCGACGCCGCCGATGCCGCCGGTGGGGGATGCGTCGTTGAAGAGCCACTGGGCGTCGCTCGTGTTGTCCGAGAAGCCGAGGTTCAGGTCGTTGGTCATGCGGGCGCCCATGACCCAGTGGAGGCCGGCGTTGAGGTGCAGGCCGGTGTCGCCCATGTCGGTGCTCGAGACGTTGACCTCGATCCGGCCGTTCACGTCGCGGCGCCAGTCGCTCTGCACGCCGGCCCAGAAGCCGTGCCGGTCGAAGCGCTCGATCAGGGGGCCGCGCCGGCCGTCGTAGCTGCGGGTGGAGTACTTGTTGTAGCCGTGACCGTGCCGCCAGGCGCCGCCCCACATGTTCCAGTAGCTGCTGGTCTGCACGAAGAACCCGATGTTGCCGCCGACGTCCTGGTCGTGACGGGAGCCGTAGCTCCACAGCACGTCGCCGTCGGCGTCCAGGACGGTGGAGCCGGCGTAGAGCCAGCTGCGGATCACCGAGGCGTGGACGTTGCCGTTGCGGAACCAGCGGTCCTCGCCGTCGGAGTCGAAGCGGCGGGTCAGCCAGGCGCGGGCGTTCATCTCGTCGGGAGCGCTCAGGCGACCCAGGTCGTTGGGGTCGAGCCGGTCGCTCTCCCAGGAACCGCGGAGTCCGCCGGTCCAGTCGCCGCCCACCTTCCCGAGGCCCAGGGTGCCGCCGGTACCGATGCGGTCCTCGGGCATCAGGGCGGGGTCTTCCAGGTTGTCGTGGGGGGCGGTGTGGGTGCGGACCACGCTGCCGTTCACGTTCCAGGTGCGGTCCCGGAAGTTCAGGTCGAAGTCCAGGCCCGTGGCCATGGCGTCGCGGTGGTCCCGGAGGGAGTCGTCGTCGCGCCAGGGTTCGTCGTCGCGCATCACGACGGTCTGCATGACGTTGACGCGATGGGCGCCGTCGGCGCTCTCGCGGCCCAGGCGCACGGCGCCGTAGCGGCTGCGGTTGCGGCCGTCGCTGAGGGGGTTCCAGGCCTCGCCCTCGTCGGCGATGTCGGTGGCCGCCACCAGGGCCGCCACCGAGACGTCGCCCGCCGTCTTGCCGATGAGCTTGCCCGCGTAGCGGATGCGCGAGTTCTCGCGGCCGGTGCCGATGCGGCGCGAGTACAGCAGGTCGAAGCCGTTCATGTCGAAGAACCGGGAGCCCTCCACGAAGAACGGCCGCTTCTCGGAGAAGAAGGTCTCGAAGGGCGACAGGTTCAGCACCGCCGGGTCCGCCTCCACCTGTCCGAAGTCGGGCTGGACGGTGGCGTTGAGGGTCATGTTGGCGGTCACGCCGTACTTCAGGTCCACACCGCCGTTGCGCCAGCCCTCGTAGCCGTCGCGACCGGCGGCGGCGGGGTCGGTGACGCGGCCGGCCACGTAGGGCGTGATCTCCAGGTTGCGGGGCGCCTCGAGGCCGTTCATGCCGGTCAGCGTCCCGAAGCGGCTCACGAATCCGGACAGCTCGCGGTCCCAGCTCACCCAGCCCGTGTCCTCGCCGCGGCCGTGCATCCAGCGATAGACCTGCAGGCCCCAGACCCGGTCGTCGCCGGGCTGGTAGCGCAGGGCCGAGAAGGGGATGCGGGCCTCCACGTACCAGCCGTGCTCGTCGCGATGCACGGCGGCGTCCCAGACGGCGTCCCAGTCCCAGTCGCGGTTGCCGTCGTCGAAGAGGTAGGCGTCGGCCAGCACGGCGTCGGGGGAGACGCGGAAGTTGTAGCCCGTGGTCCGGTCCAGGTACGGGTCGATGTAGATGCTCACGATGTCGGAGTTGTGCACGTTGTCGCGCCGGCCCATCACGCTGCTGATCAGCGACGGGTCGTCCTCCCAGCAGGCCACGCCGAAGATCACGGCGTCCGAGTCGTAGACCACGCGGAACGTGGTGGGCACGGACGGGTCGTTGCCGCGGTCGGGTTCTGTCTGGCGGAAGCCGCCGCCGAGTTCGGCGTCGGACCAGAAGGCCTCGTCGAGCCGACCGTCCATGACGAAGGAACCGTCGGGGATCCGGTGGGCCGCGATGGAGGGCAGCCCGGAGGCGTTGCCGTCAGCCAGGGGCGGGGGACTCGTGACGTCGGGATCGAAGGAATCGAAGCCGACGGCGGGGGCGGCGCACAGCAGGGCGGCCAGGAGTGCAGGGGCGCGCAGGGACACGGGGACTCCTCGGTAGGGGTGGGGAACCGGTGTTCTACGTCGGGACGGGGTCGGGAGTTTCGTCCGGGCGGCCGGAAAGGGCGTCCAGGACGAGGGAGGCCGCCGCATAGCCGAAGATGCCGGGGACGGCCATGGTGCTGGCCAGCCGCAGCCGCTCCCGCCCGCGGTCCACCACGCGGGGTTCGTTGGCCGGTCGGGGCGGGGCCACGGGGCGCTCGGTGGACCACACGCAGGCCACGCCGCGTTCGTGGCCCTGGCGACGCAGGAACTTGCGGACCCGGGCGGCGAGGGGGCAGAGGGTGGTCTCGGAGACGTCGCCGGTACGGACGGCCGTCACGTCGGTGCGGGAGGCGGCGCCCATGCTGCTGGTCACGGGCACGCCCCTCTCCAGGCATTCCTGCAGCAGGGCGACCTTGGGGTTCAGGCTGTCGATGGCGTCCACCACGTGGTCCGGGGCCGGGACGAGGAGCTCGTCGGCGGTGTCGTGGTGGAAGAAGGCCGTGACGGGCGAGGTCGTCGTATCCGGACAGGTCGTGGCCAGGAACTCCGCCAGGACCTCCGCCTTGGGGCGGTCCACGTCGGCGGCGGAGGCGCAGGGGTGGCGGTTCAGGGACGACGTGCTGACCACGTCGAAATCCACCACCGTCAGCGCGCCCACGCCGGAGCGGGCCAGGGCCAGGGCCGCATGGCTGCCCACGCCGCCGAGGCCGAACACGGTGACGCGGGCTTCGCGGATGCGGGCGAAGCCGTCGGGGCCGTAGAGGTCGCGGGTGCGGCCGAAGCGGTCGGGTGCGTCGTCGAGATTCATGGATGGGAATCTGATCGACGGGTGGGGGGCTGTCCACCGGGAAAAGGCGCAGGATTCCCGGCGGTCGCGGGTTGAGGGCGGGGACCCCACTCCCGAAAGGACGATCCATGACCCTCCGCACGATCCTCCGCGCCCTGTCGGCGGCGCCCGTCATCCTCTTCCTGACCGGCTGCGGCGGAGCGGCGTCGCTGCAGAGCCTGCGCCCCGGCGACGACGTGACCATCGACGGCAGCAACGACGAGTGGGGCCCCGGGTACCTGGCGGCGGCCGACGACCGGATCGACGTCGCCGTCGCCAACGACGACCGGCATCTCTACCTCAGCATCCTCGTGTCGGATCCGGAGGTGATCGGCCGGATCGTGCGCGGCGGCCTGATCGTGACGCTGGACCCGGAAGGTCCGGCGGAGGAGACCCTGACCGTCCGCTACCCGGTGGGACTGGCTGCGGGGAGCGGGGAACGTCCCGCCGAGGGCGCGAGGCGGTCCGAGCGGCCCGACCCCGGCGAGCGACTGTTGAGCGACCAGGCGCTCGCCCGTCTCGGCGCCGAGGTGGAAGCGACGAGAGGGCTGAACAAGCGGGGGATCCGCCTCGACGTCGCGGGTCTCGACGGGGCCGCCCTGGCCCTGGACATGGGGCGAAGCCGTTTCTCCTGCGAGCTCCGCCTGCCCCTCGGGCCCGCGGGCTCGGATGTGCTGGCGGTGGCGGCGAGGCCGGGGGGCCGTCTGCGCCTCGGTGTGGAGACCCCCGAGCTCGAGCGACCGGCCGCAGCGCCTGACGCCGGCGGCATGAAGGCCGGAGGCGGTGGGCGTGGAGGCGGTGGCGGCCGTGGGGGCGGGCGCGGCGGCGCGGCCGGAGGCCGGGGAGGAATGCGGACCCCGATGTCGGAACCGGTGGAGGCCTGGTTCGACGTCCGGTTGTCGGACTAGATCGAGAACAGACCGCGTGCGTTGGCGCTGGTCCCGGCGGCCAGTTCCCCGGATGCCATGCCCCTCAACTCCGCCAGCGCCGCGCACACGTCCACGACGTGGCGCGGTTCGCTCTCGCCGGCGGGGACGCCGTCCAGGCCGATGGACGGGGCGTCGGTTTCCAGCAGGATCCGTTCGAGGGGCGCCGTCACGGCGCTGCGACGCGGCCGGCGGGCGGTGGGGCGGGTCACCGCTCCGCCGAAGCCGAGGTGGAGCCCCAGGTCCGTGAAGCGGCGTGCCAGTTCGGGACCGCGGGAGAAGGCGTGTACCACGCCGCGGGGCGCGCCGTCGGTCGTCAGGATCTCCAGCATCGGATCGAAGGCCCCCCGGACGTGGAGGATGACGGGCAGGTCGAGCTCCCTGGCGAGGGCGAGCTGGTCGCGCAGCACGGCCGTCTGTCGCTCCAGGCCGGGTTCTTCGATCTTGGCGTCCAGGCCGATCTCGCCCACGGCCACCACGCCGAGGCGCCGAAGGCGGGCCTCCAGGGCTGCAACGTCGAGGGGCTCGGCGGCTGCCCAGGGGTGCAGGCCGTGGGCCGGATGCACGTCGGGGTGCCTCTCGGCGAGGTCGTCCACGGCGGCGGCCGACGCCGTGTCGTAGGCGGGCACCACGAAGGCCGTCACGCCGGCGTCGCGGGCGCGGGTCAGGACGCCGTCGGGGTCGGCGCAGAGGTAGGGGTGACAATGGGTGTCGATCATGCTGTGATGATGCTCCAGGACGCCCGACGGGACAAGGGGCGGGCCGCTCGACTGCGAATCTTCGCAGATTTTTCGCAGGATGGGGGCGGCCCGGGGATTGGGTGGAGTCGAACACTCCGACGTCGGCCGCCACGGCCGGCGCGTCCATGAAGAAAAGGGAGAACGACATGAAGACCCGGATCATCACGATGCTGCTGCTGACGGCCCTGCTGACCGCCGCCGGCGCCGAGGCCGCCGGCCGTTGCGGCAAGGGCAAGGGAAGGGCCTGCGACCGGGGGAACGGTCGGGGCTCCTGCACCACCCTGACCGACGCTCCGGACGGTCGTCCGAGCGAGGCGGAGGCCGCATCGCTGCTGGCCATGCGCGAGGAGGAGAAGCTGGCGCGCGACGTGTACCTGACCCTGGGCGAGCGCTGGGACGTCGCCGTGTTCCGCAACATCCCCCGCGCCGAGCAGCGTCACATGGACCGGGTGGGCGATCTGCTGGAGCGTTACGGAATCGACGATCCGGTCGTCGACGACGCCGTGGGCGCCTTCGCCGATCCGGCCTTCGCAGCCCTCTACGCCGAGCTGGTGGAGAAGGGGTCCCGTTCGCTGACGGACGCCCTGGCGGTGGGAGCCGAGATCGAGGACCTGGACCTGGCCGACCTCTACGCGGCCCTGGACGACGTGGTGGAGCGGTCCGACATCGCCATGGTCTACGAGAACCTGGCGCGGGGATCCCGCAACCACATGAGGGCCTTCGCAGGCGCCCTGTCCGGCGAGGGCGCGACCTACGAGGCCCGCCACATCACGGCGGACGAGCTCGCCTCGATCCTGGCCTCCGACCACGAGCGCGGCGGCGGCCGGGGGCGTGGCGGCCGGGGCGGCAAGGGTCGCGGCCGGAACGGCGGTTGCTGACGGGGGATTCGGATCCGGAAGGAAGAGGGGAGCGGCCTCGGGTCGCTCCCCTTCGTCGTCTCAGGAACGCTGCAACTCGGCGCTCACCGCCGACGCGAGTTCCTCGAGGGTCAACGGTTTGCGGACGAACGCGCCGGCGCCGAGCTCCCGGGCCTCCCGGACCCGCTCGGATCCCGAGAACCCCGACACGATGATGGCGCGCTGACCGGGACGGACCTCGAGGATGCGCCGGTAGGTCTCGGCGCCGTCGATGCCGCCGGGCATGACCATGTCCAGGATCACCAGGTCCCGCTCCTCCTGCCCGAGCAGGGTGACGGCGGCCTCGCCGGACTCCACCGCGCCGGCCGCATAGCCGAGGCGGTCCAGGAGCCGTACGGTGACCTCGCGCTGCATCTCGTCGTCGTCCACCACGAGCACGGACTGGCCCGCACCGCGGGCGGCCCGGGGAGGAACCGCCACGGGTTCCTCGCGGGTGATGGGGAAGAAGAGGTCGAAGGTCGTGCCTTCGCCGGGTGTGGAGGTGACGTCCACGTGTCCGTGGTGATCGCGCACCACGTTGTCGACCACGCTGAGCCCCAGGCCCGACCCCCGTTGCTTGTTCACGGTCTTGGTGGTGAAGAAGGGCTCGAAGATGCGGTCGTACGCCTCGGCCGGGATGCCGCAGCCGGTGTCGGAGACCCGCAGCCGGGCGTACTCGCCGAGGGGCAGCACGCCGTAGGACGTGGTCATCTCGTCGCGGTATTCGTTGGCGGTCTCGATCCGGACGGTGCCGGAGCCGTCGACGGCGTCCACGGCGTTGACCAGCAGGTTGGTCAGGGCCCGGTGGATCTGGGCGCCGCCGCCCTTGATGCGCATCAGGTCCGGACTCAGCTCGCACTCGATCGTCACGGAGCCGGGCTGGCGCGGCAGCTCGGCCAGGGTCTGGCGGACGATGGTGTTGAGGTCCAGGGGCTCCAGGTTGTAGTGGCCCCGGCGCCCGAGGGTCAGCAGCTGCTGGTTGATCTCGGAGATCTGCCGGGCCGCCGTCTCCATGCCGTCGATGAAATCCAGCGCGGGATGGCCGGGGGGCAGCTCCTCGCGGATCAGCTCCGGGTAGCCCGTGAGGGGGGCCAGCAGGTTGTTGAAGTCGTGGGCCACCTGGCCGGCGATGCGGCCGGCTGACTCCAGCCGCTCGGCCCGGGTCTCGATGGCGCGGAGCCGCTTCATCTCGGTGATGTCGCGGATCAGGAAGAGAACCCGCTCGCCGCCGCAAGCCACGGCGCGGGCCTCGAAGGAACGGGTCTCCCCCTGCTGATCGATCTCGTATTCCATCTCCTGAGTCACGCCGTTGGCCAGCACGCCGTCGATGGCCCGCTGGGCGTCGGCCGCCATCTCCGGGGGGTGGATCTCGTGGATGGATCGGCCCAGGAAATGCTCCGGTGCGAACAGGAGATGACTGTCGTCCTGGGCGTAGTAGTCCAGGTGGATGCCGTTGCGGTCGCACAGGAACATGAGGTCGGGGATGGCGTCCACCATGGCCTGGTTCCGGAGCTGCGTCTCGATCAGGTCCCGCTCGGCCCGCTTGCGGTCGGTGATGTCGCGCAGGGAGGTCACGCGGACGCGGGTGCCGCGGTAGTCGAGCATGCGGCCCTGGATCTCACAGGGGAAGGTGGTGCCGTCGCGGCGCAGGGCCGTGGCCTCGTAGGGGTCCTCGATGCCCTCGATCATCTTGTTCATGACCAGGTCCCGGTCCTCGGGGGCGATCCAGTCGGTGCCGGGCCGGCCGATCGCGTCCTCGAGGGTGGCGCCGAACATCTTCTCGGCGGTCAGGTTCTGGTCGATGCACATGCCCTTGTCGGACAGGAAGATGGCTTCGAACGAGGCGTCGGAAAGGGCGCGGAGGCGTTCCTGGGAGTCGCGCAGGGCGGTCTCCGTGGCCACCAGGTCGGAGATGTCGCGCAGGAAGCAGTGGGTGAGGAGCCCGTCGTCGTCGCGCGAGGTCCTGCCGTCGCAGACGGTGGTCACGGTGCGTCCGTCCGCGGCCTTGAACGCATGACGCACGCCGGAGAGTTCGCCCCTGTCCAGGAGGCGGCTGAAGTTCTCGCGGAACGACTCGTGACTGTCGGGATCGAGGATGTCGGTCAGGGGGCGGCCCAGGATTTCGTCGCGATCGTAGCCGAGCAAGGCGAGCCACGCGGGGTTCACGTGGACGATGCGGCCGTCGGCGTCGAGGGACTGGTAGCCGATGGGGAGGTCGTCGAAGAGCGTGCTGTCCATCGATCGGATGTCTGAGCTCATGGGCGATCTCCTGCGAGACTAGGAGAGATGGACCGTGGCTCCAGTATGCAGGGATCCCGGCGGCGGTCAACCGATGGATCAGTGGATGTAGCCGAGGGACTCGAGCTGCCGGCGGGTGGCCTCGTCGATCTCCACCTCGCCTTCGGGCGCCGTGGCCGACTCCAGGGCGTGGTCCAGGAGGTTGCGCAGGGCGCGCACGTCGCGCAGGCGACGGCGGGACAGGTTGCGTTCCTGGCCCGGGTCGGCGGCCAGGTCGTGGAGCTCGGCGCGGCCGCCGTCGTCCACGGTCAGCCGGACGTCGCCGATCCTGATGGTGCGCAGGGTGCGGCCCAGCAGGGCGGTGTCCAACTCCGGGTTGAGCTGGCGGAGGGCGCCCATGAGGGTGTCGTTGGGGCGGTAGTACTCGGCGATGAGGGGGCGGCCGGCGTCGGCGGGCCCGTCCAGGAGCGAGCGGCTGTGGGTGCGGACCGGGGCGTCGGCCACGCCGGCCATGTCCAGCACGGTGGCGAAGAGGTCGGTGAGCATCACGGGGTCGTCGCGTTGGCCGGCGTCGAGGCGGCCCGGAGCGCGGATGACCAGCGGGACCGCGATCAGGGGTTCGTGCAGCGAGAACTGGTGGGCCACCAGGTCGTGCTCGCCCAGCATCTCGCCATGGTCGGACGTGACGATCACGACGGTGTCGTCCAGCACGCCCTCCGCCTCCAGCGCGCCCAGCAACCCCTCCAGCAGATCGTCCACGGAGCGCACGTCCCCGTCGTAGAGGTCCCGGACGCGGGTCCAGTCCACCGAACCCCGCTCGTGGAGGCCGGCCTGGTGGTCCATGACCCATTCGCTGGTCACGAGGTCATCGGTGGGGAGGTCGGGCAACAGCTCGTTGCGAACGTCCGCCGGCGGGTCGTAGGGGTGGTGGGCTTCCAGGAAATTGACGAAAGCGAAGAACGGGCGGTCGGGAGCCCGGCCCGTGAGCCAGTCGCCGAAGGCCGCCAGGGTGCCGCGGCCGCCCTGGTCGCCCCGGTGGACGGCGGCGGGGTCGTCGCCGGCGGCGGAGGTCTCGGCCTTCACGTCGAAGCCCCGCAACAATTTGGTGGTGCGGTCCGCCAGCCAGGGATTGCTGAAGAAGGCCGCGGTCTGGTAGCCGGAGCCGGACAGGAGCTCCGCGGTGGTGGGCCAGGTGGAATCCAGCCGGGTACGGCGATGGGTGCAGCCGTGCACGGCGGAGAGCTGGCCCGTGAACATGGAGGCGTGGGACGGCACGGTCCAGGGGGCCGTGGACCAGGCGTGGGTGAAGACGGTGCCGTCGGTGGCGAAGGCCTCCAGGGACGGGGTCAGGCCGCAGGTGTCGCCGCCGAGGGCCGTGGCGTCGTCGCGCACCGTATCCAGCACGATGAGCAGCACGTTGGGCTGGGCGTCCCCGCCGCCGCAACCGCCGAGAATCAGGGCGCAGAGGACGATCAGCGCGCTGCGGGCGGCGATTCGACGGGCGGCAAGAGGCATGACGGACTCCATGGTCGGGGGAAGCGGGTCCGGCCATGATGACGGGGGCCGGGGAGATCGTCAAGACGGACGGTCACGGCCCGCGCCTTGATTCGCACGGCGCCGGGAGTTACATATCCGGACGGAATCAGTCCGGTCGTTTCCGGAAACACCGCACTCGTGATGCGTGATTCCTTGTTTGAAGACTCGACGATGCCGTGATATGAAAAGGCGGCGTCGTTTTTTGATTGATCTAAGAGGACGGATCTCATAGGATTTCGCCGCTCGCGTTTCGAGGCGCATCTTCGAAACTTCTCAACGCGAGCATTTCCTTGGAGATCGCAGGCTGCCCGCTTCCGGGCGCAATCTGGAGCGCGCTCTTGGACCACGACAAGCAAGGCCGCGGCCCGTTCGTCTTTCCGAAGTGGGCGAACACGATCCGTATTCCCGTTTCGCTGATGGCGGCGGGAGCCCCGCTCTACATCCTCGGCATCCTGTACCTGGCCTTCGCGCCGGGCACCACCGGCGTGGGCTACCAGCCCGAGCAGCCGGTGCCCTACAGCCATCGCCTCCACGCGGGCGAGCTGGGGATCGACTGCCGCTACTGCCACACCGGGGCGGAGAAGGGCCCGGCGGCCACCCTGCCGCCGACCCAGACCTGCATGAACTGCCACGCCACGGTCAAGACCGAGAGCGAGCAGCTGGCCCTGGTGCGGGAGAGCTTCGAGACGGGCATGCCCATCGAGTGGGTGCGCGTCCACGACCTCCCGGACTACGCCTACTTCAACCACAGCGCCCACGTGACCCGCGGCATCGGCTGCGAGTCGTGCCACGGCCGCGTCGACCGCATGGAGGTCGTCGCCCAGGCCGAGGGGCTGAACATGGGATGGTGCCTGGGTTGCCACCGCAACCCCGAGGAGCACCTCCGACCCGTCGATCAGGTCTTCACCATGGGCTGGGAGCCCGGGGTGGACCAGCTGGAGCTGGGCGCGCAGCTGCGCGAGGACCGTAACATCAACCCTCCGACGGATTGTTCGACATGTCATCGATGAACAAGAGCCCCGACCAGGCCTACTGGCGCAGCCTCGAGGACCTGGGCGACAAGCCCGAGTTCCGTCAGTTCCTCGAAGGCGAGTTCCCCTCGGAAGCCGAAGTGCCGACGGACGCCCTGTCCCGTCGCCGCTTCCTGCAGATCATGGGCGCGTCGGTCGCCATGGCCGGCGTGGCGGGCTGCCGCTGGCCCGAGGAGAAGATCGTCCCGTTCACCAGCCGCCCCGACGGCGTGGATCCCGGCCTGCCCCAGGGATTCGCCACGGCGGTGGAGCTGGGCGGCGAGGTCCGTCCCCTGGTCGTGAGCAGCTACGACGGCCGCCCCGTCAAGGTGGAGGGCAACCCCGACCACCCGCTGAGCTTCGGGACCACCGACCACTACGCCCAGGCCATGGTGCTGGGCATGTACGACCCGGACCGCAGCCGCAACCCCGTGGAACGCCACGGCGGATCGGCCCATAAGCGGAGCTGGGCCGATTTCGAGACCTGGGCCGCCGGGCACTTCGGCGCCCTGAAGGCCGCCGGCGGCGCCGGACTGGCCTTCCTGGTGGAGCGCTCCACCTCGCCCACGCGCGAGGCCCTGCGGGCCCGCCTGCGCGAGACCTATCCCGACGCCGGCTGGTACGAGTGGGAGCCCGTGTCCCGCGACAACGAGCGCGCCGGCGCCGCCCTGGCCTTCGGCCACGCCGTGGCCACCAACTACCGGCTGGACGGGGCCAAGGTCATCGCCTGCTTCGACGCCGACCTGTTCCAGGACCACCCCACGGCCCTGCGCAACGCCCGCGACTTCGCCGCCGGCCGCCGCGCCGACGACGGCCGCATGAACCGCCTGTACGTGGCCGAGGCCGGCTACAGCATCACCGGCGGCATGGCCGATCACCGGTTCCCGATGGCGTCCTCGAGCGTGGGCCACGCCCTGCTCCAGCTCGCCGCGGAGCTCACCGGCCACCAGCACGTGGACCTTCCCGGCGACTTCGGCGGCCTGAAGGACGCCCTGCACGCCGACGGCCACGCCCCCGAATGGGTCGCGGCCTTGGCCGCGGACCTGGCCCATCACAAGGGCGAGTCCGTGATCGCGGTGGGCTCCCGTCAGCCCGACTGGGTGCACGCCCTGGCCCACCTGCTGAACCGCGCCCTGGGCAACACCGGCCGCACCGTGGTGCACGCCGAGCTGCCCGACGCCAACCGCCCCCATCACGGCGCCGCCATGGGCTTCCTGGCCGACGCCGTCGGCCGCAACCGGGTGAAGACCCTGGTGGTCCTGGGCGGCAACCCCGTCTTCGACGCCCCGGCCGACCTCGGGTTCGCCGACCTGCTCGGCAAGGTGGACCACACCGTCCACCTGTCGGAGTACGACGACGAGACCTCCCGCGCCTGCACCTGGCACCTGCCCCGGGCCCACGCCTTCGAGTCGTGGTCCGACGTGGTGGACGCCGAGGGCCGCTACTCCGTGACCCAGCCCCTGATCCGGCCCCTGTACGACGGCCGGACGCCCATCGAGATCCTGGGCCTGCTGGTCGACGATGCGCACACCGCCGGGCACGACCTGGTCAAGGCCACCGCCGACGCCCAGCTGCCCGCCGTGGGCCGCGACGTCGCCTGGCAGAAGCTGCTCCAGGCCGGCGTCCTCGACGGTTCCGGCTGGGCCGAGGTCACCCCCAGGCTCGAGGGTCGCGGCATCGTGGCCGGCGTGCGCCGCGGCGCGGCCGCCCACGCTCCCGAGCTGGGCGCCTCCAACTTCGAGGTGGTCTTCCAGCGCGACCCGTCCCTGTACGACGGCCGCTTCGCCAACAACGGCTGGCTCCAGGAGCTGCCGGACTTCATGACGAAGCTGACCTGGGACAACGCCGCCATCCTGGGCTTCTCCACCGCGGAGGCCCTGGGCGTGAAGCACGGCGACATGGTCAGCCTCGGCCTGGACGGCCGCAGCCTGGACATGGCCGTCTACGTGCAGCCCGGCCAGGCCCCCTGGACCTGCGTGGTCCAGCTCGGTCACGGCCGCACGGCCGCCGGCCGCGTTGGCGACGGCACGGGTTTCGACGGCTACCGCCTGCGCGGCGCCGCCGCCCTGGACTTCACCGACGGCCTGACCGTCGCTGCCGCCGGCGGCACCTATCCGCTGGCCACCACCCAGGACCACTTCGCCATCGACGCCACCGGGCGCAACGAGCGAGAGAAGCGCTCGCACACCCTGATCGTCGAGGGCACCTGGGACGAGTACCAGCACCACCCCGACTTCGTGCATCACCGGCACCACCTGCCGCCGCTGAAGTCCCTGTGGGAGGAGCGCACCTACGAGGGCCACGCCTGGGGCATGTCCATCGACCTGAACACCTGCACCGGCTGCAACGCCTGTCTGGTGGCCTGCCAGGCCGAAAACAACATCCCGGTGGTGGGCAAGGATCAGGTGGGACGGGGCCGCGAGATGTCGTGGCTGCGCCTGGACCGCTACTTCCAGGGCGAGCCCGACGAGGCCAAGGTGGCCCAGCAGCCCGTGGCCTGCGTGCACTGCGAGATGGCACCCTGCGAGCAGGTGTGCCCCGTGGGCGCGACCATGCACAGCGAGGAAGGCCTCAACGAGATGGTCTACAACCGCTGCGTCGGCACGCGGTACTGCGCCAACAACTGCCCCTACAAGGTGCGGCGCTTCAACTTCTTCAACCTCAACAAGGACATCCCGGACGTCCAGAAGATGGTCTACAACCCCGAGGTGTCCCTGAGGGCGCGCGGCGTCATGGAGAAGTGCTCCTACTGCGTGCAGCGCATCGAGGCGGCCAAGATCACGGCCAAGAACGAGGGCCGCGCCGTCCGCGACGGCGAGGTCACCACGGCCTGCCAGCAGACCTGCCCCACGTCCGCCATCGTCTTCGGCGACCTGAACGACGAGGGCAGCGAGGTGGCGCGTCTGGAGGCCGGCGAGCGGTCGTACCACATGCTGGCCGAGCTGAACATCAAGCCGCGGACGAGCTACATGGCCCGCCTGCGCAACCCGAACCCCGAACTGGCGGAGAGTTCCGATGGGCATTCTGCTCACTAAGGAGACCGACAACACGGTCCATGACCCGACCAGGCCCCACGAGCTGATCACGGGCGGGCAGACCTTCACGTCGGTGACCGACCACATCTGCGGGATCGTCGAGCGCGACAAGGCGCCGAAGGCCTGGTGGATCGCTCTCGGGATCACCTCGTCCCTCGCGGGCGTGATGTTCCTGATGATCGCCTACCTGATCTTCACGGGCGTCGGCGTGTGGGGACTGAACAACCCCGTGGGCTGGGGCTGGGCCATCGTGAACTTCGTGTTCTGGGTGGGCATCGGCCACGCCGGCACGCTGATCTCGGCCATCCTCTTCCTGCTGCGGCAGAAGTGGCGGACGTCCATCAACCGCTTCGCCGAGGCCATGACCATCTTCGCGGTGGTCTGCGCCGGTATCTTCCCGGGTATCCACGTGGGACGCGTGTGGGTGGTGTGGTGGCTCTTCCCGCTGCCCAACTACCAGGCCATGTGGCCCAACTTCCGCAGCCCGCTGCTGTGGGACGTGTTCGCGGTGGGCACCTACGCCACCGTGTCGCTGCTCTTCTGGTACACGGGCATGGTGCCTGACCTGGCCACCCTGCGCGACCGCGCCAAGACGCGCACGCGCCAGATCGCCTACGGCTTCTTCGCCCTGGGCTGGCGCGGCTCCAACCGCCATTGGCACCGCTACGAGAAGGCCTACCTGCTGCTGGCCGGCCTGGCCACGCCGCTGGTGCTTTCGGTGCACTCGGTGGTGTCGTTCGACTTCGCCACCTCCCAGGTGCCCGGCTGGCACACGACGATCTTCCCGCCCTACTTCGTGGCGGGCGCCATCTTCTCCGGCTTCGCCATGGTGATGACCTGCCTCATCCCGGCGCGGCGGATCTTCAAGCTCGAGAACTTCATCACGCTCTACCACCTCGAGACCATGGCCAAGATCATCCTGGCCACGGGCACCATGGTGGGCTACGCGTACGCCACGGAGTTCTTCATCGCCTGGTACGGCGGCGTACCCGCCGAGCAGTTCGCCTTCATCAACCGCGCCTTCGGCCCCTATGCCTGGGCGTACTGGATCATGGTGAGCTGCAACGTGATCTCGCCCCAGTTCTTCTGGTTCAAGAAGATCCGGACGAACCCCTGGGCGCTGCTGATCCTCAGCATCTTCGTGAACATCGGCATGTGGTTCGAGCGCTTCGTGATCACGGTCACGTCGCTCAGCCGCGACTACCTGCCCTCGGCCTGGGACTACTACCAGCCGACCATCGTCGACATCATGACGTTCGTGGGCAGCTTCGGCCTCTTCTTCACCCTGGTGCTGCTGTTCATCCGCTTCCTGCCCATGGTGGCCATGGCCGAGGTCAAGACGGTCATGCCGCAGGAGCACTGGGAGGACAAGGTGTCGCGCCCCGTGGGCGATTACCACGGTGACAACCCCTCGGACGCCCGCGGCTAGCGGCGGCCGACGGAAACGGAGATCGTGATGTCCGATACCAACACCGAACGGGAGCTCTACGGCTACCTGGCCGAGTTCGAGAATCCGGGCGACCTGATCGACGCCGCCGCGAAGGTGCGCGACGCGGGCTACCGGGACTGGGACTGCCACACGCCCTTCCCGCTGCACGGCCTCGACGGGGCCATGGGCATCAGGGGCACGAAGCTGCCGCTGATCGTGCTCGGCGGCGGCCTGACGGGCCTCTTCCTCGCCACGCTCATGCAGTGGTGGATGAACGCCGTGGACTACCCCTTCATGATCAGCGGCAAGCCGTTCTTCGGCGTGCCCGCTGCGGTGCCGGTGATGTTCGAGCTCACCGTCCTGTTCAGCGCCCTGACCACGTTCTTCGGCATGTGGGGCCTGAACATGCTGCCGCAGCATCACCACCCGCTGTTCAACAGCGAGCGGTTCAAGCGGGCGACCGCCGACCGCTTCTTCATCTCGGTCGAGGCGCGGGACCCCCGGTTCCACGTCGAGAAGACCAGGGAATTCCTGGCTTCGCTGGGCCCGGACGCCCTCGAGGCCGTGGAGGACTGACATGCCCAAAGCGTTCACATCGGTCGCCCTGGTTGCCACGCTGTTGATGATGATCCCCCTGGCCCTGCTGGGGAAGGCACGCATCACCAACAGCCCGACGCCGCGCGCCATGGTCGTGTTCGACATGGACAACCAGGACAAGGTGAAGACCCAGAAGGCCAACTCCCTGTTCGCCGACGGCCGCGGCATGCGCGTCAGGCCCGAGGGGACCGTGGCCCGCGGGGACATCGTGGGGAACCCGCACCTGTCCGACGGCAAGGTCGACGGCGAGTGGGCGGAGACCTTCCCCATGATGGTGGACGACGCGCTGATGGAGCGGGGCCGCGAGCGGTTCGGCATCTACTGCGCTCCCTGCCACGGCTTCGCCGGAGAGGGCGACGGCATGATCGCCCAGCGCGCCAACTCCCTGATGGAGGGCACCTGGGTGCCGCCCACCAACCTGCACGACGCCGCCGTGACGGCGCGTCCGGTGGGGCACCTCTACAACACGATCAAGCGCGGCATCCGCAACATGCCGCCCTATGCGGCCCAGATCCCGGTGGACGACCGGTGGGCCATCGTCGCCTACGTGCGCGCCCTGCAGATGAGCAGGGGCGCCGCCGGACTCTCGGACCTGACCGCGGAAGACCGCGTCGCGCTCGGCGCGGCCGCGGAGTAGAAGGGAGCGGACCTTGGCTCATCAGCATCGAGACGAGTCGATCCTCGACCGGACGCGCCTGACCCTCGACGGGGCGGAGAAGCGCATCACGGGGATCGGGGCCGTGCTGGCCGTCGCAGGACTGGGCGCCAGCTGGGTCCTGGGGCAGGGCGAGGGCGACGACATGAACCATTTCTGGTTCGCCTACCTGCTCAACTTCCTGTTCCTGCTGTCCATCTCCCTGGGGGCGCTGTGGTTCGTGGCCCTGCAGCACCTGACGCGCTCCGAGTGGAGCGTGGTGGTGCGGCGTCTGGCGGAGATCCTGGCGGGCGCCATCCCGGTGCTCGGCCTCATGGCGATCCCGCTGCTGCTGAACCTGGACAAGGTGTACCCGTGGACCGACTCGGCCCACATGGCCCACAGCCCGCTGACGGCCCACAAGGTGGAGTTCCTCAGCCCCAAGTGGTTCACCGTCCGCGTGGCCGCCTACTTCGTGATCTGGTCGCTGCTGGCCACGCTGTTCCGCCGCTGGTCCCTGAACCAGGACGAGACCGGCGACGTGAAGTGGACCTTCAAGGGCGAGAAGCTCAGCGGCGCAGCCCTGATCATCTACGGCCTGAGCCAGACCTTCGCGGCCATGGACTTCATGATGAGCCTGGACCCGGCGTGGTTCAGCACCATGTTCGGCGTGTACTGGTTCGCCGGCATCGTCGTGAGCTTCTTCGCCGTGATGACGCTGCTGACCTGGGGTCTCCAGCGCTCCGGCCGGCTCGAGGGCGTCGTGACCATCGAGCACTTCAACGACTACGGCCGGGCCATGTTCGCCTTCGTGTTCTTCTGGGCCTACATCGCCTTCTCCCAGTGGATGCTCATCTGGTACGCGAACATCCCCGAGGAGACCATGTGGTTCCTCAAGCGCCAGGAGAACGGCTGGGTCATGGTGGGCTACGCCCTGATCGCCCTGCACTGGCTGATCCCCTTCGCGGGCCTCATGTCGCGCTTCACCAAGCGCCGGATCCCCCTGATGGCCTTCTGGGCCGTGTGGATCCTGGTCATGCACTGGGTCGACCTGTTCTGGCTGATCATGCCCGAGGCCAGCCCCGACGCCGTGCCGCTGAAGCCCGTGGACGCCACCCTGCTGCTCGGCCTGGGCGGCGTGTACGTGGCCACTTTCGGGATCGTGGCGGGGAACAAGCTGCTGATCGCGCGCCGCGATCCGCGCCTGGTCGAGTCGCTGAACTTCGAGAACTACTAGGGAGGACCGGGAATGAGCACGCAGCAGACCGAGCGCGAGGGCCTGGCCCTGACGGAGATCGTCACGGCTTCGCTGTCGTTCCTGCTGATCACCGTGCTGGTGATCATCCTCCTGCAGATCCTCTTCCACGTCGTGATGGGCGGGGAGATCGATCGCAAGAACGTGGTGTCGGCGGAGGCCGTGGAGCTCGAGGCCGCCCAGCTCGCCAAGCTGGACGAGCCCCTGCGCTGGGTCGACGCCGAGGCCGGCAGGGTGGGCATGCCCATCGAGGACGCCATGGCCGCCGTCGTGCGCCGTCACGGCGGGGACGCCGCGGAACGATGAGAATCCCGATCGCGGCGGCCGCAGCGGTCGTCGCGCTGGCCTTCGCCGGGACCGCCGTCGCCGAGGACCGGATCGAACCGGCCCCCGAGGGACTGGAAGCGGCCTCGGTGACCGAGAAGCTCGACGAGCGCGTTCCGCTGGACCTGCGCTTCGTCGACGAGGACGGACTCGACGTCGAACTGGGGGACTACTTCCACCCAGGCCGGCCGGTCCTCCTCAACCTGGGGTACTACGCCTGCCCCATGCTGTGCGGCCTGGTGACCAACGCCCTGCTCGACGGCATGGGCGACCTGGAATGGACGCCGGGGCAGGAGTTCGAGATCGTGACGGTGAGCATCGACGAGCGGGAAGGCCCGCGGCTCGCCAACCTGAAGAAGGACGGCTACCTGGAAGCCTACGGGCGACCCTCGGCTCGGTCGGGATGGCACTTCCTGACCGGGACCGCGGACCAGAGCCGTGCCCTGGCCGACGCCGTCGGCTTCGGCTACGCCTACAGCGAAGAGCGCCAGGAGTGGATGCACCCGGCCGTGCTCTTCGTCCTGACTCCGGACGGTCGCGTGTCGCGCTACCTCTACGGGGTCCAGTTCGACGCCAGGACCCTGCGCTTGTCGCTGGTGGAGGCGTCGGAGGGTGGGATCGGCAGCAGCATGGACCGGGTCCTGCTGTACTGCTTCCAGTACGATTCGAGCGTGGGCCGGTACGGTCCGGCCGCGCGGAGATTGATGACCGTCGCTGGATACGTCACCGTCGCGGCCCTCGGGATCTTCCTGATCCTGATGCTGCGTCGGGACCGAAGAAGGAAGACGAGATGAGCTTGAGCTCCATGCTTGGTCTGCTGACGACTCCGCTGTCGCGCGCCGGGATCCCCTTCCTGGGGCAGTCCGACGGGACCTTCTGGCTCCCGGTGCGGGCCAGCGAGGGCGCCGGCGCCGTCGACAGCCTCTTCTACTTCATCTTCTGGATCTGCCTCTTCTTCTTCACGCTGCTGATGGCCGTGATGGTGATCTTCGCCATCCGCTTCCGCAGGAAGAAGGAAGGCGAGGCCGTCGAGGAGTCGCCCAGCCACAACCTGCCCCTCGAGGTGGTGTGGACGGCGATCCCGATCCTGCTGGTCGTGGCCATCTTCTGGTTCGGCTTCCGGGCCTACCTGGACATGTCCACGCCGCCGACCAACGCCTACGAAATCCAGGTCACGGGACAGAAGTGGAAGTGGAGCTTCACGTATCCCAACGGTTACGTGGACGAGTTCCTCCACGTGCCCGCCGACCGGCCGGTGAACCTGGTGATGACGTCCGAGGACGTGATCCACTCCATGTCCATCCCCGCGTTCCGCATCAAGCGCGACGTGGTGCCGGGCCGCTACGCCAAGGCCTGGTTCCAGGCCAACCTGCCCGGCGAGTACGACCTCTACTGCGCCGAGTACTGCGGTACGCAGCACTCCGCCATGATCTCGACGGTGTACGTGCACCCGCCCGAGGAATTCGACGCCTGGATCGCCGAGCGCGGCGACGTGCTGGGCACCATGTCGCCAGTCGAGGGCGGCGAGCGCATGTACAACCTCCTGGGTTGCAAGCAGTGCCACAGCCTGGACGGCATGCCCGGCGTCGGTCCGACCTTCAAGGACCTCTTCGGGTCCACGAGCGAGATCCGCGACGGCGACCCGGTGCTGGT
Source organism: uncultured Fibrobacteraceae bacterium (assembly GCA_964343835.1). Lineage (GTDB taxonomy): Bacteria > Krumholzibacteriota > Krumholzibacteriia > LZORAL124-64-63 > LZORAL124-64-63 > CALEMW01. The sequence continues at coordinate 170,754 of CAYFKR010000007.1, forward strand.
GGACGAGGATTACGTCCGCGAGTCCCTGCTGGATCCGGCCGCCAAGGTCAGCCTGGGCTTCGAGCCCGTCATGCCGACCTTCCGGGGCCGCGTGAAGGACAAGGAGATCACGGCGATCATCGCCTTCATGAAGAGCCTCAGCGTCCACGCCCCGCAGGAGGAGGCCGTCGAGGCCGAGCCCGCGGCGGACGACGCTGCCGACGATACCGCGGCCTCCGCCGACGCGACCGCCGCGGACGGGACCGAAGACGACCACGGCGGCGAGTAGCCGCGAGCGATAGAGATCCGGAGGTTTCCGATGTCGACCCACGACACCACGGCCCACGGCGCCGGGGGAGAGAACTACCTGAACTGCAGCCGCGGCTTCGCGTCCTGGTTCCTCACCCTCGACCACAAGCGCATCGGCGTGATGTACCTCGGTTCGATCCTGACCATGTTCCTGGTGGGCGGGATCATGGCGCTGATGATCCGTACCGAGCTGCTGACGCAGGGCCAGACGATCATGTCCGGCGACGACTACAACAAGGTCTTCACCCTGCACGGCGCCATCATGATCTTCCTGTTCATCATCCCGGGCATCCCGGCGGCCATCGGCAACTTCGTGCTGCCGCTGATGCTGGGGGCCAAGGACGTGGCGCTGCCCAAGCTCAACCTGGCCAGCTACCACCTCTACGTGGTGGGCGCGGCGGTCTGCCTGCTCTCGATCATCCTGGGCGCGGTGGACACGGGCTGGACCTTCTACGCTCCCTACAGCACGTCCACCAACACCAGCGTCTCGATGATCACCTTCGGGGTGTTCATCCTGGGCTTCAGCTCCGTGTTCACGGGCCTGAACTTCATCGTCACCATCCACCGCATGCGCCCGAAGGGCATGGGCTGGTTCGACATGCCCCTGCTGCTGTGGTCGCTCTACGCCACGGCCATCATCCAGGTGCTGGCCACCCCGGTGCTGGGCGTCACGCTGCTGCTGCTGATGGTGGAACGCCTGATGGGCGTGGGCATCTTCGATCCCGCCCTGGGCGGCGACCCGGTGCTCTACCAGCACTTCTTCTGGTTCTACTCGCACCCGGCCGTGTACATCATGATCCTGCCGGCCATGGGCGTGATCAGCGAGGTCGTGTCGGTCTTCAGCCGCAAGACGATCTTCGGCTACCGGGCCATCGCCTACTCGAGCATCGCCATCGCGGCGTTCAGCTTCCTGGTCTGGGGCCATCACATGTTCACCTCGGGCCAGTCCGAGCTCATGAACATGATCTTCAGCGCCCTGACGTTCAGCGTGTCGATCCCGTCGGCCGTGAAGATGTTCAACTGGATCAGCACCATGTACAAGGGGTCGATCAAGCTGGACACGCCCATGATCTACGCCCTGTGCTTCATGTTCCTCTTCGGCATCGGCGGCCTCACCGGCCTGTTCCTTGGCTCCCTGGCCACCGACGTCCACCTGCACGACACCTACTTCGTGGTGGCCCACTTCCACTACGTGATGTTCGGCGGCACGGTAATCGCCTTCCTGGCGGGCCTGCACTACTGGTGGCCCAAGATGTTCGGCCGGATGTATGACGAGAAGTGGGGACGCTTCTCGGCGATCCTGATCACGATCGGGTTCAACATCACGTTCTTCAGCCAGTTCATCATGGGCAGCAAGGGAATGCCACGCCGCTACTACGACTACGTGGACGAGTTCTCCTTCCTGCACTTCGTCTCGTCCATGGGCAGCTACGTGATGGCCCTGGGCTTCTTCATCGTGGCGGGCTACCTGGTCCGCTCGCTGGTGGACGGCCCGAAGGCTCCCGCCAACCCCTGGGGTTCGGCGGCCATGGACTGGCAGACCCAGTCGCCCCCGGTGCACCACAACTTCGAGGGTGACGTCGAGGTGTGCGATCCCTACGACTACAGCCGCGTGCAGTACGACGCCGACGAGGGCGGATACGTGCGCGTTCCCAGCGAGGTGAACCCGGCATGAGTGATGCCCACGCCAAGAACCCTCATCTGCAGCACCACTTCGACTCGATGGCGCAGCAGTACGAGTCCGGCAAGCTCGGGATGTGGCTCTTCCTCGCCACGGAGATCCTGCTCTTCGGCGGTCTGTTCGTCGCCTACGCGGTGTACCGGCACAACCACCCCGAGGTGTTCGCCTACGCCCACCAGTTCCTGGACAAGGGGCTGGGCGGCTTCAACACCATCGTGCTGATCGTCAGCTCGCTGACCATGGCCGTGGCCGTGCGCGCCGCCCAGCTGGGCCAGCGCAACGTGCTGATCACGGCCCTGTCGCTGACGCTGGCCTGCGCCTTCCTGTTCCTCGGCGTGAAGTTCGTGGAATACGAGCACAAGTGGAAGCACGGTCTGCTCTGGGGCAAGCACTACGAGGCCCAGGGCGAGGTCGCGGCGCCGATGCTGGCCCTGCCCGTGCCGGGCGCCGTCGTCGAGACCGCGGAGCCCGACCCCGAGGCGTCGCTGCTGCCCACCGCCCACGCCGCCCCCGAGGGGCTGGCCGGAGCGGACGACGAGCACGCTGACGACCACGCCGACGATCACGGAGTCGGCCACGGCGCCGCAGACGCCCACGCCGGTCCCACCGGCCCGGAGCCCGAGAACGTGCACCTGTTCTTCGGCATCTACTTCGTGATGACCGGCCTGCACGGCATCCACGTGCTCGCGGGTATCGTGGTGATCTCGTGGCTGCTGATCCGCTCCTTCCAGGGGCATTTCGGACCCGACTACTTCGCACCGGTGGACTTCGCGGGCCTGTACTGGCACGTGGTGGACCTGGTCTGGATCTTCCTGTTCCCGCTGCTCTACCTGATCCACTAGCGGGCGATCGCTGCCGGACGGCAGGAGGCTGAGAATGAGCAACGAACGTCATCCCGAGTTTGGCCACGTGGCCCCCCTGTGGGCCCTCTTCGGCACGTTCGGCGCCCTGCTGGTGCTGACCATCGCCACCGTCGCGGTCACCTACGTCGATCTGGGCCCCCTGAACCTGTGGGTGGCCCTGGGCATCGCCGTGGTGAAGGCGACCCTCGTGGCTCTCTTCTTCATGCACCTGTTCTGGGACAACAAGTTCAACGCCTTCATCCTGCTCTGCGGGTTCCTCTTCGTGATGCTCTTCATCGGCATCGCGCTGCTGGACACCTCCCAGTACCAGGGAGAGCTGATCCAGGGCTACGCGCCCGCCCTCGGCAACTAGCTCCGTTCCGACCAGACGCAAGACGCCCTCTCCCGTGCGGGAGAGGGCGTTTCCGTGCGTCCTAGGGGGTGTGCGACCCTTCGGACCGGCGTCATGCCGTTCGGAGCGGGCCTCCTCGCGTCCCCGTGCGGGGAGGCCGCTGATGGGAGGGGGTGTGCGACCCGTTCTCACCATGCAGCAAGCCTTTCGATCGAAAGGCCCATGAAGGTACGGCGGCGCGACGGGTCGGGCAAGAGGCCGATCGAGGACTCAAGTCGAATGGCCCGCTGTCGATGAAAACCAGGAGCCGATACCGACGACGAACGACCCTTCGGAGCCCAGCCCATGAACCTCAGGATCCAGTGGACCGACGAACTGCTGCTCGGGATCGACACCGTCGATGCGGAGCACAAGGCCCTGGTCGGCCGGTACAACGGGATCATCGAACTGGTGGAGTTCGGCGTGGAGCCGGAGGAGATCGCCGGGGCCGTCAAGGACCTCGTCGATCACACGGCGCGCCATTTCACGTCCGAGGAGGGCGTGATGGACGACGCCTCCTATCCGCGCCTGAGGGATCATCGGGCCGCGCACGAGGATCTGCTGGGCAGGCTGAACAGGCTGCTGGCGGCCGTCGTGACGGACAGGCAGCAGATCGACATCACGACGATGTCGTTCGTCCGGGACTGGCTCGTGAACCACATGCTCGACGATGATGCTCAATTCGGACGATATATGAAGGAACGTGTCGATGGGGAGGGTGCGCCCGCGGTGGCGACCCTGACCTGGTAGACCGGTCCGACGACCGGGAGGGAACATGGCGGAGATCAAGTGGGGCCCCGAGCTCGAGACGGGGATCGAACAGATCGACATCCAGCACCAGGGCCTCGTCGAGGTCTACAACGAACTCGACAAGGCGCTGCGGCAGGGCAAGGCGCACAAGCGCATGGCCGAGATCCTGGGCCGGCTCATCGACTACACCGAGAGCCACTTCGAGTCCGAGGAAGGGATCATGGCCGAGGCGGACTACGAGTTCCTGGCCCAGCACCGCAGCGAGCACGAGCAGCTGATCCGCAAGGTCCGGGACTTCCAGCGCAAGCACGACCGGGACATCGTGCGCATCTCGGTGCCCGTCATGAAGTTCCTCGAGTTCTGGCTGAAGCACCACATCCAGGAATCGGACAAGGGGTTCGCGCTCTGGAAGGAGCGGGCAGGGACGGAGACCGTCGAGGCCTGATCCGCGTCCACCGGGAATGGAAACGCCGCCGGCGCTGTGCCGGCGGCGTTTCTCGTTCCGGGAGGGCGCTCCGGGATCAACCGAACCGGCCGGAGATGTAGTCCTCCGTCTCCTTCAGGCGCGGGTTCGTGAAGATGTCCTCCGTCGCCCCGTACTCGATCAGCCGGCCCAGGTACATGAACGCCGTGTAGTCGCTCACCCGCGAGGCCTGCTGCATGTTGTGGGTCACGATGAGGATGGAGTACTCGCCGCGCAGGTCGTTGATCAGGTCCTCCACCTTGGACGTGGCGATGGGGTCCAGGGCCGAGCAGGGCTCGTCCATGAGCAGCACCTCGGGCTCCGCGGCGATGGCGCGGGCGATGCACAGGCGCTGCTGCTGTCCGCCGGACATGCCGAGGGCGCTGTCGTCGAGGCGGTCGTGGACCTCGTCCCAGAGGGCGGAGCCGCGCAGGCTGCGCTCGCAGACGTCGTCCAGGACGCCGCGGTCGCGCTCGCCGTCGATGCGCAGGGGATAGACCACGTTCTCGTAGATGCTCATGGGGAAGGGGTTGGACTTCTGGAAGACCATCCCCATGCGGCGGCGCAGCTCGATCACGTCCACCCCGCGGGAGTAGATGCTGTCGCCGTTGAGCCGCATGTCGCCCTCGATGCGCACCGTGTCGATGAGGTCGTTGAGGCGGTTCACCGAGCGCAGCAGCGTGCTCTTGCCGCAGCCGGAGGGGCCGATCAGGGCCGTGACCTTGCCGCGGGGTACGGGCAGGGACACGTCGAAGAGGGCCTGCTTCTCGCCGTACCAGAGGTTGAAGCGCTCGATGTCGAGCACCGATTCCTCGGACTTCAACGACTCGTGGATCACGGCCGGCGGATTGGCGCCGGCGGCGATGGCCTCGAGCAGGTCGCCGCCCTGGAAGGTGGCGGGAGAGGCGGTCGTGTCGGTCATGGCCGGCTCCTCGGTGGAATGGCTCCAGAACATGGCTCGGGATCCTCCGCGGATCAGAACTTCGAGGCGGTGAACTTGCGGCGCAGCCTCGTGCGCATGTTCACCGCGGCGATGTTCAGGGTCGTGATGATGCTGATGAGCAGCAGCGTGGTCGTGAAGACCATGGGCTTGGCGGCCTCGGAGTTCTGGCTCTGGAAGCCCAGGTCGTAGATGTGGAAACCCAGGTGCATGAAGCTGCGCTCGGGGTGGACGAAGGGGAAGATACCGTCCACAGGCAGCTCCGGCGCCAGCTTCACGGCGCCCACGAGCATCAGGGGGGCCACCTCGCCGGCGCCGCGGGCCATGGCCAGCACGGCGCCGGTCATGATGCCGGGCAGGGCCCGGGGCAGCACGATGCGCCGGATCGTCTGCCACTTGCTGGCGCCGCAGGCGTAGCTGCCCTCGCGCATGGAGTTGGGCACGGCCGCCAGGGCCTCCTCCGTGGCCACGATCACCACCGGCAGCGTGAGCAGGGCCAGGGTCAGCGACGCCCACAGGATGCCGCCGGTACCGTAGGTGGGGCTGGGCAGGCGCTCGGAGAAGAAGAGGCCGTCGATGCCGCCGCCGATGATGTAGCAGAAGAACCCGAGTCCGAACACGCCGAACACGATGCTGGGCACGCCGGCCAGGTTGTTCACCGAGATCCTCACGGCGCTCACGATGGGCCCGGCCTGGGCGTACTCGCGCAGGTACAGGGCCGCCAGCACGCCGAAGGGCACCACCATCAGCGACATCACCAGGGTCATGACCACGGTGCCGAAGATGGCGGGGAACACGCCGCCCTCGCTGTTGGCCTCGCGGGG
>CAYFKR010000008.1:0-134545 GCA_964343835.1 uncultured Fibrobacteraceae bacterium
CCGATGCAGTAGTCGGTGCCGAAGACGTCGTTGTCCATGGTCTTGGGGATGGCCATGATCGGGAAGCCGGTCTGGTGCAGGCGCGCCGAGTAGCTCAGGGTGTCGTCGCCGCCGATGGTGATCAGGGCGTCCACGCCCAGGTCCTCCAAGGCTGCCACCACGTGCTCGGTGATGTCCAGCGGGTACGTGTCCCCGTCCTTCTTCACGTGGTCGAACATGTCCTTCTCGCGCATCTTCGCCGGGTTGGTCCGCGACGAGTGCAGGAAGGTGCCGCCGGAGCGGTCGATGGTGCGCACCGTGTTCCACTCGAGGGGCTGGATCCAGGGCTTGTTGAACTCGGGATCTCCGATCTTGTAGGCCGACAGGGCCTCCCAGCCACGCCGCAGCCCGACGACCTCGTAGCCTTCCTGGAGGGCGCGCCACACCACCTGCTTGATGGTGGCGTTCAGGCCCGGCACGTCGCCGCCGCCGGTGAGGATCGCGATCTTCTTCTTGCGGGTCATCATGAGCCGACCTTCCTGTCGTTCCAGCTGCGGCAGCCTTCGCGGAGGAAGGTCGCCTGTCCGGACATCCGCGCGATGGCGCGCACGTCGTCCTCGGTGAAGTCGAAGAGCTCCATGGCGAGCTCGTATTCGCGGGAAAGGGTCGTGGAGGAGACCGTCGGGTTGTCGGTGCAGAGGGCCACCTTCACCCCCGCCTCCAGGAACCGCGGCAGCGGGTGGTTTCGCAGGTCGTCCACGGCGCCGGTCTGGATGTTGGAGCTGAGGCAGACCTCCACCACCACGCCGTCGGCCGCCAGCCGCCTGATCAGCTCGGGGTCGCGTCCGGCGCTGGTGCCGTGGCCGATGCGCTCGGGCCCCAGGTTGTCCAGGGCCTCCCAGATGCGCTCCGGCCCCTCGCTCTCCCCCGCGTGGACGGTCTTGTGCAGCCCCATGGCGGTGGCGAGTTCATAGGCCTCGTTGAAGAGCAGCGGCGGGAAGGGAGCCTCGGGACCGGCGATGTCGAAACCGATCACCCCGACGCTGGAGTGGTACTCCTCCTTCTCGCCCAGGATCTCGCGCAGCAGGATCTTGGCCATGTTGCCGCCGTGGCTCCGCATGGCGATCACGATGATCCCCGCCTGGAAATCCGGATGCTCGCGCTGGAACTGCTGCAACCCCTTGCGGGTGGCGTTCAGGCACTGGCGGTTGCTCAGGCCGGCGCGGCGGTGGATCAGCGGGTTGATGCGCAGTTCGAGCAGACGGATGCCGTCGGCGTAGGCGTCCTCGGCGATCTCGTAGGCGATGCGCTTGATGGTGTCGTAGAACTGGGTGTACTGCAGAGGCACGTGGAACTTGTCGAGGTAGTCCATGAGGGACTTGTCCTCTTTATCGTCCCATTCGAGATAGCGGCGGAACTGCTCGAAATCGAGGCCGGGAACGGCGCTGTAGTACTTCTCGGACATCTCCCACAGGGTGGCGGGCCGGATCGAGCCGTCGAAATGGCGGTGCAGCTCGGCCAGCGGCAGGGAGCGGATGAATTCTCGGCGGGATTCGGGGGTCATGGCGTCCTCCGGAAACGGGATCGTTTCGGGGGCAAGGTAGCCGATGGAGGGCGGGGTGTCCACCTGCGGGGTGTGAAAAAGGGGCGAGGCGGGTGGCCTCGCCCCTTTTCGTGGGGCCGGGGGGTTATTTCAAGAGGACCATCCTGCGGGATTCGACCCGGTCGCCGGAGCGCAGGCGGGCGAGGTAGACGCCTGCGGGCATGGGGCGACCGGAATCGTCGAGGCCGCGCCAGGTGCGGGTGTGGTTGCCGGGGGGCAGGGCTTCGTCGAGCAGGGTGCGGATGCGGCGGCCGGCGAGGTCGTAGACCGAGAGCTCGGCGTGGCCGGGGTGGTCGAGCGTGAAACTGATCTCGGTCGCAGGATTGAAGGGATTCGGCCAGACCTCCACCACGAACGGAGATGCCGGCCCGTGATCTTCCACACCCGTCCCGACCGGCGGCTCGTCCAGGCAGTCGAGCTTCCATGCCGAAACCATCGCATCATGGACCCCGAAGAACGCATCGCCGTTGACGCCGACACCCCTGAACGGTTCCGTCGCCTCGAAGCCGCCCTTGATCACCGGCAGCGACGGGTCCTGGACATCGTACACGTCCACACCGTCGGATCCTGTCCAGGCGTACAGGATGTCGTGGCCGAGGGCCATCTGGTAGATGGTGGTCGGCGGGACGATGTAGGTCTCATGGACGGGCGCGGCCCCGGGCACCGCCGTGAACAGATCCAGGGCCGTGGTCATCCGCACGACGATCATGTCGCCGACGGCCTGGACCTCCTCGGGAGGCGCGATGAGCGTGGCCGAGCCGGCGAGGGTCGGCGCGAGGGGGTCAGCCAGATCGTACACGTCGAGCCGGTGCCCTCCGATATCCGAGACGCACACGCAGAGGCGGTCCGCGGTGGCGGCCATGGCGACAGCGTCTTCACCGTAGAGATTCGACGACAGGACCGGAACGAGGGGGTCCGTCAGGTCATAGATGTCCAGGGTGCCGTAGGCCGACCGGTTGTCGAGCCGGTACAGGGCGTTGCCGGATCCGGTGATCCAGCGATCGATGCCCGTAGTTCCGGCCAGGGTTCCGGTGGCCCATTCGTAGACCTCGCCGGGTACGTAGACGAGGTCGTTGTGGATGTAGGCATTGCCTATGCCGGGATAGCTGCCGCCATCGGGTGACCATGCATTGAAGGTCGCCAGTGAAATAATGGAATCAGGATTCGAAACATCGAATGACTCCATCAGGCCCCAGTCCACATCACCCATGTATTCGCCTCCCACATGGGCGAAACTGCACACCACCACACCGTCGCCCACGGCGATGTCGGAACCCGTCTCCATGGCGCCATTGCTGCTGCTCTCGAGATCCCTCAGGCCGGTCCCCGCCTGACCGTCGAGATCATGGAAGACGACGTCCGAGCCGTCCGAGACGTAGAGTCGCCCGCCGGCCAGGTACATGTCGTTGCAGACATAGGAGGTCGGAAGAGTCAGGACCTCGTCGCCGGTCATCGCATCGCGAACCGAGATCGTCCCGTCCGATGCCACGCACACGTAGGTCTCGCCGCCGACGACTGTCACGGGATCCTGGCCGCCACTGCCGGACATGACCGTGGCCCAGGTGTCGACGTCCCGCACTCTCCACGAGTAGATGTTCGCATAGAGGAATTCATCGTAGTAGGAGTCGACGTAGATGACGTGGATGCCCGACACATCGAAATCGGCCATTCCCGACAAGTAGTAGTCGGCGTCCCCATCGTCGTAGACCATGACGGGATTCGCGGGGTCCGTCACGTCCCAGCCCCGCTTCAGCGGCGCTCCTGAGTAGGCGGTCCAGCACACGACGTTTTCCACGTCCACGTAGTCGGCGCCGTTGTGGAAGTCGCCGCCCGCGGGCGGGTCGTACGAGATCGCCGCCACCTGAACGGGGTTCGCGGGATCGGCCACGTCCAGGATCCGCAGGGTGTCCGAGTCGGCCCAGTAGCAATGGGTGCCGTCGGCGTCGACGCCCCTGGCCGACGAGCCCGAAGGCAGGATCGTCAGGGTCGCGGGGGTCAAGGGGTCCGAGAAGTCGAAGACATGCAGGCCCGCCGGCCCGGCGGTGGCGAACGCAACGTCTCCGAGCAGGGCGACATCGGTGATGGTGCTGCCCGCGACGGTCGTCCCGAGGAGGACAGGTACGCCGTCCGTACCGATCTCGAACCAGTTGAGGGTCGCTCCGGCGCCGACGGCCAGATGGGCGCCGTCGCCGTCGATGGCGCGGACGTTGCCGCCGGTGGCCGCGACCGTGGTGGAGAGCGGTGAGGGGAAGCCGTAATCGAAGCAGGGTTGTTGGGCTGCAGCAGCGGACCACATCAGCAGGAATACGAAAACGACGGAAGAGACACGCATGTCGGACCTCCTGGTATACGTTGTTTGATATCGCGTCGTCGGTCCGGTCCGCGGGCCCGGACCTGATCCCGGAATCTTATCACGTCGCAGACGGTGGCGGCGCCTATTTGATCAACGCCAACTTCCTGGACGTCACACCTGACGGCGACTCCAGCCTCAGCAGGTAGACGCCGGCCGGGCACGCCTCGCCATCGGCATCCATCCCGTCCCAGACCGCGGTATGGGTACCCGCCTCCATCGCACTCGAGACGATCACATCGACCCGACGACCGGCCACGTCGTACACGGCCAGTTCGACCTCGCCCGGCCGATCGAGCGTGAAGGACACGGTCGTCGTCGGATTGAAGGGATTCGGCACCGCCGCCCCCAGCGCGAATCTCCCCGCCGCCGGCACCGGCTCCGGCTCCTCGTTCCCCACCGGATCCCCGCACTGCAAGGCCATGGCGATGAGCCCGCCCGACAGGCCCAGAACCCGCCCGTGGGCGATTCCGAACCCGGCCGAGGGGCCCCCGAAGCTCGCCGCACCGATCTCCGACGGCGCGCCGGGGTCGGTCATGTCGAACACGTGGACCTCGCCGCGGTCGTCCATGCCGTAGAGCAGGGGATCGGAGGCTTCGAAGTGTCTGATCGAGCCCGATGCGAGGGCGGCCTGGGGCATCGGCACGTCCGGGCTGGAGATGTCGAAGACCGTGAGTCCGCCTTCTCCGCCCACCACCAGGTGATTGCCGAGAACGATCGCGGTTTCGCCGTCGCCTGCCCAGTCGTAGCCGGCCACGAGCGTCGGTGCGAGCGGGTCGGCTATGTCCAGGACATGGAGCCGGCCGCTCGAGACGGCGTACAGTCGGTCGCCCGTTTCGGCGACGCCACGGACCCGCGCCCCGACGACGACTTCCGTTGTCTCGAGCGGCGCCGTGGGGTCGGCCATGTCATAGACCTTCAGCGCCGACGACGTCGCCGAGTAGACGGCCGTGGATCCGACCGACCAGGCCCCGTACCACGAGAAGGGATGGCTGCCGACCTCCTCGCCCGTCGGCCAATGCGTGGTGCCGAAGAGATGGTACAGGTACTCGCCGCGGAGAAGGGCGAGGGACTGCCACTCGCCGTAGAAGGACGCCATCCCCGGGAGGGAGACCGGCATGTCGGGGTCCGAGATGTCGAAGACGAGGACCGCCCCGTACGGCACGTCGCCCGGGTCGCTCCAGTAGCCATCGCCCACCGCCACGAAGGCCCTGTCCCCCGCCACCATCATCCCGCCGACTTCCGGCCAGGAGACCGTGGCCGAACCCGTCAGGACCTCGAGGCCGGACCAGGAACCCTCATAGCGGTCGATGCCGCCGCCGTGCCCGACCCAGGCCGCACCACCCCTGACGGCCAGGTCTCGGATGGAGCCTTCGACGGAACGGGACGCCATCGGTCCGAACGTACCGTCGGCCCGGTCGCCCCACGCCATGATCCCGGTCTCGGTGGCGCCCACCGGTACGCCGTCCGCCACGCGCAGGCCCCTGACGTACGGCGTGGACGCTCCCTCCGACAGGACGAGGGAGTCCCGGTCCGCTGCGAGCCTACGGGCGGAATAGCTCCAGCGGGTATAGCCGCCGATGGGATCGTCGTAGTAGGAGTACGAGCCGAGGATCGCCACGCCCCAGGCGTCGCCCATGGCCACGTTCACGTAGCGCTGGCCCCAGTAGCCGTCGTCCGACGTCGTGATCTCGTCGAGCAGCACGGGTGCCGTGAGGTCCGTCACGTCGTAGAGGCGGAAGAAGCCGCGGCCGGTCACCCAGCAGCGGTCACCGTCCACGAAGACGTCCGCGACATCGTCCTCGTCGATCATGCCGATCTGCACGGGCGATGCGGGGGTCGACACGTCGTAGACGCGCAGCCCCGCCGCCCCGAACTGCCAGACCCAGAGCTGATCGCCGTGCAGCGCGAGCTCGACGGCCGTGTACAGGAACGACGTCTGGAAGACCACCTCCGGATGAGCCGGAGTGGACCAGTCCATCGCCATGAGTCCGCCGTAGTTGGAGAGGTAGACGACCTCGTCGACGATGACGATGTCATAGGCCTGGTTCGTGGTCACCGCGGTGTCGCCCAGCACGACGGCGTTGCCGGCCTGGTCGAGGGAGCACCAGACGAGGGTGCCCGAGGTGGTGCGGTAGCAGAGGCGGTCGTTCGACGCATCGAGGGCGAGGACGGCGTTGCCGTCTGCGACGACGGGGGTGCGGTCGGGCATTCGGGCGTAGTCGAAGCAGTCGACGGCCGCACACGGGACAGCCATGGACACGAGGAGGACGGGCAACAGGCAACGGAAGATCATGTCGGCTCCGGGGGCTGGTCGATCCGTGATCTGATCGTCATCGCTTCGCAATGACGACATTCTATCAGATGGACGGTCCGACCCCCAATCCTACGATCCCCAAAAAACATCGACACCCCCCCGAACCCCACCTATCCTGTCCCCACGCCACATCCACGGAGGGACCCATGACTGATTTCCACCGCAACGTCCTCGACCTGGACCTCGACGCCACGGTCGACCACATCTGCAGCCGCATCCGCGAGCTCGTCTCCCGCACCATGCTGCGCCGCGGCGCCGTCGTCGCCATGAGCGGCGGCATCGACAGCAGCGTCACGTCGGCCCTGGCCGTCGCGGCCCTCGGCCCGAAGAAGGTCTTCGGACTGATGCTGCCGGAGCACGACTCCAGCGGCGAGAGCACGCGCCTCGGGCGCCTGCTGGCCGAGCACCACGGCATCGAGTACGCGGTGGAGGACATCGCGCCGGCCCTGGACGGGCTGGAGTGCTACGCCCGCCGCGACGAGGCCTACCGCGAGGTCTTCCCGGAGTACGGCGAGGGCTGGAAGGCCAAGATCGTGCTGCCGGGCGGGCTGCTCGAGTCCGACCGCATGAACGTGTACCGGTTGGTGGTGCAGGATCCCGACGGCAACATGCACGAGGAGCGCCTGCCGGTGGCCGCCTACCTGCAGATCGTCGCGGCCACCAACTTCAAGCAGCGCATCCGCAAGACCATGGAGTACTACCACGCCGACCGCCTGAACTACGCGGTGCTCGGCACGCCCAACCGGCTGGAGTACGACCAGGGGTTCTTCGTGAAGAACGGCGACGGGTCCGCGGACATCAAACCCATCGCCCACCTCTACAAGACGCAGGTCTACGCCCTGGCGCGCCACCTCGGCCTGCCCGACGAGATCTGCAGCGTGATCCCCACCACCGACACCTACTCCCTGCCCCAGGGCCAGGACGAGTTCTACTTCGTGCTGCCCTACCCGCAGATGGACCTGCTGCTGTGGGCCTACAACCACGGCGTGTCGGCGGAGGCGGCGGCTCCGGTCATGGAGCTCGAGGCCGTCCAGGTGGAGCGCGTGTACAAGGACATCGACCGCAAGCGGGCCACCACGCGCCCACTGCACCTGCCTCCCCAGCTCGTGGAGAAGGTGCCGGAGATCTCCTTGTAACTCATGGGGACTTGAAGCGTCGGAAGAATGAGCTATCATTGAGGAGTCCGACGATGCTGTTTATTGAAAGGACGACACGGTCGTGAGAATCACCACCAAGGTCCGTTACGGCCTGAGGGCCCTTCTGCAGATCGCCGTCACCTACGACGGCAATCCCGTGCCCCTGAGCTCCATCGCCGAGTCGCAGGAGATCAGCCGCAAGTACCTGGAGCAGCTCGTGGCGTCGCTGCGCAAGGCCGACCTGATCGGCAGCCGCAAGGGCGTCCGCGGAGGCTACTTCCTGGTGAAGGAGCCCAAGGACATCTCCCTGTGGGACGTGTTCTGCACCCTCGAGGGCTGCGCTCCCCTGGTGGACTGCGTGCCCAACCCCGAGACGTGCAACCGCGCCGACTTCTGCACCACGCGCGGCATCTGGGAGCTGCTGGATCAGAAGCTCCAGGAATTCTGGGAGGGCTTCACCCTCCAGGACCTCATCGATCGCCTGCCGGAGATCGAGGAAACCATGGATTCCGGCCGCTCGCTTCCCCAGCTGAAGAACTGAGCTTCAGGATTTGACCTGAGGTAAATTACCAGCGAGATTCCGACGACGGCCGCCTCCGGGCGGCCGTCTTGCATTTCAACGGTACGCCGTGAAAAACACGTGATTTCGCGGGGTTTCAGCCTGTCGAACGGTTGACAACCTCCCGATCCGTGACAACCTTTCGACCAGATCGTCCTCAACGACCCGGAGAGGTCACCCATGGACTTCACCAGCCGCCTCCGCGACCAGGCCGCCCGAACGGGTGCGTCCATCGCCTTGCCCGAGATCGACGACGACCGGACCCTCCGTGCGGCCGCCGCCCTGTGCGACGCCGGCATCGTGCGCCCCGTGCTCGTGGGCGCCGCCGACCAGGCCCTCGACGGGCTGCGCCGCCTCGACCTCTCCCCCGACGGCATCGCCTTCACCGACCCCGCCACCGACGCCGCCCGCGACGAGCTCGCCGCCGCCTACCACCGCAAGCGCGAGCGCAAGGGCGTGACCGCGGAGCAGGCCCGCGAGGCCGTCCGCGACCCGCTGCTGTACGCCGCCCTGATGGTGGACGCCGGCCGCGCCGACGGCATGGTGGCCGGCGCCGTCAACAGCACCGGCGACGTGCTGCGGGCCGGGTTCCAGGCCATCGGCACCGCCCCGGGCTGCTCCATCGTCTCGAGCTGTTTCGTGATGGTCCGCCCGGACTGGGAGATGGGCACCGACGGCATGATCGTGTTCGCCGACTGCGCCGTGAACCCGAACCCGGACGCCGCCCAGCTCGCCGACATCGCCGCCGCCACCGCCGACACGGCCCGCGCCCTCTGCGGCTTCGAGCCGAACGTGGCCATGCTCAGCTACTCCACCGGCGCCAGCGGTGCCGGCCCGGACGTGGAGAAGGTGGCCGAGGCCGTGCGCCTGGTGCGCGAGCGCGCCCCGCAGCTGCAGGTGGACGGACCGTTGCAGGCCGACGCCGCCCTGGTCGCGGCCATCGGCGAGCGCAAGGCCTCCGACAGCCCCGTGGCCGGCCGCGCCAACGTGCTGGTCTTCCCGGATCTCGACGCCGGCAACATCGGCTACAAGCTCGTCCAGCGCCTCGCGGGCGCGGAGGCCGTGGGCCCGGTCATGCAGGGCATGGCCCGGCCGATCAACGACCTCTCCCGCGGCTGCAGCGTGGACGACATCGTGAACGTGGCGGCCATCACCGCCCTGCAGGGAGCCGTGGCGCGGACGTGAGGAACATCCTCGTCATCAACTGCGGCAGCAGCTCGCTGAAGTACCAGCTCCTGGAGATGGAGGAAGAGACCCTCCTGGCCAAGGGGCTGGTCGAGCGCATCGGCATGGACGACGCCCACCACGTCTACAAGCGTCCCGGCGCCGACACCGTGGAGGCCGTGCTGTCGGTGGCGGACCACGAGGCGGCGATCCGGCTGGTGCTCGCTGCCGTCGTGAATCCGGACCACGGGGTCGTGAGCTCGTTCGACGAGATCCACGCCGTGGGCCACCGCGTGGTGCACGCCGGCGAAAAGTACGCCCGCAGCGTGCTGATCGGTGACGACGTGGTCGCCGCCCTGCGCGAGTGCATCCCCCTGGCGCCCCTGCACAACCCGCCCAACATCACGGGCATCGAAGCCGCGCGGGCCGTGCTGCCGGATGCGCCCATGGTCGGCGTCTTCGACACGGCGTTCCACCAGACCATGCCCGACAGCTCGTACGTCTATCCCATCCCCTACGAGCTCTACGAGCAGCGCGGCATCCGCCGCTACGGCTTCCACGGCACCAGCCACCGCTATGTGACCAACCGCGCCGCCGAGATGCTGGACCGCTCCCCCGCGTCCATGAACGTGATCAGTTGCCACCTGGGCAGCGGCGCGTCGGTGGCGGCCATCCGCAACGGCCGCTCGGTGGACACATCCATGGGCTTCACGCCGCTGGAGGGCCTGATGATGGGCACCCGCTGCGGCGACATCGACCCCGCCATCACCGGCTATCTGGAGCGCGAGCTGGGCATGTCCCTGGCGGACGTCGAGCGGATGCTCAACAAGGAGAGCGGCCTGCTGGGGATCTCCGGCGTGTCCAGCGACCTGCGCGACGTGGAGAGCGCCTACGCCAACGGCAACGAACGGGCGCGCCTGGCCCTCGAGGTCTACTGCTATCACATCCGGAAGTACATCGGGGCCTACGCGGTGGCCCTGGGTCGCATCGACGCCGTGGTCTTCACCGCGGGCGTGGGCGAGAACGATTCGCTGGTGCGGGAGTGGTCGTGCCGGGGGCTGGAGATCATCGGAGCCCAGCTCGACCCCTTCAAGAACGCCACCCGCCGCGACGAGGCGATCATCAGCAAGGATTCGTCGCCGGTGAAGATCATGATCGTTCCCACCAACGAGGAACTCATGATCGCGCGCGACACGCTGGCTATCGCGTTCTAGCCGCCGAGGCTAGTGCCCGAAGAAGTTCGTGTCGTAGTCTTCCGCGTCTTCCCCGAAACTCTGCACGTTCCGACCGTCCACGATGAACGTGGCGTGCTCGCCGTACGTGCGGCTGAACTCCACCAGGCTCACCGGGCCGTCGCCGCGGCGCATGTGGATCTCCACGAAGTGGGAGTCGGACTTCGAGACCAGGTCCGTGCTGCAGACGGGGCAGGAGAAATCAGCGACATCGCCCTTGCTCATCTCCAGGGTCGGATCGGCGATCAGGCCGTAATCGCCCGGACGGGCGTCGAGCAGCAGAAGTCCGCGCCTGCCGCCGTTGGTCACGGCGAAGACCACCTTGACGTTAGGATTGAGCACGGCCTCGCAGTGCGGGCACAGATAGCGCTTCTTCATCGTGGAATCCTCCGGGACCGGGCCGCGGGAAGCCGATCCGTCATCACCACCCCGTGTTGTTGCGAGTTGTTGCCGATTCTTTAACAGAGATGAATCCCCTCCGTCAAGATCGGACGCAGGAAAGGTGTCGATCGCCGGTTCGGCGGGCGGAACCCGTTGCCCCGGAATGCGCCACTGGGTATGCTCGGCCGTCCGGAGTGAAACTTCCGGCCCCGATCCACGTTGTTATCCCGTCCCTGCCGGGGCCGTCACCTGACGATGGAGATCCGTGACCCGATGATCACCGTGAAACCGACGCTCCGCGGCCCTCTCGCCGCCCGGTCCGTTGCGGCCCTGCTGCTCGTGACAGCGGCCGCCGCCCTGGCATCGTCCCCCGCCCCCGAACGCGTCGCCAACGGCCCCGAGCCCGCCTCCGGCACCGTGGACCTCGTCCTGGAGGAACGCTGGCGCCGCGGCGGCGAGGACGACGACCTCTTCTTCGGCCTGGTCGTGGACGCCCTGGTGGACGACGCCGGCCGCATCCTCCTGCTCGACTCCCAGCTCAGCGAAGTGATCGTGCTGGACGCCGACGGCGAGCACGACATCACCCTCGGCCGCGAAGGCGAGGGCCCCGGCGAGTTCAGTCGCGCCGGCTCCCTCTGCTGGACCCCCGACGGCGCCGTCGGGGTGGTCCAGCGTTTCCCCGGCCGCATCGTGAAGCTGTCCCTCGACGGCACCCCCGCCGGCACCATCCTGCCCGGCGACCCCACCGCCGGCGGCCGCGACATGGTCAGCGGCGCCGGCCTCTCCCCCACCGGACTCGTGCTCTGCGGCGCTCACATGACCCGCACCGAGACCGGCCGCATCCGACGCAGCTTCCTGAGCCTGTACGGCGTCGACGGCGCCCCCATGGTGGAATACCTCGGCAAGGACGACGTCAACGACTTCACGGCCCGCTCCTTCCACGAGACCGACAACGACTTCGTGGACCGCGGCCGCTGGACCGTCCTGGACGGAGGCGGCGTGGCCTTCGCCCCCGAGCGCGACCGCTACGTGCTGCGGGTGCTGGACCCCGACGGCGCGCCCCGCCTGGAGATCACCCGCCCCGCCGAACCGCCGCTGCGCGCAGCCGAGACCCTCGAGCGCCTGGAGCGTCGTTTCAGCGGGTCGCGCATGGCCCAGCGCACGGGCGTGACACAGGTGTTCGCCGCCACCGACCCCATGATCGCCACCATGCAGCCCGGCCCCGACGGTGAACTCTGGGTCCTGCCCACCGAGGGCACCCGCGGGCGCCCCGACGGCGTGCTGCAGACGTGGGACGTGTTCGACGCCGCCGGCCGCTGGGACCGCCGGGTGGACGTCCGCTGCCCCGGCGACCCGGAGCAGGACCGCCTTTTCCTGATCGACGAATCGCGGGCGCTGCTCGTGTCGGGCTTCACCGGCGCGCGCGACGCCCTGAGGGGCGAGGTCATCGAGGACGAGGACCTCGACGACGCCGAACCCATGGAAGTGATCCTCTACGACATCCGCCGCTGACGGCGGAGCGACCCGGCCTGCGGGCCGACACGCGGGAGACCCCTGAGATGACCAAGCGTATGCTGATCGCAATGCTGACCCTGGCCGCCGCCCTCTGGATCGCGGGCTGCGGCGGCTCGGACGCCGAGGGCGACGCCGCGGCCGCCGACTCCACGGCCGCCGCCGATTCCACCGCCACCGAAGAGGCCAAGCCCCGCAAGGAGAAGGCCATCAAGGTGAACGCCGGCATCGTCCGCGAGGGCGACCTGGTGGTGCCCGTCTTCGCCGACGGCGTGCTGCGCACGACCCGCTCGGTGGAGATCCGCAGCAAGCTGGGCGGTCAGCTCACCGAGGTCCACGTGCGCGACGGCGACCGCGTGCGCCGCGGCCAGCTGCTGGCCCGCATCGACCCCCGCGAATACGCCCTGAGCCTCGAGGAGGCCCGCTACCGCCACGTGCAGGCCCTGAGCCAGATCGCGGCCGAGGACGAGGAGCAGATCGACGACCCCGAGGCCATGGCCGCCTTCCTGGCCGCCCGCGACGCCCTGGAGGCCCGCCGCGGCGACCTCTCCCCCGAGCAGTACCAGGCCGCCCTGCTGGACCTGGAGCTGGACGCCCTGAAGCAGGGCGCCTTCCGCCAGGACATCTTCGCCCAGCGCACCGGCCTGGCCGACGCCCGCGTGGCCGAGGACCGCGCCCGCCTGAACCTGGAGTACACGGAGATCCGCGCTCCCTTCTCCGGGATCGTGGACGGGCTTCAGGTGGTCGTGGGCGAGAACGTGTCGGTGGGCCAGGCCATCTGCACCGTCTACGACAACCGCCGCCTCGAGGCCGTCGTCAACGTGCTGGAGGCCGACCTCGGCAACCTCACCGAGGGCCGTGTGGCCCTGTTGGGCGTGCCGGCGGTCCACGACACCATCCGCGCCTCGGTGGACGTCATCAGCCCCCGCCTCGACGAGACCAGCCGCACCTGCCAGGTCATCGTGCGCTTTGACAACGACGGCCGCTTCCGCCCCGGCATGTTCGTGCGCGCGGAGATCGCCGCCATGGTTCACCCCGGCCGCCTGATGGTGCCGCGGGAGGCCGTGCTGATCCGCGACGACCGTCCCCTGGTCTTCAAGGTCACCGACGACGACCGCGCCCAGTGGCTCTACGTGACCACCGGCCTGGAGAACAGCGAGTGGGTGGAACTCAAGGGCGTGCACAGCGGCGGTTCGCTGGCTCCCGGCGAGCGGGTGGTCGTGAGCGATCACCTGACCCTGGCCCACGAGGCCAAGATCAAGATCCGCAAGACCCTGCCGGAGCGCGACCGTTGGGCCGCCTCCGAAACGGAGTGACGCCATGATCCGCAACGCCGTCCAGCGGCCCGTGGCCGTGATCATGATCTTCACCGGACTGGTGCTGATCGGAGTGCTGAGCTTCGACCGCCTGCCGGTGGACCTGCTGCCGAGCATCAACTACCCGAACCTGACGGTCATCACGAACTACTCCGAAGTCCCTGCAGACGATCTGACAAGACTAGTGACGCAGCCGCTGGAGGAGCGCATCACCGGCCTGGCCGGCGTGCGGTCGGTGATCTCGCGCACCCGAGAGGGCGTCAGCACCATCACCGTGCAGTACGAGTGGGGCACGGAGATGGAGTTCGCCAACCTGCACCTGCGCGAGGCCGTGGACCAGGTGGCCAACCGCGAGGACTTCCCCGAGGCGGCCGAGCGGCCGCTCATCCTGCGCTGGGATCCGAGCGCGCGGCCCGTGGCCATCCTCTCTCTCGAGGGCGACGCGCCCCTGGCCGAGATGACCGAGTTCTGCATCGAGGTGGCCAAGCCCGCCCTGGAGCAGATCGACGGGTTGAGTCAGGCCGAGGTCATCGGCGGCGCCGACCGCGAGATCCGCGTGGAGCCCGACTTCTCCCGCCTGCGCCTCTACGGCCTGACCATGGCCGACCTGTCCCAGGCCCTCGACTCCAGCAACGTCAGCTTCCCCGGTGGCCGCGTGCGCAAGGGGCCGCTGTACCTGCCCCTGCGCATCCTGGGCGAGTTCGAGTCGCTCGAGGACATCGCCGCCACGGAGATCCCCGCCGCCGGCGACCGCGTGATCACCATCGGTGACGTGGCCGAGGTGCTGGACACCACCCGCGAGCCCGAGGGCGCCACCCTCATGGGCGACCACGAGGTCGTCTCGATCCTGCTGTACAAGGAAGTGGGCGCCAACACCATCGGCGTGACCGAGGACGTGGATTTCATGCTGGGACTGCTCAAGGGCCAGTACCCCGACTTCGGCTTCGAGTTCGTGTATCGCGACGCCGACTACGTGGAGGAGAGCTTCACCGGCCTGCGCGACTCCCTGCTCTACGGCGCGGCCCTGGCCTTCCTGGTGCTCTTCTTCTTCCTGCGCGACTGGCGCAGCCCCATCGTGGTGTCGCTGTCGATCCCGGTGAGCGTGGCCGCGACCTTCGCCTTCATGTACTTCGGCAAGGTGAACCTGAACCTCATGTCCCTGGGCGGCCTGTCCCTGGCGGCGGGCATGCTGGTGGACAACGCCATCGTGGTGCTGGAGAACATCAAGCGGCACCTGGCCGAAGGCGCCGACGGCGACGCCTCCACCGCCGAGCTCTGCGTGTCGGCGGCCAAGGAGGTGGCGTCGCCCGTGGTGGCGGCCACCCTGACCACCGTGGCCGTGTTCTTCCCGGTGATCTACGTGCCGGGCATCGCCGGCGAGTTCTTCCGGGACCAGGCCCTGACGGTGACCATCTCGCTGCTGGTGTCCATCGCCTCGGCGCTGGTGCTGCAGCCCATGGTGTCGGCCCGCATGCTGCGCAAGGGCCCGGAGCGGGCCGGCGGCCTGTTCAAGCTCTCCGACGGCATGTTCCGCGGCCTCTACGACGTGTACCACCGGGCCCTCGTCAGGGTGATGGAGCGCAAGGCCGCGTTCCTGCTGGTGCTGGCGCTGGCCCTGGTCGGCACGGGGTTCGTAGCCGCGAACCTGCCCCGCACCTTCCTGCCCGACCGCAACAACGGCGACTTCACCGTGAACCTGGAACTGCCCAACGGAACGCCCCTGGACGGCACCCGCGAGGTGGCCGCGAACCTGGCGGCCTTCATCGCCTCGCAGCCCGAAGTGGCGACGGTCTTCACCCAGGCCGGCCAGACCGAGCGCACCGTGGCCGCCCTCAAGGAGTACACCGCCGCCAACACGGCGCGCATCCGCGTGATCCTGCATCCTTCCCGTCACGGCGCCGAGCGCCTGCAGAGCGTGAAGGCGCGCCTGCGCGAGCGGCTGGAGCAGCATGAAGGCGCCCTGTTCACCTTCAAGGACGAGGGCATCGGACTGGGCGAGCTCCTGGCCAGCGGCGAGGCTCCGTTCAACCTCGGCGTGATCGCCGAGCACCCCGCCGACGCCCTGTCCACCGCATCGGCCGCGCTGCCCCTGCTGCAGGACGTCCCCGGCCTGACCGACCTGGAGATGGACCGCGTGCTGGGCAACCCCGCCGTGGAGGTGAACATCGACCGCGAGGAGGCCCTGCGCCACGGCCTCGATCCCGGCGTGCTGGCCCGGGAGATCCAGGCCCGCGTCCAGGGCGTGGTGGCCACGTGGTTCAACGAGGTGGACCAGCGCGTCGACATCGCCGTGCGGCTGCCCCTGGACGTCCGACGCGACCTGGACGGCGTGCTGGACTCCCCCGTGGCCGTGGGCAACGGCCGCACCGCGCCGATGCGCAGCTTCGTGAAGCTGACCGAGGGCCGTCCCGTGCGGGAGGTCGTCCGACGCGACCAGCGGCGCCAGATCACCGTCAGCGGCGACGTCCAGGGCCGGCGCATCGGCGCGGTATGGGAAGACGTGCAGGAGATCCTGGACGGCATGACCCTGCCCGCCGGAACGTCGTTCACCACCGGCGGCGAGCAGCAGGAGATCAACAGTTCCTTCCGCGACCTGGGCTGGGCTCTGCTGTTGTCAGCGCTGCTGGTGTACATGATCCTCGCCGCCCAGTTCGAGTCGTTCCTGGACCCGCTGATCATCTCGGCGGTGCTGCCGGTGGGCGTGCTGGGCGCCGCGGCGACCCTGGCCGTCAGCGGTCATACGGTGAACATCATCTCGCTCATCGGACTGGTGGCCCTGCTGGGCATCGCGGTCAACGACGCCATCGTGAAGGTGTCCACGATCCGCCGCCTGCGCCTGGACGGCATGCCCGGTCGCGAGGCGATCCTCGAGGCCAGCCGTCTGCGCTTCCGCCCCATCCTGATGACGACCCTGACGACGGTGCTGGCCATGATCCCCATGGCCGTGGGCATCGGCACGGGCGAGCAGATCCAGCGGCCCCTGGCCGTGACCATCCTGGGCGGCCTGACCATGGCCACGGCCCTGACGCTCTTCCTGACGCCGGTGGTCTACGAGATCCTGCATCGCCGCCTCGACCGCGACTACGACGGGGGGAGCCGGCCGTGATCCGCTACTTCGTGGACCATCCCGTGACCACATGGATGATCTTCGCCGCGCTGGTGCTGATGGGCGTGTACGCCCTGCCGCGCCTGGAGATCGAGGCCATGCCCGAGACGGAGCTGCCGTCCCTGACGGTGGTGACGTCGTGGAACGGGGCCTCGCCGGCGGCGGTGCAGCGCTCGCTGACCATCCCCATCGAGGAGGCGGCACGGAAGGTCCACGGCATCGAAAAGCTCACGTCGCGATCCCGTCCGGGACGGAGCGAGGTGTCGGTGAGCTTCCGTCGCGACACGGACATGGAGTTCGCCCAGCTCGACATGTCGGAGCAGCTCGGCGGCATCCGCGGCAACCTGCCCGCCACGGCGGGCCAGCCCAACATCGTGCCCTTCGTGCCGGAGGAGTTCCGCACCGAGGATTTCATGACCATCAGCCTGATCTCGCCGCTCAGCGCCAACGAGCTGCGCGAGAACGCCGAGCTGTGGCTGCAGTCGCGGCTGCTGGCGGTGGAGGGCGTGGCCGACGTGGAGCTGCAGGGCGGCGCCATGCCCCTGTGGAAGATCCTGCTGGACTACGGGATGATGGACCAGTACGGCCTGCACGCGGACCGGGTGTTCTCGCGCATCGCCTCTCTCGACGACATCCTGCCGGCCGGCGTGATCCGCGACAGCGGCCGCGAGATCGCCGTGAGCCTCCAGGACTCGGTGACCATCCCCAAGATCCTCTCGACGGTCGTCGCCAACATCGGCGGCCATCCCCTGACGCTCGACCGCATCGCCCGCGTGGAACCGTCGTTCGACGACCCCGTGTACTTCGTGCGCAACAACGGCGAGAACGTGATCCAGGCCTCGGTGGCCAAGCGCAGCGGCACCAACGCCGTGACCGTGAGCCGCCGCGTGCGCGAGGCCCTGCCGGAGATCCGCGAGTCGGTGCCCTTCCCCCTGGAGTTCGAGATCGACACGGATCAGGGCGAGGAGCTGGAGGACAAGCTCAATGAGCTGGTCTACCGGTCGCTGGCCATCCTGGGCCTGCTGTTCATCCTGCTGGCGGCGGCGCTGAAGCGGGTGCGGCTGACGGCCATCGTGGTGGTGTCGATCCTCTTCGCCATCGTGATCTGCCTGACG
The DNA here is from genome assembly GCA_964343835.1 of uncultured Fibrobacteraceae bacterium. Classification (GTDB taxonomy): domain Bacteria; phylum Krumholzibacteriota; class Krumholzibacteriia; order LZORAL124-64-63; family LZORAL124-64-63; genus CALEMW01. The sequence goes on from CAYFKR010000008.1 coordinate 17,771, forward strand.
CTGTTCTATTTCTTCGACGTGTCGGTGAACTTCATCACCATCAGCGGCCTGACGGTGTGCTTCGGCATGCTGCTGGACAACTCCATCCTGGTGCTCGACGCCATCCATCGGCGCCTGGTGCAGCGCCGCCACTCCGACGTTTCGGAGACCCTGGTGCGCGGCACCCGCGAGGTGGCCTTCCCCATCACCGCCACCACGCTGACCACGGTCGTGGCGTTCCTGTCGTTCATCTTCCTGTCCGGTCGACTGGCGCTGTACTACGTGCCCCTGGCCGTGAGCGTGGGCATCGCCATGCTGGCGAGCATCTTCGTGGCCTTCGCCTGGATCCCGGTGGCCCTGCGCCGCACCGCCGAGAACGAGACGGCCGACCCGGACGCCGAGCCCGAGGCCGAGCCCGAGGGCTGGGCCCTGATGTGGCGATGGTCGCTGGGCTCGGTCGTGATCGCCGCCATCGGCTACGTGGCCCTGGGCCTGCTCCAGGACTGGAACGCGGCCGAGGACCTGCTGCCCTGGTTCGCCGGTGCGTCCGTGCTGATGATCATGGTGGGGCTGTTCGCCTCGTACGTGGAGAAGTTCACGGCCCTGAACCTGCGCCTGTGGTTCCTGCCCACGCTGCTGGTGGCCGGCTCGTTCTGGGGCGGCTGGCACCTGTACCAGAACGAGATCACCCAGGGCGGGTTCTGGCAGCAGCCGGACCGCGAGATGATCTACCTGATCATCCGCCGCGACGCCGGCACCGAGGTCACCCTGACCAACGAGACCATGAAGCTCTTCGAGGCGGAGATGACGCCGCTGCCCGAGGGTGTGACCATGAAGTCGTACTGCCAGGCCAACTCGGCCCGCATGACCCTCGACTTCGACGACGAGACCATGCGCACCTCCTGGCCCGAGGAACTCCGCAACCGCCTGATCGTGCTGGCGGAGGAGATGGGCGGCATGCGGATCATGGTCTTCGGGTTCGGCGATCCGTACTTCAAGGGCGGGTTCGGCGGCATGGGCGGCAACTCGACCATCAAGATCACCGGCTACAACTCCAAGACCCTCGAGGGGATCACCGACGGCATCAACGAGCGCCTGGGCCGCAACCGTCGCGTGCGCAACGCCCAGCTCACCGGCGGCGAACGGTTCGTGCGGGGCAACACCGAGGAATCGCTGATCCTGCTGGACCGCGACGCCCTGGCGCGGCACCACATCACCCCCCAGGAGGTGGTGGGCTACCTGCGCCGCCTGCTGGGCATCGAGTTCCCCTGGCACATGCTGCTGGAGGGCCGTGACCAGCGCCTTCAGCTGGCCTACGCCAACGCGGACCACATCCAGTACGACCAGATCGCCGGCCACGTGATGACCACCATGGACGGCACCCGCGTCCGCCTGGCCGACCTGGTGGACCTGGTGGAGGTGCCGGTGGTCTCGACCATCTACCGCGAGGACCAGCGCTACGCCATCCACGTGACGTGGGAATACATCGGCACCGACAAGATGCGCCAGCGCTTCATCGACGAGATCCTGGCCGGCGTGGAACTGCCCTACGGCTACACGGCGGAGGACGTGTCGGGCCAGCAGCTCAGCGAGGACGAGGAGGAGGAGATGAACCGCATGCTGATGCTGACGGCGGCGTTCATCTTCATGACCCTCGCGGCGCTGTTCGAAAGCTTCACCCTGCCGTTGCTGGTGCTGCTGTCCCTGCCCATGGCCATGAGCGGCGTGATGGCCATCTTCTGGCTCACCGACACGGACTTCGACTCGTCGGCGAAGATCGGCCTGGTGCTGCTGTTCGGCATCGTGGTGAACAACGCCATCCTGCTGGTCAACCGCTTCCGCCTGCAGATCCGCGAGAAGCTGGAGGACCGTCCCGAGCTGGCGGCCCTGCTGCCCGATCACCCGCGCATCGGCGGCGGCGACCTGCGCCGGCTGCCCGGTGATGTCCGTACGCCCCTGCTGCGCGAGTCCATCTGCGAGGGTACGAAGATCCAGCTCCGGTCGATCCTGCTGACCAGCGGCACCACCATTGCCGGCATGCTGCCCCTGCTGATCAGGCTGACGGACGTGGAGGGCAAGGACATCTGGGAGAACCTGGCCCTGTCGAGCATCGGCGGGCTGGCGTCGAGCACGGTGCTGATCGTGGCCGGCATGCCCACGCTGTACTGGGTCTTCGTGCGGACGGGTTGGTTCCTGCACGGGATCTGGGATCGGATCCGGGGCCGTCGCCCCGCCGCCCTGCCCGAAACCCCGGCCGAGCCGGTCACGGGATCCTGAAGACCAGGGTCTTGATTTCGGGGCCCCGTATGGCATATTCGTTCGATCGAACAACGACGGCCCCGCACCAGGGGCCGTCGCCGCAGATAAGACACGGAGGGAAATCATGGCCAAGCACATCGACGTCCTGCTGCTGACCGCCCTGCCCGCCTCGGGCAAGTCCGAGGTCCGCCGCTACCTCGCCAGCCTCACGCCCGAGCAGTGCGAGGAACAGTTCGGCATCGGTCACACGGTCCAGCTCGACGACTACCCCTACGTGCACATGATGCGCCGTGTGAGCCAGGAGCTCCGCGCCCAGGGTGCCGACCCGGTCTTCTTCGACTCCGACAACCTGCCCATGAAGAACCCCCTGGACTGGGGCACGCTGATCGAGCTGCTCAACGAGGACTACGAGGATCTCGTGAACAGGAACCGCCCGGCCCCCGACTGCGCCGTGGACTGGCTCATGAAGCGCTATGACGCCAACCGCGAGAAGGTGGGCGCCCCCGCCTTCTGGAAGACGCTGCCGGACGAGGTCAAGGCCGCCGTCACCGAGCCCCTGCGTCCCGAGTCGGAGAAGCTGCTCGCGGACAAGGTGGCCGAGGTGCCCGAGACCCTCGAGGGCAAGACCGTGGTCGTGGAGTTCGCCCGCGGCGGCGGCGAGAAGATGACCATGCCCCTGCAGGATCCCTGGGGCTACCAGTACTCCTTCCGCATGCTGTCCAAGGCCATGCTGGAGAAGTCCTGCATCCTGTACATCTGGGTCACGCCCGAGGAGTCGCGCCGCAAGAACGACGCCCGCACCGACCCCAACGACCCGGGTTCGATCCTGCACCACGGCGTGCCCATCGAGGTCATGCTCGGCGACTACGGCTGCGACGACATGGCCCACCTGCTCGACACGTCCGAGAAGCCCAACACCGTCACGGTGAAGGCCCACGGCGAGACCTTCCACCTGCCCCTGGGCCGCTTCGACAACCGCGTGGACCGCACCACCTTCATCCGCGAGGACGTGGAGAAGTGGTCGGACGAGGATCGGACGAAGCTGCAGGAGGGCATGCGGGAGGCGTTCGACGCGATCTTCTCGCAGATCTGAGCCTGATCGACAGCGCTGGAGAGAACGGGAAGGGCCGCGGGAGCGGCCCTTCTTGACATCGGCACATCACCACCGATACACTGCCTAAGTCTCACGATCGCATCGCTTTTCCGTTTTCCATGAGGACCCGGCATGAACCGTCTTCCCGCCATGATCCTGGCCATGATTTCGCTCGTGATCCTCGCAGGTTGCTCCGACGACCCCGTCGCCCCCACCCCCGATCCCCCGGCCGGCCCCGAGACCCCCGAAGCCCTGATGGCGGATTTCCGGGCCGCCTACGCGGGCATGGACATCGACGCCTACGACGCCCTGCTCGATGACCGCTTCGCATTCCGCTTCATCGACGGCGAGGGCCCCGCCCCGGCCTTCGACAAGCCGGAGGACGTAGCATCCACCGGGACCATGTTCTCGGGTCTGCCCCACACCAACCCCGACGGCATCTCCACCAACGGAATCACCAGCATCGACTTCGAGATCCTGACACTCATCAGGCCCTGGACCGCCGTCCACGTGGGCGATCCATACTTCGGCGACGTCGAGGGCGCGAAGACGGCCTACTACGACGCACGGATCACGGTCTATCTCACGACCAGCACCATCACCGTCGACACGTATCAGACGTTCTATGCGGTTCCGGACGATGAGGGATTGTGGCGTCTTCTGGGGCAGATCGACACCGCGGGCGACATGAAGCCCGCCGAACAGCTGAGCTGGGGAAACCTGAAGAGCCTGTTCCGCTAGGTCACTCGATCTCGAAGAACCACGACTCCCCGCGGCAGTACTCGTCCCACGTATCCCGCACCAGCACCCGATACAGGTAGTCCGGCCCCGTGAAGTCGAAGTCCGTGACCTGCCACGTGTAGCTGCCGCCGGCGGCGTCCACCTGGGTCGCGATGGTCCCCACGTACGTCTCCCCCGCCATGAGCAGGATGTCCACGTCTCCGCTGCCGTTGTCGTAGTTCCACGTGATCTGCTCCACCGCGCCGTTGGCCCAGACGGTATTGGAGTCGGGCGACGTGATGAACACGGTGCAGATGTCGGAGTCCACGATCTCGATGTGGTGGCTCTCGGCCATGCAGTCGGGGACGCTGTGGTCGCGGATCTCGAACCAGAAGTGGTCGTCGGTGCCGTGGTGGAAGGAGTCGATGTCCCAGAGGAAGGAGCCGTCGTCGGGCGTGCCGAGGGCGATCGTGCCGATCAGGCCGTGCCAACGCATCAGGTCGATGTCCACGAGGCCGGTGGTGGCGGAGCTCTCCCAGGTGATCTCGAGGGCGTCGCCCGCCACGAAGACCGAGTCCCCGAACGTGAACGCGAACGAGCAGCCCGCCGTGTCGTGCAGGGTGAAGGGTTCGCTCTCGCCGGCGCAACCGTCGTCGCCGAGGGCGGTCACGCGGATGGAGGCGTCGTTGCTGGAGCCGGCGCCGAAGCCGGTGGCCTGCCAGTACACGTAGCCGTCGTTGGGGGTGTCGTCCTTGATCACGCCGACGGGTTCGCCGTCGTAGAGCAGGTCGAGGCGGGCGCGGGCGGCGGGGCCGGTGGCGTCCCAGCGCACGTGGACGTCGTCGCCGGCCAGGAACACGTCGCCGGCCTCCGGCGTGGTCACGGCGACGGAGCAGTCCTGCTGGTCGTCGGGTGTCGAGGGGGGATCGTCGGAGCAGCCCGTGAAGGAGAGCAGGGCCAGACAGCCGAGGGCGGCGAGCAGGATCAGGGGGCGGTCCATGGCATCTCCCGGTCGGATCGAGGGCGGTCCGGTGCGGCGACCATGAACATAAGGATCATCGGCCCCCGAGGCACGCCTCCAGTGCATCACGGATCAGGTCCACGGTGAAGGGCTTGGGCACGTAGGCGTTCATGCCCGACGCCAGGCACGACTCCCGGTCCCCGGACATGGCCTGCCCCGTGACGGCGACCACCGGCAGCGCGTCGTCCAGCTCCCTCATGCGGCGTGTCACGTCGCGGCCGTCGGGGCCGGGCAGCACCACGTCCATCAGCACCGCGTCCCACGGCCCGTCGGGTGCGGGCATGGGTTCGGCGGGCAGGTCGGGGTCGGAGCCCAGGTCGCCGGGCTCGAGGCCGAGGGCCCGCAGGGCCGTCACGCCGTCGGACACGCCGGCGGCCTCGTACCCCAGCTTCTCCAGCATGGTCAGCAGCAGGGCGCGGTTCTCGGCGTCGTCTTCCACCACGAGGATGCGGGCCACGGCTACTCCTTCGGCACGACGGTCAGGGGAACGGGGATCCAGGCGGGCGCCAGGCAAGACGACGCATCGCAGGCCTGCAGCTCCATCTCGAAGGCGATGGGCGCCTCGGGCTGCACCAGCAGGATGCCGCTGACGGTCAGCGTCTCCTCCCCTTCCAGCAGCCGGACGTCCTCGCCCAGGAACTTGCCCATGTGACCCTCGGGGTAGTCGACCTTCAGGTTCGCCAGGGGCGACTGCTCCGGCGCGTTGAAGGAGATGCCGTAGTAGGTGGGATCGCCGTTGGCGTAGAGGTGCCAGCCGTCCTGCATGTCCAGGGTCACGGTGAAGGTGACGGTGGAGCCCACGCCCGCGGCGACGGTGTCCGGATCGGCGGTCACGGTCACCACGGTGGACGAATCCTTCATGCCCTGGGCGAACGCCAGGGTCGGCAGCATCAGCAGGGCGGCAACGACGGTCTTCATGGACTCTCCTCGATGTTTCCGGGGTGCAGTCGCTCGGCGGCGCGGCGCAGCACCCGCTGCAGCCGCATCACATCCTCGCGCTTCATCTGGCGGTTCTCCACGTTCACGCGCAGGGCCACCCGTCCCTTGAGGATGGTGTGGCTGAACCACGCGTCGCCCTCGCGCTCGATGAGGGCCTGCAGGTCGCGGTTGAGCTGATCGATTTCCTCGGGCGTCCGGTCCACGCCGTTGGGCTCCCAGCGGAAGGTGCAGATGCCCAGGGTGTTGGGGCCGATCAGCCGGAACTCGGGCGTGCGCTGGAGCAGACCGGCCAGCACGCGGGCCAGCTCCATGTCCTTCTCCACCCAGTCGGCATAGCGGCGGCGGCCCACCACCTTCATGGCCATCCACAGCTTCAGGGCGTTGAAGCGGCGGCTGCCGTGGATGCCGTACTGGAAGAAGTTCACCTTGTCGCCCTTGTGGAAGCCGCGCGGGTCGTGCTCGGGCGGGTCGTCGGGGCCGCGCTTCTCCATGTAGTACTCGGGGCGCACCAGGAACGAGCGGCGCAGGAAGTCGCCGTCGCGCACCAGGATGCCGCCGGCCTCGAAGGGCACGTAGAACCACTTGTGGGGATCGACGGTCACCGAGTCGGCCCTTTCGATGCCCCGCAGCATGGGCCCGTAGGTCTCGCTCAGGATCACGGCCCCGCCGTAGGCGGCGTCCACGTGGAACCAGCAGCCGTGGCGCTCGGCGACATCGGCCAGGAGCTCCAGCTTGTCCACGCTGCCGGTGTTGGTGGTGCCCGCGATACCGATGATGCAGCACGGCACCAGTCCGGCGTCGCGGTCGGCGACGATCCGCTCCTCCATGGTCGCGGTGTCCACGCGGTAGAGGTCGTCGGTGGGGATCTGGCGGATCTGGCCGTGCCCCAGGCCGAGCAGGTCCACGGCCTTGCGGAACGAGTAGTGGGCCTGGTCGGATACGTAGAAGCGCAGCTTCGCCATCTCGGCCAGGTGGGGCGACGTCTCGTCGTCCCAGGTCTGGATGTCGCGGTCCAGGGCCCGGTTGATGGCGAGCTTCAGCCCGGTGATGTTGGCGAAGGAGCCGCCGGGCACCAGCGTTCCGAACGACACGTCGCCCAGCCCGAACAGATCGCAGAGCCAGCGGATCACGCGTTTCTCCACGGCCGTGGCGGCCGGGGCGTGGCGCCACGAGGCGGCGTTCTGATTCATGGCGGAGCAGAGGGCGTCGGCGAAGATGCTCACCGGCAACGGCGACGGGTTCATCATGCCGAAGTAGCGGCGGCTGCCGATGGCCATGGAGTTGGGGAAGATCCGGGCTCGGCATTCCTGCATGATGTCGTCGCAGGACGTGCCCTCCTCCGGCAGTTCCTCGTCGAAGAAGTCGTCGAGACCCTGGGGAGAGACGGGGCCGTACACGCGGCGCCCCTCGAGGCCCTGCAGGTACTCCGCCATGAGGTCCACGAAGGCGTAGCCGGCCTTGCGGAACTCGTTCTCGTCGAAGCCTTCGCTCCAGCGGTCCACCACGTCAGTCCACCTCCCGCAGGGGCCATTCGCCCCGGGCGATCTCCTCGAGGATCGCCGCCGCGCCGTTGCTCGCCACGTGGGGCGCCACCCGGTCCACGGCGGACTGCACGTCCGCCGGGGCGTTGCCCATGGCCACCGAGTGGCCGGCGACGGCGAACATGTCCAGGTCGTTGTAGTTGTCGCCGATGGCCACGATGCGCTCCCGCGGTACACCCATGTCGTCGGCCAGCACCGTCAGCCCCGTGCCCTTGTTGCAGAAGGGCGGCATGACCTCGATCCACTGGTACCGCTCGCGTTCGATGAGGGTCTGGGTGCTGACCACCCACACCTCGTCGCCGAAGCGGTCCTTGATGTCGTCGGCGAGCTTCCGGGCCCTGTCCACCAGGTCGATGGTGCCGACCTCCTGCACCCAGTCGGGCATGGCGGCCACCAGGTCGTCCACTTCTTCCACGCGCCCCACCTGCTCCCGGCGCCGGTCGACGTAACGGGTCAGCACGGGGTTGAGTTCCGCCTTCTCCAGGCGGACGTCGCCGCCGTCGTGCTCCATGTCGAAGGTCATGGGCATGGTGCCTGCGTCACGGAACATCACGACGAGCTCCGCGGCCACATGGCGCGGCAGCCCGCCGTTGCGCAGCACCCGCAGGTCGCCCTCCCCCAGCACCAGGGCGCCGTTCAGGAGGATCTGGGGCGCGCCGTCCAGGCAGCCCTGGCCGGTGCGGATCACCGCGTCGGCGGAACGCATGCTGCGGCCGGTGCACAGGGCCACCACGTGGCCGGCCTCGCGCACGGCGTGCAGGGCCTCGATCTCGGGCCCGCGCAGCAAGTCGTTCATCTCGGTGTTCACGAGGGTGCCGTCGACATCCACGGCCACCAGCAGGCGGTCGTCGCTCATGGTCCTCCCCGGAGCCTCAGGTCACGATCCGGAAGTCGGTCCAGTTGCCGACGGCTCCGGTCCAGTCCACGCGCATGTCGGTCACGCGCCCCGCGGGCGACCCACGGAACACGGCGCCGATGAAGGCCGCGAGGGACTCCTCGTCGGCCTCGGCCCACACCTCCACCGACCCGTCGCGCAGGTTGCGCACGGTGCCCACCACGCCGGCGGCTTCGGCGGCGTTCTTGACCGTCCAGCGGAAGCCCACACCCTGGACCCGTCCGGAGACGAGGATACGTGCGGCGTGCCGCTCTTCGGCGTCGATGTCGGGTGCATGATCCATGAACGGTACGATAACACCCGTCCGGTGTCGTGTCATGGTTGCCGGTGGCCTGACATCGCATATGATCACGTTTTATGCCTCATCGTGCCCCATAGGCCCGATCCTTGCAGGAATGGCCACCGGGGACACGAACAGGGAGCCTGATTCATGCGATATGCGAAAGCGACCGCCGTTCTGGCCATTCTGCTGTGCGCTAATGCAATCCTGGCGGAGACCGTCGTCCAGACGGTGAGCCTGCCGCGCGCCCAGACCAACTGGATCGCCACGGCCGAATTCGAACAGGTGGATCCCACGATCCACGCTCTGGCCAGCGTTCACATCGCCGTGGATGTCTGGGTCGACGGCAAGCTCTATCACGAGAACACGAGCGCTGAGCCGACGAACTGGAGCGACATCGTGACCTGGTCGATGCGGGTGCGCGTGCCGTGGACCGCCGGCGGCGTCACGGTGCTCAACCAGAACGGCGCCTGGACCGGCTATGGTCCCCTCGAGGCCTTCGACGGCAGCGTGGACTTCGAGGGCGGCAGCGGCGAGACCGCCCTCTTCGCCGCCCCGACCGGCCACGCCGGCGGCGTGATCTCCGAGGACTACCACGACGCCTTCTACGGCGACGAGACCGTCGTGCTGGACGTGCTGGGCCGCAGCTACTCCAACATGACCCTCAACGGCGCCGCGGGTGAGATGGAATCGGAGATCTGGAGCTCGGCCACCGTCACGGTAACCTACGAGCTCGTGCCCTGGGCCGTGAACAACGAGGACAAGAGCTGGGGCGAGGTGAAGAACCTCTTCCGGTAGGAAGATCAGCGGCCGCGTGGCCATGACCACGCCCGCGAATCCACCGGCTCCTCCCAGGGAGCCGCCACCGGGCGCGCGACCCCGGACAGGGCGCGCGCCACCGGCAGCCCGTTGGGCAGCACCTTGTCCCGGGCGAAATCGAACGCGCCTGCGAGGGCCCTTCCCTTACGGGCGCGTCCGAGCGCCAGGCCCTGGAGCCCGTCTTCGTCGGGGTCCGGGGCTCCGTTCGTGCGGGCCAGCACGAACGCCTCCACCCACGTGTCGTCCAGCTTCTTCCCGAGCAGCCTATCGAGCCAGCCGTCGGCATCCAACACCACCCAGCCGTCGAGGACCTGGAGGGTGCGGACGGAGCTGCAGTGGAGCTCGTAGTCGGTGCCGTCGTCGTGGAAGCGGATGACCGGCGACCTCAGGTCCCACTCCCGAGCCAGGACGGTGCGCGAGACGTGGAGCGTGCCGGGGTGGTAGCCGAGGATGCTGTAGGGCAGCGGCACGGCGAGGTCGTCGGTGAGGGTGAGGATGAACTCGTAGCGGGCCTGGTACTGGTAGCGGATCTTCGGCGCGTCGGCGGCGCGCCGCTCCACGCTGACGACCATGTCGATGGGCAGCCTGGTCTCGCGGCCGGTGGCGGCCATCCACTCGACGATGTGGTCGCGGGTCCAGACTCCGATGGAATCGCCCTCCACCACCGACACGCAGAACTCGAAGAAGGGATCGCGGATCTCGGGCTCGTGCTGGTCGTCGGTGTCGTCGGCATGGACAGCGGCGGCGAGGAGCAGGATCAGGAAAATGCGGGCGAAGACGGGCACTGGGTTCTCCGGGGACGAACCGGGCGCCCCCAGGATTGGGAGACGCCCGGTCGTGTCAAGTCATTGGACCGCGGTGTGGAAGGGATCCAACGCGCGGACAGACTGTCCGTTTGCGAGGTGCGGGCGCTCTTACACGCCAGGGGCCGCATCGCAGGGGGCCGGTACCACCGGCACCATCGGTAAAGCAACATGATCCGGGGATGAATGCAAGCGTCGTCTACTTGGGAGACTGGATGCCCAGCTTCTCCATCCGGCGATAGAGCTGGTTCCTGGAGACCCCCAGGGCGCGTGCGGCCTCGCTCCGGTTGCCGGAGTTGAGGACGAGGGCGTGACCGATGCGTTCCCGCTCGGCGGCCGCGAGGTGGGCGTTGAGACTGAGGCTGCCGCGATCCTTGTTCCGACGGTCGAGCCACGGCCTGAGCTGCTGGGGCAGCATGTCGCCGGAGGCCTTGCCGTTGTGCCGGGCCAACAACGCCATGCGGCGGGTCATCGCCTCGAGCTCACGAACGTTACCGGGCCAGGGATAACGTTTGAAGACGGCCATGACCTTGCGGTCGAAGAGCTTCGCAGGCGGCACGGCCTCACCGATGGCGCGCTCGATGAAGAGCGCCATGAGCGCCAGAAGGTCCTCGGGCCTCTCCCGCAGCGGCGGGATCTGCATCTCGAGCGTCTGCAGCCGGTAGTAGAGATCCTGTCGGAACCGGCTCTCCGCGATCAGTTCGGGAAGCGGGGCGTTGGTCGCCGCGATGATCCGCAGATCGACGTGCCGCTCTTCCGGATCACCCAACCGCCGGTAAGTACCCTCCTGGAGCAGGCGCAGCAGCTTCACCTGGAGATACGACGGCATGTCGCCGATCTCGTCCAGGAACAGGGTGCCGCCGTCGGCCTCCTCACAGAGACCAGGCTTCGCGATCTCCGCTCCGGTATAGGCGCCTTTGGCATGCCCGAAGAACTCGCGTTCGAACAGGGTCTCAGGAATCGCCGCACAGTTCACCGGCACGAACGGAGCTTCGGCACGCTCGCCCCTCTCGTGGACCATGCGGGCGACGAGTTCCTTGCCGGTGCCGGTCTCTCCGGTGATGAGGACAGGCTCGATGGTCGACGAGGCGATCTCGACCATGGTCTGGAGCTTCTTCATGGAGGGGGCGGAGGCTATGAAGGGTTTGTTTCCCACGATCTCGGGCTCATTGCGACGCTCGCCGGGCGTCTTCCGCAGCCAGACAGGTGTCCCCATCTGGCGCATGGCGTCCATCAGGGTTTCGCAGTCGTTCTGGCCGGGTTCGTACTCCAGGTCCGCATACGTGTGATACGCATCGATGGCATAGCTCCACGCCTCCTCCAAGTGCGTATACGGCGCATCATCCTGGTCGTGGATACCGAGGTCGATCTCCTTGGCCTTGAGAGCGAACCAGCCATACCTGGTACGGGCCGCCTCGAGCTGAGAGTGCCCCAACTCCCTCTTCGCACCCATCTTGCGGAACAGCTCGACGGACTGACGGCTGTACACCAAAGCCTGCTTGAAGTTGTCCAGCTCACGGTATGCCCTGGACAGGTCACGCTGCGCGATGCCGATTTCGAATCGTTCGTCGCACTTCTCGCATGCCTCGATGGCTTCCTTGAGGAAGGGGATGGCTTCGAAAGCCTCCCCCGCCTGAAGGCGGAGAGAAGCGAGGCGGCGCATGCATTCAGCTACGATGTCGCCGTTGGGGGCTAGTTGTTTGCCGAGGTCTAGCGCATGAGTGTAGTAGCGGTGTGCAGACTCGTAGCTCTCACTTGCCGATGCAATATCACCCAACAGTTCATTGACTAGAGGCTCATACCTCGATTCAGCTTCATGCTCAAAACCAGCAAGCAACTCCAATGCTGACACACGAGCTTCGTCGATATGGCCATTCAATAAAGCCGCCCTAGCTCTAACAATTGAAAAGGCAGGTCGATGGCTTTGGTCAGATTGAGTCCTTAGCAGAGCATCTGCCTCATCGCACCTGTTCAAAGCCTTAGCAACATCACCGCTCTTGACAGCAACAATCGACAAGTTCAGAAGGATATGCACACGCTTACGAGGTTGATTTACCAGCTGGGTTTTACCCAAAGCACTTTCTAGCTGCATGGTAGCGGGCTCATATTGGCCTGCAGTCATCAATACAAGCCCATATGAGTTCAAAGCTACAATCTCATTGAACGTGTCCCCTATTGCTTGAGACAAGCTGATTGCCTGGGACAAGTCTGAAAGTGCAGATGACATATACCCCAAGCGATACTGCACCATGCCTCTGAGAGTCAGAAGCTCGTTCAAAATTTCCGTTTGCTTACGGGCCTTCACTCGCTTGATCAAGTTGCGGACATGATCTAGCGCTACGTTCAGCTTTCCCTTCTTAACTAGCAACCAGCCCCACAGTACTTCCATCCGGGGATCACCAGTTGGTATAAGCTGAAGCTTTTGAACAGAAATCAACAGCCTCTCAGCTTCTTCATATTGGCCCGAAAAATACAGAGAGTAAGACAGGAGCTGAAGAATATCCTCAGCACTTCTCCCCCCATTAAAATGCCAATCATCACCCTCAAGCAAAGTGACGCACTCCTGGATGCACTGCGCATACTGCTCAGTCGAATACAGGAGATATGCGCGCTGATACAGATGCTCACCTAAGCGGGCACTTGGATCTATCTGCTTGATGAGTGATTCAAGGTTCATTGAACCAACTCTCTAGATTGAATAGGCGATAGTTGAAGACTACGACTGTTGACCTCGTGAAGATCACATCACTGATATAGAGCAGGTGTCCTTTCGTGTAGGTATCCTGATCTTCAACCACAATCTCAGGAGTCTTCGACGGTGTCAGATCTCCGCCACCCGGATCCCCATCAGCCCCCCCCAGCTCATCCTCATAGATATACAACTGCCTCTCATAGGCAGACGCGCTGCCTACGATGGTGCAGAGGGCGATGAACAGGATGAGGAGTCGTCTCAACATCTCAGGATCCCTTGTTGGGAGTTTCAGTCTCGCCGATTGGGAGCGGCCCGGACGGGGCCTTATCATGCAAGGTTCGATCCGTGAATGCGTATCCCTGGCAGTCGCTGCGGCGAGAAGCAGCGCAACCAAGGCTCGATGGGTTGTCATGTCGAATCGGGAGGTATCCGACAAGCAAAAACAGCGATCCATAGGATTCGAGGCCGGCTTTGCCGGATTCGCCATGCGGCGAATGTCCCTCCAAGACAAGGACTTTCTCACAGTTGAGTAAATCCGTCAACGCCGAACTATAAAGTCTGTTAATAGTGCAGGGATCTAGAGTCCGAAGTGCGACAAGTCGCCTGATGATGCTTCCGGATGATAGGTCAGCCCCACGACGCTCCCCTGCCGCACGCCCACGACTTCATCATTCCAGTTGGCCACGACCTCGACCCCATCCCCGACCTCCAGAACCCGCGGCGCCCGGATGAACACGCCCTCCGCCGTCGTCCCGTCGGCCATGGTCACCGTATCGATGAACGAGTCCACCTGTCGCCCGAACCCGTTCCTCCGCACCAGCACGTCCAGCAGTCCGAGGGGCTCCACGCCGTGCCGGTCGTTGTCCTCCTCGATCCTCTTCGCCAGCATGATCAGCCCGGCGCACGTCCCCAGGATCGTGCGGCCGCTGGCGGCGAAGTCGAGGATGGGCTGGCGCATGCCCGTCTTGTCGATCAGGCGGGTCATGGTGGTGGACTCGCCGCCGGGGATGATCAGGGCGCGGACGTCGTCCAGTTCGGCGGGGCGGCGCACGCGCACGTGGGGCGTGCCCTGGCGGTCGAGGGCCTGTTCGTGGAGTTCGAAGTCGCCCTGGAGAGCGAGCACGCCCACGGGGCGCTGGTCGGTGACGTTGCTCATGTGACCTTTCGTGCCGCTGGTGCGTGGATCCACGCACGGGGCGTATCGTCCATCAAGAACGCCCGGCCCGGGAGCCCAGGCCGGGCGTGGTCCTGATGGAAAACCGAATAGTGGACTTGTCCACTAACAGCCTAAACACGTATGCATCGACGGCGACCGTGCAGAATTTACCAGCCGCGCGCCGCCATCTTCTCGTCCTCCGGCAGCGATGCCACGTCGATCCCCTCCATCGCCTCGCCCAGATCCATGGAGATCTCGAGCAGCTTGGCGGGGTCGTCGTAGTACGTGACGGCCTGGACGATGGCCTCGGCCCGCGGCTTCGGGTCGTTGGACTTGAAGATGCCCGAACCCACGAACACCGTCTCGGCGCCGAGCTGCATCATCAGCGAAGCGTCGGCGGGCGTCGCCACGCCGCCGGCCGCGAAGTTCGGCACGGGCAGCTTGCCCAGCTTGGCCACCTCGAGAACGATGTGGTAGGGCGCACCCATGTTCTTGGCCTCGGCCATCAGCTCGTCGGGGCGCAGCACCGTCAGGCGGCGGATCTCCTCCTGCACCTGACGCATGTGGCGCACGGCTTCGACGATGTTGCCGCTGCCGGCCTCGCCCTTGGTGCGGATCATGGCCGCGCCCTCTCCGATCCTCCGGAGAGCTTCGCCGAGGTTCCTGCACCCGCAGACAAACGGCACCTTGAAGGGCCACTTGTCCACGTGGTTCTTCTCGTCGGCGGGCGTGAGGACCTCCGACTCGTCGATGAAGTCGATCCCGAGGGCCTCGAGCACCTGCGCCTCGGCGAAGTGGCCGATGCGGCACTTGGCCATGACCGGGATGGACACCGTGTCCTGGATCTCCTTGATCATCTTCGGCTGGCTCATGCGGGCGATGCCGCCGTCGGCGCGGATGTCGGCGGGGATGCGCTCCAGCGCCATCACGGCCACCGCGCCCGCCTCTTCGGCGATCTTGGCCTGCTCGGCGTTGGTCACGTCCATGATGCAGCCGCCCTTGAGCATCTCGGCCAGGCCGACCTTCAGCTGCATGCGCTCCTGAATCTTCTCATCGGTCCAAGGCGTGTTCATGACCGCCTCCCTTCTATCGGGCTAGTAGGCCTGCGCGAACAGCACGCGCTTCTTGCTCGGGTTCCCGCAGCGGATGCACTGGCCGTCCTCGGCCTCGGCGTCCAGCGGGATGTTGCGAATGGTGACCTTCGTCTCGTTCTGGATGGCTTCCTCGCACTCCGTCTCACCGCAGTGGTGGCAGTGCGCGAAGCCGCCTTCGCCCTCGTACAGGGCGGTGAATTCGTCCCAGGTGTCCAGCTTGCAGGTGTTGGCCGTACGACGGTCCAGGGCCGCCTGGTACAGCTCCGACTGCATGCGCTCGAGGTGGCCGTTCACGGCGTCCACCAGGTCGGCCAGGGGCGTGGGGTGCTTGGCGCCGTCGTGGCGGGTGGCCAGCACGCAGGCGTCGTTCTCCACGTCGCGGGGGCCCAGCTCGATGCGGATGGGCATGCCCTTGCGCTCCCACTCGGCGTACTTCCAGCCGGGGCGCATCTTGTCGCGGTCGTCGATCTGCACGAAGCCGATGGACGGGCGCAGCATCTCCTGGAGCTCCTTCGCCTTGTTCAGCACCAGCTCCTTGCCCTCGTCGTCGCGCCAGATGGGCACGATGACGGCCTTGCGCTGGGCCACCTTCGGCGGAATCACCAGGCCGTTGTCGTCGCTGTGGGTCATGATCAGGGCGCCGATCAGGCGCGTCGACACGCCCCAGCTCGTGGCCCACACATGGTCCTCCACGCCCTCGCTGGTCTGGTACTTCACGTCGAAGGCCTTGGCGAAGTTCTGGCCCAGGTCGTGACTGGTGCCGGCCTGCAGGGCCTTGTTGTCCTGCATCATGGCCTCGATGCTGAACGTCTCCTCGGCGCCGGCGAAGCGCTCGCGCGGGGTCTTCACGCCGCAGACCACAGGCATCGCCAGGATCTCCTCGGCGAACCAGCGGTAGCACTCCAGCATCTTCAGCGTTTCCTCGCGGGCCTCATCGGCCGTGGCGTGGGCGGTGTGCCCCTCCTGCCACAGGAACTCGGCGGTGCGCAGGAA
Source organism: uncultured Fibrobacteraceae bacterium (assembly GCA_964343835.1). Classification (GTDB taxonomy): domain Bacteria; phylum Krumholzibacteriota; class Krumholzibacteriia; order LZORAL124-64-63; family LZORAL124-64-63; genus CALEMW01. Next base: position 34,055 of record CAYFKR010000008.1, read on the forward strand.
CAGGCGCGTGCGCATCTCCCAGCGCATCACGTTGGCCCACTGGTTGATGAGCACCGGCAGGTCGCGGTAGCTCTGGATCCACTTGCGGTAGGTGTCCCAGATGACCGTCTCGCTGGTGGGGCGGATGATCAGCTCTTCCTCGAGCTTCGACGTGGGGTCAGGCACCACGGTGACCTTGCCGTCCACCTCGGCCGTCTTCAGGCGCGAGTGCGTGACGATGGCGCACTCCTTGGCGAAGCCCTCCACGTGCTCCGCCTCCTTCGCCAGAAAGCTCTTGGGGATCAGCAGCGGGAAGTAGGCGTTGACGTGGCCCAGCTCCTTGAAGCGGTCGTCCAGCCAGCGCTGCATCATCTCCCACAGGCTGTAGCCGTTGGGCTTGATGACCATGCAGCCGCGGACGGGGCTGTTCTCGGCCAGCTCGGCGGCCTGGATCACGTCCAGGTACCAGCGTGAATAGTCGTCGCTGCGTTTGGTGATGTCGGCCATGGGGGTCCTCTCCGGGGCCCGGAATCCTCGTGTACGGACGGATACGCGGCGGTCTCCGGATTCCGGGCGACCGCCGCGCACAAGATAACACCTGGACGGGCTGCGGGAAAGTCCAGCGGCGGATGGGATCAGAAGCGGTAGATGGCCCTCACCGACGCGAATCCGAGACTCTGGTCGTCCTCGTCCTCGGTATGGGATTCGGGCATCCAGCTCCCGAGGGCGTCCAGCGACAACCGCTCGTGGAGGCGCCAGGTGGCGCTGGCCCAGACCTCGACGTAGGTGAAGTCGGTGTAGAGGGGGTCGGTGGTGTCACCGAAGGTGCTGGTCGAGGTGTCCCCCGCGGCCTCGTAGTCGCGACGGCCCAGCTCCAGGCTGCAGGAGGCGCTCAGGGCGTCGGTGAGCACGTCGAAACCGCCACGCACGCCGATCTGGCCGTAGACCTCGTCGGGGTCGTCGCCGGTGAGGCGTTCCAGGGCCATGCCCATCTGCCAGCCGGGACCGTCCAGGGGGTCGCGGCCCAGGCCGACGAAGGAGCTCCAGCGGGTCTGGTCGGTGTAGGCGTCGCGGGATTCGTCGTAGGTCCAGACCTCCAGGTCGAACTCGGCGCGGACGTCCACGCCGGGCGGCAGGGGCAGCACGGCTTCGGCGGAGGTCCAGTGACCCCAGCTCGACGGGCGGGCCGTCTGGTCGCGCACGTCGCGGCGTTCGCTGCGGTGGGTCAGGTAGAAGCCTGGACCGTCGAGGGGCAGCACTTCCAGGGAGAGGTCGGCGCCCCACATGGTGCGGTCGATGGCGGCGGTGTCGGGGTGGGCGCGACGGCCGCCCCGCAGGCCCAGCTTCCAGCGGCGGTCGGACCAGGTGCCGGAGGCCAGGGCGGCGGTCACGCGGACGTCGTCTCGGTCCACCTCGAGGGTGGACGGGGTGTCGTAGCGCAGCTGGGAGGCGTCCAGGCGGACGTCGAGACCCGAGGCGTCGGCCGTGGTCGTGCGCCAGCGCAGGTCGGCGGCGGCCTCGCGCCAGTCGCTGCTGAGGTACCAGTCGGTGGAACCGCCGTACTGGACGGCCCGGAGGTCGAGAGCGGCGTCGAGGCGGTGGCGGGACTCGTCGGGTCGCCAGCTCCAGCCCGTCTCCAGCCACTCCCGCGTGCGCTCGGAACCGGCCGACAGCTTCGGGGCGATGCGCCACACGTGGGGACCGTCTCCGCCGGCGACGCCCTCGGCGGCCAGGGTGACCTCGTACTCGGCGAGGCTCTCGGTAGTGTCTTCGAGGGCCAGGGAGTAGGTCTGCACGTACGAGTCGTAGCCGGTGGCCAGGGAGGCGTCCCAGCGCCAGGCGGCGGCGCGCTCGCGGGTCGCGGCGCCCACTTCGGAGAGGGCGGCGTCCACCTCGGCGGTGTCGGCGCTGAGCAGGTCGAGCCAGAACTGGAGGGAGTCGTCCTCGGCCACGGCCCCGGACGCAGGAAGGGCCCACGTCCCGAGGACGAGGGCCGTCAGCAGGCCGACCGTCAGCGCGCGCCCCTTCACGGCCTCGCTTCGGCGGCCTGGCGCTGCAGGTTCAGGGCGGAACGGATGAGGCGCAGGGCGTCGCCGGTGCGGCCTGCGGCGAGGGCCTCGGCCGCGTCGTCACGCAGGCCGCGGGCGCGGACCAGGCGGCGGGCGGCGATGCCGTCGCGGGCCTCGGAGATGCGGTCCACGAGTTCCTGCTGACGCTCGTCGAAGCGCTCGATCTCGCGGGTCACGGCTCCCGACTCGGGGCCGACGCCGGCCATGCGCAGGGCCTGCTGGGCGGTGCGCTGGGCCTGGCGCAGGCGGTTGTGGGCCTCGGCGGGGTCGCCGCCGTTGAGGGCCTCACGGGCCTGGGTCAGAGCGCGCGACGCCTGCTCCAGCTTCTTCATCATGGCGCGGTCGGGATCGTCCTGCAGACGCTCCCTGGCCATGTCGATGAGGCGCTCCGTGCGGTCCAGCTCCCGTTCGAGCCCGTCGGTGTCCCCTTCCCCGAACAGGAGTCTGGCCGCACGTCGCAGCATGTTCTCCGCCTCGTGGACGAGTTGGAGAGCACGCTCGTAGTGGGTCTGGCGGTACTGGTCGACCGCCCTGGTCAGCAGGTTCTCGGCCCGGTTCACGAAGACCAGGGCCTGGGTGTTGCCGGCCTCGTGGGCCCGCTCGCGGAGGTCCTGCAGCAGGTCGCGGGCCCGCTCGAAGCGGCGCTGGGCCTGCTCCTCGAAGTTCTGACCCTCCCGGGCGATGCGTTCGGCCTGGCGGGCGATCTCGCGGGCCCGCAGCGACGACCGCGCGGCCAGGTAGTAGCGCTCCTGGTCGTACAGGGCGCGGGCCTGCATCTGCCTCGCCAGAGCATCCTGGAAGATGCGGCGGGCCTGCTCGCTCTCCGACTCCCGCACGATGGGGCCGACGTGCCGCAGCATGTCCTCCGTGGCCTCGAGGATCTCGAGGGCGTCGGCCGCCGGATCATCCGACTGGGCCGAGGCGGGCGCCGCCGCGCCGATCGCCAGGATCAGCGCGAGCAGCGTGAGGAGGAGGGAGCGGGTGGTGTGGCTTCGAGTGGTCATGATCTTGGTCCTCTGCTGGTGTCCTGGCCTGGGTGGAGCAAGGGGTGGGCCAGGACAGAAGAGCCGGAGAATATCCGGTATCCTCATTAGTGACAGCACCTTACTCGTCAGCCGCGCAGGAGGGAACCGACGTTCGTCGGTTCCACTGTCCCTCCAGGTTCACTCTCCCGTCCCGTCGGGGGCGTCCGGGTCCGGGCGGCCCTCGCCGTCCAGGCCCAGCAGATTGAGGCGGGAATAGAGGGTCCGGCGCGTGATTCCGAGCAGGCGTGCGGCCTCGCTCTTGTTGCCGTCGGCCCGTTCGAGGGCGATGCGGATCAGGCGCCGCTCGTTGGTCTCGAGGTTCAGGTCGTCGGGGGCGACTGCCGGCGCGGCGAGGGCCGTGTCCAGCATCACGTGGGTCGGACCGACGGGGTCGGGGCCGGCCAGGATGTGGGCCCGTTCGACCACGTTGCGCAGCTCACGCACGTTGCCGGGCCAGCGGTAGGCGGCCAGGCGGTCCAGCACCGCCTTGGCGGGCGTCTCTCCCGCCCGTCCGGACTCGGCGTAGAACCGCTCCGTCAAGGCGGGCAGGTCTTCCAGTCGCTCGCGCAGGGGCGGCACCTCGAGGGGGAAGACGGCCAGGCGGAAGTACAGGTCCTCACGGAAGCCGCCGTCGCGGATGGCGTCCTCGAGGGGGCGGTTGGTGGCGGCGAGCACGCGGACGTCGATGTCGCGCTCGCGGGGGTCGCCCACGGGGTTGATCTTCCGTTCCTGGAGGACGCGGAGGAGCTTGGCCTGCACGGAATGATCGGCTTCGCCGATCTCATCGAGAAAGATCGTACCACCATGGGCCGCGAGGAATAGTCCTTCCCGGTCCTCGTCCGCTCCAGTAAACGACCCCCTTCTGTGTCCAAAGAGTTCGCTCTCCAGCAGGGTGCCGGAAATAGCCGCGCAGTTCACGGCGATGAAAGGACCTGTCGACCTCGTGCTGGCAGCATGGATCGCTTTCGCCACAACTTCTTTCCCGACTCCACTCTCGCCTCGAATCAGGACCGTGGCTCCCGAAACCGCAACTCTCTCAATCAGATCCTTGAGCTTCATCATAGGTGCCGAGTTACCGATCATCCCATCGGCCCCGGACGGTGGCCGCCTCTTGAGCGCCGCGTTCTCGCGTTTGGTGCGCACCTCTCCCACCGCCCGGTCGATGAGCAGGCTCAGCTCCTTGAAGGCGTAGGGCTTGTTGAGGTAGTCGTAGGCGCCCTTCTCCATGGCCGTGACGCCGTCGTCCTTGTCTCCGTGGCCCGTGAGCATGATCACCGGGGTGCCGGGGGCGTGGTCGCGGGCGGCGTCGAGCACCGCCATGCCGTCGACGGGCTCCATCTTCAGGTCCGTGAGCACGACGTCGAAGGTGCGGCTCTCCATCAGCTCGATGGCCGAGGCGCCGTCGAAGGCGCCGGTGACCGTGTGGCCGGCCTGTTCCAGGAAGTCGCGGGCGACGGTCACGAAGCTGCGTTCGTCGTCCACCATCAGCACGTGGGCCATCTCAGTCATCCTCCGTCGTCGGGACTCGGTAGGGCAGGGTCACGACCGCCGCGGCGCCGGGGCCGTCGGCGCGGTCGGCGAGGGTCACGGTGCCGCCGTGGTCGACGGCAACCTGGCGTGCCACCGCCAGGCCCAGGCCGCTGCCCTTCTCCTTGGTGGTGCGGAACGGTTCGAAGAGGCTCTCGGGGTCGGCACCGCCGAGGCCGGGGCCGGTGTCGACGATGGTGATGGTCGCGCGGTCGGCCGCGAAGGTCAGGACGACGTCCACGCGAGCGCCGTCGGATCCCGCCGCGGCATCGGCGGCGTTGAGCAGCAGGTTGATCAGGAGCTGGCGCACGGCCGTGGGGTCGGCCTCCGCTTCGCGGGGCTCGCCTGCCACGTCGACGACGGACGACACGCCCTTCTCCCCGAACGCCTCGGCCAGGTCGCGCACCGTGCTCCGCACGAGGGATTCGAGGTCGGTGGCGACGAACGACAGCCCTCCCCCGCGCCCGAAGGTGAGGTAGCGGGTGAGGATGGCGTCGAGGCGATCCACCTCGTCCATCACGAAGCGGGCCATGGTGGCGTCCTGACCCAGTCCCTCCAGCCGCATCTCCAGCGACTCCCCCGCACCGCGCAGGATCCCCAGCGGGTTGCGGATCTCGTGGGCGATGCCTGCGGTCATGCGGCCCATGGCCGCCAGCTTCTCCTGGTCGGCGAGCGAGGCACGGTAGCGGACGATGTCGCGGAGCAGCCGCGCCAGGCCGGAAAGCAGGGCCAGCAGCACGGCCAGCACGATGCCGGCGGTGATCCAGGCGCCGGCACGCAGGGCGGAGAGGTCGTCCAGGTAATCGGCCTCGGCGTGGACGGCCACGAGACCGACGATCGTCTCGTCGAACGTCTCCACGGGCGCGAAGGCGCTCTTCTGGACGACGCCGTGGTGCTCGAAGAGGGAGCTCGCGGTGGGGGTGCCCAGCAACGCCGCCCCGCGATCGCCCAGATCCAGCTCCCAGTAGGGGTCGGGCTCGCGCAGGGCGAGGCTGTCGCCCAGGGCCATCACCACGATGCCCGCATCGTCGTTCACGACGATCGACGCCAGACCGCTCCGCTCGAGCAGGTTCGCCAGCTGCGCTTCGGTGATCAGGTATTCGACGGATTTCCGGGGATCGTAGGACCAGGTCTGGAGCTGGTCGCCGTCGATGAAGGCCGCCGCGGTGGTCGCCACCGCCTCGAGCCGCTCGCCCATGGCGTCGTCCAGCCGCTCCCGGGCCGATCCGTAGAGGCTCGCCAGCCCCAGCGAGACGGCCGCCAGCAGCGCCGCCGCCAGCAGGGCGCCGGTCAGCAGCCAGCGCCGGGTGCGGTCGTCGCTCCGTCCGTGTCGGTGGTCGGGGTCGCGGGCCATGACGCCTCCTGGTCGTGCCCCTCGGCCTGTTCGCGGGCGTGGTAGCTGGACCGCACGAGCGGCCCGGCCTCGACCCAACGCAGCCCGAGGTCGCGTCCTGCGCGGGCCGTCTGGTCGAATTCCTCGGGGGTCCAGAACCGCACCACCTCGTGGTGGGCGGGGGTGGGCTGAAGGTACTGGCCCACGGTCAGGATGTCGACGCCGTGTTCCACGCAGTCGCGCATGAGGGCCTCGACCTCCTCGAAGGTCTCGCCGAGCCCCACCATGATGCCGGTCTTCACGCGCATGCGCACGCCCATGGCGTCGGCCCAGCGGCGCGTGGCCTTCAGCACCGTCAACGAGCGTTGGTAGTCGGCCTGGGGTCGCACTGCGCCGTAGAGCCGGGGGACTGTCTCGAGGTTGTGGGCGAGCACCTCGGGGCGGGCGTCGAGCACCTTGTGGAGCTGGGCGGGCAGGCCCAGGAAGTCGGGCACCAGCACCTCGACCCCGCAGTCGGGGTTGAGGCGGCGGATCCAGCGGATGGTGGCGGCGAACTGGGCGGAACCGCCGTCGGGGTGCTCGTCGCGGTTGACCGAGGTGACCACGGCGAAGCGCAGTCCCAGGTGGGCCACCGACTCGGCCACGCGGCGGGGCTCCTCGGCGTCCAGGGGGTCGGCGGCGCCCGTGGCCACGTTGCAGAAGGAGCACTTCCGCGAGCACACGTTGCCCATGATCATGAAGGTGGCGGTGCGGTTGCTGAAGCACTCGCCCTTGTTGGGGCAGTCGCCGCTCTCGCAGATGGTGTTGAGGCGCGCCGTGGCCAGCAGGCTCTTGACCTCCTGGTACGTCTCGCCGCCGCGGCGGCGGACCTTGAGCCACGACGGCTTCTCCAGGTGATTCCTGCGGACGCTGCGGACCCTGCCCATGCCTACCTCTCCGCGATCACGAACGGTTCGACCGCCTCGAAGCGGCCGTCGTCGAAGCCCACGCCGCAGCACTCCACCAGCGGGTCGTGCTCGAACACCAGGGTGTAGTTGCCCTCGGCGGCGCGGCTCAGGAACTGCTTCTTCTCCTCGAGGGTCAGCAGCGGGTTCAGGTCGAAGCCCATGATCCAGGGCACGCGCAGCTGGCTGGCCAGGGGCAGCAGGTCGCCCACGTAGGCCACCACGCCCTCCGAGGTGTGGAACTCGACGACCTGCTGGCCGGGCGTGTGGCCGTTGACCGGCGTCACGCGGACCTGGTCGAAGAGCTCCACCGGACCGTTGACGAGCTGCAGCTGACCCCGCTCCTCGAGGATGTGGAAGTCGTCGATGCGGAAGCTGGCGCGATCGCGCTCCGACGGGCGGTGCGCCCACTGCCAGTGCTTCTCCTGCACCCAGTGGCGGGCGTTCGGGAAGACCGGTTCGAGGCCGTCGTCGCCCTGACGGATGGTGCCGCCGCAGTGGTCGAAATGGAGATGGGTGAGCACGACGTCGGTGACGTCGGCGGCGGACACGCCCTTCGCCTCCAGCTCTTCCACGAGCTGGTTCGCCCGGCGGTCGATGGCGAAGATGGCCAGCTGCTTCTCTTCCCAGCGGTCGCCGATGCCGGTGTCCACCAGCACGACCCGGTCGGCCGAGCGCGCCAGCAGGCAGCGCAGGCTCAGGTCGATGCGGTTGATCTCGTCGGGCGCGTGGTGCTTCTCCCACATCACGCGGGGCACCACGCCGAACATCGATCCGCCGTCGAGCTTGAACCGGCCGTCCTCGACGGCCGCGAAGGTCCAGTCGCCTCGTTTCATGCCATCTCCAAGTCTGGTAGGGGTCCACAGCATAGCCCCGCGAACGGGGCCGGGCAAGGCGCTACGCGGCGTCCTTCGGCTTGAACTGGAAGTGCATGATGAGGCGCAGGGTCCACCAGGAGGAAAAGAGCATGAACGCCCCGAACCCCACCCAGAACGGTCCCGACGGCATGCGGGGCGGGTCGGAGAGATTGGCCACGATGGTCAGCTGGTGGGTCCAGAGCATGAACAGGTAGAAGACGACCGAGAACCATTCCAGACGGCGGGCCACGAAGGCGACGGTCTCCGCCTTCCGCTCCGGCGCCAGCCAGTATTCGGGGTGAGGCACGTTGATGCCGCGGCCGCCCAGACGGCGGATCACTCCGGCGATCCCCCAACAGAGGCCGGCCGCGATGACCGAGATGATCGTCCAGTAGAAGAGAGCGGCGCCCTTGGACATCCAGCCCCGCGGTTCGCCGTCGTAGTCGAAGCTGGAGACGACCGGGTCGGGCAGACGCGACTCGTACCACCCGAGCTGGGCGGCGGTCAGCAGCAGCAGGAGCAGCAGGGCGTAGACGGGCTTCATGGTGCACCTCCGCCGATGAACATAGCGTCCGCCACGGGTGGCGTCGAGATCAGTCCCCCGCCTCGCGCAGCAGCAGCGCGGCATCGGCCCACCAGGCGAACTCACCGCCCACCCGCTCGAAGTGGGGAGCGACCAGGGCGACGGCGCGGGCCGCCCGCCCGGCGTAGGAGGTTTCACCGGTAGCCGCGGCCAACCCGATCAGAGCATGGCACATGGCGCTCCCCCCGCAGGGCTCCACGCTGTCGAACACCCCGATGCGCCGGCCCAGGGGAGCCGCCACATCCTCCGCGGTGAGGTACCAGCCGCCGTCGGGCGCGGCGAAGAGGCTCTCCGCCTGGTCCACGAGCGCCCGAGCCCGGTCCAGGGCCGGGCCGTCGCCGGTCACGGCGTGGTAGTCGAGCAGGCCACAGGCGTAGTTGGCGTAGTCGTCCAGGACGGCCGGTGCGACGCCGGCGCCGTCGGTGGAGGCGCGGAGCAGGCGGCCGTCAGCGTCGGTGTTGACGGTGTCGAGCTGCGCGACGATGCGGCGGGCGGCGGCGATCCAGCGCTCATCTCCGGTGGCCTTGTACCCCCGGACCAGAGCCGAGAGGGCCATGCCGTTCCATGCGGTCACCACCTTGGTGTCCAGGCCGGGACGGACGCGCTCCCCGCGGGCGTTCCGCAGGGGCTCGCACCAGCGGTCGAACAGACCGGCCTCGTCCTCGTCGGCGGGCTCCACGCGGCGCGTCAGGATGGAGGCGCCTTCGAAGTTGCCGGCCTCGGTCACGCCCAGCAGGCGGCACAGGGCCAGGCCGTCGTCGCCCGCCACGGCGGCGATCTGCTCCGGCGTCCACACGTAGAAGCTGCCCTCCTCGCCCCCGCTGTCGGCGTCGTAGCTGGCGAGGATGCCGCCGTCCGACCCCTCGAACTCGCGCACGAAGAAGTCGAGGATCCCACGGGCCACGTCCAGGTAACGCGGCTCGTCGAAGGCGTCGGCCGCCTCCAGGTAGAGCGACGCGAGCTGGGCGTTGTCGTAGAGCATGATCTCGAAGTGGGGCACCAGCCAGGTGCGCTCCACCGTGTAGCGGTGGAAGGCGCCGCCGAGCTGGTCGCGGATGCCGCCGGAGGCCATGGCGTCCAGGGTATGGCGGATGCGGCGACCGAGTTCCTCGTCCTCCGTGCGGCGCTGGACGTTCAGCAGGAAGCGCCACTTCAGGGGCTGAGGGAACTTCTGAGCCTGGCTGAAGCCGCCCCATTCCGGGTCGTAGACCGAGCCCAGCCGGTCGACCACCGCCTCCACGTCGGGCATCCCCGCCTCGCCTTCGGGCGCCGGCGGCGGCACGTTCACCCGCGACGCCACCTCGTCCGCCTGCTGGTCCAGGTCCGGGCGGCGGGTGGTGTAGATGGTCATCACCGATTCGCAGAGCTTCAGGAAGGGGTCGCGTGGCACGTAGGTGCCGCCCCAGAAGGGCTTGAGGTCAGGCGTGAGGAACACCGACATGGGCCAGCCGCCGCGGCCGATCATGGCCTGCACGGCGTCCATGTATACGGCGTCCAGGTCGGGTCGCTCCTCGCGGTCCACCTTGATGCACACGAAGTGGTCGTTCATGTACGCCGCCACACAGTCGTCGTCGAAGACCTCGTGCTCCATCACGTGGCACCAGTGGCAGGAACTGTAGCCCACCGACAGGAAGATGGGCCGGTCCTCGCGCCGGGCCAGCGCCAGGGCTTCGTCGTTCCAGGGTCGCCAGTCGATGGGGTTGTGCGCGTGCTGACGCAGGTAGAGGGACCCCTCGGCGGCGAGGCTGTTGCCGTCGCGGCGGATCTCGGCGGGCGTGCGGGACTGGGTCATGGCGTGGCCGTTCCTGGTGCGGGTGAAGATGCGGTCGGACCGACAGCCTAGGGCCGTGCGCCTCCGACCGCACCCCTCGGCGATCAGATGGGCCGCGCCCCGATCAGCACCGCCGAGTGCTTCGGAACGTCCACACGCTCGAGATCCGTGAATCCCGCTCCGGCCAGCAGCTCGCGCGCCTCCTTGTCCGCATAGGACTTTCCGCCCTCGGTGCCCACCAGCATGTTCACGGAGAAACGGGCCGCGAAGGGCGGGGCCGCGCGGTCGTCGTCCAGGTAGAAGTCCTTCACCAGCAGCCGGCCGCCGGGCACGAGCGCAGCGAAGCACTTGCCGAAGAGCAGGGCCGTCTCGTCCGGCGAGAGGCTGTGGATGATGTTGGAGAGGTAGATCATGTCGAAGTCGGCGCCGATGGGGTCGACCAGGAAGTCCCCCGCCACCACGTCCACCCGATCGTCCAGACCGGCCGCCGTCACCTGCTCCCGCGCGATGCCGCACGGCTCGGGCAGGTCGAAGACGGTGCAACGCAGCGTCGGCCATTCCTCCGCGAACGCGATGGCGGCCGTGCCCGGCCCCCCGCCCAGGTCCAGCAACCGCTCCGCGCCGGCCAGGTCCACCCGGTCGATCACGCCGCGCACGCTGCGGCGCTGGATGTCGCGCATGCCGCAGATGAAGTCTCGCAGCTCGTCGCCCGTGCGCTCACGCTCGCGGCGCAGGGGGCCGCCCTTCGCGAGCACCTCGTCGAGGCGGGCCCAGCGCTTCAGCAGGTGCTCGTGGTGCCCGATGATTGAGACCTGGCTGTCGGCGCCGTCGCTGCGCAGGATCCTCGCCCGGTCCTCGAGGAGGGTGAATCCACCGTTTTCCTTGATCAGCACACCCGACGAGGCCAGGGCGTGCAGCACGGCGTCCACCGCCCGCGGATCCAGGCCCCGTGCTTCGGCCACGTCGGCGGCCGTGCGGGGAGCGGATCCCAGCTCGTCGAAGAGGCGGTGACGTACCGCCGCCAGGAGGATGGCCGCGTCCTGGTAGCCCGCGACCATGGCATCGATTCGTTCGTTCCAGTCCATGACGTCTCCTTTCGGATCGGGAGTGTACCAGTTCCGACGTTCCTGTGTTAGCTTGGGCCACTACGGAGGTGCCATGGAACTGCCTGGAATCAGCGTCGTGATCCCCGCCTGGAACGCGGCCGACACCCTGAATGAGACCTTGGAGGGAGTCTTCGCCCAGGATCACCCCGACTTCGAGGTGATCGTGGTGGACGACGGCTCCACCGACGGCACCCCCGCCGTCCTCGCCGAATGGGCCGCCCGGCATCCCGACCGGTTCCGCTTCGAGAGCATCCCCAACAGCGGCGGACCCGCCCGCCCCCGCAACCGCGGCGTCGCCCTGGCCACGCGCCCCCTGGTGGCCCTCTTCGATTCCGACGATCTGATGGAGCCCGGCAAGCTCGCGGCCCAGGCCGCCGTCTTCATGCGCCACCCCGAGACGACCCTCTGCTTCACCGACTTCATGGTGATCGACGAGGCCGGTGACGTGATCGCCGAGCGCATGCTCGACGATTACCAGGCCTTCCGCGAGCACCTGCAGCCGATGGCGGGCGCCGGCCCGGCCCATCCCCCCACCGCCCTCTTCGCGGGCCGCGACCTCCACCACGCCCTGCTCCACGCCAACTTCGTGGGCACCAGCAGCGTGGTGGTCCGGCGCGAGGCCCTGATCGACGCCGGCGGCTTCGATGAGGAGCTCGCCAACGGCGACGACATCGAGATGTGGCTCAAGCTGGCCCGCGTGGACTCGGTCTTCGCCTTCCTGGACCTGGTGGGCCACCGCTACCGTCGCACGGCCGGCGGCGTGACGGCCCGCGGCTGGCGCCGCCTGCCCGCAGTTGCAGAGATCCGCCGCCGCCAGATCCCCTTCGTGGACGATCCCGCCGTGCTTCGCCTCATCGACGAAGTGATCCTCTCCTGCAAGATCGGCGAGGCCTGGGGCCTACGCGGCGACGGCCGCCTGGACGAGGCCCTCACCGCTTATCGGGAGGCCCAGGGCATGCGCTTCACCTGGGCCGGGTTCCGCGGCATCCTGGCCACCCGCCTGGCCATGCTCCTGCGTCGCTGACACCCATCCCCATCAAACGAGAACGGGCGGCCCGAAGGCCGCCCGCCTCTGCGTCCGAAGTCGACACGCCTAGGGCGTGGGGACCAGCGGATAGTCGTTGTGCTGCGCCTCGGTCCACTTGTGACCCGTCAGCAGGTCGTGGAACAGGCCGTTGCTGCCGAACTTCAGGCTGTAGGCCTCATAGCCCAGCATGTTCAGGTAAGCCGTGATCTGGCTGCTGTGCTGGCCGGTCCAGCAGTACACCACCACGGGCATGTCCGCGGGGATATAGGCCAGCATCTCGTCGATGTCCATGCTCGCGTAGGGCGTGAACTGGAAGGCGCCGGGGATGTGGCCCGGAACGCCGGCCGTGCCCTCGCCCAGATAGTCGGCCTGGCCGAAGTAGTTCAGGATGAAGTAGTTCTCCAGCCCGTTGGTCAGCATGGCGTCGTAGGTGATGCCCTTGAACCCGGCGGCCAGCATGGCGGCGACGCGGTCGTCGACGGTGCCGGTCAGGGTCGGGAAGGCCTGGCCCGCGAGGTCGCCGTTGTTGTCGTCGGTCTCGGCGGCGGCCAGGGCGTTGCCCGTGTTGTTGTCCCAGGATCCGGACAGGGTCGTGTTCCAGCTCGACATGCCGAAGAGCAGGGACTTCACGTTCTCGTAACCGGAGAGCTCCAGGGCGATCTTCGCATGGCCGGCGCTCTGGCCGGTGTAGCAGGCCACCACGATGGGATCGTCCATGGCGGCGTTGGCGGCCACGTCGGTCAGGATCGTCGCCACCGAGGAGTGGAAGGCGCCCTCGATGTGACCGGCGTCGTAGGCTTCCTGGCTGCGGATGTCGAAGATCTTGTAGTTGGTCGGACCGTTGTTGAAGACGTCGTCGGCGTTGATGACGCCGGGGCAGTCCGCGCTGTCGTTCACGTAGGCGATGCCCGCGGCGACCATGGCCTCGAAGTCGGCCGTGGCGACGGAGCCCATCTCCAGGGCGAAGTCGTTGGTGGCGGCTTCGGTCCACTTGTGGCCCGTCAGGTCGCTGTGGAACAGGCCGTTGCTGCCGAACTTCAGGCTGTAGGCCTCATAGCCCAGCATGTTCAGGTAGGCCGTGATCTGGCTGCTGTGCTGACCGGTCCAGCAGTACACCACCACGGGCATGTCCGTGGGCAGGTTCTCGAGCATCTGGTCGATGCCGAGGCTGGCGTACGGCGTGAACTGGAACGCGCCGGGAATGTGGCCGGGGACGCCGCTGGTGCCCTCGCCCAGGTAATCGGCTTCACCGAAGTAGTTCACGATGAAGTAGTTGTCGAGGCCGTTGGTCAGCATGGTCTCGTAGGTGATGCCCTTGAAGCCGGCGGCCAGCATGGCGGCCACGCGCTCCTCGACCACGGTGCCCGCATCCTCGGAGAGGGTCGGGAAGGCGTGGGTCGTCAGGTCGGCGTTGTTGTTGGTGGTCTCGGGGGCGGCCAGGGCGTCGCCCGTGTTGTTGGACCAGGAGCCGGACAGCGCGCTGTTCCAGCTGCTCATGCCGAACAGCAGCGACTGCACGTTCTCGTAGCCCATGAGCTCCAGAGCGATCTTGGCGTGGCCGGCGCTCTGGCCGGTGTAGCATGCCACCACGATGTTCTCGTCAGTGGAGATGGACTTCGCCGCCACGTCGCTCAGCAGGGAGCCGAGGGACGAGTGGATGGCGCCGGGGATGTGCCCGTTCAGGTACGCGGACTCGCTCCGGATGTCGATGATGGTGTAGTTCTCCACGCCGTTGGCGTTGAGGGCGGCGGCCGAGATCACGCCCGGGCAGTCCGTGTTGTCGTTCACGTACTCGGCGCCGGCGGCGGCCATCACCTCGAAGGCGGTCTCCTCGGGGGTCACGGGGTCGTCGTCGGAACAGCCCCAGAGCGCCGTCATGGCGATCAGCAGAAGGGCGATCCAGGTCCAGCGTTTCGTCATCGCTAGTCTCCTTGGTTCGGGACCGGGGCCCTGACTCGAATGGTTGGGGCGCCCGTCTCCCCGGTCGGCGGGGCGCCCGTCTCATCGGGGCCGGGAGCCGATGCCCCCGACCCTTCCCATGTCGCTCAGTCATCGATCACGATGCCGATGTTGGCGTCGTAATCCGGCAGGCGGGTCACACCGTCCGCCTCGTACAGGTCGAGCTCCCGCAGGAACACGCCCTCGGTGGTGTTGGGCGTGCCGTGGCAGCTGAAGCCGCAGCTCTCGCCCTCGGGCACCGTCGTCTGGGCGGTCCAGCGGCGGATGTTGTGGGGCGAGGCGTACTTCCACGTCGGTTCCGAGTTGTAGTTGGCCGGATCCAGCACCAGGCCCCAGTCGGCGTAGGTGTTCGGATCCACGGGCACGTGGCGCACGACCACGTACTCGTACTCGCCGCGGAAGTCCGTGCGCGGGTTCTGCGCGATCTTGAACTGGATGCGGCTCGGGTCGATGTCGAACTTGTCGTCCGCCACCAGGTTGTGGCAGTTCGTGCAGTTCTTGTAGGGCTGCGAGTGGCAGACCTGGCACTGCAGCTCGGGGCCGAAGCCGCCCGAGTGGGCCGCGTGGTAGCTGTTGGACACGCCGTCGTGGCAGTCCTCGCAGCGCGGCATGGTGGCCACCTCGTAGCGGTGCTCGTAGTGGTCGCCCGAGTGCTGGTCGTCGCCGTGGATCTCCTCGGCGGTGTGACAGGCCTCGCAGCGCATGCCCATGCTGTAGTGCACGTCGGGCTGGTTGCCCTCGATCTGTCCCTGGAAGTCGGTGCCCACACGGGAGCCGTGGCACGCGGTGCACTGCTCGGTCATGTGGGGCGTGCCCAGGATGCTGTGGGACAGGTAGGTGAACGTCTTGGGGAAGCCCCCGCCCACGCTGTTGGGCCGACTGATGTGGCACTGGCCGCACGTGGTGTGGCAGCCGGCGCACTTCTGGTCGAAGAAGTTCTCGTAGCCGCTGCCCTCGAACACGCAGTCGCCGCGGGTTTCGATGAGCTTCTTCTCGCCCCACAGGTTGGTGTGCAGGCTGTTGGCGTTGGCTTCCGCGATCTCGGCGTGGCAGCCGTCGCAGGCACCCACGGCGCTGGGATCGCGCACCATCTCGACGTGGGCCTCCGCCATCGTCTCGAAGGTGTTGTCGGCGGCGCCGCCGTGGCAGCCCTGGCAGGAGCCGGAGCCGTGGACGCTGTCGAGGAACTCGTTGAGCTTCGAACCCGTCATGTAGACCTTTTCCCAAGCTTCCAGCTCGGGCACTTCGCCGCCTCAGCCGTCGCTCTTGAAGGAGGTGCCGACCTCCGAGGCCTTCTCCTCCCCCAGCGCCAGCTGGAGTTCGGTCTGGCTGCTGTGGCAGCCCAGGCAGGTCATGTCGGTGACGGGGGGATCGTCGCCGGGATCCACCGGTCCGTTGGAGGTGTCGTGCTCGCACCCCCAGAGAACGATCGCCAGCAGGACCGGCAGCATCGCGAGGGTCAGGAAACGGTTCGTCATCGCTCCATCCTTACTTCAGGCCGCGCTTCCCGCGGGCTCCGCCATGAGCCCCCGCGCGAAGATCGGCACGTTGTTGCAGACCACGGTGTCGGCGTCGAAGTCGTCTCCGGTCAGGCGGGACCAGACGCCGGCGTGCAGGGCGCAGTCCATCACCATGCCCACGAAGCAGCGGGCGGTGATGAACGGATCCACGTTGCGCAGCTCCCCGGAGCTCATCCGGTCTTCGATCTCGCCGCGCACGAATTCGATGTAGGGGGAACGGACCTCGCGGAACAGGGTGGCGATCCCGTGCTCGGCCTCGAAGCTGCTGCTGAACATCAGCCGCACGAGTTCGGGATCCTTGTCCGCGAGGGCCAGGATGTGGTGGGCCACCGCCGAGAGCACGGTCTCGATGCTGCCCTCGGGAACCGAGCGCTCCAGATCGGAACGCAGGTCGTGCTGGCGGGCCTTGTAGCGGATGACCTCGTCGTAGAGTTCCGACTTGCTGCTGTAGTGGCGATAGATGGCCGCCTCGGTGATGCCGCAGGCACGGGCGATGGCCCGGATGGGAGCACCCTCGTAGCCGCTCTTGGCGAAAATGCCGGCGGCCTTCTCGAGGATCTCGTTCTTGCGGTTCGGATGCCGTTTCCCGGGCGTCATGGTCACTCCGCGAATGGTCAACAAACGTTCACCAACACGACGAAGATAGCTCCTGTGATTTCCTTGTCAACTTCCGTTAGCAATTTATCATTCAGGAGTTTCGTCGTCCTCAATCTGTTGCAATGTCATGCAGTTATGGACATGAAAAGGCCCCGTTCCCGGTAGGGAACGGGGCCAGAAACGGCCTGAAAAGGCCTAGAAGCGCGAGGTGATCGACAGGGTGTACAGGTCCAGGATGTAGTCGTCCCACCTGTTCTCGTCGAACTCGTACTTGCGGAAGCAGCCCGCCACGGTCATGCGGTCGTTCAGGTCGTAGCTCGTGCGGAGATGCCAGCGGTCGTAGTCGTTCTCCACCGAATCGGTATTGCGCACGGCTTCCCAATGGCCCTCGCAACGCCAACCGCCGCCCAGGTCCCAGGCCAGGCCGGGAGCGAAGCGCAGGGTGGTGGCGTCGTAGGTCGTGGCGGCCTGGCCGTCGGCGGCCTCGGCACCCTCGGGCACGCCGTGGACTTCGTGGCCCCAGCTCACGCTGCCGATCACCGTGACGCGTTCGGTGGCCAGCCAGGAACCGGAGGCGTAGAAGCGGTCGGCGTCGAAGGTGGTCTCCAAACCCTCGATGTCGGTGCGGGTGAAGGTGCGACGGATCGCACGACCGCCCACGTCCAGGCGCACGCCGCGGGCCGGCCTGAGGGACGCCGCCGCGGAGCCGGTCCAGCCGCTGCGCTCGCGGTCTCCCTGCCAGTAGCGCATGTCGCCGGTCTCCTGCTGCACGATGTCGGTGGTGCCCGTCTCGAAGTCCGCCACCAGGGACGCCTTCGGCGACAGAGCCCGGCGGGCCTTCACGCGCAGGGTGGTGGACGTGCGCTCCTGATCGGTCAC
The DNA here is from genome assembly GCA_964343835.1 of uncultured Fibrobacteraceae bacterium. Lineage (GTDB taxonomy): Bacteria > Krumholzibacteriota > Krumholzibacteriia > LZORAL124-64-63 > LZORAL124-64-63 > CALEMW01. The sequence continues at coordinate 51,231 of CAYFKR010000008.1, forward strand.
GTGATCCGGGTCTCCGCCGGCCGCCGTGAACAGGTTCTCCAGCAGGGTGGTGGTCCGGTGGCGGGCCAGCACGCGCAGGCTGGTGCGGTCCGGGCCGCGCCACGTCACGTCGGCGCGCAGGTCCGTGCTCTCCCGCTCCCGGTCGAAGGCGGCGAGCTGGGCGTCCTCGGTGGTGCCGTCGGTCTCCACCTTGCGCACCGCGGCGCTCACCTTGGCGGACAGGCCGCGGGCCGGGCGCCACAGGGCCGCCAGGGCGCCGCTGCGGGCCTTGCGTTCCATGTCCGCGGCGGTGTCGGCCGACACGTTCTCCACCGGCTTGGACGTGGTGGTGGTCATGGCGAACCGGCCGAGCAGGCTCAGGTCGCCGGTGGCGTCCCAGGCTGCGCCGCCGGACACCGTGGTGTGTTCCACGTCGTCCACGTAGGCGTGGTCGTCGCGCAGGGCGCGGTCGCCCTCGTCCTTGCCGATGGTCAGTCCCAGGTCGCCGCGCAGGGATCCGACGCGCCAGTCCGCGGCCACGGTGGCGCGCATGGACTTGGTGTCGAACTCCTTGACGCCGGGCACGGCGAGGCCGCCGCCGGAGCGGGCCAGGCTGCCCTTGTCGCCGGAGCGTCGCATCTCGTCGACGTTCACGCGGAACGTCAGGGTCTCGCTCATGCGGTAGCGCACGGCGGCGTTGCCACGGGCCCAGCGCAGCTCGGGCAGCACCTCGAGATAGGCGGGCTCGGGCATGGGGTAGGCCATCTCGCTCGAGCCGTCGTAGAAACGATCGAACGTGCGGTAGGTCGCACCGTACGACACCTGGCCCGGCGTGCCGCCGGACAGGGCGAACAGGCCGGAGAACCCGCCGCTGGCGTTGGTGCCGGCGCCGTTGAGGGCCAGGCCCTTGCCGAGATCGTCCCGGCCGTCCCAGGCGAAGAGGCCGAAGAACGAGGTCTCCTCGGCCATGCTCCAGTCCTCGGCGGCGCGGCCCTGGTAGCCGTAGTCGTCGAGGAGGGTGGTGCCGACGGTCCAGTGGTTCCCACCGGCCGCGGCGACGGTCGCGGCAGCCAGGGCCAGGACCGTGATCAGGACTGCGGTCATGTGCTTGGTCGTCATCGCGGTCACCTCCTAGCGATCCTGGAAGTTGGGATCCAGGTTGGAACCGTGGATCTCGTGGTGGCAGTCGTAGCACCGGGCCTCCTGGCCCAGCATGAACCCGTGGTCCACCTCGCCGAAGGTCGGGTAGGCGTCTTCCACGTGGCACTGCAGGCAGAGGCCGTTGGCGTCCTGCAGCAGCAGCTTGTCGTTGATGGAACCGTGGGGACGATGACAGGCGGTGCAGTCCTCGCCTGCCACGCCTTCGTGCTCGAACACGAAGGGCCCGGCCATCTCGGTGTGGCAGCGCAGGCAGGCCTCGTCGCGGCCCTCGATCCCCCAGCGCGCCTCGCGCTCGCCGTGGGGCGAGTGGCAGTCCGAGCAGGACACCTCCCCCTCCAACACGCGGTGACGGTAGGGCATGCGGAAGTCCGTCTTCTGGTCCTCGTGGCACTGCAGGCAGAAGCCGCTCTCGAGGCGGAATGCGCCGACGGGTCGGATGTCCGTGTCCACATGCACCACGTCGGCGTGGCACTCGAAGCATCCCATGTCGGAGCCGGCGTGGGGGCCCATGTGCCACACGTCGCCCTGGGGGGCGTGGCACTGGGTACACATGCCCACGGCCCGGTCCGGCGACATGGCCGCGATCAGGTCTGGGCTCATGATGCCGCCGTCGCCGTCGTTCTCGACGTGGAGGCTGCCGGGGCCGTGACAGGCCTCGCAGGACGTGACGTCGGTGCCGGGAACCGTCAGGCTCCGGTCCACCGAATGGGGCGTGGCGTGGAAGAATTCGCCGGCGTCGTCATGGCAGTCCAGACAGGTGTCCGACCCCACGTACGTCGCCCCGGCGAGGGCCGGATGGTCGGTGGCGAACCCGCCTCCGACCGCCAGCGCCGGGCAGGCCAGCAGCATGAAACCGCAAGCCAGAACGTCGCGTCGCGTCATCAGGATCCTCCGGTTGGGAGTCAACGTTCACTCTCGTTCCGGAAACCATAGATGACGCGCTGGGGCTGGACAAGATATTTGACAAAAGATTGACAACCTCATCGCTCCGGGTTGCGCGAGCCGTGCGGCCGCTCCATGTTACCGGCCAACAGGAGGTGTCCCATGGATCTGTGGGGTTTCGCGCTCTTTTCGCTGTCGTCGCTCTTCGCGGTCATCGACCCGCTGGGCTGCATCCCGTTCTTCAGCGGCCAGACCGCCGGCATGTCCGACCCGGCCAAGCGCCGCGTGCTGCTCAAGGCCCTGGTGGTCTCCCTGGGCCTACTGCTGCTGTTCGCCTTCGCGGGCAACGCCGTGCTGCACGCCTTCGGCATCACCGTGGACGCGTTCCGCATCGCGGGCGGCGTGATCTTCTTCGGCATCGGGCTGGACATGCTCCAGTCGCGGCCGCGCCGCTGGCGCACGGGGCTGCGCCGGGCCTACGCCGCAGACCATCCCGAGGACGAAGACGGCGGTCCCTCCGATCCGGACCACGACCCATCCGTCACGCCCCTGGCCATCCCCATGATCGCCGGGCCCGGCTCCATCACCACGGTCATGGTGCTGCGGGCCGAGGCGACCACCGCGCCGGCCCTGGCCACGGTGGCCGGCGCCGTCGTGGCGATCCTGGTGCTCACAGGGCTGATCCTCTGGGCCGCGGACAAGGTCCTGCTGCGGCTCGGCCAGACGGGCATGAAGGTTGTGGAGAAGCTCATGGGCCTGCTGGTGACGGTCATCGCCGTGCAGCTCATCCTCAACGGCGTCGCCCCCTACCTGCGGGGCGTCCTCGCCGGCTGATCCCCCTCCACATCCGGGCAAACGAAAACCCCCGGCGCCGAGGCGCCGGGGGTCTTCGGTTCCAGCCGTCGGGTACTAGAAGTCGACGGTGGTCATGCTGTAGATCCAGCTGGCGCCCTCGCCGGAGCCCATGTCGGCCATCGCACCGTAGTCCTCGTCCGAGAACATGCTGAAGCCGGTCTCCCAGCGGAAGTTGCCGTTGCGGTACTTCGCGGCCAGGTCGATCTCCGTACCGAAGGCCTTGTCGCCGGCGGCGTTCATGTCCTGGACGGAGTCGAACTTGTGGAAGGTGCCGCCCACGGTCCAGTTGTCGTTGACCGGGTAGTAGGCGAAGAGGCCGAGGTCCATCAGGCCGGCCATCGGCTGGGCCACGAAGTGGTCCATGGCGCCACGGAACTTGTGGCCGGTGTAGAACAGGTTGTTGAAGGCCTCGTCCTCATCGGCGGTGTCAGGATCGTTGCCGGTGGTGTAATCCACGACCAGGCCGACCTTCATGCCGTTGTCCATCTTCTTGCCGACCTTGGCATAGGCGAGCATGCCGCTGTGCTTGGCGTCGGCATCGTCGTTGCCCGACTGCATGGCGAACATGGCATCGTAGAAGAAGCCCTGGCCGAAGCTGCGGTTGCTGTAGGCGCCGAAGGTGTTCAGGCTGTAGTTGAAGTCGGTGCCCAGACCCAGAGCGTTGCCGTTGTCCTTCACCTGGATCAGGAAGAAGTCAACGCCCTGCTCCTTCAGGTTCATGTTCAGCACGTAGACCATGGGGTCACCGGCGTTGTCACCGGCGGTGTTGGTCTCGAGGGCCTGGAAGGCGGCGCCGGCGAAGCTGATGTTGTCGTTCAGCTGACGACCGAACATGAAGCCCTCGTAGGTGCGGCCCACGTTGCTCCAGTCGACCTTGCCGATCAGGCGCTCGTTGTGCAGACCGACGGCCATGCGGCCACCCTTCAGCCAACCCTTCTCGCAGGGCTTGTACCAGAAGTAGGCCTGGTGCACGCCGGCCTCGAAGGTGCCGTTGTTGAAGGCGAGGGTACCGGGGTCGGCGCCCAGCATGCGGCTGTCCTGCAGCTCGAACACGACACCGGCGTTGTCGCCCTTGGAACCGGCGATGCCGATGCGGGTGCGGGCCTCGGTGGCCCAGATGGCGTCGGCGTCGGCCACGAAGCTCATGTTCTTGAGGTTCAGGCGGATGCGGTTCTCACCCCAGACCTTCAGGTTGGGCTCGGAGCACTCGGAGCTGCAGTCGCCGGCGAAGGCGAACGGAGCGATCATCATCAGCAGGGACACGAGGCTCAGCATCTTGAGCATCTTCAAGGCGATCTCCTTTTCGACGAATCCATTCGTGCCTACCGGAGCTGCCTAAAGATTCCTCCGGCGGCGGAACCTTGGCGAAGAGTGACACTTGAGATTTTGACGATCAAGATAAAAATGCCTCTTATTGATACGCATTCTCAATCGGATTTCCCGTCGTTTTCACCGACGATCACCGAATAAGGGACCCGTTAGGCCGGTTTGCTCCTGATTCAGGCGTCGTCGTTGACAGCGTCGAACGGCTCATCTAGCTTCAGCCCCGAAGAAGAATGCCGATTCTTTTTCGAGGCGGTGCACGGACGCGCCGTCCCGGGACCCGTTCCCCAGCAGAGGAGCTGGCATGAACCGAACCGTCTTCCCCTTCGTGCGCCGGGCCTTCCCCCTGGCGCTGCTGGTGCTCGCCGGGCTGATCCTGATGCCCACCGACGCCGGCACCACCCCCGTCCAGCATGACGACCATGCCGTCGAGCAGCACGCCGACGAGCACGCGGACGCCCACCACGGCGACCATGCGGACGGCCACGGCGGGGATCACGCCGACGCCGCCGGTCATCACGACGACCACGGCGATCACCACGGCCCGGCCCTGGGCACGCGCCTCCCCCTGTGGAGCGCCCTGCCCTTCGCGGGCATCCTGCTGAGCATCGCGATCTTCCCGCTGGTGGCGCCGCACTTCTGGCACCACCACTTCCCCAAGATCTCCGCCGCCTGGGCCGTGATCTTCGCCGTCCCGTTCCTGATCGCCTTCAAGGGCGAGGCGGTGCAGTCGATCCTGCACATCTACCTGATCGACTACATCCCGTTCATCATCCTGCTGTGGGCCCTGTTCACCGTCAGCGGCGGCATCTACATCGGCGGTTCGCTGCGCGGTTCGCCGAAGGTGAACCTGCTGCTGCTGCTGATCGGCACCGCGCTGGCCTCGTGGATCGGCACCACGGGCGCTGCCATGGTCCTGATCAGGCCGCTGCTGCGGGCCAACGAATGGCGTAAGAACAAGGTCCACGTGGTGATCTTCTTCATCTTCCTGGTGGCCAACATCGGCGGCTCGCTCACGCCCCTGGGCGATCCCCCGCTCTTCCTGGGCTTCCTGCACGGCGTGCCCTTCTTCTGGGTCACGACCGGCATCCTGCCCCACATGCTGCTGGTCTCGTTGCTCCTGCTGGCGGTGTTCTTCGTCATGGACACCGTGCTCTTCCGCCGCGAGGGTGACGCCCCGGACGACGGCACCAACGAGCCCATCCGCATCGAGGGCCTGCACAACCTGATCTTCCTGTTCGGCGTGATGGGAGGCGTGCTCTTCTCCGGCTCGGTCAAGCTGGCCAAGCTCACGGTGTACGGGCACGTGTACGTGGAGCTGCAGAACCTGGCCCGCGACGGCTTCCTGGTGCTGATGGGCATCCTGTCCCTGCGCACCACGTCCCGCGCGATCCGCGAGAACAACGGCTTCTCCTGGTTCCCGATCCAGGAGGTGGCCTACCTCTTCGCCGGCATCTTCATGACCATCATCCCGGCCCTGGCCATCCTGCAGGTGGGCAGCCAGGGCGCCCTGGCCGGACTCATCGAGTTCGTCAAGACGCCCATGCACTACTTCTGGGTGACGGGCGGCCTGTCCGCATTCCTGGACAACGCGCCCACCTACCTGACGTTCTTCAACACGGCCCTCGGCAGCTTCGGCATGCCCGAGTCCGCGGTGCCCGGCATGCTGGGCTACCTGGACGAGAGCCTGCGCAACCCGATGTTCATCGAGGACCTGAAGGCGATCAGCGCCGGCGCCGTTTTCATGGGCGCCATGACGTACATCGGCAACGCGCCGAACTTCATGGTCAAGGCCATCGCCGAGGAGTCGGGCATTCCCATGCCCAGCTTCTTCGGCTACATGTTCAAGTACTCGTTGCCGATCCTGGCGCCGGTCCTCGTGATCGCGACGCTGGTGTTCTTCGTCTAGGGAGGGCCTGATGGCGACCAAGAACCTGAAGAAGACCCCGAGCTCCTTCTACGAGCTGGTGATCTCGGGACCCGAGGATCTCGCCCACGGCTACCTCACCGGACTGGTGATGGCCGCGGACCACGAGGCCGTGGTTGTCCACGGCCCGGACGAGGACATCCCCGGCCCGAGCTTCCGCGACAAGGTCAAGGCCGTGCTGCACGTCCACCCCCACGAATGCCACGTGGTGGTGGACAACGCGACCCGCGCCCTGGTCAAGCGCTACGCCAAGCGGATGTTCGCCGAGACGGGCTTGCAGCTCACCGCGGACCACAAGGTCCGCAGGGCCCGCTTCGACTTCTGCTACCAGGCCTTCGCCGCCCGGTACGGCCGCGAGATCGACGGCCTGCTGAAGCGCCTGCCGAAGGGGCTCAAGCTGGTCAACCACGATCGGAACGAGACCCGCGACCCCACCGCCAAGGGCGTCGAGGCCTACGCCGCCACCCACGACTACGAGTTGAAGGGGACCGGCGGCGTCACCGGCCGCTTCGACCTGGTCCTGGAGGCGCGCCGCACCCTGGACACCCACCCGCTGGTGGACGTGGACGACCTGATCCTCGAGCTCGTCTAGACGCGCTCCCGGACGAACGAAAGCCCCGGCCGCAAGGCCGGGGCTTTCTCGTGCCGTCCAGCGGCGGCGACTACTTGATCAGGGTCATCTTGCGGACCGCCATGCCGTCCGCGGTGACGAGCCTGTAGTAGTAGGTGCCGCTCGGGACCGTGCGGCCCAGGTCGTCGCGACCGTGCCACTGCACCGAGTGCTCGGCGGCGGGCAGGGTCTCGTCCAGCAGGGTGCGGACCAGACGACCGGCCAGGTCGTAGACCCTCAGCTCCGCCCGGCCCTCGCGGGGCAGGGAGAAGGCGATGGTCGTGGACGGGTTGAACGGGTTGGGCACGTTGCCGGAGAGGGCGAACGCCGACGGCGCGTCCTCCACGCCCGTGGTCACGGCCGTGTAGGTGATCTCCAGGCAGAACTCGTTCAGGGTGCCCCAGTCGTACGGACCGGTGTCGTGGAGGTGCAGGGTCCACTCGCCGGCCATCTGGGTCCCGTTCAGCATGCCCAGATCGTCCAGGGGCGTCAGGTCCACCGGGTACCAGCCGAGGATGTCGTCGGCCGTGTAGCCCTGGTTGTGGTGGATGCCGCAGACGGTGCCGTCGGGGGCGATGAGGTCGATCCACAGGTCGCCGATGTACGGGTGGGTGATGTCCACGTACAGCGACACGGTGCTGACCGTCTCACCCATGGAGCCGGCCATGGGGATCACGATGTCCAGGCCCGCGGGGTCGTTGTCCGGAATCACCGCGCCGGGCTGGCCGCACTCGGAGACCGTCACCACGGGGCTCAGGACGAGGTCCACGCCGCTCAGGCTCTCGCCCTGGGCCAGGGTCACGTCGGTCTGCTCGGTGCTCCAGTCGGCCTTGCTCGCCCGGACCGTGAAGGTGCCGGGGAACAGGCCGGTGAAGGCGTAGTGGCCGGTGGCGTCGGTGATGGTGGTGTCGCCCGAGGGCAGCAGCTCCACCGTGGCGCCGGCCAGGGGCGTGCCGCCGACCTGGTACACGGTGCCGTCCAGGGCGCAGTCGCCCACCTCGCTGCCCAGCAGCCAGGTCACGGCGTTCTGGAGCAGGCCGGCCCGGGCAGGGGCGTCCATGGCGTCGTAGTTGAACAGGAAGAACACCATGTCGCCCGCCGTGGGCAGGGCGTTGGAGTCGTAGGCGATGACGCTGGCGTTGGACGCGTAGCTCGACCAGGCGCCGATCATGTCCGCGTCGGCGGCCACGGTAACGCGGTCCTGGTCGCCGTAGCCCGAGTAGCTCACGCCGATGGGGCCGACCACGGCGTTGGGCGTGCTCATCACGGGATGGGCGGCGTCGTGAACGGTCACGCTACCGCTCGAGTCGCCGTTCCAGGCGGAGATGTGCATCACGTCGGCGGCCATCGCGGTATCGGAGCGCCACTCGTAGGCCACCTCGCCGCCCTCCAGCAGCAGACGGCCGCCGCCCTGGCAGTGGGCGATCAGGGCGTTGCGCACCGTCGCATCGGCCAGGTTGGCCGTGTTGGCGCCGCTCGAGGAGACGATCAGGTCGTAGGCCGACCACGTGGCGGGATCGGTGGCGCCGATGGTCTCCACGGTCACCGAATAGCCCAGGGCCGTCAGGTCCGCGGACATGGTCGAGGCGCTGCGGTCCGCCGTCGCGGCGTAGCCCGACTCCAGGAGTTCGCGGCCCTTGTCGTCGTACTTGTCCGCGGTCATGCGGGCGGCACCCGCGTCGTCGATGATCAGGATGTTGCCGCTGGTCACGTCCAGGACGAAGTCCTTGACCACCGACGGGGCGTCCACCGTCACGGCGACGGTCACGGGCACGTGGCCCGACGAGGTCACCTGAATGTCGTAGTCGAAGTAGGTCAGGCCCAGGGCGAACGATCCGTCCAGGGGATCGGTGTCGGTCTGGGCGTACAGGGAGCCGTCGTCGGAACGGTAGGCCTTGACCGTGGCGGCCAGGGGCGCACCGGAGCCGACCTCGGTCACCGCGCCGGACAGGGTGCCGGAAGGCGCCGCCACCAGGGCGATGTCCTTGACGTTGGCGCCGTAGCCAAGGAAGTACGACTCCTCCCAGTGCAGGTACCCGAACACGTCCACCACCAGGGTGTAGGTGTCCACGAGCTGCTGCGTGGCGACGGCGTAGTCGCCGGAGGCGTTCGTCACGGCGGAGAAGACCTCCGCGCCGCCGCCGTCCAGGCCGCGCACGACCGCGCCGACGGCGGGCGAACCCGCGGCGTCCACGTGGCCGGAGAGGGTGCCGTAGGCCTCGACCACGTCGAAGGCCTCGCTATAGACGTCGTAGCCGGAGACCGCGATCACGCCGGTCACCTGGCCCAGGGCCGCGGGCGTGACCTCGAGGGAGGTCCCGGCCACGCTCGAGCTGCCGCCGCCCGGCATCAGGGCGAACAGGGTCGCGCCGGGTTCGGCCACCGTGGCCACCAGCGTGCCGGGCAGATTCAGCCCGAACTGGTCGCTCATGCCGAAGGTGGTGGTCACGTTCAGGTCCGGCACCGAGAGGGCCATGGCGTTCACGCCGAGGACCTCGCGGAAGAGCTCGTAGGTCTCGCCGATCTCCTGGCCCACCACGTCCAGGGACGGGCCGTAGGGATAGGTCACCGACAGCACGGCCTGGCCGGCGGCGTCGGTCACGACGGACGCGGACGCGTAGTCCAGGCCCTCGGCCCACACCGTCACGTCGGGCATCGGGGTGACGCCGTCGGAGCCGTAGACGGTCACCGTCACGGCGGTGGTCACGCCGGCGTCGATGGACGTCGGGTCGAGCACCACGGTGGACGGGTTGATGGCGGGCAGGGTCGCGATGTAGGGCACGCGGTTGTAGCCGGTGACCGTCAGGGTCACGTCGCCGGGCGTGGCGACCGGCACGTCGAAGGTGATGGTCGCGTGGCCCGCGGCGTCGGTCACGGCGGTGCCGTGCAGCACGCCGCCGGCGTAGATCGCAACGGTCAGTCCGCCCTCGCCGGCCACGTCCACGTCGAAGGTCGGGCTGTTCAGGAAGACCGCGGGCTGGTGCACGGCGGCGATGGCCGTGGGCTCGTCGGTGCGCACCACCAGCGAACAGTCGCCGAAAATGTTGTACTGCTCGATCAGCTTGGCGCCTTCGCCCGTGGCGCCGGGGTAGTCGTCCAGCACCTGCATGCCGCCGAAGAAGTACAGGGCGCCGAGGGTGTTCTCGGCGTCGGCCACCAGCAGGTCCACCGCATGGGCCTGCATCACGCAGGGCGGCACCCAGGAGGCCAGGGTCGAGGCGGAGTAGGAGGCGACGGCGCCCTTGGGCTGGGCCACGGTACCGGCGCGCAGCCAGGCCTCGGCGAAGCAGGTGGTGTTGGAGAAGTCGCCGTTGGAGCACGACACGTCCAGCAGCCAGGGCTGCTTCCAGCCGTTGGACAGGGCGTTGATGTCGGACACGCCGAAGGGCGGGTTGCTCCAGCTGACGCCGCTGCCGTGGCCGATGTAGTTGACCAGGCTGCGGCCCTCGTTCAGGGCGGCGGCGATCATGGCCGAGGTGCCGGTGGGCTGGTAGATCTGGTCCACGTGGGTGAAGGTGTAGGCCAGCATGTCGTCGCGCAGCCAGTTCGCGCGCTCGTAGTCGGTGGGCGAGCCCTCGTTGGAGGCCAGGCCCGTGCCCATGTGGTACCAGGCGGCGTCCACGCCGGTGTCCGGGTCGCGCTCGTAGCGGATGAACTTGGAGACCTGGAGCTGCACCTCGGTGAGCGAGTTGGCCGAGATGCGCGAGATGAAGAGGTCAGGGTAGAGGTCCGAGCCGGCGACCATGGCGTAGGTCGGATCCGAGTCGGCGCCCTCGACGGTGCCGCTGTTGGTGGGCACCTGGGTGATGTCGCCCACCAGGATCACGTAGGTCAGGCCCTCGGGCTCGTTGAAGCGGGTGGTGATGGCGGTCTGGATGCCCGTCGCCGTGCCGCCGATGCTCGAGGTGGTGATCATCTCCACGTCGAGACCGCGCTGCTGCTTCCACTCCACGAACGGATACATGGCGCCCTGGAAGGCGTCGTCGGTGACGATGAGCATGCGGCCGGGCTCGTCGATGGCCGTGTACTTGGCCGCGTCGCGGTTCAGGAAGAGGCCGTCGTAGATGCGCTCGAACTGGCCGTCGGCGCGGCGGGTGGCCGTCGGCATCTCGTTCATGCCGATCCCCTTCACCGACACCTCGAGCCGGGCGCTGCGCAGCACGCGCAGCACGCCGCGGTCGGCGTCGTAGCGGAAGGGCATCACGCGCACGGTCACGCCCCGGGCGTCGCGCACGATGAACGGCTCGGTGAGCTCGGCCGTGGCGGTGGGCCACTCCCCGCCGTCGCGGTAGAGGTCGGCGAAGGTCCAGGCGACCATGCCGGGATCCATGTCACGGGTCAGGTGGCCCTTGGACGGCACCACCGGGTCCACGGGCATCTCGTCCCAGACCTCGTCCACCAGCCGCACCGAGCAGGCGCCGGAGCCGGGGATCTCGATGCTGCGGGCCAGCACCGGCAGCTCGGGGTAGCCCCGGACCATCAGCGGCGAGGCGCCGGGCAGGGCGATGCTCGCGTGGGGAACACCGTCGATGTCCACGGTCCGCAGGTCGAAGCCGGGGATCGAGAGATCCACCGTCACGACGGAAGCGGGCGCGGTGGCCGACACGCGGGGCTCGGACGGGGCGTCTCCGGACGGAGAGACCCAGTCGGCGGCGGCGGTGCCGGCGACCAGGAGGATCGCGGACAGGATCAGGGCGTAAACGGACCTCGGGCGCATGGCCACTCCTCGGTTGACGAAGGGGGTCGGACGAGTCGGTGCTGTGTTGCGGCGGGATCCTTATTATACCAGATCAGGCAGGTGTTTCTCAACGTTCAGAAACGCAAAAAACGGCCTCCCCCCGCCTGGGAGGAGGCCGTTCCGTTCGTCCGGGTCCGTCCGGCTAGTCGATGGTGCCGGCGTCCTCGTCGCAGAGCGCCGCCCAGCGCCCGGAGAAGAAGCCGCCCGGGCGGTCCTCCACCTGGACGTAATCGCCGCCAAGCACGCCCTGGACCGTCTCGGCGCCGTTGATCCAGCGGCCGAGGAAGTGGCCCACGCCGTTCTCGTCCATGGCCTCGTACTCGCCGTTCACCAGGCCCCGAATCCGGCCGTCGCGACCGATGTACTTGCCGAAGAACACCTGCTCGCCGTCCTCGTTCACGCCGTAGCGGCCCCGCAGGTGACCCTGGGGACGACCCCAGAGGCTCATCCAGCGACCCTTGAAGAAGCCGCCCTCGACCACGGTGCCGTCCTCCAGCACGATGTCCTCGTCCACCCAGATCCCGGCCAGGAAGCCCTTGGGGCACAGATCCAGGTCGCCCAGGTGGAAGCCCTCGAGGCGCAGGGCGTTGCCGTTCTCGTCCACGGGGCGGGTCTCGTCCATGCCGGCGAGGTCGGCCACGGGGATGTCCAGCTCGATGCCCATCTCCGGCATCCTCAGGTGGGCCACGTTCATGGGCGGCTGGGTGCTGTCAGGGTGCACGGGGCGCTCGATGATCTCCAGGATCAGGCCGTCGAAGTGCGGGCCGGTGTGGGAGACCCAGGCCACGGCGTTGCGCACGGGGCGGCCTTCGTCGTTCAGCGGGCGGAGCAGATGGTCACGGGGACGCTCGAAGAGGATCACACGGCGGGGCACGACGATCCCGCGGTCCACGATGAACGACCCGCTCCAATCCAGGGCGTCGATGTCCTCGTCCATGTCCTCCACCAGACCGTCCAGCTGACCCCAGGTCAGGCGCACGACGGTGATCACGGGGCGGGGGCGATCCGGATCCGCGGGGTCCTCGTCCAGGAGCTGCTGCTCGTACATGGCGACCTCGGCGTCGTCCTCGAGGGGGTCGCCGGTCTCGGCGTCCGCGTCCTCCATGTCGGCGGCGGCGAAGTAGTCGTCGCCGAAGCCGGGCTCCTCGTCCGTGAAGGTCAGGCCGCCGTTGGCCTTGTCCAGATCCATGGTTTCGTAGTCGTCCACGGCCACCTGTTCGGTCCCGACGGGGTCGGTCTCGCTGCAACCGGTCATGGTCAGGCCCAGCAGGGTCAGCATCGCGACGATGCCCAGAAGCTTGATGGTCCTCATGTCGATGTCCTCCTCATCCGATCCTTCGATCCTTCGTGTCCTGCCGGCTTGACGGGTGCGACCGGCCTCGAGTGGCGTGACCGGTCTGAAGCATCCGGGATGCCACGAAGCGAGCATCCGTCCATCTTGCTACAGGACAACGTATTAAGTAGATGCCGACACGAAACGAGCCCCCGTCGGGGGCTCGTCCTGTCCCTGGAGGGACACCTGGGAGGACGTGGAGGAACGCCGTCAGGCGTCGCGGGCGCGGATCTTCAGGGCCATCAGCTCCCGATGGGTCACCCCGAGCAGGGTCCCCATCTTGTGCATCATGGCGTCCTCGTGGCTCTCCAGAACGCCGTCGCTCCACACGACCTTCCAGAGGGACTCCACCACCGCCAGCTTGCGGTCCCGGGGAAAGCGGTCCTTCACCAGACGGGTGAACTGGTACAGGTCGTTGCTGTCCTCGCGCTCGCGGCGGGCGAGTTCCACCAGCGCGTCCACCTGGTCCCGGTCCATGGGGAAATGGCTGCGGATGGCGGCGGCGACGGCTTCGCGCTCCTCATCGGCGAACTCGTCGTCCGCCAGGGCCACTTCCAGCAGCAGGGCGCAGGTGGCCAGGCGCAGGCCGTTGTCGTCGTCGCCCGGGGCGGCGTCGATCTCCTCGTCGAAGAAGCGCTTGATGGCCGACAGCACGCTAGTCCTCCTCTACGCGGGTCCAGGACGGACCGGGGAGCACCAGCACCTCGTAGGGGATGGTGTCGAGCCAGCCGGCCATCTGTTCCGCGGTGATGATCTCGTCGCCCTGGCGACCGAGGAGCACGGCCTCGTCGCCGCTCTCCACGCCGGGGATGTTGGTCACGTCGACCATGGTCAGGTTCATGCAGACGCGGCCCACCACCGGGGCCCGTCGCCCCTGGAGCAGCACGTGGGCGCGCCCGGACAGGGCCCGGGGATAGCCGTCGGCGTAGCCCACCGGCAGCACCGCGATGCGGCTGTCGGTGCCCGCCTTCCAGCTCCGTCCGTAGCCGACGGTCCTGCCTGCCTCCACCGTCCGCACCTGGGACACCCCGCAGCGCCAGCTCAGGGCGGGCTGCAGGTCCAGGTCGCCGTGGCCGGCGGCCCGGGCCGAGACGAGGGTCTCCTTCGAGGGCCAGATGCCGTAGGCCGACACGCCCACGCGCACCATGTCCGCGCCGTTGTCGGGCCAGAGGATCGCCGCCGCGCTGCACGACATGTGCCGCTGCAGGTCGTCGCGCCCCCGGTCGGCCAGCAGGCCGAGCCAGGCGTCGAAACGGTCCGACTGTTCCCGGGCGAAGCCGTGGTCGGTGGTGTCCTCGATGTCGGCGAAGTGACTGGAGACGCCCACGAGCCGTACGCCCGGCGACGAATCCAGGGCCGCGAGCACCTCGTCCAGTTCGGTCTCGACGATGCCCTGGCGGTTCACCCCGGTCTCCACCTTGAGGTGGACGCGCAGGGGCCGGTCGGCGCCCGTTGCGGCGGCCGCCGCGTCCCACGCCCCGGCCAGCGAGGCCACGGTGATCTCCACGCCCGAGCGGGCCATGAGCACCGCGTCGTCCCGCACCAGGGGCCCCAGGACCAGCACGGGAGCGGCCACGCCTGCCGTGCGCAACGCGCAGGCCTCAGCCGCCGAATGCACGCCCAGCACGTCGGCGCCGCCCTCGAGGAAGGCGCCGGCCGCCGTCACCAGGCCGTGGCCGTAGGCGTCGGCCTTGACCACGGCGAGCAGGCGCGCGTCGTCGGGCAGATGACGCCGGAAGCACTGCACGTTGTGACGCAGGGCTCCGCGATGGACCACGATCCTCAGCCAGCCTGTGGGATTCAACGATTCCTCCCCTGGAACGGAAAACGGCCGCGCCGGTCGGGGCGCGGCCGCCCCGCGAAACAATGCGGCAACGGGCCGTCGGAGGCCAGGGCTAATGCAGGGGTCAGACGATGCCCTTCTTCTCCGCCTTGCGCTTGGCGCAACCCGCCTCGTCGGCGCACTTGCCGTACAGCTCCAGGCGGTGACGGTGGATGACGAAGTCGTGCTCCTCCGCCAGCTTTTCCTGCAGGGCCTCGAGCTCGGGGGTGAAGAACTCGAAGATCTTGCCGCACTCCTGGCAGATCATGTGGTCGTGGTGCTCGACCTGGCTGTGCCCCTCGTAGCGGGCGAGTCCGTCGCCGAACCGGCGCTCCTCCACCAGTCCGCTCTCCACCAGCAGGTGCAGGGTCCGGTAGACGGTGGCATAGCCGATCTTGGGGTTGACCGCCTTGACCTGGCGCAGGAGTTCCTCCACGGAAATGTGGCCCCGCATGGCGAAGAACACGCTCACGATGGTGCTGCGCTGCTTGGTCGACTTCAGGCCGCGGGTCTGGATGAACTTCTGGAACTCGCGTTCCTTCTCGGTCACGACATCGGCGGGAACAGTCTTCTCCATGGCCACGGACGCCACCTTCCTCGAACAAATGAGAGTGAACCTGATATCCAAATTCAGATGATATGGATAACTCAATCCCTACGGGGTGTCAAGGCGTTGGGTTCGATCCCGGTGCGGATGGCGTATCCGGCCCCCTCGGGCACGACCCACAGGTAGCCGAGCCCCCAATGGAGGGTCACCGCCTCGCCGCGACGGAAGTAGGACCCGGCGTCCACTGTCCCGTTCCAGCGGCTGCCGCCCCGGGTGAGGCGATCCATGCGGCCGGTGGCGTAATCGGTGATCCAGAGGTGGTTGCCGTCGTGGGCCACGCCGCAGGGCGAGAAGCCGGGGGCGGGTCGGGAGCGGGTGACGTCCTCGGCCTCGGGGTCGAACCGGTCCAGTCGACCCCGGTCGCGGTCCACGAGCCAGAGCGAGGTCCCGTCCCAGCTCATGTCCAGGACGCGGTGGCCGGGCAGCTCGTATTCCGCCTCCACGTAGAGGGTGTCGGCCTCGAGCTGGACCAGGGAGGAGCGGAAGCCGTCGTGGGCGTCGTTGATGCACCAGAGCCACTTGCCGTCGTAGGCCACGCCCCGGGTCGCCGTGCCGGTGAGGTCGTGCTCCCGCAGCACCTCCCCTTCCCGGTCCGTCCACACGAGGGTCACGCTGAGCGGAGGGGCGTCGACGACCGTGTCGGGCTCCGCCACCAGGGCGATGGTCGTGTCGTCGCTGATCCAGGCCAGGCCGCGGAGCTCGAAGTCGGTGAAGACGACGGTGTCCGGAGCCGCCAGGCGCATGCCGGGCGTCTGGGCCACGGCCGCACAGGCGGTCGCCAGCAGGACGGTCGCAAGGAATGCTGCGCGCGTCGCGGTGCGCATGTCACTTCCGGTCTTCATCGGCGGTCTCCTGTTCGGGCGTCGCCGGCGGCGACCAGGTCAGCAGGACGCGGGCGTCCCAGGGGCGGTCCCCATCGTCGCCCACGTGGCGCTCGGCGCGCAAGCTCCAACACGCGCCGTCGCTCCGGCGGTGCGAGGCCTGCAGGGCCGCCACGCGGCGGGAATCGTCGTCGGACTCCTCGACACGGAAGGCGGCGGTCACGATCCAGCCCCCGCCCGGCCGCACGACGGCTTCGGCCGAGAACGCATCGCGCCCGCCGACGGCGCCGACGCCGAGCATGTCGCCGGCCGCCCCGGTATCCACGGTGCGGGATGCACCAAGGACCAGCGCGGCCCGGGAGCCGAGCCCCACCACGCGACGCAGGGCCGCCCGTGCGGACACGCCGCGCACGGCGTAGGGATAGAGCTCATTGGAGGCGAAGGGCATCCACACGCTCAGGGCGTGCCTGGCGTCGCCGATCAGCGGCCAGCGGGAGCGGCCCACCAGCCCGACCTCGGGGCGGTCCCACCCCGCATGCCTGTCGTTGGCGCGCCACAGGCCGAGGGCCACGGTGTCCGGCTCGTCGACGGCGACGACCGACGGCCAGCGGTCCGCGGCATGGAGTCCGGCATCGTCGAAGGACACGTGCCCCCAACGCACGTAGAGCCGCGACGACCCCGTCCGGCCGGCGGGCA
The DNA here is from genome assembly GCA_964343835.1 of uncultured Fibrobacteraceae bacterium. Classification (GTDB taxonomy): domain Bacteria; phylum Krumholzibacteriota; class Krumholzibacteriia; order LZORAL124-64-63; family LZORAL124-64-63; genus CALEMW01. The sequence continues at coordinate 67,985 of CAYFKR010000008.1, forward strand.
GGGTCAGGCCCACCCGTGTGGCGGACCACTGCGTGGCGTCGTCTTCGGCCAGGGATGCCTGGACGGACCAGCCGGCGCCGTCGTCCAGCAGGAACCAGGGAGGGGCTTCGGTCTCGGGGGAACGGGCCGACGCCGCGGCCGCGATCGCCAGCACGCAAAGGACGACGGCCGCAGCGGTGCGGGCGCTACCCGGGCCGGGAACCATCGTCCTCGATGAGCCGGACCAGGCCGGCCCCCTCGAAGCGGACCTTGACCACCCGGCGGGCGCCGGGCAGCTGCTCTTTGGCGAGTACGATTCCATGGTCGTCCCAGGCCAGATGGTGGATCACCGCGCCCACGTCGTAGGTCTTCCACGGGCGATAGGGCTCGGCCCGTGAGACGTCCATGGTCTCCAGGAGTTCCAGGCCCTCGTCGGGGTCCTCGGCCGGCTCCTCGTCGGCATCACCCTCCGCCGGCTCCGCGGCCGGTTCACCGATCACCGTGTCCGCGGCTGCGGGGGCGGGCTCGTCAGCCTCGTCGGCCGTCGGCTCCTCCTCCACGGGCGCGGTCTCGGGCTCCGGCTCGATGTTCGCGACGGCGGTCTCCTCGGCGGCCGCCTCCTGGCCGGACTCATCGGCCGGGCCAGCGGTGGAGTCCAGCAGCTCCGGAGGCAGACTGGCGCGCACCTTGGGCAGGTACCCCTTGCACATGGGGCACTGCAGCCAGATGACGCCGTCGTCGTCGTCGGTGGGGACGACGTGCATCTCGTACTCGGCCTTGCAGACGGAGCAGTACTGGGAAATCTTCATGACGACCTGATCCGGGAGGGATGACGTGTCGGCGTGAAGCGGCGCGGTCCCCTCACGGGAGGATCTTGCAACAGATCTCCGCCTCGTCCTTGGCGGAGTAGCGCATGCCGCAGGTCAGACACTTGTAGTTGCCGTCGAGGCGTCCCTCGGACTCGGCCTTGGCGAGCAGTCGCTCGAACTTGACGTAGGACTTGTCCTTGACCAGAAGCTCTTTCTCATCACGAATCCGCTGCATCCCGGTTCCTCCTTGAAACACTCCCCGGCCGCGGGGCGGACGTGGAGTCGGATCGCAATTCGTTCGGACGTGTCGGCCCATTCGGATGTCGCGCGGTATCCTAACGCACGGCGCACGGAGAGTCAACCGGGCCGGGCCGGATTCGCGTTCGATGGTGGATGCGTAGAGGGGATCAGCCGGCGCGAGCGGACATCTCGTCGTCGCCTTCGTCCACGTCCTCGAGGAGCGAGGTGAGACGATAGAGGTCGCTGAAAGCCTCGGCGCCGTGATCGACGGCCTGGTTCACGGCGTGCGACAGCACGTGGGCGGTGGCCAGGGCATCCTCGCCGGCGCGGTGCGGCCGGTCGTGGGTCACGGCGAAACTGTCGGCCAGGTCCTGCAGACGCCAGCCTCCGAGGTCGGGCCACAGCTGCTGGGACAGGCGGAGGGTGCAGAGTCCCGGCATCTCGGGCATGGCGTAGCCGTGACGCTGGAGTTCCCAGCCGAGGAAGTTCAGGTCGAAGCGCACGTCGTGGGCCACGAACGCGGAGCCTCCGCGCAACAGGTCCATGACGATGGGCGCGACGTCGGCGAACGACGGAGCGTCCTGCAGGTCACTGGGACGGATGCCGGTGAGGCGGCGGATGCGGCCGGAGATGGGGCGCTCGGTCTTGACGAGGCTGCTGAACGTCTGGGTCACGCGACCGCCCTCGAGGACGGCGATGCCCACCTCGATGATGCGGTCCACGCCGATCAGGCTGCCCGTGGTCTCCAGGTCCACAACCACGTAGCGCAGGTCGTCGATGTCGCGGTCCAGGAAACCGGCGTCCAGGGCGACCCAGCGGGCGTCGTGGGCACGGATCGCCGAGGGCTCGTCCTCCAGGATGTTGCGCACCACGAGCTGCGCCACCGGATCCTCGTGCCGGCCGGGACCGAAGAGGTGGCGGGCGATCTCCTGGGACGTACAGCTACGGTCGGAACTCAGGAGGAAGCCGTGGGCGTCCGCCCTGAGCTGAGTCAGTTCGTTCGAAAGCATACCCAATGATAACATGCGGTTCAGGGCGCCATCAACCCCCCGACCCGATGGGGGTTCGGCCGAAGGAGATCAGCTCCATGGTCTCGGCCTTCACCTGGGGCGGCGGCTGGCGGCGGCGACCCGGCGGATCCACCTCCGAACGGGTCTCGGCGCGCTCCACGGCATGGACCACGCCCAGGAACGGCACGGTGTCGTGGAGGGCGACGGTGACGGTCCGCACGTGGATCTGCAGGAGTCGTCCCCTCGGCAGATCGAGGGTCGTGGTGTCCCGGGACGACAGCGCCAGTCCGTCGCACATCAGGGTCACGCCGTCCACCCAGCGGGTCGTGGGATCCAGGGGTTCGCGGTCGTCGGGCGTGAAGCCGCCGGACAGGGCCAGGGACAGCAGGGGATCCTCGCGCCATTCGCGATCGGGGATCGGGCGGTCGCGGCCGCCGTCGCGCCGGACCACGTCGGAGACCCGGTCCCGCAGGTCGGCGTCGCCGTCGCGGGCGAGGGTGAAGGTCCACACGCCGTCGTCCAGGACATGGAGACCGTCGCGGTCCTCGGCCACCGGGGCCACCTCGAGGCGCCAGGCGTCGCCGCCGGCGTCGAGGCAACGGATGCGCAGGACGTCGTCGGTGCGGCGTCCCGCCTCGAAGGCGGACATGCGGTAGATGGCCCAGTCGCCGTCCGCGACGACGGGCCCCCGCGCCGAGGCGTCCCAGAGGGTGAAGAGGTCGAGGGCCTGGGAAGGGGCCGGCCAGGCCAGGACGGCCAGGGACAATGCGAGCACGGCCGGTCCCCGGAGGGACCGGCCGGCGTTCGCGGGCCGTCGGGCCCGGTCAGTGTGCGATCTTCTGCCAGTATTCGTCATAGTCGAAGTCCGGGCTGTTCTCCTCGTCGTGGCACTGCGTGCAGCTCTCGCGGGCGGCGGCCAGCCAGTCGCCGCTGCGGTCGTGCTCGGTACCGTAGCCGTGGCAGGCCTCGCACTGCACGTTGGAGAGGCGGTTGCGCGGCGGGCGGTCGTCGTAGCCGCCCTTGTAGAGGTATCCGGTGGTGTGGCAGACCAGGCACTCGGGGCTCTGGGCCTGGCCCTTGCGCGCCAGGGTCGTGAACGCGGCCTGGTGGCCGGTGTCGCGCAGGGTCTCCCACACGTCCATGTGGCACTTGCGGCATTCGCGCTCGGTCAGGAACGACTCGTCGTCGGAACCCTTGGTGGGCTGGTAGGGCCCGCGGGAGGCCAGGCGGAAGTCCTCCAGGTGCACCTTGAAGTCGTTCACGCGCTGGAGCATGACCGGGTCGTCGGCCATGGTCTCACCCAGTTCGGTGACGGTCACGTCGAAGGCCTTCAGGTGGCCGTCGGTGGCCAGGTCCACGTCCATGCGACCCACGTTGCGGCCCTCGAAGGAGGAGCCGATCAGGCAGGTACGGTCCACCACGCGCTCGGTGCGGTAGGGGCGGCGGCTGTGACCCACCAGGCAGACGTCGATGCCCTTCACGTCGCGCAGCAGCTGCTCCACCTTGGTGTCGCCCACGTGAGCCAGCACGATGACGTTCTGGGCTCCCTCGGCACGCATGCGCGGGATGAGCTCGCGGAGGGTCTCCACGGGATCGCCGATGGTGTAGATCTCGTCCTTGGCGCTCATGGTGGTGATGCGCTGCTGGGGATCCATCACCGAGCAGATGCCGAAGGTGAAGCCGGCCCGGTCGACCATCAGGTACTCGGGCAGGATCAACTCGCCCGCCTCGTTGCGCACGTTGGCGCTGGTGAAGGGCAGCGAGTAGGTGTCGATCATCTCGCGGAGATAATCGATGCCGTAGTTCAGGTCCTTCTCGCCGAGGGCGATGGCGTCGTAGCCGAACTCGCTGTGGACCTCGCAGAGGAAACGGGTCTGCTCGCGCTCCATGCGCGTGCGGGGGCCGAACATGTCGCCGCCGTCGAGCATGAGCACGGGCTTGCCGGTGTTCCAGATCTCGTCGAGGATCAAGGCACGTCGGGGCAGACCGCCCCGCTTGTTGCTCTTTCAGCCACAGGGCTCGATCTTGCCCCCCACGTCGCCGGTGTAGACCATGATCATCTGGGTCCAGGGGCCGTCGTCGGCCTGGTCGGCGAGGGCCGTCGCGGCGGCCAGGAGAGTCGCCAGGGCCAGCAGGACCGCGACCGGCAGTACGGATCGTCGCATATCGTAGACTCCGTCGGAATCGGTTCGGAAGATGTGTCAGGGCCGCCGTTCTACGGCGTGGAGGCGGGTGGAGTTCCCGCCTCGCCTTTCATTATACCGCCGCGGCGGAACCCGGGCAAGACGCGAGGAGGGGCGGCCCGAAGGCCGCCCCTCTCCTTTTCGTCGAAACCTCGACCCTACTTCTTGCCGACGCGGTCCTTGAGGGACTTGCCGGCCGAGAAGGCGGGGTACTTGGTCGCCGGGATCATGATCTCGGCGCCGGTCTGGGGGTTGCGTGCCTTGCGCTTCTTGCGGTTGCGGCGCTCGAAGGTGCCGAAGCCCGTCAGCTGGACCTTCTTCCCCTTCGCCACCTCGGTAGCGATGATGCCCTCGCGGGGCACGGTGGAGAAGATGGCGTTCACTGCGGACGAAGCATCCTTCTTCGTCATTCCGGTCTTCTTGACCAAGGCTTCGATGAGTTCGGTCTTGTTCATTACAGATCACCTCCTGAAGCCGATGGAACCCGCCCCCATGGGAAGTGTCAACACAAAAATCGCGAAAACCCGCCCCCAGAGCGGGCTCCCGGAATCGCACACGGCGCATGTCCAGTCGGATCAAGGCGTTTCAGCCCGAGCTTAAAGCTAGAAAAAGCCTCCGCCGGTGGATCCCATGCCCCCGCCGACGAGATCCTCACGTCCCTTGGTGACCTTGATGTCCGGGATCGCCTTCAACCGCACGACGAAACCGAACTGGGAATCCACCGAACTCACGGTGCGCTGGAAGCGCAGGGACCAGCAGTGCAGGTCCTTCTCCAGGCTCCACGACTGCTGCGACACGAGCCCCGTGTTCAGGTCGTAGCCGGACCGCCACGTGGCCTTCCAGGTGCGGGTCAGCGTAGCGCTGGCGCTGAGGGTCAGGCGCGCCGTGGTGTCGTCGGTGAGGTGGTTCCTGGAGAAACGGAGGCCGCCGCTGGCCCGCCAGGGGATGTAGCGGCCGCCCTCGGTCTCGTCGCGGCCGCCCTCGTCGGAGTCCTGGGTGAACTGGAGGGCGGGATCGTAGAGATCCCGTTCGCTGTCCTCGAACCCGTCGTCGAGCCACTCCTCATCCTCGTCCTCCCATTCGCCGTCGCCGAAGGGATCAGCGTCCGGGTCGGTTTCCTGGTCCAGGGAGTCGAGTTCGGCCAGGGCCGCGATGGCCTCATTGGTCTCGGGCTCGGGAACGACGATCTCGCCGCCCGTATCGATGCGACCCGAGACGCCGAGGTTGTAGTTGAAGCGCGTCGACGTGACGCGCATCTCGTACGGGTCGATGCTGCTGTTCACCGTGATCTGGGCGTTGCGGCTGCTGCCGGGCTTGAAGCGGAAGGTGCTCTGGATCGTGGACCAGCGGTCGTCCCGGTCCAGGTCCGGGTCGTAGCTCGTGCTCAGGTTCCAGTCGACGACGCCGTCCAGCTTCCGGAACGATTCGGTCGAGTCGGCGGACGCCTCGCCGTCGTCGGCGAATTTCAGGTCGATGCGGTTGCCCAGGGTGAAGCCGAAGCGCTGGTCCGCGGTCTGGGTGCCGCCGATCTCCGGTCGCCAGGAATGGCTCATGCTGAACTTCATGGTGTGGCGCATGCCGCGCAGCGACCCGATCCGCGGGTAGAAGAGGCCGTAGAGGGTGGTCGAGGCGCTGGAGTTCATGCCCAGACTCTTGGCGCTCTCCTCGACGAACTGGGTCGCGTCCGACAGGACGGTGTCGCCCTCGACGACCTGGAAGAAGTCGCCGCTCCCCTCGTCGCGCTGCCAGTTGAAGCCCGCGCTCACGCCCGTCGACACGTTGAAGATCCACAGCCGCGGCGGCTTGATGCTCAGGGACAGGTTCCCGGACGCGTTGTCCTTGCGCAGGCTCGTGGTCTCCTTCTCGGTGCGGGTCGACGACGCCCTGTAGTTGTGGGACAGGTAGGTGTTGCGGAGCACGTTGCCCAGGAACGAGCCCTTCCTGCCGCCGCGCAGGGGCGGCATCAGCGCCCGGCTCTTGAACGACACGGAGAGTTGGGGGAAGTGCTGGGTCGAGACCAGGTTGTTGGTCAGGATGTTCTCGTCGCCGGCGTTGACGATCTCCTCGCGCTTGAAGGCCAGCGACCCGCTGAGGTTCTCCCAGTTTCGCCCGATGCTCACGTTGGAGATCCGGCGCGGGTTCACGACCTGGGTGTAGTCGCCGAGCAGGTCCTCGCGCTCCACCGTGCTGCTGGACATCTTGAGGTCCGCGCTGAAGCGGTAGTCGTCCAGGAGCTGGGGCTGGTCGTGGCGCCACTGGAGCTGCCATTCCTTCGTCTGGGGACCGTTGCCCAGGGTCGTACGTCGCGAGTAGCGGACGCTGCCGTTGAAGGCGTCGCGGAGCACGTAGCGGTTGTTGATCTGCCAGGTGAGCTGGCGCCGCTCGTTGTAGTCGCCGAGGAACGAGAAATCGGTGTAGTCGTTGGTGGCCCAGTAGTAGCCCCAGTTGCGGATGTAACGGCCCGTGCGGCTGCCCCAGCCGGAGTCGAAGGTCGGAAAGTGGATTCCCGAACGCCGGCCGGTCTCCAGGTTCTTGAAGTAGAAGGGCAGGGCCACCAGGGGCACCTCGCCGATCTTCATGACGATGGGCGCGGCCACCACCTTGTCGTCGAGCTGGATCTTCATCCTGTCGGCCCAGAAGTGGTAGTGGGGCTTGGACAGGTTGCAGGACGTCATGCGGCCGCCGCGGATCTTCAGGTCGCCGTCGCCGAAGCGCTTGATGTGCCGCCCCACGTAGAAGTACTCGTCCATGGTGGTGGCGCCGTCACGGACCGCGCCGGTGCGGTTGCCGAAGTCGTAGGCCATGTCCACGCCGGCGATCTTCTGGGCGCCGTCCACCAGCAGGGGCTGCTCCTCGGCATAGAGTTCTCGGGACTCGGTGTCCATGCGGATGTCGCCGGCCTTGAGGTCCAGGGTGCCGTACACGAGCTGCCCGTCGCCGCGGATGGCGATCTGACGCTTGCCGAGCTGAAAGATCCCCATGTCGCCGCTGTACTCCACGGTCTCGCGCAGGGAGGAGAAGTCGAGGCCGTCGCCGCCGGTGGTGTCGGCGGCGCCGAGGGCCAGGATCCGGCCGGCGGCCTCGGCCACGGCGCTGTCGCCCGCCGCGAACCCGCCCTCCGCCAGGGCGCCCAGCAGGACGAGGCCCATGGCCGGGTCCATCTCCGCGAGGCCGGAGCGGACGAGTTCCGGGTCGAGCGAAAGGGAGTCGGGAATCATGGCCGCCATGAGGGAGTCGGGACGGGCCGCCAGCAGGCTGTCCAGGGCCGCCACGGCCTCCTCGGCGGCCTCCTCCACCTCGTCCAGCCGCACGAAGGAATAGGTGCCCTTCATGGTCCCGCGCACGTCCACCTGGCGGATGCGGCGATCCTTGAAGCCGAGCACGATGGTGTCGCCCGAGACGTCGTTGTACGCCACCTCCTTGGCGGCTTCGGCGGGCACGTAGACGCTCCTCGCCCCGCCCACGACGAGGGAGCGCACGGGCTCGCCGTCGTCCATGTCCACGGTGATGGTGTCGCCGGTCAGGGTGTCGGTGTCGGGCAGGCCGCGGTACTGCGCGGCCAGTTCGGCGGGCTCCGTGTCCACCACGCTGGCGTCGCCCTCCAGTCGCACGCGCTTCATCTTCCCGTCCTCGTACCAGTACTCCACGGCCGAGGCGGAGAAGGTGCCGCCCTCCCCGTCGTCCATGACCGGGGGGCCGCCCGTGAGCCTCATGCGCTCGCGGCCGAAGATGCGGGCGGTATCGGCCACCGCCACCGACTTGCCCTGGCGGATGCGGACGCTGTCCACCATCACCACGCGGTCGAGGTCGCGCAGGAAATCCATGACCCGCGCCTCGGCCAGCAGGGGGTCGGCGCCCTGGTCGCGGCTCTCCAGCAGGGGCTCGCGGTCCACGGTCATGCGGCCGCCGCCGCGGTCGAAGGTGGCGTGACCGCCCTTCACGACGCTGGCGGCCCCCGGCTCCACGAGGATCACGTTGCCCCATGCTTCGCCGGTGTCCGACTCCTCGTAGCTGGCGATGGAGTCGGCGTGGACCACGTAGTCGGGAGAGACCACCCGGGCATCGCGGATCAGCAGGAACATGTCGCCCTCGCGGCGCATCTCGGCGCGGCGGCTGGTGGCGATGCGGTCGGCGTCGACCAGGCGCACGTCGCCCTCGAAATCGGCGTCGCGGGTGCGGTCGTTGTAGAAGGCGGCGGCGCAGGTGAGGACGGCCTCGCCGCGGGTGGCGCGGACGTGGCCGAAGAAGTCGTACTCCTCGGTGTCCTCGTAGAAGAGGGCGGAGTCGGCGGCCACGGTCAGCGAATCGCGGACGATCAGCACGTCGCCGTAGAGATGGGTCACGGGCTCGCCGTCGATGACGCGATGGACCATGCGCTCGGCCCGCGTGTCCACGACGGCGGGTTGCGCCGCCGCCAGGGAGGCGGCGAGCGTCATCGCGACGGCGATGCCGAAGAGGCCCCTCATCCCCCGTCGACCTTCTCCCGTGCCAGGGCCGCGGCGCCCATGGCCGCCGCCCGGTTGCCCAGGGCCGCGGCCACGATGGGCACCGCCCTGCTCCGCTCCCCGAGCACCACGCCCGGCGCCGTCTCGCGGCAGGGCCCGAGCAGCAGGTCGCCCGCACGGGCCACCCCGCCGCCGATGATCACCACGTCGGGGTCCAGGGCGTTGACCAGGTTGCCCACGGCGAGGCCGAGCATGCGCCCGGCGTCTCGGAACAGGCTCAGGGCGGCGGCGTTGCCGTCGGCGGCCAGGGCGGCCAGGGATTCCGGGGTCGGGTCGCCTGCGCAGAGGTCGGCCAGCGCCGGATCGGCGTCGGCGCGGCGCCGGGCCTCGGCCACCAGACCGCGGGCGCCGGCGTAGGCCTCCAGACAGCCGCGGTTGCCACAGCCGCAGGGCGGGCCGTCGGGGTCGAGGATCATGTGGCCCAGCTCTGCGGCGCCGCAGCGGTTGCCCACCACAAGCTGGCCGTGCACGACGATGCCGCCGCCCACGCCCGTGCCCAGGGCGAGCATCACGAGGTCGTCAAGCCCGCGGCCGGCGCCGAAGCGCCACTCGCCGACGAGCGCGCCGTTGACGTCGTTGACCAGGGCGCAGGGTCGGCCGTCCCAGGTGTCGGCCACGGCGCCCGCCAGGTCCGAGTTCTCCCAGCCGAGCAGGTTGGGGGCCCGCCCCAGGGTGCCGGCGGCGGGGTCCACGATGCCGGCGCAGGCCAGGCCCACGGCGCGGACGCGGGGCCAGTCGTCGCCCAGACGCGTCGCGACCGCGTCGGCCAGGGCCGCGAGGGTCGCGTGGGCGCTGGCGGCGTCCGTGGGGATCTCCCCCTCGATGCGGACGGATCCGGCGTCGTCCACGGCCGCGTACTTGACCGCCGTGCCGCCGACGTCGGCGCCGATCACCAGGGTGTCGGTCATGGATCCATCCTTCCGCTCAGGACGTCCGACGCAGGGCGGACCGTCCGGGTCTCCTCCAGGTCGCGCACCCCGAGACGCCAGAGGGCGTCTGCCACGAGGAAGCACGAGCCGGTGCACAGCACGGCGTCGCCGGGGCCGGCGCGCCGGGCCAGGTCGTCGAGGGCGTCGTCGAGGTCGCGATGGACGACCGCGTCATTGTCTCCCGCGAGTCCCCAGCGGTCCATCAACGATTCCAGCTCTTCCGGGTTCCGCGATCGCGGCAGGGCCACCGGGGCGCACACCACCGAATCGGCCTCGCGGAGCAGCCGGCCCGCGGCGTCGCCGGGGTCCTTGTCGTGCATGCCGCCGAACAACACATGGCGCCGGCCCTCGCACGGGCGCCCGAGGAACGTCCGCAGCACGCCCTCGAGGGCCTCGGGGTTGTGGGCCGTGTCCACGAACCAGTCGGGCCCCGACAGCACCTGCTGGAAGCGGCCGGGCAGGAAGAGCCGACGCAGGGATGCGGCGGCGTCCGTCACGTCCGGCACCACGCCGCGCCCGGCCAGCTCCTCCAGGGCCATCAGGGCCAACCCGGCGTTGCGGCGCATCACGGGCGAGCCGAGGTCCGGCAGGCCGTCGTGCACGCGGGTGCGGGTGGTCAGGCGCCAGCCGTCGCCGTCGTCGTCGATGCGGGTCAGCTCGTCCAGGAAGTGGGCCGGGGCGCCGGCGGCCACGGCGGCGGCGAAGGCTCGGGACTTCAGGTCGCCGGTCAGGGCAGTGAAGAAAGGCACGCCTTCCTTGAGCAGCCCCAGCTTCTCGTCGGCGATCTCCTCCACCGTCTCCCCCAGGATGTGCTGGTGGTCCAGGGAGACGCCGGTCAGCAGCACCGCCGCGGGGGGCAGGGCGTTGCTGGCGTCGAGCCGCCCGCCGAGGCCCGTCTCGCAGCATAGAACGTCCACGCCGGCGTCTCGGCTCAGGCCGACGGCGGCGGCGGTGAGGGTCTCGAACCAGCTGGACTCGTGGCGATCCACCGACGGGCGGAGGGATTCGACCATGGACCGGAAGGCGTCCGGATCCACGGGCCGGTCGTCGAACGTGAGCCGCTCGTGGACGCGCAGCAGATGGGGGCTGGTGTAGCAGGCCACCTTGAGGCCGGCGTCCTGGAGCAAGCGGGCCAGCATGCGCGTGGTGCTGCCCTTGCCGTTGGTGCCTGCGGTGACGAGGGTCGTCAGCCCCTGCTCGGGATGACCCATGTCTTCGAGCAGGCCGCGGACCCGTCCCAGGCCGGGGCGGATGCCCTTGCGGTTCAGGGCGAAGAGCCAGCGCGTGACGGGGCAGTCGGCGGCGAAGGGAGGGCGCGCGTCGACGCGCACCCCGGGCTCGCCCGGGAAGACGGGGTCGGCGGGAGTCCCGCGGGAGGGATCGCTCATGGGTCAGTGGCGGAACGGCTGGCGCATCGAGACGTCCCGGCCGTCGGTGAACCAGTGCAGCACCTCGGCCAGGCGGTCGTGCAGGTCACGGCGGTGGACGATCATGTCGATCATGCCGTGTTCCAGCAGGAACTCCGACGACTGGAAGCCCTCGGGCAGCTCGCTGTTGATGGTCTGCTCGATCACGCGGGGACCGGCGAAGCCGATCAGGGCGCCGGGCTCGGCCATGATCACGTCGCCCAGCTGGGCGTAGCTCGCGGTCACGCCGCCGGTGGTCGGGTTGGTCAGGATGGAGATGAAGGGCAGGCCCTCCTCCCGCAGCCGGTTGAGCATGGCGCTGGTCTTGGCCATCTGCATCAGCGACAGCAGCGACTCCTGCATGCGGGCGCCGCCGGAGCGGGACAGGATGATCGCCGCGGTGCGGTCGGCCACGCAGTCCTTGAGCATCCGCGCCAGTTTCTCGCCCACCACCGAGCCCATGCTGCCGCCCATGAACGTGAAGTCCATGATGCCGAGGCCCACGGGCATGTCGTCGATCTCGCCGCGGCCCACCACGACGGCGTCGTCGCGGCCGGTCTTCTTGAGGCTGGCCTTGATGCGGTCGTCGTAGGACTTGGAGTCCTTGAAGCCCAGGGGGTCCCGGGAGGTGATGCCGCGGTGGGTCTCGTTCCACGAGCCCTCGTCCAGCAGCAGCTCCAGGTACTGGTCGGTGGAGATCCGCAGGTGGTGCTGGCAGTTGCCGCAGACCCAGAGGCTCCGGGACAGCTCCCTGTGGTAGAGCACGTCGCCGCACGAGGGGCACTTGCTCCACAGGTTGTCCGGGATCTCCTTCTTCTGGGTGGTGAGGGCCTTGATGCCCTTCTTGGCCTGTGTCAACCAGGACACGTCGACCTCCCCTGCGGTTGAACTCTGCTGTCGGATCGCATGATGGGCCGCTCCGTCGGCGGCGGTCCCCCACGATAGCCATTCCCTCCGGGCGAAACAACCGAAAACGGGAGGAACACGGTCAGGACAGGTGACCTTCGGCTTCGAGGTCGAGGGTCAGGATCAGGGCATCCTCGCCGTTGTCCGCATAATAATGCGGACGCCTGCCCCGCTCCCTGAATCCATGGCGCCAATAGAACGATCTCGCCGGCGCGTTGGATACCCTGACTTCGAGGGTGGCGGAGGTGCATCCCGAACCGACGGCTTCGGCCAATCCGGCCTCCAGCAGCAGCGTCCCGAATCCCCGACGCCGGCCGCCCGGCGCCACGCCCAGGTTCACGATGTGGTACTCGTCCGCCACGATCCAGGCCATCAGATAGCCTTCCACGACGCCCGCGACCTCCAGGGCGAGGGGACGACGCCGGTCGTCCGCGATCAGCTCGGGGATCAGGGCTCCAATGGGCCAGGGGTCCTCGAAGCAGAGCTGCTCGAGGGTGAGGATCCGGGGCAGGTCGTCGGGGCGCCCGCGGCGCACCGTCACCCCGTCGCCCGTCACGGGGACTCTTCTCCGGGCCGTCGGTCCTCCATGGCGGCGAGGCCTTCCTCGGCGTCGGCAGGCGTCAGGTCCAGCCCCCTCTTGACCTCGGCGTCGGACGCCCGCAGGTACAGGGGCTGAAGCGCGAAGGCGTCGGTGTCGGCCAGGGGGCCGTCGGCGAGGCTCGCCGCCCAGGCCGTGGCCGGCGCCGTGGCCGGGTGCGACGTCGACCAGCAGCGCAGCACGGGCTCGCCCTTTGCGGCCAGCTCCGGGCGCAGGGTCTCGCCCTCCCCCAGCAGCAGCGGAGCGCCGCTGCCGGCGAAGCAGGGGGCGTCCGGGTCGGGGACAGCGGCGAGCACCGCCTCCCACCAGGCGTCGTACGAGCGCGCCGCATCGGCGACGACGGGCGCCACCCAGTCGCCGTCGCGGCGGTAGACCCCGGCGAAGACCTCGCCCCTGCGGGCGTCCAGGGCCGGCACGGCCCACTCGCGGTCCGCATGCTCCAGGAGCATGGCCGCGGCCATGGCCTCCAGGGTCGACACGCCCTTCAGGGGCACGCCCAGGGCGTAGGCCAGGGCTTTCGCCGTGGCCACGCCGATGCGCACGCCCGTGAAGCTGCCGGGTCCCCGGGTCACCGCCAGGACGTCCACGTCCGCCAGGGCCGTGCCGTGCTCCTCCAGCATGGCCTCCATGACGGGCAGCAGGGCGTCGGCGTAGCTGCCCATGACGTTGTGGGGTCGGTAGACCAGCACCTCGCCGTCGCGGGCGAGGGCGAAGCGTCCCCAGGGGGTGGCGGTGTCGAAGGCAAGGGCGAGCACGTCAGTCCTCCTCCATCAGGGCGCGCCAGGGAGCGGGCACGTCGGGACGGCCCAGCAGGCGCCACTCGCGGTCGTCGGGACCGTCGCCGGGGGTGACCAGGAGCTCCAGGCGGTCGCGGAGCCAGGGCACCAGGGGATCGGGCCATTCCACGAGCAGCACGGCGGAACCGGCGTCCACGTCGTCCAGCATGGCTTCCACGCCGATGTCGTGGAGATCGTCCTCCGCGGTCAGGCGGTAGAGATCCAGATGGTGCACCGTGAGGCGGCCGACGTAGGTGTTGACCAGGGTGAACGTGGGCGAGTTGACCTCGGGATCGTCCACCTCGAGGCCCCGGCTCAGGCCCTGGACGAAGAGGGTCTTGCCCGCACCGAGAGGCCCCCACAGCAGGATGGTCTCGCCGCCGCGCAGCAGCGAGGCGGCTTCCATGCCGAAGGCGAAGGTCTCGTCCGGCGACGCGCTGCGGCGACGCAGGGGGAACGAGGAGGGGTCGGGCAGGGGGTGCTCCACGTCCGGCTCCTAGCGGGGCTTCATCACCACGAACGGCACGATCATCTCCTCCATGCTGATGCCCCCGTGCTGGAAGCTGTTGCGATAGAGACGCTCGTACTCGTGGAAGTTGGTGGGGTAGACGAGGTAGTCGTTCCCCGTGGTGATGGCGTAGTTCTCGATGGCCGACTGGCGCGGCAGCATGTAGTCCTCGGGATCCTTCATCAGGAACACGTGCTTTTCGTCCACGCCCAGGTTGTCGCCGTACTTGTAGCGCACGTTGGTGCTGGTCTCGCGGTTGGCCTTGACCGTCGTGGCGCGATCACAGAACACGGAGCCGTGGTCCGTGGTGATGATCACCGTGCAGTCGCGGCGGGCGAGGGTCTTGAGCACGTCGAACAGGTTCGAATGCTCGAACCAGCTGCGCATCAGGGAGCGGAAGGCCGGCACGTCGGGCGCCAGTTCCTTGAGGATGGTGGACTGGGACCGACCGTGGGCCATGATGTCCAGGAAGTTGTAGACCGCAGCCACCAGGCGCACGTCGTCCAGGGAGCCCACGTTACGGCTCAGGTCGTCGGTGTCCCGGGCATCGAAGACCTTGTAGTACTTGTAACTGTCGGCGGCCGGCGATCCCAGGCGCTTGAGCTGTTCGCCCAGCAGTTCGGCCTCGTGGGCGTTCTTGGAGTGCTGCTGACGGCTCGAGCCTCGCCACCAGTCGGGATAGCGCGACGCGATCTCGCGGGGGTACAGCCCGCTGAACAGTGCGTTGCGGGCGAAGGGCGTGGCCGAGGGCAGGATGGACCAGTAGTGGCGGCGGTCCAGGTGGTAGAAGGGTTCCAGCAGGCTTTCCACGAAGCGCCACTGATCCAGCCTCATGCAGTCGATGACGATCCAGAAGAGCTGGCTCGAGCCCTCCACCTCGGGTGCGACCCAGGTGCGGAAGAGATCGGGGCTGAGCAGGGGCGCGCCGTCGGCTCCGTTGACCCAGCCGGCGTAGTTCTCACGGACGTGGCGCACGAAGGCACGATTGGCCTCGGCGTGCATCTCGTCGTGGCTGGCCAGCAGGCCGTGGTCGCCGTCGGCGAAGAGATCCAGCTCCCACTGCACGAGGTCGTTGTACAGGGACTCCCAGTCGGCCACGCCGGCGGCGGTGCCGATGCGGTCCTGGGTGGCCATGAAGTGGCTCGTGAAGTCGCGGCTGAGCTGCTCGCCGCGGATGCGGCGGCCCTCCAGCAGGCGCTTCAGGGCCGAGACGATCTGCAGGGGCGACACCGGCTTGACGAGGTAGTCGTCGATGCGCTTGCCGATGGCGCGGTTCATGAGGTCCTCTTCCTCGCTCTTGGTGATCATGATCACCGGCACCGACTCGCGGACCTTCTTGAGCTCGGCGAGGGTCTCGAGGCCCGTCATGCCGGGCATCATCTCGTCCAGGAGGATGGCGTCGTAGGGCGTGCCCCGGAGCTTCTCCACGGCGTCCTGCCCGTTGGTCACGCCGTCCACCTCGTAGCCCTTGTCGCCGAGGTACACGAGGTGGGAGCGGAGCTCCTCGATCTGGTCGTCAACCCACAGGATCTTGAAGGCCACGCTGGGGCTCCTCTCCGGGAATCGTGATCAGGAAGGTGGTGCCGCCGGGACCGGTCTCCTCCACGGAGATCCGCCCGGCGTGATACTGCACGACGATGCGCCGCACGAGTGCGAGGCCCATGCCCCAGCCGCGCGACTTGGTGGTGAACCCGGGCTCGAAGATCCGGTTCCGCTTGCCGGGCGCGATGCCGCCGCCCGTGTCGCGGACGCGGATGCGGACCGAGCCGCCGGGGCCGTCGTCCAGGATCACGTCGATGCGGCCGCTGCGGTCCTTGAGGGCGTCGATGCCGTTCTTGATGAGGTTCTCCAGCACCCATTCCATCAGGTCGCGGTTATAGCGGCAACGGCGCGAGGTCCGACAGTCGCACACCAGCTCCACGCGCCCGCCCAGATGGGGCAGCCGACGCTCGAAATAGGCCACGCTGGAGCGCACGGCGTCGGCGATGTCCGTATCCTGGAGCTGGGGCTTCGATCCGATCTGGCTGAAGCGCTCGCTCACCTTGCCCAGGCGCTTCACGTCGCGGTCCAGCTCCGTGACGATCTCGTCGTCGCCGTGACGGTCGTTGAGCACGGCCACCCAGCCCAGGATCGCCGTGATGGGCGTGCCCAGCTGGTGGGCCGTCTCCTTGGCCATGCCCGCGAAGAGGCGCTGCTCCTCGCCGTCGCGTTTGACGCTCAGGGCCCAGGCGATGGCCAGGAAGAACACGCCCAGCAGGGCCAGCTCCGCCCAGGGCAGCCAGCGGATCTGGCGCCCCACCGCCGAGTGCCCGTAGTGGAGGGTCAGCATGCGCTGCCCCGTCGACGGGCTGGTGATGGCGAAGGGCTCGTTGATGGCGTCGAACTCGTCGACCAGCTCCAGGATACGGTCGATCTCCGGGGAGTTGCCCCCCTCGGGGTTCACTCCCAGCAGCGTGAGCTGCTGGTCGGGCATGGGGATGCCCACCACCGGGCCGTTCCACAGCAGCGGCCGCCCCTGGTTGTCGGTCACGATGAAGGGGACCTCGAGCCGCCGCGTCTTGTCCATGACGTCGCGCAGCACGTCGTTCTCGCCCTGGCCGAGGGACATGCTCGCGAAGTGGGAAAGCAGCCACGTGCTGAGCCGCGACTGCTCCTCCACGCGGTCGGCCACCCGGAAGGAGATGGCCCCCACCGAGAACACGATGACGGCGGTCCCACCCAGGACGAAGGCCGCGAAGAGCTGACGCTTGCGGACGAAGTTGAGCGTCCGGGGCCACCAGGTCATGGGCCTCTCCTCGGGATGCGGGGACTCAGCCGATGAATTCGTCGCCGCCCATGTACGGCCTCAGGGCCTCCGGCACCCGGATGCGGCCGTCGGCGGTCTGGAAGTTCTCCATGATCGCCACCAGGACGCGGGGCAGGGCCAGTCCCGAGCCGTTGAGGGTGTGGACGAATCCCTTGGCGTCGCCGCCCTTGAAGCGGATGCCGGCGCGGCGGGCCTGGAAGTCGCCGAAGTTGCTGCACGACGACACCTCGAGCCACTGCTCCACGCCCGGCGACCAGACCTCCAGGTCGTAGCACTTGGCCGCGGCGAAGCTCAGGTCGCCCGTCGCCAGGGCCAGCACCCGGTACGGCAGTTCGAGGCGGCGCAGGATCTCCTCGGCGTCGTCGGTCAGGCTCTCGAGCGTGTCCCAGGACGCCTCGGGGGCGGTGAACTGCACCATCTCCACCTTGTGGAACTGGTGCACGCGGAGCAGGCCGCGGGTGTCCTTGCCCGCGGCGCCGGCCTCGCGGCGGAAGCAGGGCGAGAAGGCCACGTACTTCACGGGCAGGCGGTCGGCCTCGAGGGTGGACCGGCGATGGATGTTGGTGACCGAGACCTCGGCCGTGGGGATCAGGTAGAGGTCGTCGACGGCGCAGTGGTACATGTCGTCAGCCATCTTCGGGAGCTGCCCGGTGCCGGTCATGGCCTCGGGGTTCACGAGGTAGGGGACATTGACCTCCTCGTAGCCCTGCTCCAGGTGGACGTCGATCATGAAGTTGATCAGGGCGCGCTCCAGGCGGGCGCCGGCACCCTTGAGCAGGGTGAAGCCCGAGCCGCTCATGCCCACGGCGGCCTCGAGGTCCATGATGCCCAGGGCGGCGCCGATGTCCCAGTGGGGCTGCACGTCGAAGTCCGGGTCCAGGGGCTCGCCCCAGGACCGCACCTCCACGTTGTCCTCCTCCCCGCCCACCGGCACGCTCTCGTGCGGGATGTTGGGGATGCGCATGTAGAGGGCGTCGACCTCGGCCTCGGCGCCGTCGGCGGCCGCCTTCAGGTCCTTGATGCGGGCCGAGACGGCTTTCATCTCGGCGATGGCGGCGTCGGCGTCTCCGCCGGACTTGCGGGCCTCGGCGATGGCCTTGTTGGCCTTGTTGGCCTCGGCCTGGAGGGCCTCGACCTCCTGGAGCGCGGCCCGGCGGGCTGCGTCCTTCTCGTAGTAGGCGTCGACGTCGACGCTCTCGCGCTTGGCGGCGACGGCGGCCGTGACCGCCTCCCTGTTGTCGCGCAGAAACTTGCGATCCAGCACGGGGTTGCCCTCCTGCGGGGTGCCGAGTCCGTCCTTGCATTCGATCGGGTCGATTGCTAGAAGGGTATAGACTATCGCCCCGGAGCGAACAAGGCAAATCGGGAGCGGACAAGGCCGAACGCCGCTTCCGGACCTTCACAGAACAGGACCCGACCATGGATCGCGAGTCGAAGCTTGCATCCCTGAGGCAGACGCCCGCCGCAGGACGGATCATCACGGCCCTGGACGTGCCGGACATCGCCGCCGCCGAGGTGCTCAACGGGCGCCTGGGTCCCCACGCCCACTGGGTGAAGGTGGGTATGGAGCTGTTCACGGCCACGGGGCCCCGGATCGTGGACGATCTGCGCGACGGCGGCCGCGACGTCTTCCTGGACCTCAAGTTCAAGGACATCCCCAACACCGTCGCCGGCGCCGTGCGCTCGGCCTGCGGCCTGGGCGTGGGCATGCTCACGCTCCACGCCTCGGGGGGCCGACGCATGCTGGAGGCCGCGGTGGCCGCCGCCCGCGAGACGGCGGGCGAGGACGGCCCGCGCCCCGCGCTGCTGGCCGTGACGGTCCTGACGAGCTTCACCCTCGAGGAGCTCGACGAGGTGGCTCCCGGCGGCGGCGCCATGCCCGACCGCATCGTGCGGCTGGCCCGGGTGGCCTGGGAGAGCGGATGCGACGGCATCGTGTGCTCCCCCGCCGACCTGCCCGCCGTCCGCGCCGAGCTGGGCGACGACATCCTCTGCGTGACCCCGGGCGTACGCCCCGCGGGTTCCGCCGGCGGCGACGACCAGCGTCGCGTCGCCACCCCCGCGAGCGCCGTGGCCGACGGCGCCGACTTCCTCGTCGTGGGACGCCCCGTGACGAAGGCCGACGACCCGACCGCCGCCCTCGCGGCCATCGCCAAGGAGATCTCGCCGTGACCGAAGACATGGACATCCTGGAGCTCATGCGCGAGCTCGGCGCCCTCAAGTCCGGACACTTCCAGCTGAGCAGCGGCCGCCACAGCGACACCTACTTCCAGTGCGCCCAGATCCTCCAGTTCCCGGACCTGGCCCGGGAGGTGGGTCGCCGCATCGCCGCCCTGGCCGACGCCAACGAGATCGACGTGGTGGTCGCCCCCGCCCTCGGTGCCGTGCTCCTGGGTCACGAGGTGGCCCGCGCCCTCGGCCGGCGCTTCGTCTTCACGGAGCGCAAGGAGGGCGCCATGACCATGCGCCGCGGCTTCGCCCTGGAACCCGGCGAGAAGGTGATGATCGTGGAGGACGTGGTGACCCGCGGCACGTCGACGCGCGAGGTCGTGGACATCGTGACGGCCGAGGGCGGCGTGGTCACCGCCATGGCCTGCCTCGTGGACCGCACGGACGACTCGGTGGAACTCCCCGGCGAGCTGCGCTCCCTGGCCAAGGTGGCGGCGGTGAGCTGGGCGCCGGAGGAATGCCCCCTCTGCGCCGACGGCAAGGCCATCGAGAGCCCCGGCAGCCGCAGGAGCAACTGAGTGGAAGGCCGCCGCCGGCAGGCCGCCGTCCTCCTGTTGACGGCCCTGGCGGTCGCGGCCTGGCTCGGGACCCATCCTCCCGTCCCCCAGCACCCCGACAGCGACCTCTATACCCACCTGGGCGTCGCCCGCCACCTGCTGGCGGGCGACGGCTTCCTCTGCGACGTCACCTACCCCCTGTCCCACGCCTTCCCCTTCGCCGCGAGCGTCCCCCAGCCCCTGGTCCACCGCCCGCCGGGCTACCCGCTGCTGCTGGCCGTGCCGGTGGCCTTCTCCGGCGGCGACCCGGACCTCGCCGTGAACCTGACGCGCCTGTTCACCGCGGCCCTGCTGGCCGGCGTGCTGATGCTGGGGGCCTTCGAACCGTCCCGACGCGGACGCCCCGAGGCACTGCTGCCCTGGCTGACGATCATGGTCGCCGCCCCGCTGGTCGACATGACGGTCCGGTGGTGCCAGGTGGAGGTGGCAACGTCGCTGGTGCTGCTCGGGGTCTGGCGCCTGGCGGGACGGGCCGGAGGAGGAGCGGCCCGCGGTGCCGCGGCCGGAGCGATGGCGGGTGCCGCGGCCCTGCTGCGAATCGAACTCTTCTGGGTGCCGTGGCTCTGGCTGGCCGGCCTGGAACCTCGCCGGGGCCGCCGCTGGTGGACGGCCGCCGTCCTGGCGTGGCTGGTGCTGGTCGGCCCGTGGCTCGTGCGCAACACGGTCGTGACGGGGAATCCCGCGTTCACCCTCCAGTCCCACGCCGAGCATCTGAAGGACACGCCCGATCGTCCCGGGATGTCGGCCTATCTGGGCATGGAACCCGAGACCCTGCCGGAGACCCTGCGGCGGAACCCGGGGCCGGTGCTGCGCAAGACTCTCGACGGACTCGTGTACCAGGCGGCGCGCCTGGACAACTGGTTGCCGTGGCCCCTGCTGCTGGCGGGCGCGGCGGCCCTGGTCGTGATCCGGGGTCGGGGTCGGAGCGGGCCGCGGGGCCGGCTGACCCTGCTCGCGACGACCTGGGCGGGCATGACCCTCCTCTACGCCCCCCTCTCCCACGACCTCCGCTACATGATGGCCCTGATGCCCACGGCCTCCCTGGAACTCTGCCTGGCGGCCGCGGCCCTGCTGCGGCGTGCCTCCTGGACCGACCGGTCACCGGGTTCGCGGTGGATCGTGCTCGGCGCGGCCACGGCGGCCGTGCTCCTGCTCTTCCCCCCGCGCATGCCCGGCTGGGACCGGGCCCGCGATTCGGCGGACGGCCTATGGCTCGACGCCGGCGCCGCCCTGGCGCGCACGCGTGTGCTGCCGGACGGTCCCATCATTACGGACCACGCGGCGGTGTTCTGGCTGTCGGGAAGGGCGGGCGTGGTGAGGCCCGCAACCGAGGAGGTGTCGGAGCGGTTGCGGGCCGAAGTCGTCGGATTGTCGAAGGCCATCGACGTCCGCGGCGCGGGGAGCGCCGATCAGGGAATCAACTGACGATCGCCACCACCAGGCCGCCCAGCAGACAGAGGGGCAGGATCGCCGCCACCAGCAGCAGGGGGACCGCAGCGGTGAGCAGCGCACCGCCGACCAGCAATACGGGCACGAGCACCACGAGGGTCAGCAGGCCCTTGGTCAGGAACAGCAGCAGCTTCAGGGGAATCAGGGCCACCGAGAAGATCACTTTCAGCAGGAACAGTCCCACCGTCAGCACCACCATCAGGGTCGCCAGTCCGATCACGAGTTCGAAGAACATCCTCGGTCCTTCCATGCAGGGGTCCGGTCGTCGCGCACCGCCATGATACGGCAGGTCGTGCCGCAGGTTGCAGCCAGTCACCGGGATTTCCGCCCAGTACAGCACCATTCAGCAAAGATTCTTGCCTCATGGTCATGTTATGTGATATCATCTTCTGTGATGAAGCTGCTCGCTATGGTGACGCCCCGGGGTCCGCAAGGAGTCGCGCTGCCTGGGTGAGCCCGGGTAGACCTTGCTGCGGCTTCTCTCCCTCCCCGACACGCCGTGGAGACGGTCGCGGGCGGGATCCAAGAAAACGGGCCGTGGTCCTGGTGACCACGGCCCGTTTCACATTCCGGAACGCTTCTACTGGAAGGTGTCGTCCCCGATGGTCGGGTTCAGGGTGAAGGACCCGACCGTGCCGTCGGCGAAGTGCTCGTCGTCGTGCAGGATCGTGAGCGCGCCGTAGTAGGTCACGCCGTCCATCTTCTTCCATTCCTTGTAGAACGTCTTCTGGACCACGGGGCCGCCGGACACGGGGTCCTGGCTCTTGCCCTGCTCCATGAAGGGCAGGCCGGTGGCCTGGTCCATGCAGAGCAGCGTGAAGTCGTCGCCCAGGCCGGTGATGTACACGCGGTCGCACATCACGCCGTCCACCTCGGCGGCGTCCAGGGCCTGGCAGGTGAGCTCGGCGCTGTCGCGCAGCATCATCACCAGGTCCGACTTCAGCTCCTTCATCATCTCGTCCACCGGGGCCTCCTGGCGACCCATGGGCGTCATGGCCCAGGCTTCGTCGCCGTTCAGCACCTGCGACATCTCCCCGAAGGGCGTCTTCTGGACCATCTTCATGCGGCTGGGCAGGGCCACGGTCTTCTCGATGCCGAAGCTCAGGGCCATGCCCTGGATCTCCAGGTCGAGGGTGGCCTCGCTGGCGTAGCCGTTCATGCTCGCGAGCTTCGGGCTCATGGCCTGCAGGGCCCTGGCCATCAGCTCCTGGCCCTGGGCCAGGGTCTCGGGCGTGGCGGCGGGCACGTCGAGGGTCATCTTCGGCTCGGGGATCGTGATGTCGATCTCGTTCACCGGGCCGAACTTGCTCATGTCGCCGTCGAAGTCAACGGGGTTGCCCACCGCGAGGATGGACATGTCGTCGGTCTCCCACAGCTCGTCGGCGGCGGCGCGGACCTGCTCGGCCGTCATGTTCTGCACGGCGCTGCGGTAGCTGGACAGGAAGTCCTCCGGGTAGCCGTTCATCTCGAACAGCACCTGGCGGTCCAGCACCTCGCGCTTGGTGTCGTAGTTGAACACGTCGCCGTTGAGGATGCCGTCCACGGCCACACGCAGCTCGTCGTCGGTGACCAGCTCGGTGGACATGCGCTCGATCTCGTCGAGCATCACGGTCACGGCCTGCTCCGCGGTCTGGTTCTTGGTGCCGGTGAAGGCCACGAACGTGCCGGGGAAGCGCCAGCCGGTGCCGGGCTGGCTGCCGGTGGAGTAGGCCAGACCGCGCTTGCTGCGCACCTCGTTGAACAGGCGCGAGGAGAAGCCGCCGCCCAGGATCTGGTTGGCGACCTGCAGGGCCGCGTACTGAGGGTGGTCGTTGCGGATGCCCTTGTAGCCGATGATGGTCACGGCCTGGGTCAGGTCGTCCTTGGGCGCCACGTTCACGGTACGGGGCAGCGCGGGGACCTCGGGGTCCGCAGGCAGCGGAGTCGTCGACTTCTCCCAGCCGGCGAAGGCGGCCTCGATGGAGGCGATCATGTCGGCCTTCACGAAGTCGCCGATCACCACCAGCCACATACGGTCGGGATGGAAGAACTCCTGGTGGAAGGCCACCAGGTGGTCGCGGGTGATCGCGTTGACGCTGTCGTACTCCTCGATCCGTCCCAGCGGATGGTCGGGACCGAACATCACGCGACGGAACTCGCGGATGGCGATCTGCATGGGCTCGTCGTTGCGGCGCGAGATGCCGGCCTTGTGCTGCGTCTTGCTCAGGTCGATCTTCTCGGGCGCGAACTGCGGGTTCATCAGGATGTCGGCGAGGATCTCCAGGGCGAGGCCCGCGTCCTCCTTCAGGGCCGACAGGAACGCCCCGCTGGTGGCCTGGCCGCCGAAGGTCTCCACGGCGGCGCCCATGTTCTCCACCAGCTCGTCGATCTCGTCGCCCGTCCACTTGGACGTGCCGCCGGTGCGCAGCACCTCGCCGGTGATCTGGGCCAGGCCCGTCAGCTCGGCGGGCTCGTAGATGGAGCCGGCCTGGATGGTGGCCGAGAGCTGCACCATGGGCAGCTCATGGTCCTCGGCCAGGTACAGCACCATGCCGTTGTCCAGCACCACGCGCTCGTAGTCGGGCAGCTGGATCTCGCCCAGGTCGTCGTACTTGAACTTCTCCCAGGGCTTCTTGCGGGCCGCCGCCTCGGGGGCGGTCAGCGAGACCACGAGCAGGGCGAGCAACAGCACCGCCGCGGTCTTCTGCATGAATCGGGTCATGTCGGATCCTTTCTATGCGTCGGACGCGGGGTTCCTAGTCTTCCTCGACGGTCTCGATGTAGGCCACCGTACGGTTGTTGGGCACGAAGATCTCCGCCGCGACGCGCTGCACGTCCTCGACGGTGACGGCGTCGATGTCGCCCAGCTGGTCGAACATGTCGCGCCAGTCGCCGTTGCGGCCCTGGTAGAACGACAGCTGACGGGCGAGGCCCAGGTTGCCCTGCATGCCGCGGATGTAGTTGGCGCGGGCGCGGCGCTTGACGCCGGCCAGCTCCTCCTCCGTCACGCCCTCGGCCACCATGCGCTCGATCTCCTCGAACACCGCGGCCTCGATCTCCAGGGCGGTCACGTCCTTGGCGGGCACGCCGATGATGGCCATCAGCGTCGGGTACTTGTCCGACGGGAAGCCGGCGAACGACACGGCCTGAACGGCGATGTTGTCCTGCTTCACCAGGCGCTTGTACAGGCGGCTGGTGCGGCCCTGGCCGAGGATGTCGGCGATGGCCTGGTAGACGGCGGCGTCGGGGTGCTCGTAGTTGCCGATGTGGAAGCCGCACATGTAGAAGGGCTGGGCGTCGTCCTGGACGACCATGCGCTTCTCGCCCTTCTGGCCGGGCTCGCGGGTGTCGAGCTTCGGTGCCGGGGAGTCGGAGATGTCGGAGAAGTACTTCTTCGCCAGCTTCCGCACCTCGTCGAACTCCACGTCGCCCACGACGGCCACGGTCATGTTCTCGCCCACGTAGTGGGTGTCGTAGAACTCCTGGCAGTCGTCACGGGTGATCGTGTTGATGTCCGACATCCAGCCGATGGTGCTGTGGTGGTACGGGTGGGCCTTGAACGCAAGGTTCTGGAACTCCTCCATGAGCATGCCGATGGGACTGTTGTCCGTGCGCATGCGGCGCTCCTCGGTCACCGGGCCGTCCTTCTCGGTGTAGAACTCGCGCAGCACGGGATCGGCCATGCGGGTGCCCTCGAGGTAGGCCCACAGCTCCAGGCGGTTGCTGGGCATGCTGTAGAAGTAGTTGGTGTCGTCGGTCCAGGTGCCGGCGTTCATGCCGCGGCCGCCGTTGTTCTCGACGATCTGGCCGAACTCGTTGCTCACGACGAAGGAGCGGGCGTGGTCCTTGGCCAGCTCGAACTCCTGGGCCAGCACCACGAGGTCGCGGTTGGTCCCGTCGAAGGTCGAGACGTACTGGGTCTCCTCCCAGTCCAGGGCCTTCGCGTCGGCGACGGTGGCCACCTTGCCGTTGACCACGATCTCACGCACGTCGTCGCCCAGGTCGGCCAGGTCGTCCTCGCCGAGGAAGGCCACGGCGATGTCCTGCCCCGCATCCAGCATGCGGTTGCGCTCGGTCTTGAGGGCGTCGAAGGCCGCGTCCTCGGCCGCCATGGCCTTGCGCTCCTTCTTGGCGTCCTCGGTGCCGATCTCGGACGTGCCCTTGAAGGCCATGTGCTCGAGGATGTGGGCGATGCCCGTGACGCCGGTCAGCTCCTGGGCGCTGCCCACGTCCATGTGGATGTTGAAGGAGAACACAGGAACGTCGTGACGCTCCAGGACGATGAAGTGCACCCCGTTGTCCAGGGTGAACTCCCTGACCTGGTCCTGCAGGTCCTCGTAGCTGCCGGCGGCCAGAGCGGCTCCGGCGAGCAGGAGGACGGCGGCGGTCAGGCCGAACATCTTGCGGAAGGCGGGCATGGAAGCCTCCATCGTTCGTGTCCGGGCCGATGCGCGACGGGATCGCGTCGGGACGGACGTCCACGGATCGGCCCGCGGCGCGGGCCACTTGTACACTCAACGAATCGGTATGCGGGGGGTAGGGGTCCCGGCGGGACGCTACCACCCCGAACGGCCCCTGTCAAACCGGCCGCTCGATCAGCGGAAGATCTCCTTCCGCCTCAGCAGGCGGGTGCCGAGGAACGTGGTGACGGCCATGACCCCCAGCAGCACCAGGAACGACTGCCACGACGGCGGCGGCGTCTCGTTCAACAGCATCTGCCGGAGTTCCTGGAGCAGGTTCGGCATGGCCTGGGTGGACTCGGCGGGGTTGTGGATCATGTTGCGCAGGTGGAAGACCACCGTCATCTCCTGGAGACGGAGCGGCACGTTGCCGCTGATGGACTCCCAGCCGAACGCGAAGAGGATCGCCGGCAGCATGGGCTTCTTGAGCCAGGTGCCGAACATGGCGAACACCGCGGTGTAGACGAATCCGCCGTACAGGATGACCAGGCAGGTCGACGCGTAGAGCTTCAGGAAACCGAAGCTCAGCACGCCGGGGTTGGCCGTGGTCATCACCAGGAAGCAGGCGACGAGGGAGAGCGTGACCAGCACGCCCGAGACCGTCTGGGCCGCCCAGAGCCGCCCCAGGTAGATGGCCTCGCGGCTCAGGGGCCGCGTCCAGTAGTAGATGATCGTGCCCTCGTCCGCCGTCTCCCCGATGGCCGACAGTCCGAACGCCAGGGACACGATGGCCACCATGGCGTGCACGTAGACCATGCCGCTGAGGTTGGCCAGCAGGAGCTGGGCGCTGATGGCGCCTTCGCTGTCCAGCATGCGCCAGGTCACCGTCAACACCACGGGCAGCAGCATGAGCAGACCCACCGAGACGATGCGCTTGCGGCGGATCATCTCCTTGAAGGAGAACCAGCCGATCCAGAAGGCGGAGGTCAGCAGGCCCAGGGGCCGGTCGGCGCCGGCGGTCGCGGTCGTCGTGGTCATCTCAGTCCCCCACCAGGTAGTCGAAGACGGCCTGCAGGTTGTCGTCGAGGGTCTGGAATTCCGCCACGGGAATCCCCGCCTCGAGCAGCCGGCCCGGCAGCTCGCGGTAGAAGGTCACGGCGTGCTCGGTGCGGGCCACCACGCGCCCCATGTCGTCCATCTCCACGCCCATCACCAGCTCCTGGCCGGCCAGGAACGAGGCCAGCTTCCGTGCCTCGGGGCTGGTGAAGGCCACGATGGTGGGGTGGTCGTGGATGGCGTCGCGGATCTCGGTGATGTCGCCCTCGGCCATGAGCTTGCCGTGATGGATGAGCACGATGGAGCGGGTCATGGTCTCGATCTCGGGCAGGATGTGGCTGGAGACCACCACGCACTTGCCCTCGTCGCCCAGACGCTTGACCAGGGCGGCGATGTCGCGGCGCGACACCGGATCCATGCCGTTGAGAGGCTCGTCCAGGAAGATGATCTCGGGATCGTGGGCCAGGGCCTGGGCCATCTTGATCTTCTGGCGCATGCCCTTGGAGTAGCCGCCGATGCGGGCGTCGCCGGCGTGGTCCAGGCGCACCAGCTCCAGGGCGCGATCGCAACGGGCGGCCGACTCGGCGCCGTCGAAGCCCATGAGCCGGATCATCAGGGTCAGGAACTCGCGGCCGGTGAGCCAGTCGAAGAGCGCGTCGCTCTCGGGACAGAACCCGATGCTGCGGAACAGGCCCACCTGGCGGCGCAGGGCGCGGTCGCGCACCAGCACCTCGCCCTGGCTGGGCGTGATCAGGCCGGACAGCAGCTTGAAGAGGGTGGTCTTGCCGGCGCCGTTGAGCCCCAGCAGACCCGTGACGCCGGGGCCGAGGGACAGGGAGCAGTCGTTGACGGCGATCACCTCGCCGAACCACTTGCTCACGCGGTCGGCCCGCAGCACGGGTGCGTTCGCGCTCACGAGACCACCTCCACGGGCCGGACACGGCGGGCCAGCACGGCGGCCCCTGCAGCAGTCCACAACAGGACCACGGCGAGGCTCGCGACCGGCGCCACGCCCTCGGCGGCGCGACCGCCCAGGAAGAGCACGCCCATGTTCAGGTGCATGCCGGGGAAGTCGACGATCTTCAAGGCGGGGGCGAACATGGCCATGATCTCGGCCAGGCCGTCGGTGGCGAAGAGCAGCACCCACCACAGGGCCACGAACACGGTCCGCGTGCCCACCGACGACAGCGCCAGCAGCACCATCGAGAAGCACACGCCCGACAGGGTGCAGTAGGCCAGGCTCTTCAGCGGGATCATCAGCAGCATGTCCAGGCCCGTGGCCCCGTTGGTCACCAGCCATCCGAACAGGCAGAGCGCGAGCACCGGGAAGAGCGTCACGGCGAAGTAGTAGAAGAGGGTGATGGCTCCCTTGCCCATGACGTAGTCGCGCACGCCCAGGGGCCGCGCGAAGTAGAGGGCCAGGCCGTTCTCGGCCTTGTCCTTGGTGATCAGCCCCGAGCCCACGATGGCCAGCAGGATCAGCACGAAGGGCGTCTGCCAGTCCAGGAAGGACCGGAAACCCGGCGAGGAGATGTCGGTCCAGTCGCCGCCGATCAGGCGGCTCAGCTCGCCCATCTTGAAGGTGAAGTAGAGGATGCCCCCCTTGACGATGGCCGGCACCCACGCCACCACCAGCAGCAGCAGGAAGCGACGGCTCTTCAGGGGCTCGGTGATGCCGCGGCGGGCGATGGCCCACCAGGCCGGTGCGGCCGGGCCGCCCGAGTGCTCCCACTTGCGGTATCCGCGTTCATAGACGGGCATCTCAGCTCCCCTCCCCTTCTCCGCCGGTAAAGACGCCCAGCACGCCGGCGGCCTCGTCGCCGCTCTCGTCCACGAGCTGGAAGAAGAGGTCCTCGAGGGTCTCGGTGTGACGCTGCAGGCGACGCAGGGCGTAGCCCGAGGCCGCGGCGGCCTCCAGCACGGCCCTGGGGCCGGCGTCCACGTCCAGTTCCACGGTCAGGTGGCCGTCGGCCGGGGTCGGTTCGATGCCGCGTTCGCGCAGGGCGGAGGAAAAGGCGTCCGTGTCGCCGAAGCCCTCCACCAGGAAGACGGCGGTGGCGGTCTCGGCGTCGGCGTCCACGCGGCCGTGGTCCAGAAGGCGTCCTTGGCGCAGCACCACGATCTCCTCGCACACGGCCTTCACGTCGGCCAGCAGGTGGGTCGAGAGGATCACGCCGAAGCCCTTGTCCCGCGCGAGGTCCTTGACCAGGTCCAGCATGGAGAGGCGGCCGCGGGGGTCCAGGCCGGCGGTGGGTTCGTCCAGGAAGAGCCAGGCGGGGTCGTGGACCAAGGCCTGGGCCAGCTTCAGGCGCTGGCGCATGCCCTGGCTGTAGGTGTCGGCCTGGCGGTAGCGCTCGTCGGCCAGCCCCACGTAGTTCAGCACCTCGTGGGCCCGCTGCAGGGCGTCGGTGCGGGGCATGCCCCCCAGCTCGCCCATGTAGGCCACCATGGCCACGCCGCTCATGCCCGGCAGGATGCCGCCGCGCTCGGGCATCCAGCCGATGCGGCGCCGGGCGGCATAGGGATCTCGGGCCATGTCGTGGCCCAGGACCTCCACCGAGCCCGTCGGCACCTTCAAATGGCCGAGGAGAGCCCGCAGCAGGGTGGTCTTGCCGGAGCCGTTGGGCCCGAGCAGACCCACGGACCGCTGCTCCAGGCTGAAGGTCACGTTCTTCAGCACGGGCTCGACGGCGTAGGCGAAGCTCAGGTCGCTGACGCGGATCCCGGCGCCGGAAGGTTTGACTTCGTTGGGGCTGCTGGCCATGATTCATCCTGTGATCGGGCGGTGTTTCCATCCGGTCGGCGCTCGTACGGGGCCGAAGGCCCATTGTTTCAGACGTGATCGGGATTGCAACCCCCAAGAGGGGACGCGACGGGAGGATCGGTCCATGGCGAAGCTCGGATTCAACACCAGGTGCGTCCACGGTTCCCATCGGAGCGACGAGCGCTGGCACAGGGCCATGCCCGTCTCCACGCCCATCTTCCAGACGTCGACCTTCGCCTTCGAGAACGCCGACCACGGCGCCGCCATCTTCGCCGGCGAGAACGACGGCTTCCTCTACACTCGCCTGGGCAACCCCACCCAGGAGACCCTCGAGGAGAAGATGGCGTCGGTCGAGGGCGGCGAGGCCGCCCTGGCCCTGGCCAGCGGCATGGCCGCCGCCACCACCGCCGTGCTCACCCTCTGCGAGAGCGGCGACCACATCGTGTCCGGTGACACCCTCTACGGCGGCACCCACCAGCTCTTCACCCACACCCTGCCCCGGCTGGGCATCGAGGTGACCGAGGTGAAGGCGGACGAGCCCGCCAACTTCGAGGCCGCCATCACCGATCGCACGAAACTGATCTACCTGGAGAGCCCGGCGAACCCGACCCTCGTGCTCACCGACATCGCCGCCGTGGCCGAGATCGCCCATGCCCGGGGCATCCCCGTGCTGGTGGACAATACCTTCTGCACGCCCTACCTGCAGCGTCCCCTGGAGCTGGGCGCCGACATCGTGCTGCACAGCTGCACCAAGTACATCGGCGGCCACGGCGACGCCATCGCCGGCATGCTGGTGGGCAGCGAGGAGTTCATCACCCGCGCCCGATTCGAAACCCTGCGCGACGTGGGCGGCTGCATCTCCCCCTTCAACGCCTGGCTGCTGATCCGCGGCCTGAAGACGCTCTCGGTGCGCATGGACCGCCACTGCATCAACTCCCTGAAGGTGGCGGAGTGGTTGGAGACCCACCCCAAGGTGACCCGCGTGATCCATCCCGGGCTGCCGTCCCATCCCCAGCATGAGCTCGCGAAGAAGCAGCAGTCGGGCTTCGGCGGGCTGGTGAGCTTCCACGTGGCCGGCACCGATGCCATGACGCCGCGGGAAGCCGGCAAGGTGGTCATGGACAACGTCCACCTCTGCACGCTGGCGGTGAGCCTGGGAGACGTGGACACCCTCATCGAGCATCCCGGCACCATGACCCACTCCACCTACTCGGAGGAGGAGCTGCTCAAGGTCGGGATCGATCCCGCCATGATCAGGCTGTCGGTGGGGCTGGAGGATCCGGAGGACGTGATCGCGGATCTGGAGCAGGCGCTGGCCCGCATCTGATCTTGCGTCCGCTCCGGCCCGGGGGTTGAATGGGGCCATGTCCGATCTGCTGCCACGCGTCGAATCCTGTCAGAACTGCGGCTCGCCCGCCGGGGCCAACTATTGCCCCGCCTGCGGCCAGGACAGCCGCGACCACGCCGTCTCGGTCCGCCTCCTGATGCGGGACTTCGCCGCGGACGTCTTCACCTACGACTCCCGCTTCTTCCGCAGCTTCGTCCCCCTGCTCTTCAGGCCCGGCGACCTCACCGTGGAGTACGTGCGCGGCCGGCGCGTCAGGTACATTCCTCCGCTGAGGCTGTACGTCTTCGTGAGCCTGCTCTTCTTCTTCGTGCTGTCGGTGCAAGTCAACACGGGCCTATCGGAGTCGGGATGGTTCGACCAGGACGGCGCCCTGCCGGATTCCTCGGAGGTGGCCCTCGTCCTGGATCTCGCCGATGCATATCCCGGCACGGAGGCGGCAGGAGCGTCGCTGCCAGTCTGGGTGGCAGCCAGGATCGCCGAGCAGGATTCCGTCGGGGAGACCGGGGAGCGGGGCGATGGGCCCTGGTTCCAGGTGTCGGGCGAGGAGGTGTCGGCGAACGAGTTTCGCGCGGTCATCGACGGTGTTCAGCGTCTGGTACCCAAGGCGATGATCCTGCTCCAGCCCCTCATGGCGGCGCTGCTGGCCCTGGTCTACAGACGGAGCCGTCGACGCTTCATCGAACACCTGGTCATGTCCCTGCACCTCCACGCCTACATGTTCCTCGTCTTCACCGTCGTCATGATGGTGCCCTGGGACCTGTTCGGGTTGATCGTGCTGCTGGCGATCCATGTCTACATCTTCCTGGCGCTCCGTCGCGTCTACGGCCAGGGGTGGATGAAGACCGGTGTGAAGTTCATGCTCCTCAGCGGTGCCTACAACACCCTCGTCTTCACCGCCGCCCTCGCGGTCCTCGCCTCCACGGCCGGTCTCGTGGGGCTGTCCGAATCGCATCCCACCCTCGTGAAGTGGCTGCTCCACTAGCTCCCCGATGAAACGAAAACGACCCCCGGCAAGGCCGGGGGCCGTCGTTCTCGGAGATCGGCGTCGTCAGTGGACGGCTGCCGTATCGCTCTCGGCGTCCGTATCGGCCGCCACGCGCTCCGCCTCCCACTCCCTGGCCAGGTCCAGGAGCTCGGCGGTGGTGCGTGCGCGGGAGAAGAACTCCAGGGCCTCCTGCAGCTGCACGTCGTCCTCGATGGCCACCTTGTAGGCGGCCTCCTGACCGAACTCGAGGCGCATGAGTTCGCGGCGCAGGCCCTTGGCGATGTAGTCGTGCTCCTCGGCCAGCAGCCCGTCGTTGAGCTCGAGCTCGTAGACGTCCAGGTACTCCGGCAGGTTCTCGCGGGTCTCCAGGAATGCGTGGAACTCGTCGATCATGGCCTGGTCGGCCGTGAGGTCCGCGGTCACGTCGTGGCGGGCGGCCCACTTGGTGGCGAACTGGAAGAGGGAGTAGTCGCGCTCCAGGGCCACCTCGAAGTCGGTGAGGAAGGGCTGGTCGATCTCGATGTCCGGCGTGATGCCGCCGCCTCCGTAGACCGTCCGGCCACCGTCGGTCTGGAACCGCTCGCGCTCCTCGCGCGGGACCTCCACCTCGTGGGCCTCGTCCACGGGCGCCTCGGTCAGGTCGATGCTGTCGTCGCGATGGCGGTCCTTGTGGATGGAGCGGCCCGAGGGCGTGTAGTACTTGGCCGTGGTCAGTTTGAGGGCGCGCTCCTCGCTCAGGGGGAAGACCGTCTGCACGGAACCCTTGCCGAAGGAGGTCTTGCCCACCACCAGGCCGCGGTCGTGGTCCTGGACGGCGGCCGAGACGATCTCGCTGGCCGACGCGCTCGAGCCGTTGATCATGACCACCAGGGGCAGGTCGCCCACGTCGATTCCCTTGTGCTCCTCGGCGAAGTAGCTGCGGTTCTGGTTCCGCAGGCGGCCCTTGGTGTAGACGATCAGGTCGTCGCGGTTCAGGAACATCTCGCTCACGGCACAGGCCGCGTCGAGCAGTCCGCCCGGATTCCAGCGCAGGTCCAGCAGCAGCCCGCGGGCGCCCTGGGCCTGCAGGGAGGCCACGGCCTCCTCCAGCTCCTCGGAGGTGGTCCGGGAGAAGTTGGAGATCCGCACGTAGCCGATGTCGTCGATCATGAAGGCGTAGGGAACGCTCTCGACCTTGATGATGTCGCGCACGATGGTCAAGGGGAACGGCTTCTCCACGCCCTCGCGCTCGATGGTGATCTCCACCGCCGTGCCCGGCTCGCCGCGCAGCAGCTTGACGGCCTCGTTGCTGGTGAAGTCGCGGGTCGTCTCGCCCTCGATCTCGATGATCCGGTCGCCGCCCTGGATGCCCATCAGGAACGCCGGCGTGCCCTCGATGGGCGAGACCACCGTGGGGTAGTGGTCGCGGATGTTGATGGTGATGCCCAGGCCTCCGAACTCGCCCTCGGTGGACATCATCAGGTCGTCGTAATGGACGGGGGGCAGGTACGCGGAGTGCTCGTCCAGGTAGTCCATCATGCCCGAGATGCCGCTCTCGAGGAGCTCGTAGGGGTCCACCTCGTCCACGTAGTTGTAGTACACGCGCTCGTAGACCGCGCCGAGGATCTTGATCCCCTCCAGGAACTGCTGGCGGCTGGTTCCGCGCTCCGGCGTGGCCAGGGACTGGGCGGCGCCAAGGAGCAGCAGGGCCGTCAGCCCCAGGACGAGGGAAACGCGGCGCAAACGGCCGCTGTTCTGCAACGTGTTGAACGGCATCATGTTGGCTCTTTCTGGTCGGTGTGGGGCCCCTGGGGGGCTCCTGGACACGAGTAACCGATTAAAGGCCGGACAGCAAATCGTGTTCCAGATTACGGAGATGAACGAGGGTCTGTTCCAGCACCGAGGCCGGATCGGCGGCCGCGTCCACGGTCCGGAAGCGGGGATCGCCGGAATCCGCCATGGCCCGGTAGGCGTCGTAGACGCGGTCGTGGAAGGCGACATCCTCCTGCTCGAGGCGATCACGGGCCCGGTCCCCGAGCCGGGCACGGCCCTCGGCCGGCGGCAGCAGGCAGAGCAGGGTCAGGTCCGGTACGGCGGGGCCTACGGCGAAGGCGTTGAGGCGGTCCACCGCCTCCTTCCCCATCTCGCGCCCTCCCCCCTGGTAGGCCACCGACGCATCGGCGTAGCGGTCGCAGATCACCATGCGGCCGTCGGCCAGGGCGGGCAGGATGGTCTCCCGCACCAGCTGGGCCCGGCTGGCCACCATCAGCAGCAGCTCGGTCTCGGCCGTCTGCTCGGTGAGGGCGGCGTCGAGCAGGACGTCGCGGATGCGCTCACCCACGCGGGTGCCGCCGGGCTCGCGCACCACCAGGGGTTCGCAGCCCACGGCGGCGAGACGCTCCGACAGCGAGCGGATGAGGGTCGACTTGCCACTGCCCTCGGGACCTTCGAAGGTCACCAGCAGGCCCGGCAGGCCGTGGACGGAGGTGCGATCAGGCACCGCCGCCCTCCCCCAGGTCACGGTTCACGGTCCAGATGCGCTGGGCGGTCGTGGCCCAGGTGGCCACGGCCAGCACCGCGAGGATCAGCGACAGGATGTGCCGTCCCAGCAGCATGCCCGCGATGACCAGCACCATGCGCTCGGGGCGCTGCAGCCAGCCGCCGTAGCAGGTGGTGCCCAGGCCCTCGGCCCGGGCCCGGGCGTAGCTCGTGGTGAGCGAGCCGGCCAGGGTCAGCAGGCAGAGCAGGGCCGAGCGGTCGTCGAAGTGCTGCATGTAGAACCAGGCCAGACCGGCGAAGAGGGCCGACTCGGCCAGGCGGTCGAAGTTGGAGTCCAGGAAGGCTCCCTGCTTCGACTCGCGGCCCTGGAGTCGGGCCAGGTCGCCGTCGAGCATGTCGAAGGCCGAGCCCACGAGCAACACGATCGCCCCCAGGAAGAGTCGCCCCTCCGCCGCGATCCACGCCGCGACGAAGGTGATCAGCAGGCCGATCACCGACACCGAGTTGGGGGTCAGGCCGAGGCGGTCCAGCCCCAGCACGATGGGGCGGACCCGCGCGCGGGCCTGTTGCTTGAGATCGTTACGGTCCATCGTCGCTCCTTCCGGCGGTCAGGCCCCCTTGGCCCCCCGCAGCAGCAGGACCAGCTCGCCCTTCAGGCGGGGCCCCTCCATGACCTCGAGGAGTTCGGCGGCCGTGCCGCGCAGGACCTCCTCGTGCAGTTTCGTCAGTTCCCGGGCCACGGCCAGTTCGCGCTCGGGCGCGAGTTCGACCAGGGCGTCGAGGGTCTTGCGGATGCGGTGCACCGACTCCAGCAGCACCACCGTGCCGGGCTCCTCCAGCATCTCGCCCAGGAAGGTGCGGAGCCGGCCCGACTTCCGGGGCGTGTAGCCCCCGAAGAGGAAACGGTCGGTGGGCAGTCCCGACATCACCAGCGCCGCCAGCACGCTCGACGGCCCCGGCACCACGCTGTAGGGCAGGTCCGCTTCGCGCAGGGCCCGCACCAGCACGAACCCGGGGTCGGCCACCGCGGGCATGCCCGCATCGCTGACCAGGGCCACCGTGCCGCCGGCCCGCAGCCGCTCGACCACCTTGGGCGTCTGGCGCTCCTTGTTGTGGTCGTGGAACGGCTCGAGGCGGCTCTTCAGGCCGTAGCGGGCGAAGAGCTGCCGCGTGCGGCGCGTGTCCTCGGCCAGCACCAGGTCCACGGCGCCCAGCACCGAGAGGGCGCGCAGGGACACGTCGTCCAGGTTGCCGATGGGCGTGGCCACCAGCCAGCAGGTGCCGGGTTCGAGCTTCGCCTCGGGCAGCGCGACGGTCCGTCCGTCCTCCATCTCAGCCCCGGCCCCTCAGCTCGGCCAGGTCGGGCATCGGGCGGTCGGCCACGCGGGCGTACGGCACCTCGAGCCACTTGAAGGCCTGGGCCAGCACGCGGCGCCGGACGTCGGCCACCAGCTCCGGGGCGAAACCCAGGGCCGCCAGCTGCCTGTCTTCCAGGCCCTCGTCGATCATGCGGTGGAGGATGTCGTCGGCCTCGGCGTAGGTGAAGCCCAGCTCGTCCTCGTCGGTCTGGTCGGCCCAGAGATCGGCGCTCGGGGCCTTGCTCAGCACGATCCCCGGCAACCCCAGATGACGGGCCAGAGCCCGGACCTCCGCCTTGTAGAGGTCGCCCAGGGGATTCAGGGCGAAGGCCGCGTCGCCATGGAGGGTGGCGTAGCCCAGCAGGGTCTCGGTGCGGTTGCCCGTGCCCAGCACCAGGGAGCCGTCCCGGGCGGACAGGTCGTAGAGCATGACCATGCGGCAACGGGCCATCACGTTCCCCCGTCGCAGCAGGGCGTCACCGGGGATGCCTTCGAGGAAGGCGTCGGCCATGGCGGAGATCTCGTGGTACTCGCTCTCGATGCCCAGGGTCTCGGCCACGTCCTTGGCGTCGGCCAGGGACGACGGGTGGCTCGTGCGGTAGGGCAGATACACGCCCAGCACGCGATCGCGGCCGAGGCCGCGGACGGCGAGGGCCGCCGCCACGGCGGAGTCGATGCCGCCGCTCAGTCCGATGACCACGCCGGACGCGCCGGCGGCCTCCACCGTCTCGCGGATGAATTCGGCGCAGACGGGAGCCGCCTCGTCGGCGGGGATGATCCAGTCGGGATCGGGGGTCGTCGCGTTCATCTCGGTTCCTCCGGGCCCCGCGCCGCTCAGATGCGACGCCAGGTGGCGGGCATGAGCAGCACGAGCACGGTGTACAGTTCCAGTCGCCCGATGAGCATCAGCAGCACGAGCAGCCACTTCTCGGCGCCGATCATGAAGGCGAAGTTGCAGGTCGGGCCCACGTCGCCGAGGCCGGGACCGATGTTGCCCAGGGTGGCGGCCACGGCCCCCACCGCCGTCACGATATCCCGACCCGAGAGCGTGAGCAAGACCGTCCCCGCGATGAAGACCGTCATGAACAGCAGGAAAAAGCCCAGCACGTTGGTGGCCAGGGCCGGCGGCACGGCCCGTTCGTTGAACCAGATGGTCTGGATGGCCCGGGGGTGCAACAGCTTCTTGAGCTCCACGTGGGCGTGCTTCATCAGGATCAGCACGCGCATCATCTTCACGCCGCCGCCGGTGGAACCGGCACAGCCGCCCATGGTCATCAGCAGCAGCAGGATCGTATGGGCCAGGGGCGGCCACAGCACGTAGTCGGCGGATCCGTAGCCCGTGGTGGTGCAGATGGAGACCACCTGGAAGACCGCGGTTCGGATGTTCGCCTCGGCGCCGTCGATCAGCCCGGCCGGCACCAGCACCAGCAGGATCAGCAGCGTGGCGGCAGCCAGGACGGTGCCGTAGAACCGGAATTCGTCGTCGCGCCAATACGCGCCGAGCCGGCCCCGCAGGGCCAGGTAGTGGAGGGAGAAGTTCACGCCCGCCAGGAACATGAAGACGATGATGATCCACTCCACGGCCGCCGACCCGAAGCCGCCCACGCTGGAATCGAGGGTGGAGAAACCGCCGGTGGCCATGGTGGTCAGGGCGTGGTTCGCGGCGTCGAAGGGCGACATGCCCCCCACGCCCCACAGCAGCGCCGCCTCCACGCCGGTGATCAGCACGTACACGCCCCACAGCAGCCGCGCCGTCTCGCTGATGCGGCTGGTGATGCGGTCCGGCGCCGGCCCGGGAGCTTCGGCGCGGAAGAGCTGCATGCCGCCCACGCCCAGCAGGGGCAGGATGGCCAGGGCCAGCACCACGATCCCCATGCCGCCCAGCCACTGGATCATCGACCGCCAGAAGATCACGGCGTGGTGGTCGGCGCACACGCCCTCGATGTCGGTCATGATGGTCGAACCGGTGGTCGTGAACCCGGACACCGATTCGAAGACGGCGTCGGTGAACGACGGGATGGCGCCCGTCCCCATGAACGGGACCGCGCCCAGGAGTCCGACCGCGATCCAGCCCAGGGTCACGATGGCGAAGCCCTCGCGGTGCCGCAGTTCCGGCTTCGAGCGCCCCAGCCACATGAGGCCGGCGCCGGCGGCGGCTCCGCCCAGGGCCGTGAGCACGAACACGTCCCAGTCGCCCTCGCCGTAGGCCAGGTCCAGGGCGGCGGGCACGAGCAGGGCCCCCGCCGTGACCAGCAGGAGGAAACCCAGGACTCGTCCGACGCCGCGCAGGTTCATGGTCACCTACCGGAAGAGAAGAACGATTCGACCGCCGCCACTCCTGACGGCAGGGCGAAGACCACGACCTCGTCGCCGGCCTGCAGCACCGTGTCGCCCCGGGGGGTGACCACGTGGCCGCGCTTGAGCACGGCGCCGATGACGGCGTCGCGGGGGAAGTCGAGCTTGGCCAGGGGCTTGTCGAGGGCCCTGCAGCCGGCCTCCAGGTGGAACTGGAGGATCTCGGAGCCGCTGAAGCCCAGGCTGTGGGTGCTGACCACGCCGCCGCGCTTCACGAAGCGGGCGATGGCGTCGGCCGTGGACAGACGGGGCGAGACGGCGGCGTCCACCCCGAGCTGAGGCAGCAGCGGCACGTAGTCGGGCCGGTCCACCTGGCAGACCGTCTTGCGGACGCCCTGGTTGTGGGCCATGAGGCACGACATGACGTTGGTCTCCTCGTCGCCGGCCACGGCCACGAACCCGTCCATGGACTCGATGCCCTCGCTGCGCAGCAGCTCCACGTCGGTGCCGTCGCCGTGGAGCACCAGCACGTGGTGCAGCTTCTCGGCGGCCTTGCGGCACTGCTCCTCGTTGCTGTCGATGAGCTTCACATGGACGCCCAGGGACGTGAGGTCCCGGGCCAGCTCGAGGCCGGTGGTGCCCGCCCCCACGATCATCACGTTCTGCAGGCGGTCCGCCGGGGCGTGGACGTAGGCCAGGGCCCGGTCCACGGCGCCGCGGGCGCCGGCCACGTAGACCTGGTCGCCGGGGCGGATCACGGTGTCGCCGCGGGGGATCACGGTCTCGCCGTCGCGGACCACGGAGATCACCAGGGCCCATCGGGAGCCCAGGGCCTTCTCGGTCTGCTGGAGGGACTTGCCCGCCACGAACGCCGACTCCTCCACCCTGGCCCCCACCACGCGCACGCGGCCGCCGGCGAACTCGTGGACGTCGGTGGCGCCGCTCTCCCAGAGGATCTGGCGCATGGCGCGGACGGCCTCGAGGTCGGGGTTGATGGCCAGGTCGATGCCGTCGAGCACGAGCTGGTCGCCCCGGTAGTACTCGGGCGAACGCACGCGGGCCGCCTTGACCCGCGCCCCCATGCGGTGGGCGGTGAGGCAGGAGATGATGTTGGTCTCGTCGGAATCGGTGACGGCGGCGAAGAGGTCCGTGTCGTCCATGCCGACCTGCTCGAGGAAGGCTGGGTTGACCCCGTTGCCCTGCAGCACGCGGCAGTCCAGGTGCTCCTGGGCCTGGACCACCCGGGCCGGGTCCAGCTCCACGACCACGACGTCGCGCTCACGGCGGCTCACGTGGCGGGCGAGGTCGTCGCCCACCGCGCCGGCGCCGACGATCACGATCTTCATGCGGGCTCCTCCACGTAGTCGTTCAGGGCGGCCAGGGCCGTCTCGACCTGGGCGTCGTCCACCATCAGGTGGGTCACCAGGCGGACCCTGCCGCGGCCGAACGCCACGCCCAGCACACCGCGCTCCTGCAGGTGGGCGAGGAGCCGGTCCTCCCGGGCGGTGCGGTAGATGACGATGTTGGTCTCGACCGCATGATCCAGGGTGACGTGCGGGTTGTCCAGACCTTCCGCCAGGCGCCGGGCTCGGCGGTGGTCGTCGGCCAGGCGCGGGAGGTGGTGATCGAGGGCATGGAGGCAGGCGGCTGCCAGCACGCCGGCCTGGCGCATGCCGCCGCCGAAGAGCTTGCGGGCGCGCTTCGCCTCGGCGACGGCGTCGACGTCGCCGGCCACGCACGACCCGACCGGAGCGCCCATCCCCTTGGAGAAGCAGACGCTGACGGTGTGGAACGGCGCCGCCAGGTCGGAAAGGGACGTGCCCGTGGCCACGTGGGCGTTCCAGAGCCGCGCCCCGTCCAGGTGCATGCGCAGGCCCCGGGCGCGGGCCTCGCGGCCGATGCGTTCCACCTCGTCCTGGGGCAGGACGGCACCGCCGGCCCGGTTGTGGGTGTTCTCCAGGCAGATCAGGGACGGGCGGGCGGCGTGGAGGTCGTCGGGATTCAGGGCGGCGTCGATGTCCTCCCACGCCAGGGCGCCCCGCTCCCCCTCCAGGCACGAGAGGCTCAGGCCCGAGAGGGCGGCAGGTCCACCCTGCTCGTAGCGGTAGATGTGGCATCCCGCCTCACAGACCACCTGGTCGCCGGGGCGGGTCTGGGCCCGCAGGGCCACCTGGTTGGCCATGGTGCCGCTGGGGACGTAGAGGGCGGCCTCCTTGCCCAGCAGGTCGGCCACACGTTCCTGGAGGCGCAGGACGGTGGGGTCGTCGCCGAAGACGTCGTCGCCCACCTCGGCGGCGGCGATGGCGCGGCGCATGGCCTCGTCGGGACGGGTGACGGTGTCGCTGCGCAGATCGATGGGATTCACGGTCGGATCCTCCGGAGCGGGCGGGAAGGGTCTGACGGACGCACGGCCCCTCCGGCGTTCACCGCCGGAGAGGCCGTTGTGGTGGGGTCGGGTCCTCGGACGCGGGCGTCACGGAGTGTTCGACGTCGCCACGCGGTCCTTCAGCATCTTGGAGACCTTGAAGATGGGGACCTTGCGGGCCGGAACGGGCACGGCCTCCCCGGTGCGGGGATTGCGCGCCATCCGTTCCTTGCGCTCCTTCACCTTGAAGGTGCCGAAACCGCGGATCTCCAGATGATGACCGTCTTCGAGGAGCTTGCTGATCTCCTCCAGGAAGAGGTCGACGGTCTCGCCCACTTCCTTCTTCGTCAGCCCGGTCTTCTGGGCGATATCCTCTACGATATCAGCCTTGGTCATGACACACCCCTTTCTTGGACCGGCCGTCCAATTTGTCACGATCCCTAGGGCTTCCAATCCCGATCGTCCCGTATAACTCCTGCTCTGTCAAGGACATTCTCGCCCGGCGGCCGTTCAGAGGCAGAATGCACGGCCGGACTGCCGGCATTTCGCAAGATCGGGGCAGCGCGAGGCCCCACGAGGCATCACCGGGAACGGCGGGGCATCACCCGGCCGATGGCGTTGCGCCCTAACCCCATGATCATGAACACCTTGCAGTACCGGCCCCTATCCACAGCACACCGTGGCACCCCCCTTGCAGTCCCCCGGTCGTACGAGCCGCTGACCATGCACAGTTCGACGTGCGACAACCCTTGGCATGGCTTTCGACTTCGGCTCCGACATCTTCGTCAAGGAGGAAGACTGGTGACTGGCAAGACTTTCAAGACCCTGGGCGCCCTCGCCCTGATCGTCCTGGCCCTGACGGGCTGCAGCTCCGACAGCAACAACCCGTCCCCCACGGCCGTGGACACCGCTCCCCCCGCCGTGCCCGCCGACGTGAACGGCCAGCCGTATGACGGCGCCGTCGCGCTGAGCTGGGCCGCCAACACGGTCGACGCCGACCTGGCCGGCTACAACGTCTACCGCGTGAACGGTGATCGGGTCGCCGCCCTGACCGCCGCTCCCCAGGTGCAGACCAGCTACACGGACGTCAACCCCGTGCCCGGCACGAACACCTACCGCGTGACGTCGGTCGACATGACCGGCAACGAGAGCGCCTACCAGACGGTCGAGGTCGAGGTGGAGGCCAGCTACGGTCCCTACCACCCGGACCAGCCGTAGGCGTACGGTTCCCTACCCGGAACCTGCCGCACGGACCTCCGTCGGCGAAGACGAGGCCGGCCCCACCCGGGGCCGGCCTTCGCTCGTTCATGGGCCGGGATCAGGCGAAGAGGCTGCCGATCTCGTGGACGATGCGGAAGTAGACGAGGCTGACGTCGTAGCGCACCGCGTTGAGCACCTTCCAGAGCCCCAGATTCAGCAGCACGATGATCAGGATGAACCCAAAGGGTCGGATGCGCAGGTAGAGCTCGGCGGCTTCGCCCCGCAGGAAGGTCAGCAGGATCCAGCTGCCGTCCAGGGGCGGGATGGGGATCAGGTTGAAGATCGCCAGCAGCACGTTGAGGATGATGCCCATCTCCAGCAGCCTGGACAGGAACACGAGGCTGCCGCCCGGTCCGGTCTGCCCCGGGTTGAGGTGGGCCACTCCCATCACGATCCCCAGCAGGATCGCCGACACCAGGGCCAGGGCCAGGTTGCTCAGGGGGCCGGCCGCGGCCACCAGGGCGTGGTCGCGCAGGGGGTTGCCGAGCCGCAGGGGGTTGACCGGCACGGGCTTGGCCCAGCCGAAGAGGTATCCGCCCAGCATGAGGCCCAGCACCGGGAAGACGAGGGACCCGATGGGGTCGAGGTGGGCCACGGGATTGAGGGTCAGGCGCCCCATGCGCAGGGCCGTGTCGTCGCCGAGGCGCAGGGCGGCCCAGGCGTGGGCGCATTCGTGCACCACCAGCGACAGCAGCAGCACGAAGACGGCGATGATCATCTGTTGGACGTCCATGGTCATCCTTGTCCGGGGTCTCGTCCGGGGTGCTC
Organism: uncultured Fibrobacteraceae bacterium; assembly: GCA_964343835.1. Classification (GTDB taxonomy): domain Bacteria; phylum Krumholzibacteriota; class Krumholzibacteriia; order LZORAL124-64-63; family LZORAL124-64-63; genus CALEMW01. The sequence continues at coordinate 109,931 of CAYFKR010000008.1, forward strand.
CCGGAAGGCGGCCTCGACGTGTTCCGTCGACAGGGCCATCAGGTCGCCGCTCCCGTCGCGGAGCGGTCGGAGCGCCGGATGGCGCGGGGCCCAGACGCCGGGGTCGGTGGGACCGAAGAGGGCCACCGTCGGCGCCCCCACGGCCCCGGCCACGTGCATCAGGCCGGTGTCGTTACAAAGAAAGCGATCCGCGCGTTCCAGCAAGGCCGCACAGACGCCGACGGTGACCGGAGGCAACTCCAGCCAGCCGTCGTGGCACTCGGGGGACAGCAGGCCGGCCATCTCGCGACGGAAGGCCTCGAGCACGGCGCCATCAGCCGGGCCCTGGAGCACGAGCATGCGACGCCCTTCCCTCACAGCCGAGGCGGCCACCGCGGCGAATCGTTCCACGGGCCACAGGTTCTGGGTCTTTCCCGCCCCGGGGTGCATGACCCACAGGGGCCCCTCCCCCGGCACGTCCGCCTCGATCTCCTCCGCCCGCCTGCGTTCCTCGTCCGCCGGCACGACCACCGTGGCCCGGTCCGACGGTGCGATGCCCACGGCCTCCAGGGGCGCCAGGTTGTGGTCCACGGCGTGGCCGTCGAACTCGGGGAACGAGGGCATGACCAGGCTGTAGGCGTGGCGGCTGACGTCGTAGCCGTAAGGGGTGCTGTCGCTGCCTACCAGGATGCGGGCGCCGGAGGCGGCGGCCAGGGCGGCGCTGGTCACCGACCACGATACGGAGTTGAGGACCAGGGCAAGGTCGGGCCGGAATCGGCGCAGGCCGCCCACGAAATCCAGGAGCGGGCCGGGGCGGGTGCAGGCCCGCTTGTCGAAGAGAAAGACCCGGTCCAGGTGGGGACTGTGGAGCACGACGTCGCGGTTGACCGGGGCGCAGACCAGGGCGATCTCCGCGTCGGGCCAGGTCTCGCGCACGGCCCGGAAGCAGGGGGTGGCGCAGACCATGTCCCCCATCTGGTTGTGCTGCCGCACGATGAGGATGCGCTCCGGGGCGGCGGCGCACACCTGCTCCGGCGTCAGTCGGGGACGGCCCCACAGCCGGGCGACGGCCCCCGAGAGGGTCCGTTTGATCTGCCTGCGGAACGACGTGTCGGCCATGGGTCGAGTGGCACTCCCGTTGCATGGAGGCTCCCCCAGGGGAGGAACCGTCCGATGGATGTCATCCGGAAAACCGTCCGAATCGTACTCTGGAGCCTGTTCGTGGCCATCGCGCACTACGAGCTGGTGGCCAAGTCGAACCTGCTGCTGGACCAGCCCCTGCCGGGCTGGCTGGAAGCCGACCGGGCCGAGCGGAGCGTCGCCTACCGTCCGGTGACGGGGATCGTCCCCATGGACCGATTGCTCCACGAGGGCCGCGAGGCCCGCGTCTTCTACGAACGCCTCCTGCGCTGAGGCCCCCTCTGCGCGATCCTCTCCTCCAGATCCTTCAGCATGCCCAGGTAGGCCTCGAAGCGCCAGGCGGGTAACCGTCCGTCGTCCACGGCCGCCTTCACGCCGCAGTCGGGCTCGTCGCGGTGGACGCAGGTGGTGAAGCGGCACTCGGCCCCCGGGTCGGCCATCTCGGGAAAATAGTCGCGCAGGTCCTGGGGCTCCAGGTCCCAGGCGTCGAAGCCGCGGATGCCCGGGGAGTCGGCGATGAACCCGCCGTCGTCCAGGGGGAAGAGCTCGGTGAGGGTGGTCGTGTGGCGGCCGAGGCCCGTCTTGTCGGTGACGTCGCCCACGCGCAGGTCCATGCCGGTGGCCCGGGCCAGCAGGGAACTCTTGCCGGTGCCCGAGGCGCCCAGCAGCAGGGACGTGCGGTCGTGGAGGAGGTCGTGGAAAGCGTCGACGCCCTCTCCCGTTTCCGCCGACGTGCGCAGCACGCGGCAGCCGATGGACGCGTACCAGTCCCAGCGGGGGTCGGCGGCCTCGTCGAGATCCAGGTCGACCTTGTTGAGGCAGAGCACACCGTCCACGTCGTAGCGCTCGGCCGAGACGAGCAGGCGGTCCACGAACCCCGCCACGGGGTCGGGACGGCTCACCGACTGCACGACGATGACCTGGTCGAGGTTGGCCATGAGCACCTGCTCGACCCGTCCCTTGTCGCGGCGCGAGGACATGCGGGAGATCTTGTTGCGCCGGGGCAGGACCTCGTCGATGACGCCGGCGACGCCGTCGTCCTGCATCTCCAGGCGCACGCGATCGCCGGCCACGGCCACGGTGCGGGCCTCGCGACGGCCCTGCTTGAGCCGGCCGCGGAGACGGCAGTCCACCTCGCCGTCGTCGCAGAGCACGCGACAGTGGCCGCTGTGGGAGCGGAGCACCACGCCTTCGATTCGGGGGGTCGGGTCGGTCAACGTATTCCCATCCGTGGCTCCTGCGAATCAGGAGTCAAATGCGCCTTGAGTCGGGGTGATCGATTGCTTAGTTTAGGCCGAACCAGGAATGTCGTAAAACAAAACCGGTTGCTCAAGGTGGTCCCGATGGACATCCAGGACGTCCTGAAGCTCACGTCGCCCGACCTCTTCATCCCCGCCCTGTCCGCCAAGGACAAGAACGGCGTGCTGGAGGAGATGGTCGAGACCCTGCTCGCCGACCGCAGGCTCACCAAGAAGGAGACCGTGCTGACCATGCTCGCGCACCGCGAGGAGATGGGCAGCACCGCCGTGGGTCCGGGCGTGGCCTTCCCCCACGGCCGCACGCTGGCGACGGACGACCTGATCATCGTGGTCGCCCGCTCCGCCGACGGGGTCGACTTCGACTCCGTGGACGGCAATCCCACCCACCTGTTCTTCATGCTGATCGCGCCGCCCCAGGACTCCGGGAACCAGTACATCCGGTCCCTGGCCGTGCTGACCGAGAAGCTGGGCGACGAGGCCGTGCGCTCGGCCCTTCTCGAGGCCGCCGACTACGACGCCTTCTGCGCCGCCCTGACGGAGGAGTGACGATGAACCGCCAGCTGAACATCCTCGTCGACATCCAGAACAAGGAACTGACCCTGCGCGACGCCGAGGACGCCGAGAAGGCCAAGGAATTCGAGGCCCTGGGCTTCGCCATGGACCCGGACAAGATCCGCGGCGAGATCGAGAATCTGCTGCAGGAGGTCGATCCGAAGCACCGCGGCTACTACCTGCGCCTCAAGACCAAGTACTCGGACCCCGTGGTGCCGGTGCGCGACGGGCACTGCACCGGGTGCTACGCGAACGTGCCCACCTCGTTCACCTCGGTGATGAACGAGAACAAGGTCCAGAACTGCGAAAGCTGCGGACGGATCATCTTCCAGATCTGATCCGGTTGCGGAGGGCAAAGAGAAAGGGGCGACCCGGTCGGGTCGCCCCTTCTTCGTCCGCGGCACATCCGGCGTGGGCGGGAGGTCCCTCGCCGTCGGTCGCGGCCTCAGTCGTGCCAGGCGCCGGTGAGGGTCTGGCTCATGGTCAGACCGCTCCCCTCCTCCTCCTCGAACTTCTTCTTCTCGCCGCCGTCGTCGCGCACGCCCAGGTCGGTGCGGGCCCACTTGGTGGAACCGGCGGGCAGGACGGTGGTCTCGGCCTCCCAGTCGATGCCGGGCTCCTTGCGGAAGACGAAGTCGGTGCCGTCGTGGTCGATCATCACGAGATCGCCGCGGCGGATCTGCTCGCTGCAGATGTAGTGGGAGATGGGGGTCACCAGACGCTTCTCCACCACGCGCTTCAGGGGACGGGCGCCGAACTCGGGGTCGGTGCCCTCGTCCACGAGACGGGCCTTGGCGTCCGCCGAAACCTCCAGCAGGAAGGGCTCGGAGCACAGCAGGGCGCGGTGGTGGATCTGGGCGATCTGGTTGTCGAGGATGCTGTAGAGGTGCTCCTCCTTCAGCGTCCCGTAGGTGATCAGGTCGTCGAAGCGGTTCAGGAACTCGGCCGGGAAGACCTTCTTGGCCTCGCGGTTCACGGCCTCGACGATGTCCCGGTCCATCTGCTCGCCGGTCTGGCCGGAGCTGAAGCCGATGTTGTTCTGGGACAGGTGCCGGTTCATGACCTTGCTGCCGACGTTCGAGGTGAGCACGATGATCGACCGGGTGAAGTCGACTTCCTCGTTGTTGGCGAGGATCAGGTGACCGTCCTCCAGGATGCCGAGCAGCGTATTCCACATCTTCGGGTGAGCCTTCTCGACCTCGTCGAAGAGAACGATGTTCAGGTACTGCTCGGCTTCCGGAGGGAACATCTCGCCCAGGCGGCTGCCCGCCTCGCTGATGAGTCCCGTGCGCTTCTCGATGGCCTTCAGGTGGTGCCGGTCCAGGTTCTCCTGGGCCAGCAGGGGACGGATCTCGCCGCCCACGTAACCCGGGGGCGAACCGAGGAGCTTGGAGATGTTGTAGTGCGCGGAGAATTCCTGGCAGTTGATCCGGGTGAAGGCCCGGCGGTCGCCGAAGATCGTCTCGGCGAGGCAGCGCACGGTCTCGGTCTTGCCCACGCCGGTGGGGCCGAGGAACATCATCGTCAGCAGGGGCCGGTCGGGATCGTGGATCCCGGCGATCAGCCGGCTGAAGCTGTCGGTGATGCGCGAGCTGGCGTCGGGCTGCCCGATGACCATCTCGTCCATGCGATGCTGAAACCTGCGGAGCTGTCCACCCACCATGCCCGGCTTAAGTTCGATCACGTTCGGCACCTCGTCCATTCTCGCTATGGTAACCGGTTGTCGTCCCGGTCATTCGTTCCAGATGTTTCCCTTGGTCTGGAAAGCGGAAGCCCGCCTCTGCCCCATCATCGGACGGGCGGAGGCGGGCTTGAGCTTTTCCCTGCAAGAAATTCCGTATTCTACGGAGTCTCCACGTCGAGGTACGGGATGCAGAGGTACGGCGCCTGCTCCTGGCCGGGCCTCTCCACCCAGCGGTCGTCGATGGACGCCCGCACCGGGGAGTGGGCCTTGATGTAGGCCTCGAAGGCCTCAGCCGTGGTGATCTGGGTCAGTTCGATGCGGTCGGCCGGGATCGTGGTCAGGAAGTCCAGGCCGCTGTTGCCCTCCATGAGGAAGGAGGTGCAGACCACCCGGTATTCCTTCTCGAGATCCAGGGGCTCGCCGTTGACGAGCAGGGCGCAGCAGCGGTCCCAGTCGGGGCGGCTGCGGTCGAAGACCACCTGCAGGCCCGAGGTGCACAGGCCGCCCGAGTTGCCCCGGACCTTCCGCTCCACGATGCGGCGGATCATGGAGCCCTTCATGGTCACGAGCACCAGCTCGTTGCCGAAGGGCAGCACGCTGAAGACGTCGCGGGCGGTGATGTCGCCGGCCGGGACGTCGGCGCGCAGGCCGCCGGTGTTCTGGAACGAGAAGTCGGCGTCGAAGTGGGCGCGCATGGCGTCGGTCACGAGGTTCCCCATGACGCTGTTGGCCCCGCCGCGGGTCAGGTTGACCGACGCGGAACCGATGACGCGGCCCATCTCGGCCTCGGTCATCTCGATGTACGGGCGCAGGGCCTCGGTCATCTCCTCGTGGGGCCAGAGCTCGTCCTCGAAGAGGGTGACCAGGGTGCCGCGGTCGTGGGGACCGGCCCAGTCGATGATCGTGCCGCTGTCGCGGTGGATCGTGAGGATGGCGTGGCCCACGCTCGAACCGTTGCCGTAGCTCTCGAAGCACATGGTGTGGTTCACGGGGTCGATCCAGGGCTCCGGATAGCCGCGATGGGTGTGGCCGCCCACGGCGAAGTCGATGCCCGACACCGCGTTGACCAGCTCCATGAGGTTCATGACGCCGGACTGGACGTAGCCGTAGCCGCCGCCCGCGTCGCCCTGGGTGTCCTCGGCCTCGGCCTGGCTGCCCACGATGCGGGCCCAGCCGGCATCGGGGTCGTAGGGCAGGCCCTCGTGGATCAGCAGGCCCACGATGTCCACGCCGTCGGCCCGGAGCTCGTCGCGCCAGTGCTCGATGGTCGGGGCCATGGGCTCGAACGACAGGCCCCGGATGTTGTCCGGGAACGCCATGTGCTCGGTGGCCGGCGTGCAGATGCCGATCAGGCCGAGGCGCAGGCCGCCCACGTCGAACTCGATGGTTGGCTCGCACCAGTCCACCACCTCGCCCGTGGACTCCTCCACGATGTTGGCGCAGATCCACGGCGCGTCGGTGGAGCGGGCCAGCTTCTCGCAGTTGTCACGGCCCATGTCGAAGTCGTGGTTGCCGGGCACGATGGCGTCGTAGCCGATGGTGTTGAAGAACTCCACCACCGCCTCGCCCTTGGTCTTGGTGCCCACCGGCGTGCCCTGGAAGGTGTCGCCGGCGTCCAGGAGCATCACGTACTCCCCGGCCGCGGCGGCCCTCTCGCGCACCTCCTCCACGTAGGTCATCATGGATGCGCCGCCGCCCAGGGGGGGCGGGAAGGCGGGGTTCATGAAGCGCGCCATCTCGGGCGCGATGTGGCCGTGGACGTCGTTGGTCCACATCAGGTGCAGGGTCACCATGCCGTCGTCGTCGGCTGCCGCGGCTCCCGTCGCCCCGAGGACGACGAGGGCCAGGGCCAGCAGGACGGCGCGTGTTCCGTTCATGGTTCTCATGGTCTCCTCCCGGATCGTCGGTCCGACGACCAATCTAGAACCGATAGATGAAGGTCGCACCCAGGCGGAAGCGGTTGTCCTCCACGCGGGCCGTGGGCACGGTCTCGAAGTCCTCGGGGTACGGGAACCAGTGCTCCTGCACCGAGGAGACCTTGCCCAGCTGGGCCGAGACGTCGAACATGCCGCCGCCGTAGGGCATGCCGATGCCGGCGGAGAACAGGCTCGCCGAGGCCTCGGTGTCCGCATACAGGTCGAAGTGGCGGAAGCCGAAGCGCACGGGCATGCCATTGTAGAACACGTGCTCCACGCCCACACGGTAGTCGCGGGTGTTCTCGTCGAAGACCTTCGTGCCGTCGTCCTCGAACTGGGTCCACTCGGTCCAGACCATCTCCAAGGTCACGACCGTGCGGGGCTCGGAACGGGGGTGATAGGCCAGGCCCATGCGGTACTGCTTGGGGTACGAGAACGTGCGGCCGACGGTCTCCCCCACCGGGTTCGCCAGGTCGGCGCCGGAGGCGGTGACGGTCTCCAGGTCGCCCTCGATGTCCACGGCCGTCTCGACCGAGGCGCCCAGGGTGAAGCGCTCGTCGGCCTCCACCAGGATGCCCGCCGTCCAGCCGAAGCCGTCGGCGTCGAGGGTCGAGTCCATGCTGTAGGTGTCGCCGGGGTTCTCGAAGACGCGCCTGTTGACGGCCCCCTCGAGGTCGGTGAACAGGTAGTGGGCCGTCAGACCCAGGCTCACCCGCTCGTTCAGGGCGTAGCCCGCGCCCAGGGCCAGGTCGCGCAGGGCGCCCGACGAGGACAGGGAACGCTCCTCCAGAATGCGGTCGCGGGGGTCGGAGAAGGAATCCGGGTCCCGCACCTGCTCCTCGAAGTCGTAGGCGAAGTCGTAGCGCTCGGTGAGCGACAGGCCGAGGCCGAAGCCCTCGCCGAAACTCCTCGCCACGGCGAAGCCGGCGTCGAGGTAGTGATGGCGGTTGCTGGCGATGGCCGTGTCGGTGACGTAGCTGCCGAAGCTGTCGAAGAGGGGCTGGAAGCGGTCCTCGTGGTCCTGGGCCAGGGCCGCGCCGGCGTCCAGGCGCCAGGCGCCCGCCGCCGACAGGGTGGCCGGGTTGAGGACCGTGCCGAAGCCGCCGCGGTCGGCGGCCACGCCGGTGCCGCCCAGCGCGGCGATCTCTCCGCTGAGCCAGACGTCCGCCGAGCCGTAGCCGGGAGCGTCCACCGCCGAGCCCGCCCACGCGGCCGACGCCGCCGTCAGCAGGAGCGCGGCGAGGGCCGCGGTCCCGATCCGGCTCGTGTATCGCTTGTTCTGCGTCATTCTATCCTTCTCCCTATCAGAAGGTGTAGTCCATCTGCAGGCGGAACGAGGTCCAGTCCCGCGGGGCGTAGCTGCTTTCGATGTCCGCTCCGTACTGCTCGCCGTACTGGCGCACGTCCAGGTAGGTGCGCGGCAGGTTGTGGTCGCGCGTCACCTTGAGCTGGAAGAGCATCTGGTCGGAGACGCGGCTCTCGACCTTGAACCAGTTGCGGAAGCCCCGGCCGTCCACCACCACGAACTCGTTCCCCTCGAAGTTCCAGAGGAAGCCGTTGTAGATCTCGGAGCTCAGGAGCAGCCGGATCGTCGGCGACAGGTGGTGTTCGTACATGGCCTGGAACGCGTTGGCCGGGATGCCGGCCGTGCCCACGCCGGGCACGCCGGCGTAACTGCGGGGTTCGGCCGCCTCGGGCACGCCGCTCAGGCGCTGACGGGCGGGGAACCACACGTTGGAGGTCATGTACATGAAGCGCAGCCGGTTGTAGTTGGACAGCAGCGTGATGAGCTCGAAGCGCGACTCCCAGGAGCGGAACCAGCGCACGTCGTTCAGGTTGTCCTCTGAACGGCTGCTGTACCGGTGCCGCATCCTCAGGCGGAAGTTGAACTTGGGCTGGTACTCCACGCGCATGGTGTAGCGCGTCATGTCCGTGCCGTCGGACTTCCTCTCCCACTGGTCGAACTCGAGCCCGTTGAGGATCAGGCTGCGGCTGATCCGGTAGCGGGTCTGCAGGAACATGCCCCGCTCGGGCTTGGGCTGGGGCGTGTTCAGCGACAGCCAGCTGTAGTAGTCGTCGTTGAGGCGGTACCCCGAGTCGAGCAGGGTCTGCTCGTAGCGGCTGTCGTTGCTGAAGCCGCGGTTGTAGGGGTTGTCGTAGCCCACGTCGTAGTCGCGCCACAGGGCCAGCAGGTGCAGGTTCTCCCACTGGGCGAAGGCGTTGAGGACCAGGGCGTCGTTGCGCTCGCCCTTGAACCAGTCGGCCTTCGGGTCCTGGAGCACGCCGTACTCCCCCTGGAACGACACGTTGTCCACCACGTGCTGGAACTCGGCGCCGTACACGCGGCGGAACTTGTGCTCCGTCACCGTGCCGTCCTTGTCCTCGCTGCGCTCGACGCTGTTGTAGCCCTGCCAGACCTCGCTGTCGCGGGCGTCCAGGTAGCCCTGGTTCAGGCTGTACTGGCTGACCAGGGTGGTCGGGTCGGGGTCGAAGCCGCGGTTGTAGCGGGCCTCGTACGCCGTCACGCCCACGTAGGTCGCGTCGCCCAGCATGTAGCGCAGGTTGCCGCCCACCAGATCCTCCCGGAGGCCGTCGCGGCGCAGGAGGGTCGGGGTGTCCGGGGCGTCGCCGGCGCCGTAGAGACGGCCGGGCTCGTAGGCCAGGTGCTCGTCGTACCACGAGTCGTAGGGACGCGGGAACGTGGAGACCTGACGGTTGATGGTGCCGTCCGGGTTGACGATGACGTCCCTCTTCTGCCAGCTCGCGAAGAACGTGGTGTAGAGGTTGCCGACGCGGCCCTCCATGGCGGCGCCCGTCAGGTCGTAGTCGTAGCTCCGGCTCAGATCGCCGCGCACGCCGATGGGGCGCTTGTTCCAGCCGAAGCCGGTCTTGCGGAACAGCACGTAGTCCGTGTTGTCCATGACCAGGCCCTGGCCGAAGGCCACGCGGAAGTTGCCGAAGTACAGGCCCTTGACGTGGAAGGGACCGAAGTCCTTGTCCTCCATGCCGTAGTAGGCCTTGGTGGTCTGGTTCCAGTGCTCCTCGTACATCTGACGGTCGGTGAGCACGCCCGCCTTGAACCCGTTGGTGAGGTTCAGGGTGAGCTTGTGGGTCAGGTGGAAGTCGCCGCCGTTGGGCAGGGTCGACGCGGCGATCTCCTCCTCGTCCATGGACAGCGGCGTGTTGTAGTACCGCGTCTGGTAGTTGCCGTGGACCTTGTCGCTGGCGCCGGCCTGCTCGTCCGAGTAGACCACGAAGTCGCGCAGGTTCCGGAACGACCAGTAGCGCAGCCCGTCGGCCCGGCGCAGCTGGCGCTGGGTCTCGAAACCGCCGAGGCGGTCGCGAGCCGCGATGATGTTCCGGGCGTCCACCGGCGAGACGTTCTGGAACGTCTGCAGGTCGAAGAGGTCCAGGTTGTTCACGTTGACCGGATCACGCATGAGGTCCAGGTACTCGTCCACGAGTCCCTCGCTGGCGCCCTCCTGGCCCAGGTAACGGCTCACCTGCCGGTACGAGGCCGCCAGGCGGGCGATGGACGCGTCCTGCGGGTCCGGGGGCATGGTCGAGACCAGGGGCTTGAGGGCCGCCAGGTGCTCGGCGGTCATGCCCTCGACCTCCATGAGGTCGTAGAGGCTGCCGAAGTACCGCACGTAGGTGCGATAGTCGATGATGCTCCGCGCCACCTCCTCGGGGATCGGCAGGTCCATCACCTCGGCCATGGAGGCCCGGTTCAGGTCCAGTCGATCCGCCGGGGCGGCCGCGGCCGCTCCGCACAGGATCGCGCCCAGCAGCAGGCACGCGATCCCGACGGTCGTTCTGCGCATCGTCACGGCGTCTCACCACCCCAGGCGAAGGTCATGCCGAACTGGTGGCTGGGCTTGAGGATGCCGCCGCCGCTGGAGAAGGCGTAGTCCACGCCGAAGCCCTCGAAGACGTAGCCGAAGCCGGCGGTCATCTTGTTCGGGTTCGACAGGACGCCCGCCCGCAGGGCCAGCCGGTCCAGCACGGTGAACTCGACGCCGCCGTGGTACTGGGGGTCGTAGCCCAGCGCGGACTCGATCTCGAAGACCGTCGTCACGCCGTCGTAGGGCTCGTAGGCCAGGCCTGCGTGGAGGCGCTGGGTGAGCTCCTCGTTGTCCAGGCCGATGGTCGGGTTGTTCACGTTCTTCACCATCACGCCCAGGCGGGTGCGGCGGTGGAGGGTGACCAGCAGGCCCACGTCGCCGCCCACGGCGCCGGCGTCGCCGGGGTCGATCCCGGAGACCGTCTCGCCGAACTCGAGGCGGTAGAAGTTCAGGGCCGTACCCACGTCGACGGTGGTGTGCAGGTCCTCGTACAGGCGGATGCCGTGGGCGAGGGTGAACGTGGTCTCGTTGTGGAGATCCACGCCGTCGTACGTGGTGGCGAAGCGCCGCAGGCCGAAGCCCAGGCCGCCGTAGCGGCCCACGGGCATCACGCCGCCGAAGTAGAGCTGGTCCGTGAAGTCCAGCTGGTACGGCTTGACGTAACTGTTGCCCAGGGCGTAGCCGACCTGGTTGGCCATGCCGGCGGGGTTGAAGTAGGGGGCGAAGGCATCGTCAGCCGTCGCCACGCCCGAGTCGCCCATGCCGCGGGCGCGCGGGCTCGTATCGACGTTCTCGAAAGCCGCAAGCGCCGGCCCCGCTGCGAAGCACAGGGCCAGGGCGGCGAGCGTCAGGATCGTCAGTCGCTTCATGGCTCGCGTCCTCCTAGCGGCTCAGGGTGGTGGCCACGACCGCGGGGGCGACGACTTCGTCGCGCTGTCCCGTGATCTCGTCCACCACCAGAAGGTGGATGATGTAGGTGCCGGCCTTGACCAGCTCGAAGGTGTCGGTGCGTCCGTCCCACTCCATGTCCAGACGATTGATCTCGGCCTCGCCGAGGTCGAACCGGCTGTCGAAGAGGTTGCGGACGACCCGGCCCTCCAGATCGAAGATCCGCACCTGGGCCTCGGAGCCGCTCGGGTAGGTGACGGTGAAGGGGAACGCCTCGCCCAGATAGGCCAGGAAGGTCTTCGCCGGCACGTTCAGGGAGAAGGGCGCCAGGATGTCCATCAGCATGGGCGCGGCCTCCCAGGAGGCCGGGAAGTACAGCACGTCCTCGCCGGTGTGCACGCTCACCCACCAGCTCACCGTGACGCCCTCGTCGAAGGCGGGCACGGAGCAGGACCAGGCGCCGGTCTCGTCGGCGGTCATGTCCACCGTGCGCTCCGAGCCGCCGTCCACCGCGTAGTGGAAGACGATGGAGTCGGGGGTCTCCAGACCGTCCACGTCCACCAGTTCCAGGGTGAAGGTCGACGGCGTGCCCGCGGGGGGCTGCGGAGGCGAGAAGGCGAAGCCGGCCACGATCTCGCTGAACACGCCCGGGGTGCCGGTGTTGACCACCCAGGTGTTGCTCAGGTCCTCGCCGGTCTCGTCGTGGCCCAGGGTGCCGTTGCCGCCGGTGGTGGGCTCGGCGCCCTCGGTGGCGTCCAGGCGCTGGAACGTCTGGCCGATCTCGTGGGTGTCCAGGAACTGGTCCTGGGAGCCCACCGGCGTGTCGTCCTCGTAGGGCGTGCCGTTGATGGAGTAGTTGTTGCGGTACACGCGGGCGCTGGTGGACTCGCCCCACATGAACATGTCGATGTCCTTCACCAGGTCGCTGACCTGGTCCCAGTAGTACAGGACCATGATCTCGGCGCCGTTGGTGAGGGTCGCGGCGTCGCCGGTGGGACTGCCCAGGCGGCTGCCCGGGAAGACGTCCAGCAGGTCGGGCACGTCGTCGGACGAGGAGCCGTCCTCGATGAGCTCGAAGTCAGGCGCCACGGCCCAGACGCCCTCGAAGGCGTCGCTGCCGGCGATGGAGATGGTCAGGCTCTGGCCCGGCTGGATCACCGCGTCGGCGGGGAAGCGGGCGTGGAAGTCGTAGAAGTCGCCGCCGCCGATGGTGGACTGCTGGGGGTTGCCCTCGGGCAGTCGCCAGTAGGCCTGCGTGTTGTAGACGGCGTCGGTCAGGTAGTAGTTGTCCAGCTCCACGGCCTCGTTCGTCGGGTTGTAGATCTCGACGAACTCGTGGGTGGTCCCCATGACGCAGACCTCCGTCAGCAGCAGCTTCGGAGGGTTGGGTACGGGTTCGAGGGGCTCCTGGATCGTGAAGGTCTCCACGGTGCCGGGGGCGCCGGCGGGCCAGACGGCGGTGTCGCCGCCCGAGGCCGTGGCCGTGACGTACCAGGTGACCACGGCATCGAGGGCCTGGGTCGGGATGTCGCCCGACCACATGCCGCCGCCACCGTCGGTGCAGGTCACGTTCGCGTAGGCGCCGCCGTCGACGGCGTAGCTCAGGGTCACGCCTGTGACCGGCACCAGGTTGACCACCGTGGCGGTGACCGTGGTGGGCTCGTCGGGGTTGGGCCGCGCAGGCGAAGTGGAGGCGGCGGTGATGGTCAGCGACTCGGAGCTGAACTCGCCGGGGGTGCCGGCGGTGGCGACCACCCAGGTGGAGCTGACGTTCTCGCCGGTCTCGTCGTCGCCGCCGGGACCATTGCCCACCAGGTCGGGCTCGCTGCCCTCGGAGGGGTCGATGCGCTCGAAGGTGCCGCCGATCTCGTGGGCGGTCATGAACCGGTCCTGGGATGCGACCGGAGTGTCGGCCTGGTAGGTAGACGAACCGATGGTGTAGCCGGTGCGGTCCACCGCGGCGCTCGTGCTGGAGCCCCACATGAACATGTCCACGTCGGAGACCAGTTCCGTCACGCCGTCCCAGTAGTACAGCACCAGGATCTCGGCGCTGTTGGTCAGGGTGGCGGCGGCGGAGCCGTCCGGGGCGCCCAGCAGGCTGCCCGGGAAGATCTCGCGCATGTCCGCCACGTCGTCGGCGGAACCGCCGTCCTCGAGGAGCTCGAAGTCGGGGTCCATGCCCCAGACGGAGCTGAAGGCGTCGCTGCCGGCGATGGAGATGGTCAGGGTCTCCCCCGGGCCGATCTCGGCGTCGGCCGGGAAGCGGGCGTGGAAGTCGTTGAAGTCGCCGCCGCCGACGGTGTTCTGGGCCGGGCTGCCCTCGGGCAGGCGCCAGTAGCCCTGGTCGTTGTAGACGGCGTCGGTGAGGTAGTAGTCGTCCAGGGACACGGCCTCGTCGGTCGGGTTGTGGATCTCGACGAACTCGTGGTCGGTGCCCTGCACGCAGACCTCGGTCAGCAGCAGGTGCACGGGACCGTCGCCCGGATCCGGGGCCTCCTGGACCGTGTAGGTGGTGGCGTAGAAGGGGGCGTTGGCCGGGGCCTGGGCGGTGCCGCCGCCGGTGCCGACGGCCTCGAACCACCAGGCCACCTGGGCGCCGAGGGCCTGGGCCGGGATCTGGGCGCTCCAGTCGTCGCCGGCGGCCGAGGCCGCAACGTCGGTCCAGGCGCCGCCGTCCACGCTGTAGTGCAGCGTGGCCGAGGCGACCGCGTCGTTGGCCAGCACCGTGGCCGTGACGTTCACCGGGAAGCCCACGTAGGCCGTGGCCGGCGAGGCCTCCAGGGCCGTCACGATGGGCGAGGGAGCCGGGCCCGTGCCGGTGGAGGCCGGGGTCTGGTCGCCCGTGTTGGTCCAGGTGGAGGTCAGGGGCTCGCTGGTCTCGTCGTCGCCGCCGGAGCCGTTGCCGCCGGTGGCGGTCTCGCCCGTCTCCTCGGCGTCGGTACGGACCAGGGCGTCGCCGTAGGTGTGGACGGCCAGGTCGTCCTGGGCGGCCACCGGGGTGTCCGCCTGGTAGGCGGTGGCCGTCTCGTCGGCGTCAGGGCCGTCCACGCTCACGCCGGTCTTGTCGACGCGGTAGACGTTGGAGGTGCCCCACAGCACGTAGTCCAGGTCGGTGACCAGGTCCGAGGCGCCGTCCCAGGTGTACAGCACCAGGCTCTCGCCGCTGTCGCCGAGCCAGCCTTCGCTGGGCAGGTCGTTGGTGCCGGTGCTGCCGAGGCCGAAGGCGATGGCGCCGGGGAAGGCCTCGCGCATGTCCGGCACGGCGTCGGGGGCGCTGCCGTCCTCGAAGAGCTCGAAGTCGGGGGCCTCGCCGGGGTAGGACAGGGCGAAGAGGTCGGAACCCCGCAGGGAGATCACGAAGGTCTCTCCTGCTCCCAGGGTGGTGCCGTCGGGGAAGCGGGCGTTGAAGTCGCCGCCGGTACCGCCGCCGCCCGCCTGGCCGCCCTCGACGAGCTGCCAGTAGCCGGAGCCGGTGTAGAGGGCGTCGGTCAGGTAGACGTCGGAAAGGTCCACGGCCGCCGCGGTGGGGTTGTGGATCTTCACGTACTCGCTGCCGAAGGACGGAATGCCCGGCCGCTCCCGCATCACCACTTCGGCGATCTGCAGGTGGTCGGCCGCGGCCGAGGCGATCGTCGGGACGAACGCCAGGACGGCGGCGAGGGCCAGCAGCGCCTTGGTGACGGCGTGCGTGCTCCTGTTCGGGTATGTCATCGGATCCCGCTCCCTTTCTGAAGGGGTCGTACGGACTGGGGTTCACAGGTGGCTCGATGTTGGCCGGCAAACATAGGCCAACCGGAGCCTCGATTCAACAGGGTCGGGGGCGTCAGCCCTGGGGGGCCGGATCGCCGAAGCAGGCCAGCAGTTCCTCTGCCGTCGCCGCTCCTCGCAGGCAATCCAGGAAACCGTCTTCACGGACGGCGCGCACGAGGCGTGCGAGCAGCCGCAGCATGGTCCGGGGATCCGTCTCCGGGCCGACGATCAGGAAGAGCACGTCCACCTCGGCGTCGGGGCCGTGCTCGTGGGGTACCGGGGCTTCCAGGGTCGCCACGGCGAGTCGTGGGGTGGTCACATGACGCGATCGTACGTGCGGAATGGCCACGCCGCGGCCCACGGCGGTGTCGCCGACGAGCTCGCGGGCCAGGATGTCGCGCAACAGCGCCTCATCGTCCGCCACCACGCCGTCGCGGGCCAGGGCTTGGACGAGACGCGCGATGGCCTTATCCTTGGCATCGCAGTCCAGACGGGGCAACATGCAGGTGCCCGCGGTGAAATCCTGAAGCATCATGGCCCCCAACTGTAACGACAGCCCATGACCCTGTCCAGAGTCGGAAACGAGAAACCTTGGCTTACCGGGATCCCTTCGCTCCACTGACACGACGACGCCGGCTGGCGGCCCTCCGGGACCGTGCGGTGCGGGGCCTGCTGCGTCCGTTTCGGGGCACCCGCGTGGGTCACAGCGGCGACGGCCCGCCGAGCCTGCTGGTGGTAGCCGTGGACACGCTGCGCGACGATCACGTCGGGGACAGGCGGACCGGCGAATCCCTGACCCCGGCCATGGATCGCCTCGCCGCCGAAGGCGTACGCTACTCATCCGTGTCCGCCCCCGCCCCCTGGACCCTCCCCTCGTTCACCAGCGCCCTGACCGGCGTGATGCCCACGGTCCACGGCGCCGGCATGACCGGCGGCATGCGCAACATGGCCCACGACGCCCCGCGCCCCCTGCCGGATCGGGCCGTGACCCTGGCCCGCCACCTCGGCGCCCAGGGCTACGCCACCGCGGCCTTCCACTCCAATCCCTTCGTGACCTTCGGCCTGGCCGAGAGCTTCGGCGAGCACCACTACCGCAACCACGCCTGCGCCGACGTGGCCGCCGGCGCCCTGGACTGGATCCGCCGCCACGGCGACCGTCCGTTCTTCTGCTTCGTGCTGTTCAACGACCCCCACGAGCCCACCCTGCCGACCCCGCGTCACTTCGGCCCCCTGCTCGAGGCCGCCGGGCAGGGCCCCGGCACATGGTCGCCGGAAGACCTGCGCTCCCTGGCCCGCTGGGGCGGCACCGACGCCGCGCCCCACCTGGGCCGCGAGCCCCTCCCCCTGTCCGACGCCGCCCGCCGGACCCTGGACGCCAAGCTGGCCCTCTACGGCGGCGCGGTCGCGTCGGTGGACGCGGCCCTGGACGGCATGCTGCGCCAGCTCGAGCGCTGGGGCCTGGACGGCACCACCCTGGTGACGGTGCTGTCCGACCACGGCGAAGAATTCCTGGAGCACACCGAGGCCGCCCACGCCTGGAACCACGACCCCCGCGACCTGCGGGCCATCGGCCACGGCCACACCCTGTTCGAGGAACTGCTCCACGTGCCGTGGATCGCCCGGGGACCGGGGTTGCCGAACGGAGCCCTGCGCAGCGGCGACGTCTCCCTGTGCGACGTGGGCCCGACGCTGAGCCGCTGGCTGGGCGCCCCCGACCTGCCGCTGCCCGCGGTGGACATGCCCGAGCTCCTGGGTGGCCCCCTGCCGGCGGACGGCGACGACGACGCCCCGCGGATCCTCCTGGCGGAGAACATCGCCTACGGACCGGATCTGGTGTCGGTGAGGAAGGGGACCTGGAAGCTGACGGCCCACCGCGACGGACGCGTGCTGGCCCTGCATGATCTGGGAGATGATCCCGGCGAGATGCGGGACCGGGCCGACGACCATCCGCAGATGCTGGCGGAACTCAGCGCCGTGCTCGACCGCTGGCGCGAAGCGGCGGCCCGGGGCGACGACGGCGGCGACGGCTGGGAGTCGACGGACGAGCGGATCCTCCGCCAGCTGCGGGAGCTGGGCTACGCGGAGTAGCCCCGGCGGCCGAGCCGAGGGCCAGGCCGAGGACCAGGAAGAAGACCAGGCTCATCTCGGCGTCGCCGAAGGACCAGTCCACCAGCCCCACCACGTTCAGCACCACCCACACGCCCAGTCCGGCCACGAGCCAGGTGTCGGCCCAGGACGGCCAGCGTCCCCGCTCGCGCAGGCGGTCCAGGCGCAGGCGCCACAGCCGCCGGCCCGCGGCCAGCAGGAACCACGTGCCCAGCCCCAGTCCGGGCAGTCCCCAGAGCACGGCCATCATCACCTGGTTCTGGTGGAAATGACGCAGGCGCACGTCGATGCGCCGGCCGCCGCGCCATTTGTGGTAGGTGGGCGAGTAGTCCTCGAGGCTGCGGTCCCCCACGCCCGTGATCGGATGCTCGCGGACCAGGTCGGACCCGATCCCCCACATCTCGATGCGCTGGGCGTTGGTGCGGAACTCCGGGTCGAAGATTGTGGCCGCCCGTTCCCGGACCGATGCGGGACCGGCCAGCAGCACCACGGCTCCCGCCACCGCCAGGGCCGGCAGCCAGCGGGGGCGCAACAGGGCCAGCACGGCGGTCATCCCGCCGGCGGCGCCGATCCAGCCGCTGCGGGTCCACGTGAACAGCAGGATGGCCAGGATCACCGGCACCGCCGTCCACCCCGCCACCCGCGCCCGCCACGACGGCGCCGACAGGGCCATGGCGAAAGCCACCGTGGCCGCCACGGCCATGAGCCAGGCGCCGGTCATGGGGCTGTGCTGGAGCAGGCCGTTGCGGCCGGAGAAGTCGCCGGCGGCGATCACGTCCACCCCCAGGGACCAAGCCGCATTGACGAAGGCCGCGGTCACGAAGGCCCCCAGCATCCAGGCCCGGGCCCGCTCGTCGCGGGCGGCGGCGTAGCCCACCCACAGCGGGGCGTACAGGAAGAAGCGCTTGGTCATGGCCAGGCTGGCCGGGATGTCGGTGCTGAAGGGGATGGTCAGCAGGGCCCAGCCCGTGAAGAGTCCCAGGGGCAGCTCCAGGCCGGTACGCGGCCATGGCCACCAACCGAGGCGCACGCCTGCCAGAAGCAGGAGCAGGGAGCAACCCAGCAGGATCTGCGAGACGGCGATGGACAGCACCGAGGCGGCGGCCAGGGCCGTCACCAGGCCCAGGAGCCAGGTGCGGGCCCGGTCGGCGCCCGGTGTTGCCGTCGTCGTCGTCATCTCAGAGGGACACCTTCGCCGTGACCTGGTCGGCCAGGGAGAGGAAGGCGTCGCGGGCGGGGCCTTCGCCGGACTCCACCACGGGGCGGCCGGCGTCGCCGCCCTCGCGGGCCGCGGGATCCAGGGGGATCTCACCGAGCATGGGCACGCCGAACTCCTGGGCCACCCGGGCGCCGCCGCCCTCGCCGAAGATGGCGTAGCTCTTGCCGGTGTCCGGGCAGATGAAGCGGCTCATGTTCTCGATGACGCCGACGACCGGCACCTCCACCTTGGCGAACATCTGGATGCCGCGGCGCACGTCGGCCAGGGCCAGTTCCTGGGGGGTGGTGACCATCACCACGCCGTCCACGGGCACCTGCTGCACCAGGGTGAGCTGGGCGTCGCCGGTACCGGGGGGCATGTCCACCACCAGGTAGTCCAGCTCGTCCCACTGCACGTCCTTGAGGAACT
This sequence comes from uncultured Fibrobacteraceae bacterium, assembly GCA_964343835.1. Lineage (GTDB taxonomy): Bacteria > Krumholzibacteriota > Krumholzibacteriia > LZORAL124-64-63 > LZORAL124-64-63 > CALEMW01. The sequence continues at coordinate 128,677 of CAYFKR010000008.1, forward strand.
GGCGCACGGCGGCCATGACCATGGGTCCGCGCCACACCAGGGCCTGTCCCGGGGGCACGAGCATGCCCATGGAGATGCACTGCAGCCCATGGCTGACCACCGGCACGATGGCGTTCTCGCCGGCGGCCTGGGGCGTCTCGTCGGTGCCGAGCATGGTGGGCAGGGACGGGCCGTAGACGTCGGCGTCCATCAGGCCCACGCGGTGGCCCTTCTCCTTCAGCGCCAGGGCCAGGTTCACCGCCACGGTGGACTTGCCCACGCCGCCCTTGCCGCTGGCCACCGCCACGATGCGCTTCACGCCGGGCAGGCGGGCCCGGTCGGCCCAGGGGTCGGGGTTCTGGTGACCGTGCCCGGCGGCGGCCTTCTGGGGCTGGATCACGTCGACGTTCAGGGACGTCAGGCCGGGCAGGCCGGACAGGCGTTCGCCGATGGCCTGCACGACGCCGTCGATGGTCTCCTGCTTCTCGGTGGTGTGGCGCACGATCACCGTCACGTCGGCGTTCTCCACCACGACGTCGGCGATGAGGTCGATCTTGGTCACGCTCACCTTGGTTCCGGGCACCAGCACCTCGTCGAGGGCGGCGCGGACGGACTCGGGAGTGGGATGCATATCGGTCACGGCGGATCTCCTGGATCGCGGGAAGGGTCGGTCGGAAGCGCCCGCAGGCGACGCTCCGGCAAAGCTAGCGGGAACCGGTCGGAGCCGCAACGTGGAGTTGGGCGCCGCCCCGTGCTACCTTGCCGCCATGTCCGAGATCACCGCCCTGCTCATCGTCCGCAACGAGGAAGAGGCCCTGCCCGGCTGCCTGGACAGCCTGGCGGGCGTCGTGCCGCGCCTCGTGGTGGTGGACACCGGCAGCACCGACGGCACCGGCCCCCTGCTGTCGGCCGAGATCCTGCGCAGCCGCTTCGCCTCGGTGCGCCGCGACGTGATCCCCTTCCTGGACTTCGCCCACGCCCGCAACCGGGCCCTCGATCTCGTCGAGACGGAATGGGTTCTCTGGATCGATGCCGACGAGCGCCTCTCCCCCGCCCTGCGAAACGAGCTGGCTGCCGATTCCATCGACGACGCCGACGCCTGGTCGATCCCCTTCCGGAACCACGTGCTGGGCCGGGCCATGACATGCCGGGAACTGGCGGGGCAGCGGCACCTGCGGCTGTTCCGCACGGACGGGGCACGGTTCGGCGGGGCGGTCCACGAGGGCGTGATGCTGCCCGACGGGGCCCGCGTCGGCGAGCTCGACGGCGTGATGGAGCACCACACCATGCGGTCCTGGCTCGGCTACATGGGGAAGGTGGACCGGTACACGGCCCTGGAAGCGAGGGAGGGATCGCGGGGACGGGCCGCCTGGCACATCCTCGTGGCGCTGCCGGCCACCTTCTGGCGGCAATGGGTGCGACGGGGTTGCATGAAGGACGGCCCGGAGGGATTCGTGTGGGCGCTGACGTCCGGGATCGGGGCGGTGCTGCGGGACTGGCGGCGCCTGACCCGCTAGTCGATCAGGCTTCGGCCTCCGCCTCGGCCTCTTCGTCCCTGGTCAACCGCTCCAGCTCCGCCTGCAGCTCCGCGAGGCGGTTCGCGAAGGCGTCCCGCCGGTCTCCCAGGGCTTTCGACGCCAGTTCGCGGTAGTGGTTCACGCCGCTGCGCAGGTTCTCCGCCACGTCGCATGCCACGCATCCGTCCAGCAGCCCCTTGCGCCGACGGTCCAGCTCCTTGCGCAGCTGGTCGAGGTGGAGGGACAGCTCCTTCAGCAGCACGTGGGGCCGTTCCGGAGCCAGGGGCAGGCGGATCCGCCCGTAGATGTGGTCGACCATCTCCCGCAGGCTCGCGGAACGCTCGAAGTAGACGGTGTTGGGGCCGCAGCAGACGGCCGTGGCCGCAGCGGGGTCGATGCCCAGGGGGCGCGTGGCGCCGCCGGCCAGATCGTGGCAGATGCAGGCCTTGGCCAGCACGCGCTCGCGCTCGTCGTCGCGGTGGGCGACCGGCAGGTCGGCGCTGTCCAGGGACTGGAGCTTCCGGCGCTGGTAGGCGCGGCTCGCGGTGCAGACGGGAGCCTTGGTGAACTCGGTGTCGGAGACCAGGAACCCCTTGGGGCAGGCGCTGCCGGGGCGACCGGCGGCGATCTGGTCCAGGCGGGCCCGTTCGCTGTCGCTGGTCTTGAGGGACCAGAAAGGAACGCCCAGGGGCGAGGCGTCGCTCAGGTGGACGTCGTCTTCGCCGGCATCGCAGAGCCGTTCGAGGTGGCCGGCGTCGATGTTCACCACCTCGGGGACCATCAGGAAAGGGCTGCCCCAGCCGGTGCCGTCCACACCGTAGCGCTCGCTGACCAGCGACACCTCGTCGGCCGTCCCCAGGCCGCCCTGGACGGTGACGCGGAGGTCGGGATCGCCCGCCGGAGCGTGGCGACCCAGCTGCTCCAGGGAGGCGCGCCAGACGCGACCGAGGTCGTCCTGCAGTTCGCCGCGGCGCTGGTGGAACTCCTCCAGCACGGGGCCCAGCAGCACACCCTTGCCGCCGAAAGCGTGGCCGCCGCAGTTCAGTCCGGACTCGATGCGGTATTCGGAGACCCACAGCCCCTGGCGCGCCAGCAGCTTGCCCTGGATCAGGGCGGAGCGGAAGTCGCTCACCTTCAGGACGATGCGCTTGCGCATGGAGCCCGCGGCGTCGGGGAAGAAGTCGGGGAACTCCTTGAGGTAGCCGTAGAGCCGACGGTTCATGCCCGCCGACAGCACGACCGACGCCTCCACGCGGCTGCGGGCGAAACCGCGCAGGGCGCTCATGGCGTCGGAGAACAGGGGGCCGGCGGGCTTGCCCTTCACGACCTTCGCCCGGTCCAGCTTGGTCATGATGTTGACGTCGATGGCGCCGGGACGCACACGCCGGCGCAGCTCCGCCTGGATCTCGGCGCGGCGCTCCGGATCGGCGGTGGCCTTCATGGTCCGGTACAGGGACTTCAGGGGCGACTCGGGCAGCATCTCGAAGTAGGCCGTGAGCTCGGTGCCCTTCTCGAAGGCCGAATCGCGCAGGCGGTCCATCTGCCGGTGAACCAGGTCGTCCAGCAGGTCGAGGTAGGCGGTGATGCGGTCGGCACGGGAGTCGGCGCCGTCGTCGGGGATGGGATCGTAGCCGCGGCCGGAACGGCGGCTCAGCCAGCCACGCATCTGCTCCACCAGCACGTCGTCCACCAGGGACACCACCGATGAGATGCCGAAGCGCGCCACCTTCAGGGGCGTGTCGATGGTGAAGCCCGTCCCCATCACGGGGATGTGGAAGCGGTGGACCGGGTCGGTCAGCGGGTGGCTCATGAGCTCCGTAGGGGGTCGGGGTTCGGGGGACCGTCAGAGGGACAGCCGTCGGGTCTCCATGATCGCCTCGAGGATCTCGGCGTGGTCGAAGGCCATGTCCGGCAGGGCGTCCAGGGAGAACCAGCGGGCCTCCGCAGCGTCGTCGCCGCCGACCGCCGCGGGGGGCTCGCCCTCCACCTCCGCCGTGTAGATCACCGAGACCGTGTGGCCGCGCGGGTCGCGACGGGGGTCGCCGTAGGCCGCGAACTGGTCGAACACCAGCCCGGTGAGGCCGGTCTCCTCCTCCACCTCTCGGTGGACGGCGGCGTTAATGTCCTCGCCCATGTCCACGAAGCCGCCGGGAAAGGCCCACATGTCGCGGAAGGGCTGGTTGGCGCGGCGGATGAGCAGGACGTGCCAGTGAGAGCGCCAGCGGGGGGCGTCGTGGCGGCACAGCACGACGCCGTCGACGGCCACCAGGGGCGTGAGGGGTCGGGTGCTCGTCCGGGTCTCCATGATCCCTCGCGATCCGGGACGCCTCACGCTCCGCCGTGCGTCACTCGGTGACGCCGAACGAGGCGAGGGCCTCCTTCTCCGTGTCGAAGGTCTCGAACACCAGCTTGAGCTGGGTGACGTTCAGGATGTTGTCGATGCGATCGCTCACGGCGCAGATCTTCATCTGGCCGCCGTTCTTCTTGACCGTGTGGTAGCCCGAGACGAGCACGCCGAGACCGGTGGAGTTGATCCAGTTGACCTTGGCCATGTTCAGGACCACGTCCACGTAGCCCTCGGCGATCAGGGTCTTGACCTGGGTGTGGAACAGATCGTGGTCGGGACCGCCCATGATCTTCCCGTTGAGGGTCAGGACCATCACTTCGCCATGGGCCTTCTCGCTGATCTTCATCCGTGTCCTCCATCGTCGCCTGAGGGGGATCGCCCCCGGGTTTCCCTGTCGCATCAGGATGGACCCGATGCCGGGAATACGCAAGTCTTCAGTCCCCGGCACCGGCTCTGGACCGGGCCGACGGGGGTCTGCTAGGGTCCGGGAACGTCCCTCGAGCCCCCCCGGGAGGTCCCGATGAGCCCCGTGATCCGTCCTCCGGCCCTGGCCGGCCAATGGTACGACGCCGACCCCACGGTGTTGCGCCGTTCGGTGCGCGCGTACCTCGACGGTGCGGACCCGTCGGCTGCGCCTGCGGGGCGGCCGGCCGTGCTGGTGGTCCCCCACGCCGGCCACATGTACAGCGGTCCCACCGCCGGCCGCGGCTGGGGCCTGCTGGAAGACCAGGACTACGACCGCATCGTGCTGCTGGCCCCGAACCACCGCATGGCCCTGGCGGTGCCGTCGTGCCCGGACGCCGACGCCTACGCCACGCCCCTCGGCGAGGTGGCCGTCGACACCGAGGGCCGTCGCCTCCTGCTGGAGTCCGGCGCCGTCATCTGCGCCCCCGCCGCCCACGCCGACGAGCACGCCGAGGAGATCCAGCTCCCCTTCCTGCAGGTCCTGACCGACGACCCGCCGCCGGTGCTGCCGATCCTCGTGCCGCGCCTGGCCGACTCCGACCGCGCCCGGCTCGTGGACGCCCTGGCCCCGTGGTGCGACGACCGCACCCTGTGGGTCGTATCCACCGACTTCACCCACTACGGCGTCTCGTTCGGCTACGCCCCGTTCCGCGACGACCTCGACCGGCGCATCCGTGACCTCGACATGGGAGCGGTGGCGCAGATCGAGGCCGGCGACGCCCAGGGGCTGCTCGAGTACGGCCGCCGCACCGGCATCACCATGTGCGGCCTGGAGGCCATGGCCGTGGTCCTGTCGCTGCCCTGGCGCGGGCCCCTCCGCCCGCGCCTGCTCGACTACGCCCGCAGCGGCGACCGCGACGGCGACTACGCCTTCTCCGTGAGCTACGCCGCCCTGGCCGCCCCCTTCCCCGAGCCGGAGGCTTCCCCATGACCGACCACCGCCTCTCCCCCGAGGCCCGGCGCTACCTGCCGGCCCTGGCGCGCCACACCCTCGAGGCCGCCTGCGCCGGCCGTCCCCGCCCGGCCCCCGACACGCTGGACCTGCCCCTGCCCCCCGAGGCCGCCGAGAAGCGGGGCGTGTTCGTGACCCTGACCGCCGGCGGCCGGCTGCGAGGCTGCATCGGGTTCATCGAGGGGGTGGCGCCCCTGCTGGAGGCCGTGCAGGAGAACGCCCTGTCCGCCGGGTTCAAGGATCCGCGGTTCGAGCCGGTCATGGCCGACGAGCTGGACGGACTGGACATCGAGGTCTCGGTGCTGACGCCCCTGCGCGCCGTCGACGGCCCCGACGCCATCGAGATTCCCCGCCACGGCGTGGTCCTCGCCCGCGACGGCCGCCGCTCCGTGTTCCTGCCCCAGGTGGCCGCCGAGCAGGGGTGGGACCGCGACACCACCCTCACGCAGCTCGCCCTGAAGGCCGGCCTGCCCGCCGACGCCTGGCGATCCGGCGCGTCGCTGTGGGTCTTCGAGGCCGAAGCGGTGCACGAGGAGGGCCCATGAACACGCTGACGGTGGGCGTCGTCTTCGCCGTCTGGCTGGTGCTGGGCTACCGGGTGTACGGTCG
>CAYFKR010000008.1:134555-134878 GCA_964343835.1 uncultured Fibrobacteraceae bacterium
CTCTTCCGCCCCGACGACGCCCGCCCCGTCCCGAGCCGCGAGAAAGCCGACGCACGCGACTACCACGCCGCCCCCGCCCCCGTGCTCTTCGGCCACCACTTCTCGTCCATCGCCGGGGCGGGCCCCATCGTGGGTCCCCTGATCGGCGTGCTGCACTTCGGCTGGGGGGCGGCCCTGCTGTGGATCGCCCTGGGATCGGTGTTCATGGGAGCCGTGCACGACTACACCGCCCTGATGGCGTCGGTGCGCAGCGGCGGCGGGTCGCCCGCGATCCGCTGGTACACGAGGTCGGCCGCGGTCTCGCCGGCGTACGGCTCGCGCCC
>CAYFKR010000008.1:134888-168219 GCA_964343835.1 uncultured Fibrobacteraceae bacterium
GGCGCTGCTGTGGGTGGCGCTGGGCTCGGTGTTCATCGGGGCGGTCCACGACTACCTCTCGCTGATGGCCTCGGTGCGCAGCGGCGGCGTGTCGGTGGGCGAGATCGCCGAACGCAGCCTGGGCCGCCGGGCCCGGACCATCCTGTCGCTGTTCCTGTGGAGCGCCCTGGTGCTGGTGATCGCGGTGTTCGGCGTGATCACCGCGCGGACGTTCACGGCCAACCCGGCCATCGTGATCCCCACCTTCGGGCTGATCGGCGCGGCCATGGTCTTCGGCTCCCTGGTGCTGCGGCGCGGGGCGCGCCTGCTGCCGGGCACCCTGGCGGCCCTGGCCCTGCTGGCCGGGCTGGTCTGGCTCGGGGAGCGCTTCCCGGTCGTGACGGGCGAGACGGTGATGGGGCTGCCGGCCGTCACCTTCTGGTTCTGGCTGCTGATGATCTACTGCGTCCTGGCCTCGGTGCTGCCGGTGTGGCTGCTGCTCCAGCCCCGCGACTACCTCAGCACCTGGATCCTGTACCTGGGACTGGGGGGCGGCGTGCTCGGCCTCGCCGCATTCCGGCCCGACATCCAGGCTCCCGCCTTCACGGGGTTCACGTCGCCGGCCCACGGCCCCGCCTGGCCCATGCTCTTCGTGATGATCGCCTGCGGCGCCATCAGCGGCTTCCACTCCCTTGTGGCCGGCGGCACCACCAGCAAGCAGCTCGCGCGGGAGACCGACGGGCTGCGCGTGGGCTACGGCGCCATGATCCTGGAGGCCGCCCTGGCGGGCCTGGTGGTGCTGATGGCCGCCGGCGCCCTGCCGTGGGACCCCGCCGCCGGCGAGGGCAGCCTCCAGTACCTGATGACCGACGGCGGCGGCCCCATCCTGGCCTTCGCCACGGGCCTGGGTCGGCTGGTGGACGCCCTGCCCGGCCTGACCGCCCCCATGGGCCTGTTCTTCGGCGTGCTGATGATCAACGCCTTCGTGGTCACGACCCTGGACACGTCCACCCGCCTGGCCCGCTTCGTCCTGCAGGAACTTTGCGGCCCGGTCCCCGTACTAGGCGGCCGCTGGGGCGCCACCCTCGTGACGGTGGCCGCGGCGGGATGGCTGGGAGCCGGCGGCGGCTACGACCGCATCTGGCCCGTGTTCGGCGCCACGAACCAGCTGGTGGCGGCCCTGGCGCTGCTGGTGATCTCGAGCTGGCTCGTGGGCGTGAAGCGGCCGCGCTGGATCACCCTGGGGCCGGCCCTGTTCATGCTGGCCACCACCATCGCGGCGCTGGCCTGGCAGATCCGGGGTTTCCTGGCCTCCGGCGACGCGTTCCCGGGCATCGCGGGAGGCTTGCTGATCGTCCTCGCCGTCGTCATCGCGTGGGAGGCCCGAGGGCTCCTGATGTCGGGGCGGAGCGGTGGGGGATCCGGCCCCGGAACCCGTTGATTTCCGGGTGGCTCGGCTGCAAAAACCTTGGTAGAGTCGTCGGTCAGGATCTAGATTGCCGCCTGAATCGACGCGATCATCGAGTCCCGTTGAACGGTCGCACACGAGTGCGGCCGTCGCGGTACGCAACGAGGAACGAGAGGCACGATGGGTCTGCTGGACAAGGTCAGCCAGTTCACCAGGGCCAAGGAGCTCCAGGCCGCCGGTCTGTACCACTATTTCCGGGTGATCGAGTCCGCCCAGGAGAACACCGTCCGCATCGACGGGCGGGACGTGATCATGCTGGGCAGCAACAACTACCTGGGCCTCACCAACCACCCGAAGGTCAAGGAGGCCGCCAAGGCCGCCCTGGACACCTACGGCTCCGGCTGCGCCGGCTCCCGCTTCCTCAACGGCACCCTCGACATCCACCTGGAACTGGAGCGCAAGCTCGCCGACCTGGTGGGCAAGGACGACGCCATCGTGTTCTCCACGGGCATGATGGTGAACCTGGGCGTGATCTCCACCCTGGTGGGCCGCGGCGAGACGGTCATCGTGGACCGCACCGACCACGCGTCGATCATCGACGGCACCCGCCTGAGCTTCGGCTACGTGAAGAAGTTCAAGCACAACGACATGGAGTCCCTGGAGCAGGCCCTGAAGACCTGCGAGACCCCCGGCCGCCTGATCGTGGTGGACGGCGTGTTCTCCATGCACGGCGACGTGGCCGACCTGCCCGCCATCATGGACCTCGCGGAGCAGCACGGCGCCATCGTCATGGTGGACGACGCCCACGGCGTGGGCGTGATGGGCAAGCAGGGCCGCGGCACCAGCGACCACTTCGGCGTGACCGACCGCGCGGGCCTGATCATGGGCACCTTCAGCAAATCCCTGGCCTCGGTGGGCGGCTTCGTGGCCGCCGACGCCGACATGATCCATTACATCCGCCACACGGCCCGCTCGCTGATCTTCAGCGCCAGCATGCCGCCGGCCTCGGTGGCGTCGGTGTCCGCCGCCGTGGACGTGATGCTGGAGGAGGACTGGCGCCTGACCCAGCTCTGGCGCAACACCGAGATCATGATGGAACGCCTCAGCGACGCCGGCTTCGACACCGGCCCGTCGTCCACCCCCATCATCCCGGTGGTCGTGGGCGAGGACATGATGGCCTTCCAGATGTGCAAGCGCCTCTACGACGAGGGCGTCTTCGTCAACCCGGTGATCTCGCCGGCCGTGGAGAAGGGCGACGCCCTGATCCGCCTGAGCCTGATGGCGACCCACACCGAGGACGAGGTGCACCGCGCCATGGACATCATGACGTCCGTGGGCCGCGAACTGGGTGTCGTCGAATAGCCGATTCATTTCCAGCCATCACGGAGGAGGGGGACATGGAGTTCGCCGTCACGCCCGTATCGGGCAAGAAGGACCTGGGCGCCTTCCTGGACCTGCCCTACCGCGTCTACGCCGACGACCCCCACCACGTCTTCCCCCTGCTGGCCCAGCTCAAGGAGTTCCTGGACGAGAAGAAGAATCCCTTCTTCCGCCACGCCGAGACCCGCCTCTGGCTCGCCCGCCGCGACGGCGAGGTGGTGGGGCGCATCGGCGCCTGCGTGGACCGCTACCACAACGAGCACTGGAACGAGACGACCGGCTTCTTCGGGTTCTTCGAGTGCGTCGACGACCGCTCCGTGGCCCACGCCCTGCTCGACGAGGCCGCCGCCTGGATCCGCGAGCGCGGCATGACGGTCATGCGCGGCCCCCTGAATTTCACCACCAACCACGACAACCCCGGCCTGCTGGTGGACGGCGAACCGGGATCCCCGGTGCAGGGCATGGCCTACAACCCCGCGTACTACGAGGACCTGCTCTCGTCGTACGCCGGCCTGGAGCAGAGCAAGGACCTGTGGGCCTGGCAGATCCGGGCCGAGGATGTGAAGCTGCCCAAGAAGGCCGAGGAGAACGCGCGGCGGGTCCTCAAGGGCGAGACCGACCTCATCGTCCGCCCCATCGACAAGAAGCGATTCAAGGAAGAGGTGGAGCTGATCCGCTCCCTCTACAACCGCTGCTGGCACGAGAACTGGGGCTTCATTCCCATGGACCCCGACGAGTTCTACTTCGCGGCCAAGGAGATGAAGATGCTGGTCAACGAGAACCTCCTGCTGATCGCCGAATGGCAGGGCGAGCCGGTGGGCTTCTCCATGACCGTGCCCGACTTCAACCGCGCCATGAAGCGCGTGAAGGGCAAGCTCTTCCCCTTCGGCATCTTCCGGTTCCTGGCCGACAAGCGGAAGATCGACTACGCCCGCACCCTGCTGCTGGGCGTGCTCCCGGAGCACCGCCACAAGGGCGTGGACGTGATGATGGTGCTGCGCACCTACAAGGCCGCCATCCGCGGCGGCATCACCGCCGGCGAGTGCAGCTGGATCCTGGATTCCAACCGCGCCATGAACCGCATCCTCGAGAAGCTCGGGGCCAGGGTCTACCGCACCTACCGGATCTACGACAAGACGCTGTGATGACCGACGCCGCATCGACCACCCCCGAGCGGACTCCCCTGGCCGCCCTGACCGGCGCCACGGGGTTCCTGGGCGGCCACATCGCCGACGCCCTGCTGGACGCCGGCTGGCGGGTGCGCGCCGCGGTGCGTCCCACCAGCGACACGTCGTGGCTGGCCGACGAGGTGGAGACCATGGAGGTTCCCCTCTCCCCCACGGGCGCCATCGACGACTGGGCCACCCCCGACGACCGCCGCGCCCTCGGCGCCTTCGTCCACGGCGCGACCGCCGTGATCCACTGCGCCGGCGCCGTCCGTGCCGCCACCCTCGACGACTACCGCCGCGCCAACACCGCCTCGACCTGGCGCCTGCTCAACGCCGCCGCGGACGACGGCGGCGTGAAGTCCTTCTTGCTCATCTCCAGCCTGGCCGCCGCCGGCCCCGCCGAGCCGGGCCGCCCCCGCCTGGAGACCGGTCCCCGCCGCCCGGTCACGGACTACGGCCGCTCCAAGGCCGAGGCCGAGGCCCTGGTGGAGCAGGACTGGCCCTTCCGCACCTGCTCGCTGCGCCCGCCCGCCCTGTACGGCCCCCGCGACACGGCTTTCCTGCCCCTGTTCAAGGCCGCGCGCTTCGGGCTGACGGTGCGCATCGGCGCCCTGCGCGAGCTCTCCCTGGTGGACGGCCGCGACGCCGCGGCAGCAGCGGTGCTGCTGGCCGGCGACGACCGCGCCCGCGGCCCCTGGTTCGTGGACGACGGCGAGGTCTACGACTTCGCCGACCTCGCCCACTACGTGGGCAAGGCCTGGGGCAAGACGATCCGCACCCTGCCGCTTCCGGTGGGCGCCCTGCGCGTGGCCGCGGCCCTGGTGGGTCGCCGCAAGGCCTCGCGCCTGCCTCTGCTGGCCCCCGACCGCATCGTGGACGCCACCCAGGCCGCCTGGACCTGCGACGGCTCGAAGCTCCGCGACCGCCTCGGCTTCGAGGCGGAGTTCGACCTCCGCAACGGCTTCGCCGACACCCTCGACTGGTACCGCCGGGAGGGCTGGCTGTGACCCGCTGGTTCCGGCGCCTCTCCCCCACCCGCCTGGACCTGGACCGCTGGGCCGTGGTCTACCTGGCCGTCAGCGGCGTGTGGCCCCTGCTCAACCCGTCGGTGTGCGCCCATCCGGTGTGGCGGTTCGTGCTGCACGTGGGACTGGCGGTGCTGATCTGGTTCTTGCCGCCCATGCTGCGGCGCTCGCGGCACACGGTCCTGAAGGTCGCGGGCGAGATCTACCTGCCCTTCCTCTTCCCGTTCTTCTACACGGAGATGGAGTTCCTGGGGATCGTCTTCCACGGCTTCCACGACTCGTTCGACCCCTGGCTGATCGGGCTGGAGGCGTGGGTCTTCGGGTCCCAGCCGAGCCTCGACTGGTCCCGCGCATGGCCGTGGCCGTGGTTCCACGAGCTCATGGAGTTCGCCTACTTCACCTACTACTTCTATGCCCCCGGCGTGCTGCTGCTGATCGCCCGCCGTGTTCCCGACGGCCACCGCTGGACCGCCACTCGCGCCTTCATCCGCGACCTCAGCGCCACCATGCTGCTGTGCTACGCCCTGTACACGTTCTTCCCGGCCTGGGGCCCCAAGTTCTTCCGCACCGGCCCGATCCCCGTGGAGGGCTGGATCTTCACGGACATCATGCACGTGATCCACGCCAACGGCGCCCTGCTGGGCGCGGCCTTCCCGAGCAGCCACGTGGCCGGTTCCATGATGGGCTGGTGGCACGTGTGGAAGCTGTTCCCCCGGCTGAGGATGCCGGTGACGGTGCTGTGGGTGCTGCTGTGCATGAGCACGGTGTACTGCCGCTACCACTACGTGGTGGACGTGGTCGGGGGGCTGATGCTGGGGACGCTGGTGCTGTGGCTGGGGCACCGCTTCGCCGAACGTGGTCCGCGGCGCAGCCTCCGGGACATGATCCCCCGGTTCAGGCGGGCTTGACGATCAGACCCTGCCCCGTGGGCAGCGACAGCACGTCCGCGCCCAGCTCCGCCGCCAGCCCGTCCATGGCGTGTTTCTGGGGCTCGAACCCCTTGTAGGCGTAATCGTCCAGCAGCACCGGGGCGCCCGGCGACAGCCGCGGCCAGAAGTGCCGCAGGGCCGCCACTTCGGGCGGGGCGCAGTTCATGTCGATGTGCAGGTAGGCGATCCGCTCGGCGGTGACCTCGGGCAGCGTGTCCGGGATGGCCCCCACCACGAACCGCACGCCCTCCCACTCCGCGAAGTTGGCCTTCACGCCGTCGAGGTCGGCGGTGTACACACCACTGGCCAGCTTGGAGTCGCTCTCGGCCATCTTGTCGCGGCCCCGTTCCTCGTCGGTGACGAAGCGCTGGTCGATGCCGCCGAAGGTGTCCAGCAGCCAGAAGGTGCGGTCGTTCGTATTCCAGTCCAGGAACTCCATGACCGACGAGCTGAGCACGCCGCGGTTCACGCCGCATTCGACGAAGTCGCCGTCGAGCTTCGCGGCCATCCGTGCGGCCCACAGGCCCACGTGGACGCGCCAGTGCCACTGGTAGTCGTGGCCGGCGGCGGCCCGGACACCGCGGTCGTAGGCGCGGCGGAAGGCGGGGTCGTCCATGAAGTCGTGGTTGTGGATGCTGATCAGGCCGTCCTGGTCGTGGACGGCGGAGGGGCCTTCGGCGGGGAGGCGGTAGATGCCGTAGCCGGCGGCATGGATCAGCTTGAGCAGAAGGGACTTCACGGGGCGGCTCCCGGGTTGAAGGTCGGTCCGAAGAAGGTACCCGCGCAAGCGGGCGTCGGGCAAGAAGAAGGGCGCCCCCCGGGCGCCCTCGCGATTCCTCGCTCTACACCGCTCAGCCGAACCCGGCCGAGCCGCAGCCTCCCCCGCCGCCGCCGGAGAAACCGTCCCCGCCGCTCGTGGAAGCGAACGTCGACATCCGTTTCTCGGCCTTCTTCGCCCCACACTCGGGGCATTCCACGTCGCCGCTGTCGGCCTCGGCGATGGTGCAGAGCTCCTCGAACTCCGCCTTGCACTTGCCGCAGGTGAACTCGTAGATGGGCACGGTCCGACCTCACTTCCTCTTCTTCGGCGCGCCCACGGTGTCGTCTCGATCCCCGATCGAGCAGGCGCTGCCTCAGGTGGGCACGCCCAGTTTCGGGAACACGAACTGGACCAGGACGAAGTAGATCACCACCACGGCGATGATATCGAGCATGAGGCCCTCCCCGGGCATCCGCGTCGGTTGCGAAGATGATTGACGATGTCCAATCTACGACGAAAACGGCGACCGTCAAGGCCGCCCGCCGCACTCAGAAGGTACCCTGCACCCATCCCCCGTCCGCCGCGATGAACTGGCCGGTCACGTAGCCGGCCCGCTCGCTCATCAGGAACGTGATGAGGGCCGCCAGCTCCTCCGGATCCCCGAGCCGGCCCGCCGGGATCTCCGCCTCCCAGCCGGCCAGGACCTCGGCACGGTCGGCGGCGTCGCCGCGGGCGATGCGGTCGGCCACGATGCGGTCGATGGCGCTGGTGGTGTGGAAGCCCGGCCCTACGCTGTTGAGGGTCACCCCGTCTGGGGCCGCCTCGCGGGCGAGCTGCTTGATCATGGAATGGGCGGCGGGGCGGATCACGTTGGAGAGCATCAGGTTGGGCAGGTGCTGCTTCACCGTCACCGACGTCACCTGCACCACCCGGCCGTAGCCCCGCTCACGCATGCCCGGCACCACGCGGCGGCACAGGCGCACGGCGGATTCGAGGGTCAGGCGGTAAGCGGACTCCCAGGCGTCCAGGCCGATGTCGTCGAAGAAACCGGCGGGCGGGCCGCCCGCGTTGATCAGCATCAGGTCCACGGGGCCGAGGGAATGCTCCACCTCGGTCACGAACCGTTCGACGGCTTCGCCGTCGGTCACGTCCACCCTGCCTGGCAACACACGACCGGCTCCGGCGGCCTGCACCGCGGCGGCCGCGGCGGCCAGGTCGTCCTCGCCGCGGGCGCACAGGGCCACGTCGGCGCCCTCGCGGGCCAGTTCCAGGGCGGTGGCCAGGCCGAAGCCCCGCGATCCCGCCGTCACCAGGGCCACCCGGCCCTTCACGCCCAGATCCATGCGTTCCTCCTTGCCCGCCGCGCGGGCCGTCGCCTACATTGGGGACCGATCATACGCGATCAGGCAACCAACGGGGAGATCTTCGTGGCCGACCAGAAACCCGCCTTCGCCAGGACCCTCATCACCGCCGCCCTGCCCTACGCCAACGGCGAGATCCACCTGGGGCACCTGGCCGGGGCCTACCTGCCCGCCGACATCTACGCCCGCTTCCTGCGGCTGCGGGGCGAGGACGTGCTGTTCATCTGCGGCACCGACGAGTACGGCGTGCCCATCACCCTGACGGCCGAGCGCGAGGGCATCACCCCCAAGGAGCTGGTGGACCGCAACTACGCGTCCATCAGTCGCTCCTTCGAGGGCTTCGGGATGTCCTTCGACAATTTCTCCCAGACCTCCCGCGAGATCCACACCGAGACCAGCCAGGCCTTTTTCCTGGACCTGCACGGCCAGGGCCTGCTGAAGCAGCGCACCAGCGAGCAGTTCTACAGCCCGTCCCAGGGCCGCTTCCTGGCCGACCGCTACATCGAGGGCACCTGCCCCAAGTGCTCCAGCGACCGCGCCCGCGGCGACCAGTGCGAGGCCTGCGGTACGTCGCTGAACGCGGACGAGCTCATCGAGCCCCGCAGCGTCATGGACAACTCGCCGCTCGAGAAGCGCGAGACCGTCCACTGGTACCTGCCCCTGGACGACTGGCAGCCCGCACTGCAGGAGTGGCTCGGGAAGCATCCGGAGTGGAAGGAGAACGTCCTGAACTACTGCAACGGGTGGTTCAAGGACGGCCTTCAGCCCCGCGCCGCCACGCGCGACCTGCACTGGGGCGTGCCGGTTCCCCTGGAGGACCACGAGGGCAAGGTCTTCTACGTGTGGTTCGACGCGCCCATCGGCTACATCTCGTCGACCCGTGAGTGGGCCGCCGCCCAGGGCGATCCCGAGGCCTGGCGCACCTGGTGGCAGAGCGGCGACACGCGCCTGATCCACTTCATCGGCAAGGACAACATCGTCTTCCACGCCATCATGTTCCCGGGCATGCTCATGCACCACAGCGAGGGCTACGTGCTGCCGGACAACGTGCCGGCCAACGAGTTCCTGAACCTCGAGGGCGACAAGCTCTCCACCAGCCGCGGCCACGCCGTGTGGCTGCCCGAGTACCTGGAGGAGTTCAGCGCCGACGTGCTGCGCTACACCCTGGCCCGCGGCCTGCCCGAGACCCGCGACACCGACTTCACCTGGAAGGGCCTGCAGGCCCGCAACGACGGCGAGCTGGGCAACAACTTCGGCAACCTCATCAACCGCGTGTTCACCTTCGCCCACAAGTACTTCGACGGGAAGGTCCCCGCGTGGACCGACGCCGACCTCACCGACCTCGACCGCGCCGCCCTGGACGAGGTGGCCGCCTGCCTCGAGCGATGGGAAGCCCATCTCGAGAAGTTCGAGATGCGCGCGGCCGTGGAAGCCGCCTTCGCCGCCGGCCAGGCGGGCAACCGCTACTTCGACGAGTCGGCGCCCTTCAAGACCCGCAAGGACGATCTGGACCGCTGCGGCGTGTCCATCGCCGTGGCCCTGCAGCTGCTGCGCATGATCGCCGTCATGCTCACGCCGGTTGTGCCCCACGCCATGGAAAAGGTCTGGGGCTGGCTGGGCATGGAGACGGACCTGCACCACGGCGGCCTCGAGGAGGCCCGCCGGCCGCTGCCCGCCGGACGCGAGCTCGGCAAGCAGGAGATCCTGTTCCCGCGGCTGGAGGACGAGGTGATCGAGGCCCAGATCGAGAAGCTGAAGAACCTGTAGTCGGACCGGATCCTAGCGATCGGCGTCTTCCGCGAGGAGGGCGCCGATTTCCTTTTTAAGGGGGGCGGGGGCGAAGGAGGCGTCTAGGGCGGCGCGGACCATGACGGCGGCCTCGGCGTCGGTGAGTGCGTACCGGGAGGCGGCTTCGGCGTACTCGCCGCTCAAGGTGGTGCCGAACAGTGCCGGATCGTCGGTGTGGAGGCTGCAGGGCACGCCGGCGTCCAGGAAGGCGCGCAGGGGGTGGGCGTCGCGGTCGGGCACCGCGCCGGTGGCCACGTTGCTGCCGGGGCAGAGCTCCACGTGAACGCCGCGGGCGGCGAGCTGGGCCAGGGTCTCCGGGTCGCGGGCGGCGGACACGGCATGGCCCACGCGGTCCACGCCGCAGTCCATCACGGCCGAGCGCACGTTCTCCGGGCCGCCGGTCTCCCCCGCGTGGCAGGTGGTGCCGAGGCCCTCGCGGCGGGCGTCGCGGAAGTGGTCGGCGAAGTCGACGGCGGGCAGGGCGGTCTCGTCGCCGCCGAGGCCGAAGCCCACCACGCCCAGTTCCGGGCCGGCCTTCACGGCATCTTCCAGGGCGTGCCAGGCGGCGTCGGGCCCCCACTGGCGCACGGCGTCGGGCAGCCAGCGCAGGTGGACGCCGTGGAGCTCCCGCGCCTCGTGGGCGGCCTCGGCCAGGGCCCGCTGGACCGGCAGGGGGTCGCGGTCGCGTTTGCGGAGCACGCCGTAGGCCACCGTGACCTCCGCGTAGACCACGCCCTCGGCTGCCATCCGGGCGGCCATGGCCATCGCCACGTCGCGGTGGTCCGCCGGGGTGGCCACCACGGCGCTGACGGCCTTGAATCGCTCCAGGAAATCCATGAATCCGGAGACCGGGCGGTAGGCCGTTCCGGCGGCGGTCAGGCACAGACCGGGCACCTCGGGCCGACCATGGCGGTCGGCCAGTGCCACGAGCAGTTCCGGAGGAACGGAACCCTCAAGGTGGACATGGAGTTCGACGAGCGGTCGCGGCATCGGGGCGCTCCGGCACGGGGGTTGCAACGGTGACGGGTCGGGATCGGACGCCCATGCAACCTGCGCCCGATCCGTACGTTGAGGATAAATCCCCACCACCGGGGACGCACGGAAAAACACCTTGATCCCGCCGCCCGCCACGGGCGATCTTGGTCCGACGGCGCCACGCCGCCCACGACCCCGGAGGAAACCCCTGGAGACCCGTCCCACACGCCTTTTCGGCAACCTGAGGCTCGTCGGCCTGATCGGCGTGCTCGCCTGCGTGCTGTGGTTCGCCCTCGGTCGCGGCGACACTCCCGCGCCCGACGCGAACGAGGTCCTCCACGGCGACCACCCCATCGACCTGTCCGCCTCGACGGCCGAAGACAGCATCGCCGAGACCGCGGAAGCGGTGGTAGCCGACCACGACGCCCTGCCCGACGGCGTGGCCTCCGAGACCATGACCATCGGCCGGCGCGAGACCTTCTACGACGCCATGCGCCGTCACGGCGCGGGCCACCGCGACATCATGGCCCTGGTGGGCGCCTGCGCCCCTTACCGGAACCTGGAGAAGGTCCGCGACGGGCTCGTGTTCGAAGTGGCCGTCGACGGCGAAGGCGACGTCCACCGTCTGCGCTTCGACCTGGACGACGACGAGTCCTACCTGGTCTTCGACCGCGACCCCGGCGGCGGCTACCATGTCCACATGCTCACCTACCCGGTGGTCCGCCGCACCTGCGTGGTGGCCGGGTCCGTGGACGTCTCCCTCTACGAGAGCCTCTCCGACGCCGGCGCCCCCACCGCCCTGGCCTCCAAGATGAACGACGTGCTGGGCTGGGACGTGGACTTCCGCCGCGACGTCCGCGCCGGCGACACCTTCCGCATCCTCTACCAGGAGATCCACCGCGACGGCCGCTTCGTGCGCACCGGTCCGATCCTGGCCCTGGAGTACGTGAACCGGGGCGAGGCCCACCGGGGCTACCGCTTCGAGGACTCCGAGGGACGCACCGGCTACTACGACGGCGACGGCCGCAACCTCGAGAAGCAGCTCATGAGGGCGCCGGTGGAGTACTCGCGCATTTCCAGCGCCTTCTCGCCGCGCCGCTTCCATCCCATCCACAAGCGCTGGATGCCCCACTGGGGCGTGGACTACGCCGCACCCGTGGGCACGCCGGTCCGCGCCGCCGGTTCCGGCGTGGTGCTGGATGCCCGCTACAAGAAGCACAACGGCCGCTTCGTGCGCATCCGCCACACGAACCAGTCCTACGAGACGTACTACCTGCACTTCTCGCGCTTCGCCCAGGGCGTGAAGAAGGGGACGCGGGTGCGCCAGGGACAGGTCATCGGCTACGTGGGTGCGACGGGCACCGCCAGCGGGCCGCACCTGGACTACAGGGTGAAGGTGGACGGGCACTGGAAGGATCCGCGCCGCCTGAAGCTGCCGCCGGCGGAGCCCCTGAAGGGAACCGACCTGGCGACCTTCCGCTCCCAGGCCGCCCTGGCGGGCTACAGCCTGGCCGCGGCTCCCGACGCCTGTCGCCCCATGCCGGTGGACCACGGCCGGCCCCTGGGCCCTCCCTGGCTGCTGACGTCCGTCTCCGCCCCGCCGGAGACCACCACGACGGTGGCCGTCATCTCCCGCTGAGCAGGGCCCTCCCCGACACCAGCACGCCCCGGTCCGTCGCTCCGACCAGCCCGTCGGACGGACGCCACGCGACCACGCCTTCCCCGTCCCTCGCCACGCCGAACACCACCGACTGCTCGGGCTCCATGCCAGGCGCGCGCTGCCAGGTGCGGACGGTGAGCCGGTAGTCGTCGGCGAACACGTCGTCCGCAACGGCGACCACACCGTCCACCGAGGTCAGGGCGAGGCGATCCAGGAGCACGGCCATGTCGCCCAGGTGCAGGGCGATGTCGCGGCCGGCCGTCGCGCCGTCCGGGAGGGACGGCTCCCAGCCGCCGTCGGGACCGCGGCGGGCCGTGAGGGATCCGCGCCCCGGCATCTCCAGGCGGAAGGAGTCGGCAAAGGCCAGGCCGTGGGTCAGGACGGCGTCGCGGAGGGGGGCGGCGAGGTAGGTCAGGGCGTGGGTCACGGCGTCGGCGTCGATCTCGAGGCCGGCGACGCAGGCGTCGCGCCAGGCGTCGATGCGGTCGGCGTCCGGGGTCGTGGCGAGGGCCAGGGCGTAGCCGCGGCCGTCGCGGGACACGCAGCGCAGGCCGACCAGGCCGCGTTGCGGGCCCCCGCGGCCCGGAGCGTGGAACGAGCGGACCATCGAGCCCTCGAGGGCGGCCAGCAGGTTCTCCAGGGGGCGGTCGGCGGCGCGGTGCCAGGTGCCGGCGGCGTCGCGGCGGAGGCGGTCGGCGGCGTGGCGATGGTACGCGAGGGCGGGGCCCGGGGGATCGGCGGCATCGCTCAGGCGCCACCAGCGCTCCAGGTCGTCGCGCACCAGGAGATCGCGACGGTCGCCGTCCGCGGACGCCACCACCAGGGTCTCCGCGTCGGCGCGGGCGAAGCCGGGCCAGACGGTCGGCTCGCGCAGGGAGGTGGGCAGGGCCAGCAGGCGGATCAGGATGCGGTCCTCGGCCAGCCAGGCCTCGGCGCTGCCGTCCAGGGTCACGTAGGCGGCGCCGGTGACCTCGTTGCGGTTCCCGAAGGCCACCAGGCGCTGGCGGCCGTCCGCGGTCGCCACGAGCAGGGCCAGGACCCGGTCGCCACCGAAGCCGTAGTCGCCGGACATGGCGTCCGAGACCACGGGCTCGACGGATCGGGGCGCGGAACAGACGGCGGCGAGCAGGCCCTCCACCGCTTCCGGATCGACGCGATCGGCCACCAGTCCGCCGAGGTTCCAGGCTCCCCCGCTGCGGTCGAGCTCCACCGATCCCACGGCGGTGATCACGACCAGGCGCTCCACCTCCGCGGGGGCGAAGGGCACCAGGCGAGCGTCGTCGTCGTCGCGCCCGGTGAGCCAGAGCACGGCGGCCGCCGCCACGGCGACGGCCAGCAGGATCCAGGTACTGCGGGGGATCACGGTCGCACGAGCCACGGGCCCTCCCTAGCGTCGGCGGCGCAGGACGATGCGGACGGTCGCGAGCAGCCCCACCGCCAGGGCCCACACCACGGCGGCGGACCAGATCCGGCCGGCCTGCCCCTCCTCCAGCAGCAGGGGCTGGCCGGGACCCGAACGGGCCCGGAGCTGGATCAGGGCCTGCTCACGGGCCAGCCAGCCCACGGTGTTCAGCAGCAGGTCGCCGTTGCCGTACATGCGCACCTGGGCGTTGGCGGCGAAGTCCGAGTCGCCCATCACGACGATGCGCGACGAGCCGCCCCGGCTGAACACGCTGGGCTCGAGGCCCCGGGCCGCCCGGCTTTCGGCGACCTGGCGCAGCGTCTCGGCGAAGATGGAGGCGCCCACCGAGGGGGCGTCGCCCGAGGCCAGGGCCGAGATGCGGGCCTCGTCGTAGAAGGAGACGTGGTCGATCTCCAGGGCCACGGCCAGGGACAGGGGGCCGGCGCGATCGGCGGCCTCGTCGAAGGCCATGGCGTTGTCGCGCACCTCCAGGGGGTCGGTCTCGGCCCAGGCGTCGGAGCCGACGGACACGAAGGTGCGGGTCTCCACGCCCACGATGCCGTCGTGCAGGGGCGACAGGGGCTGGGGGAAGGGCAGGATCGCGGCCATGCCCGGGAGCCCTCGGGTGATGTCGTGGCGGGGGTAGTCCAGCACCGCCACCACGCGCCGGTCACCCGTCAGGCGGCGGGTGGCCTCGTCCGTGGACACCACGAACGTGTTGTCCAGGCGGACGTTGTAGACCTCGGCCCAGGCGTCCAGGCTGGAGGGCGAGCCGGGGTCGAGCATCATCAGCACCGCACCGCCCGAGGCGGTGAAGGCGTGGAGCGACGCCACCTCGGCGACGCCCAGTTCCTCGCGGGGCGCGGCCACCACCACCACCGAGGCGTCGCCCGGCACGGCGCCGCGGGTGCCCAGCACCAGGGGCCGGACCACGTAGCCCTCCCGGCCCAGGATCTCGGCGAAGGCGCTGTAGCCGCCGCGGTCGTCGTCATCCAGGGCGGGTTCACCGTGACCGGTGAGATAATAGACCACCGGGGTCTCCCCCTCGGCGGCCCGGAAGACGGCGTTGACCAGGGTGCCCTCGTCGGCGTTCAGGACGGTCCGACGACGATCGCCGGACTGCACCACCACGGTGCGCACCGCCGTCACGCCCATGTCGCGCACGCGGGCCAGGTCCACGTCCGGGTTCACGATCTCCCAGCTGAACGCATCGGCCCGTTCGGCGAAGCGGGCCAGCAGGTCCTCGATCACGCGACGATCCGGGTCGAGGCGCTGGTAGAAGGCTGTCACGTGGACGGGTTCGGCCAGGCTGCCCAGCACCCGCTCGGTCTGGGGAGCCAGGCTGCGGCGGCCGTCCGCGGTCCAGTCGGCGCGCACGGCCGCACGCTCGGCCAGCAGGTTGCCGAGCAGGGCGAGGACGAGCAGGGCCGCGGCGGGCATCCAGCGTCCGCCGCGGCGGGCGCCGGCCAGGCGGCGGCCGGAGATCACCGCCACGGCGGCGGTCAGGGCCAGGGCCGTTCCGAAGGCGAAGTATGCGACGTCGGCGAGGGTCACGACCCCCTGGGTGAAGCGCCCCAGGTGATGGGGCAGCGAAAGCCGCAAGGCCCACTCCCCCAGCGCCGGGGGCAGGTGGGGCTCGGCGTGGCCGACGGTCTGCAGAGCCATGGCGAACCCGAATCCCAGGAGCCAGGCCGTGAGCTGGTGGCTGACCAGGGCCGAGAACACCACGCCCCACGCCGCGGCCATGGCCGACGCCAGCAGCAGCCCGATCAGCGAGGCCGCCACGGGCCCCGGTTCCGGCGGTCCGAACAGGGCGTTGAGGGCCAGGAACGGCGCCGCGGCCAGCACCAGCGCCAGGGCCGTGGCCACCGCCGACGACCACTTGCCCAGCACCCAGACGGCGTCGGTCACCGGCCAGGTGAAGACCAGGTCGCTGCGACGGGAGCGGTACTCCTCGGCGAACAGGCGCATGGTGACCGCGGGCATCACCATCATCAGCAGCAGGGCCATGCCGGCCACCACGGGCTGGAACACGCCGTCGTGCAGGTTCAGGACCGCGTTGACCGCCCGCCCGGACGAGGCCGCCGACCGGGACAGCTCGGCGTAGTCCAGCAGGGCGTTGGCCCAGGTGAAGCCGGTCAGCAGCAGGAACGCCGTCAGCACCACCGGCGCCACGGCGCCGCCGAAGAAGGCCTCCGTCTCGCGACGGGTCACCGCGAGCCAGGCCCTCATCGTTCGTCCTCCGGATCGGCGGGACGGGGCGCTCCGGTCAGGCTCAGGAACGCCTGCTCCAGGCCGCCTTCGGCGCGTCGTCGCTCGAGCTCCTCCTGGGGCACCAGGCGGCCCCGGTCCATGACCAGCACGCGGTCGCAGACCTTCTCCACCTCGCCCAGGATGTGGCTGCTGAGCAGCACCGTACGACGACCGCGGAAGCTGCGGATGAGTTCCCGGATCTCGACGATCTGGTGGGGGTCGAGCCCTGCGGCGGGCTCGTCGAGGATCAGCACGTCGGGATCGCCCACCAGGGCCTGGGCCAGGCCCACGCGCTGGCGGTAGCCCTTGGACAGGTGGCCCACCAGGCGCCCGGACATCTCCGTGAGACCGGTGCGCTCCATGACCGCATCGAGGTAACCGTCCAGGCCCTCGCGCTCGACGCCCTTGAGGTCGGCCACGTAGGTGAGGAACGACCGCACCGAGCGGTCGGTGTACAGGGGCACGTGCTCGGGCATGAAGCCGATGCGGCGGCGCACCTCGAGGGATTGGTCCGTCACGTCGAAGCCCGCCACCCGCGCGCTGCCGGCCGAGGGCGGCAGCGTGCAGGTGAGCATGCGCATGGTGGTGGTCTTGCCGGCGCCGTTGGGGCCGAGGAAGCCCACGATCTCGCCGGGCTCCACCTTCAGGTCGAGACCGTCCACGGCGACGACGTCACCGAAGCGGCGGCTGAGTCCGACGGTCTCGATCATCCGGTTCCTTCCCTAGTCGATGCACCAGCGGAGCAGGTTGGCGCCCCAGGTGAAGCCGGCGCCGAAGCTCACGAGCACGATCAGGTCGCCCTTCTTAACGCGGCCTTCGTCGTAGGCCACCTTCAGGGCCGACGGGATGCTCGCCGACGTGGTGTTGCCGAAGCGGTCGATGGTGATGGACACCTGCTCGTCGTCCAGCCCGAGGCGACGCTGCGCCGCCTCGATGATCCGCGTGTTGGCCTGGTGGGGAACCATCAGGGCCACGTCGGACTTCTGGAAGCCGTTCTTCTCCACCACCTCGAGGGCCACGTTCGCCATGCCGCGCACGGCGTACTTGTAGACCTCGCGGCCCTCCTGGTAGATGTAGTGCATCCCGGCCTTCACCGTCTCCTCGGAGGCGGGGTTCAGGCTGCCGCCGGCCTTCTGGTGCAGGTGCTTGCCGCCGATGCCGTCGATGCGGCAGATGGAGTCGATGATGCCGCCGTCGGCGGGATCCACGGCCTCCACGACCACCGCTCCCGCCCCGTCGCCGAACAGGATGCAGACGTTGCGGTCGGTGTAGTCGGTGATGGCGTTCATGATCTCGGTGCCGATCACCAGCACGCGGTCGGCGGCGCCGCTCATCACGTGGTTGCGCGCCACCTCGAGGGCGAAGACGAAGCCGCTGCACGCGGCGCTCACGTCGAAGCCCCAGGCGTTCTTCGCGCCGATCTTCTCCTGGATGATGCAGGCGGTGGACGGGAACATCATGTCCGGGGTCACCGTGGGCACGATGATCATGTCCACGTCCTCGGGCGTCAGGCCGGCGTGCTCGAGGGCCTTGAGGGCGGCATCGGCGCCGTGGTGGGAGGCGGGCACGCCCTTCTCGGCGATGCGGCGCTCGCGGATGCCCGTCCGTTCGATGATCCACTCGTCGTTGGTATCGACCATCTTCTCGAGGTCGGCGTTGGTCAGCCGGCCCTCGGGGAAGCTCATGCCCAGGCCGGTGATCCCGGCCGTGCGCAGGGTGCGGTCCGTCATCGTCGCGTCCTTGGTTCGGGCGGTGGGGTGCGCGGCCGTGCGCGATACGGCCACGTGAAGCGAAGGACGGCCTCCGAAGCCGTCCGGTCCTTCAATGCAAGCCCTTCACGGGCGTGATGTCAACCCCCAGTCCTGTGTCGCTGCCCGCTGGTGACCGAAACGACACGGGGCCCCGGCGAGCGACGGCTCGTCGGGGCCCCGGACCGGCTGGATGGAAGGAGTCAGTCCTCCTTCTTCTCCTCCTCGGCCTCTTCGGCCGGGGTCTCTTCGGCGGCGGCTTCGGCGGGCTCCTCGGCGGGTGCCTCCTCCTCCACGGCCTCCTCGGCGGCAGCCTCGACGGGCTCCTCGGCGGGAGTCTCCTCGGCCGCAGGGGCCGGGGCGGCCTCGGCCGCGGGCTTCGCCTTCTTGGCCTTGGGCGTGAACTCCGCCTCCACCAGCTCCAGGATGCTCATCTCGGCGTTGTCGCCGTGACGGTGACCCTCGACCTTCAGCACGCGGGTGTAGCCGCCCGGACGGTCGGCGTAGCGCGGGCCCAGCTCGGCGAAGAGCATCTTCAGCACCTCGGGATCGCGGAGCACCTTCGCGGCCATGCGGCGCGAGTTCAGGTCGCCCGCCTTGGCGTAGGTGATCATGCGATCGGCGAGGGAGCGGCACTCCTTGGCCTTCGCGGTCGTGGTCATGATCCGCCCGTGCCTGAGCAGGTCGGTGACCATGTTGCGGAACATGGCCTTGCGGTGGCTCGTGCTGCGGTTGAGCTTCCGCCCACGGACTTGGTGTCGCATCTCGGACCTTCCTCCTGCATCCCGGACTCGGCCGGGTGAACGACGGCCTGGGCCGCCCGTTGATTCCCTCGCGTTATTCCGCCGCCGGGCCGGTGGTCTTGACCCGGTCGGAGATCTCGGCGTCGAAACTCATGCCGAACGCCAGATCCATGCCGTCGAGGATCTCGTTGATCTCGTTGAGGCTCTTGCGGCCGAAGTTGCGGAACTTCAGCATCTCCTGCTCGGTCTTGGTGACCAGGTCGAACAGGGTGATGATCTTGCCCGCCTTCAGGCAGTTCGCCGAACGCACCGACAGCTCCAGCTCCTCGACGTTGCGGCCGAGCAGCTCGACCAGGCGCTCCTGCTCCTCGTCGATGTCGTCGTCCTGGGCGTCGATGGGCGCCTCGTCGAAGTTGATGAACATCTGGAAGTGGTCCTTGAGGATCTTGGCGGCGAACGCCACCGCATCCTCGGCGACCAGGCTGCCGTCGCTCGTCAGGCCCATCACCAGCTTGTCGTAGTCCGTGCGCTGGCCCACGCGGGTGTCCTCCACGCGGTAGCTCACGTTCTTCAAGGGCGAGAAGTTGGCGTCCATGCGGATCACGCCGATGACCTCGTCGGGGATCTCGTGGGCTTCGCGCTCCACGTATCCGCGCCCCATGTCGATGTACAGGCGGATCTTCACGTTGCCGGCCTCGGTCAGCGTGCAGATCACGTGGTCCGGGTTCACGATCTCGAGCTCGGGATGGCCCTCGATCATGCCGGCGGTGATCTCGCCGGTCTCGGACGCCTCGATGGTCGCCCAGTGGGCGGGCACGTCGGACAGGCCGAAGACGACCTGCTTGAGGTTGAGCACGACGTCCGTCACATCCTCCAGGACGTTCGGGATGGTGCTCAGCTCGTGCTTCACGCCATCGACCTGGACAGCCGTGACGGCGTGACCGTGGATGGACGACAGCAGCGTCCGGCGCAGAGCCGTGCCGAGCGTGTGGCCGAAGCCCCGCTCGAGCGGCGCGACGACGAGCTCCGCGAACGTGTCCGTCTGCGTGCTCTTATCGATCTGGACGCCTTCCGGCATCATCATGTTGATCCACTTCATGGCCTGGATATCCCCCCTGCCATCATTGGTTCGCGGTGACGGGCTCCCTCTCCGGCGCGACCCGCATTACATGCGGCGGCGCTTGGAGGGACGGCACCCGTTGTGCGGGATCCGCGTGACGTCCTTGACGCGCGTCACCTCGAGGCCTTCGGCCTTGAGGGTGCGGATGGCGGCCTCGCGGCCGGAGCCCGGGCCGCGGACCCAGATCTCCACCTTGCGCATACCGCCGTTCAGCACCTCCTGCGCGCAGAACCTGGCGGCCAGCTGCGCGGCGAAGGCGGTGGATTTGCGGCTGCCCTTGTAACGACCCTGATGGCCGCCGCTCGACCACGTGATCACGTTGCCGCCCATGTCGGTCATCGTGATGATCGTGTTGTTGAAACTCGACTTCACGTGCACGACGCCGTTGATGTCGAGCTTCTTCTTGACCTTGCGGGTCTTCTTGCGATCCCTGGGACCTGCCACTGGCATTCCTCCTGCTGGCTACTTCTTCTTGCCGCCGGGCCGACCCTTCGGGCCCTTGCGCGTCCGAGCATTGTTCTTCGTGTTCTGGCCGCGGCAAGGCAGCTTGCGGCGATGGCGCAGGCCGCGGTAGCAGCCGATGTCCATCAAGCGCGACACGTTCATGGCCACTTCCGTCCGCAGCGTACCCTCGACCTGGTAGTCCTTGTCGATGATCCCGATGATGCGACGCGTATCGTCCTCGGAGAGGTCGCGCGTCTTCAGCTCGGGGTCGAGTCCGGCCTTCTCGCAGATCTGGAGGGCGCGGTGCGGTCCGATCCCGAAGATGTAGGTCAGCGACGTGCTGATCCGCTTTTCGTTGGGAATATCGACACCGGCGATTCGTGCCACGTTGGGCTCCTTTCATCCATCCGATCGCCCGTCCCGGGGACGGGGGCTAGTTCTCAACCCTGGCGCTGGTTGTGGCGGCGGTTCTCGCAGATCACGCGCACCACGCCGTTCCGCCGGATGACCTTGCACTTGTCGCAGATCTTCTTGACCGAAGTGCGGACTTTCATTTCGCCACTCCTGTTGGCCCCGCGGGCCGGTTCCGTTCTCTACTTGTACCTGTACGTGATCCGACCGCGGGTCAGATCGTAGGGAGACAGCTCGACCGTGACCTTGTCGCCGGGAAGGATGCGGATGAAGTGCATACGCATCTTGCCGGAGACATGAGCCAGGACCAGATGACCGTTCTCGAGCTCCACCCTGAACATCGCGTTCGGCAGCGC
The DNA here is from genome assembly GCA_964343835.1 of uncultured Fibrobacteraceae bacterium. Lineage (GTDB taxonomy): Bacteria > Krumholzibacteriota > Krumholzibacteriia > LZORAL124-64-63 > LZORAL124-64-63 > CALEMW01. Next base: position 155,800 of record CAYFKR010000008.1, read on the forward strand.
CTCGGTGACGGTCCCTTCGACTGTGATGCCTTCTTCCTTGGCCATCGCCAGCTCCCTCCGACGCTCAGCGGAGCGTCAGCACCCGGGGCCCGTCGGCAGTGACGGCCACGGTATGTTCGTAGTGGGCGGACAATTTCCGGTCCGCCGTCACGATCGTCCACTGGTCGGGCAGCGTCACGACCCGCTTGGTGCCCTCGTTGATCATCGGCTCGATGGCGATGACCAGGCCCTCCTCCATCACCGGGTCGGGCGTGGAGAAGCTGCGGTAGTTCGGCACCTGCGGATCCTCGTGCAGCCTCCTGCCGATGCCGTGTCCCACCAGGGACTCGACCACCGAGAATCCGTGCTCCCGGGCGTGGGCCGCCACGGCGGTCCCGATGTCCGAGATCCTGTTGCCGGGCCGGACCTGCGCGATGGCAAGATCCAGGCAACGCCGCGTGGTCTCCATCAGCCTGGCGGCTCCCTCGGTGACCTCGCCGATGGCGAAGGTCTCGGCCGAATCGGAGTGCCAGCCGTCCCGGATCACCCCGCAGTCCACGCCGACGATGTCTCCGTCGACCAGGACCCGGTCCCCGGGAATGCCGTGGACCACTTCCTCGTTCACCGAGATGCAGCAGCTTCCTGGGAAGCCGTTGTAGCCCTTGAACGAGGGGATGCAGCCCGCATCCCTGATCACCGTCTCGGCCGCGGCGTCGAGTTGCCCCGTCGTCACGCCCGGTCCGACGATCCTCCTCAGTTCCCGGAAAGCCTCGACCAGCACCTCGGCGCTGGCGGCCATCCTCTCGATCTCCTCCGGCGTCTTCAGCTTGATGTCAAGCTTCCAGGACACCGGCGATCCTCTCGGTCACCTCGTCGGGCGACCCGAGCCCGTCGACGCCGACCAGGTTCCAGCTGGCGGCCAGGACCGCCTTCGCCGGCTCGGTCTTCTCGCGGAAGACGGCCAGGCGGTTGCGCACGGTCTCCGGCTTGTCGTCGGTCCGCATATAGAGCTTTCCGTCGCTGCACCTGTTGCAGTCGTCGCCCTCGGTCGTCTCTCCCCTGCCCGTTACGTGGCTGCAGGAGTTGCACGTCAGTCGTCCGCTCAGGCGCGAGACGATCTCCTCGTCCGGCACCGTGATCTCGATGACCAGCGGCGCCTCGAGACCCGCCGACTCCAGGACACCGATCAGGCCTTCCGCCTGGGGAGCCGTCCGCGGAAAGCCGTCCAGCAACCAGCCGGCACTGTCGGCAGGAACAGCCGCCAGGGCATCGCGGAGCACGTCCATCATCAACTCGTCGGGGACCAGTTCCCCGGCAGCGAGGATCGCTTCGACCTTGGAGCCCAACTCGTCGAAGCTTCTCACGGCCGCGCGCAGAATCTCCCCGGTCGACAGATGCACCAGACCGTGGGTCTCAACGAGCTTCTCAGCCTGGGTGCCCTTGCCCCCGCCCGGGGGCCCCATGAGAACCACGTTGCGCATCCGTTACCTCCGGGCCCTCATCTTGCCCTTGGACATGAAGCCGTCGTAGTGGCGCATGACCAGGTGCGATTCGATCTGCTGCAGCGTATCGAGCCCCACGCCGATGACGATCAACAGCCCCGTGCCGCCGAACTGGAACGGCACGTTGAGGAAGTGGATCATCAGGTCGGGCATGATGGCGATGGCGGCCAGGAAGAAGGCTCCCGGCAGCGTCACGCGGGTCAGCACGCGATCGATGTAGTCGGCGGTCTTCCGCCCCGGGCGCACGCCGGGAATGAAGCCGCTGTTCTTCTTCATGTTGTCCGCCAGATCCACGGGGTTCAGGATCACGGCGGTGTAGAAGTACGTGAACAGGATGATCAGGGCCGAGTACACCACGATGTAGACCAGGTGCGGCGGCCGAAACATGTTGGCCAGGCTCTCCATGAAGGCGTTGTCCTGGAAGAACGCGCCGATGGTGCCCGGGAACATGATGATCGACTGGGCGAAGATGATGGGGATCACGCCGGCGGTGTTCACCCGCAGCGGGATGTGCGTGTTGGCGCCGCCGTACACGCGTCGGCCCACGATCTTCTTGGCGTACTGCACCGGGATGCGTCGCTGGCCCTGGGTGATGGCGATGATGCCCGCGATCACCACGACCATGAAGACCACCACGAAGACGGCCGTGAACCACGGCATCTGACCCGTGCGCAGGTACTGGAACGTGTTCAGGATGTCCGTCGGGTAGCGCGCGATGATCCCGATGAAGATGATCAGCGAGATGCCGTTGCCGATCCCGTTCTCGGTGATCTGCTCGCCGAGCCACATGACGAACATGGTGCCGGTGGTGAGCGTCAGCATCGTCACCAGCTTGAACGCGAGACCAGGAGACTGGACCACGCCCATGCCCTCCAGCGCGAAGCTGATGCCGAAGGACTGCACCAGGGCCAGGCCCAGGGTGCCGAACCGGGTGTACTGGTTGATCTTCTTGCGACCCTCGTCACCCTCCTTGGCCAGCTTCTCGAAGTGCGGGATGACCGCCTGGAGGAGCTGCAGGATGATGGAGGCGCTGATGTAGGGCATGATGCCCAGGGCGAAGATCGTGGCCTGGCTCAGGTTGCCGCCCGCGAACATGTCGTACAGGCCGACGAGCGTGCCCTGCTGGCTCGCGAAGAACTGGCGAATGGCGTCCAGGTCGACCCCCGGCGTGGTGATGTGCCCGCCGAGGCGGTACACCACCAGGATCATGGCCGTGAAGAGGAGCCTCCTCTTCAGCTCAGGGATCCTGAACATGCTCTGATAGCTGCCCGTGATGTTCAAGACGCGTCGTCCTTAGGTCTAGGGTGAACCGGTCGGGCCGGAGTCACTCATTCACGGTCACGGTTCCGCCGGCGGCTTCAACCGCGGCGACGGCCGTCTTGCTGGCCTTGTCGACCTTCACGGTCAGGCCCTTCGTCTCCAGCTCTCCACGCCCCAGGAGCTTCACGGGACGGTCGGCGTACTTCACCAGGCCGGCGTCGGCCAGCACGGCTGCGTCCACCTCGAAACCCTCGGCGAACCGGTTGAGCTGCTCCAGGTTCACCACCTGGTACTCGGTCCGGAAGATGTTCGTGAACCCGCGCTTCGGAACGCGACGGTTCAGGGGCATCTGGCCGCCCTCGAACCAGGGCGGGATGCCGCCGCCGGAGCGGGCCTTCTGGCCCTTGTGGCCGCGGCCGGCCGTCTTGCCCTGGCCGGAAGCCGGGCCGCGCCCAAGGCGCTTCTTGTTCTTCGTCGCTCCCTTGGGAGCACCGATGTTGTTCAGCTTCAGCATGCCTACTTCACCTCTTCGACGCTGACCAGGTGCCGCACCTTGTGCAGCATGCCCCGGATGGACGGGGTGTCGTCATGGACGACCGTCATCTGGTGGTGGCGCAGCCCCAGGGCCGCGATGATGCGGCGCTGGTTCGCCGGACGGCTGATCGTGCTGCGGATCTGCGTGACCTTGATCTTACTCATCGCCGCCCTCCTTCACCTCGGTCTCGGCGGGGGCCTCCACGGGGGCCTCCTCCTTCTTGGGACCGGAGGACTTGGGCAGACCGAAGACCTCGGGCACGGAGATGCCGCGCTTGGCCGCGATCTCCTCCACCGAACGCAGCTGCTTCAGGCCGTCCATGGTGGCCTTCCACACGTTGTGGGGGTTCCTGGAGCCCAGCTGCTTGGTGAGGATGTTCTTCACGCCCGCCGCCTCGAGGATGGCGCGCACGCCGCCGGCGGCGATGACGCCCGTACCGGCGGCCGCAGGCTTGAGCACCACGCGGCTCGCGGCGAAACGGCCCTCCACCTGGAAGGGGATCGTGTCGTTGAGCAGAGGCACGGTGGTCTGGGACGCCCGGGCACCCTCGGAGCCCTTGCGGATGGCGTCCGCGATCTCGTTGGCCTTGCCCAGCGCGACGCCGACCTTGCCCTTGCCGTCGCCCACGGCGACGATGGCGTTGAAGCTGAAGTTCCGGCCGCCCTTCACCACCTTCGCGACGCGGTTGATGGTGATGACGGTCTCGGTCATGTCGTCACGGTCGCGGTCGTCGCGACGGTCGCGACCGCCGCGGCCGCGGCCGCCGGGCCGGCCGTCACGGCCGCCTCGACCGGGACCGCCGAAGCCGCCGCGCCCCCTGCCGGGTCCGCGGTTCTCTGCGGGGTGGCCGCCCTGGGCCGGAGTGTTCGCCGAATCGCTCATCAGATCGCTCCTGTGTGCTCGTGTCGAATCAGAATTCCAGTCCACCGTCGCGGGCCCCCTGGGCCAGCGCGGCGACACGCCCGTGGTAGAGGTAGCCGTTCCGGTCGAACACCACGCGGGTGATGCCCTTCTCCTTGGCGACCTCGGCGAGCTTCTTCCCCACCAGGTAGGCGGCGGCACGCTTGCCCTCGAATCCCTCGGGGGCGGCGCCCTCCGCAGGCTTCAGGGAATCCCAGGCGGCCATGGTGTGACCGGCCACGTCGTCCACCACCTGGGCGTAGATCGCCTTGTGGCTGCGGTTGACGGTCAGGCGCGGACGCTCGGCGCTGCCGGAGAGGTTCTTGCGAACGCTCACCTTGCGGCGCAGCCGGCCCTTGATCCTGTCCTTGGCGACGTCCTTCATCTCGGATGACCTCCGACCCTATCGGGTTACTTGCCCGCGGCCTTGCCGGCCTTGCGGATGATGTGCTCGCCGACGTACCGGATACCCTTGCCCTTGTAGGGCTCGGGCTTGCGGAAGGCGCGGATCTCGGCCGCGACCTGGCCGACCTGCTGCTTGTCCGCACCCTTCACGTTGATGCGCGTGGGCTCGGGGCAGTCGATCTCGATCCCCTCGGGGATCGGGTACTCCAGCGGGTGACTGAACTGCAGCTGCAGGTCCAGCACCTTGCCCTTCACGGCGGCTCGGTAACCGACGCCGATGATCTCGAGGGACTTGGTGAAGCCCTCGGTCACGCCCGTCACCTGGTTGGCGATCAGGGCGCGGACCAGGCCGTGCTTGGCCCTCATGTCCTTGCTGTCGTCGGGACGCTTGACGTTCAGCACGCCGTCCTCGACCTCGTAGGTCAGACCCTCGGGCACGTGCTGAGTCAGCTCGCCCTTGGGGCCCTTGACCGTCGAGACGTTGCCCTCGACCGAGACGGTGACCCCGTTGGGGATCTCGATCGGCTTCAGTCCGATGCGCGACATTGCTCGCTCCTCCTAGCGCGGGTTACCAGACCTCGCAGAGAATCTCTCCGCCCACGCCGTTACGCCGGCACTGGTGATCGGTCATGATGCCCTGGTTCGTCGAGACGATGGCGATGCCGTATCCGCCCCGGACCTTGGGAATGCTGTCCTTGGCCGCGTAGATGCGGCGCCCCGGCTTGCTCACGCGCCGGATGCCCTCGATCACGCCGGTAGTCTGGCCGTCGCGCTCGAAGTACTTGACGGTCACGCGGACGACGCCCTGGGGCCCCTCTTCCACGTGCTCCACGCCGCCGATGAAGCCCTGCTCCAGCAGCACGTCGGCCACGGCCCGCTTCGTCTTCGAGGCGGGGATGTCCACCTTCCGGTGGCCGGCCTGCGTGGCGTTCCGGATGCGGGTCAGCATATCCGCGATGGGATCGGTCATGCTCATTGTTCCAGTCTCCTCGCAGAGTGTGACTACCAGCTCGCCTTCACGACGCCGGGCAGGTCGCCCTGCAGCGCCAGCTGCCGGAAACAGAGTCGGCAGATGCCGAACTTGCGATAGTAGGCCCGCGGGCGGCCGCAACGGCGGCAGCGGTTGTACGAGCGGACCTTGAACTTGGGCGTCTTCTGGCTCTTGGCGATGAGCGACTTCTTGGCCACTTCGTTCTCCCCTTCTAGCGCCGGAAAGGCATCCCGAGCTGGCTGAGCAGCTCGCGGCCTTCCTCGTCGTTCTTGGCCGTGGTGACGAAGGTGATGTTCATGCCCCGGGGCTCATCAACCTTGTCGTAGTCGATCTCCGGAAACACCAGCTGGTCCTTGAGGCCCATGGTGTAGTCGCCGCTCCCGCTGAGCTTCGTGGGCACACCGCGGAAGTCGCGGATGCGGGGCAGCGTGAAGTTGATGAACCGGTCCATGAACTCCCACATCCGCTCGCCGCGCAGCGTGACGCGCGCGCCGATGGACATGCCCTCGCGGACCTTGAAGTTCGAGATCGACTTGCGGGCGTTGGTCGTCACGGCCTTCTGGCCGGTGACGGTCTCCAGCTCCCTCACGGCGCTCTCGAGCACCTTGGGGTTCTGGAGAGCCTTCCCCAGCCCCATGTTGAGCACGACCTTCGTCGGCTTCGGGATCATCATCGGGTTATCGAACCCGAACTTCTCCTGGAGCGCCGAGCGGACGTCCTGCTCGTAGATCTCTCTCAGCCTAGGCTTGGCCATCGTCATATCCTCCTGACGCTCGCTAGTTGGCGAGCATCTCGCCGCACTTCTTGCAGGTCCGGACCCGGGATCCGTCCTCGAGCACGGCGGTGCCGGTACGGGCGGGCTTGTGGCACTTCGGGCAGACCAGCATCACGTTGGCGAGGCTCACGGGAGCCTCCTTCTCGATGATGCCGCCCTGGGGGGCGCTCTTGGACTGCTTCGAGTGGCGCTTGATCATGTTCACCTTCTCGACGATCACGCGGCCCTCCTCGGGGAAGACCTTGAGGACCTCGCCCTCGAGACCGCGGTCGTTGCCGGCGATGACCTTGACCTTGTCCTTCTTCCTGATATGCATCACAGCACCTCCGGCGCGAGGGACACGATCTTCATGTACCGCTTCTCGCGCAGCTCGCGGGCCACCGGCCCGAAGATGCGGGTGCCCACGGGCTCGCCGTCTTCGCCGATGATGACCGCGGCGTTCTCGCCGAACCGGATGTAGGAGCCGTCCCTGCGGCCGATCTCCTTGCGGGTCCGCACGACGACCGCCTTGACGACGCTGCCCTTCTTGACGTTGCCGTTGGGGATCGCCGACTTCACCGCGCAGACGACGATGTCGCCCACACGGGCGTAGCGGCGGCGGGTGCCCCCCAGCACGCGGATGCACTGGGCCGTCTTGGCCCCCGAGTTGTCCGCGATGCTGAGCATCGAGTATTCCTGAATCATCGTTCCACTCTCCCGGGACGACTGCTACTTGGCCCGTTCCATGATCTCGGAGACTCGCCAGCGCTTGCTCTTGGAAAGCGCGCGCGTCGCCATCACCTTCACCGTATCGCCGACGTTGCACTCGTTGGCCTCGTCGTGCGCCTTGATCTTCATGGAGCGGGTGATGATCCGCTTGTAGAGCGGATGGGGGAACCGCCGTTCGACTTTGACGACCACGGTCTTGTCCATCGCGTCGGACACCACGGTGCCGATGCGGGTGGCCCTCAGGTTCCTGTCGGTGTTCGCCATTCTTCCCTCTCCTTGGGTCCGCGCCCTAGGCGTCGGCCGTCTTCTTCTCGTTGAGCACGGTCTTGATGACCGCCACTTCCTTGCGGGCGGTGCGGACAGCCAGGGGGTTGTCCAGTCGCCTCATCTTCACCTGCATGCGCATCGTCATCAGGTCCTCGGACTTCTCGGAGAGCAGGCTCTCGAGCTCCTCCACGGACATGTCGCGCAGATCGTGTGCCTTCTTCATCGCTTATTCCCCCTCGCGCGAGACCATGCGGGTCTTGAAGGGGAGCTTGGCCGAGCCGAGGCGGAACGCCTCTTTCGCCAGCTCCTGGTCCACGCCGTTGATCTCGAAGAGGACCCGGCCGGGCTTGACGACGGCGACCCAGTACTCGGGGTTGCCCTTGCCCTTGCCCATGCGGGTCTCCGCGGGCTTCAGGGTGATGGACTTGTCGGGAAAGACCCGGATCCACACCTTGCCCATGCGCTTGATTCGACGCGTGATGGCGACACGGGTGGCCTCGATCTGCCGGCTGGTGATCCAGCCGCACTCCGTGGCCTGCAGCCCGAAGTCGCCGAAGGAGACGGAGCTGCCGCGCCAGGCGGTGCCCCTCATGCGCCCCTTCTGCATCTTCCTGTACTTGGTCCTCTTGGGCATCAACATGGTCGTTCGTCCTTTTCAGGCAACGCCCACCGTCGGAACGGCGGAACGGCTACAGCCTCTCCTCGTGCACCTGCGCGCGCAGCTGCTCCTTGAAGTCGGCCGGGAAGATCTCGCCCCGGCAGATCCAGACCTTCACGCCGATGGCGCCATAGGTGGTCCGGGCCGTGCAGGTACCGTAGTCGACGTCCGCGCGCAGGGTGTGCAGGGGCACGCTGCCGTCGTTGTAGCTCTCGATGCGGGCCATCTCGGCGCCGCCCAGGCGACCGGCGCAGCGGATCTTGATCCCCTTGGCGCCCATCCGCATGGCGGTGGCGATGGCCTTCTTCATGGCGCGGCGGAAGGAGACGCGACCGGCCAGCTGCGCGGCGACGTGCTCGGCCACCAGCGGAGCGGAGAGCTCGGGCTTCTTCACTTCCTCGATGTCCAGCTTCACGCTCTTGCCCGTGAGCTTCTCGAGCTCGGCGCGGAGCGTGTCGGCGCGGCTGCCCTTGCGGCCGATGACGACGCCGGGACGGCTGGTCGAGATGATGACGTTCACCTTCTCGTGGAACCGCTTGATCTTGATCGAGGCGATGCCGGCACTCCCCACGCGGGTGGAGACGTACTTGCGCAGGCGCAGATCCTCGTTCAGCCAATCCGCGTAGTTCTTGGTACTGAACCACGTGGAGTTCCAGTCCTTCACGATCCCCAGCCGGAAACCGATCGGATGCGTCTTCTGACCCATGGTCTTCCTTTCGCATGGCCCGCCTCGGCGACCGCCGGCGTCCCGGTCGGCCCCTCCGCGAACCTCCCCCTTACTTGGGGGAAACCGTCACCTGGATATGGCTCGTCCGCTTCAGGATCCGGAAGGCCCGCCCCTGGGCGCGCGGCCGGATCCGCTTCATGGTCGGTCCCTCGTCGACGCGGATCTCGCTGACGACGTAGGCCTCGTCTCCCAGCCGGACCTCTTCGGTCTCGGCGCCCTGCCGGGCGTTGGCCACGGCGGACTGGATCGTCTTCGACAGGATCGGAGACGCCTTCTTCGGGGTCAGGGCCAGGGTCTCGAGCGCCTGGTCCACCCTCTTGCCCCGCACCAGATCGGCGACGATCCGGGTCTTCCGGGGCGAGATCCTGATGAATTTCACAACGGCACGGCCGTCCATCTCGCTACCTCCGCAGCGTTCGAATGCTACTTCTTGTTCGTGTGGCCGCGGTAGGTCCGCGTCGGCGCGAACTCACCCAGCTTGTGGCCCACCATGTTCTCCTGGACGTAGACCGGGATGAACTGCTTGCCGTTGTGCACGGCGATGGTGTGACCCAGGAAATCGGGCACGATCGTCGAGCGGCGCGACCAGGTCTTGACGACCCGCTTCTCGCCCTTCTCGTTCATCGTCTCCACCTTCTTCAGCAGGTGGTCGTCGATGAAGGGTCCCTTCTTGATAGAACGAGCCATGCTGTTCCCATTCCTCTCTCGCGGCCGGTCGCACCGACCGACTGGGTCCTACTTCTTCTTCTTGCGGCGCCGGACGATGAAGTTGTCGGACGGCTTCTTCCGCCGCGTCTTGAATCCCTTGGTGGGCATGCCCCAGGGCGACACCGGGTGCCGGCCGCCGGAGGTCTTGCCCTCGCCACCGCCGTGGGGGTGGTCCACCGGGTTCATGGCGACGCCACGAACCGTCGGACGACGTCCCAGCCAGCGGCTCTTGCCGGCCTTGCCCAGCACGATGTTCTCGTGCTCGGAGTTGCCGACCTCGCCGATGGTGGCGCTGCAGTTCTTGTGCACCATCCGCACCTCGCCCGACGGCAGGCGCAGGGTGACGTAGTCGCCCTCCTTGGCCAGCACCTGGGCGAACGATCCGGCGCTGCGGACGATCTGGCCGCCGCGGCCGATCTGCAGCTCGACGTTGTGCACCAGCGTACCCAGGGGGATGCGGTGCAGGGGCAGGCTGTTGCCCACGTCGAATCCGGCCTCGGGGCCGCTGACGACGGTGTCGTTCACCTTCAGGCCGTTGGGCCAGAGGATGTAACGCTTCTCGCCGTCGGCGTAGGCCAGCAGGGCGATGCGGGCGCTGCGGTTGGGATCGTACTCGATCGTCGCCACGCGCGCGGGCACGCCGAGCTTGTCCCGCTTGAAGTCGATGCGACGGTAGCGGCGCTTGTGGCCGCCGCCGCGGTGGCGCACCGTGATGCGACCGGTGTTGTTGCGTCCGCCCGACTTGGTCAGGGGCTCCAGCAGCGACTTCTCGGGCTTCGAGGCCGTCAGCTCGCTGAAGTCGGACACCGTCCGGAAACGCTGTCCGGGGGTCACGGGCTTCAGTTTCTTGATACCCATCGTGTCTCCCTACTCCTCAAGGTCCGCACCGCGGCGCGGAAACCTGTTCTGAACGAACTGCTAGACGTTGTCGAAGACGTCGATCGAATCGCCCTCGGCGAGGGTCACGACGGCCTTCTTCCAGTCGGCGCGCTTGCCCTGGAAACGGCCCAGGCGCTTCACCTTGCCCCGCATGTTCATGGTCCGCACGCTGGTGACCTTCACGCCGAAGAAGTGCTCGACGGCCTGCTTGATCTCGTGCTTGTTCGCGTCGGGGTTCACCTCGAAGAAGTACTGGTTGTACTGCTCCCGAAGATCCGCACCGCGCTCCGTGATCAGGGGACGCTGGATCACCTTGCTCAGATCCTTCACGATCCGAACACCTCCTCGGCGCCCGCGAGCGAGTCCTTCGTGAACACGACGTTGTCGGCCCAGAGGATCGTGTAGGCGTTGAGATCGGTGTGGCGCAGAACGCGCACACCCTTGATGTTGCGCAGCGACTTGTACATCGCGTCGGCGCCGCCGGGCAGGACGAAGAGCGTGTGACGGCCCTCCAGGGCCATCCCCTTTATCAGGCCGGCCATCTCGGCGGTCTTCGGGGACTCCATGGAGAAGTCCTCGAGGACGGACACGCGCTCATGGGCGGCGCGGTCGCTCAGGGCCGAGCGGAGAGCCAGACGCTTGATCTTCTTGGGCAGCTTGTACCCGTAGTCGCGGGGGTGCGGACCGAACGAACGGCCGCCGCCGACGCGCACGGGCGAGCGGGCGGAACCGGCGCGCGCGCGTCCGGTGCCCTTCTGCCTGTAGAGCTTGGCACCCGAGTAGGACACCTCGCTCCGGGTCTGCGTATCGTGGGTGCCCTGGCGCTGATTGGCCAGGTAGCAGCGCACCGCCTCGTAGAGGGACTGCTTGTGCACCTTCTGGGCGAAGAGGACCTCGGGCAGATCAACGCTGCCGATGCTCTCTCCAGCCTTGTTGTAGAGGTTCGCCGTTGCCATGTCTCAACCTCGCGGTTCTGGGTCCGGGGTCAGCGGCTGATCCGGATGGTGACGATGCCGTTCCGGCTACCGGGGACGCTCCCCTTGACCAGCAGCAGGTTGCGCTCCTGGTCGATCCGCACGACGGACAGGTTCTTCTTGGTCTCTTGCTTGTTGCCGTACTGACCGGACATGCGCGTGTTCTTCAGCACGCGTCCGGGCTTGGTGTGCATTCCGATCGAGCCGGACTGGCGCACGTTCTTGGAACCGTGGCCGTCGGGACCGCGGTGCTGGTTCCAGCGCTTGATGCGCCCTGAGAACCCGCGACCCTTGGTCACGCCGGTCACGTCCACCCGCTCGACGCCCTCGAAGATCGAGACGTCCACGGTGTCGCCCAGCTTCAGCTCGTTGTCGCCGCCGTCGAACTCCACCAGGAGGCGACGGGGCTCCACGCCCGCCTTGCGGAAGTGACCCTGCATGGGCAGCGTGGTGTTCTTGGGCTTGCGATCGCCGAAGCCCACCTGGACGGCCTCGTAGCCGTCGGTGTCGTCGGCCTTGACCTGCGTCACGACGCAGGGGCCCGCTTCGATGACCGTGACCGGGACGTGGCGACCCTCTTCGTCGAAGATGCGCGTCATTCCGATCTTCTTGCCGATCAGTCCGTTCATGACTGCTCCCTGATTCCGATCAGACCTTGATCTCGACGTCCACGCTCGCAGGGAGCGTCAGCTTCTTCAGGAACTCGGTCGTCTGCGGGGTCGAGTTCTCGATCTCGATCAACCGCTTGTGGATCCGCATCTCGAACTGCTCACGGGACTTCTTGTCCACGTGGGGCGAGCGCAGGACCGTGTAGACGGACCGCTTGGTGGGCAGGGGCACGGGCCCCCGCACCAGGGCGCCGGTACGCAGCGCCGTCTGGACGATCATCTGGGCCGAGCGGTCGAGCACCGCGGGCTCGTAGGCCTTCAGCCGGATCTTGATCTTCTGTCTGGCCAACTCTGGTCTCCTTGTTCGCGATGGCTACTCCAGCATCGTCCCCGGATCACGGTGGGGGCGCCTGCTCGCCTTTCGCAGGGCCGGCCGCATCGACGGCCGGAAGCGTTCGCGTCCGGGGCCGGAACCCCGGACGCGCTGAACATCTACTCGTGGATCTTCGCGACCACGCCGGCGCCCACGGTCCGGCCACCCTCA
>CAYFKR010000009.1:0-145344 GCA_964343835.1 uncultured Fibrobacteraceae bacterium
TGGGCATCTTCGCCGGCAGCGGCGTGGGCAAGAGCGTGCTGCTGGGCATGCTGGCCCGCAACGCCGACGTGGACGTGAACGTGGTGGCCCTGATCGGCGAGCGCGGCCGCGAGGTCCGGGAATTCCTCGAGCGCGATCTGGGCGCCGAGGGCATGGCCCGCACCGTCTGCGTGGTCGTGACCTCGGACGAGAGCGCCGTGATGCGCGCCAAGGGCGCCGAGACCGCCATGGCCATCGCCGAGCACTTCCGCGATACCGGCCGCAACGTGATGCTGATGATGGACTCGCTGACCCGCTACGCCATGGCCCTGCGTGAGATCGGCCTGGCGGCCGGGGAGCCGCCCGCGACCAAGGGCTACACCCCCTCGGTGTTCGCGGCCCTGCCGAAACTCTGCGAGCGGGCGGGGTGCGCGGAGAACAGCGCCATCACCGCCTTCTTCACCGTCCTGATCGAGGGCGACGACATCCACGACCCCGTGGGCGACGCCGTGCGCTCCATCCTGGACGGCCACATCATGCTCAGCCGCGACCTGGCCCGTGAGGGCCACTATCCCGCCGTGGACGTGCTGGGCAGCATCAGCCGCCTGCGCCAGGAGGTGGCGGCGCCCGAGGTGCTGGCCGCCGGCGGCGAGCTCGTGCGCTGGATGAAGGCCCTGGAAGAGAACCGCGACCTGATCAATATCGGTGCATACGTGGCCGGATCCGATCCGCTGGTGGACGCCGCCCTCGAACGTCGCGAGGCGATCCGCGGTTTCCTCTGCCAGCAGATCGACGAACCCGCCCCCTTCACGGAAACGGCCCGCGGTTTGCTTGCGCTGACCGCGGAGGTCTGACGTGTTCCGATTCCGACTCGAACGGGTCCTCAAGCACAGGCGACGCATCGTGGACGAGGAGGCCCGTCGTCTCCAGGAGCTCGCGATCGCCCTGAACCGGACCCTGGCCACGAAGCAGGCCTGGCTCGCGGACATCGAGGAGGCCGGACTGGCCGCCCACCGCTCCAGGACCGAGCACATCGACCTGGGGCTCGAGCGATCCGCCGCCGCCTTCGTGGAAGGGCGCCGACGGATGCTGGAGGACCTGTCGGGCGAGGAACGGCAGCGGCGCGACGCCGTGGAGGCCCAGCGCCGGATCCTGGTGGGTGCCCAGCGCGAGGTCTCGGTACTGGAGAAGCTGGAGGAGCGTCAGCGGGCCGAGTGGGAGCTCGAGAACCGACGCAGGGAACAGAAGGAACTGGACGAGATCGCAGGCCGTCGGCACGGCGCCGGCGTGACCGCATGAGCCGCAGCGGAGGAGCAGCACCATGAAAGCCGTCATCCTCGTCTCCGTCGTCACCTTCACCGTGATCTTCTCGGTGATCCTGGTGTCCACGGGCATGCTCGAGAACGCCGTCCGCATCTCCCTGCCGGAGCCCCTGGGCCCCAAGGACGACGCGGAGCTGGCGGCCGAGCGCCTGAAGGCGAGTCTCGACGCCGAGCGCGACCGCGTCCAGAAAGGCACCGAGCGGCTGCTGACCCTCCAGACGTCGTTCGACGTGGAGGAAAAGGTCCTGGCCGACCAGCAGGCCCACATCACGTCCATGATCGAGGAGCTCCGGGCCGTCCAGGCCACCTACGCCGAGGAACGCGAGGCGTCGGTGGCCCGGCTGGCCAAGGTCTACGGGGCCATGAAGCCTGCCAAGGCGGCCCCCATCCTCGAGACCCTGGACCCCGAGATCGTGCTCGACGTGGTCTCCCGCATGAAGGATCGCCAGGCCGCCAAGGTGCTGTCGTTCATGGACCGCGCCCTGGCGTCGGAGATCAGCTACCGGATGAGCCTCAAGGGGGAGGACCTTTGAACGTCGTCGCCAGCACGCCCAACCCCGCCGCCACGGACGCCCGGAAGCGCGACCACGCCGCCGATGCGGTGACCGGCGGCGTCGATTTCGCCCAGCTCCTGGAGCGTCACGAGGCGTCGCGGAACGAGGCGCCCGAGGCTCCTGAGAACCGGCGCAACGAGGCCGACGAACAGGCCCGTTCCCGGACGGCCGGCACGGAGTCGCGCAACGGCGCCCGGGACGGGAACACGGCCAGGACGGATGAACGCAACCCCGCTCCTGACTCCCGGAACGCCGGCAGCGGCAGGGACGGTGACATGAAGAAGACGGATGAACGTGCCGCCGGGGGCGACGAGGCGCAGCGCTGGTCGGCCGCCGCCGAACTCGATCCCGACCTCGCCGTCGACCCGGACGACCCGGCCGCCGATGCGCCGGAGGGCGCCGCCGAGGACGGTCCCGACGTGGTCCAGGCCGGACGTCCGGCCGCCGCCGTCGCGACCCAGGCCGGCAACGCCCAGGGCGCCTCACCCGTGGCGGGCATGGCCGGCGGCGCCATCAAGCTGGACGCCACGTGGCGCCCCGTGACCATCCAGGCCCCCGAGCAGGTCCCCGAGCCCGAGGCCGACCCGGCTGAACAGGCCCGGATCCGCACCCAGGTGCTGGGCTCCCTGCGCGGTGCGGCTCTCGGCGGCACGGACACCGAAACCATCCGCCTCCACCTCAAGCCGGCCCACCTCGGCCGCGTGGAAATCATCATGCAGCGCAACGGCTCGAGCCTGGACGTGGTGCTGAAGGTCGAATCCGCCGCGGCAGAGCAGGCCCTGCGCGAGTCCGCCGACGACATCGGCCAGATGCTCATGGGCAAGGGCGCCTCCTGGAGCGACGTCTCGGTGAAGATCGAGGCCGAAGCCGAGGAAGAAGAGGAACAGGACACGGCCCGGGACGACGAGGGCCATGAGCGCGAGCGTGGGGACGGTCCTGACGACCAGCCCCGCAGGGAGGAGCGGCGATGAACGTCGGGGGAGTGCAGACCGGCACGGGTGCGGCCTACGGGACCGGCACCACCCAGCAGAGCCAGGACCAGTTCATGCAGCTGCTGGTGACGCAGATCCGGAACCAGAACCCGCTGGACCCCATGTCCAACGAGGAGTTCACCGCCCAGCTCACCCAGTTCTCCATGCTGGAGCAGCTGGAGGAGATGAACGTCAACATGACCCAGGAGATGGCCTACACCCAGTCCCTGAACAACACCATGATGCTCGGTCTGGTGGGCCGGACGGCCACGGTGGTCGGGAACGGCGTGACGGTCGTGGACGGGGTGCCCAGCGGCAACCGCCTGCAGGTGTCCGGCGACGGTCGCGCGACCGTCGAGGTCCTGGACGCCACCGGCGAGGTCGTGGCCAGCTTCGTCCAGGAGGTCGAGGCCGGCTGGAACGACCTGGAATGGAACGGCCTGCTGGAGGACGGCTCCACGGCCGAGGGCGACTACACCCTGTCGGTGTCGGTGGAGGACCGCGCCGGCAACACCGTGAACCACCAGCTCTACGCCCAGGGCTTCGTGGACAGCATCCGCTTCGAGAACAACCTGGCCATCCTGTCGGTGGCCGGCGTCGAATACTACGCCTCGGAAATCGCCGAAGTCGGCCTGTAGGCCGGACCAAGGAGGAGGAACCACATGCTGCGATCTCTCTATTCCGGAATCTCCGGTCTCGGTGCCAACTCGGTCGAGATGGACGTCATCGGCAACAACATCGCCAACGCGAACACCGTGGGCTACAAGGGCTCCCGCGTGACCTTCCGCGAGATGCTGTCCCAGACCGTACGCGGCGCCAGTCGCCCCGTCTCCGGCCAGCGCGGCGGCGTCAACGCCATGCAGATCGGCCTGGGCACCAGCGTGGGCACCATCGACACGCGCTTCCAGCAGGGCGCCCTGCAAAGCACCGGCATGGTCACCGACCTGGCCCTCCAGGGCGACGGGTTCTTCATGCTGAGCGACGGCGCGGGAACCGTCTACACCCGGGCCGGCGCCTTCGGCCTGGACGCCGACAACTACCTGGTGGATCCGGGTTCCGGCCTGCGGCTGCAGGGGATCATGGCCGACGAGAACGGCGAGATCGTCTCGGGCAGCTGGAGCGACATCATGATCGACCCCAGCATGAGCGTGCCGGCCTCCGCCTCGGAGAACCTGCAGATCTTCGGCAATCTGGACTCGGACTCCGAGCCCCAGAACAGCATCCTGGAGTCGGCGCACCTGATGGCCGCCGCCACGGGCACCGACGACCTGCTGGCCCTCTACGCCCAGGACGGCGACGCCATGGGCCTGATCGACGGCGACCAGATCGCCCTGACGGGCATGGTCGAAGTGGGCGGCACCGCCACCACCATCTCCGCGTCCCCGTTCCTGGTGGGATCGGAGATCCCCGGCGAGGGCGGCACCACCGTGGACGAGCTCACGGCCTGGGTCGCCACCCAGCTCGAGGCCCTGCCCGAGTTCAACCCCGGCGAGATCACCGTGACCCTGAACGCCGACGGCTCCCTGACCGTCGACAACGCGAGCGGCGCCACCACGCTGCTGAACCTGCAGCTTTCGGTGCCCGGCAACTCGGAGTTCAACTCCATGTTCCGCTTCACCAACAGCATCGCCCCCGGCGGCACCGGCACCACGGACGACCCCGGCTCCGGCACGGGCCGGCTCCGCTCCCCGGCCACCACCGACGACGTGCTGACCGAGGTCTTCAACTCCCGCGGCGAGAGCCTCGGCCTGAACGTGGACGCCCTGAACCCCCAGACGACCGTCTCCCTGGACGGCTCGGTGGGCACCTCCGAGGCTCCCGGCTACAACCTGGTGGTGGACGACACCACCACGGTCCAGGATCTCCTGACCGGCCTCCAGATCGCCTTCGGCCTGAGCACGGACCCCGTGACCATCAACACCGACGGCGAGGTGGTCATGAGCGGCGAGCTGGGCACGGAGAACGCCCTGGGCCAGGTCACGATCCGCGAGGTGGGGGAGGTCAACCCCACCCTGGAGACCTCCTTCGGCTTCACCGAGGTGCAGGAGGCCGACGACGGCCAGAGCTTCACCCTCTCGTCCACCGTCTACGATTCCCTCGGCAACACCCACAACGTGCGCTTCACCTTCCAGAAGCGCGTGGACCTGAACGAGTGGACCTGGACGGCCGAGATGGAGGGCACCGAGGAGATTCTCGAGGGCGGTTCCGGAACGGTGGCCTTCGACGAGAACGGCGACATCATCGCCTTCCGCTACGACGACGACTCCGGTCGCCTCTCCTTCCGTCCCCAGGCGGACGGGGCCCAGGGCGCCGAGATCGTGAACCTGGAGATCGACGCCGGCCAGCTGGGCACCCTCGACGGCCTGACCCAGCACGCGGGCGGCGGCACCCTGCAGAGCATGTCCGACGGCTACGCCGCCGGCGAGTTGCTGGACTTCGAGATCGACACCACGGGGGCCGTGATCGGCCGCTTCTCCAACGACACCCTGCTCACCCTTGCCCAGATCGGCATCGCCCGTTTCGCCAACAACGGCGGGCTGCTGCAGGGCGAGGGCAACACCTTCAAGGTGAGCAGCAACTCCGGCGACCCCATGACCCAGTTCGCTGGGGACGAGACCGGGACCCTGGTGGTCTCCGGCGCGCTGGAGGGCTCGAACGTGGACATCACGGCGGAACTGACCAACCTGGTGGTGGCCCAGCGGGCCTTCCAGGCCAATGCGCGGGTCGTGTCGACCGGCGACCAGATCCTGCAGGAAATCGTCTCCATGCTGCGGTAATCGCGGAGAAGGGGCTAAAGGGTCATGATCAACGTCACGAAACTCAATGGGAGCCAGATGGTGCTCAACACCGATCTCATCGAATCGGTGGAGTCCACGCCCGACACCCTGATCAGCCTCACGACGGGGCGCAAGATCATGGTGAAGGAGTCCATGGACGACGTGGTCCGTCTGGCCATCGACTTCCGGCGGAAGTCGAAGAGCCACCCCGTTCCGGCGGGTGGACAGGGATCGGTGTTCGAAGGCGCGGACAGGTAGCAACGGCAGCAGCGAGGTCGGATCGTGGATATCGCGACAATCATCGGAATCTTCGGAGCCGTCGGGCTGATCGTCTGGGCCATCCTGATGGGCGGATCGTTGACCCTCTTCGTCAACGTGCCGTCCATGATCATGGTCTTCGGCGGAACGGTCATGGCGATCCTGACCAACTACCCGCTTCCGCGCGTGATCGGGATGATCGGCATCATCAAGAAGACGGTGCTCGCCGACGCCAACTCACCGGAAGAGGTCATCCAGCGCATCGTCAAGTACGCCGAGCAGGCGCGCAAGGAGGGCATGCTCGCCCTGGAGGAGCACTCCGAGAACGAGGAGAACTCCTTCCTGCGCAAGGGACTGCGCCTGGCCGTGGACGGGACCGACCCGACCCTGCTGCAGCGCATCCTGGAGACGGACATCGAGCAGCAGCAGAAGCGCCACCTCGAGGGCAAGAAGATCCTGGACGCGGGCGGCGTGTACGCGCCGGCCTTCGGCATGATCGGTACCCTGGTGGGTCTGGTGAACATGCTCGCCAACATGGAGGACCCCAGCACCATCGGCGTGGGCATGGCCGTGGCCCTGCTCACCACGTTCTACGGCGCGGTGCTGGCCAACGCCATGTTCATCCCCATGGCCGGCAAGCTCCAGACGCGGTCTGCGGAGGAGATCCTGGTCCGCGAGATGATCATCGAGGGTGTGATGGGCATCCAGAGCGGCGATTCCCCGCGCATCGTGGAGGAGAAGCTCAAGTCCTTCCTGACCCCCGCCGCCCAGCAGGCGCTGGACGAGGGCAAGAACGCGTAGGGGAGGCCGGGCGTGTCCAAGAAGTGCAAGTGCCCGCCTGAAGAGCCCGGAATCCCGGGTTGGGTCGTGACGTACGGGGATATGATGTCCCTGCTGCTGACCTTCTTCATCCTGCTGCTCAGTTTCTCGTCGATCCAGGAGTCGAAATTCCGCCAGGCCATGGAATCGCTCCAGACGGCCCTGGGCGTCTTCAAGAATTCCCAGTCGGTGATCCAGTTCCAGGAGATGGTCATGCCGCAGGAGCAGGGCGGCGATCGCAGCGAGATGCTATACGAGTTCCGGGAGCTGGAACAGTACTTGCTCGAACAGGATCTGGACGACCAAGTGGAGGTCGCCATGACCGAAGAGGGGATCCAGATCAAGATCGAGGACGAGTTCCTCTTCCCCTCCGGCAGTGCGGATCTCCAGAGCGTGGCCGACGAGGTCCTCGGCAAGATCTCGGGCTTCCTGGACGGCAAGCCCAACACGATCAAGGTGAGCGGACACACCGATTCGCTCCCGATCAACACGCCGAGATTCCCGTCCAACTGGGAGCTGTCCGCCGCGCGGGCCATCGCCGTGGCCCGGCAGCTCCAGACGACCGGCATCCATCCCTCGAGGATGAGCGCCACCGGATACGGAGAGCACAGGCCGATCGACACCAACGACACGGCCGAGGGCCGGGCGAAGAACAGGCGGGTCGAGATCTTCATGAAGTTCGACGACGCGCCGCAGGCCGGGACCACCATGACGTTGCCACTGGAAAGCGAGGGCTAGGACATGTCCGACGAGAAGACCGAAGCCAAGGCGGAGAAGAAGGGCGGCCTCCTGGACAACAAGATCGTCCTGCTGGGCATCATCGTGGTGCTGCAGGCCGTGATGGCCGTGGGGATCGTGACCTTCGTGATCGGCCCCAAGCTGGACGCCATCGGCGAGCAGGTGGCCGAGCCCGTCATCCCCGAGCCCGTGGAGGGCGAGGGCGTGATCGTGGGCCTGAACGAGATGGTCGTGACCCTGACCGACGGCGGCCGGCGCCAGAACTACCTGAAGATCAACATCGACCTCGAGGTGGCCGACCAGATCACCGCCGACCTGGTGACGGCCCGACTGCCGCATCTGCGCGACATCGCCATCCTGGCCCTGTCCAGCAAGTCGTCCACGGACCTGGCGTCCGCCGACGGCAAGGCGGCCCTGAAGGCCGAACTCCACCGCAAGCTCGGCGACGCGCTGCCCGACGGCATGCTCACGAGCGTCTACTTCTCCGACATGGTCGTCCAGTAGGGCACCGGGAGCGAAGGCGATGACCAACGAGACCCTGGACACCAACGTCGACATCGACGAGCTGCTCGACGAGGAGCCCATGGCCGACGGCGCCGAGCCGGAAGCCGGTTCCGAGGCCGAGGCCGAGGCGGGCGGACAGCCCGACAGCCTCGCGCGCCAGGCCATCGAGCATTCCATGGGGGAGCATCGGGGTCATCCCATCCTGCCCTTCGACTTCCGTCGGCCCTACAACATCTCCAAGGCCTTCGAGAAGAACATGCTGACCATCTGCGAGGCGTTCGCCAAGAACGTGTCGCTGAGCTTCACCAGCATGCTGCGCTCGAACGTGGCCATGGAGCACCGCGGCCTGAAGCTCTCGACCTTCGGCGACTACGTGCGCTCGCTGCCCGATCTCTCGTGTGTGGCCACGGTGGCCCTGCCGCCCCTGGCCGGCTCGTCGCTGCTGCTGATGGACCTCGGCATGAGCTACATCATCATGAAGCGGCTGCTGGGCGGACTGATCGAGGAGGAGAACAACCTCCGCAAGTACACGGACATCGAGTTCGGCGTGGCGCGGATCCTCGTCAACAAGGTGCTCGATGCGTTCCGGTCCGCCTCGGAGAAGACCGTGACCATGGATCCGGAACTCCTGGGGCTGGAGAACAACCCCGCGTACCTGGGCACCATGAGCAACGGCGAGACCGTCATCCTGCTGGAATTCCACATGGACGTGGAAGGCCTGGAGGGCGAGGCGGTCATGTGCATCCCCCTGACGGCCTTCGAGCCGGTCTGGGAGCAGTTCTCGCCCGACGAGAGCGCCGAGTACCGGACCCGTGACGAGGTGCGCCGCGACCGCGAACGCGTCTTCGACATGGTCCAGGTGACGACGTCGGACGTGGTCGTCAACCTCGGCGAGATCTGCATGCCCCTGAGCAAGGTGCTGGAGATCGAGGAGGGGGACGTGATCCCCCTGTACAAGTCCGTCAATTCCGCCCTGACCGTCGAGGTCCAGGGCAAGCCCCTGTTCCGGGGCCTCCCCGGAAAGCTGCACAACAGCCGTGCGTTGAAGATCACCGAACGCATCGATCTGGAGGACTGAGATGACCAGCGAAACCGCCACGCCCGAGATCGCCAACCAGGAACTCGTCGACGCCAAGGGCGACGCCCCCGTCGAGACGCCCCTGCAGGACGATCTGGACACCATGGGTGCCGGAGCCGAGAACCTCGGCGTCCTGCTGGACATCGACATGAAGGTCACCGTGGAGCTGGGCCGGACGCGCATGAAGGTCCGGGAGATCCTGGATCTGGCCCCGGGTTCGGTGGTGGAGCTGGGCAAGTCGCCCAGCGAGCCCGTGGACCTGATGGTCAACGGCGTGCTGACCGCCCGCGGCGAGGTCGTGGTCGTGGACGACCACTTCGCCATCCGCATCACCAAGCTGCTGCGCCGCGGCGAGCACATCCAGAAGCTGGCCTGAGATGGACCTGGGCACCTCGATCTGGCGGCTCCTCGGAGCGTTCCTGCTGGTCACCGGCATCCTGCTGGTGACCCTCAGGCTGCTGACGCGCTGGCAGGCCGGCCGCGGCCCCGCGGACATGCGGCTGCTGGGCGTGTCGAGCCTGGGGCCGAAACGCCAGGTGGAGCGGCTCCGCTACAAGGACGAGGAACTGGTGATCTACCGCAGCGAGAACGCCATGCTGCTCCTCGAGCGCCTGCCGGCGGGGGAGGATCCGGAGCCGCCCGCGGCCCCCGGGGCCTCGACCCTGAAGCGACTGCTGGGCCGGGGCTGACCGGTCCGAAATCCGCCAGAGGCGGCCACACCTCGACCGGCCCGCGCACCGCGCGGGCCGTCGTCGTTTCAGGGCTTCGGCATCCTCATGCAGGGCAACGCGTTGCCCGCGTCCCCTCCGGCCACCGTGGCACGACGGTTGCGAAGACCCCGGTCGAACCGACGACCCCGACCGGAGGCCATCCGTGCGCGCACGCCCGACCATCCTGCTGTTCCTCGTGCTGACGACCCTGCTGGCAGCGGCTCCCGCCGCGGCCCAGGAAGCGGCCACGGCCGGCGCCCCCACGACCATCAGCCTGTCCCTGGGAGATGCCGACGGCGCCGCCCGCATGGACGTGGCCGTCGAGATCGTCCTGCTGATGACCCTGCTCTCGCTGGCGCCGGCCCTGCTGGTGACCCTGACGAGCTTCACGCGGATCATCATCGTGCTGGGCTTCCTGCGGCAGGCCATGGGCACCCAGCAGATGCCCTCGAACCAGATCGTCATCGGTCTGGCCCTCTTCCTGACCTTCGTCATCATGAGCCCGACCATCAGCCGCGTGAACGCCGAGGCCGTGCAGCCCTACCTGGCCGAGGAGATCTCCCAGCAGGAGGCCTTCTCCCGGGCCCAGGCGCCCCTCAAGGAGTTCATGCTGACCCAGGTCCGCGAGAAGGACGTGGGGCTGTTCCTGGAGCTGACCAACCAGGAGGCCCCGGAACTGCCCGAGGACCTGCCCATGCTGGTGGTCGTGCCGAGCTTCGTGCTGGGCGAGCTCAAGATGGCCTTCCAGATCGGATTCGTGCTCTTCCTGCCGTTCCTGATCATCGACATGGTCGTGGCGTCGGTCCTGATGTCCATGGGCATGATGATGCTCCCGCCCGTGCTGATCAGCCTGCCCTTCAAGGTGCTGCTCTTCGTGCTGGTGGACGGCTGGTACCTCGTCGTGCGCTCCCTGGTCAGCGCCTTCCAGTAACTCCGCGGAGGAATCATGACCCCCGAGACCGTCATCGAACTGGGCCAGACGGCCATGAAGACCACCCTGATGGTGGCGGGCCCCATGCTCGCGGCCGGCATGCTGGTGGGTCTGACCATCAGCATCTTCCAGGCGGCGACCCACATCAACGAGATGACCATGACCTTCGTGCCGAAGATCGTGGCCGTGTTCGTGACCCTGGTGCTGTCGCTGCCCTGGATCATCGGCCAGCTCACCCGTTTCACCCACGGGATCTTCGAGCGCATCGCGGAGATGTAACAGGCCGTGCCGACCACGTTCGACGTCACCATGCTGGTCGTGACGGTGCTGCTGACGCTGCGCCTGTCCATCCTCGCGGCGGTGCTGCCCCTGATCTCGGGCCGCACCGTTCCGGTGATCTGGCGACTGGCGTTGTGCGCGGTGGTCGCGGTGGCGGCGGCCCCCCTGGCGGCGTCGGAACTGCCGCCCGGCCCCCTGGTCCTGACGTGGGAGTCGCTGCTGGGCGAGGCGGCGCGGAGCCTCATGATCGGCGCCCTGATCGCCTTCGTGGTGGGCATCCCCTTCGCCGCCGTGCGGTTCGCCGGCCAGGTGATCGGCGTGCAGATCGGCTTCTCGATGGTCAACACCGTCGACCCCCAGAGCGGCATCCAGGCATCGGTGCTGGCCCAGCTGCACTACCTGCTGGCGGTGATGCTCTTCTTCGCCATGGACCTCCACCACCTGCTGATCCGGGTCATGCTGGAGACGGCGCGGGTGGCGCCGCTCTTCGGCGCCATCGACGGCCGCTCCGGGTCCTGGTTCCTGGTGGAAGGGTTCTCCGAGTTCTTCCAGATCGGATTCGTGATCGCGGCTCCGGTGATCATCGTGCTGCTGCTGATCAGCGCCTGCATGGGCTTCGTGGTCAAGACCGTCCCCCAGATCAACGTGCTGGTGGTGGGCTTCCCCATCAAGATCGCCGTGGGTCTGGCCATGGTCGGCGCCTCGATGATGTTCTTCGGGCGCATCTTCACGGGACTGATGACCGACATGGAAACGCAGCTGATGGAGCTCCTGGCCGCCCTGCAGGCCTAGGAGCATGACCGACGGGGCCGAGGAGGCTCCTGACGAACGGGGGAGGTGAACGGCATGGCGGACGGACCGGGCGGCGAGAGGACAGAGAAAGCCACAGGCAGACGGCGGGAAAAGGCCCTCGAGGAGGGGCAGGTCGCCCTGAGCCAGGAAGTCAACAGCACCATCGTGCTGCTGCTGGCGTTCTCGCTGCTGTTCGTCTTCGGCGGGTTCATGTCCCGGGTCCTCAACGAGAACGCCCACTATCTCTTCGGACAGGCCCACATCTTCCTGCTCGACGATCCCTACGCCCTGGTGGAGATCGCCTCGGCCAACTTCTCCATCATCCTGAAGGCCCTGGCGCCGGTCATGCTCGTGGTGCTGGTGGCGGGATTCGCCGCCAACGTGCTGCAGGTGGGCTGGCACGTGAACGTGCAGGCCCTGGCCTTCCGCTGGAGCAAGCTGAATCCGATCAACGGCGCCAAGCAGCTCGTGTCGAAGAAGGCGGCCTTCGAGCTCGTCAAGAACGTCCTCAAGATCGCCGTGATCAGCGCCCTGGGCTGGATCACGGTGAAGGGCGTGCTGGCCGAGGTGGTCGGCACGTCGCTGCTGTCCCTGGAGGGCGCCATGTCGGTGGGCCGCTCGACCATGGCCAAGCTGGTCTACCGCATGGTGGCCCTGATGGCCGTGCTGGCGGCCATGGACTGGGCCTACACCAAGTGGCAGCACGAGGAGGACCTGAAGATGACCAAGCAGGAGGTGAAGGAGGAGGCCAAGGACATGGAGGGTGATCCCCAGGTCAAGGCCAGGATCCGCTCCCTCCAGTTCGAGATGCTGCGCAAGCGCATGATGGGTGAGGTGCCCACCGCCGACGTCGTGGTGACCAACCCGACCCACTTCGCTGTGGCCCTGAAGTACGTGCCCGGCGACCCGGCGCCGAAGGTCGTGGCCAAGGGCGCCGACGAGATCGCGCGGAAGATCAAGGAGATCGCCCGGAACGCCCGTGTGCCGGTGATCGAGAACAAACCGCTGGCACGAGCCCTGCATAGGACCGTGGACGTGGGCGCGTTCATCCCGGACGAGCTCTACAAGGCCGTGGCCGAGCTGCTGGCCTACGTGTACCGCCTCAAGAGGGCCTGACGAAGGATCTGACGCTTGTCCGAGACCGCGAACATGGATCGGGACATGGTCCTGGCGAACAGCAACGTGCTGAGCGCCCTGGCCGTGGTCGCCGTGATCGGTCTGATGATCATGCCGGTGGCGCCGCTGGCGCTGGACCTGCTGATCACGTTCAACATCGCGTTCGCGGTGGTCATCCTGCTCGTCGCCCTGTACCTGAAGGAACCCCTCCAGTTCTCCAGTTTCCCGTCCCTGCTGCTGATGGTGACCCTGTTCAGGCTCTCCCTGAACGTGGCGTCCACGCGCCTGATCCTGGGGGAGGCCCAGGCCGGCAAGGTGATCCAGAGCTTCGGCGACTTCGTGGTGGGCGGGAACTACGTCATCGGCGTGATCGTCTTCGCGATCCTGATGATCGTGCAGTTCGTGGTGATCACCAAGGGCTCGGGCCGCATCGCCGAGGTGGCGGCGCGGTTCACCCTGGACGCCATGCCCGGCAAGCAGATGGCCATCGACGCCGATCTGGGTGCCGGCCTGATCACGGAGAAGGAGGCCCGCAAGCGCCGTCAGGACGTGAGTTCCGAGGCCGAGTTCTTCGGCGCCATGGACGGTGCCAGCAAGTTCGTGCGCGGCGACGCCATTGCCGGAATCGTGATCACCCTGATCAATATCGTTGCAGGGTTCGTGATCGGCATGCTGCAGCTGGACCTGTCGGCCGGCGACTCCCTGCGCCGCTTCACCACCCTGACGGTGGGCGACGGCCTCGTGAGCCAGCTGCCCGCCCTGCTCATCTCCACGGCCGCCGGTATGGTGGTCACGCGTCAGAGCAGCGCCCTGAACCTGGGCCAGGCCCTGACCATGCAGCTGTTCCGCCAGAGCCGCGCGTCGGATCTGGCGAGCGCCGCCCTGATCGTGTTCGGCCTGATCCCCGGTCTGCCGACCATGCCCTTCCTGGTTCTCGGTGCTGGCTTCGGCGTGGCGGGCCGTCTGCTGAGCCGCAAGGTCAAGGCTGCCGAGGAGGCCGCCGAGGAAGCCGAGCGCATGGCCGAAGAGGCCGAGGCACCGCCCGAGCGCGAGGGCCAGGACCGCTTCATCACCGACGTGCTGGAACTGGAGCTGGGCTACGGCCTGCTGCCCCTGGTGGACGAGCGCCGCGGCGGCGACCTCCTGCAGCGCATCAGCAAGATCCGCCGGCAGGTGGGGCAGGAGCTGGGCGTGGTGGTGCACCCGGTCCGCGTGCGCGACAACCTGCAGCTCGACGCCAACCACTACGTGATCAAGCTCAAGGGCGTGGAGATCGCGCGTTCGGAACTCATGCCCAACCGCCTGATGGCCATGAACGCCGCCGGGTCCGACGCCGAGTTCGGCGGCGTGGCCACGGTGGAGCCCGCCTTCAGGCTGCCCGCGCTCTGGATCGAGCCCGGCGTCAAGGCCGCCGCCGAGATGGAGGGCTTCACCGTCGTGGAGCCGTCCGCCGTGCTGACCACCCACCTCTCGGAGATCGTCCGCGCCCACGCCGACGAACTCCTGTCCCGCCAGGACGTGAAGGACCTGTGCGAGATCGTGCGCGAGTTCGCCCCCTCGCTCATCGAGGATCTGGTGCCGGACCGCGTGCCCGTGAACGCCCTGCACAACGTGCTGCGCCTGCTGCTCCACGAACGCATCCCCGTCAAGGACATCGTCACCATCCTGGAGACCATGGCCAACCACAACGCCGCCACGGCGTCGGCCGACGCCCTGGTGGAGAAGGTGCGCGAGGCCCTGCGCCGGACCATCAGCTCCCTCTACGTGGAGCCCGACGGGAACATGCACGTGGTCTCCCTGCACCCCGACGTGGAACAGGTCCTGTACCGCGCCACCCGCGACAGCGACCAGGCCGGCGCGGTGGTCCTGGACCCCATGTTTGCCCAGTCGTTCCTCGAGCGCCTCGAGCGCGTGCTCCAGGCGGCCTACCGCCGCGGCACGCCGCCGTCGCTCCTGGTGCCGACGCCGATCCGCATGTTCGTCAAACGGCTCGTCGAACCCACCTTCCCCAGCCTGGCCGTCGTCGGTTACACGGAGATCACGTCGCAGACGCAGATCCGATCCGCCGGCACGGTCGCGATGAAGGACGTGAACAATGAACTCTCAGCCTCAGCGTGATCTGCCCGTGGTGACGGTGCGGGGGAGGACGGCCCAGGAGGCCCTGTCCAACGTGAAGCGCCGCTACGGTCCCCAGGCCCAGATCCTGGAGAGTCGCGAGATGAGCGAACGCAGTCGCGACGACCTCGGCGAGCGCCGCTACGTGGAAGTCGACGTGGTGCTGAACGGCATGGGCGACGCGTCCGGCCCCGGCGGCGTGGCAGGCGCCCTGGCCGCCGAGGTGGCCCGCATCGAGTCCCTGGTTCGCGAGATCGAGAAGGGCGGTTCCGCGTCCGGCGCGGACGACGGCGACGCGACGCTGATGGCCGCCTACCCGCTTTCCGGCCACCTGCTGAGGGCGGGCGCCACCCGGCCCGCCGTGCGCCAGCTGGCCCGCATGTGGCAGGCGGACGGTGACGGCGGCGAGCCCCTCGAGCACCTGGCGGGCGTGTTCCGCGCCAGCGGCGGCGACTGGGAATCGTTCGGCGGCAGGCACCTGCTGCTCGGCCGTCCCGGTGCCGGCAAGACCTCGCTGATCCTCGGCGCCGCCGCCCGGCTGCGGTCCCTGGACCGCAAGGTGCTGGTGCTTTCCCTCGGCCGCGAGCGCAAGGGCGACATGCGCTGGCTCCAGGAGGAGGCGCGCGAGCACGGCTACGACGCCGCCGTCCTGCGCAAGGGTGCCCAGCTCGAGAAGGCGACCTCCCACTTCGGCGGGTACGACGCCGTGCTCATGGACGCCCCCGCCCTCGACGACCCCTTCCTGGCCGACACCACCGTGCGCCACCTGCTGGCCGACGACGAGCACACCCACCGCCACATGGTCGTGCCGGTGGACGCCGACCCCTCAGCCCTGAACGGCCTGTGGACCGAGTGCCGCCAGTGGAACTGCGACTGGATCGCCCTGAGCCGCGGCGACCTGGCGGCCCACAGCGGACGGCTCGCCGATCTGCTCCTGGCGGCGCCCTGCGCCGTCTCCCTGTCGTCGCGCGGGGCGTGGCCCGGTGCCGGGCCCCTGATCCCGTCGTCGCGACAGCTCGTGGGCTCGACGCTGGCCGGTGCGGCCACGCGGAAGCCGGGACGCACCCGCGGCCTCGCCGCGAAGGCCCTGGAGGTCTGATCCGTGCAGCGCCTGGTCAATACGATGGCCCTGACCGCCGCCCTCGTCGCCGTGGGGATGGCCCTGCTGCGCGATTACGGCCTGCTGGTCACCCTGAAACGGGCCGCCATCGCCTACTTCGCCTTCTACGCCCTGGGGGCGGCCCTGGTCTTCGTCTTCAAGACGGGGATCGAGGAGGAATGGATCCGCGACGCCCATCGCCGCAGGGCCATCGCCGACGCGAAGCGGAAGAAGGCCCAGATGGAAGCCGAGCGGCAGCACTACGCCTCCATGGAGGCGGAAGCGGCGGAAGTGGAAGCGGAGAAGGCTCAGCAGAAGGAAACAGCCGGCGTCTAGGGACGGCCGATGAACGGTAACGGGTGGCACGGAATCTGCACATCGCGTCCGGACACCAGCGAGAAAGGCAGCACATGCTCAAGACCGATACCCTCGCCCACAGGGAACTCTGGGACCAGCTGACCGCCGGCGACGGTGGCAAGGCCCGTCAGGACCTGGTCGAGATCTATGCGCGCGTGGTCAAGTACGTGGCCGGTCGCATGGCCATCGGCCTGCCCCACTACGTGGACCAGAACGACCTCGTCTCGGCGGGGCTGCTCGGCCTGATCCAGGCCATCGACAACTTCGATCCCGACCGCGGGATCAAGTTCGAGACCTACGCCATCCCGCGCATCCGCGGCGCCATCCTGGACGAGCTGCGCTCGCAGGACTGGTTCCCCCGTTCCCTGCGCCGCAAGGCGCGTCAGCTCGAGGAGGCCGTGACCGGCCTCGAGGCCCGGTTCGGACGCCCGGCCACCGACGAGGAGCTGGCCCGGGAGCTCGGCGTGAGCCGCGACGAGCTGGCGACGATGATCGAGGAGGTCTCCGTCGCCACCATCATCTCCCTGGACGCCGACAGCTCCAGCGACGGCGACGACTCCACCACCCTCGGCGAGTACCTGCCCGACCCCAAGGCGGAGGACGTGGAGGAGAAGGTGTCGTCCCAGGAGATGGTCAAGCTCATCGCGGGCGGCCTGGAGGAACTGCCCGAGAAGGAGCAGCTCGTCCTGGTGCTGTACTACTACGAGGACCTGACGCTGAAGGAGATCGGCGCCATCCTCGACGTGACCGAATCGCGCGTCTGCCAGATCCACACCAAGGCCATCATGCGCCTGCGCGGCAAGCTGCACCAGACAGCCGGCAAGAAGAGCATCGGCCGGCTGACCAAGGAGATCCGCGACCGCCGTCGCAAGCAGGACGAGCTGGACGTGGTGGAGGCCAAGTCGCTCAACCTCATGGCCGGGCTCGCCGTGCCGCCGATGATCCGCCTGGCCGAGGTGCTGCTGGAGATGCGGGTCCCGTGGCTCGAGCTGGACCGCTGGATGGGGTAGGAGAAGGCCATGGCTAACGGAGACGGATTCGCGGTCAAGACCACCATCGCCCAGATGGGCGCGGTGGCCAAGACCCAGCTGAAGTCCCAGCAGGCCCAGCCGGCCGGCGCGGAACACGCCCGCAAGCCGGGGGAGAAGGAGAGCCGCGTCGAGAAGGTCCGCGAGGCCGAGGAGGCCCAGAAGACCAACGTGGACCCCGACCGCAGGCGCGACGGGAAGAAGGGGAGTGGCAAGGGCCGTGACGAGGACGACCCCGACCGCACCGAAGACGACCTGCACGACGACGACATCGGCCTGATGGTGGACATCAAGGCCTGATCCCGGAGGACGGACATGGACATCATCGGAGCCCTTCAGGACGGACAGGGAACCCTCGCGTGGGTCACCGCGGTGCTGCTGGCCCTGGGCGGCACGGCGGTGGTCGTGGCGGTCTGGCTGCAGCTCCGCCGCGGCGTGCCCGCCATGACCATCCTCAAGGCCGTGCTCGGCGTGAAGACAGGCGCGGCCCGCACCGAAGAAGGTCCCGAAGGCGCCAGGGGGACCGACGCCCCCGCCACCGCGCCTGCGGAAGCGAAGGATTCCCTCCGCGAGCCGGTGGAAGCCGCCCTGAACGCCTACCGGGCCGCCGCGTCCGTGGCGGAGACGCCCGACACCGGGACCGAGGATGCCGTGCTCACCGAGCGTCAGCTGAACGTGTACCTCGCGCGCCTGCGCAGGGCCGGAGACGCCCTGGAGCAGCTGGCCGCACGGGATCGGTCCCGGTCCGGCGAGCGCGACACCGTCGGCGCCACCGTTTCCTGACCCGGTTCCCCAGCGAAATCGCCGGTTCGGACTTGATCATCCGGACCGGCGTTCGTATGCTGGGGCCTGTCATGACATGACAGATCTTCAGGAGGAGCCGTGGAGCGCAACCTGATCGTCCTGCTCGGACGCAACCCCCAGCTTTACAAGATCTTGGCCGACTGGCGACTGCCGGATGCGGACCTCTACGTCCACGACCAGGCGTCGGAGGCCCTGGCGGCCCTCGCCGACGGCCAGGCCAGCCTGTTCCTCTTCGATACGAGCGGCTACGGGAATGCCGGGCATATCATCGAGACCTTCCAGTCCCTCAAGGGCGACGCCGACCTCATCGTCCTGGGCGAGCCGGCGGTGCTGGCCGACCTCCAGGAGCAGCCGCGGCGGGGGCGGATCCGGCGTCTCGACCTGTCCGCCTCTCCCGACGAGCTGCGCACCATGGTCGACCGCCTGCTCCGCCTGCGCAGCGTGCGGTCCCGCAGCGGCATCGTGGGCCGATCGGCAGGCGTCCAGCAGATGATCGCCCTGATCGCCCAGGCGGCGCCCCTGGACGTGAACGTGCTGATCCAGGGGGAGAGCGGCACCGGCAAGGAGCTGGTGGCCAGGGCCATCCACGCCCACTCCTCCCGGGCCGACGCGCCGTTCCTGAGCGTGAACTGCGGCGCCCTGAGCGAAGGCGTCCTGGAGAGCGAGCTCTTCGGGCACGAGAAAGGCGCCTTCACCGGCGCGGTCCAGAAGCACGACGGCCTGTTCCGCCGCGCCGACGGCGGGACCCTGTTCCTGGACGAGGTGGCGGAGATGCCCCTGGGCATGCAGACCCGCTTCCTGCGCGCCCTGGAGACGGGGGAGTTCACGCCCGTGGGCGGTACCGCCATCCAGCGCAGCGACACCCGCCTGGTGGCGGCCACGCACCGCGACCTTGCGGCCGAGGTGGAGCGCGGCCGGTTCCGCCAGGACCTCTACTATCGCCTGCGGGTGGTGGTGATCCCCACGCCGCCGCTCCGGGAACGCATCGAGGACGTGCCGGTCCTGGCCCAGACCTTCCTCGACCAGGAAAACGAGCGCCACGGCCTCGCGGTGCGCGGGCTGAGCAAGCCGGCCCTGCGCGTGCTCGAGCAGTACGGCTGGCCCGGGAACATCCGCGAGCTCCGGAATGTTGTGAGTTCCCTCGTGGTGCTCAAGCAGTCGGGGATGGTGGAGGCCGACGACCTGCCGGGCGATATCGTGGAGTCGGTGGCCCACACGGGCAGCTCCCCCAACGTGCCCGTTCCCTTCGGCCCCTCCGGCGACGACGCCCTGCAGCTGGAGATCCTGCTGCGGACCCTGTGGGAACTGCGCAACGACGTGAAGGAGATCAAGGACCGCCTCGGCCTGACTGCGGAACCCGCCCGCCAGTGGACCGACGACCGGGGCCTGCGCGTGGTGGACACCTACGCCGGGGAGGCGGGATACTCCACCGAGCCCGTGAGCGACGGCGGGGATCTCCAGAGCGCCGAGCGGACCCTGATCGAGTCGGCCCTGCGGGCCACCGGCGGACGTCGCCGCCAGGCCGCCGAACGGCTCGGCATCTCGGAACGGACGCTATACCGGAAACTCAAGAAGTACGGGCTGTCCTGAACTGGCCCGGGACGGCACGAAGGTCTATCATGACGGGGACGGATCGCCGCCCCCCAACGACCCCTGGGAATGCGAGGAACGATATGCGGAGAACCCGGATCATCCGCCGACGGATCGGCGTCGCCATGCTGCTCGGCACGGTGCTGGCCCTGACGGTCCCCACGACGGCACTGGCCGCGAAGTATGCGGGAGCCTTCATGGACGACGGCGGAGGCGCGCGTGCGCTGGCCCTTGGCGGCGGCGCCTTCACCGCCGTGGCCGACGACCCCTCGGCCGCCTTCTGGAATCCCGCGGGCCTGAGCCTGATCCCCACGCGCTCGGTGATGCTCATGCACTCCGAGCGCTTCGGCGACCTGGTGGACCGCGACTACGCCTCCTATGCCCAGCCCGTGGAGTGGTCCCTGCTGGGCGGCACCGACGCCGGCTTCGGCGTGTCGATGATCCGCCTCGGCGTGGAGGACATCCCCTTCACCGAGCACCTGACCGACGTGCTGGACACCAACGGCGACGGCACCGTGGACGACGACGAGCTCCTGGGCCTCTTCGATCGTCGCGACGAGATCCGCTACGTCACCGACGCCGAGTACGCCCTCTTCCTGTCCTACTCCGAGCGCAAGGGCGACTGGCTGGTGGGCGGCTCCCTGAAGTTCCTGCACCAGAGCGTGGGCAAGTACTCCAGCTACGGCCTGGGCATGGACGTGGGCCTGCTGCGTCAGGGCTTCTGGCGCGGGCTGGACTTCGGGCTGAAGCTCCAGGACGTCACCACCACCTTCGTGTCCTGGAACACCGACGACGGCACCACCGAGAGCATCCTGCCCGCCGTGGTGCCGGCCCTGGCCTACCGCGTCGCGCTGCCCGAGTGGAACGCGTCGGTGCTGCTGACCACGAGCTTCGAGACCCGTTTCGAGAACCGCGGCGACGCCGACCAGTACTCCGCCGGCGGCATGAGCACGAACGTGCACTCCGGCGTGGAGGTCGGCTTCTCCGAGCAGGTCTTCCTGAGGGGCGGGTTCGACAGCGGCTGGGGCGTGAACGAGATGACCGCCGGCGCCGGCTTCCGCATGAGCCGGCTGGTGGTGGACTACGCCTACGCGGGGGACACCCTCGGCATCGACGAGGCCACCCACCGCGTCAGCATGACCGTCGGGTTCTGATCCGGCGCCCGCTCTACGAGCGGGGCGCCCTGTAGGCGTAGAGGCGCTGGCCGGGCCTGATGAGGCTCGAGCGGTGCATGTTGTTGACCTGCCGCAGATGCTTCAGCGATACGCCGAGCTTTCGGGCGATGCCACTCAGGGTGTCGCCCGATTTCACTTTGTAGCTCACCCGTTCGTGCCCCCGCGGCGGCACGTAGTGTCCGGCCTCGGCCGCTCGGCCCGCGATGCGCTCGGCCAGGGCGCCGGGCATGGGGATCACCAGCTTGTCGCCGGGGTGGATCATGGCCACGTCGCGGATGCGGTTCACGCGGGCCACGTCCGAGACGGAGGTGCCGTAGCGGCGGGCGATGGCGCCGAGAGTCTCGCCCCGCTCGACGGTGTGACGGCGCCAGGTGAGGCGCTCGTTCAGGGGGATCCGCCGCAGCTTCGTCATGCAGGTGCGGCCGGTGCCGGCGGGGACCTTCACGGCGTAGTCGGAACGACCCGGCGGCGTGGCGCCCCGCACCAGGGCGGGGTTCAGGTCCCGGACCGCCTCGGCCTCGACGCCGGCGCAGCGGGCGATGAGGTCCAGGTCCGTGGCGTCGGTCACGTCCACCACGTCGAAGTCCATGTCCGGCCGCTCCGAGACGGTCAGGCCGTAGGCCTCGGGATTCTCGCCGAGCCGCGCCACGGCGATGAACTTGGGGATGTGGTTGCGGGTCTGGGCGGGCAGGTGCAGGTCCCAGAAATCGTCGTGGCCGCAGCGCTTGATGGCGCGGTCCACGCGCCCCTCGCCGGTGTTGTAGGCCGCCAGCACCAGGGCCCAGTCGCCGAAGTGGTTGTAGAGCTGGGAGAGGTACTTGGCGGCGGCGCGCGTGGAGAGGAGCATGTCCTGGCGTTCGTCCACCCACCAGTCGCAGCGCAGCTTGAAGTGGCGGGCGGTGGGAGCCATGAACTGCCAGGGTCCCACGGCGGCGGCGCTGGAGCGGGCGCGGGTGTTGAATCCGCTCTCGATGGCGGCGAGGTAGATGAGTTCGCGGGGGAGGCCCGCCGCGTCCAGCTCCGCGTAGATCAGGGAGTCGACGGCGGACTTGCGCTCCAGCCAGCGTTCGAAGTGGGCCTTGGCGTCGCCGGTGAAGTAGCGGATCCAACGCTCCACCTTCTCGTTCTCCACCGCCAGCAGGTCCGTCTCGATGGTGCGCCGCGCCGATCCCGAGACAGGGATCAGGGAGTCGGGAAAGGCGAGGCCGCGGATGCCGGCGTAGGCGGCGCCCAGCAGGGAGTCGTCGGGGGCGACGGAGATGTCCAGGGCGCTCTCTTCGGCCACCACGCCCGCAAGCAGGGAGACCCGTCGTCCCAGACTGGCGAGGTAGGCGGCCGCCACGCTGTCGGCGTCGGCCGGGACGGTGGCCACGCATTCCTCGCTGAGCTGGAAGAGCACGTCTTCCGCGGGCTCGAACTGGCGGCGGGCGAGGAGTTCCAGGGCCTGCCGGTACAGATGGTCCAGCTGGGCCAGGTCGGGACGATCCTCGAGGACGGACTCGAGGGCGCTCGGCTCGTCCACGGGGACCTCGGCGATGAGGGTCTCGGGGACTGCGGGAGCGGGCTCGGCGACGACCTCGTCGACGGCGACCTCGACGGGAGCCGCAACCACCGGTGCAGGGTCGTCGGTCATGTCGGAGGAGGGTAGCAGGGCGCAGCCGGAGAGGGCGGCGAAGGCGATGCTCAGGACGGCGAATCGGACGGGCGACTTCACGAATTCGGGCCTCCTTGCCCCAGTTCCGGGGGTTCGCGGCGCAAGATGGTGTTCTGATTGCAACAATCATGACCATGTGTCATAATTGTAGGTGTGCCTCGCGCGTGGGGAAGCAATATACGCGATTCCCGGGCGCTTGGGAATGGACGATCCACCAGGAGCGATCCGCTTGGAAGAGCTGATCAGGCAACTTCTTGCCCAGGTGCGACTTGGGCCGAATCAGCGCGCGCTGTTGCAGCGGGCTGCCGCGTCGCGCGATCCGGACCGGTTGCGGCAGGCCCTGCAGAAGGTCGTCTCCCAGCTGGTGGCCCGCGGCGAACTGGTCCGTGTCACCGTGGACGGCCGGGAGGCCGGCCCCGGTCTGATGGCGGTGCGTGGGCGTTCCACGCTCCTGGATCTCGGTAGCCTCCTGGGGCCATTGCCAGTCGAACCCGCCCCTCCGACCGATGAACCAGGAGAACCGCCCGCGACCTCCCGCGGGCCCGTCGGGGGGCCGTCGTCCCGCGAGGACATCCTCGACGCCATGGAACGGGCCCAGGCCCTGCAGTCGGTCCAGGATCAGGATCACGGATCGGCGTCGTGGCTCGAGCCCATCGTGGAAATGCTGGCGGCGTCGCTGCCCGACGTGGAGCTGCTCCTGGAACTCTTCGGCGACGACGAGATCGTCGACCATCGCCCCCGGCTCTTCCGGACCGCCGACCGCAAGGCGTTCTGGAGCGATGCGCGGGTGGCCGGCGAGGCGGTCTGGCTGCCGGATGCTTCGCAGTGCCCGCCCCATGTCCGGGCCCTGGCCGGCGACGGTTTCGCCTCCGGCATCGCCGTTCCCGTCTACACCCCGCTGGACGACACCGACGACGCCGGAAGCCGCGAGGAAGCCGGCCTGCTCTACGTGCTGGCCCTGGGCGGCATGGACCGCGACACCCTCATGAGCCTCGGCACGCGGCTCTCGCGTTTCGTCACCCGCAGCTGGCGCCGTCGCCTGTCCATGAACCGCCTGGTTCACACCGACAAGCTCACCGGCGTGCACAACCGCGGCTACTTCGACTCCCAGTTCGCCCTCGAGCTGGAGCGCACGCGACGCCGGGGATCGGAGCTGGTGCTGCTGATCGGCGACATCGACCACTTCAAGGGCATCAACGACACCTACGGCCACCAGATGGGCGACCAGGTCCTGCGCACCGTGGCCCGCGAGTTGCTGAACGGGCTGCGCAAGATCGACCTGGTGTGCCGCATCGGCGGCGAGGAGTTCGCCCTCATCCTGCCCGACACGCCGCTGCAGGCGGCGGGCGAGGTGGTGGCACGTCTCCAGGTGCGCGTGGCGAACCTGCGGCTCACGGCCCCCGATCACCCCGACCCCATCCGCGTGACCATCTCGTTCGGCGGCGTGGCCAGCCCTGAGGGCGGCGACACGGCCGACGACCTCTACAAGACCGCCGACAGGATGCTCTACCTGTCCAAGCAGCGGGGGAGGAACCGGTGCCACTTCTGGCGTGCCGACGACGAGCCCCTGCTGATCCTGCCCCGCTACGAATCCGACTGACCCGATTCCGTTTCCGCGACGACCTCACGATGCTTCTGCTGGTCTGGGGGGCCGGCTGGCTCCTGGGGTTCAGCGTCGAGGTACCTGTGCGATCGGCCGCCTGGGTGCCGCGGACGTTGACGCTGTCGCCCGTCGTGGGGCTCCTGGCAGGCGGCCCGGCGGCCGTCGTCGTGGCCGCCGGTGGCGGGTTCGTGGGCGGGGTCCTGCAAGCCGGAGGACTGGCCGCTGCTCGCCATGATGTTCCGCCGGTCCTCGCACCGGACCCGCTGGGACCGAGCATCCGGAACGGGCGGAAGTGCGGGGCTGCCCTGAGGATCACGGGCTGGGCCCGGGTGTCCGGTGACCACTGGAAAGTGCCGGCCGTGATCCTCGCGTGCGGTACTGCCGGAGAGGGCCCCCTGCCGACGCCACAGTCCGGTGAGGGAGTGCTGTTGGCTGGTGAAGGGACCGTGCCCGGTCCCGGGTCCATCGTCGCCGGCGTGGTCCGCTTCCGGGTGCCGGCGGGAGCGGCGGCTCCCGACGGATTCGACGAAGCCGTCTTCCTGGGTTACCGGGGGCTGCGCTACCGGGCGACCGTCATGGACGGGGAGGCGACGATCCTCGAGGGCGGGTCTCTCGACGCGACCGGTCGGAGGTTGCGGGGGCTGCGTCAGGGGATCAGGTCGGCGCTGGACCGCCTGGTTCCGCCGCGGGAGGCGTCCCTGCTGGCGAGCGTCCTGCTGGGCGACCGGACCCGGGACGACGGCGTGCCGAGGGAGGCGTTCGGGGCGCTGGGGTTGAGCCACCTCTTCGCCGTTTCCGGCCTCCACGTAGGCATCGTCGCCGCGGTGCTGCTCGCGGCGTTGCGCCCGCTGGGTGCCGGGCCCGGCTTGCGTCTCCCCGTCCTGGCCGTGGGGCTGGCGCTCTATGTCGTGCTGACGGGCATGGCGCCGTCGACGGTCCGGGCCGCCGTCATGGCGCTCGGTATGCTGGGAGCAGCGGTGGCGGGCCGGGCACGGCAGGCGCCGCTCCTGTTGGGGCTGGTCCTGTGGGGAACCCAGGTCTGGGATCCGCGGTCGGGTGGCGACATCGGGTTGCGCTTGTCGTTCCTGGCGGTCGGCGGCATCCTCGCCGCGAGTCGGGCTCCGGTGGCGGGGTTGCCTGGGCCGCTTCGCTGGATCGCGTCCGGCCTGACGGTGAGCGCGGGCGCCCAGGCCGCCACGGCGCCGGTCGTGGCCGGGGCGTTCGGCTGGCTGTCGCCGGTGGCGCCCCTGGTGAACCTGGTGGCCGTTCCCGTGTTCGGACTGGCGGTCTGGTGCGCGGTGCCGGCTCTGGCGTTGTCGGAGGTGCCTGGGGTCGGGAACACCTTCGGGGCGTGGGCCTGGCTCCTGCTGAGGGCTCTGGAGGGGGCGGCGGCATGGGGGAGTGCCGTCCTGGGCGCCCCCGCCGGCCTGATGCCCTGGGGCGCGGGGCGGCTGCTGGCCTGGGGGACGGGCTGGGTCCTGTGGTTGCGAGGGGGGAGGAGCATGGTCGCCGGTGCGATGCTCCTGGTCGCATTGCCCTTCCTGACGATCCGGATCGGCGGGGAGATGACGGTCCTCCAGGCCGACATCGGACAGGGCGATGCGGCGGTGCTGATCTTTCCGGACGACTCGGCCGTGCTGATCGATACAGGCGAGTCGTGGCGGGGTGGCGGGTCGCCCCTGGAGCGGACGGTGATGCCCTGGCTCAGGCGAAGGAACGTGGACACGCTGGCGGGGGTCGTCCTCAGTCATGCCCACGGCGATCATGACGGAGCGGCCGAGGCCGTGGCGCAGGCCCTGGAGGTCGAGCGCTGGTGGCTGGGCGGACGGACGACGGCGCCGGATGGAGCGACCTCTCACAGGCCGGAGGCTGGGGACACCCTCCACGCCGTTCCGCCCTGGAGCCTGGTCTGCCTCGCCAACGGGGGGCCGCCGGGTGCCGAGCACGAGAACGACCGATCCCTGGCCTGTGGCCTGGTTCGCGACGGTCGTCTGGCCATGCTCTGGACGGGCGACCTGGAGCTGGAGGGCGAGGAAGACCTCTTGCACCGGTGGCCGGAGGAGCTGATTGCCGACGGGGTGATCCTCAAGGCGGGGCACCACGGCAGCCGGACGTCGTCGGGGGCGCCGTTGCTGGACTTCCTCGCCCCGGCGACGATCCTGGCGAGTTGCGGCATCGAGAGCCGTCACGGTCATCCCAGTCACGGACCGTTCCTGTCGCGCGGACGACCTATCTCCCTGCGCAGGACGGACCTGGAGGGTTCGCTGCAGGTGACCTGGGAAGGGGCGGGCGGGGCGCGGATCGAAGGAACCCGCACGGCGCCTTGACACCCCGCATCCGTGCTCGTACCATGCCCGCGTCGACCCCGGCCGTCCGGCCGAAAACCGTCGTTTTCCACCGAATCGGGAGCCCCCATGAACGCGCTTCGCAGCACGGTCGATCTCGGCCTTTCGCCGGACCGCACCGGCAAGGTCCGCGAGATCTTCGACCTCGGCGACCAGCTCTTCATCGTCGCCACCGACAGGATCTCCGCCTACGACGTCGTCATGGACCAGCTCGTGCCCGGCCGCGGGTGCATGCTGACCATCATGACCCTGGCCTGGATGAAACGCTTCCCCGACGTGCCCAACCACCTGATCACCGCCGACCCCGACGCGTTCCCCGAGCCCTTCGCGTCCCACAAGGACGCCCTGGCCGGCCGGAGCATGCTGGTGCACAAGGCCGAGGCCTTTCCGGTGGAGTGCATCACGCGCGGCTACATCACCGGGTCGGGCTGGCGTTCCTACGTGGCCGAAGGCCACATCTGCGATCACGTGCTGCCCGAGGGGCTGCTCAAGAGCCAGAAGCTGCCGGAGATCCTGTTCACCCCGTCCACCAAGGCGGACGAAGGGCACGACGAGAACATCTCCTGGGAGCAGATGGTGGAGATCATCGGCGAGGACGACGCCGTCGCCCTGCGGGACATCACCATGAAGCTCTACGGCGAGGGCGCCGAGTACGCCGCGTCCAAGGGCGTGCTCATCGCCGACACCAAGTTCGAGTTCGGCAAGGTGGACGGCCGCATCGTGCTGATCGACGAGGCGCTGACCCCTGACTCCAGCCGCTTCTGGCCCGCCGACGAGCACGTGGCCGGTGAGGAGCCGCCGAGCTGGGACAAGCAGATCCTGCGCAACCATCTCGACACCCTGGACTGGGACAAGTGCTACCCGCCCCCGCAGCTCCCCGACGAGGTGCTGGAGCGAACGGCCAGTCGTTATCGCGAAGTGCTGGACATCCTGTTCCCCGAGGAGGCGGCCGCATGGCAGACGGTGCTGGACTGAACCGGGCGCGACGCGCCGTCCTGAGCGTGACCGACAAGACGGACCTGGGCATCGTGGCCGATGCCCTGCGCGACCACGGGTACGAGATGATCGCGAGCGGCGGCACCGCCGGCTGGCTGCGCGACAACGGCTACGAGGTCACCGACGTGAGCGACGTGACCGGCTTTCCCGAGGTCTTCGGCGGCCGGGTGAAGACGCTGCACCCGCTGATCTTCGGCGGCATCCTCGGCAAGAACGAGGACGAGTTCCCCGCCGTGGCCGAGCACGGCCTCGCCCCGGTGGACGTGGTGGTCGTGAACCTCTACGCCTTCCAGGACACCGTGGACGCCGGGGGCACCGACGCCGAGATCATCGAGAAGATCGACATCGGCGGACCCTCGCTGCTGCGGGCTGCGGCCAAGAACCACCACCGCGTGTGCGTGCTGCCGGATCCGTCCTACTACTCCGACTTCGCCGACGCCTGCGACGTCGGCGGCGGCCTCCCGGATGCGGACTTCCGGCGCGTCATGGCGGCCCAGACCTTCGAGATGGTGATGGAGTACGACGCCGCCATCGCCGACTGGTTCATGGGCGACTTCATGGGCGAGCAGGCCG
This sequence comes from uncultured Fibrobacteraceae bacterium, assembly GCA_964343835.1. Lineage (GTDB taxonomy): Bacteria > Krumholzibacteriota > Krumholzibacteriia > LZORAL124-64-63 > LZORAL124-64-63 > CALEMW01. The sequence continues at coordinate 28,168 of CAYFKR010000009.1, forward strand.
CCGACCAGAGCATGCTGCCGCTGCGCTACGGCGAAAACCCGCACCAGAACGCCGAGGCCATCGTGCCGGTGGGCGAGGACGGCCCCCTGGACGGCATCGGCCTGCGCCAGTGGAACGGCAAGGAGCTCTCCTACAACAACATGATCGACGTGATCGCCGCGGCGAAGCTGGTGGACGACCTGGACGGCGTGACCTGCGCCGCCATCAAGCACACCAACCCCTGCGGCGTGGGCACGGCCGACACGGCCGCCGTGGCCCTGGAACGGGCCCTGCGCTGCGATCCCGAGTCCGCGTTCGGCGGCATCTTCGCCTTCACGAGCGAGGTGGACGAGGGCGTGGTGGAGATCCTGGGCAAGCGGTTCTGCGAGGTGATCCTGGCCCCGTCGTACACCGAGGGCGCCATGGCCGCCCTGTGCAGGAAGAAGAACCTGCGGGTGCTGACGGTGGACTTCGAGGTCTTCGCCGCGACCACCAAGGGCCGCAGCGTCTCCTTCGGCGAGATGGCCCTGTTCCAGGACGAGGACGACGGCTTCCCCGAACTGGACGAGTGGACCCACGCCGCCGGCCCGGCGCCCGACGAGGCCACCACCGCGGCCCTGCGGATGAACTGGAAGGTCTGCAAGCACGTCAAGAGCAACGCCATCGTGCTGGGCAATGCCGAGGGCACCGTGGGGATCGGGGCCGGCCAGATGAGCCGGGTCGACTCCACGCGCATCGCCGTGCGCAAGGCCGGGGACCAGAACCTGGACCTCGCCGGGGCCGTGTGCGCCAGCGACGCCTTCTTCCCGTTCCCCGACAGCGTGGAGCGTCTCCACGAGGCCGGCGTCCGGGCGGTCATCGCGCCGTCGGGTTCGATCCGCGACGAGGAGGTCGCGGCCAAGGCCGAGGAGCTGGGCGTGACCCTCATCCACACCAACCGGCGCCACTTCCGCCACTGATCCGGAGGCCCGATGAACGCCGACGCCATCCACCACGTGCACGACGAGATCGCCGTGCTGGACTTCGGATCCCAGTACACCCAGCTCATCGCGCGCCGCCTGCGCGAGGTGGGCGTGTTCAGCCAGATCTACCCGTACCACGACTACGCGAAGGTGCTCGGCCGTCCGGAGGTGAAGGGCATCATCCTGTCGGGCGGCCCCTCTTCCGTGTCGGACGAGTACGCTCCCGACGTGGGCCCGGAGGTGCTCGAGGCCGGCGTGCCCGTCCTGGGCATCTGCTACGGCATGCAGCTCATGGCCCTGAAGCTGGGCGGCCGCATCGACTCGTCGGACAAGCGCGAGTACGGGCCCGCACGGATCCGCGTGGAGGATCACGACGGTTTCTTCGCAGGCACGCCGGACGTGCAGGGCGTGTGGATGAGCCACGGCGACCGGGTGGGCGACCTGCCCGCCGGGTTCGAGGTGCTGGCCACCACCGACGACATCCCGTACGCCGCGGCGGCGGATCGGGAGCGCGGCTTCTGGTGCGTCCAGTTCCACCCGGAGGTGGTCCACACCGAGCACGGCATGACCATGCTGCGCAGTTTCGTCCGGGACATCTGCTCGGTCACGGAGGAATGGTCCGCCAGCGCCTTCGTGGACGAGGCCGTGGCCGACATCCGCGCCCGGGTGGGGGATCGCAAGGTGCTGTGCGGCGTGAGCGGCGGCGTGGATTCCACGGTGGTGGCGGCCCTGCTGGACAAGGCCATCGGCGATCAGCTCCACACCGTGTTCGTGGACAACGGCCTGCTGCGCCTCGGCGAGGCGGGCCAGGTGGAGCGCACCCTCAACGGGTTCCTGCACCGTCCCATCATGCGGGTCGACGCCCGCAACCAGTTCCTCAACGGCCTCGAGGGCGTGGCCGAGCCCGAGCGCAAGCGCAAGATCATCGGCAACACCTTCATCGACGTGTTCAAGTCGGCCACCCGCGACCTGGGCGACTTCGATTTCCTGGCCCAGGGCACGCTCTACCCGGACCGCATCGAGTCGGTGTCCATCAACGGGCCGAGCCACGTGATCAAGACCCACCACAACGTGGGCGGTCTGCCCGAGGAACTTGGCTTCGAACTCATCGAGCCCCTGAAGGACCTGTTCAAGGACGAGGTTCGCCGCGTGGGGCGCAGCCTGGAGATCCCCGAGGACCTGTTGATGCGCCACCCCTTCCCGGGCCCCGGCCTGGGCGTGCGCATCCTCGGGCCGGTGGACCGCGACAAGGTGCGGCTGCTGCAGGAGGCGGACCACATCTACATCGAGGAGCTCCACGCCAGCGGCCAGTACGGGAAGATCTGGCAGGCGGGCGCGGTGCTGCTGCCGGTCCAGACCGTGGGCGTGATGGGCGACCAGCGCACCTACGAGTCGGCGGTGGCCCTGCGGGCGGTGACGAGCATGGACGGGATGACCGCGGATTGGGCCCGGATCCCCGACGACGTGCTCGCGCGCGTCAGCAACCGTATCATTAACGAGGTCCCCGGCATCAACCGGGTGGTCTACGACATCAGCAGCAAGCCGCCGAGCACCATCGAGTGGGAATGAGGTGACGATGCGCCGTCGCGGCGTGATCCGGAACCTGCGCGCGGCCGTCCTGATCGGGACGGCCGTGCTGTTGTGCGCCGGGTTGGCGGCGGCCGGGCTGTCGGAGAAGCGCGCGGCCCGCAGGGCGTCCCTCAAGACGGCCGCCCTCGCCGGCGAGGTCGCACCGTTCCGGATCCTGGTGGTGCCGGTGGACTTCGCCGACGCGCGGTTCCCCGACGACTGGGACGAGGCTCGTCTCTCCGCGCAGCTGGCCGGGCCGGGGGAGACCCTCGAGTCGTATTTCGACGCGGCGTCCCGCGGCCGTTGCGACGTGACCACGCTGCTGGCCCCCGTCGTCCACCTCGACGGCGATCGCCGGGCCTATTCCGACCTCGGCTACTTCGGCTACTTCCGGACCCGCGCCATGGCCCAGGAAGCCATGGAGGGCGCCGCGTCCACGATCCCCTTCCATCTGGCCGACGGGGACGGCGACGGCGACGTGGACGGCGTGCTCATCCTCCATGCCGCCCCCGGCCTCGAGAACGACCACGAGGACGGCCTGATCGTTCCCCTCCAGTTCTGGACGGAAGAGCCGGTGCTGAGCAACGGCACGGCCGCCGATTTCTATGCGGTGGCCTCGGCACGATCGGGACTGGGCATCTGGGTGCACGAGGCGGCCCACCTGCTGGGCCTGGACGACCGCTACCAGCTGGGGCTGGATCCGCCCGAGGGTGAACCCCTCGCGGGCGACGCTGGCTGGGGAGGCCTGGGACGCTTCAGCCTCATGGCCGCGGGGCACCTGGGCGGCGACGCGGGAGAGGGGCCGGCCCTGCTGGACGCCTACAGCGCCCTCCAGCTCGGCTGGGCCGACGAGACCCTCCTCGACCCCGCCGACTCCGGAGACTTGACCCTCGCGCCGGGCGAGGTCCTGCGCTGGGACGTGCCCGGCACGGACGGCGCCGAGTCGTTCCTCCTGGAAACGAGGGGCGCGACGTCGTCCCACACCTTCGACGCGGGCATCCCCGCCGGCCGGCTGCTGGTCTACCATGTGGACCGCGACGTGCCCGACGACGTGGTGCAGGACCACCTCCGTGTCCGCCTGGTGGAAGCCGACGGCGACGACGCCGTGGCCGACGGCCTGACCCTGGGCGTCGACGCCGACCTCTTCCCCCGCGACGGCGTGCGCCAGGACTGGACGCCCGAGACCACCCCCGGCACCGGCGGCTATGGCGCCCCCTCCGGTTTGGCTCTGGGTGCCATCCGCCCCGTCGAGGGCGGGGTGGCCTTCCACTGGGGGCTGGCCGACGGCGCGTGGTCCGTCGAGGCCTCCTTCGACGTGTCCGCCGCGGACACCCTGCTGGTGGTCCGGGCCCGCACGAGCGTGCACCCCGCCACGCTGTCCGCCGTCTGCACCGCCCTCGCCGGCGGCACGTTCGCCGACGGTCCGACGGTCCAGCGCGACCTGGAGTATGGGGAAGGCGGCGTCTGGACGTTCGTCTCGCCGCCGGTGTGGCGTGCCGACCCCGCTGAGGAATCCCGCATCCGGCTCTCGTTCCTGGGCGACGACGTTCCGTCCGACATGACCGTCGTCCGCACCTGGACGGGGCTCGATCCCGATCCGGCCGTGACCGACTGGGCCTCCTGGACCCTGGGCGTGAACGAGGCCGCCGGCAGCTCATGGCGCCTCTGGGACCTGGACGGCCTGGTCCTGGCCTGCGTCGACGACGATTCCGCGCCCGCCGACTGGCCCGACGTGAGCTACGCCAACGGCACCGATGCCTGGATCGCCTCACCGGCCTTCACGGCGGACGACCGCGTCCTCGTCATGCTGCACCACGTGGACGTCCCGGAGGACGAACCGGGCTTCAGCGCCGACGGCTGCGCAGTCGAACTGGTGACGGCGGACGGCCTGGTGACTCCGGTCGCACCGGTCGACGGTTACGGGGGAGGCGTCCCCGGCTGGAGCGGCTCGTCCCTGCGCGGGCGACCCGCCTTCACGCGTCGTGGCGATCTGGACGACCTGGACCGGCCCGTCTGGCGCGTCGACGTGTTCGACCTGTCGCCCTGGGCCGGGACCGTGATCCGCCTGCGCCTGCGCCTGGCGGCCGACGCTCTCTGGCGTGGGCGCGGCTGGTACGTCCGGTCCCTGGAGTTCGCGGAGGAACGGCCCCGGACCGTGCCCGCCCGGACGGACGATGCCTGGACATGGGAGACGCCGTTCGCGGGAGTCACGTCGCAACTGCTCTCGCTCAGCGTGGACGGCGGCGGAACCTGGGTCCCGGCAGGATCCCCGACCGCGACCACCTGGCCTGCTGCCTCGTTGCAGACCGTTCTGCGCGACCTGGACGCCACCGCCGGCCTGCTGCGGATCCGCTGCCTGGCGGACCCGGGTGCGGTGGACCTGGGGCCCGTCGCATTCCGACGGGATGAAGCTCTGGACTTGGGGGCGAACCTCGGACGCCCGTGGCCGAACCCCGCCGTTGACGAGGTACGCATCCCGATCTCCGTGCCCGACGGCGTCGCCGACGCCGTGCTCAGCATCCACGACCTGCGGGGACGGACGGTCCGGAAGTGGCGACCGGGCCCCGGCGGACGCATCGTGTCCTGGGACGGACGGGACGACAGGGAACGTCGCCTGCCCGCCGGACGTTACCTCGTGCGCCTCGAGACCGGCGCACACCACTCGACCAGGAGCCTGACCCTGCTGCCATGACCCGAGGACGGATCCTCCTGCTGCTGCTGGCGATCGTCGCCGCATCTCCCGCCCGGCCCGCCGTGGACCCCTTCCTCGAGGAATTCCGCGTCGGTCGCCCCCGTCTCCCTGATCATCTGCCCATGAGCGACGCCTGGCCCGCGGGTCTCTTCACGCCCCTGACGCCGGAACCGTTGTACGCGGAGGGCATCGTGGCCGGCCTGCAGGACCACGACGGCACCATCCGTTCCCGGAACGTCCTCGAGGCCGTCTTCGGAGGGCGCGAGGCGGCGGACGCCTGGCTGGCCGACCGCATCGGCCTGGCCCGCGCCCGGGACGCCCAGGAGATCCGCGCCGTCGCCGTACGGTCGGCGGCCGCCTGCGATTCCGTGCTCGCCCGCGCCGACCTGGAACCCGATGCACGGTTCATCTGGTCGCTGCGCCGTCGGGCCGCAACGGACGACCGGATCGGCGACGGGCTCTGGCCCGAGCTCCTGGACCTGGGCTCGTACGATCTCCAGGGCGGCTGGGACCTCTGGACGGCCCACCGTCGGAGCCGGGGCCTGCCCCTGCTGCCTGACGGCCTGACGGAGGAGCAGGCCCGCTGGGTCATGCGCCTGCGTAACAGCCGGCTTTCGAGCCGCGACATCGACCGCGCCGGGCTGGACCCGGCCCATCGCAGCGCCCTGGGGGCGGCGAGCCTGCCCCGGGCGTCATTGAAGCGGCACTACGGCCTCTATCCGGATCCCCCCGGGGACGCCCGCCTGGCCGAGGCCTGGGCCCGCGGCCGCTGGCGTTCCCTCGGTCACACCACGGCCGCCGCCGAGGCCCTCGGCGACCTGGCGGCCCTGCCGGTCCGTGTCCGGGCCGACTACTGGCGTCGGGCCGCCGACAAGCACGTTTCCGCCGGCCGCTGGGCCGAGGGGCGCCGCGCCCTGGAGCAGGCCGTGGAGCTGGCCAGGCGCACCGGCGTGTCCTGGGTGATGCGACGGGTGGGCGAGGAGGCGTCGCGGATCGCGGCGGCGGCCCGTCATGGCGGCCGAGCCGAGGATGCGCGGCGTGCGGAGCAGCATGCCGTCGCCCTGCTCCCCGGTACCGGGGAGGCGTCGGCTCACGGCCGGCTGGTCCGCGCCGGCGATGCGCCCGTCATCAAGGCCGCGGGCGCCGACGATTTCCCGGATGCCCTGCAACGGATCGACGCCGCGACGTGGGACGCCTGGTACGCCCTGGGCCGCCGCCTGGCTGCCCGCACCGACGCCGGCCTGGCCGAGGCCTTCGCCCGGCGCGAGCCCGCCGCCGCCATCGTGTGCCGGATCCTCCGCCATCACGCCCTGCGCGACGACGCTCTCTGGTGGCTGGTGGTCCTGGACCTCGAGCGCCTGTCCGGCGACGGCGCACCGGCCCACGCCAGCCCCGTGCCCGCCTGGCTGCGGACGCTGGGCAGCGGGGACGACGACCATGTCGTCAGGGTCGGTCTCCTCGGTCTCTGCCACCTGGCCGGCGACACCCGCGGTCGCCTGGCCTGCGCCGTCTCCATGCCCCGGCCGGGTCTGGGCAGCGCGGACCGGCTGCTGACCCATCCGCTGCCGTCGCGGGCCGACATCGTGGCCGCGGTGGCTGCCTCGCCGGATCCTGCTCTCGTGCTCGGCGTCGCCCGCAACGAGTCCCTCTTCGATCCCGCCGTCCGTTCCCGCGCCGGCGCCCTGGGCTGGATGCAGGTCATGCCCTTCCACTTCAAGGGCCGCGGCGTGGAAGGCGGGGAGGCCGTCTGGCGACGACCGGCGGTCTCGGTTCGCCTGGGGCTGGGCCTCCTGGAGGAGAATCGCCGTCGCTACGACGGCGACCCGTACCGCACCGCCGCCGCCTACAACGCCGGCCCCGGCGCCGTGAAGCGCTGGGACAGGCAACTGGGGGGCACACCCTCGCGCGCCGACTTCCTGGGCTGGATCGGCTATCCCGAGACGCGGCGCTACGTGGAGAAGGTTTTGATTGACCGCCAGATCTATGCGGAGGTACTTAGGGAGTTCGGAGGGGAGGACCCCGCATCACCATGACGACCGAGCCGCTGCAAGGTAACGGGACGCCCGCTGCGGGCAGGTCCTGGCGCGAGAGCGTGGAATGGGGCCGAAAGGCCATCCACGCCTCGTCGACCCTGCTCGCCGTCTGGGTGCTGATGGTGGAGGACCCGCTGGCCTCGTTCGGCCTGGCGGCGGCCACCCTCTTCGTCATCGCGGTGGACCTGGCGCGCCTGCGGGCCAAGCGCTGGGCCCTGTGGGTCTACCGGACCTTTCCCCTGATCTTCCGGCGGGACGAGCGGTACACCCTGAGCGGCGCCTCGGTCATGATGGCCGGAGCCACCGTCACCTCGTACCTTTTCCCTGCCGGCCCGGCCGCAGCCGGCATCCTGTGCCTGGCCTGGGGCGATTCCGCCGCCGCGGTGGTGGGGCAGGCGGTGTCGTTCCGCCGCCAGCAGCTGGGTCTGGAGGAAGCCGACCCGAACCGTGCCCCCGTCGTGACGCGGCGCGGTTCCAAGACCTGGGCCGGCACCGGCGCCTGCCTGGCCGCCTCGGCGGCCGTCATCGGCCTGGTGCTGGACTGGAATCCGATCCCCATGGCGGCGGGTGCCGTCGCCGCCGCGGCCATGGAGCGCTGGACGCCCGGCCGCTGGGACAACCTGGCGATCCCGCTGGTCACCGCGGGAGTCGTCCAGATCTGCCTGACCTGGGTGCGCTGACGCACCTCTCGACCCGAACGAGACGAGTTCCCCGTGTTCAACGCCATCATCGAGAAGCTCTTCGGGCGGAAGTCCGCCCGCGACGTCAAGAAGCTCCAGCCGCTGATGGAGCAGGTCAAGGCCGGCCGCGACCAGTACCGCGAGCTGGACGACGACGCCCTCCGCGCCAAGACCGACGAGTTCCGCAGCCGCATCCAGGACGGCGAGTCGGTGGACGACCTGCTGGTGGAGGCCTTCGGCGTGTGCTGGGAGGCCTGCCGCCGACTGGCCGAGCGCAAGGCCACCTGGAACGTCTGGGACCGCGAGATCGCCTGGGACATGATCCCCTACGACGTGCAGATCATCGGCGGCATCGTGCTGCACCAGGGCCGCATCGCCGAGATGGCCACCGGCGAGGGCAAGACCCTGGTGGCCGTGATGCCCATGTACCTCAACGCCCTGACCGGTCGGGGCGCCCACCTGGTGACGGTGAACGACTACCTGGCCCGACGCGACGCCGAGTGGATGGGGGGCGTGTACCGTTTCCTGGGCCTGAGCGTGGGCTACATCATCGGCAACATGACGCCCGACGAGCGCCGCGAGGCCTACGACTGCGACATCACCTACGGCACCAACAACGAGTTCGGCTTCGACTACCTCCGCGACAACATGGCCGTGCGCAAGGAGCAGCTGGTCCAGCGCGACTTCCACTACGCCATCGTGGACGAGGTGGACTCGGTGCTCATCGACGAGGCCCGGACGCCCCTGATCATCTCCGGCGCCGTGGACAAGTCCACCCATCGCTTCGAGGAGCTCAAGCCCCGGGTCGAGCGCATCGTCAAGGCCCAGAACCGCCTCGTGAACGACTGGGTGTCGGAGGTGGAGCGCATCTTCAAGGGAGCCACCGAGGACGGCGTCGCCGTGGACATTCCCGACGAGACCGCGGTCACCCTGCTGCGCATCTCCCGCGGCGCGCCCAAGCACAAGCGGTTCCGCCGCCTCACCCAGCTGCCCGGCGTGCTGGAGACCGTCATGAAGACCGAAGAGGCCTTCATGCGCGACAAGGCCATGTGGGAGGCCGACGAGCCCCTCTACTACATCGTGGAGGAGAAGCAGAACTCCTGTGATTTCACGGAGAAGGGGCGCGAGCTTCTCGCGCAGGACGAGCCGGAGTTCTTCGTGCTGCCGGACCTGGCCGTGGAGGTCGGGGCCATCCAGAAGGACGAGGAGCGGACCGCTGACCAGAAGGCCGAGGCCATCTCCGCCGTGGAGCGCCAGTACGCCCTGAAGAACGAGCAGATCAGCAACGTGGACCAGCTCCTGAAGGCGTACACCCTCTTCGCCCGTGACGACGAGTACGTGGTCATGGAGGGCAAGATCCAGATCGTGGACGAGTTCACGGGCCGCCTCATGCCCGGCCGCCGCTTCAGCGAGGGCCTGCACCAGGCCCTGGAGGCCAAGGAGGGCGTGAAGGTCGAGAAGGAGACCCAGACCCTGGCCACGGTCACGCTCCAGAACTTCTTCCGCATGTACGACAAGCTCTCGGGCATGACCGGCACGGCCGTGACCGAGGAGGCCGAGTTCGGCGAAATCTACGAGCTGGACGTGGTGGAGATCCCCACCAACGAGCCCATCCGCCGCCACGACCACGAGGACCTGGTCTACAAGTCCAAGAAGGAGAAGTACGAGGCCATCGGCGACGAGGTGGCCCGGCTCCATGCCCTGGGGATCCCCGTGCTGGTGGGTACGACCACGGTGGAGGTCAGCGAGCTGCTGAGCCGCCTGCTCAAGCGCCGCGGCATCAACCACAACGTGCTCAACGCCAAGCACCACAAGAGCGAGGCCGAGATCGTGGAGGAGGCGGGCCGCAAGGGCGCGGTGACCATCGCCACGAACATGGCCGGACGCGGTACCGACATCAAGATCGACATGCGGGGCCTGATGGGCCTTCCCGCCGACGCCCCCGTGGACAAGGGCGCGGCCGAGGTGGAGGGCGAGCCCGCCGGCCTGCACATCATCGGCACCGAGCGGCACGAGAGCCGCCGCATCGACCGCCAGCTGCGTGGCCGAGCCGGCCGCCAGGGCGACCCCGGCGCGTCGGTGTTCTTCCTGTCCCTCGAGGACGACCTGATGCGCCTGTTCAACTCCGAGCAGCTGATCCGCATCATGGACCGGCTGGGAGTGGAGGAGGGAGAGCCCATCGTCCACTCCATGGTGACCAAGGCCATCGAGCGCGCGGCCCAGCGCGTGGAGGGACACAACTTCAGCATCCGGAAGCACCTGCTGGAGTACGACGACGTGGTCAACAAGCAGCGCGAGGTCATCTACACCCAGCGCCGCGAGATCCTCATGGGTGAGGACCAGTCCGAGACCATGAAGGAGCACGTGATCTCCCTGGTGGACGGACTGCTGGACGAGTACACCGACGAGAACCAGGCCAACGACTTCTGGGACTTCGACGGCCTGGCCCGCGACTTCCAGACCCTGGTGCTGGCGCCCCTGCCCGTGGCCGACGACGAGCGCCTGACCATCGGTCGCGAGCTTGTCCGCAGCCAGCTGCACGAGGTGGCCCTGGAGCGCTACGCCGCCAAGGAGGAGCGCCTCGGCGACGACCTCTGCCGTCAGCTCGAGCGCTTCGTGCTGCTGCAGACCATCGACGAGTTCTGGAAGGATCACCTGAACGAGCTGGTGCTGCTGCGCAGCGGCATCAGCCTGCGCTCCTACGGGCAGCGCGATCCGCTGGTGGAGTACAAGCGCGAGAGCTTCAACATGTTCCAGGCGCTGCTGGACAACATCGAGCGCGAGGCCGTGAGGCTCTTCTTCCGTGCCGAGATCGCCGTGCGCGAGCCAGTGCCCCAGGCGCCGGCACCGGAGGCCGTGCAGGCCCGCCACGACGAGGTGGACTACCTGGGCGGCGGCGCTCCGCAGCAGGGCGGCGAGGCGATCCAGGAGCCCCAGCGGGCCGTACCGGACCCCGGCTCGCCCCGTCCGGCGACGCGCGAGGAACCCAAGGTGGGGCGCAACGATGCGTGCCCCTGCGGCAGCGGACAGAAGTACAAGCGCTGCTGCGGGCGTTGACATCGGCCGGGGGGCCGTAACTTGCCCCACCGGCATCCCTGTGCTAACGTGCCGTGCCCGACACCGGAGGAATCCTTGCACCGATCGCGCGACAAACTCCGCGAGGCCCTGGTCGAACTGATCCAGGCATCGTTCAATGACGTCCCGCCCCCCGTCCGGCCTGCCGTGCCCGTCGCCGTCCGCAGCGAGCGCGTGTTCTCGGAAGGGGAGGAGGCCGTGCTCACGTCCGCCGCCAGGGGCTACCTGCTGGCGCTGATGGCCGGCGGGCAGATCGACCGCACGCAGATGGACCTGATCGTCCACTACGTGTCCCTGTTCTGGAGCGCGCCGGTTGATGTCCGCGACCTGGAAAGCCTGCTCGACCAGGTGGTCTTCGGCCTGGCGCCGGAAGATCCCGAGGAGCCCGGACCCTGGTCCGTCACCAGCGTGCACTGACCGATCCCGAGGAGTACCGTGAAGCTGATCATCGTGGAGTCGCCGGCCAAGTCCCGCACCATCGAGAAGTTCCTGGGCAAGGACTACACGGTGGCCGCCAGCTACGGACACATCCGGGACCTGCCGGGCTCCGCCGCGGAGATCCCGGAGGCCTACAAGGGCCAGCCCTGGGCCCGCCTGGGCGTGAATCCCGAGGACGACTTCGCCCCGGTCTACGTGGTCTCCCGCGAGAGCCGCAAGCACGTGACCGCCCTGAAGAAGCTCATGAAGGGCGCCGAGGAACTGCTGCTGGCCACGGATGAGGACCGCGAGGGGGAGGCCATCAGCTGGCACATCCTCGAGGAGCTGAACCCGAGCATCCCCGTCCGCCGGATCACCTTCCACGAGATCACGAAGAACGCCATCCGCGAGGCCCTGGAGCACCCCAGGGAGGTGGACGACAAGCTCGTCCGCGCCCAGGAGAGCCGCCGCATCCTCGACCGCCTCTTCGGCTACGAGTTGTCGCCCGTGCTCTGGAAGAAGGTCCGCACCAAGCTGAGCGCCGGCCGCGTGCAGAGCGTGGCCCTGCGCATCGTGGTGGAGCGCGAGGAGGAACGCCTGGCCTTCCGCACTGCCGAGTTCTGGGATCTGGAAGCGGACCTCGCGGGGCCGGACGGCACCCCCTTCGTCGCCCGCCTCCATGAGGTGGACGGCAAGCGCGTGGCCCAGGGCAAGGACTTCAGCGGCGACACGGGCGAGCTCGTGAAGCCGGACAGGGTGCACCACCTGGATGGCGACGCCGCCCGCGCCCTGGCCGCCGCCACCATGTCCGCCGCTCCCTGGAACGTGGCGTCGGTGGAGCGCAAGGAGACGCGCAAGCGTCCCTCGCCCCCGTTCATCACTTCGACCCTCCAACAGGCCGCCAGCTCGCGCCTGGGCATGACCCCGCGCCGCACCATGCAGGTGGCCCAGAAGCTGTACGAGGGCGTGGAGCTGGGTGGAGGCGAACGGACCGGTCTGATCACCTACATGAGGACCGACTCGTTCACCCTGTCGAACGAGGCCCTGTCGGCTGCCCAGACCCTCATCCGCGATACCTGGGGCCCCGAATACACCGACGGCCCGCGCTTCTACCGCAGCAAGTCCAAGAGCGCCCAGGAGGCCCACGAGGCCATCCGCCCCACGGACCTGTTCCGCCGTCCGGAGTCCGTGGCCTCCCGCCTGGACAAGGACGAGCTGGCCCTCTACAGGCTGATCTGGGAGCGGACGATCGCCTCGCAGATGACGGACGCCCGCCTCGACCGCACGACCCTCGACCTGACCGTCGCCCCCGCGGATGCCGCGCCGTGCCTGTTCCGGGCCACGGGCTCCGTCGTGCGCTTCCCCGGTTTCCTGGCCGTCACCGGTGGCGGCCGCGACGAGTCCATCCTGCCCGAGCTGACCGAGGGCGACCTGATCCACGCCGCCGGCAGCGACACCGACGGCGCCGTCCTGACCGCCGTCCGCCCCGAGGGTCACGAGACCTCGCCGCCGTCGCGCTTCACCGAGGCGTCGCTCATCAAGCGCCTCGAAGAGGCGGGCATCGGCCGGCCGTCCACCTACGCGCCCACCATCTCCACCATCCTGGCCCGCGAGTACGTGGTGAAGCGCAAGGGCAGCCTGGTGCCCACCTACGTGGGCATGGCCGTGACGCGGCTGCTGCGCGACCACTTCGAGCGCTACATCGACGAGGGCTTCACCGCCCGCATGGAGGACGACCTGGACCTCATCGCCTCGGGCGAGGTGGACTGGAAGACCTTCCTGCACGCCTTCTATCACGGGGCGGGGGACTCGGACGGCCTGATGGCCGACATCGCCGTGCAGCTGCCGGATATCGACTATCCCGCGATCCCCATCGGCGACGAGCCCGAGACCGGCGACGCCCTGACCGTGCGCATCGGCCGGACCGCCGCCTACCTCGTGGCCGGCGAGGGCGACGACGCCCGCCGCGCCACCATCCCCGTGGACCTGCTCATCGACGAGCTCACGCCCGACAAGGCCCGCGAGCTGCTGCTGGCCAAGGAGCGTTCCCGCGAGCCCCTGGGGCAGGACCCGGAAAGCGGCGAGAACATCTACGTGCTGGTCGGTCCGTTCGGCCCGTACATCCAGCTCGGCGAGGTGGTGGACGAGGGCCCCAAGCCCAAGCGCGTGGGACTGGGCCGCGGCACCGACCCCGCCGGCGTGGACCTGGAGATGGCCCTGCGCCTGCTGTCGTTGCCGCGTGTGCTGGGGGAGGACCCCGAGTCCGGCAAGAAGGTCCGGGCCGGCCTCGGCCGCTTCGGCCCCTACGTGGAGTGCAACCGCGTGTACGCCAGCGTGGAAGACGTGTCGGTGCTGTTCACCGTCACCCTCGACGAGGCCCTCGAGCGCATCCGCAACAAGAACAAGAAGCCCGTGCTCAAGGATCTGGGCCCCCACCCCGAGACGGGCGAGCCCGTGCAGGTCCTCAAGGGCCGCTACGGCCCCTACGTGACCGACGGCACCGCCAACGCCACCCTCAAGGGTGTGGACGACCCCACGACCCTGACCATGGAGCAGGCGCTGCCGCTGCTGGCCGAGGCCGCCACCCGCAAGGGCAAGAAGAAGACGCGCAAGAAGGCGACGACGAAGAAGACCACGAAGAAGGCCGCCAAGAAGACGACGACGAAGAAGACCACGAAGAAGGCCGCCAAGAAGACGACCAAGAAGAAGGCCTGACCATGACCAGCCAGCTCCCGGATCCCCCCGTGCACGTGGCGGGCGGCGGTCTCGCCGGCTGCGAAGCCGCCCTCCAGCTCGCCCGCTTCGGCATCCCCGTCGTGCTCCACGAAATGCGCCCCGCGGTGACGACCCCGGCCCACGGCTCCGAGGGCCTGGCGGAGATCGTGTGCAGCAACTCCCTCAAGAGCACTGTCGCGACCACGGCTTCCGGCGTCTTCAAAGGGGAGCTGGACCTGCTTGGCTGTCGCCTCCTGGAGGCCGCCCGCGCCTCCGCGGTTCCGGCCGGCGCAGCTCTGGCCGTGGACCGCGAGGCCTTCTCGGCGGCGGTCGAGGCCCGCATCGCCGCGGAGCCGCTGATCACCGTCGTCAGGGACGAGGTCAGCGAGCTGGACGACCGCCCCTGGATCATCGCCACGGGTCCCCTGACCAGTCCGGCCCTCCAGTCCGTGATCGCCGACGGCACCGGCCGCGACGGCCTGCACTTCTACGACGCCATCGCCCCGACGGTCACCCTCGAGTCCCTGGACCTCGACGTGCTGTACCGCGCCGCCCGTTACGGCAAGGGCGACGACGACTACCTCAACGCCCCCCTGGACCGCGAGCAGTACCACGCGTTCATCGCGGCCCTGGACGCCGCCGAGCGCGCCGATGTCCAGTCCTTCGACCGCACCGAGCTCTTCGAGGGCTGCATGCCCGTGGAGGAGATCTCCGCCCGTGGACCCGAGACCCTTGCGCACGGCCCCATGCGGCCCGTCGGCCTGCGCCATCCGGTGACGGGCGAGCGCCCATACGCCGTGGTCCAGCTGCGCCAGGAGAACGAGGCCGGCACCCTGTTCGGTCTGGTCGGCTTCCAGACGCGGCTGAAGCAGGGGGAGCAACGCCGCATCTTCCGCATGATCCCCGGCCTGGAGAAGGCCGAGTTCGTGCGCTACGGCCAGCTCCACCGCAACACCTACCTGGACACGCCGCGGGTCCTGGAACGGTGCTTCGCCCTGCCGGAGCGCCGCAACGTCCGCTTCGCCGGTCAGATCACCGGGGTCGAGGGCTATGTGGAGTCCATCGGCTCCGGGCTGTGGACGGCCTGGCGCCTGGCCGCCGAGCTCCTCGACGCCGACCTGTTCGACCTGCCCTGCACGAGCCTCGCCGGCTCCCTGCTCAACGGCCACCTCTTCGACGACACCACCCCCCGCCTGACGCCCATGAACGTCAACTTCGGCCTCCTGCCGCCCCTGGACGACCCGCCGCGCGGTCGACGCGGCAAGCACGCCCGCAAGGAGATGCTGGGGGAGAGGGCCCTGGAGGACGTCGCCGCCTGGCTGGAGGAGGACGGCCCCGTGGCCCTGCTTGCCCGCGAGGCGCGCCGGTGATAGCATCCCCGCCGGAGGCGTGATGGAGCTGCTCTCGGCATTCCTGGACCACCTGAGACTCGAGAAGGGGCACAGCCCGCGGACCGTGGAGGGCTACGGCCGTGACGTGCGTGCGTTCCTGACGGGCGTCGTCGCCGCCGGCCATGCGGATGCCGCGGACTCCCGCGCTCCCTGGGGTCGGCTGGCCGAGGACCGTTCGGTCCTCCGCGGCCATCTCGCATCCCTGCGCAATCGTGGCCTGGAGCCCGCAACCATCGACAGGAAACTGGCTTCCGTCCGCGCCTTCTACCGTTTTCTCGTGCTCGAGGGCGTCCTCTCGACCCTGCCCGAGCAGCTCGGCCGCGGGATCGGCGGCGGTCGTCGGCGCACCCTGCCCAAGCAGCTGCCGGAGGAGGTCGTGGAGCGGCTCATCGAGCTGCCGGACACCGCCACGCCCCGGGGCCGCCGCGATCGGGCCCTCTTCGAGCTCATCTACGGCCTGGGCCTTCGCCTCGCGGAGGCCGTGGGGCTGGACCTGGGCGCCCTGGACCTGCCCGGCGAGCGTGTCAGGGTCACGGGCAAGGGCGACAAGGAGCGGATCCTGCCCCTGGCGGGCATCACGGCCCGGGCCCTCCTGGAGCATCTGGGGGGCAGGCTGGAACCTGACCTCATGAGCCGCGTCCTGGATGGCCGGACGCCCGCCGACGCCTTGGGGCTCCCCGTCTTCACCGGGCGCAGGGACCGGCGCATCCATCCCCGCACGGTCCAGGCCCGGGTGGCCCGCTACGCCCAGGAACTGGCGGGCGTATCCGGTGTCTCACCGCACGTCCTGCGCCATTCCTTCGCCACGCACCTGCTGGACGGGGGAGCCGGCATCCGCGTCGTCCAGGAACTGCTCGGGCACGAGCACCTGACGACCACCCAGATCTACACGCACCTGTCCCGGGCCCGCCTGCGGGAGGAGTTCCGGAAGGCTCACCCGAGATCCCGCTGAGGATCTCGCACATACGGAGACACGATATGCAGCTTCATGCGACCACCGTCCTGGCCGTCCTGCGCGACGGCGGGGGCGCCATCGGCAGCGACGGCCAGGTGACCCTGGGCAACACCGTCGTCAAGAGCGGGGCCGTGAAGGTCCGCACCCTCTTCGGGGGACGGGTCCTGGCGGGCTTCGCCGGAGGAGTGGCCGACGCCCTGACCCTCTTCGAGAAGTTCGAGGGCCACCTGGAGCGCTACCGCGGCAACCTGCGCCGGGCCACCGTGGAGATGGCCCGCGAGTGGCGGAGCGACAAGATCCTGCGCCGCCTCGAGGCCATGCTCATCGTCATGGACGACCAGGAGATCTTCACCGTCTCCGGCAACGGGGACGTGCTGGAGGGCGACGGCGGCATCGCCTCGGTGGGCAGTGGCTCGCCCTACGCCCTGGCCGCGGCCCGGGCCCTGCGCCGGCACACGTCCATGAGCGCCCCGGAGATCGTGGCCGAATCCCTCCAGCTGGCCGGCGAGATCTGCATCTACACCAACCGCAACGTGACGGTGCTGGAACTGGGGGAGGGCGACGAATGACGCTGCTGCCCATGAGCGAGGCGGCGGGCTGGACCTGCCGCACCATCGTCGGTCACCTGGACCGGTGGATCATCGGCCAGGACGCGGCCAAGCGGTCGGTGGCCATCGCCCTGCGCAACCGCTGGCGGCGGATGCGGCTGGACGACGAGACGGCCCGGGAGATCGTACCCAACAACATCATCATGATCGGGCCCACGGGCGTGGGGAAGACGGAGATCGCCCGGCGCCTGTCCCAGATCGCCGGCCTCCCGTTCCTGAAGGTGGAGGCCACCAAGTTCACCGAGAAGGGCTACGTGGGCCGCGACGTGGATTCCATGGTGCGCGACCTGGTGGAGAACGCCATCGCCATGCTGCGCCGCCGCAAGGAAGACGAACTCCGCGACGAGATCGAGCAGGCCGTCGAAGAGCAGCTCATCGACGTGCTCTTTCCGCCCCTGGCCTCGTCCGACGACCCCGAGCGCCAGCAGCGCTGGCAGCGTTCCCGCGACAAGATCCGCCAGCAGCTCCGTGACGGCGTGCTGGAGGACCGCGAGGTCACGATCCGCACCGAGACCAGCAGCGCGCCCATCGCCAACATCTTCACCGCCGCGGGGGAGGAGATGGACGCCTCCTTCGCCGACGGCCTCGGCAACCTCTTCCCGAAGAAGACCAAGGAATCGATCCTGCCCGTGGGCCAGGCGCGCCGCACCCTTCGCGACCAGGAGCTGGAGAAACGCGTGGACCTGGACCAGCTGGCCCAGCAGGCGTTGCGGCTGGCGGAGCAGGGCGGCATCATCTTCATCGACGAGATCGACAAGATCGCCGGCACGTCCAAGGGCGGTTCGGGCCCCGACGTGAGCCGCGAGGGCGTGCAGCGCGACCTGCTGCCGGTGGTGGAGGGCACCACCGTGTCCACCAAGTACGGGCCCGTCCACACCGACCACGTGCTCTTCGTGGCGGCGGGCGCCTTCCACCTGAGCAAGCCCAGCGACCTGATCCCCGAGCTGCAGGGACGCTTCCCCATCCGGGTGGAACTTGATAATCTGGACGAGGAGCATTATCTCCGCATTCTGAAGGAGACCGACGGTTCCCTGCTGCGCCAGTACGAGGCGCTGCTCGGGGTCGACGGCTGCTCCATCACCTTCACCGACGACGCCGTGGAGGCCATGGCCTCCACCGCCTTCGAGCTCAACCGGACGCTGGAGAACATCGGGGCCCGTCGCCTGCAGACGATCCTCGCCCAGCTGCTGGACGAATTGCTCTACGCCGTTCCCGACGAGAGGACGGGGGAGGTCGTCGTCGATCGCGCGTTCGTGGAGGAGCGACTCGCCCCGGTGGTCGGGGACGAGGACCTCAGCCGCTACATCCTCTAGGCAACGGGGCCCCGCGCCCCCGGAGGCATCCATGAGTCTGGGCAAGAAGGACTTTCTCTCCATCGCGGATCACACCACCGAGGACCTGCGCCGGATCCTCGACCTGGCCAAGGAGCAGAAGCCCCTGGCCCGCCGTCACGAGCTGCCCCACAGCCACCCGAACCGCACCCTGGCCTGCGTGTTCGCCAAGCCGAGCCTGCGCACGCGCATCAGCTTCGAGACGGCCATGATGCAGCTGGGCGGCAAGTCCCTGTTCATCACCGACAAGGAGATCGGGATGGGCGTGCGGGAGAGCATCTACGACGTGGCCAAGGTCATGAGCCGCTTCGTGGACGGCATCATGATCCGCTGGTTCGACGACGGCGAGGTGCGCGAGCTGGCGCAGCACGCCGACGTGCCCGTGATCAACGGCCTCACCGACCTGCTGCATCCCTGCCAGGTGATGGGGGACATCCTGACGGTCGAGGAGCACCTCGGGACCATCGAGAACAAGACGGTCTGCATGGTGGGCGACGGCAACAACCTGGCCAACAGCTGGATCAACGCCTCGCGTCGCTTCGGCTTCAACTTCATCCTGGCCTGCCCCGAGGGCTACGAGCCCGACGCCGCCATCATGGACGCGGCCGAGAAGGACGGCGCCTCGTTCTGCGTCATGAATGACCCGGCCGAGGCCGTCGAGGGCGCCCACGTGATCTACAGCGACGCCTTCTACAGCATGGGCCAGGAGGAGGAGGCCGTGAAGCGCCGCGCCGACTTCGCGCCCTTCCAGATCACCAGCGACCTGCTGAAGGCGGCGGACGAGCAGCACATCGTGCTGCACTGCCTGCCCGCCCACCGCGGTGAGGAGATCACCGACGAGGTCATGGACGGCCCCCACTCCGCCGTCTTCGACGAGGCCGAGAACCGCCAGCACGCCCAGCGGGCCGTCATCGCCCTGCTGATGGGCTAGGCGGTCCGGTGCGGGGCGCACGCATGGGACGCAGGGGCGGGGCCGTCGGCCTCGCCCTGCTCCTCTGCCTCGCGGCGTCCTGCGCCACCATGGAGATGCCGACGGGAGGCCCGCCCGACATCACGCCGCCCGAGATCATCGCCTTCAGTCCGGACAGCGCCGCCGTGGGCCTGGTCGGCGTGGACCGGCTCGTCTTCCAGTTCTCCGAGAAGATGACACGCCGTCCCGCCGAGTCCTTCATGCGGTTCTACCCGGACCTCGAGGTCCGCAAGACCAAGTGGAAGAGCCGGCGCACCCTGACGGTGATCCTGGCCGACACCCTGCCCGCCGACACGGTGATCGTGGTGGAGATCCCCAAGGGACTCCAGGACGCGCACCGCGTGCCGAGCGTGGGCAGCCTCGTGTTCCCCATCGCCACCGCCGACAGCATTCCGGACGGGGTGCTCGCGGGCCAGGCGCTCCTCGAGGGCGAACCCGCGGCCGGCGCCGTCGTGGAGCTGTACGAGGTGCCGCCGGACTCGGTCGACTGGACCCGGCAGCCCGTGGTGCGACGCGCCGAGGCGGACACCATCGGCCGCTTTACAGTGCCGTGGCTCACACGTCCGGCCGGGCCGTGGCTCGTGCGCGTCTTCTTCGACGACAACGACGACCTCCGCCCGGGCGAGAGCGAACCGTCGCGGCTGTGGCCGGGGGAGTTCTCCCTGACCGCCGATCTGGCCGAGCGCGACCTGGGCGTGCTGACGGTCTACAAGCCCACGACGCCCGGCTCCATCATCGGGCTGCCGGCGGAGGGCGACTCGACCGTGTTCGGCTGGCCCCTCTCCATCGCCGAGGACGACACGGGCTTCGCCCCGGGCCACGCCCGCTCGGCACCGGCCGGGCTGCTGGCCGTTTCGCCCGGCGACACCAACGTCTGGAGCGAAGCCGGCCCCGGCCTCACGCGTCTCGTGCTGTTCCGGGACCTGGACGGGGACAGCCTCATGAGTGCCATCCCGGATTCAGTGGCAGCCGACTCCGTGGCCTGGCTCTGGGAACCGTTCGCTTTGGTCGACTCCCTGGAGATCGAGGCGGGACTACCCGTCGAGGTCCAACTGCCGGCGGTGCCCGACACCATGATCCGATGCCTCGTGCCTCCGCCGCTGCCCGCGCCGGCGGATACCGCCTCCGCGGCGACCGACACCCTGTGCACCGTCGAGGCTCCCGCCGACAGCATCGCGCAGCCCGCCGAGGAGGAAGAGCCGTGAGCCGATCCGTCCCCTTCGCCAAGATGCACGGCGCCGGCAACGACTTCGTGGTCTTCGCCGCCGCCGACCTGCTGGACGCCGGCGTGGAGCTGGACCGCGGAGCCATCGCACGGCTCTGCCACCGCCGCACCGGCATCGGCGCCGACGGCCTGCTCGTGGTGGGCTCCGACCCCGACCACGACTTCCGCATGACCTACTTCAACAGCGACGGCGGCGAGGCCGAGATGTGCGGCAACGGCGCCCGCTGCGCCTTCGCCTTCGCCCGTGAGCTCGGCCTGTGCAGCGACCAGGGCACCTTCGCGTCGTTCTCCGGCTCCCATACCGGCGCCCTCGACGGCGACGACGTCCGCGTCTCCCTGACCCCGCCCCACGGCATCGCCCTGGACGTGGCCACGGGGGTGGAGCATCCCTTCGGCCCCGGCCACGCGGCCGACACGGGCGTGCCTCATCTGGTCTTCCCGGTGGAGAACATCGAGACCGTGGACCTGCCACGCTGGGGCCGCACCCTGCGTGAGTCCGAGGCCTTCGCCCCCGCCGGCACCAACGTCAACTGGGTCCAGCGTCGCGACGACGGCACCTGGCTGATCCGCACCTACGAGCGCGGCGTGGAGGACGAGACCCTGGCCTGCGGCACCGGCGCCTCGGCGGCCGGACTGCTGCTCTGCCTGCTGGGGGAGGCGGCATCGCCCGTCCGCCTGTTGACACGGGGCGGGGACCGGTTGACCATCACCGTCACCGACCCTCAGGGGTCTCCCGTCATCGAACTGACCGGACCGGCCGTGACCGCGTTCCGGGGAGAGGTCGCGATCTCATGACCGCACGAGCGAGGCTGCCGGAAGGCATCTACACGGCCCTGATCACCCCCTTCCGCGACGGCGCCGTGGACGACGCCGCCTGGGAGACCCTGGTGGCCCGTCAGGTCGACGCCGGCGTGGCCGGCATCGTGCCGGTGGGCTGCACGGGGGAGGCCGCCGCCCTGGACGCCGCGGAGCGGGAGCGCCTGGTGCGCGCCTGCGTCGAGATCGCCGACGGCCGTTGCTGCGTGCTGGCGGGTTCCGGCACCAACGTCACCGCCTCGACCATCGAAATGACGAAGCTGGTGAAGGCGTGGGGCGCCGACGCCGCCATGCTCATCTCCCCCTACTACAACAAGCCCCAGCAGCACGGTCTGGTGGCCCACTACACGGCGGTGGCACGAGCCGTGGACATCCCCCAGGTCGTCTACAACGTGCCGGGTCGGACGGCCGTGAACATCCTGCCGTCGACGGTGCGGGCGATCGCCGTCGAGCCCAACGTGGCGGCGGTGAAGGAGGCCAGCGGCGACCTGGACCAGATCGGCGAGATGTGCACCACCGACCTGCAGATCTTCTCCGGCGACGACGGCCTGAACCTGGAGATCCTGGCCCGCGGCGCCCACGGCGCCATCTCCGTGCTGAGCAACCTGCTGCCCGCCCACCTGGTGCGGATGTGGAAGGCCTGGCGCGACGGGCGCGAGGACGAGGCCCGCGCGATCTTCGCGGCCACGGAGCCGGTGGTCGCCGCCTGCTTCCGCGAGACCAATCCCGTCCCCACCAAGGAACTGCTGTCGCTGTCCGGCTACTGCACTCCCGAGCCGCGGTTGCCCCTGGTGACCGCCCTGCCGGAGAACAGGGAGTGGCTGGCCCGCTTCCATGCCGAGACCCTGGCGCCGCTGCTGGAGGCCGAGTGATGTCGGCCCTGGTGGTGAGCGTTCACGGGGCGGAAGGCCGCATGGGGCGACTGGTGACCGAACTGGTGGAGGCCACCGACGGCTTCACCCTGGGCGCGCTGCTCACCGAGGTTGGTCGCGGCCGCGACGTCGGCGACTTCCATCCCTCGCTCCCGCTGACCCCCCAGGACCGGTTCGCCGACGTGGTGCCGGAAGGGTCGGTGGTCGTGGACTTCTCCCTGGCGCCCGCCCTGGAGGGACTCCTGGCCGGAGCGAAGGACGTGGGCGCCGGCCTCGTGATCGGCACCACCGGCTATTCGGACGATCAGGAGGACGCCCTGCGCCGCCACGCGGAATCGCTGCCCGTCGTCCACGCCACCAACTTCAGCGTCGGCGTCCCCCTGATGGCCATGCTGCTGGAGCGTCTGGCGGACGTGCTGCCCGACGGCTTCGGCGCGGAGCAGGTGGAGACCCATCACCGGCACAAGGTGGATCGGCCCAGCGGCACGGCCCGCACCCTGTCCACGGTCTGGACGAACCGGCGCGGGGGCGAGGCTCCGCCCACCCATTCGCTGCGCATCGGCGGCATCACCGGCGAGCACCGCTGGACCTTCGCCGACGACGAGGAGACCATCGAGGTGGTCCACCGGGCCCAGTCGCGCCGGGCGTTCCTCAGGGGCGTGGTGCCGGCGGTTCGGTTCGTGGCGGGGCAGGAGTCGGGGCTCTACGGCATGGGGGACGTGCTGGCGGCCGCTGCGGCGGCTCGATGACCGGCGACCGGCAGGCACGGAAAAAGGGGCCGAACATTCGTCCGGTCCCTTTTCTCGATCGCACGGCGATGTCTCGGTCGTCCGACCCTCTTCGCTTACTTGGCGAAGAGCGCGGCGGCCCGGGCCTTCAGGCGCGAGGCGCGCTTGCGGGGGATGACACCCTTGCGGGCCTGGACGTCGAGCATGCTGTAGATGCCCGTCAGCGTCTCGGGGGCGTTATCGCCCTCAGCGACGCAAGCGGCCCTGAAGTTCTTCAGCGCGGTACGCATCTCGGCGCGGTTCTCGCGGTTGTTCGAGCGGCGGACCTTGTCCTGCTTCAGGCGCTTCTTGCAACTCTTGTGATGCGGCAACTTGGGACCTCCTTATGCACATCAGCCGCAGAACTTAGCAGGGAAACCCCATGATGTCAAGGAAACACGACCACGACGACGACGCCCTGGAGCACAAGCTCGGGCTCCTGCCGCCGTCCCCCGGCGTGTACCTCCACAAGGACGCCCGGGGCAAGGTCCTGTACGTGGGCAAGGCCCTGCGCCTCAACCAGCGCGTCCGCTCGTATTTCCAGGATTCCAGCGACCATCCCCCCAGGATCAGGGACCTCGTAAACCGGGTCCACGACGTGGATTACATCGTCACGGGCACCGAGCAGGAGGCCCTCGTCCTCGAGGACCAGCTCATCAAGGAGTACCGGCCCCGTTACAACGTCCGCCTCAAGGACGACAAGCGGTACCCGTACATCCGGATCAGCGTGCAGGAGCCCCTGCCGCGGGTGGAGGTCGTGCGCCGCATCGCCGACGACGGGGCCCGCTACTTCGGCCCCTTCACCGCCGTCCGCGACATGCGCGAGACCCTGCAGCACGCCCTGCGGGCCTTCCAGGTGAGGACCTGCGGTCTGGACCTGCCCGGCGAGACCGTGCCGCGCCCCTGCCTGGACTACCAGATCGGCCGCTGTTCCGCCCCCTGCGTGGACCTGGACCCGCCCGAGAGCTACGGCCGTAAGGTGAAGGCCATGGTCCGGTTCCTCGAAGGGGCGGACGACAGCATCCTGGACGACATGCGCGCCGAGATGGACGAATACTCCGCCGCCTACCGCTACGAGGAGGCGGCCTCGGTCCGGGACCGCATCGGGGTGCTGGAACGCACCATCGGCGGGCTGAGCCGCATCCACGGCCTGACCGACGACGTGGACGCCTGCGCCGTGGTCCGCGACGGCGCCGACGGCTGCGGCGTGGTCTTCCGCATCCGCGGCGGCCGGGTGCTCACCACCCATCATTTCCTGCTGGAGGACCGGCTGGAGAGTTCGCCCGAGCGGTTCATGGCCCAGCTCCTGCGCGAGTACTATCCGCGCGCCGGCGACATCCCGGCCCGCATCCTCGTTTCCCACGAGCCCGGCACCAAGGGGGAGTGGGAGGCCTGGCTCGCCTCCCTGCGCGGGCGGAAGGTCTCGCTGAACGTGCCGCAGCGCGGCCCCCGACGAGACGCCATGGAGATGGCCCTGGCCAACGCCGCCTGGAAGCTCAACGAGCGGCGCATGAAGGACGGCCGCGTGCGCAAGGTGTCGCCGGGGCGTGCCCGCGAGCTGCAGGACGCCCTGGACCTGCGCTCGGTGCCCGAGACCATCGAGTGCTTCGACATCTCCAACTTCCAGGGCCGCGAGACCGTGGCTTCGCTAGTCTACTTCCGCAACGGCAAGCCTTTCAAGTCACGCTACCGCCGCTTCCGGATCCGCGACGTGGAGGGCGTGGACGACTTCGCCAGCATGCGCGAGGTACTGCACCGCTACTACACGCGCCTCCAGGAGAAGGAGCTGCCGCCGGCGGACCTGGTCATGGTGGACGGCGGGGCCGGCCAGCTCTCGGCAGCCCGGACCACCCTCACGGAGCTCGGGCTCCACGAGGTGGAGCTCATCGGACTGGCCAAGCGCGAGGAGGAGATCCATCGCGAGCGGGGCCTCGACCCGGTGCGCCTGCCCCGGACCAGCCCTGCGCTCCAGCTGCTGCAGCAGGTGCGCGACGAGGCCCACCGCTTCGCCATCACCTACCACCGGCTGCTGCGCGACAAGCGGACGACCCACTCGGTGCTGGACAACATCCCCGGCATCGGACGGGTCAAGAAGCTGAGCCTGTTGCACCACTTCGATTCGGTGGACGCCGTGCGGCAGGCCTCGGCCGAGGAGCTGTCGGAGGTGCGGGGGGTGTCCGCGGCCGACGCCCAGCGCATCATCGCCTATTTCGCGGCGGAAGGGAGCGGAGGCGCATGAACCGCTGGGACGGAGCCGTCGACGCCTTCCTGGCCCACACCGCGGCCGAGAAGGGTCTCGCCGACGCCACGCGCAAGGCCTACGCCCACGACCTCGACCGCCTGCGCCGCTGGGCCGAAGCCGCCGACCGTACCGGTCCCCAGGACGTGTCGCCCGCCGACCTCCGGGCCTTCCTGATCCGCACCGCGCAGGACCTGTCCGCCCGCTCCAGGGCCCGCCTGGTCTCGACCCTCCGCTCCTTCTACGGCTTCCTCGCCGCCGAGGGCGACGTCTCGTCCGACCCGACCCTGCTGATCCTGGCGCCCAAGGTCGGACGCAAGCTGCCCACGGTCCTGGGTCGCGAGCAGATCACCCGTCTGCTCGACGCTCCGGATCCCGCCGCGAAGGGCGGCGCCCGCGACCGCGTGATCGTGGAGCTCCTCTACGGCTGCGGCCTGCGCGTGAGCGAGCTCTGCGGCCTCGACCTGACCGACCTCGACGAGCGCGAGGCCCTGCTGCGGGTCCGCGGCAAGGGGAGCAAGGAGCGCATCGTACCGGTGGGCGACCCCGCTCTCGCCGCCATCCGCGACTGGTGCGCGGGGGAGAGGGGCGACTTCCTTGGCAAGCGCCCCTCGCCGGCCCTGCTGCTCAACCAGCGGGGAGGCCGGCTCAGCCGCGTGTCGGTGTGGAACCGGTTGAAGGCTCTGGCGCGGGCCGCGGACCTGGCCGACACGGTCACCCCCCACACCCTGCGCCACACCTACGCCACCCATCTGCTGGAAGGCGGGGCGGATCTGCGCGTCGTGCAGGAACTGTTGGGTCACGCCTCCATCGGCACCACCGAGATCTACACCCACGTGGACAGGGCGTATCTGGCCGAGGCCTATCGGTCCGCCCATCCCCGGGCCCGCCGACGCTGACGGGTCCTCGCCACGCGGCAGGGGCTGCTTTGACACCGCCCCGCGGCGATGGTACTGTTCACCGTCATCATCCACCCACCCGAGCGTACGATCCCGAGGACGGAACCGACGTGACCAAGCCCATCATCCTGAGCGGGAACCGCCCCACCGGCCGGCTGCACTGGGGCAACTACACCGGCGCCCTCGAGAACTGGGTGCGCCTGCAGGACGACTACGACTGCTACTTCATGGTGGCCGACTGGCACGTGCTGACCACGGCCCTGGACAAGGCCGCCGAGATCCGCGGCAACAGCCGCGAGATGATCCTCGACTGGCTCGGCGCCGGCCTCGACCCCGAGCGCTCGGTGCTGTTCATCCAGTCGGAGATCAAGGAGCACGCGGAGCTCTACCTGCTCTTCTGCATGATGATCTCCATGGGCCGCCTGGAGCGGAACCCGACGTTCAAGGAGCAGATCCGCGACCTCAACATGCAGGGCGAGATCAGCTTCGGTCACCTGGGCTACCCCGTGCTGCAGGCAGCGGACATCATGGCCTACCGCGCCGACGCCGTGCCGGTGGGCGAGGACCAGCTGCCCCATTTGGAGCTGACCCGCGAGATCGCGCGTCGCTTCAACCACCACTTCGGCGAGATCTTCCCGGAGCCCGAGGGCCTGGTCACCAAGTTCGGTCGCTTCCCCGGCACCGACGGCAAGCGCATGAGCAAGTCCCTGGGCAACACCATCGAGATCGCGGCGAGCCCCGAGGAGATCGCCGCGCAGCTGCGCACCGCCTTCACCGATCCGAACCGCCTGCGCCGCACCGATCCGGGCGACCCTGAGATCTGCGCCATCCACACCTACTACAAGAAATTCCTGCCCGACGACGTCGAGGCCTGCGCCGAGGAATGCCGTGCGGCGACCCGCGGCTGCGTGGACTGCAAGAAGCAGCTGGTCGAGGGCGTCAACGCCCACTTCGAGCCGCTGCGCGAGCGTCGTCAGCACTACGTGGACAAGCCGGAGCTCGTGGACGAGATCATCGCCGAGGGCAACCGCCGCGCGCGGGCCGCCGCCGAGGCCACCCTCCAGGTGGCGCGTGACGCCCTGGGACTCTGGTAGGAGAGCACCGTGAGCGAGACACCCGACATCACGCCGGAGACCCCGCAGCCGCCGCTGCCCCACCCGGCCGACTCCCCGCCGCCGGACCCCACCATCTCGGTGGACCTGCCGCCCGAGCTGGAATACTTCCGTACCAGCGAGGCGTACCGCGTGGAGCTCGACGAGTTCAACGGCCCCCTGGACCTGCTGCTCTATCTCATCCAGAAGGACGAGATGGACATCTACGACATCCCCATCGGCCGCATCACCGAGCAGTACCTGGCCTACGTGGAGGTCATGGAGAAGCTGTCGCTGGACGTGGCCGGGGAGTTCATCGTGATGGCCGCCACCCTCATGCGCATCAAGGCACGCATGCTGCTGCCGGTACAGCCCGACGACGAGGAGATCGACGAGGAGGATCCGCGCGCCGAGCTGGTCCGTCGCCTCCTGGAATACAAGCGCTACAAGGAGATGGCCGAGAACCTGCGCAAGCTCGAGGACGAACGGACCCGCCTGCACGTGCGCAGCGCGAAGCCCGACAACCTTGAGGAGAACCAGGAGGAGCCCGAGCTCCGCGTGGGCCTGTTCGACCTGCTCAACGCCCTGAGCGGCATCTTCGACCGCGTCAGCAAGGAGGCGGTCCACAACGTCCGGCGCGAGGTCTACACCGTCGAGCAGAAGGTCGACCTCATCAGGACCCGCCTCGTCGACGAAGGCACCATCCGCTTCGACGAGCTCTTCAAGGACGACGCCATCAAGATGGAGGTCGTCGTGACCTTCGTGGCCATCCTCGAGCTGGCCAAGGGCCAGCAGATCCGCCTGACCCAGACCGACACCCACGGCCTGATCTGGGTCAGCGCCGCCGACACCGATCCCAAGGTCGCCGAGGCGGCCGCTGGAGGCACGCCGTCGTGAAGCACGATCTCGAAGCCCTGCTCTTCGCCACCGACTCGCCACTGACGGCGGCGCGGCTCAAGCCCATCCTGGAGCTCGGGTCCAAGGAGATCCGCGAGCTGGTGGACGAACTCAACGCCGAGTACGAGGCCCAGGAGCGCGCGTTCTCCATCGTGGAGTTCGGGGGAGGGTGGCAGCTCGCGAGCCGTCCCGAGTACATGGCCATGATCCAGAAGCTCTACAAGGGTCGTCGCTACGTGCGGCTGTCCAAGGCGGCCCTGGAGGTGCTGGCCATCATCGCGTACCGCCAGCCCGTCACGCGCATGGAGATCGAGGAGATCCGCGGCGTGCAGGTGAGCGGCGTGCTGCAGACCCTCACCGAGCGCAACCTGGTGACGGTGGTGGGACGCAGCGAGGCCGTGGGCAACCCGATCCTCTACGGCACCACCCGCGAGTTCCTGAATCACATGGGCCTGAAGGGCCTGCACCAGCTGCCGCCCCTGCCCGAGCTCGAGGGCATCATGGGCGACCGCGACGAGATCAAGCGCTTCGCCGCCCAGCTGGGCGAGGAGATCGACGACTCCACCTTCGAGACCGTCCGCGTGGACGGCGAGCAGATCGTGGTGGTGGATACCTCCGCTGAAGAGTCACCGGTCGACGCCCCGGAAGGGGAGGAGACGTCTGGAGTTGCCGTGGACGACGCCCCCGAGGACGCACCCGTCGAGTCGGCCGCCGCCGCCGGCGACGACTCCGGGCACACCCCCGATGACCCCCGCTGACGAACTGCGCCTGAACCGCTTCCTCGCCCGCGCCGGCGTCGGCTCGCGCCGCGGCGTGGAGGAGCTGATCCGCGCCGGCCGCGTGGCCGTGGACGGGGAGACCGTCTCGGACCTGGGTCGTCGCGTCCCCGCCCGGGGGGCCGTCGTGACGGTGGACGGTCGCCCGGTGACCCTGCCGGAAACCTGGCGCGTCTTCGCTTTCCACAAGCCTGCGGGTGTCGTATCCTCCCTGCGCGGTCAGGGGGATGCACCCTGCCTCGCGGAGTTCCGCGAGCGCGCGGATCTGCCCGCGTCCGTCATTCCCGTCGGACGCCTTGACGCCCCCACGACCGGCTTGCTCATTTGGACCGACGACGGCACCCTCGCCGAGGCGCTCATGCTGCCCCGGCGCAAGGTCTGGAAGCGCTACCGGCTGACCCTGGACCGGCCCCTCGACCCCACGCTGGTCGGGACGCTGACCGAAGGCCGCATCGAACTGGACGGCCGCCCCTGCCGACCCGCCCGCCTCGAGCCGGTCGGAACCGGCGGGACCGTCTGGACCATGTGGCTCTCCGAGGGTCGCAACCGGCAGATCCGGCGCATGATCCGGGCCGTCGGGCGCCGTGTGACGGACCTCCACCGCGAGGCGGTGGGTCCGGTGGAACTGGACGACCTCGCGGCGGGCTCCTTCCGGGAGCTCGACGCCCCTGAGATCGACGCCTTGCGGGAGGCCCTGGGCCCCCCGGAGTCCTGATAGCCACGGAGGCAGCCATGGATTTCGAGCGCCTGTTCCGACCCGGTATCCTCGCCACCAAGCCGTACACCCCGGGCAAGCCCGTCAGCGAGGTCCAGCGCGAGCTGGGCCTGGACGACATCGTCAAGCTGGCCAGCAACGAGAACCCCGAGGGGCCGCCCGCGGCCATCGTGGAGGCCGTCCGGGCCGCCGCCGCGGACCTGAACCGCTACCCCGACGGCTCCTGCTACGAGCTGACCCGGGCCCTCGCCGCCAAGCTCGGCGTGGAGACCGGCTCGATCCTCCTGGGCAACGGTTCCAACGAGGTCATCGACATGCTCATCCGCGCCCTGGTCTCGCCGGGGGAGAACGTGGTCTTCGGGCATCCGTCGTTCATCGTCTATCCGCTGTCCACCGGGATCCAGTTCGAGAGCGGCCGCGCCGTGCCCCTGGACGGGGACGACCGTCACGACCTGGGCGCGATGGCCGACGCCGTGGACGAGAACACCAAGCTCGTGATCGTCTGCAACCCGAACAACCCGACCGGCACCTACAACACGGCCGCCGAGTTCGCCGAGTTCATGAAGCGCATCCCGGAGCGCGTGATCGTGGCCGTGGACGAGGCCTACTACGAGTACGTGTGGGCCGACGACTACCCGCAAACCATCCCCATGCTCGCCGACCACCCGAACCTGGTGATCTGCAGGACCTTCTCCAAGATCCACAGCATGGCGGGCCTGCGGGTGGGCTACGGCGTGGGCCATCCCGGCCTCATCGGCCAGCTCCACAAGACCCGCGAGCCCTTCAACGTGAACAGCCTGGCCCAGGCCGCCTGCCTCGCGGCCCTGGAGCTCGACGACGAGATCGCCGCCCGGGCCCGCCGCAACCAGGAGTGGCTGACGGAGCTCTCGGCCGGACTGGAGGCCCTGGGCCTCGAGGTCGTGCCCGCCCAGACCAACTTCATCCTCGTGCGCATCCCCGGGCGCAACGCCACCGAGGTCACCCAGGAGCTGCTGCACAAGGGCGTGATCGTGCGTCCCATGAACGCCTTCGGCCTGGGCGACGGCGCCATGCGCATCAGCGTGGGCCTGCCCGCGGAGAACGCCCGTTGCCTCGAGGCCCTGGGGGAGATCCTGGCGTGATGGAACGCCCCGCACACGACCCTGCCTACGCCGGACTGGATCCGGACGCCCTGCGGCACACCCTGCGAACGGCTTCGTCGCCCCGTGTCGAAGTGCGTGTGGGCGACGTCGTCTTCGGAGGCGACCGGATCGTCCTGGCCGCCGGGCCGTGCTCCGTGGAGCCCACCGGCACCCTGGCCGCCACGGCCGCCGGTGTGGCCGAGGCCGGCGCCTCCCTGCTCCGCGCCGGGGCGTACAAGCCCCGCACGTCCCCCTACGACTTCCAGGGACTCGGTCCTTCCGGCCTCGCCCTGCTGGCCGAGGCGCGCGAGGCCACGGGCCTGCCCGTGGTGACCGAGGTCCTCGATCCCCGCGACGTGGAGCGCGTGGCGTCAGTGGCCGACATGCTCCAGGTGGGCAGCCGCAACGTCCAGAACGTCCCCCTGCTCCGGGAAGTCGGCGCCTCGGGGATGCCGGTGCTGCTCAAGCGGGGCATGATGACCACCGTCTTCGAGTGGCTCTCCGCCGCGGAGTACGTGCTGGAGGCCGGGGAAGGAGACGTTCCCCTGGTGCTCTGCGAACGGGGCGTGCGCACCTTCGAGACCGCCTCGCGCAACACCCTGGACCTGAACGCCGTGAGCCTGCTGCGCGAGATCTGCCGCCTGCCCGTCATCGTGGACCCGAGCCACGCCGCCGGTCGGGCCGACCTCGTGCCCGCGCTGTCCCGCGCGGCCCTCGCCGCCGGCGCGGACGGCCTGCTCGTGGAGGTCCACGCCTCGCCCTCGGAAGCTTGGAGCGACGGCGCCCAGTCCCTCGACCTGCCGTCGTTCACCGCCCTCGCCCGCTCCTGCGGGCCGCTGGCCGAGGCCCTGGGGCGTTCCCTGTGAGTCGCGCCGCTTCCCCGTACTCGGTTCCCGCCGACACGGTGGTGGCCATCGACGGCCCCGCCGGCTCCGGCAAGTCCACCACCGCCCGCGCCCTCGCCGACCGTTTCGGCCTGCTCTACGTGGACACGGGCGCCATGTACCGGGCCCTGACCTGGGCCGCCCTGGACGGCGGCGTCCGCCCCGACGACGGCGAGGCCCTGGAGCGCCTGCTGGCCGACGCCGACCTCGAGCTCGACCCCGCCCGCCAGGAGACCCGCGTCCACTGGAACGGTCGCGACATCTCCGGGGAGATCCGCACGCCAGGCGTGGAGTCGCAGGTCTCGGCCGTGGCCGCCCACCAGGGGGTGCGGGCCGCCATGGTGGAGCGCCAGCGCGCCTTCGCCCGCCGTCGCGGCGTGGTCATGGAGGGGCGCGACATCGGCACCGTGGTCTTTCCCCTGGCCACCGCGAAGATCTACCTGGACGCCAGCATCGAAGCCCGGGCCGAGCGCCGCCTGGCCCAGCACCGCAGGCGCGGCAACGAGATGTCCTTCGACCAGGTCGTGGCCGAGGTGGCTGCCCGGGACAAGCGCGACAGCGAGCGCGAGGAGAGCCCCCTGAGCATCCCGCCCGACGCCGTGGTGGTGGACAACAGCAACTTCTCGCTGGACGAGCAACTGGACCGGACCGCCGACGCGGTCATGGCCGTGCTGGCCGAGCGCGACACCGGTCCCCTGGACCCCGACTGCCCCACCGCCCGACCCGACTGGCGCTACCGCATCGCCTACGCCGTGTTCACGGCCCTGGCCCGCGCCTTCGGCCTGAAGATCGGGGGCCGGGAGTACGTGGAGACCTGCGAGGGCCAGATCGTGGCCTGCAACCACGTGAGCAACTGGGATCCCCCCATGCTGGGCGCCGCCCTCGCCGGCCTCGGCCACTACCGTTCGGTGGCCAAGGAGGAGCTCTTCAAGATCTGGCCCATGGGGCCCATGTTCCGGTTCCTCGACGCCATCCCCATCAAGCGCCGCGTCTTCGACGAAGGCGCCTTCCTGCAGGTGGAGCGCTTCCTGGGCGAGGGGCAGAACGTGGTCTTCTTCCCGGAAGGGACCCGCCGCGTGGTGGGGGAGCCCGGACCCGTGCGCACGGGCCTCGGCACCCTGATGCAGCGCTCAGGCGCCCCTGCCGTTCCCGCCTTCGTCCGGGGAACCCCCTGCCTCGAGACCCTCGGATCGCCGTCCACGCCCCTCGAGCTTGTCTTCGCCCCTCCGGTCCGCCTGAGGGCCCTGCCCACTCTCCGTGAGCGTCACGACGAGCGCGAAATCAGCCGCCTGGTGGCCGCCCTCTTCGAGCAGATCTACCTGGAGATGCAGGCCCGCAGCCACGACCGCGCCCCCTTCTCCGAGGCCGAGCGGGAGCAGGCCGAGCGCATGCGCCCCCGGGTCGCCCGGAAGGACGCCCGCACCTTCCGGAATCGGGCCTCCTGAGCCGGAATTCGGGCCCGGATTCCCTTGCAACAGGACCCGACGGGGTGTATATTCGCCTGACGCCCGGCGTTCCCGCCGGGTGAATCTGCGTTATTAGGAGGAAAAAGTAACATGAATCCCAACCCCAACACGGGGGATGAGGCCGCTGTGCCCAATCCTTCCGTCCCCGAGAACCGGTCCGAGGAGTCCAGCCAGGACTTCGCCGCCGCTTCCTCACCCAAGCTCACCGCCGAGTTCGACCCGGCCGCCATCGTGAACAGGGACTACGTCGACGACGACGCCCAGGCCCTCAGCGATGACGAGATGCTCCAGCTCCTCAACCAGTACGAGGAGACCCTCAACGAGATCGCCGAGGGCCAGATCCTCAAGGGCGTCATCGTCGAGGTGCGCGAGAACGAGGTCCTGCTGAACATCGGCTTCAAGAGCGAAGGCGTCATCGCCATCGAGGAGTTCGGCGGCGCCGAGCTCGGCGAGGGCGACGAGTTCGACGTGTTCCTGGAGCATCTCGAAGACCAGGACGGCCTGGTCGTGCTCTCCAAGGAGCGCGCGGACTTCCTCAAGGTGTGGGACAAGATCAAGGTGGCCCACGAGGCCGGAGACGTGGTCCAGGGTCTGGTCGACCGTCGCATCAAGGGCGGCCTGGTCGTCAAGCTCTGGGGCGTCGACACCTTCCTGCCCGGTTCCCAGGTGGCGCTCCGTCAGGTGCCCGACCTGGACCAGATGATCGGCGAGGAGATCGAGTGCCAGATCATCAAGAAGAACAAGCGGCGTCGCAACGTCGTGGTGAGCCGGCGCATCGTCCTCGAGCGTGAGCGCGAGGAGAAGAAGAAGACGCTGATGGCCGAGCTGGACAAGAACCAGGTCCGCAAGGGAGTCGTGAAGAACATCACCGACTTCGGCGCGTTCGTGGATCTCGGCGGCATCGACGGCCTGCTCCACATCACCGACCTGTCCTGGGGCCGCGTGAAGCACCCCAGCGAGGTCGTGACCATCGGGGACGAGATCGAGGTCAAGATCCTGGACTTCGACCGTGATCGGGAGAGGATCTCTCTGGGTCTCAAGCAGCTCCAGAACTACCCCTGGGAGAACGTCGAGACCAAGTACCCGGAGAAGACCATCGTGCAGGGCAAGGTCGTCTCGATCACCAACTACGGCGCCTTCGTGGAGCTGGAAGAGGGGATCGAGGGCCTGATCCACATCTCCGAGATGAGCTGGACCCGTCACATCAAGCACCCGTCCAAGATCCTGTCGATCGGCGACGCGGTCGAGGTGATGGTCCTGAAGATCGACAAGGAGAACGAGAAGATCTCGCTGGGTCTCAAGCAGACCGAGCAGGATCCATGGACGACCCTGGACGAGCGGTACCCCGTGGGCACCATCATCGAGGGCCGTGTGCGCAACCTCACCGACTTCGGCGCCTTCGTCGAGGTGGAAGAGGGCATCGACGGTCTGGTGCACATCTCCGACATGTCCTGGACCAAGCGCGTGCGTCATCCCAAGGAGATCGTCCGCAAGGGCGACCTGGTGCAGGTGCAGATCCTGGACATCGACACGGACAAGCGCCGCATCAGCCTCGGCATCAAGCAGCTGCAGGAGAACCCCTGGCCCACGCTGGCCGAGGACTATCCCGTCGGCCGCCAGGTCGAGGGCCGGATCATCCGCATGCTC
Source organism: uncultured Fibrobacteraceae bacterium (assembly GCA_964343835.1). Classification (GTDB taxonomy): domain Bacteria; phylum Krumholzibacteriota; class Krumholzibacteriia; order LZORAL124-64-63; family LZORAL124-64-63; genus CALEMW01. The sequence continues at coordinate 62,960 of CAYFKR010000009.1, forward strand.
GACCACGGCGTCGTGGTGGAGATCGGCGGCGACCTGGAGGGCTTCGTGCCCGTCGGTCACCTGGCCATCCCCAAGCTGGAGAAGCCCCAGTACCACTTCCACGAGGAAGAGGCCCTGCCCCTCCACGTGATCAAGATGGATGCTGAGAACCGGCGGATCGTGCTTTCGGCCGCCGAGTACTTCAAGGACCAGCCGAAGGACGAGCTCGAGACCTACATCAGCGAGCACCCGCGTCTCGAGGACGTGGTGGCCGCCGATCAGGCCGCCGAGGGCGAATCCGAGGGCGACGACTACGCCGACGTGGACGTCGAACCCGCTCCCGAGCTGGACGTGGCCGAGGCCGCTCCCGCCGCGGAAGAGGCGCCTGCCGAGGAAGCGACCGAGGCTCCTGCCGAGACCGACGAGGCCGAAGCGCCTGCCGAGGACGAGGCTCCGGCCGAGGAAGCCGCTGCCGAGGAAGCGACCGAGGCTCCTGCGGAGGCCGAGGAGACCGAAGCCGCCGCCGAGGAGGCTCCGGCCGAGGAAGAGAAGAACGACTGATCCCGCCAGGGATCCGTGCGGCGAAGGGGTGGCTCGTCCACCCCTTTTCCGTCCCCGGAGGTGACGACGTGACTGCCAGCGACGATCGGACCGCCGTGGTCCGCATCGCCTTCCACACCCTCGGCTGCCGTCTCAACCAGTACGACACCGAGGTCATGAAGACCCGCCTGCCGGGCGACCTGCGCTGCGAGGTCGTGGACTGGGAGGAACGGGCCGACGTCTACGTCGTGAACAGCTGCACCGTCACGGGCAAGGCGGACCAGAAATGCCGCCAGCTCGCGCGCCAGGTGCGGCGGCGTTGTCCGGACGCCAAGATCGTCGTCACCGGTTGCTACGCCCAGACCCAGCCCGAGGCCCTGGCCGCCATGGACGAGCTGGACGGCGTGATCGGCATCGGCGAGCGCGAGGACATCCACCAGTGGCTCCCTCGTCTGCTGGAGGAGGAGCGGCGGCTGATCGAGGTCTCCCAGTACTCCAAGCGCCCCGCCTTCCGTGACCACCGCATCACCGACTTCGACGGCCGCACCCGCGCCTTCGTGAAGATCCAGGACGGCTGCGACCTGCGCTGCACCTACTGCCTGATCTGGAAGGCCCGCGGCCCCGGCCGCAGCCGCTCGCCCGAGGACGTCCAGGGACAGGTGGACGACCTGCGCCGCGCCGGCTTCACCGAGATCGTCCTGACGGGCGTCCACATGGGCAGCTACGGTCGCGACATCCGCTTCCGACCGGGCCTGGTGGGCCTGGTGGACCGCGTGGCCGCCGCCTTCCCCGATATGCGCTTCCGCATGAGCAGCATCCACCCCAACGAGGTGGACGAGGCGCTCCTGGGTCTCTTCAGGCGCCACATGAACCTGCGCCCGTATCTGCATGTCTCCATGCAGTCGGGGAGCGACACGGTTCTCCAGCGGATGCGGCGGCCCTACGCCGCTGCGGATGTGGAGCGGGCCGTCTGCGAAGCCGCGGAACTGGCGCCGGGGTTCGGGATCGGAGCCGACGTCATCGTGGGCTTCCCGGGGGAGACGGACGAGGAGTTCGAGGAGACCCGCGCCATGATCGAGCGGGCGCCGTTCAGCTACCTCCACGTCTTCCGGTACTCCTCGCGGCCCGGAACGAAAGCCGCCGAACTGAAGCCCTGCCACACCGAGACCGTGACCTCCCGCTCGGCCGTCCTCAGGGAACTGAGCGCCGCCAAGCGCCTCGCCTTCGAGCAGGGGCTGGTGGGGCGGACCATCGAGGCCACCGTGGAGACCGACCGCCCCCGTCCCGGCTGGGTGCAGGCCACCACCGGCAACTACGCCACCGTCCAGGTTCCCGACACCTGGGCCCAGGGTTCGGCCGTGCTGGTCACGCCGGCCGGCTTCCACGACGGCGTGCTCTGGGCCGAGCGCGTCGAGACCGCAGGCCGCAAGGCCGACGGAGGTGCCGCATGAGCGGATCCGCCCGCGACGGGCGCGTGAAGGTCTGGATCGAGACCTACGGCTGCCAGATGAACTCCTACGACACGTCGGCCATGTACGGCATCCTCGAGCGTCACGGCTACGTCCGCTCGGACACCCTGGAGATCGCCGACGTGATCCTGCTCAACACCTGTTCCGTCCGCGACCTGGCCGAACACAAGGTGAACAGCCGCGTGGGCGAGCTGCGCAGCATGCACCGCCGCGGCCTGACCCGTGCCGGCGTGGTGGGCGTGACCGGCTGCATGGCCGAGCGCCTGTCCGGAGACCTGACCCGCGGCGAGCGCGGGGCCGACCTGGTGCTGGGCGTGGACCAGTACGAGCGGCTGCCCGAGATGCTCGACACCGTGCTGGGAGAGGACGCCCCCGGCGACGTGGTGGCCACCGGCCACCGTGCCGACGTCCACTACGTGGCCCCTCCGGACGCCTACCCCACCAACAACTCGCACCTGGTGACCATCCACAAGGGCTGCGACTACAAGTGCACCTACTGCATCGTGCCCGCCACCCGCGGCCCCCAGCGCGAGAAGGCCCCTGACGTGATCGAAGACGAGATCCGCGCCATCGTGGATGCCGGCGGCACCGAGGTCACCCTGCTGGGGCAGAACGTCACGGCCTACCGGTCTCCCGACCTGGATTTCGCCGGGTTGCTGCGACGCGTCGACGCCATCGAGGGACTGCGCCGCGTGCGCTTCCTCACCGGTCACCCCTGCGACATGAACGAGGAACTGATGCGGGCGGTGGGAGAACTGCCCACGGTCATGCCCTGGCTCCACGTGCCGGCCCAGAGCGGCAGCGACCGCGTCCTGAAGCGCATGAAGCGCTACTACACCTCGTCCGACTACCTGCGCATGGTCGAGACCGCCCGGCGCCACGTACCGGAGGTGACGTTCTCCGGCGACTTCATCGTGGGCTTCCCCGGGGAGACCGACGAGGACTTCCGCATGACCCTTGAGTTGGTCCGCGAGGTCCGATACGATCAGACCTTCAACTTCAAGTACTCGGAACGACCGGGGACCCCGGCGGCCAAACTCGCCGACGACGTTCCCGTGGAGATCAAGAAGGAGCGCCTGGCCGCACTGATGGCCCTGCAGGAGGATGTCTGGGCCGCCATGGCCGCCGAAGCGGTGGGCGAGGTCTGGGACGTCGCGGTGGAGGAGGAGGCCCGTCGCCCGGAGGGCGCCTGGCGCGCCCGCTCCCCCCACAACCGCAAGGTCCTGCTGACCGATCACGACGGCCGGCTCGGAGAGGAACTCCGGGTGCGCATCACCGGCTGCCGGTCCACCACGTTCACCGGTGAGATCGTCGGAACGGAGGAACACGCATGTCCCTGATCAAGTGGATCGTCGCCCTGCTCGTCGCGGTGGCCCTCGCGGTCCTGTTCGCCCAGAACAGCGGCCAGTCCGTGGACCTGCGCGCCTTCGGCCGCGAGTACCTGGACATCCCCCTGTACTACGTGCTCGCCGGCGCCTTCCTGCTGGGGATCGTCGTGAGCATGCTGCTCGGCGGGGTCCGCGAGATCCGGCTGCGCAACCGCATCCGCGGTCTCCAGAAGGACCTCCGCGAGCGCGACACGGAGATCGGCGAGCTCCGCTCCCTGCCGCTCCAGGACCTGGACGCCGGGGCCGACGAGCGATGACCGCACCGGTGGAGATCGCCATCCTGGTGGTGGCCGCGGTCCTCCTGGCCGCGATCCTCTGGCTCGTGCTCCGTCGCAGCGGCGACGCTCCCGCCCAGGAGGACGCCTACACCCAGGGCCTCGAACTCTGGCTCGCCGGGGATCGCCCAGGCGCCGTGGACGCCATGCGGCGGGCCGTGGCCGTCGCCCCCCAGTCCGTGGACCCGTACCTGCAGCTCGGCCTCTTCCTGCGCCAGAGCGGCGACGCTCGCCGTGCCGCGGCCCTTCATCGTGGTCTGGCCGCCCGTCCCGGGCTGGACCGGGCCCAGCGCACGTCCATCGCCCTGGCCCTGGCCGAGGACCTCAACGACCTGGGCCGCTGGGACGAGTCCCGGGCCCTGCTGGACGACCTCCAGAAACGCAAGCCCGCCATGCCCCGCTTCTGGCACGCCCGCTTCCACCAGTGGCTCGGCCAGGAGAACCCCGACGAGGCCGCCCGCAGCCTCCGCGAGGCGGCCCGCCGTGCCGAGAAGGACCACCAGGAATCCTTCCACCGCCGCTGGCAGCTCTTCCAGCTCGACCGTGCGCTGGAGGCTGTCCGCGCCGAGGACGGCCGGGAGGTCCGACGCCTGCTGAAGGACGTGCCCGACGACGGTCCCTACGCCGCCCGCGTGGCCCACGTGCGCAGCCTCGCCAGGCTCGCCGACGGCGAACCCGAGCAGGCGGCGGAGATCGCCACCGCCGGCCTCCTGGAAGCGCCCGAGGAATCCGAGCTCCTGCTGCCCATCCTCCAGAAGTCGCTCCTGGAGAGCGGGCGCTACGAGCGCACCATCCCCATCCTCGAGAGCGCCTGCCAGTCGGACCGGGCGCCGGCATCGTTGTGGATCGCCCTGGCGCTGCTCCACGAGAAGGTGGGGGACCGGGAGATGGCCATCCGCCTGCTGGAGGGCAAGGCCGGCGACCAGCGCCTGACCCTCGCCGCCGCGGCGCCCTTCCTGCGCATCCTCGTGCACGATCTGCCGGACTGCGACTTCACCCGCATCTGGAGCGCCATCCACACGCGCACCGGCCCCGTGCAGTGGCACTGCAGCGACTGCAGCGGTTCGTGGTCCGAGGTGCACTGGTTCTGCCCCGACTGCCGGTCCTTCGACACCATCGAACCGGGACCGGCCCGCGCGGCGGTGGACGGTTGATCCGCGCGGTCCTGACGACCTGCATGCTCCTGGCGGCGGCCGCCTCCGCGGCGGACTGGTCCGCCGTCCGCGAAGCCTGGAGCTCCGGCGACGTCCACGCCGCCCGGGATCTCCTGGCCGCCATGCCGGCCGAGGACCTGGCGTCGGTCGAGGGCGGCGCGTGGGCTTCGCTCCTGGCGTCCCGACCCGATCTCGCCGACAGTCTTTCCGCCTCCGATGAAGCCTGGATCGCCTGGGGCAGGGGCGACGCCCAGGGAGTCGTCGACGCCCTCGCCGTCCCGGGTGACGAGCCGCCCTCCGGCCACGGGCTCCTGCTTGGCCTGGCCCGTGTGCGCCTCGGCGACGCCGACGCCGCCCGCGAATCCCTGGCCGGCGTCCGACCGGACGACCCCGGCTTCTCCTGGGCCCGCTACCTGCTCGGCCGCCTGGCCGTCGAGGACGGCGGCCCCGTGCTCGCCCGGCGCTACTACCGCAACGCCGAGGAGGCCGACCGGTCCGCCTGCCGGGCCGACGTCCTCGCCGCCGTCTGGGAACTGTCCCGCGACACCGACCCGCGGGAGGCGTCGCGCCTCCGCCGCGAGCTCATGAACCGCTTCCCCGACTCCCTCGCCATGATGCGCGTCCTGGAACTGGAGCGCCGCCGCGACGACGCCGAGCAGCGCTTCCAGGAGACGGAGGTCGTCGAGGCCGCGCCCGCGCCGGCTGTCGACGACGCCCGCTTCACGCTCCAGCTCGGCGCCTTCGGCGACCGTGGCCGGGCCCTGGGCCATCGTGACCGCTGCCGCGCCTGGCTCGACCCGGTCGAGGTGGAAGAGATCGACGGCGCCGACGGCCGGACCCTCTACCGGGTCCGCGGCGGACGTTTCGCCTCGCGCACCCACGCCGCCGAACAGGCGGCGGCCCTGTCCGCCGAGCACGGCGTGGAGGCCGTGGTGGTGGAGAGGAGCGCGGACCGGTGAGCCCGAAGAAGTCCGACGGCGGCCCCAAGCTGACCCCCATGCTCGCCCAGTACATGGAGATCAAGAAGGACCATGCCGACGCGGTCCTCCTGTTCCGCATGGGCGACTTCTACGAGACCTTCTTCGACGACGCCGCCCGCCTGGCCGAGATCTGCGGCGTGACCCTCACCACTCGCGACAAGAACAGCGACCACCCCGTACCCCTCGCCGGCGTCCCGTACCACGCCCTGGACACCTACCTCGGGCGCCTGTTGAAGGCCGGCGTCACCGTCGCCATCTGCGAGCAGACCGAGGATCCGGCCCAGGCCAAGGGGTTGGTGAAGCGCGAGGTCGTGGAGGTCATCAGCCCGGGCACCCTGACCTCGCCCGAACTCCTGGGCGGCGATGCGGGCCATTACTGCCTGGCCTTCTCCGCGGCGACGTCCGGCCTCCACGGCTGGGCCATCCTCGACGCCTCCACCGGCGACTTCCGCTGTGGCGTGGACGACGGCGGCCTGATGACCCTGGCCGAGCGCTACGGGGCCCGCGAGATCATCGTGGCCGAGACCGTCGACCCCCAGGACCTGCTGGCCTGGCGCGCGGCTTTGCCCGGCGTCGTGATCAATCCGGCGAGCGCGGCCTGGTTCCACCCGGGCTTCGCCGTGGACACCCTCTGCGACCACTTCGGCGTGCGCGACCTCTCGCCCTTCGGCCTCGATGCCGAGGTCCTGCAGCCCGCGGCCTGCGCCGCCGGCGCCGCCCTGCGCTACCTGACGACCCTGAACCTGCGCCGCCCGGACCAGATCACGTCGGTGCAGGTCACCGCGCGCGGATCGCGCCTGCAGCTGGACGAGGAGACCCTGCGCAACCTCGAGATCTTCCGCACCTTCCGCGGCGAGGTCGGGGAGGGGACCCTGATCCACCACCTGGACGACACGGTCACCCCCATGGGGCGTCGACTCCTGGAGCGTCGCCTGGCCGAGCCCCTGACCGACCTGGACGTCCTGGCGCGCTGGCACGCCGGCGTGGACGGCTTCCGACAGGACCGCCCCTGGCGTGAATCCCTGCGGCTGATCCTCGGCCGCATCGGCGACCTGGACCGCTGGAGCGTCCGGGCGGCGTCGGGACGCCTGGGCCCGGCACGCACGCGCCTGCTGGGGGAGTCGATCCGCGCGGTGGAGGAAGCCGCCGCCTGCATCCGCGGCGCCGGTCACGACGACCACCCCGCCGTCGACGTCGTCGACGCCCTGCCGGACCTCCACGACCTCTCCACACGCATCCTCGACCTCATCGCCGAGCAGGCCCCGGCCCAGCTCAAGGCCGGCGACGTGGTCCGCCCCGGCTACGACGCCGACCTGGACGCCGCCAAGGCCGTGGCCAGCGACACCCGCGGCTTCCTGGCCTCCCTGCAGGCCGACGAGCGGGAGCGCACCGGCATCGGCAGCCTGAAGGTCGGCTTCAACAAGGTGTTCGGGTACTACTTCGAGGTCACCAACAAGCACCTGGACAAGGTCCCCGAGCACTACGTCCAGAAGCAGACGCTGGTCAACGCGGCCCGCTTCCACACCCCCGAGCTGAAGGACGCCGAGCAGACGATCCTCGAGGCCGAGGAACGCATCCAGGCCCGCGAGCAGGAGCTCTTCACCGAGCTGCTCGGGGCCATCGGGGAGCGCCTGTCGGACCTGCGCCGCGCCGCGGACCGCACCGGCGAGCTGGACCTCATGTCCGCCCTGGCCGAGATCGCCGACCGTCGCGACTACTGCCGCCCCGTCTGCGACGACTCCGACGTGCTGGAGATCGTCGACGGCCGCCACCCCGTGGTGGAGCGCCTCATCGAGGGCGACTTCATCCCCAACGACACGCGCCTCGACTGCGGCGGCGACCAGATCGTCCTGCTGACCGGACCCAACATGGGCGGCAAGAGCACCTACCTGCGCCAGACGGCCCTGATCTGCCTCATGGCCCAGGCCGGCGGTTTCGTGCCGGCCAGGTCGGCCCGCATCGGCGTCACCGACCGCATCTTCACCCGCGTCGGCGCCAGCGACAACGTGGCCCGGGGCCAGTCCACCTTCTTCGCCGAGATGAGCGAGACCGCCCGCATCCTCCACCAGTGCAGCCGCCGCTCCCTGGTGATCCTCGACGAGGTCGGCCGCGGCACCTCCACCCACGACGGTCTGTCGCTGGCCTGGGCCATCACCGAGTTCCTGCACCACGAGGACGGCCCGCGTCCCCGCACGATCTTCGCCACCCACTACCACGAGCTCACCGCCCTCGAGGGCGACCTCCCGCGCCTGGTGAACATGCGCATGGACGTGAAGGAGTGGGAGGGGAGGATCATCTTCCTCCACGCCGTCCGCCCCGGCTGCAGCGACAAGAGCTACGGCATCCACGTGGCGCGCCTGGCCGGCGTGCCGGAGACGGTGCTGCGCCGGGCCGAGACCCTCCTCGGCGAGCTCTCCCGCGGCGAACAGCGCATCCACGAGGCCGTGGGTTTCACCACCGGAGCCGACGGCCACGCCATGGCCGCCGAGGCCGGAGGCCACGCCCAGCTCTCCCTGTTCCACGACCGCGAACGCGACGTGCTGGACGACCTGAAGGAGCTGGACATGGACCACCTGAGCCCCATGGACGCCTTCCTCTGGCTCGCCCGTGTCCGCAAGCGCCTCGATGATTCCTGACAACGTTCTCATGTTCGGGTTGACACCGCCGATGGGTTCGATGTTGGATCGTCCCAACCAGCGAGGTCGACACCCATGAGGACCATCGCCCTGTACATGCCCGGCGAACGCGAGATCGATCTGCTGTCCCTGGTCCGGGACCGCGACGACGTCTCGGTGCGCTGTGTCGTCGACCCCACCGGCATCGCCACGGGCACCCTCGTGGCCGAGGTCCTCGGCCTTCCCGTCCATCTCTCCTTCAAGGCCGCACGGCTGGATCCCGCCGACCGTCTCGTCGGTCCCGCCGCCGTGCTCGACGAGGCCCGCCGCGCCGCCGGCCGCGACGGCCACGAGGTGGACCTGGTGGATACCGCCTCGTTCCTGGCCACCCTCGACCGCCCCGCCCCGGCGGCCGTGGAACCGGAACCCGCCGCAGCACCTCCGCAGCCTGCCGTGCCCGCGGCCGCCCGCTTGGATGAACCGGTCCGACCCGTGCCGCCCCCTGCCACGGACATCGACGAGATCGACCGTACCCTGGCCCGCATCGACGATGTCCTGGAACGCGATCGCCTGCTGTCCTGGCTCATGTCCCTGGCCATGGAGGCCGTCGGAGCCGACGGCGGTTCCCTCATGCTCCGCGACCCCAACGGCGACGAGCTCTTCATCGCGGTGGCCCGAGGCCTGAGCGACGCCGTGCTCCGCCGCACCCGCGTGGCCGTGGGCAGCGGCATCGCGGGTCGCGTGGCCGAGAGCGGCCGGGCTGAGCTCGTGCTTTCCCGTCCGGGCGACAAGCCCCGGGAGAGGGGCCCCCTGTCGTCGGCGCTGTGCGTCCCGCTGACCGGCGGCGACGAGGTGCTCGGGGTCCTGAACCTCAGCCTCACGGCCGGCGTCGAGCCCTTCGGCGACGCCCACCTGGCCCGGGCCGAGGAGATCTCCGAGCGCATCGGCCGCATCCTCCAGCGCTTCGAGGGCGTGTCGCGCACCCGCGAGGGAGAGCTGCGCCAGCTCATCGCGCGCCACCTCATGACCTTCTCCGACGACGCCGACGACCTGGCCGCCGCCCTCGCCGGCTGGAGCGGCGCCCTGACCATGGACCTGGGCGCCGAGAGCGCGTCGCTGGCCGTCCTGCGCGATGACGGCACCCTGCTGCTGGCCGAAGGCGACGCCCTCGGCGAGACGCGCACCGGCACCATCCTGCAGTCCCACCCCGCCTGGGACGACGTCATCCGCACCGGTCGACCCGTGGTGGCCCGCCAGGCCACGGCCGACGGCGACGACGAACTCTCCCTCTTCTTCCTGCCCGTCGGCCGCCCCCACCTGGGCGCCGTGCTGGGCATGACCTTCACCTCGTCGGAAGAGGCCCACCGCTTCCAGGGGCGCTCCGCGGCCGTCGTCGATCTGCTGGAGCGGCGCCTGCCGCCCCTGCTGCGCCGCTTCCGGCGCCGCGACCAGCTCCGGCGCCAGAACGACCTCCTGACCCACCTCGCCGACCGGACCACCGACCCGGAGCGGGGCGACCGGACCATCAGGCTGACGGCCCTGCGCGTGGCGGCGGCGCGTATCGTGGGTGCCCGTCGCACCTACCTGGTCCACGGCGGGGAGGTCCTGGACGGTTCCTCCGCCACGCCCGAGGGCTGGGACCACGACGCCTGGCACCGCCGCGTGCGGGAGCTCCTTTCCTCGGCCGGCGACGGCCACTGGCTCCAGACCTCCCTGGACCCCGGCCGCACCGACGACCCCGACGCCACCCTCCTGGTGGCTCCCTCGCCCCACACGCCCGGCACCGGCCTGGTGATGGTGGGGAAGGACAGGCACCACCCGGGCGACAGCCTGGTCTTCACGCCCTTCGACGCGACCCTGGCGGTGCGCCTCTCGTCGATCCTGCCCGGGGCGGCCACCGACGGCGCGGCTCCCCCTTCTCCCGAGCGTTCCGAGCCGACCGCCCCCGCCGCCGAACGCGGCGACGAACTCGAACGTCTCCTGCGCCGGGAGATGGACCGGGCCGACCGCTACCACGTGGCCTTCTCCCTTTCCGCCTTCCGCCTGCCCGCCGACCAGGGCCTCTCGCCGGACCTCGTGGCGGTCGCCATGGAGAAGTTGCGGCACCTGGTCCGCAGCTCCGACACGGTCAGCCTCATGCCCGACGGCGTGACCCTGGTCCTGGCGCCCGAGGAGACCAACGCCGTCTCCCACCTCGAACACCGCGTGATCGAGGTGCTGCGCGACACCCTCGAGCGCCCCGACCTGAACGTCGATCACGGCCGCGCCCTCTACCCGGGCCCCTTCCAGACCCCCGCGCAGCTCCTCGGGCACGCCCTGGAAGCCCTCGACAACACCTGATCCACTTGTTCCCGCGCTCCCCGTTGACGGTCCGCCGGGCATGCGTTTAACTTGGTCTCCACGTTTCCGCGGAACCGGGAGAACCATGGTCGCACGCACACGACAGCCCATCCGTGTCCTCGACAGCGCGTCGGTGGACCGCATCGCCGCCGGCGAGGTCATCGAGCGCCCCGCTTCGGTGGTCAAGGAACTGGTGGAGAACGCCCTCGACGCGGGCGCCACCGCCATCCGCGTCTCCATCGTCGACGGCGGCACCACGTCGATCACCGTGGAGGACGACGGCCACGGCATCCCCTTCCGCGAACTGCCCCTGGCCTTCGAGCGGCACGCCACCAGCAAGATCGTCTCGGCCGCCGACATCATGGACGTGGACTCGTTCGGCTTCCGCGGCGAGGCCATGGCGTCCATCGCTTCGGTCAGCCGCTGCTCCATGCTGTCGCGGGTGGAGGACGAGGACGTGGGCGGGCTGATCCGCATCTGCGGCAGCGTGGTGGAGCGCCGCGAGCCCGCCGCCCGCAACCGCGGCACGACGGTCACGGTGGAGGACCTCTTCTTCAACACGCCGGCCCGGCGCAAGTACATGAAGTCGCCCCAGGCGGAGAAGAAGGCCGTGACCACGGCGGTCAACGCCATCGCCATGGCCTACCCGGAGATCCGCTGGACCCTGGTGGCGGACGGCCAGACCGTCGTCGATCTGATGCCCGCCGACGCCCTGCCCGGCCGCGCCCGCGACATCCTCGGCGCGCCGGTGGCCGAGCACCTGGCCCGCTTCGCCCGGGAGGAAGGCGGCCTCAGCGTGGGCGGCCTCGCCTCGCGCCCCACCTACACGCGCCCGACCCGGGCCCAGCAGTTCCTCTACGTGAACCGCCGTCCCATCAAGAGCCCGGCGCTGGCCCAGGCCATCCAGCAGGCGTACCGCGAGGTCATCCCGCCCGGACGGCACGCCGTGGTGATCCTCTTCCTCCAGGTGCCCCTGGGGGAGGTGGACGTCAACGTCCACCCGGCCAAGTCGGAGGTGCGGCTGCTGCTGGAGCGTTCCGTCTTCTCCCTGGTGCACAAGGCCCTGCGCGAAGGCCTGGACCTGCGCAGCCACGAGCACTTCCAGGTCCAGCCCGACGCCCTGCCCGGCGAGTCGGGCGAGGCCGCCGGCCCCCTGGAGCGCATCGCCCGCGCCCAGGAGGACTACCTGCGCCGCCAGTTCTCCGACCCCGGCGCCGATGCGCGCGCCGACCAGCGCTCCGGCCAGACCAGCCTCTTCGCCGGCGGCGTGGCACCCCTGGAGGATCCCGTCCCCGCCCGACGCGAGGAAGGGGAGGGCGAGTCCGGCGAGTCGGCTTCGTCCCGCTCCGCCCCGTTCTGGCAGCTGCACCGCACCTACATCTGCACCCAGACCAAGGGCGGGCTGGTGGTCATCGACCAGCACAACAGCCACGAACGCATCCTCTACAACGAGGCCAAGAAGGCCCTGGCCGACGGCACCTACAGCGTGCCGGTACAACAGCTCCTCTTCCCGGTTCACCTGGAGCTCACTCCCTTGCAGGTCCAGGCCTACCAGCTCCACGCTCCGCGCCTGGAGCAGCTCGGATTCGGGATCCAGCCCTTCGGCGGCCAGTCGATCCTGGTACAGGGCATCCCGTCGTCGCTGCGCAACTGGAACGACGGCCAGCTCCTGCTCGACATGCTCGAGGACCTGGGCGACGACCAGCCCGCCGCCAACGCCGACACCGACGACCTCGTGGCCAGCTTCGCCTGCCACGGAGCGGTGCGGGCCGGGGCTCTGCTCACGGTGCCCGAGATGCAGAACCTCGTGGACCGCCTCTTCGCCACCGACGTTCCCCTCTCGTGTCCCCACGGACGCCCCACCCTGATCCAGTTCTCCCTGGAGGAGCTGGAGAAGCGCTTCGGGCGGCGCTGAGATGACGCTCTGCCCGGCCCTGGTCGGCCCCACCGCCGTCGGCAAGACGGGGCTGGTGCTGACCCTGGCCGACGAGTACCCCGTCGAGGTCGTCTCCCTGGACAGCCGCCAGGTCTACCGCGGCATGCGCATCGGCACGGCCCAGCCGTCGGTCGAGGAGCGCGCAGCCTGTCCCCACCACCTCGTGGATTTCCTGCCGCCGGAAGAGCGCTACTCCGCCCGACTCTACCGAGAGGCCTTCGAGCGGGTGTGCATGGAAGTCAAGGCACGGGGGAGGACCCCGATCCTGGTGGGCGGTACCGGGCTCTACCTGGAGGTGCTGCGCGAGGGCCTGCTGCCCCAGCCCGCCGACGAGACGACCACGGCCCGGGTCCGCGACGAACTGGAGGCCACGGACATCGACGAGATCCGCCGGCGCCTTCACGACGTCGATCCGGAGAGCTGGGAGCGCATCCCGCCCGGCGACGCCTACCGCAGCCGCCGCGCCCTGGAGATCCACGTCCTGACCGGTCGCACATCCACGGAGTGGCGCCGCGACCACGCCCCCGATCCCGCCCTGGGCCTGGCGTTCCCCGCCGTCGTCCTGGATCGGGAGCCCGACGAGTTGCGCGCGCGCATCGCCACCCGCACCGGCGAGATGCTGGCCACCGGTTGGCTCGACGAGGCGGAGACCCTGCGCCGCGACCACCCCGCCGACGCCCCCGGCCTGGCCACCCTCGGCTACCGCGAATTGCTCCGTCACCTGGCGGGGGAGTGGTCCCTGGACGCGGCCCGCGACGAGATCGTTCTGCGCACCGCCCAGTACGCCAAGCGTCAGCGCACCTGGTTCCGCCACCACGCCCATGAGGTGTCGGGACGCCCCGACGACCCCACCGTGCTGGACGCCCTGCGCCGCCTCCTGGACCGCGCCGCGTCGCCTTGACACGCCCCGGGCGCCACGATACCTTGAGTTCCGCCGAGCGGGCTTAGCTCAGTTGGTAGAGCATCAGCTTCCCAAGCTGAGGGTCGCGAGTTCGAGCCTCGTAGCCCGCTCCAGCCATCCGGATGATTCGGAGGACCGCCCATGGGGCGGTCCTCTTCTTTTCATGGTGACGTCGGCGCCGCGCGGCTATCCTGTCGGTGACCCGCGCCCCGGAGGAACCCGTGATCCAGCTCATCCAGCCCTTCCCGACGCCCCTGAACCGCCTCCACGAATGGCGGGAAGGCGACGCCGTGACCGCCGTCGACGGCCAGCCCGTCGAGGACATGCTGGACCTCTACTATTACATGCCCCGCGGCACGACCATGGACCTCACCATCACCCGGGCCGACGGCGCGACCACCTCCGTGGCACTCGAGCCCTACGCCCTCGACCAGGTCATGTCCTGTTTCGCCGCCATGGAGTTCAAGACCTGCGCCTGCGACTGCGTGTTCTGCTTCATCGACCAGAACCCCGAGGGCATGCGGCCGAGCATCTACGTGAAGGACGAGGACTACCGCCTCAGCTTCCTCTACGGCAACTACATCACCCTGACGTCCATGGGCCGCCGCGGCATCGAGCGCATCATCACCCAGAAGATGACGCCGCTGTACGTGTCGGTCCACGCCACCGACATCGACGTCCGCACCCGCATGCTGGGCATCAAGCGCCGCATCGACGTGATGGCCCTGCTGCGGCAGCTCACCGCCGGCGGCATCACCGTCCACGCCCAGATCGTGCTCTGCCCCGGCTGGAACGACGGCGAGATCCTGGACAAGTCCATCCGCGAACTGGCGGAGCTGCATCCCGGCGTGGAGACCCTCGCGGTGGTGCCCGTGGGCCTGTCCGCCCACCGCGACGGCCTGACGAAGCTCGACCCCGTGACCCCGGACATCGCCGCCCGCACCATCGACCAGGTCCACGCCTGGCAGCAGCGCCTGCTGGACGAGCACGGCATCGCCTTCGTCCACCTCAGCGACGAGTTCTACCTGCTGGCCGACCGCCCCTTCCCGGACCTCGACCTCTACGACGAGTTCGCCCAGGTGGACAACGGCATCGGCGTGACCCCCATGCTCCGCGACGCCTGGTCCGACGACCTGGACATGGCCCTGGAGGACGGCGACGTGCCCACCCGCCCCATCACCGTCCTGACCGGGCGCATGGGGGAGAGGGCCTTCACCCAGCGCTTCCTGGGCGTCCTGGACCGTGAAGGGCTGCCCTCCGTGGACGTGGTCGGCGTCGACAACACCTTCTACGGCGACAGCGTCACCGTCGCCGGCCTGCTCTCCGGCGGCGACGTCCGCCGCGTCATCCTCGAGTTGCCGTCGGAGCCCGTTCGGGACGTGATCCTGCCGCCGCGCATGTTCAACAGCGACGGCGTGACCCTCGACGACCTCGACCTGGAAGCCGTGTCGGCCGACCAGCCCCACCGCGTCCACGTGGGCGAAGAGGACACCTTCATTGACTTCTGGCGCGGGATCGGCTAGGTTCCCGACTGCATCCGGCCCGACGACGGCAGACGCCTCAACAGTAGACTCCACAACCGTTTCCCGGCCTCCACTCAGGAAGAGGATTCAGCCTTGGCCACCAGGACCGTGGTGATCGTGGGCCGCCCCAACGTGGGCAAGTCCACGCTCTTCAACCGCATCATCGGACAGCGTCGCTCGGTGGTCCACGAGACCGCCGGCGTCACCCGCGACCGCATCGCCGAGCTCACCGACTGGGCCGGGCATCCCTTCGTGCTGCTCGACACCGGCGGCATCGTGCCCTTCGGTGAAGAGGTCTCCCAGTTCGACTCCATGGTCACCCAGGTGGCCCGCGAAGCCATCGCCGAGGCGGACGTGGTGCTGTTCATGGTGGACGGCTCCGGCGGCCTGAGCACCTGGGACGACGCCATCGCCCAGGACCTGCGCCGCAGTGGCAAGCCGGTCGTCCTGGCCGTCAACAAGGTGGAGAAGGAGCACCACCACTACTCCGTCCACGAGTTCCACGCCCTGGGCCTGGGCGAGCCCTTCGCCGTGAGCGCCCTCCACGGCCTGAACGTGGGCGACCTGCTGGACCGCATCGTCGACGGCTTCCCCGAGGCCGAGGTGGAGCAGCCCTGCGACTGCCGCGTGGCCATCGTGGGCCGGCCCAACGTGGGCAAGTCGAGCATGCTGAACCTGATGACGGGCCGCAAGGACGCCCTGGTCAGCGATATTGCCGGAACGACCAGGGACTCTCTGCACACCGACATCAAGTGGCACGGCCACGACATCCGTCTCATCGACACCGCCGGCCTGCGCCGCAAGTCCCGCGTTAAGGAGGCCATCGAGGCCTTCAGCAACATGCGCACCGTCCGCGCCATCGAGCAGTGCGACGTGGCCGTTCTCGTGATCGATGCCAGTGAACCCGCCGCCAACCAGGACGCCAAGATCGCCTCGCTGATCCATGACCAGGGCAAGGGCTGCATCGTGGCCTTCAACAAGTGGGACCTGGTGGAGAAGGACGACCGAACCCACCTGGAGACCTGGGAAGCCTTCTGCCGCGAGGTGCCGTTCCTGACCTACGCGCCCTGGTTCACCATGTCGGTGGAGACGCGCCAGCGCAGCGGCAAGATCCTCGAGATGGTGTGGAAGGTTCACGAGGAGCGCGGCAAGCGCATCTCCACCAGCGAGCTCAACGACTTCATCGAGGGCATCGTCAAGCGGCAGCAGCCGCGCTACCACGCCGGCGGCACCGGCAAGATCTACTACGCCACCCAGGCCGAGACCTCGCCGCCCCAGATCATGCTCTCGGTCAACAACCCCAAGTTCTTCGATCGGAGCTACCTGCGGTACCTCAACAACCGGATCCGCGACCATTACGGATTCGAGGGCACCCGGATCTTCGTGAAGACCAAGGCCCGCTAGGAGGGGACATGTCCGTCTGGATCGCGATCGTGCTGGCGTACCTGCTCGGGGCCGTCCCGTTCAGCTACATCGTGGGCCGACGCGTCCGCGGCATCGACCTGCGGGAGCACGGCAGCGGCAACCTCGGCGCCACTAACGTGTACCGCACCCTCGGCCCCGGCTGGGGGATCATGGTGCTGGTCCTGGACATGCTGAAGGGCGCCGCGGCCGTCGTGGTGATGACCACGGCCATCGGCCTCCACATCGGGCTCTCGGACGTGGACCCGACCCTGCCCCTGGGCCTGCCCGCCGATGCCTGGCGCATCGCCGCCGGCCTGCTCGCCGCGGCGGGACACACCCTCTCGCCCTTCATGAATTTCCACGGCGGCAAAGGCGTGGCCACCACCGCCGGCGCCTACTTCGTGCTGGCTCCCTACCCGCTGCTGGTGACGCTGGTGATCTTCGGCGTGGTGGTGGGCGTGACGCGCATCGTTTCGCTGGCCAGCATCACCGCCGCCGCGGTGCTGCCCTTCGCGGTCCTCTTCTTCGAGCTCCAGTCCGACGGATTCTCGCAGACCATCACGATCGTGACGTTCCTCGTCTGCGCCTGGGTGATCGTGAAGCACCGCGCCAACATCCGCCGCCTCCGCGACGGGGTCGAGAAGCCCCTCGAGACCGGCGACCCCGGGAAGGAATGACGCCATGAAAGCAGCGATCCTCGGAACCGGGAGCTGGGGCACCGCCTTCGGTCGTCACCTCGCCGACGGTTGGGAGACGGTGACCATGTGGGGCATCGAGGAATCCCAGGTCCGCGCCGTGGCCGACGACCACCGCAACCCCGCCTTCTTCGGCGACCTCGAATTGCCCGCCAACCTGGGTGCGACCATGGACCTGGCCGAGGCCGTCGACGGCTGCGACGCGGTCTTCGTGGTTCTGCCCAGCCAGGCGGTCCGGGACGTCACCCATCGTATCCGTGAGATCGGCCTGCCGGCGGGCGTGCCCGTCGTGAGCCTCAGCAAGGGGCTGGAGCTCAGCACCCTGAAACGCCTGAGCGAGGTCCTGGAGGATGAACTTGGCCTGGATGCCGCGGGGGAGAAGCACCCCGTCGGCGTGCTCCTGGGGCCGAGCCATGCGGAGGAGGTCGTGCGCGGCCTGCCCACGGCCGTGGTCCTGGCCGGTCGTGGCCCCGGTTGGCACGACTGGCAGCCCCGACTCAGCGGCCCCGCCTTCCGCGTGTACACCAACCACGACATGGTGGGCGTGGAGATCTCCTCGGCCTTCAAGAACGTCATCGCCATCGCCGTGGGCATCTGCGACGGCCTGGGCCTGGGCGACAACACCAGGGGCGCCGTCATGACCCGCGGCCTCAAGGAACTGACCCGCCTCGGCGTCGCCCTGGGCGGCCATCACGAGACGTTCTACGGCCTGGCCGGCATCGGCGACATGATCACCACCTGCACCAGCCTCCACTCCCGGAACCGCAATTACGGCGAGGCCCTGGTCAAGGGCCACGAGGCGCCCCAGGATCTCCTGGATCACAGCGCCCAAGTGGTGGAGGGAGCGGTGATGACCCGCGCCGCCTTGAAGTTGTGCGCGAAGCATGCCATCGAACTTCCCATTACACAGGAAGTTCATCATGTGATATTCTCCGGCAAGGATCCCCGCGAAGCCATGCGGGACCTGATGGAGCGCACCCTGCGCCCCGAATCCGAGTGAGCGCCCGCGACCGCAACGGGAGGGAGGACGCCATGGCCGATCGGCCCGAGCTCCCCGACAAGCTCTACTACACCATCCGCGAGGTGGCCGCCCACACCGGGGTCGAGCCCCACGTGCTGCGCTACTGGGAGAGCGAGTTCCCCACCCTCAAGCCCAAGCGCAACCGCGCCGGCAGCCGCGCCTACCGCAAGCGCGACATCGAGGAGATCCTGGCCATCCGGACCCTCCTGCACGAGGAGGGCTACCGCATCGACGGCGCCCGCAAGGCGCTGAAAGACCGGAAGGCCAAGCCCCGGACACCCGGCAAGGCGCCCCAGGAGCAGCTCAGCATCGGATTCGCGGATCTGGAGCGGCCCCAGAAGATCGAGTCCATGCGCAAGGAGCTGCGCGAGGTCCTCGACATCCTCAAGGAGATGAAGGCCGAGGAGGGCTGAGCGCCATTCCGACTTGTGGGTCCGGCGCCAGCGTATTAGATTATGGCTCCGCCCGGAGGAATCCGGGCGTCCCCAGTTCGGTCGGGGCGTGGCGCAGTCCGGTAGCGCACTTGCATGGGGGGCAAGGGGTCGGAGGTTCAAATCCTCTCGCCCCGACCAGAGAATCGGAGACGGGCCGCCTCGAGCGGCCCGTTTTCGTATCCGGAACGGTCCTTTCCAGGGACCAGACGATGACGTACCATCCCCGTTCAGCCTCGAACGACAGGGAGCCCATGACCGTCGCCGCCATCCTGCCCGCCCTCAACGCCGCCCGTTACCTGGGCCCGCTCCTGGACGAGATCCGCGAGCGTCACCCCGACGTGCGCTGCGTGGTGGTGGACGACGGCAGCACCGACGGCACCGCCGACACGGCCCGCACCCACGGCGCCGAGGTCCTCGTCCACGAGGTGAACCGCGGCAAGGGCGCCGCTCTGATGACCGGCTTCGCCTGGGCCGCCGACAACGGCATCGACTGGGTCCTCACCCTCGACTCCGACGGCCAGCACCTGCCCGCCGACATGGGCGGCTTCCTGGACCGCGCCGCCGGCGACGACGTGGACGTCATCGTCGGCAACCGCATGGCCGACCCCGAGGGCATGCCCTGGATCCGCCGGGTCACCAACCGCTTCACCAGCTCGGTGGTCGGTTCCCTGGCCGGAGCCCGCATCCCCGACTCCCAGAACGGCTACCGCATGATCCGCGTGGCGTCCCTCGACGGAGTGCGCGTCACCACCGTCCGCTACGACTTCGAGTCCGAGATCCTGGTCCGCCTGGCCCGCCGCGGCGCCCGCGTCGACTCGGTGCCCACGGCCAGCGTCTACGGCGACGAGCAGAGTTCCATCAACCCCATCCGCGACACCGTCCGCTTCTTCCGCCTGGCGTGGAGGCTGTCGCGGGACGAGGACGCCTCATGAAGCACGTCCTGCTGAGCAACGACGACGGCATCGACGCCCACGGCCTCAACCTGGTGGCCGACGTCCTGGCCGAGCGCGACGACCTGCGCGTGACCATCGTGGCCCCCACGGAGCAGCAGAGCGCATCGAGCCATTCGCTGACCCTGCGCGTGCCGCTGCGCATCGTGGAGTACGGCCCCGGCCGCTACGGCGTCACGGGCACGCCCACCGACTGCGTGCTGGTGGCCACCCAGCACCTCCTGAAGGACGACCCGCCGGACCTGGTGATCAGCGGCGTCAACCACGGGGCCAACATGGGGGAGGACGTCACCTACTCCGGCACCGTGGCCGCGGCCCTCGAGGGATGCATCCTCGGCCTCCCCAGCTACGCCCTGTCCTGCACCTCGTGGCACCCGGACACGTGGGATGGCGTGGAGGCGTTCCTGCGCCACCACCTGGACGATCTGCTGGCCGTCCCCCTGGAGCGCCACAGCCTGCTCAACGTGAACATCCCCGACCTGCCCGCCGACGAGATCAAGGGAATCCGGGCGACGCCCCTGGGCAGCCGCCGCTACGAGGACGTCATCACCGAGCAGACCGACCCCCGCGGCCGGCCCTACCTGTGGATCGGGGGCTCGGGACCCACCTGGGACGTGATCCCCGGCACCGACGCCACCCTGAACCACGACGGCTGGATCGTGGTCACGCCCCTGCGCGTGGACATGACCCATGTCGACATGCTGGAGCGCACCCGCGCCCTCGACCGCGACGGCCTCGCCGGAGGCGCCCGGTGAACGACCAGTCCGTCGCCCGCTCCCGCATGGTGGCCGAGCAGCTCCAGGACGCCGGCATCGACGACGCCCGTGTGCTGCGCGTGATGCGCGACGTGCCGCGCCACCTCTTCGTGCCCTCCATGTTCCGCCACCGCGCCTACCACGGCTGCGCCCTGCCCATCGGCTACGAGCAGACCATCAGCCAGCCCTTCATCGTGGGCCTGATGACGGCCCTGCTCGAACTCGACGGCACCCAGCACGTGCTGGAGGTCGGCACCGGGTCGGGCTACCAGGCGGCCATCCTGTCGCGCCTGGCCCGCACCGTCGTCACCGCGGAACGGGTGGAGCCTCTGGCCCTCCGGGCATCGCGCCTGCTGGAGGAGATGGGGTGCGCCAACGTGGAGGTCTATGCCGACGACGCCACCGACGCCATCCCCGAGCGCGGTCCCTACGACGCCGTCCTGGTGACCGCCTGCGCCGAGCGCTTGCCGTCGGCCCTGTTCCATCACCTGAAGGAAGGGGGCGTGCTGGTCATCCCCATCGGGAAAGGGGAGGAGCAGGTGCTCTATCGCTACAGGAAGACCGACGACGAGCCGATCATCGAGCGGTCCGTCCCCTGTCGCTTCGTCCCCCTGCTCAACGGCGTCGTCCGGAAGGAGCACCATGCGTGAAGCCGTCCTGGCCTGGGCCGAGGGCCTGCCCACTCCGCTGGCCATCGTCCTGATCGCCACCCTGCCGGTCTTCGAGCTGCGCGGTGCCATTCCGTTCGCGTACTCGCCCCTGGCGTCCGGATTCGGCCAGGCCCATCCCGTGCTCACGTACCTGCTGGCGGTGGCCGGCAACCTGATCCCGGTGGTGCCCATCCTCACGCTCCTCGGACCGGCCGAGCGCACCATGCGCCGCTGGCGGACCATGGACCGCTTCTTCGACTGGCTCTTCGCCCGCACCGAGCGGCGCAGCGGACTGATCCGGCGCTACCAGGCCCTGGGGCTCGTGCTCTTCGTGGCCATCCCGGCCCCCATGACCGGCGCCTGGACCGGCGCCGTGGCCGCCTACCTGTTCAGGCTGCCCTTGCGATTTTCCCTGCCGTGTATCATCTTGGGCGTCGGCGTCGCCGGAATCGTGGTGACGCTCGCTTCCATGGGTGTCCTGCACCTCTGGAGCCACTGATCAGTCGGGGCGTAGCGCAGCCCGGTTAGCGCGCCTGCTTCGGGAGCAGGAGGTCGGGAGTTCAAATCTCCCCGCCCCGACCAAGACGACGAGGCCGCCCTCCACGGGGCGGCCTCGTTCTTTTGCACGACCCCGTTCCGGCATGCCCGGAAAGGACTTGCCCGCGGTCCCGCCGCGCGGCATCATCCTCCGGTGAACCGACCCCGGACACCCGACGGGAGCCCATGGACATCCGACGTGCCACAGCCTTGATCCTGGCGGCCCTGACCCTCACGGCCGCCCTCGCCGGCGCCGCCGACACCTACCGTGTCCGCAGCGGCG
The DNA here is from genome assembly GCA_964343835.1 of uncultured Fibrobacteraceae bacterium. Taxonomy (GTDB): domain Bacteria; phylum Krumholzibacteriota; class Krumholzibacteriia; order LZORAL124-64-63; family LZORAL124-64-63; genus CALEMW01. The sequence goes on from CAYFKR010000009.1 coordinate 84,789, forward strand.
ACTCCCTGAGCCTCATCGCCAGGCTCACGGGCTCCACCGTCGGCGACCTGCGCCGGGCCAACGGGATCCGGGGCGACCTCATCCGTCCCGACCAGCGCCTCGCGGTGCCCGACGCGTTCTCGCGGACACCCGTCTCGGCCATCCGCTGGCGCCACCCCTGCCCTGCGGCGGGGGAGACCCTCCGCGGCTTCGGCCCCGAGCGCAATGGCCGCCTGGAGACACGCCGCACCGGCGTCGACATCTCCGCCCCCCTCGGCACCGCCGTCACGGCCCCCGCCAACGGCGTGATCCGCTACCTCGGCGAGCAGGACGGCTACGGCACCATCGTGATCGTGGAGCACGGTGCCGGCTTCGCCACCGTCCTCGGGCCCTTCGCTTCCGACACCATGGACGTGCAGGAGGGGACCATCGTCCTGGGAGGCGACCGCCTCGGCGCGATCGGCACCCCCGTCGAGGGCAACCGCCCGTACCTTCACGTCGAACTGCGCCGGCACAACGAGGCCATCGACCCCGCCCGTCTGCTGCGCTGACCACGGAGACACCCCATGAGCGACCTGGACCTCAAGACCGTCATCCGCGATGTCCCGGACTTCCCCAAGCCCGGCATCCTGTTCCGCGACGTCACCACCGTCCTCCACGATCCCCCCGCGTTCCGGGCCGCCCTGGACGGTCTGGCCGGGCTGCTCGACACCGTCGAGTGGGACAGGCTGGGCGTGGTGGAGAGCCGGGGATTCCTCTTCGGTGCGCCCCTGGCCGACCGCCTGGGCAAGGGGTTGCTCATCCTGCGCAAGCCCGGCAAGCTGCCCGCCGAGGTCGTCTCCGAGAGCTACGCCCTCGAGTACGGCGAGGCGACCCTGGAATGCCACCGCGATGCGCTGCAGCCGGGGGAGAAGGTCGTGATCCTGGACGATCTGCTGGCCACCGGCGGCACCGCCGCCGCTTCCGGACGCCTGGTCCGCACACTCGGCGGCGAGGTGGCCGCCTACGCCTTCCTGGTGGAGCTGATGGACCTCGGCGGCCGCGCCGTGCTGGCCGACGCGCCGGTGATTTCCCTTGTCAAATATGGAGATCCGGCCTAATTTGCTGATCCGGCCTTCACCGGCGGACGACGCCGAAGCCGTCCGTGCCCCAGTAGCTCAGTTGGATAGAGCACCGGTTTCCTAAACCGGGGGTCACAGGTTCGAGCCCTGTCTGGGGTACCATCGACATCATGGGACGGGCGGGGCTCAGCTCCCGCCCGTTGTCGTCTCCCCGGGCAGCATCAGGTCGACCCAACCCTCCGCTGCCATGCCCCTCAGGAACAGCCAGACGCGCTCCAGGGACGCGGTGCCCTCGTCCAGCTGGCCGTCCGCCACGAGGGCCGCCGTGACCGCACCGATGTCGCGGCTCCCGTCCAGGTTCCGCCAGACGCTGGATCCGAGCGGGTCCAGGCCCACCCGGACATGGGCGCGATCCTCGGGCAGATAGCGCTGCAGCCAGCCGAGCCAGAAACCCCTGAATCGCGGCGGCCGCAGCTCCAGGCGACGATCGTCGAGCTCGCGGGACTGGACCAGCGGTCGGGGTACCACCGCGGCCACGGGGACCGTCCCGTCGTTTCGATCGTCGATCGGGCTCATGAAGCGCTCCAGGGGTTGAGTTCGGCTCGGTCCTTGCTCTATGCTGGCCGTCCCAGGACGGGATCGGAGCCGGAGCGCCGGAAATCGGCAGCGACACCGGCCCCCAAAAAGGCAAGACCGGGGGAGAGGGGACCGACGTGAACGACAATACCAACGATCGCTGGCTGGCCAGCCTCTGCTACCTGAGCGTCATCGTCCTCGTGCCCATCATCTTCGTCAAGGACAAGAGCGACTTCCTGGCCCGTCACTGCCGCCAGGGCTTCGCCCTGTTCTTCGCCGAAGTGGTGGCCCTGCTGATCCTGGCTGTCCTCGACGCCACCGTCGGCCACATCCCGGTCCTCGGCCTGCTCATTTCCATCATCCTGCACCTGGCCGTCTCGCTGGCCGCCCTCGCCGTGTCCGTCCTCGGATTCGTGCGGGCCATTTCCGGCGAGACCTGGCACATCCCGTTCATCGACGAGATCGCCGACCGGATCCCGGTCACCTCGCGCATGCCCTAAACCGTTGACGGGCGAGGAGCTGCAATCTTCGCCTCACGTATTGCGCATAATGTATATTATGTTAATTACCGATGAAGCGAGGCTCAGGCGCAGATCTTCAGGATCGCCTGTTCGAGAATGGATTCCGGCGACATCGGACTGCCCTTGAGGCGCCGTTCCACATCCTCGATCACGTCGACGGCCCTGCCGATCCGCTCCGGTCCCCAGCGGCGAACGACGTCCACCGCCTGCCTGACCGCGTACGGCGACGCTCCCAGCAGCGTCGGCAGCTGACGTTCACCGGCCCCCTCATCCATCAGCGCCGCGACCTGGGCTGCCTGCTTCACGCGCCAGATGAACAGTGGAGCCAGCTCGAAGGCCGATCGCCCCTCGGACAGATAGGTCTGATAGACCGACAGGCCGCGGGCCTCGGACCCTGGTCCCAGGGCGCCGAGCAGTTCGAAGGGATCGACGGGTCGCTGCGCCAGGATCAGCTGCTGCAACGCCTCGGCATCGGGCATCCGGCCCAGATCGCTGACGGCGGCCGCCAGCTTGTCCAGTTCATGACCTAGGGCCGACAGATCCTCGCCGACGAGCTCCACGAGCAAGGCGGACGTATCAGGGTCCATGGCCAGCTCGCGCTCGCGGGCCGCACGCTCGACCCAGGTCTGGAGATCCCGGCCGGTGGGCGGCGACAGATCGAAATGCCTGCCGACCTTCTTCACGGCCTTGATCCAGGTCTTGCGACCGTCGAACTTGTCGGAACTGAGAATGAGGATCGTTTCGGCTGCAGGCTTGTCGAGGTAGCCCGCCAGGGCCTGCTCCTCGGCGGCGGCCCGGCAGAGCTGATCCGCCCGCTTGACCCACAGGACCTGGTGTGGGCACATCATGGGAAAGCTCAGGGCCTGCTGCAGCACCGCGTCGATCCCGGCGTCCTCGCCGTCGTAGGTGTGGTAGTTGAAGGCGGCTCCGCTCTCCCCCAGGCGCTGCTTCACGATGTAGTCCACCACGCCCCGGATCCGGACGGTGTCCTCCCCCTCCAGCACGTAAACGGGTTCGAAGCGGCCGTCGGCAAGCGCGGCCCTGAGCTCCTTGAACCCGACACCCGTCTTCTTGCGGAACGCCATTACCAGTCCTCCACCACGGCCGCGAGCACATCGCGGACGATCTCGGCGGCCGCCTCGGACCGCGCCGTCTCCTCGCTCGTGCCGTCGCTGCCGTCCAGCAGGAACGATCCCGTGCCGGTGATGCGCTTGCGGGGGAAGATCTCCTCGCCGGTCTGCCGGTTGCGGAACGTGAGTTCAACCTGGATCTGCAGCCGGTATTCGTCGACCTGGAGGTTCGAGCCCCCGGAGACGGACGTGAAGGCGGCAGTCCGCGAGTAGCGGACGACCCGGCCGGCCAGCTCGGTGACGGCGTCCTCCTCGGGCGTGACCTTCAGGGTGTTGTCCTCCTGGAGGGCCGCGATGATGTCCTCGGTCAGGTCGATGCCGATGGTGGGCTCGGACGTCGCATTCTCCAGGTACGGCACGTGGACGCGTCGGATCGTGTCGTCGACCCGGCCGGATTGGGTGGAGTACACGCCGCACCCGGCCGTCACGGACAGGATCAGGAGCGACAGAGCGACGGTGGCCGCGATGCGCGTCGATCGGTCAGGAAAGGCCATATTTCTTGAACCTGCTGCGGAACTTGTCGCGGTTGAGGCCGAGCATGCGGGCGGCTCGGCTCTGATTGCCTCCGGCCTCCCGGTAGGCGCGTCGCATCAGGGATTCCTCGAGGTCGGCGACCATGCCCTCCAGGTCCACGCCGTCGGCGGGCCAGGGCGCCTCGGCCGCTCCGAGGTGCGTATCGGTCGGAGCGGGCGCCCCATCCAGGGCCAGGTGCCGTCGCTCCAGGAGTTCCCCGTCGGCCAGCAACACCGCCCGCTCCACGACGTTCCTGACTTCCCGCACGTTGCCGGGCCAGCGATAGGCTTCGAGTGCTTCGCGAGCCGACTCGCCGAACCCCTTGAATTGCTTCGTGAACTGAGCGTTGAAGACGGCCAGGAAATGCTCTGCCAGCGGCAGCACGTCCTCGGGCCGCTCCCTCAGGGGGGGGATGCGCAGGGGGACCACGTTCAGCCGGTAGTAGAGATCCTCGCGGAAGGCCCCCTCCTCCACCATGGCCGCCAGGTCGCGGTTGGTGGCGGAGATGACCCGCACGTCCACGCTGATGTCCTTGACCCCGCCCACGCGGCGGAACGCCTGCTTCTCCAGCACGCGCAGGAGCTTGACCTGCAAGGGCAGGCTCATCTCGCCGATCTCGTCCAGGAACAGGGTGCCGCGGTCGGCGAGCTCCAGCAGGCCGGGCTTGGCCTGCACGGCGCCGGTGAAGGCGCCCTCCTCGTGGCCGAACAGCTCGGACTCCAGGAGCTTCTCGGGCAGGGCGCCGCAGTTGAGCTCCAGGAACGCCCCGTCGCTGCGGGGCGACGACGAGTGGATGAGGTTGGCCAGCACGTCCTTGCCGACGCCGCTCTCCCCGTCGATCAGGACCGTGGTCCCTCCCCCGGCCGCCAGCTTGCGCACGGTCTCGTAGACGGCCTGCATGGCCGGCGCGGCGCTCATCACGAACCCGGGCGTGACGTGGAAAAACTGGCCCTGGCGATGCCTCGTGTAGAGCCGCCGGGCCGTCCGCGTGTTGCCCAGCACCCGCTCCACCGACAGCAGGAGCTGCTCGAGGTTGAAGGGCTTGGTGATGAAGTCGTGGGCCCCGGCACGCACCGCCTCCACGGCGGTCTCGATCTCGCCGTACGCAGTCATGAGGATCACCGCCATGTGCGGATGCTCCCGGCGCAGCTCGCGCAGCAGGTCGAGACCGTTGCCGTCAGGCAGGAGCATGTCCAGCAGGACCAGGTCGGGACCGACGGCGGGCACGCGCTCGCGCGCCTCGGCGAGGGAGGTCGCCGTCGTCACGTCGTGGCCCTGTTCCTCCATGGTCCTGCCCAGGAACTGGAGGATGGGCACCTGGTCGTCGACGATGAGGATGCGCGCGCTCATGGTTCCGTCCTGTGGAAGCGGGGTCGGCGAGGTCCGATTATCGGACGCGGACGCCGACGACGCAACATGAACTCGCGGGGATGGGACGTGGAGGGGAAATCAGTGGGTGCCGTCGCCGCTGGCCAGGACCCGGAACGTCATCAGGAAGATGCGCAGGTCCGTCTTCCAGCCCAGGCTCTGGATGTACTGGCGGTCGAGGGCCACCTTGCGGCGGACCGACTCCAGGTCGGTGTCGTAGCCGTTGATGATCTGGGCCAGGCCCGTGATGCCGGGCAGCACCGCGAGGCGGTCCAGGTAGCAGGGCACGTCGTTCTCGAGCTGCCTGATGAAGCAGAGGCGCTCGGGCCGCGGTCCGATGACGCTCATCTCGCCGCGGATCACGTTGACGAACTGGGGGAACTCGTCCAGGCGCGACTGGCGCAGGAAACGGCCGACGCGCGTGATGCGGTCGTCGTGCTCGGTGGCCCACTTTGGGCCGTCCTTCTCGGCGTCGATGCGCATGGTGCGCAGCTTGTACATGTTGAACGGGCGGCCGGGATACACGATGGTCCGACGTTCGCCGACGGTGGCGCAGTCCACGCGACGCCGGCGTCGGCGATCCATGCCGATCCTGCTCTGACGAAAAAAGATGGGTCCGCGCGAATCCAGCTTGATGGCCAGGGCGATGAACGGGAGCAGCAGGCCGAAGACCGTCAACGCGGAAAACGAGATGACGAGATCGACAATCCGCTTGGTCCGGGTCATGTAAAGGGGTTTCGGGTGCGAGCAGCACTTCCTCGGCGGCCTCGGTGGGCAGCCTGCGGACACGCGACGACTCAAGCTAAACTCCAGGATGGACTTCGACCAGCCGCCCCGGTTCGGGGTGCGTCATGTCGCCCCTCGCGCGCTCCAAAGCGTTCTCCCTCCGGCGTCCCCCAACGCCTGATTCGTCCGGTCCAAGGCCCGGCACAGATCGCACTAAGAATCAAACATCTCGGGCGAGAATACATTGATTCTACTGGATTTGTGCCCCGAGTTCAAGACTTCTTTCGGTGCCCGGCGTCCTGACTTGAGGTAAAAAAAGGGGCCGACCCGGCTGGGTCGGCCCCGAGGGTCGAAAACGGCTACTGCTGGATGCGGTGCAGGGTGAACAGCACGGCCGCGCCCGTGCTCAGCGTCCCGAGGATGATCGGGTACGTCGTCCGCCAGAAGCCGGGCTCGCGGTGCTGCAGGTGCACCGTGTCGCCGGGATGGACCAGGGGGTTGCCCACGGGATCGCCGAGTTCCAGAAAGAGGCTCACGTCCACCAGGTTGGACTCGAAGCGCCCGTTCTCGCGCTGATGGACCCACCAGACCTTCTCCAGGTCCCCCTCCTCTACCGGAGCGCCCGCCAGCATGAGCACGGACATCAGGGGCGTGGGCTCGGTCACCGGGTACACGCCGGGGGCGGCCACGCCGCCGAAGACCTGCACGCCCAGCTCGGGAGGCGCGACGGCTTCGGCCATCGTGGGAATGATCACCGTATCGCCGGAGTGCAGCAGCAGGTCCGGGGCCGCCCCGGTGCCGGCCAGGAAGGGCACGAGGTCGTGGGTCGAGTTCACGGTCAGGCCGTCGCGGACGGCCACCACGCGCACCACCGACGCGTTCGCGTCGGGCGACACGCCACCGGCCTCGCGGATCACCGACCACAGGGTCGGAGGCGAATCGAAGGTGTAGCTGCCGGGGCTGCCCACGGCGCCGAGCACGTAGATGCGCAGGGCGTTGTACTGAAGCACGGTGACGGAGACGTCGGTGATCTCGCGGTTGAAGAGCCGCAGCTTGGACGTCAGCAGTTCCTCCGCCTCGTCGGGCGTCAGGCCCGCCAGGGCGATCTCGCCCACCGGCGGCACCACGGCGGTGCCGTCGGGCCGGATCAGCAGCTCGGCATCCAGGTCGGGCTGCTGCAGCACGTTGAGCTGCACCACGTCGCCGGCGCCGAGGTGGTAGGACGTGGCGTCCTGGGCGACGGCCGTCCCGGCGAGGACGATCGACAGCAGGACGAGGGCCGTGATGCGGGCGGCTCGGGTCATCAATTGACCTCCGGATCGTCGGCGGTGACCGACAGGGATGCCTGGTACCAGGCGACGGTGTCGGCGAGACCCTCCGCGAACCCGATTTGGGGCTCGTAGCCGAGCACCTTGCGGGCCAGGGTGATGTCCGCCTGGGAATGGGGCACGTCGCCCACGCGCTCGGGCCCGTGGACGGCCGGGATGTCGGTCCCGGCGTGCTCCTGGATCGTGGCGTAGAGCTCGTTGAGGGAGATGCGGTCGCCGCAGGCCACGTTGACGGTCACGCCGCCCGGCGCCTCGCACTCCGCGGCGCAGATGTTCGCATGGACCACGTTGGCCACGTAGGTGAAGTCGCGGGAGAAGGAGCCGTCGCCGTTGATGGTGGGCGCCTCCCCCTGCAGGACCTTCGTGATGAACAGGGGGATCACCGCGGCGTAGGTGCTCTTGGGGTCCTGGCGCGGGCCGAACACGTTGAAGTAGCGCAGGCCCACGGTGCTCAGCCCGTAGAGCTTGTCGAACACGGAGAGGTACAGCTCGCCCACGTACTTGTTCACCGCGTACGGCGACAGGGGCTCGTAGCGCATGTCCTCGGTCTTGGGCAGCTCGGGGTTCTCCCCATAGGCGGAGCTGCTGGCCGCGTAGACGAAGCGCTTCACGCCGGCGTCGCGGGCGGCCACGAGCATCGTCAGGGTGCCGTCCACGTTGTGCAGGTTGGATTCGATGGGATCGTCCACGCTGCGGGGCACCGACGCCAGTGCCGCCTGGTGGAAGACCACGTCGACGCCGTCGCAGCAGCGCCGGGCGGTCTCCAGGTCGGTGATGGATCCCTCCACGAATTCGATGCGATCGCGCACGTGGTCCAGGTTGGCGATGTTGCCCGTCGACAGGTTGTCGAGAACCCAGACCTCCCAGCCCTTCTCCAACAGGGCCGTGGTCAGGTGCGATCCGATGAAACCGGCTCCTCCGGTCACGAGACACTTGGTCATGATCCCCTCCGCTCCCCTTATCTACAGACGCGTGATGGCGTCGTCGTCGATGCCCTTCAGGGCGTTGCGAGTATCCACGACCGGCAGGCCCGCCTGCAGCAGCAGGGCGTGGTCCACGGTCCTGTGCGGCGTGACGATCACGGCCGCGTCGAAGGACGCCAGGGCGTCCGCCGTCCATTCCCCGAGGCGCTCCATCCCCTCGAAGCCGTGGAGGTCCTCCACGTGCGGGTCGTACCAGCTGATCGCCGCGCCCCGCTTGGCCAGCAGTTCCATGATATCGAGGGACGGCGATTCCCGCACGTCGTCGATGTCGGGCTTGTAGGCCACGCCGACCACCAGGATCCGGCTCCCCTTCACGGCCTTGCCCTGCTCGTTGAGGGCGTCGGCGGTGAGCCCGGTCACGTAGCGGGGCATGGAGCCGTTCACCTGGCCGGCCAGCTCGATGAAGCGGGCCTCGGAGCCGGCCTGCTTGGCCTTCCAGGACAGGTAGAAGGGATCGATGGGGATGCAGTGTCCCCCGAGTCCCGGTCCCGGGTAGAAGGGCATGAAGCCGAAGGGCTTGGTGGAGGCGGCGTCGATCACTTCCCAGACGTTGATGTCCATGGAGTGGCACATCAGGGCGATCTCGTTCACCAGCCCGATGTTCACGCTGCGAAAGGTGTTCTCCAGCAGCTTGACGGTCTCCGCGACACGCGCGTTCTCCACGGGCACCACGGTGTCCATGACCTCGCCGTAGAGGCAGGCCGCGGCGTCGGTGCAGCCGGGCGTGACGCCGCCGACCACCTTCGGGATGTTCTTGGTCTGGTAGACGGGGTTGCCGGGGTCGACGCGCTCGGGCGAGAAGGCCAGGTGGAAATCCTCGCCCACGGTCATGCCCGTGTCGGCCAGCCGGGGCAGGATGACCTCCTCGCAGGTGCCGGGGTAGGTCGTGCTCTCGAGGATCACGAGCATGCCGTCGTGCAGCACCGGGGCGATGACGTCGACCGCGGACTGGATGTAGCTCATGTCCGGGTCCTGGGTCTTGCTCAGGGGCGTGGGCACGCAGATGTTCACGCTGTCGCAGTCGGCCAGGATCGAGGCGTCGGTGGTGGCGGTGAACTGGCCCTTGGCCACCGCATCGGCGACGTCCTGCGTCGGCACGTCGATGATGTAGCTCTCGCCGGCGTTCAACCGGTCCACCTTGGACTGGTCAAGGTCGATGCCCACGACCGTGAAACCCGCCTTCACGTATTCCACGGCGAGGGGCAGGCCTACATAGCCCAGGCCGATCACGGCCAGCCGGGCGTCACGGGAACGGATCTTCTCGCAGATCTTCACGTCGGTCCTCTTGTTGGGCGTACGTCACGGACGGTCGGCGACCGTCGCATCCTGTCTACCGTGCATTGATCGGCCGGAATTCCCGGCAATTGAACGCTTTCGCGAGGGAGGTTGACACGGGGAAGCCTGAGGATCAAGGACTGTCCGTCGACCCCTCGAATTCGAGTTTCAGGCGTTTCATGTCCTGCCGGAGCTCCACAGCCTGACGGGCGTTGGTCACCAACCGACGCACCACGAGGACGGCCATCAGGCCCACGCCGGCCAGGGACAGCGGTTCCACCCAGCCGGGAGCGCCCCCGCCGTGCTTCTCGAAGGCCATGTGGATGGTCCGGGCGAGCAGCACCAGGGCGACCATGAATCCTGCCTGGACCACGGACACGATGATGCGCTGCACGAATTCCTCGCGGCACCGCAGGTACTGGCGCAGGGGGAACAGATCCGCGTCGCCGCCCTCGAAGCGGGAGCGGAACGGGTGGTCACGACCGGTCGTCCGGGAGTTCCTCGAAATCCGCATCGCTGATGTCCTGCTGGGTCAGGTCGCCGTAGCGACGACGATCCTCGTCCCTGGTCCGTCCCCTGTCCGGGGCCGGTCCGTCGCGGTCGGGGCGGGCACGCCGCAGGGCGCGGGACGCCATCCGCCACACCACGAAGAGACCGACGATGAGCAGGAGCTTCTGGAACATGACGGAATCCGTAGGTTGGGGTGGTACGCCCGACAGGATTCGAACCTGTGGCCTTCTGCTCCGGAGGCAGACGCTCTATCCAGCTGAGCTACGGGCGCACCCTCGAGTCCGGGAATAATGGGACATGGCCCCAGCAGGGTCAACTTCATTCCCCTGCAGCGGCCTCCGCCAGCAGGTCCCGTGCGTAGGCGCGCCGGGCCGCTCCCTCGGGCACAGCATCCTCGCCGCCCAGGAGCCGTTCGAGCTCGTCGAGGCGCGACTCGCCGTCGACGGCCTTCACCGTCAGGATCGTCCGCCCGTCGCGGGCGCCCTTTTCGGCCCTCCAGTGGGCGGCCCCCTGGACGGCCATGGTCGGCAGGTGGGTGATGCAGATCACCTGGCCGTTCCGCGACAGCTCGCGCAGCAGACGCCCGACCGGCCGGGCCGCATCCATGCCGAGGCCGGCGTCGATCTCGTCGAACAGGAGCAGGGGTGACTCGCCGGCTCCCCGGTCGAGGACCGAGAGGCCCAGATGGATCCGGCTGCGCTCGCCGCCGGAGGCCACCTCGGCCACGGCGCGCATGCCCTCGCCCCGATTGGTACGCGCTTCCAGCCTCACGACGTCGGCGCCCGTGGCGTCGATGCGCGAGGCCTGCCCGTCGATCTCCACCGACGGCGTCCCGTCGGGCCGCGGCTCCACGACGAACGCCAGCTCCAGGTCGGGCAGCGCCAGGGGCCGGATCGCCCGGGCGGCCCGCTCGGCCAGCTCCCCTGCTCCGGCTCGTCGCGCCGCCCGCAATGCCGATGCGGCGGCGACGACGGCGTCGCGGGCCGAGGCCTCCTCCGCCTCCAGTTCCGCCAGTCGCGCGTCCGCCCCGTCGTACCGGGACAGGCGTTCGTCGAGGACCTGAAGGTGGGACTGCAGTGACGGTACGTCCCGGCCGTACTTGCGCTTCAGCTCCTCGTAGAGCGACTTGCGCTGCTGGAGCTCGTCGAGGTCGCCGCCGTCGTCGTCGAAGGCGTCGAGGAACCGCTCCAGGACGGCGGCGGCGGCGGCCGCCGAGTCCTGGGCGTCGAGCAGGGAGCTGCGGGCCTCGTCGAGGGCCCGGACCGGCGCGTCGGTCGACGGCAGCAGGCCGGACGCCCGGGCCAGGAGGTCGGAGGCGTCGTTCTCGCCCCCGGCCAGGAGCGCGTGGACCGCGGCGGCGGCCTCGCGCAGGCGGGTGGTGTCCTGGAGGATGGTCAGGCGTTCGGCCAGCGACTCCTCCTCCTCGGCATCCAGGTGCGCGGCTTTCAGCTCGTCGCGCTGGTAACGCCAGATGTCGGCCTGCTCGGCGGCGGCATCCGCCTCCCTGAGGGCCGACTCCCGGGCTGCGACGGCGTCGCGCCATCGCTCCCAGGCTCCAGTCATGGCGACGGTTTCGCCGTCGAGCCCCAGGCTGCGGTCCAGGTAGTCGCGGGCGAAGGATCGGCGCCCCAGCTCGAGCTGCTGATGCTGGCTCTGGATCGTGAGGAACAGCGGGCCCACGGTTTCCAGGACGGCCAGGGAGGAGACCAGGCCGTTGATCATGACCCGGCTCCGGCCCTCGCGGCGCAGCTCGCGGCGAAGGACCAGGACGCCGTCGTCCCCGACCCGGATGCCGGCCCGGGCCACGGCAGCCCGACCGTCCGGGGCGTCGGTCAGGTCCAGGACCGCCTCCACCCAGCCCTCGTTCTCGCCCTCGCGGACCAGGTCGACGGGCGCCTTGCCGCCGCAGAGCAGGGACAGGGCGCCGGCGATCATGGACTTGCCCGCGCCGGTCTCTCCGGTCAGCACCGTCAGACCCGGCTCCGCCCGCAGGACGAGCTCGTCCACCAGTCCCAGCTGGCTGATCCTGAGTTCCAGCAGCACGGTCAGTCCTTGGTCCGGCGGCGCTTGATGGCGCCCCACTGGAGCTTGCGCCGCATGGCGCGGAAGAAGTCGGAGTCGTGGAACTTCACGAGGCGGGCGGGCCGGTCCGCCAGGGAGAAGACCACGCGGTCGCCCTTGGCCAGGGGCGATGCCGCCTGACCGTCGGCCGTGAGGGTCGCGCCCTGGCCCACGTCATGGAGCTTCAGCTCCACCTTCATGTCCACCGGCACCATCACCGGCCGCACGGCGAGGCTGTGGGGGCAGATCGGGGTGACCAGGTAGCCGGCCACGCCGGGGTGCACAATGGGGCCTCCGGCCGAGAGGCTGTAGGCGGTGGAGCCCGTCGGCGTGCTCACGATCAGGCCGTCGCCCAGGAAGCGCCCGAGGGTCGAGCGGTCCATCTTCAGCTCCATGTCCAGGGCACGCGGCAGGGGACCCATGTTCACGACGATGTCGTTGAGGGCCTCGAAGCGGTGGACCTCGCCGCCCGAATTCCTGACCACCCCGAGGATGCGGCTGCGCTCGACCACGTGGAAGTCGCCCTCGAGGACCTTCCGCACCGCGCCGGCCAGTTCGTTCAGGGGGATGTCGGTCAGGTAGCCGAGGGAACCGAGGTTGATGCCGAGCAGGGGCGTGCCGGTGGCCCCGACGGTCCGGGCGGCGCGGAGCATGGTGCCGTCGCCGCCGAAGCAGACGATGGCGTCGCTGGCGGCGCCGAGCTCCTCGTCGTCGGCCGATGGAACGGAGCCCCCGAGGAGGGGATCGAGCAGGTCGTGGGCCAGCAGACGGACTCCGGCTTCCGCAGCCACGTCGCGCAGTTCACCGATGGCCTCGGCGATGCGGGCCTTCTCGGGATTGCCGAACAGGCCGAGCGTGCGGACCTCCATGGATCCTCCCGGTTCAGGCGCCGGAACGCATGGCGCGGTCTCCGGAGCGGACGAGCTCCTCGACCCGTGCTGCGATGCGGCCGGCGGTCAGGCCCATGTCTTCCAGCAGCTCCGGACGGGCCGCATGCTCCATGAAGCGGTCCGGGATACCGATGGGCGTGATGGGGGTCGTCGGTTCGATGTCCGAGGCCGCGCGCCACTCCAGCACGGCCGCCCCGAGACCGCCGACGACGCTGTTCTCCTCCACCGTCACCACGCGGCCGTGGTTCTCCACGGCCCAGGCCAGCGTCTTCTCGTCGAGGGGCTTCAGGAACCGCATGTTCACGACGCTGGCCGAGACGCCGTGGTCCGCGAGCATGGCGGCGGCGGCGAGGGCGGGGTCCACGCAGGCCCCGACGGCCAGGACCGCGACGTCCGCTCCCTCGGCCAGCACCTCGGCCTCTCCCACCGGGATCGGCGTGGCGTCGTCGGCGGGCACGCCGGTTCCGGCGCCCCTCGGGTATCGCAGGGCCGAAGGGCCAGACTCATGGGCCATGGCCGTGGCCAGCATCCTGCGGAGCTCGCGCTCGTCGCGCGGCGCCATCAGCAGCAGATCCGGCACCACCCGCAGGTAGCTCAGGTCGAAGGTGCCGTGGTGGGTGGGGCCGTCCTCCCCCACCACGCCGCCGCGGTCGACGGCGAAGATCACCGGCAGCTTCTGCAGGGCCACGTCGTGGATGACCTGGTCGTAGGCGCGCTGGAGGAACGTGGAGTAGAGAGCCACCACGGGACGCAGGCCCTCGCATGCCAGGCCGGCGGCGAAGGTCACGGCATGCTGCTCCGCGATGCCCACGTCGAAGAAGCGCTCGGGATGACGCTCCCGGAAGGTGGCCAGACCGGTCCCCTCGGGCATGGCGGCGGTGATGGCGACCACGCGGTCGTCGCGGGCGGCCATGTCCAGCAGGGCGTCGCTGAACACGTCGGTGTACGACGGGACCGCCGGCTTGGACGGCTTCAGGCCTTGCTGCCGGTCGAACTTGCCCACGCCGTGATACCGGGCGCGTTCCTTCTCCGCCGGACCGTAGCCCTTGCCCTTCGTCGTCACGGTGTGGATCAGCACGGGACCCTTGATCTTCCGCACCGACTCCAGGGTGCGCATGAGCAGGGGCAGGTCATGGCCGTCGATGGGGCCGAAGTACTTGAACCCGAGCTCCTCGAACAGGATGGTCGGCACCACGATCTGCTTGAGGCCCTCCTTCACGCGGCTGGCCAGTTCCTGGACCTGCTCGCCGTGAGGGAACTTCCCGAGGAGCTTCCAGAGGTCGCCCTCGAAGCGGGTGTAGAGCTGGCCCGAGGTGATGCGGGTGAGGTACTTGGCCAGGGCGCCCACGTTGGGGGCGATGCTCATCTCGTTGTCGTTGAGCACGACGATCAGGTCGGTCCCCGACTGCCCGGCGTTGTTCAGGCCCTCGAAGGCCATGCCGCCGGTCAGGGCGCCGTCGCCGATCACGGCGATCACCGAATGATCGCCGCCCTTGATGTCGCGGGCCCGCGCATAGCCGAGGGCCGCGCTGATGGACGTGCTGGCGTGCCCCACGCCGAACATGTCGTGCTCGCTCTCGGAGCGCTTCGGGAAGCCGCTCACGCCCCCGCGCTGGCGCAGGGTGCCGAACCGGTCATGGCGACCGGTCAGCAGCTTGTGACCGTAGGCCTGATGGCCCACGTCCCAGATGATCTTGTCGCGCGGGGAGTCGAAGACGCGGTGCAGGGCGACCGTCAGTTCCACGACGCCGAGACTGGCTCCCAGGTGGCCGCCTGTGGCGGACACCGTGGAGACGATCGACTCGCGCAGTTCGGCGCAGAGTCGCTGCAGATCCTCGGCCGACAGGCCGTCAAGGTCGTCGGGGCCCCCGAGTTGTTCGAGAATCGAGCTCATGGCTTTCCCGTGTCGTGGCGGCGAACCGCCGTGATCGTTCCAGGGGGACAAACATAGCTCCGCCTCCCCCGCCGCGGCAACCGGGGATCGTCAGCGGTCCCGGTCCCAGAGGCGACGGCAGAGGGCCACGAGGCGATCCGAGGCGGCCCCGGTGGGCAGGGCCCCCGCCAGCAGGGCCGTTCCCTCCCGGCCGAGCCGGGCCGTCCTCTTGCGCGCCTTGTCGACTCCCTCGAGTCGGACCCAGGTCGGTTTCGCGTCGCGCTCGTCCTTGCCGGCGGTCTTGCCGAGGGTCGCGGTGTCGGCCGTGGCGTCCAGGACGTCGTCGGCCGCCTGAAAGGCGAGCCCCAGCTTGAGGCCGGCCTTCTCGAGGTCCGCGAGGGTGCGCCCTTTCGCGCCGCCCACGCAGGCGCCCATGGTCAGGGCGACGGCGATCAGACGGGCGGTCTTGCCCGTGTGGATCCTGCGGACCAGGGCTGGCGTCAGGTCCTGTCCTTCGGCGTCCAGGTCCAGCTGCTGTCCTCCCACCATGCCGACCTGTCCGGCCGCGGCCGCCAGCATGACCGCGAGGTCGGCCCCATGGCGGGGCACGGAGGCGGCCACGCCGAAGGCCCGCGTCAGCAGGGCGTCGCCGGCGAGGATGGCAGTCGCCTCGTCGAAGGCCACGTGGCAGGTGGGACGTCCGCGTCGCAGATCGTCGTCGTCCATGGCGGGCAGGTCGTCGTGGACCAGGGAATAGGTGTGGACCATCTCCAGGGCCGCGCCGGCTGCCAGGGCTTGCTTCCTGACGCGCCGACCGCCGAAGGCCTCGGCGGCTCCCAGCACCAGCAGCGGCCGCAGGCGCTTGCCGCCTGCGAACAGGGCGTGGGCCATGGCCCGGCGGAGGCGGTCGGGAGCACCGCGCTCGGAGCGCAGGTGGAGCCGCAGGGCGGCCTCGACGTCCCGGCGGTCTGCGGCGAGGCGATCCGCCACCGCGTTCAATGGTCCTCCTGGAGGATCATGGCGTCCCAGGTGTTGCTCAGGAGCATGGCGATGGTCATGGGGCCCACGCCGCCGGGGACGGGCGTGTAGGCCGACGCCCAGCCGTCGAGGGCGTCGTCGGCCACGTCGCCCACGATGCGGTAGCCCTTCTTGCGCGACGGGTCGTCCACCCGGTTGATGCCGACGTCCACCACCACGGCGCCTTCGCGCACGTGGTCGCGCGTGAGGAACGCGGGAACGCCCATGGCCGCCACCACGATGTCGGCGTCGCGGCACGTGCCGGCCAGGTCCTCGGTGGCCGAGTGGCACATGGTGACGGTGGCGTTGGCCCCCTCCCCCTTCACGCTCAGCAGCATGGCCAGGGGGCGGCCCACGATGACGCTGCGCCCGACGATGGCCACCCGCTTGCCGCGGGTCTCCACGCCGTAGTGCTTCAGCATGACCTGGACGCCGAGGGGCGTACAGGCCACGAAGCGCGGCGACCCGGCCAGCAGCCGCCCGAGGTTCTCGGGATGGAAGCCGTCCACGTCCTTCTCCGGGAGCACGGCCCGCTGGATCGTGTCTTCGCAGATATGGTCGGGCGGGGGGATCTGGACCAGGATGCCGTGGACCGCGGCGTCGGCGTTGAGGCGTTCGATCAGGGAGAGCACCTCGTCCTGGGAGGTGGCCGCCGGCAGCAGGTGTGTCTCGTGCCGGAACCCGACCTTCTCGCAGGCCTTGCCCTTGCTGCGCACGTACACGGCCGAAGCCGGATCGTCGCCCACGAGGATCACGTGCAGACCGGGCCGGCGCCCCGTCTCCTCCACCTTGGCCGTCAGCTCAGCGAAGATGCTGTCGCGCACCTCCAGCCCGTTCAGGATCCTGCTGCCCATGATTCCTCCGTGACGGCGCCGCGGCGCCGGTTCAGCGTGCGTAGGCCACGGCCCGCGTCTCGCGCAGGACCATCACCTTGATCTGTCCCGGGTACTCCAGCTCGCCCTCCACGCGGCGGCTGATCTCCTCGGCCATCAGGGCCGCCTGGTCGTCCGAGACCTTGGCCTGGTCCACCAGGATGCGGATCTCGCGTCCGGCCTGGATGGCGTAGGACTTGTCCACGCCGTCGAAACTCTCGGCGATGCGCTCGAGGTTCTCCAGGCGCTTGACGTACGTGTCGAGGCTTTCGCGCCGCGCCCCGGGCCGCGAGGCCGAGACGGCGTCCGCTGCGGCCGTGATGAACGTGTACGGCGAGATGGCGTCCACGTCCTGGTGGTGTCCCTCGACGGCGTTGATCACGGTGTCCGTCTCCCGGCAGCGCTTCAGGATCTGGGCGCCCACCAGGGCATGGGGTCCGTCCTGCTCGTGATCGGCGGCCTTGCCGATGTCGTGCAGGAACCCGCAGCGCCTCGCGATCTCCGGATCGAGCCCCAGCTCCGACGCCACGATGGCCGCCACGCCGGCCACCTCCTTGCTGTGCAGCAGGAGGTTCTGGCCGTAGCTGGTGCGGTAGTGCAACCGGCCGATGTACGGGTAGAGCTTCGGGTCGACCTTCTTCAGGTCCAGGTCCAGGCAGGCCTGCTCGCCGATCTCGCGGATGCGTTCCAGCATCTCGGCCTCGGTCTTCTGCACGACCTCCTCGATGCGGCCCGGGTGGATGCGGCCGTCCCCGATGAGGATCTGCAGCGACTGGCGGGCCACCTCGCGACGCACGGGATCGAACCCCGAGATGATCACGGCCTCGGGCGTGTCGTCGATGATCACGTCGACGCCCGTCGCCAGTTCGAAGGCCCGGATGTTGCGACCCTCGCGGCCGATGATCCGCCCCTTCATGTCGTCGTTGGGGAGATCGACCACCGACACGGACGACTCGGCGACGTGCTCGGCGGAATAGCGCTGGATGGCCTGGCTGAGGATCTTCTGCGATTCGCGCCGCGCCCGCCGCTCCGACTCCTCGCGGATCTCCTGGACGCGCCGGGCCGCCGCCATGCGGGCGTCCGACACCATGCGGTCCATGAGGGTCTCGCGGGCGTGGTCGGCGCTCATGCCGGCGATCTCCTCGAGGCGCGCCAGGGCCTCGGCATGGACGTTGGACGCCTCGGCGCGCAGCCCCTCGGCCTCGGCCATCCGCTCCTTCAGGGACTCGTCCTTCTCCTCGAGACGGGCTTCCTTCTGGTCGATGTAGGCGACCTTCTTGTCGAGGCCCGCATCGCGCTGATCCAGGAAGTCGGTCCTCTTCGCCTGCTCGCGCCTGGTGGCTTCGGTCTCCTGCGCAAACGCCTGCCTGGCGCTGAGGATCTCGTCCTTGGCCTCGATCTCGGCGGAGCGGCGCAGGTTCTCCGCCTCCTTCCGGGCGTCGGCGATGATCTCGTCGTGCAGGCGACGGGCGTTGCCGGTCCTGCGCTCGGAGCTGGCCTTCTGGATCAGCCAGCCGGCGACGAACGAAACGACGACGGCGGCCGCCAAGATCGCCGCCGCTGTGGTCGGTGTGATCTGTGTCATGTATCGACCCCTTCCCGTTGGGAAGGAAAACGAGGGAGGGATGTGGTCGTTCCGGGAAAAGATTCCCCGCCGAGCCGTGTGGTCGGAAGCAATTGAACCAATTGCTTCAGGTGGGCGTCCTGCCGCGCTCATCGATCGTCCCCGGAGGGCGTGATCTCCGATCGTGGACTCCGGATGCCCGTCACTCGAGTGTTGGCTCAATGAATACGAACCATCACGAGCTAAGCAGGGAATCCAGCCGCTGCCGTGCCTAGAGCTTCTCCATCTCGCTGTCGAGGAACGTCGCGATCTGGCCGGTCCGCTCCTCGAGCATGGACAGGGCCTCCTGGTGCTTCTGACGCTCCCGCAGGAGTTCGTCGGCGAGGTTCACGGCGGCCAGGATGGCCACCTTGCCGGTCGAAGCCAGGTCGGATCGACCCGCGATCTCGCGCATCTTCAGATCCACCAGGGCGGCGACCTGTTCGACATAGGCCGAATCCGCGTCGCCACGCAGTGTGTATTCCTGACCGTAGATGGTCACTGTCACGCTCTTGGGCTCGGTCATCGCTCTCGCTTTCCCGAAACCGGCGCATGGCCGGTCGGCGCCCCGGGCCGATCGGCCCGGAAAAGCCGGGAGATCACTCTATGGCGTCGAGCTTCTCCAAAAGGCCTCCCACCTTCTCCTCGATGATCCTTCGCTTGTCCTCGAGCTCCACCGCGGACTGGGCCTGTTGCCGGGCCTCGGCCAGTTCCGTCCGGCTCACGTCGTACTTGTCCTGCAGGGCGGCCACCTGATCGGCCAGCTCGTCCCGCTTGCTCCGCAGCTGCTCGTTCTCGGTCTTGAGTTCCTGGATGCGCTGGACGGCGCCCAGGACACGCTCCTCAAGGAGCTTCAGGCTGTTGTCGTGCATGTTGCGCGATAGCCTCCGGTTAAAGGACTCCATTCAACTTCAACCTGAGGGGCCGTCAGGCCCGGATGGTGACACCCAGATCGCCTTCGAGGCGGGTCCGGATGGCCTCCACGGCCTTGTCGACTGCCTTCCCTTTGAGGTTACCCTTGGCCGACTGGAACTTCAAGCGAATTCCCAGGGCCGCACGTCCCTCACCGAGGCTCTCGCCCCGGAAGTGGTCGAACAGGCCGCACTCGGCCAGGAGGGGGCCTCCAGCCTCCTCGATGCAGGAGCGGACGGCCTCGTAGGTCACCGAATCGGGGACCACCAGGGACAGGTCCCGCTTGGCGGCCGGGAACCGGGGGAACGACTGGTAGCGGATCCCCGCTCCCGTGGCAGACAACCGGGCCAGATCCACGCTCAGGACGGCCACCTCGACATCCACGTCGAAGGCCCGCAGGACCGCCGGGGCGAGCACGCCCGCCGACCCGACCACGGCGCCGTCGCCGTCGACGACGCTCCAGGACAGGCCGGAACGGTGGAAGGGCTCGGGGGAACCGGGCACGAGGTCCAGGCCCAGGGTCAGCCGCTCCTCGAGCTGGGCGAGCAGGCCGCGGATCTCCATCAGCGACGCCGGCATGTCCCCGTAGGCCTTGTCAGACCGGCCGATGACCGCCGCCGTGAACTCGAACGGCTCTTCCGGCAGCAGCGTCTCGTCGTCGTGGCGGATGTCGGTTCGCTTCTCCCCCTCGGGCAGGAACGACTTGCCGGCCTGGAGGAGGCGGAAGGGGACACCGCAGTCGGCGTTCAGGTTGTGGCGGACCGCATGGAGGAGCGCCGGCAGCGACGTCGTGCGCAGCAGGGTCTCGCCGCCGTGGTGCGGGTTGTCGATGGCAAGCATCGACGCCCGGGTGTCGTCATCGGCGAGGCCGAGCTTGCCGAGATCGGCGCGGTCCATGAACGACGAGGTCACGATCTCATGGTAGCCCACCGCCGCCAGGTGCTTCCGCAGGCCTGCGAGGCGGTCGTCCTCGGGGCTGGCCGACACGGTCGTCCGGGCCCGGAAGCCTTCCGTCGAGCCGATCTGCTCGAACCCGTAGATGCGGGCCACCTCCTCGATCAGGTCCACCTCCTGGGAGATGTCGCGCCGGAACGAGGGAACCGTCACCATGAGGCGGCCGGCGCGGCTGTCGCGGTCGCTGGCCTGGCCGAGAGGCTGGCACTTCAGGCCCAGGGCCTGCAGGTGGGTCACGATCTCGGTGGCTGTCAGGTCGGTCCCCAGCAGCCGGTTGACCTGCTCCACGCGGAGGGTCACCGACGCGGGCTCGCCGCGGTCGGGATCCTTGCGGTCCACGATGGCCGTGGAGATGTGTGCACCGGCGTGCTGGCTCAGCAGGTACAGGGCGCGCTTCGCCCCGAGGTCCACGGCGTCCCAGTCGGCACCCCGCTCGAAGCGGTAGGACGAGTCGCTGATGAGCTGCAGACGACGCGACGTGCGACGCACCAGGAGCGGCTTGAAGAAGGCGCTCTCGAGCAGCACGTCGGTGGTGGCGTCGCTCACCTCGGACCGGGCGCCGCCCATGACGCCGGCCAGGGCCACCGGCCCGCCGGCGTCGGCGATGACCAGGTCGTCGGTCACGAGCTCGCGGACCTGGTCGTCCAGGGTCTCGACGGTCTCCCCCGCCTCGGCGCGGCGCACGTGGATCTTCGCGCCGCCGAGCTGGTTGCGGTCGAAGGCGTGGAGGGGCTGCCCCAGCTCCATCAGCACGTAGTTGGTGATGTCCACCACGTTGTTGATGGGCCGGATGCCCACGGCCCGCAGCCGGTCCTGCATCCAGCGCGGCGCCTGCCCTACCTTCACGTCGCGGGCGACGTGGGCGGTGTAGCGCGGGCAGTCCTCGAAGTCGACGATCTCCACGGAGATCTCCGGACGCTCGCCGCCGGTCTTGGGAGGCGTCCACACCACCGGCGCGTCGAGCAGGCACCCCTCCAGGGCCGCCACCTCGCGGGCCACGCCGTAGTGGCTCAGCCAGTCGGGGCGATTGGGAGTGACCTCGACATCCAGCACGGTGTCGGTGTAGCCGTACAGCTCGTCCGCGGACGTGCCGGGGGGCAGGTCCGTGTCCAGCTCCATGATGCCCTCGGAGTCGGCGCTGAGCTCCAGCTCGGCAGCCGAGCAGATCATGCCGAAGGACTCCATCCCACGGATCTTGCTCTTCTTGATCTTGAAGTTGCCGGGCAGCACCGAGCCCACCCGCGCCAGCAGGACCTTCAGCCCCGCCCGCACGTTGGGAGCGCCGCACACGACCTGGTGCGTCTCCTCGCCGTCGAAGACGGTCGTGAGGCTCAGCTTGTCGGCATCGGGGTGCCGCTCGCAGGTGCGCACCTCGGCGATCACCACGCCGGGGAACGTGACCTCGACGGGTTCGATCCCCTCCACGTTCAGCCCCGCCAGCGTGAGCCGGTCGGCCAGTTCCTCGGGCGTACCCTGCCAGGTGACGTAGTCGGAGAGCCAGTTCAGACTGATCTTCATCGCACACCCCTGAACTGCTGGAGGAAACGCAGGTCGTTCTCGTAGAGCAGACGGATGTCGTCGATGCCGTAGCGCAGCATGGCGATGCGGTCGATGCCCAGGCCGAAGGCGAAGCCCGTGTACTCGTCGGGATCGTAGCCCGCCGCAGCGAACACGTTGGGGTGCACCATGCCGGCGCCCATGATCTCGATCCAGCCGGTCTTGCCGCAGATGCCGCAGCCGTCGCCCCCGCAGCCGAAGCACTGCATGTCCACCTCCACCGAAGGTTCGGTGAAGGGGAAGTAGTGGGGACGGAAACGGATCTCGGTGTCGGAACCGTAGAGCGTGCCGATGAACCGCTCGACGGTGGCCCGCAGGTCGGCCAGGCTCACGTCCCGGTCCACGTAGAGCCCCTCGATCTGGAAGAACTCGGCGGCGTGGGAGGCATCGACGGCCTCGTTGCGGTACACGCGTCCGGGGATGACGACGGCCAGCGGCGGCGACGTGCGTTCCATGACCCGCACCTGCACCGGCGAGGTCTGGGTGCGCAGCAGGCGCTTGTCGTCGATGTAGAACGTGTCCTGGATGTCCCGCGCGGGGTGGTCGTCCGGGAAGTTCAGGGCCGTGAAGTTGTAGTAGTCCAGCTCCACGTCCGGCCCCGAGGCCCGGCTGAAGCCGAGCCCCTCGAAGATCCCGCAGATCTCCTCCACGATGGCGGGCAGGGGGTGCAACCCGCCCGTGGGCGCCAGGGGCACGCCGGGCAGCGTCAGGTCCACGCCTTCCACGCCGGCGGCGTCGCTGGCGGCCTGGAGGCCGGCCTTGCGTTCGTCCAGCACGGCCTCGAGCTCGCCCTTGAGGCGGTTGAGGCCGGCGCCGGCCGCGGGCTTCTCCTCCGGCGGCAGGTCCTTCAGGCCCCGCAGCTGGAGCGTCAGCAGCCCCTTGCGACCGAAGAGCTCGACGCGGACGCGCTCGAGCTCTTCGAGGGTGGCGGCGGCGGCGATGCGCTCGCGTCCGTCCGCATTCAATCGATCCAGGTCGATGCCCGGCATGGGATCCTCCCGTTCCGTGTCCCGCTTTCCTAGAGGGCGGCCTTGGCGGCTTCGGCCAGCTTGCCGAAAGCGTCGAGGTCGCGCACGGCGAGGTCGGCCAGCATCTTGCGATCGATGTCGATCTCGGCCTTCTTCAGCCCGTTGATGAGCGTGCTGTAGCTCATGTCGTTCAGGCGGGCGGCCGCGTTGATGCGGATGATCCAAAGCCGGCGGAAGTCGCGCTTCCGGCGCTTGCGATCCTTGTAGGCGTGAACGCCGGCGCGCTCCACCTGCTCGCGGGCCATGCGGAACTGGGATCCGCGACCGGCCACGTAGCCACGGGCCTGCTTCATCACCTTGTTGCGCTTCTGGCGAGCCGCAACGTTGTTCAATGCTCTCGGCATGTCGGTGCCTCCTGCTCAGGGGAATCGGTTCGTCGTCGGGGCGTCTACTTCCCGCCGAGCATCTTGTTCACGCGGGCTTCGTCGGACGACGCGACCATGTCCGACTTCCGCAGGTTGCGCAGGCGCTTCGGGCTCTTCCTGGTGAACAGGTGGCCGTGGTAGGCCTGGTTGCGCTTCACGCGCCCGGAGCCGGTGCGCTTGAAACGCTTGGCCGCCGCGCGGTTGGTCTTCATCTTGGGGCCCTTCATCTCCGTCTTCCTTTCCCGGACAGGGATCCGTGCCTCCGCTTTCGGTCGAGCGGCGTCCCTGAACCGTGGGTCCTGCACTTCGGTGTGCGGGTCAGGCTTCCTTCTTGGGTCCGAGCACCAGGGAGACGGTGCGTCCCTCCTGGGAGGGGCGGCCTTCCGGCACCCCGTGCTCCTCCAGGTCCTCCACCAGACCCTTGAGGATCTCGATCCCGAGGTCCATGTGGGACATCTCGCGTCCCCTGAACTGCATGATGACCTTGACCTTGTTGCCCTTCTGCAAGAAGGAGATGATGTGCCCCTTCTTGAACTCGTAGTCGTGGTCGTCGGTCTTGGGTCGGAACTTGATCGTCTTGATCTTGACCTGGTGCGACTTCTGCTTCGCCAGGCGGGCCTTCTTGCTCTGCTCGTACTTGAACTTGCCGTAATCCATGATCCGGCAGACGGGCGGACGAGCGGTAGGCGCCACCTCGACCAGGTCCAGACCGCGCTCCTGGGCGAGTTCCAGGGCATCGCGCGTCTCCATCACACCCAGCTGTTCTCCCTGTTCGTCGACGACGAGGATGCGGGGAATCCGGATCATGCGATTGACGCGGAGCTGGCGATCGTCTCTGATGGTCCCTGACCTCCTGCATGGGTTCGGGCGCCTCTCACGACAAAGGCGGACACAATGGTCCGCCTCTGTTCGAAGAGCGAACCGTTCCTTCCCTGCCGGGCCGACAACGGTGAGGGGCAGCAGCCCCTGCTTGGCGCCGATTGCGATGTCGGGCCGTCCTAAGACGGCGAACGGGAAATCTAACGCTTCGCGGCGATTTCGTCAAGCATCAAGCCGGAGATCCCGTCCAGGTCCAGGACGCCGGGGTCGTCCCGGTGCCTGGCGCGGACGGCCACGGTCCCGGCCTCCTGCTCCTTGCCGCCCACCACGAGCATCAGCGGGACCTTCTGGGTCTCCGCCTCGCGGATCTTGTAGCCGATCTTCTCCTCGCGGCAGTCCGCCTCCACCCGCAGCCCCCGGGCGCGCAGGTCCTTGGCCACCTGCTCGGCGTAGGCGTGCTGGTCCTGGCTCACCGACAGCACGCGGGCCTGCACGGGGGCCAGCCACAGGGGGAAGTCGCCGGCGAAGTGCTCGGTGAGGATGCCGATGAATCGCTCCAGGGAGCCCATGATGGCCCGGTGGACCATGTAGACGAACTTCTCATCGCCGTCCGAGTCCACGTAGGTCACGTCGAAGCGACGGGGCAGGTTGAAGTCGAACTGGACGGTGCTGGTCTGCCACTTGCGGCCGATGGCGTCGATGAGCTTGACGTCGATCTTGGGGCCGTAGAAGACCGCCTCCCCCTCCTCGCGGGTGTAGTCGAGGCCGTGCTTCTCGATGGCGCGGACCAGGGACCGCTCCGCCATCTCCCACTCCTCGTCGGTCCCGGCGTACTTCTGGAGGTTCTCCGGGTCACGGACCGAGAGCTCCACCTTGAACTCGTCGAAGCCGAAGGTGCCGAGGATCTCCTTGATGAGATCCAGCACACCGCTGACCTCGTTCTCGAGCTGGTCAGGGGTGCAGAAGATGTGGGCATCGTCCTGGGTGAAGCCGCGCACGCGCATCAGTCCGTGCAGGGCCCCCTTGAGCTCGGCGCGGTAGACGGTGCCCAGCTCGGCGTAGCGCACCGGCAGGGTGCGGTAGCTCCGCTTCTGGCGCTTGTAGATCAGGATGTGACCCGGGCAGTTCATGGGCTTGACCACGTGCTCGCGTTCGTCCTGCTCGAAGACGTACATGTCGTCGCGGTAGAACTCCATGTGACCCGAGGTATGCCACAGGTCGGCCTGGGAGATGTGGGGCGTGGTCACCGTCTCGTAGCCGTCGCGACGGTGGACGGCCTTCCAGTGGGAGATGATCTCGTCGCGGATCACGTCGCCCTTGGGGTACCAGAACGACAGGCCGGCGCCGGCCTCGTCCATGATGCCGAAGAGATCCAGTTCCCGGCCCAGCTTGCGGTGGTCGCGCTTGCGGGCCTCCTCCAGCATCGCGAGGTGGGCGTCCAGGTCCTTCTTCTTGTAGAAGGCGGTGCCGTAGATGCGCTGGAGCTGCTGGTTGGCGCTGTCCCCCAGCCAGTAGGCGCCGGCCACGTTCAGCAGCTTGACGGCCTTGATGTCGGCGGTGCCCGGCACGTGGGGCCCCTCGCAGAGATCCACGAACTCGCCCATGCGGTAGGCGGAGAGCTCCACGTCGCCCAGGTTCTCGATCTGGTGCAGCTTATAGGGCTGCTCCGAGAACATCGCGCGGCCCTCGGCGGGCGTGATGCTGGTGCGCTGGATGTCGACCTTGGTGCGGGCCAGTTCGATCATGCGCTTCTCGATGCGCTCGAGGTCGTCCTCGGTGAAGGGCTCCTCGCGGTCGAAATCGTAGTAGAAGCCGTGCTCCACCGACGGGCCGAAAGCGAACTTCGTGCCGGGGAAGAGGTCCTGGACGGCCCAGGCCAGCAGGTGCGCCGCGGAGTGGCGCAGGGTGTCGAGCCCCTCGTCGCTGTCGCGGGTGATCACGCGGAAGTCGCCGCCGGTCTCCACCGTGTCAGCGAGGGCGTAGTGGGTGTCGCCGAGGGTCACGGCCACGGCGTTGCGGCGCAGGGCCGGGCTGAGGGATTCCACGGCGTCGCCGAACGAGGCGCCGTTCTCCACGTCGAGAGCCTTGCCGTCGGGAAGGATGAGCTGGTGGGTCATGGGACCGTCTCCGTCTCCGGCCTTCGGCCGGGACCGGCGCCTCTACGAACGGCGTCCGGCTGGGGGGATAGGAAAAAGGGATGAGGATGGAACAGACGCCACCTCATCCCTTATCGATCTCGTGGTGGGAGATACTGGATTCGAACCAGTGACCCCTTGCGTGTCGAGCAAGTACTCTAACCAGCTGAGCTAATCTCCCACGTGGTGGCTCCACAAATTATTCGTCGTGCGGAACCTTGTCAAATCCTTTCGGCCTACGCGAGGTAGTCCACCAGCCGGTCGCCTGCGACGACCTGGCGGACACGCTTGAGGGCCTGGTTGCGGATCTGACGCACGCGTTCGCGGCTCAGGTCGATGTCCTGCCCGATGGTCTCGAGGGACTGGGGCTCCTCCTCCCCCAACCCGTAGTAGCGCACCAGGATGCTGCGCTCGCGGGGCGAGAGGGTGTCCAGGGCCTCGGACATCTCCACGAGCATCTCGTCGACGACGAGGGACTGCTCGGGGGTCAGGTCGTCGGGATCGGCCAGGGTGTCGGCGAGGGTCACGCCGTCCTCGTCGAAGACGCTCTCGTCCAGGCTGGCCAGCGGGCGGCTGGCCTGTCGGATCTGGTTCATCTTGTGGAGCGAAAGGCCGAGATCGGCGGCGACTTCCTCGTCGGACGCCTTGCGGTGATGGCGCTGCTCGATGGCCCGGGCCGCCTTCTTCATGCGCTGGGCCTGCTGCGTCCTGTTGATGGGCAGGCGCACCGTGTTGGTCTGCTCCGCGATGGCCTTCTGGATGGCCTGGCGGATCCACCACACGGCGTAGGAGATGAAGCGGAACTCCCGCCGCTCGTCGAAACGCTTGGCGGCGGTGATCAAGCCGATGTTGCCCTCGGCGATCAGGTCCATGTAGCTGAGTCCCTGGTTCAGGAAGCGCTTGGCGACGCTCACCACGAACCGGAGATTCGCGTTGACCAGATGATCGAGGGCCGCCTTGTCCCCGCCGCGGATGCGGGTGGCCAGGGCGAACTCCTCCTCGCGGGTCAGCAGGTCGTACTGACCGATCGTCTGGAGGTAATGCTGCAGACTGGGATCCTCGCGGCGGTCACTGCTGAGTTCGATCTCGTACACCGTCACCCTCCCGTCCGTGTCCTATGTCGATCCCCGTCCACCATTCGTGTCGCGGGGAATCGTTTCCTTACGGCCAATCAGGACTGATACTGCCCGATAACCTCGAAAGTTCCCTGTTTTCTCACTCAATAATGGTTTTCATTTTCGCTATCATAGTCCCCGCACCCGATCCTGTCAAATATATTTATACCTTTTTTGTCCACTTTTCCGAGCAAGAAGAGGCGGGCAGCTATCACGCTGCCCGCCTAGACGTTACGAACCTCTAGTCGTCAACGACCTCGTAGTCGGCATCCACCTGGCCGTCCTTTGACTCCTTCGCCTTGGCCTCGGGCTGCCCCTGGGCCTCCCCCTGCTGGGGCTGCTCGGCCTGAGCCTTCTCGTAGGCCTTGCTGGCGAGGGCCTGCATGGACTGCATCAAGGCGTCGGTGGCCGTCTTGATCACCGCAGCATCCTCGCTCTTCATGGTCTCCTTCAGGGCGTTGATCTTGGTTTCGCAGTCGCTGCGCAGCTCGTCGTCGATGTCGTCCTTCAGCTCCTCCAGGCTCTTCTCCACCTGGTGAATGGCGCTGTCGGCCCCGTTCCGGGCGTCGATGAGCTCGCGCTTGGCCTTGTCCGCCTCGGCGTTGGCCTCGGCATCGTTGACCATGCGATCCACCTCGTCGTCGGACAGGCCGCTGGAGGCCTGGATCTTGATGGACTGCTCCTTGCCCGTGGCCTTGTCCACGGCGCTCACCGACAGGATGCCGTTGGCGTCGATGTCGAAGGTCACCTCGATCTGCGGGATGCCCCGGGGCGCGGGCGGGATGCCCGTGAGCTGGAAGCGGCCGATGGTCTTGTTGTCCACCGCCATCTCCCGCTCGCCCTGGAGCACGTGGATCTCCACGGTGTCCTGGTTGTCCCCCGCCGTCGAGAAGATCTGGCTCTTCTTGGTGGGGATGGTGGTGTTGCGCTCGATCAGGGCCGTGCGCACGCCGCCGAGGGTCTCGATGCCCAGGGTCAGCGGGGTCACGTCCAGCAGCACCACGCCCACGTCGTCGCCCGACAGCACGCCGCCCTGGATGGCGGCGCCCATGGCCACGACCTCGTCGGGGTTCACCGAGCGGTTGGGCTCCTTGCCGAAGATGGACTTCACCTTCTCCTGCACCGCGGGGATGCGGGTGGAACCGCCGACGAGGATCACCTCGTCGATGTCCGAGGGGCTCAGGCCGGCGTCCTTCAGGCAGCTCAGGCAGGGCTGGGCCGTGCGCTCGACCAGGTCGCCCACCAGCTGCTCGAACTTCGCGCGGGTGAGGGTCAGGGTCAGGTGCTTGGGGCCGTTCTCGTCGGCGGTGATGAACGGCAGGTTGATCTCGGCCTGGCTCGAGGAGCTGAGCTCGCACTTGGCGCGCTCGGCGGCCTCCTTCAGACGCTGGATGGCCATCGGGTCCTTGCTCAGGTCGATGCCCTCGTCCTTGCGGAAGGTCTCGGCCAGGTGATCCACGATCTTCTGGTCGAAGTCGTCGCCGCCCAGGTGCGTGTCGCCGTTGGTGGCCAGCACGCTGAACACGTCGTCGCCGATCTCCAGGATGGAGATGTCGAAGGTGCCGCCGCCCAGGTCGAAGACCGCGACGGTCTCGTCCTTCTTGGAGCCGAGGCCGTAGGCCAGGGCCGCGGCGGTGGGCTCGTTGATGATGCGCTTGACCTCGAGGCCGGCGATCTTGCCGGCGTCCTTGGTGGCCTGGCGCTGGCTGTCGTTGAAGTAGGCAGGCACGGTGATGACGGCCTCGGTGACCGTCTCGCCGAGGCTCTCCTCCGCCGTCTCCTTCAGGGCCTGGAGCACGATGGCCGAGATCTCGGGCGGAGCGAACTCGCCGCTGTCGGTCTTGATGCGGGCATCGCCGTTGGGACCCGCCACGACCTCGTAGGGGACCTCGGTCTTCTCGGTGCCCACCTCGGCGTTCTTGCGACCCATGAAGCGCTTGACCGAGTAGACGGTGTTGCCGGGGTTGGTGACGGCCTGGCGCTTGGCCAGCAGGCCCACCAGACGCTCACCGTTCTTGTTCCACGCAACCACCGAAGGGGTGGTGCGGTTGCCTTCCTTGTTCTGGATGACCCGGGGCTCGTCGCCGTCCATCACGCTGACGACGGAGTTCGTGGTTCCCAGATCGATACCGATGATCTTGCCCATGGCAGATTCCTCCATTCAGGGTCGTTGTGTCGTTGGAGGTATTACAAGGGGCGTGCCAGAAACGAATCTGAGCGGAACTCATAATCGACTGCAATAGATACAGATACCAATTACCTGATCAGCCCCGCCCCGAGAGCGACTGCCACGAACTGCCACAATGGCCGCCCTTGTCAGCCGGGGTGCCCGAGACTGTCAGCCTCTGACAGCCCCTGACAGAAGGTCGCGAGGATGAGCAGGTCCAGGAATCGGGCGTAGATCGGGAAGGCCAGGGCCGTCCCGTCGCCGCGGGCGGGCCAGCGGGCGAGCAGACCGTGGAGCAGCGGCCGGAACGACCGCAGGACCGACCTCGCCACCCTGCGCCCTGCCCCCGGCGACACGCCGGGCGGATCGAGGATCCAGTGGAGGCGCAGCTCCTCGAGCCTGTCCGGATGGACGGCCGCCACCCGCTGGAGCGGCCCATGGCCGCACTGGCGCTTCTTGTGGAGCCACTCGTCGAAGGTGTGGTGGTGGACATGTTCGGGGACCGGATCGGGAAGAGCCCGGAATCCGGTGCCGATCGCAGCCAGGCGGCACCCCAGGTCCATGTCCTCGAAGCCGTAGCCGGTGAAGTCCTCGTCGAACCCGCCCACGGCCTCGAAGGCCGCCCGGGGCAGCGAGGTGTTCTGGGTCACGAGGTAGCGAGGCGGTACGGGCCCCGGACCGCACTTGGCCACGCCGCGCGAATCGATGTACCCGAAGTGCGGGGCGTCGACCAGCGACCGCGCGGTGCGGACCTGCCCGATCACGCCGTCGTCGGGGTGACGTCGCAGGAGCTCCAGGTGGGCACCCAGAAGGCCGGGCGGGGCCACGATGTCGTCGTCCAGGAACAGGAGCCAGCGTCCGTCCGCATGGCGGGCGCCGAAATTCCGGGCGGCGGAACGTCCCAGGTTGCCTGCGGGGGCGACCGCCAGGAGCCTGCCTCCCCATCCCCCGGCCTCGCGCTCCAGGTAGTCGGCCGTGTCGTCAGGCGACGCATCGTCCACCACCACGACGTTCCACAGGCCAGGGTCGAGCTCCTGGCGGGCGAGGGCCGCCAGCGTCGCCTCCAGCAGGGGCCGCTTGCCGTGGGTGGGGATGACGACGGTCAGCTCGGTCACGGAGCGCCCCCTCCCCCGAGCGATGCCAGAGAGGCCTGCACGGGCCAGGCCGCACCTGCACGGCCGGTCACCCGGTCGAAGATCGCCGCCACGAGTTCCATGTTCTGCTCGAAACCAGCCACGGCCCGCACGTCCGCCACGGCCCGCTCGCCGTGGGCACGCCTCATGTCCGCATCCCGGGCATAGCGCAGCATGGCGTCCACCAGGCCGTCCTCGTCCCGGGGCGCGACGACCAGGGCGCTCTCGCCGTCGCGGACCCACTCCACCGACGACGGGAGAGCCGAGACCACGATGGCGCACCCCGTGGCCATGGCCTCCAGCAGGCTCACCGCCGTGGCGTCCACCGACGGCACCGACAGGAACACGTCGCAGCCGGCCAGGGCGGTGGCGAACTCGTGGTGGGGAATGCGCCCGAGGACACGGGTCACATCCCCGATCCCGGCCTCGCGAACCCGCGCCTCGAAGGGAGCGGGATCGCCCTCGTAGCCCGAGAAGACGAACCGCGACCGCGGGTCGCGCTCCCGCACCCGGGCCGCAGCGGCGATGATCACGTCGATGTTGTAGTAGGGCTGCGTGTAGCTGCGCGGCGAGAAGTGGACCACGTCGTCGGGCCCGAAGCCCAGGGCGGCCCTCCACTCCCCTGCCTCCCGGGGGCGGAACCTGTCGAAGTCCACGCCCCAGAGCACGCGGAAGCTGCGCTCCGGGTCGGCCCCGAGGTCCGAGGCCACCTCCAGGATGTCGGTGCTGTCGCCGGTGAGGGCGTCGCAGGAGAGCAGGGCCTTCCGGGCCAGCCAGTTCTTCAGGGGAGATTCGAATGGCGTCACATAGACATCATCGCCCCAGACCGTCAGCACGTTGGGATGCACGCCGCTGAAGTGGCCCCAGTACCCGTAGCCCGTCAGGAAGTGGGTGTTGAGGACGTCGGGTCGGATCTCCCGGAGCAGACGTTTCACCACGCGCAGCGAGAACGCATAGCGCAACGGCTTGGGGCCGAATCCGGCCCGGATGTCGTGGACCGTCACGCCCTCCACGTCGCCCGGCTGGACCGTCAGCAGGTGGCACTCGTCGCCGCGCTGCGCGAACCAGCGGATCCAGCGCTCGGTGTGGATGTGGCGTCCGATGGAGAGGAAGGCCAGGCGCACGTCATCGCTCCGGGGTTGGCGGGCCCCGCCCCTTCGGACGGGACCCAGCTGGTGCCGGGGGCCGGAATCGAACCGGCACGCTGCCACGCAGCGAGGGATTTTAAGTCCCTTGCGTCTACCAGTTTCGCCACCCCGGCGGCGTCGGGATCATGGAGCAGACCCCTGTCGAAGTCAACGCTCCCGGCGAGTCTTCGGCCAATGGCGACGCGGCTGGAGGGCAAGAAAAAGCCCTCCCGCGAGGGAGGGTCGAGGAGAGAGAGGGTTGGAGGCGGCACCCAGACTCGAACTGGGGAATAACGGTTTTGCAGACCGTCGCCTTACCACTTGGCTATGCCGCCTCCGGACGATCAAGGATGAGGGCTGGGCGGGCCGGTGTCAAGTGCCACCGGCCCGGACCACTATTCGCGGAAGCCCTTGTCCGGATCCCACCTGCGTTCGTCGTCGTGACAGGCGGAGCAGTCAGCCCGGGAGCCGAGCCCCTCCTCGTGACAGTCGGCGCAATCGGCATCAGCATGGGTCTCGTCCAGGTCCACTCCCACCACGCCGTGACGGAAATCGGGCCCGAAGAAATCCTCGCCGTGGCAGCCCGTGCAGCTGGGGTCGGGGCATTCGTAGGTGCCCCGGTCGCCGTGGCATGCACGGCAGTGGACGTCTTCGTGGAAGGGGCGGTGCGGCCAACCCGTCACCGCGTGATCGAAGAGGTCGTCCGCCGGCCTGCCGTGGCACTCCGTGCAGTCCGCCTCGCCGTGGCAGAGGTAGCAGGTGTCGTGGAGATCCACGTCCTGCAGCTCGCCCATGGGATGGGAGTCGTCGCGGTGGACGTGGCAACGCACGCAGCTCTGCTCACGATGACAGAGCGAGCAGTTCAGTTCGTAGAGGGTCGCGTGGTTGCGGTGGTGGAACGGCACCACGTCCCCCTCGTCGAACTCCGTCTCGAAGAGGATCAGCTCCTTCATCTCGATGGGCTCGTAGTGGGTGTGTTCGCAGACCTCGTCGGTCATGCCCCGCAGCGGCCCGCTGCTCTTCTTCTCGTGGCAGATCTCGCACTTGGTGTCGTGGTCCCAGTCCTCGTGGCACCCCAGGCACTGCCGATGGTAGGCGCCCTTGAGCCCCGGCTGGGACAGGTCCTCGTGCAGGACGTCCACCGGATGGCACTCGCGGCAGGCGGGATGATCGCTGTTGGGCGGGGTGAAGTGATGGCACGTCTCGCAGCCTCCCCCCATGCCCACCATCCCCGCATGGGCGCGGTGGGAGAAGCGCACCGGCACGTAGAGGTATTCCAGCTCGTCCAGGATCACGACGTCGGGACCCATGTCCACGGGCAGGTCGTCGTCCATGGCGTGGCGGGCGCACTGCCGGACCTTGAGGCAGGGGTTCTCGGCCGTGGGGTGGATGCAGTCGTGGCATTCGATGCACCGGGGATCCTGGGCCGAAGCCGCAGCCGCCAGCAGGACGACCAGCAGGGCCGTCGCCCCGACCGCCGCCAGCTTCCCGGATCCGGACCGCTCCGGACGATCACCGTGCTCCTCCTCGGCCGGCAGCACCGGCAGATGGATCACCAGGAAACGGTAGACGAAGATCAGGCCCGAGATCAGCCCCACCGTCACGGCGATCTCCCCGATCGACGGGATGTAGGGCCCGTCAGCATAGGGAGGACTGTAGGCGGTGATGAACACGTCGAAACGGTTCCACGCCACGCCCAGCACCACGCAGGACACCGTGGCCAGCAGCCACCGCGGCGAGCGCCGGATCCGGTCGCTCCACAGCAGGATCATGGGCAGCACGAACCCGATCCCCACCTCGGCCAGCCACACCAGGCTCCGACCCGAGCCGTCCATCAGGCGACCCACCTCGTCCCGCAGCGCAAGGTCGCCGAAGCGGACCGCCAGGTAGACGCCCAGCAAACCGGGAATGAACCTCGCCAGCGGAGCCAGCACGTCCATCTCCGGCTCACGGCCGAATGCCCGGGCCGCCAGGAGCCCCTCGAAGATCACCATGGGGAAGCCCACGGCGATGGCCGAGAGCAGGAAGAGCAGGGGGGAAACGGGGCTCCACCACAGCGGATGGAACTTGGAGGGCGCGATGACCACCAGCGCCCCGAGGGAGGACTGGTGGAGGCACGACAGCACCACGCCGGCGATGATGAACAGCGCCATCACCCGCCCCAGCGTGCGATCGAAGAGGCGCAGCAGGGACTCCGTCGCCCGGTTCAGGATGCGCGCCGGTCCCGGCAGCGACACCCGCCCGGCGAAGCGCTCCACCACCATGGGCAGGAACTCGATGTAGAGAACCGTCAGGTAGCACATCACGCAGATGCCCACCTCGAACAGGACCGAGTTGCCCGACCACATGGAGGGCAGGACGGGGTGCCAGATGTTGTAGAACCGTCCCAGGTCCACCAGCAGCCCCAACACGACGAACGTATAGCCCAGCATGGCCGTCAACAGGGCCGGCCGGACCACGGCCTCGTAACGCTCCTGATGGAACACGTGGGCCAGGGCCGCGGACGTGAATCCACCCGCGGCGAGGGCCACGCCCGTCGCCACGTCGATGCCGATCCACAGGCCCCAGGGGTACTGGTCGTCGAGGTTGGTCATCGAGCCGATGCCGAACAGGAACCGGCGGGCGGCGAACGCCGCGCCCACCAGCATCAGCAGCACCAGGACCTTCGTCCCGGGGCTGAACATCGGGCCTCCGACGGGACGCGACCGGACATGCTCACTCATCGTCCACCTCCCCGTCGTCGACGTTCCGCTTCCTGCCGGTCATCCACATGGCCTGACCCAGCAGGCCGTAGAGGGCGATGGGCGGAATGAAGTTCTTGAACACCCCGTGCTGGATCGTCTCGGTCAGGCGGGGCGGCGCCTCGTCCGACAGTGCGGGCAGGCCCAGCTCCGTCATGTCGCGGCCGGCGATGTACAGCCAGGCCGTGCCGCCCACCTCGTGCTCACCGAACACGTGGTCGTGGTACTGGTCGGGGTGATTGCGGATCTTGCTGTGGGCGATCTCCAGGAGCCGTTCCCTGGGCCCGTACGTGAGGCATTCCACCGGACAGATGGCGACGCAGGCCGGGGGCTCCGACTCGTCCTCGCGATGACGGCAGAGCTCACACTTGCGGACCCTCGGCGTCAGG
This sequence comes from uncultured Fibrobacteraceae bacterium, assembly GCA_964343835.1. GTDB lineage: Bacteria > Krumholzibacteriota > Krumholzibacteriia > LZORAL124-64-63 > LZORAL124-64-63 > CALEMW01. The sequence goes on from CAYFKR010000009.1 coordinate 119,517, forward strand.
GCGTCGTGGTACTCGTACGCGGGAACCTGGAACGGGCAGGCGACCATGCAGTACCGGCAGCCCATGCAGCGCCAGGGATCGTAGATGACCGCCCCGTCCTCGCGCTTGGAGAAGGCCGACACCACACACGCGCTCACGCAGGCCGGGTCGTTGCAGTGCATGCACTGGACCTTCGTCCAGACCGCCCCCTCGCTGACCGACGGTTCCTCCCACCTGTTGACCACCGTGAAGCTGGACTCGGTAGGGCGCCTGTGGTCGGTGAAGACGTCGGGGGATTCGAAATCCGAGAGCGGTCGCTCCGGCAGGTCGTTGGCCTGGTTGCAGGCCCATTCGCACTTCCGACAGCCGATGCACTTGGTGACGTCGACCAGGACGCCGTGCGTGCCCGCCCGCGACGCCTCTCCCGAGGCGAGGGCGCCGCCGGCTCCGGACAGGACGACCCCCGCCGTGCCGACGGTTTTGAGGAACTCTCGACGATCCATCAGCGACCCACTCCCTTCTGCGGCCGTGCCGCGGGGACGAGTCGGATCCGGGCTCGAACGGATCACCCTCTTGAGCGAGGGGCGCGAGCGCCGGAATCACCCAGCACCACCATATGAAAAGCGCCTCTCATTTGTATGTCAATATTATAACAGGGATGAGCGCGCGAAAGGAAAAGTCATGGGGGGCAGGAAAAAAGAAAGGAGGCGACCCTGGGGTCGCCTCCTGATCTGGAGCGGGAAACGGGACTCGAACCCGCGACATCCACCTTGGCAAGGTGGTGCTCTACCAGCTGAGCTATTCCCGCCACAGAAATGTTCGGACTTGGAATGATAACCCGATGAAGCGACTTGTCAAACAGCTTTTTCAGGCGCCGGCCAGTTCCCGGTAGACGGCTGCGGTCGCTTCGGCCGCCGATTCCCAGGAGTATTCTCCGAGGGCCCGACTGCGTGCCGCTTCCCCGAGTCGACGCCGCTCGTCGGGATCGGCGAGCAGCCTGACCATCCCGTCGACGAGGGGCTGCACGCGGCCGGCAGGCACGAACGAGACCGCCTCCCCTCCCGCCTCGAGGTTCGGCGGAATGTCGCTGACCAGGCAGCATCGTCCGTGGCTCATGCCCTCGAGCAGGGCGATGGACAGTCCCTCGAGGGTCGAAGGCAGGACGACCATCTCCGCATTGCCCCACAGCTCGTCCAGGTCGCTGCCGTGGACGAAGCCCGTGAAGACCGTGCCGTCCGGCGCGGCCGCCTTCAGTTCATCGACGTAGCCCTCGGTGAATCCCGCATCGCCGGCGATGACCAGCTGGTGCCTGGCCCTGATCTCCTCGGGCAGCCTGCCGTAGGCGTCGATCAGGAGATGGCATCCCTTCTCCGGGACGAGTCGCCCGACGAACAGGATGTAACCCTCCTTCACGCCGCGACGGGCCGCCGGGCCGAAGGGAACGGAGTCCGGAGCGGTGATGCCGTTGGGGATGCAGACGGTGTCGCGGCCGTAGACCGTGCGGTAGTGATCCGCCAGGGCGTTGGACACCACGATGGTCCGGTCGGGCTGGGATGCACTGGCCCTCTCCCCCAGCCTCAGGACACCCGTCGCCAGCCGCCCCCACTTCTCGCGCTGCCAGTCCAGCCCGTGGACGGTGGTGACCGTCCTTCCCCGTCGGAGGATGCGTGGCACGGCGGCCAGAAGACCGGGTCCCAGGGCGTGGTAGTGGACCACGTCGTAGCCTTCACGCAAGGCGTCCAGCGTGCAGACGACGGTATGGGTGATGGCGTCGAGGTGCTTGGTGGGGATGCTGGGAAGCCGACGGACCCTGACCCCCTGGTGGAGGGTCGGGCCGTCGGCGTCGCTGTAGTGGGGACGGGAGTAGATGTCCACGTGGATGCCGTGTTCGGGCAGGCGCACCGCCAGCTCGGCCACGTGGCGTTCGATGCCGCCGTGGACGGGCGGATGGCCCTTCTGTCCGATCATCGCGACCCGCAGCGCCCGGGTCAGGCCTCCGCCCCCCGCCATGGAGATCAGACGGCGCTGTGGGCCACGTCCAGCGGGGCGCCACCCTCGCGGATCGACTGGCAGGCCTTCTCGAGAACCTCCACGACCTGCAGACCGAGGCCGCCGTCGCTGAGGGAGGTCTCGCGGCCCAGGACCACGTCCACGAAGTGGGAGGTCTCGACCTTCAAGGGCTCCTGCCCGTCGATCTTGGGGATCAGGATGTCGCCGTGGCGGTAGGCCAGGTGGAACTCGCCGAAACCGTCGTAGTGCGGCATCACGTCCACGCCCTTGTCGCAGATGCGGATCTTGTCGGTCATGGCCACGTCGTCGTAGACCACCATCTTCTTGCTGCCGACGAAGGTCGCCTCGCGGGTCTTGTTGGGGTCGAGCCAGCTCACGTGGATGTTGGCCAGCTGGCCGGTCGGATACTCCAGGGTGACGAAGGCCACGTCCTCGAGGTTCTTCTCCGTCTGCACGAAGCACTGGCCCGTGGCGCTGACGCGCACCGGCGAGGAGCCGAAGAGGTAGTTGAGCATGGCCACGTCGTGGGGCACGAGGTCCCAGACGACGTTGGCGTCCTTCTGGAAGATGCCCAGGTTCACCCGGCGGATGTTGACGTAGTACATGTCGCCGAGCTCGCCCGTGGTGATCAGCTCGCGGATCTTGCGCACGGCGGGCACGAAGAGGAAGGTGTGGCCCACCATGATCTGCAGGCCCTTGGCGGCGGCGATGGCGTTGAGCTCCTCGCACTCCGCGGCGCTGGCTGCCATGGGCTTCTCGATGAAGAGGTGCTTGCCGGACTCGAGGACGGCCTTGCCGAGGGGGAAGTGCGTGCTGACGGGCGTGGCCACGACCACTGCGTCGATGGAGTCGTCCCCGATGACCGCTTCGTGGTCGGCCACCACGTCGGCGTTGGGGTACAGTTCCTTCATGTGTGCACGGCGCTTCTCGTCGAGGTCACAGATCCGGACCAGGTCCACTTCGGGGTTGTTGTTGAAGTTCCGAATCAGGTTCGGTCCCCAGTATCCGCATCCGATGGCCGCCATCTTCAGCATGGCGCTCTCCTTGTCGTGTGTGAACGTCCCGGGCGATCAAAACGGGGCCGATCGCCTGTGCGCGATGCCGACCCCGTTGTAACTTCGTACGTTGGCGCGTGGACTTGAGTCTCCGTTGTCCGGTCAGTACCCGCCGGTCCCCTTCAGCACCACCGGGACGGTCTTGAGGATGATCCTGATATCCTCCATCAGCGTCCAGGTGTTGATGTAGTGGATGTCCAGGCGGACCATCTCCTCGAAGGGCACGTTGCTGCGTCCGCTCACCTGCCACAGTCCCGTCAGCCCCGGCGTGACCCTCAGCCGCTCGTGATGCCACGGCTGGTAGTGGTCCAGCTCGTAGGCGATGGGCGGGCGCGGGCCCACGATGGTCATCTCGCCGCGCAGGATGTTGAACAGCTGGGGCAGCTCGTCCAGGGACGTCTTGCGCAGCCAGGCACCGACCTTCGTGATGCGCGGGTCGTTCTTCATCTTGAAGACCCGGCCCGTGTCCTGCTGCTGTTGCTGCTGGCCGTCGCCGTTGATGAACATGGCCGCGAACTGGCGATGGATGGCGTCGTCGCTGTTGTGGACCATCGTCCGGAACTTGAAGAACCGGAACGGGACGCCGTCCCGACCGATCCTCTCCTGCACGAAGAGCACAGGTCCTGGACTGGACCTCTTGACGAGGAACGTGATGACCGCCAGCAAAGGCGACAGTGCGAGAACGGCGAGCGAACACAGGACGACGTCCAGCATTCGCTTCATCTTGCCCTGGATACCGGCGAGACGATTCGTGTCGGCGACCACGTAGAGGGCAGGCGCCTGCGACACGACGTTGTCCGGTACGGCCGAGAGGGCTACCGCGTCTTCCTTCATGGTGGGGACTCCTGGTCCTTCTTCGAGTTGCGGATCAGCTCCGGAAACGCGTTAGCTTGGCGCCATCCAACTCCTCTCGGGGACCGGGGCGCCGTGGCGCCCCGCAGTCGATATTTCCCTCCGTCCGCAGATTATAGCAGAGAATCGCAGACCGCGTCCACCATCTCGTGCGTCATTTCTGCAAAAATCGGCAGGGAAACAATGTTTTCGCACAGGGCCTCCCCGACCGGGCACGAAACGTCACCGCCGAGGTGCGGGGTCAGGGCGGGCTGCTTGTTGCAGGCCACCGGATAATGCCTGCCGCAGTAGATCTGGTCGTCCCTCAGCCGGGCGATCAGTCCCTCCGGATCCTCGGCCTGGATGGGGAACAGGTGGTGGACCGGCTCGGTGTCCGGGAGCAGCGCGGGCATGCGGTAATGGCCCTCGAGCCGCTCGCGGTAGCGGGCGGCGATGGCGCGCCGCGACTCGTTCCACGAGGCGAGGTGCTTGAGCTTGACGTCCAGCACGACGGCCTGGAGGGTGTCCAGCCTGCCCGTGTAGCCGACGACGTCGTGGATGTTCTTGATCTTCCCCTGCCCGTGATGCCGGAAGCTCACGATGCGCTCGACGATCTCCTGATCAGCCGTCACGACGGCGCCACCGTCGCCGAAGGCGCCCAGGTTCTTGCCGGGATAGAAGCTGAAGCCGGCGGCGCGGCCCAGGGTACCCGTGCGGCGGCCCTTGTAGCGGGCGCCGTGGGCCTGGCAGGCGTCCTCGATCAGGGGGATGTCACCGGCCACGGCCGCGATCTCGTCCCAGGGGACCAGGTTGCCGAACAGGTGCACCGGGATGATGGCCTTCGTCCGGGGGGTGATGGCGGCGGCCACGGTCTCGGGGCTCATCTGCCAGGTGTCGGGATCCACGTCGGCGAAGACGGGGGTCGCGCCGGTGTAGACGATGGCCTCCACCGTGGCGATGAAGGTGTTGGGCGTGGTGATGACCTCGTCGCCGGAGCCGATGCCGAGGGCCCGGAGGATCAGGTGCAGGGCCTGGGTGCCGGAATCGACGCCGATGGCGTGGGGCGCCTCGCAGAATGCGGCGAAGTTGGCCTCGAAGCGCTCCAGGCGATCACCCAGGATGAAGGCCGTGTTGTCCACCACGTCGGACATGGCGGCGTCGAGCTCTTCGCGGAGGGGGGCGACCTGGGCCTTCAGGTCCAGGAAGGGCACGGGGCGAGTGGTCATCGGATTACGGCTCCCGGTTGCGGCAATGAGTCGTCGCGGAGGATCTTTCCCCCGGCGCGGTGATCATCGCCCTTCATTTTATCAAATCCGGACCGCGGTGTCTGCCCCGGTGTCACCCAGAGGCCTGCAAGGCGATCACAAAACCCTTGCGTTCCGGAACCAAGCTGGTTTATTCGTGCAGGATCCGGGCCGAGGTCGACCCTCGGCCCCAGTTTTTCCGGGCGCGGCCAACCTAGGCAGGTGACCACGCCCCGTCAACGTGAAAGAACGGTGAGACCGCCCTGCGGTCCGCAGAGAGGAGCACGACGATGTCACAGGGCCTCGACGTCAAGCCCGCCGCCGGGAAGCTCGGCATCCTGACCCCGGGCATGGGGGCCGTCGCATCGACCTTCATCGCCGGTGTCATCGCGTCGCGCAAGGGATTGCGCCTCCCCATCGGCAGCGTGACCCAGCTCGGCCACATCCGTCTCGGCAAGCGGACGGAAAACCGCCAGCCCCTGATCAAGAACTTCGTCCCCATCACCCCTCTCGAGGACATCGAGTTCGGCGGCTGGGACATCTTCGAGGACTCGGTCTACGAGGCCGCCAAGACCAGCGGCGTCCTGCCCAACGACCTCCTCGACGAGATCAAGGACGAGCTCGACGCCATCAAGCCGATGCCGGCCGTCTTCGACAACTACTACGTGAAGAAGCTCGAGGGCACCCACGTCAAGCAGGGCGCCAACAAGATGGAGCTCGCCGAGCAGCTCATGGCCGACATGGAGACCTTCAAGAAGGAGAAGGGCTGCGACCGCCTGGTGATGGTGTGGTGCGGCTCCACCGAGATCTTCATGAAGCCGGGCGACGTCCACCAGACGGTGGAGGCGTTCGAGGAGGGCCTGCGCAACAACGATCCGGGCATCGCCCCGAGCATGATCTACGCGTACGCGGCCATCAAGATGGGCGTGCCCTACGCCAACGGCGCCCCCAACCTCAGCGCCGACTTCCCCGCCCTCGAGCAGCTCTCCAAGGAGACCGGCACCCCGACCATGGGCAAGGACTTCAAGACGGGCCAGACCCTCATGAAGACCATCCTCGCCCCCGGCTTCAAGGCCCGCCTGCTGGGCATGAGCGGCTGGTTCTCCACCAACATCCTGGGCAACCGGGACGGCGAGGTCCTGGACGACCCCGAGTCGTTCAAGACCAAGGAGGAGTCCAAGCTCAGCGTGCTGGACACCATCCTGCAGCCGGAGCTCTACCCCGACCTCTACGGCGACCTCTACCACAAGGTGCGGATCAACTACTATCCGCCCCGCGGCGACAACAAGGAGGGCTGGGACAACATCGACATCTTCGGCTGGCTCGGACTGCCGATGCAGATCAAGGTGGACTTCCTCTGCCGCGACTCCATCCTGGCGGCCCCCATCGTGCTGGATCTGGCCCTGTTCCTGGACCTGGCCCAGCGCGCGGGACTGTCCGGCATCCAGGAGTGGCTGTCGTTCTACCTGAAGAGCCCGGTCACCCCGGAGGGCCTGGTGGCCGAGCACGATCTGTTCATCCAGCAGAAGAAGCTGAAGAACACCCTGCGCTGGATGATGGGCGAGGAGCTCATCACCCACCTGGGCCGCGAGTACTACGAGGACGTCTCCCTGGACGACCGCTAGCCCGCGCCCACGCGAGTGAGACGGAACGGGCGGGGATCATCCCCGCCCGTTCCCGTATCCCGGAGGAGTCATGGACGTCGTGGAGACCGGAACCGCCGACTGGAACCTGCAGTGCCTGACCGTGGGCCCGCTCATGATGAACGCCTGGCTGCTGTGGTCCCCCGCCGCCGGCGAGGCCGCCCTGATCGACCCCGGCGACGATCCCGACGTCCTGCTCGGCGCCGTCGAGGCCACCGGCTGTCGCCTGACGCACCTCCTGGCCACCCACGGACACTTCGACCACGTCTCCGCCGCCGCCGATGTCCAGAAGGAGTGGGACCTCCCCCTCCAGCGTCACCCCGGCGACGCCTTCCTCATCGACGGCCTCAACGCCACCCGCTCCATGTACGGCTTCCCGCCCTGCGAGGAGCCGAAGGTCGCCGACCTCGATGCCGCGCCCCTCCCCTTCGCCGGCGCCACCCTCGACGTCCGCCACGCCCCCGGCCACTGCCCCGGCCACCTGCTCTTCGTCTTCGGATCCCACGCCGTCGTCGGCGACGTCATCTTCCACGATTCCATCGGCCGCACCGATCTGCCCGGCGGCGACTTCGACACCCTCGCCGCCAGCATCCGCTCCGAGGTCTACTCTCTCCCCGACTCCACCACGCTCCATCCCGGCCACGGCCCCGACACCACCGTCGCCCGCGAACGCGCCTCCAACCCCTTCGTCCGCCCCTGACCCCACCCCGCAGGCGTGGCGCAGCCACGACTAGCGCCTCAATCTCATTGTTTGATCCAACCAGCTGGCCGACTAGGGTCGGGTCGTCGGGCGATCGGCTGTCCCATCACGTCCACGCGGCTGTAGCACAAGGCGCGAACCGCAACCGTAGCCATGGCTACGGTGAGGATTCGCAACGCAGTGATGCGGTCGTGTGGACGTGATGGGGCGGTCGAGCGCCCGTCGTCCCGGCCCTAGTCGGCCAAGGTGAGGATTCGCAACGCAGTGATGCGGTCGAGTGGATGCCGTGGGGTCGGCGAGCGCCCGTCGACTCGGCCCTATTCGGCCAGATTGGCGGCGTTCATCTCTTCGAGCTTCTCGCCCTTCTTCTTCTCGAGCAGCTTGTGCCTCCTGAGGAACTCACCCTTGATCCAGTCCCGGTACAGGGACGCGCCAAGGCAGCCGGAGTCGTAGGAGAAGATGCTGCGGAAGTGGGACGGAGCCTCTTCGATCTTGATGTTGTTGGTGATCTGGGTCTTGAAGATCTCGCCCTTGAACTGGTTCTTCATCTCCTTCAGGACGTCCTTCTGGAGATCGGTGCGGCCGTCCTTCATGGTCACCAGCACGCCGAGGTTCTGGAGCCAGATGTTCTGACGCTCCTGCACGCGCTCGATGAGTTCCTTGAGCTGGTGCATGCTGGAGACGGCGAGGCCGGTGCACTGGCTGGGGATCACCATGTAGTCGGCGGCGACCAGGGCGTTCTGGGTCAGCACGCCCAGGTTGGGGGGCGTGTCGATGATGATCCAGCCGTAGGCCGTCGAGAGGGTCTGGGTGACCTTCACGAGGCGGTCGTTGAGCTGGGTGCGGGCCATGCTCTCCAGCGACGGGTTGGACGGGATGATGTCCACGTTCTCGTCGTAGACCGTCGACGTGATGCCGTCGTGGGGCGTGATGGCCCGGCGCAGGACGTCGAAGATGGACCGCGCGGGCGGCTCGCCGTCGAGCTTGCCCAGCAGGGTCGACGTGGCGCTGCCGTGGGGGTCCATGTCGATGACCAGACAGGAGGACGTGATGTCGCTGTAGCGGGTCAGGCCGGCCGCCAGGTTCAGGGCCGTGGTGGTCTTTCCGGTGCCACCCTTGTGATTGACGACGGCGATGACGTTGCCCATGCGATTTCCCCCTGAGACGCGATGCCCGGACCAGCGACCGTGAGCCGCACAATCCGCCTATTATAGTCATTGAGCCGACGCATGCAACCGGTCAGCGGAATCGGAGCCCGAACCGACCGGTTGCATGCGTCTTGTCGCCAACAATTCGAACGTTATCTCAAGTCCGCCCTCAGAACGCGACGTCGAGGATCACCGTGAGCCCCACGAGGTGCTGGGGTCCCCGTTCCGTGAATTCAGCGTCCTGCGGCACCACGTCCCCCGAGAGTCCCTCGCTCCCGAGCTGGAGGACGGTGTCCAGGACCTCGGCGCGGACGCTCATCCTACCCCCCATGGCGTACTCCAACCCTGCGCCGGCGCTGGGAGCGAAGTGGGACTGGTCCATGGCCGGTGCCGTCGTGCCCATGTCGAGCCAGCTGATCCCCGCCACCAGATAGGGGCGCCAGACACCCACGGCCAGAGCCTGCTCCCAGGCCAGGTCCAGGCGGGTGAACGTCGCCGCATCCCACAGGAAGGGCGAGACAACCTGGGAGTCGTTGGCCAGGGCGGCGATGTTCATCTTGGCGGAGGCGGCCTCCAGGCGCAGGTACGACGCCGCGCCGACGCGCATGGCGAACCCGGCCTGGAAGAGCACGTCCTCGTCGAGGGTCGCGGTGATGCGGCGGGCGTTGAACGTCACGCCGGCCGGCGACGTCCAGGTGCGCGTCTCCGGCACGACCACGCGGAACAGGTCGCCGCCGGAGAGCATGCCCCCGCCGATGGAGAAGCGGAACCGCGACTCCGCTCCCGCGACGCTCGTCGGTTCCGAGGGCCGCGTGCGACCGGACACGACGCGGGCGTCGGCCAGGGCCGACGACGCGGACAGCGTCAGGACCGCGAGGATCGTCAGGATCCGGGTCACTCCTTCCCCCCGTCCAGCGCCTTGCCGAGGTGCTTGAAGATGTCGATGGGGACCGGGAAGATGGTGGTCGAGTTGTTCTCCCTGGCGATCTCGCTCAGGGTCTGCAGGTAGCGCAACTGGATGGCCGCGGGATCGGTGGAGATCACGCCGGCGGCCTCCGCCAGCTTCTTGCTCGCCTGGAACTCGCCGTCGGCGTGGATGATCTTGGAGCGGCGCTCGCGTTCGGCCTCGGCCTGACGGGCCATGGCGCGGCGCATCTCCACCGGCAGGTCCACGTCCTTGATCTCCACCGTGCTCACCTTGATGCCCCAGGGATCGGTCTGGGAGTCGATGATCTCCTGGATCTGGTGGTTGAGCTCGTCGCGCTGGGACAGCAACTCGTCCATCTCCACCTGCCCCATGACGCTCCGCAGGGTGGTCTGGGCCACCTGGGACGTGGCGAAGAGATAGTCCTCCACGTTCACGATGGCCTTGTCGGGATCGATCACCCGGAAGTAGATCACGGCGTTGACCGTCACCGAGACGTTGTCCTTGGTGATCACGTCCTGGGGCGGCACGTCCATGGGGATGGTCCGCAGGGGCACCTTGATCATGCGGTCGATCAGGGGGATCAGGATGATCAGGCCGGGCCCCTTGACGCCGCTCAGCCGGCCGAGCCGGAAAACGACGGCGCGCTCGTATTCCCTGAGCACGCGGATGGAATTGGCCAGGATGATGATGAGGATCAGCAGGATCGGGCCGATGGAAAGGGTGAAGAACGGCATCGACGGTCCTCCTTAGGCGTCGTTCGCGTCGTCGTCGACGGCGACCACGACCGCCGTGCGGCCCTCGCGGGCCTGGACACGGACATGGTCGCCGGGTGAAACGGGCCGATCGGCCCGGAAAGACCACAATTCCCCGAAGATCTCGGCGGTTCCCTCCGCTCGCGGCTCCCCGTCGGCCGTTCTGGTGACGGTCCCCGTCACGCCGACGAGCCCCTCGGCTCCCGTGGTCACGGGCCGTCGCTGGGCCCGCAGCCCCAGGCCCGCCACGACCAGCAGCAGGGCGGACGTGCACAGCACCACCGGCAGGATCACCCGGAGGGAGAGATCGCCCAGGTACGATCCGGACTTGAAGAGCATCAACGAGCCCAGCAGCAGCGCCGCCACGCCGCCGATGCCCAGCACGCCGTGGCTGGCGATCTTCACTTCCAGCAGCAGCAGGATCATGCCCAGCAGGATGAGCAGCAGGCCGGCGGTGTTGACCGGCAGCGCCTGAAACGCCACGACGGCCAGCAGCAGGCTGATGCCCCCGATGACCCCGGGCAGGATGGCGCCGGGTCGACTCAACTCGAAGAACAAGCCGTAAACGCCCAGCATCATAAGGATATAGGCGACGTTTGGGTTCGTGATCTGCCGCAGGAGACGCTGCCGCGCGCTCATGTCCCGGCGCCGGATCTCGGCCCCGTCCACGGAGAGGGTCGCAGGTCCATCGACGGTCTCCACGCTCCTCCCGTCGCACCAGGCCAGCAGGGACGGCGTATCCCGGACCACCACGTCGATCATGCCCAGGGCCAGGGCGGAGTCGGCCGTCACCGATGCGCTGCGCCGCACCATGTCCTCGCACCAGGGCCCCAGGCGGCCGCGCCGGGAAGCGACGCTCTCGAGGTAGGCCACGGCGTCGTTGGTCACCTTCTCCGCCATGGTCGAGTCCATGGCGCCGCCCATGTTCACCGGGTGGGCGGCTCCCGTGTTGGTGGCCGGAGCCATGGCGGCGACATGGGCCGCCGCCAGGAGGAACACCCCCGCCGACGCGGCCCGGGCGCCGTCGGGAGCCACGTGCACGGCCACCGGCACCGGCGACGCCATGATGGCGCGCACCATGTCCCTCATGGCGGTGTCCAGTCCCCCGGGCGTATCCAGCACGACCACGACGCAGGCCGCTCCCTCCCGCTCGGCAGCGGCCAGGGACGACTCCAGGTATTCCGCGGCGATGGGCCCGATGGGGCCTTCGATCGTCAGCTCCACGACCTGGCCCGCCGCAGGGGCGGCCAGGATCAGCAGCAGCAGGATCAGCGTGCGGTTCACGTCGGACTCCCGGCTCAGGGCCTGGGTTCGTCGAAGGACAGGGTGCCGGCGATGGCGGCCAGGCGTCGCATGTCGTCCATCTTCTCCCGGTTGGGGGCATAGACCAGCAGGTCCACCATGACGATGCGGTCACGATCGGGCATCTTCACGAAGTAGCACCAGAACGGCCCGCCCACCCCGGCGGAGACGCTGGCCCAGGCTCCGGTCAATTTCACGGCCGGGTGGCCGGCCAGGGTCGTGTCGCTCCACTCGAGGGACGCGTCGTTGAGCTCGGAGTCGTCCTGCATCACGCGCCCCACGTCCCTGCGCAGCGCGAGCAGGGCGTCGCGATCCGCGAGTCCGGAGTCGATGTCGTCGGCCCAGGCGGTCGTCAGGCCGAGGGCCGCACCGTCGGGCAGGGTCGACAGGTACTCGACGGCCTTGTAGCCGTCGGGTTCGTACTGGTTCTCGCGGTAGGATTTCGGGATCTCCAGCCAGAAGCCGTGCCGGCCCCAGTCGCGGCGGATGGTGGCGGTGTGGACGCCGTTGCGCCGGTTGTCGCGGACCATGCGGCGGTCGATGTCGGCGGCCAGGGTGTCGGCCAGGGCGGGTGCGTTGCGGTCCAGGAGCCGCGGGATCGTCCTGCGCTCGGGGGCCACCACCACGGTGGCGAGCTGGTTGCGGAAATAGGGGTCGCGGATGGTCAGGACGCCTCCGGCGCCGCCCGTCAGCCGGGTCAGCGACGCCTCGGATACCAGGGACCGGATCTCCTTCTCGACGGGCCCTCCGTCCCCCCAGCGCAGCAGGAACAGCAGGTTGCGGTAATTGCGTCCGTTGCGCCACTCCTTGCCGGTGTAGTGGTGGAAACGGTAGGTCTCCTCCGTCTTGATGACGAAGACGTGATCGGGGCTGAGGCGATCCATGAACGGGCCGGCGAGGTCGAACAGGGAGGGATCGGACGTGATGACGGCCACGTCGCCGTAGGATCCCACCGCGGAGAAGAGGGGATCGTCGTCGCGGCCCTCGCCGCATCCACCGGCGGTCAGGAGCATGAAAAAGGCCGTCGCGACGATCGTGACGGCCTGGAACACTCGCCTCATGGCGTACCTCTCGGGTCTCATTCGTTGCGTGTCGAATCCTCCAGATCAAGGTACTCCATTCCACCGTCCACGAGCAACGCCTTAAGGTGCTCGTTCTCCGTGCGCAGCTCCACGAGCTGGGTCCTGAGGCGGCGGACCTCCTCCTCGAGCACGGAGATGGTGCGGCGGGAATCGGGTGCGTCGGAGAGCCACTCGGGCTCCGACCCGAGGAAGGCGCCGGTGCCGACGGTGGCCGGACCGGCACCGCCACGGCTGCCCTTGAAGTCGAAGATCCGGGTCTCGGGCTGCAGCGAGAGGCGATCGCTCACGGCGGGCCGGCTGCCGGCGTCGGCCAGCGTACCGCCCGGAGCGGCGGGCCCCATGCCGAGGTCCGGAAGGACCCAGGTGGTCATGACGACCACGAACGCCAGGCCTGCGGCGGCCGAGAGGCCGAAGGAGCGCAGCCAGCCGAACCAGGGACGGTCCGCCGGCTCGTCCCACGGCACACCCTCCCCCGCGGCTTCCTGCAGGGCCCGATTGAGGCGCAGCTGGAGCTTCCATTCGAAGGCGTCGGACGGTTCCTCCGCCGTCGCGCGGATCATGCGACCGCCCAGCTCCAGTTCCTCGCGGTGGGCGCGGCAGTCGCCGCAGCGGGCCAGGTGCTCGTCCAGGGACGGGGTCTGCTCGGGGGGCAGCACGCCGTCCAGTTCAAGGTTGATCAAGGTGCGGGCCTTGCCACAACGCATCTCGGTGTCCTCCAGGGGTAGGGACCCTAGTCGTCGTTCGACTCCATGCGGGCTTCCAGCTGCTCCAATTCCTCGAGCAGCGACTCGTTCTTCAGCAGGGGCTTGATGTTCGCCCTGAACCGGTTCCTGGCGCGGTTGATGCGGGAGCGCACCGTGCCGAGCTTCAATCCGGTCACCTGCTGGATCTCCTCGTAACTGAGCTGCTCCACCTCCCTCAGCAGGAAGGGGATGCGGTACTTCTCGGGGATCCGGGCCGTGGCCTCCGCGATCAGCTCGCCCAGTTCGCGACTCTCCAGCCTGCGCGTGGGGTCGGCCACCGGGTCGGGCGGATCGAGGGGGATGTCGTCGTCGCTGATGGGTGCCGGATCGAGGGTCAGCATGTAGGGCTGACGCTTCTTCTTGCGCACCTGGTTGCGGACGAGGTTGGTGGCGATCGTGAAGAGCCACGTGGAGAACTTCGCGATCTCCCTGTACTTGTCGGCGTGGATGTAGGCCCGGATCAGGGTGTCCTGCGCGATCTCCTCGGCCTCGACCGGATCGGCGACCATGCGCAGGATGAAGCTGAACAGGCGACCCTTGAAGCGGCGCACGATCTCGTCGAAGGCGCGCTTCTGGCCCTGCTGGACGAGAGCGATGAGCTCCTCGTCCCGTAGGTCCGTGTAGGCCCGGGGGCGGGGGCGTCCGATCTCTGGCGATCGATCGCTCATGAACATCGTGCTCCTCCTCGGCGTGGGGTCGCTGTCGTCCCGGTACTACATCGGCGGGCGCCAGGGAGTTCCCGCCGATTTCAAGGATTCCGTTGCAGGATCGTCCCCAGGGACCAGGCGGGGACGGGGAAGTCGTCGGCATCCGCGACGGCCGACCGGACGAGGTCGACATGGAGCCTGAGGGTCACGGGCCGGCGGCGTGAGCGGAGAATCAGGTCCGGGTCGTCGTCGCGGCAGGTCCACCACCAGGACTCGGCGGCCCCTCCCCTGCCCGTCGCCCGATCCGCGAGACGGAGGGCCAGGGGGCGTGCTGCGGCCGGCTCGCCGTCGTCCAGGAGGGACATTCCCGGTTCGAGGACGAGCCGTCCCCGCCCTCGTTCCCCGGCGGACCAGGCTGCGACCATGGACTGCAGGGAGGCGGCGACGGCCGGGGCCAGACGGCGGGACGGATCGCGCCAGGCGGTCAGCCAGACCGCGCCGTCAGGGAGGCCCAGGAGGGTCCAGCCCTCGCCGTCCTCGTGCAACGGGTCGGTGCCCGGGTCGGCGGCGATGGACGCCCGCCACATGCCGTCGTCGGCGACGGCGAGGACGAAGGCAGCGTACCGTGCCGCACCGGGTGCGCTGCCGACCCAGTTGCCCGAGGTGACGACGATGTTCGTGATCGGCGGCGTCTCGGCCAGGGACGCCCGGGGTGCGAGGGCGACGACCAGGAGAAGCAGGGCCGCAAGGAACCGGCCCGCGGCGGCCATCAGCGTCCGTCCTCCGGCGGGGCCACCAGGTCGGCCAGGTGGTCGGGATCGCCGCCGGCCGCGAGGGCTTGCTGCGCCACTCCCCTGGCCCGGTCCGCCTGGCCCAGGGCCATCAGGACCCTGGCGAGGTGCTCCAGGATGACCGGATCCTCGGGCTGGGCATTGGCGGCCCGCACGAGGTGGTCGAAGGCGTCCAGGAAACGGTCCTGGCGGAAGAGGACCCAGCCCATGGAATCGAGGTAGGCCGGGTTCTCCGGATCGGTATCCAGGGCCGTCCGGATCATGGTCTCGGCACGATCCAGCTCTCGATCCTGATCGGCGAGGGTGTACCCGAGGGCATTGAGGACCACGGGATCCTCGGGCTCGTGGCGGTGGAGGCGTTCGAGGACGGCGAGGAGATCGTCCTGGTGATCGAGGTCGTCGTAGACGATGGACAGGTTGAGCAGGGCGTCGCGCATCACGTCGGGGTCGTCGGCCGCCGTCTCGAAATGGCTGATCGCGTCGGCGTGGAAGCCGAGGGCGTGGAAGGTCGCGCCCAGCATCATGTGCGACGGAGCCGGGTAGGATGCGCCGTCGGCATCCAGGATGCGCGCGGAGGCGATGATCTCGTCGCGGGCCGCTTCGGCCGTCGTATCGCGCTCTTCCTCGAAGACGGTCGGGTGCCGGCGCGAGAGGATCGAGATGAGGGAGAACCGGCTCTCCGCGTCGTCGGGCGCGAGGGCCAGGGCGCTCCGGGCCGCCTCTTCCGCCGCCTCGTAGTCGCCGGCGGACGCCAGGAACTCGCCCAGGAACATGCGGGGTCGGACCTGGCCGGGCCAGCGCTCCACGGCACGGCGCAGGATCGTGACGGCGCGCGTGTCTCCCGATTCCGCCGCCAGCATCCTGCAGAGGAAGAGCACGCCGTCGAGGCTCAGCTCGTCGGCGAGCTCGGCCTGGTGCAGGCCCTCGACGGCCGCGGCGTGCCGCCCCGCTCCGAGCACCAGACCGGCGGTCATGACGGTCCAGGACATGTCGTGGGGGCCGGGCGGCGAGCAGCCGTCGCGGTCGGCGGCGCGGGCGGCGGCGAAGGCCTCGTCGTCGCGGGCCTGTTCGGCGGCGAAGCGGATCAGCCCCATGCGAAGCAGGCCTGACTCGGGGTCGTCGTTGACCGCCTGATGCCAGAGCTCGCCCGCCCGGTCGACGTCGCCGCCGAGCAGGGCGATGTCCGCCAGCGTCGCGATCAGGCGCTCGGCGTCGTCTGGTCCGTCCGCAAGGAGGGCTTCGAACACCCGCTCCGCCTCGTCCAGGCGGCCCGAACGGACGAGCATCTCGCCGCGCAGCCGGTCCAGGCGCAGGGAGTCCGGGTGGCCCGGCCTGAGCGTGGCGATCTCCTCGATGGCCTCGTCGTAGCGTTCGAGCCCGGCCAGGATCACCGCGTGCTGCTCCCGGTCCACCGGATCGTCGGGATCCAAGGCCAGGACCATCCTGGAGACGTCAAGGGCATCCCGTGCATAGCCCAGCTCGGTCAGGACGTCACGGTAGATCCGCGACAGCTCCAGCTCGTCGGGACTCAGGCGCCAGGCCTGGGCGAGGTAGGGCAGGGCACCCGCGAGGTCTCCCTGCTCGACGAGGGTCATGCCGATCATCCAGGAGGTCCCCGCTCCGAACGACTCCTCGTGGGGCGCGGTCTGGTGACGCAGGCTGTCGGGATGGGCGGGGATGTCGGCGACGCCGGCGGCATGGGTCGCGGCGAACAGGGAGAACGCCAGGACGATGGCGGCGGAGACCGCGTTCCGATCAGTTTCCGGCAGCGTCATCAGTGTCTTCTCCCGTGGGTTCCGGCTCGGCCGCCAGGGCCTCGAGCGCCGCGCCGGCCGCTTCCTGTTCGGCCGTCTTCTTGCTCGGCCCGCGCCCCGTCCCCAGGCTGCGACCGTCGATCACGACCTCCACGACGTAGTGCCGGTCGTGATCCGGCCCCGTGACCTCCACCACGTTGTAGCGCGGGGGAACCTTGGTCCTGGCCTGGGCGATCTCCTGGAGGCGGCTCTTGTTGTTGACGAGATCGTCGAGGTCGATGACCTCGTCGGCGTCCTGCAACATCCAGGCGTCCAGGACGTTCCGGGCGGCCTCGAGGCCGCCGTCCAGGTAGACGGCGCCGATGACCGCCTCGACCGTATCGGCCAGGATGCTGGCCCGCTCGCGGCCGCCGGTGGCCTCTTCCCCGCGGCTCATCAGGATGTGATCGCCCAGGGCGCGGTCCGTGGCCACCCGGGCCAGGTTGGCGCCGCAGACGAGGCGCGATTTCATGCGGGTCAGGTCGCCCTCGTCGCGGTCGCCGTGAAGCCGGAAGAGGAACTCGCTGGCGACGACGCCCAGGACGGCGTCGCCCAGGAATTCGAGGCGCTCGTTGGTGTCGAGGCGATCGCCGCCGACGGCGTGGGCGTGGGAACGGTGCACGAGGGCGCGATGCAGGAGCGAGGGATCGAGGAATTCACGGCCCACGGCGCGCTCGACGGCCCTGACGGCGTCCCGCTCGTCGGCGGGAATGTCGTCCCAGCCACGACCGGCCCCGGGAGTGTCCCCCCGGGGCTGGCCGAGCAGCCGGTTCAGTTGGTCGAGCAGGCCCATGCCGTCCCTCCCGGACGGGCGGTTCAGTCGGCCCGGCGGAAGCAGAGCGACACGTTGTGGCCTCCGAAGCCGAGGGACGTGGACAGGGCCGCGTCGACGCGACGCTCCACCGCCTCGTTGGGGCAGCAGAACAGGTCGCACTCGGGATCCGGGTTCTCGTGGTTCATGGTCGGCGGCAGCACGCCGTCGCGCAGGGCGAGGGCGGTGATGGCCGACTCGACGCCGCCGGCGGCACCCAGCAGGTGGCCGGTCATGGACTTGGTCGAGCTGATGGCCAGCGCGTCGGCGTGGGCGCCGAAGAGGTCGCGGATGGCCTTGGTCTCGATCTTGTCGTTGAACGGCGTGGAGGTGCCGTGGGCGTTGATGTAGCCGATGTCCGTGAGCTCCAGGCCCGCCTTGGCCACGGCCAGGCGCATGGCCTCGCGGGCGCCGTTGCCGTCGTTGTCGGGCTGGGTCATGTGGAAGGCGTCGGCGGTCACGCCGTAGCCGGCGAGCTCGGCGAGGATCGTCGCGCCGCGCGCGACGGCCCGCTCCCAGTCCTCCAGGACCAGCACGCCGGAGCCCTCGCCCAGCACGAACCCGTCGCGCTCGGCGTCGAAGGGTCGGCTGGCCCGCATGGGCTCGTCGTTGCGGGTGGACAGCGCCTTCATGTTGGCGAAGCCCGCCATGGCCATGGGGCTGACGCAGGCCTCGGCACCGCCGGCGACCATCACGTCGGCGTCGCCGGCGACGATGTGCATGTAGCCGGCCGCGAGGGCGTGCCCCGCGGAAGCGCAGGCCGACACCGTGGTGTAGTTGGGCCCGCGGTAGCCGTGGCGGATGGAGACCAGCCCCGACGCCATGTCGGCGATCATCATGGGGATGAACATGGGCGAGACCCTGCTCGGGCCGCGGTCCCAGAGCTTCCCGTGCTGCTCCTCGAAGGTCCTCATGCCGCCGATGCCCGAGGCGATGATCACGCCGGCACGCAGCGGATCGACCTCCCCGACGTTCGCCTGGGCGATGGCCTCCTCGGCCGCGCAGATGGCGAACTGGGCGTAGCGGTCGGCCTTGCGGGCCTCCTTGGGATCCATGACGGTCGTCGGGTCGAAGTCCTTGATCTCGCCGGCGAAGCGGACCTTGTACTCCGACGCGTCGAAGGCGCTGATCTCCGAGACGCCGACCGTCCCGGCCTTCAGGGCGTTCCAGCAGTCGTCACGGTTGAGACCGACGGACGTGATCATGCCGGCGCCGGTGATGGCGACTCTGCGACGATCCATAGCCAGTTCTCCTCCTATGCAATGCGGCCCCGGCCCGGATCGCAGCCGGGACCGGGGTCGCGGGATTCGACGTCCATGGGACGGAGCGTCCTAGTCCAGGTGCTGCTCCAGGTAGTCGATGGCGTCCTGAACCGTGCGCAGCTTCTCCTGGTCCTCTTCCGGGATGGTGATGTTGAACACCTCTTCGAGGTCCATGACCAGCTCGACGGTATCCAGGGAATCGGCGCCGAGATCGTCGGTGAAGGAGGCCTCGGGGGTGATCTGCTCCGGGTTCACGGAGAGCTTGCGCTCGATGATCTCGTAGACCTTTTCCTGAATGGAACTCATGTCTGACGTTCCCTCCTTGGGAATGTTCAGGTGACCATGCCGCCGTCCACCACGAGCGTCTGGCCAGTGATGAAGGAGGCATCCTGCGACAAGAGGAACGAAACGGCGCCGGCGAT
Source organism: uncultured Fibrobacteraceae bacterium (assembly GCA_964343835.1). Classification (GTDB taxonomy): domain Bacteria; phylum Krumholzibacteriota; class Krumholzibacteriia; order LZORAL124-64-63; family LZORAL124-64-63; genus CALEMW01. The sequence goes on from CAYFKR010000009.1 coordinate 138,660, forward strand.
GTCCTCGCCTTCGCCGAATCGTTTCAACGGGATGCTCTTGAGCATGTCGGCCTTGATCTGGTCCGACAGTTCCGCGGTCATGTCCGTCGTCACGTAGCCGGGCGCCACGGCGTTGACGGTGATTCCGCGGCCGCCGATCTCCCGCGCCACCGACTTGGTGAACGCGATGATCCCGGCCTTGCTGGCGGCGTAGTTGGCCTGGCCAGCGTTGCCCGTCAGTCCCACGACCGACGAGATGTTCACGATGCGCCCGGTTCGCTGGCGCATCATAGGTTGGGTCACGGCCTTTGTAAAGAGGAACGTCCCGGTCAGGTTGACGTCCATGACCTGCTTCCAGGCCTCTTCCGACATCCGCAGCAGGAGCGTGTCCTTGGTAATGCCGGCGTTGTTGATCAGGCCGTAGATCGGGCCCAGCTCCTCCCCCGCGCGGGCGACGGCGGCTGCCACGGCCTCGCCGTCGGAGACGTCCAGGGGCAGGCACAGGACCTTGCCGTCGCCGGTCAGGGCCGACGCGGTCTCCTCGAGCTTCTCGGCGCTACGGGCCACCAGGGCCAGATCGTAGCCGTCGGCGGACAGCCGGGCGGCGATGGCCGCTCCGATGCCGCGGCTGGCGCCGGTGACGATGACGGTTCCTCGACTCATGGGTCCCTCCTCGGACGCCGCGGATCCTGTCAGGATCCGGCCAGCTTGTCCAGCACGTTGTCGAGATCCTCGCGGGTGCCCACCGGGACGAAGGTCACGTCGGGGAACTCGCGCTTCGCCATGTTCGACAGGACCTTGCCCGGCCCCACCTCCAGGACCACCGAAGGCCCGTCCGCGCAGATGGAGCCGATGATCTCGTGCCAGCGGACCGACGAGGTCAGCTGGCGGCGCACGCCGTCCCTGAGGTCGGCGGCGGCGGTGGCGGGGGCGGCCGAGACGTTGCCCACCAGGGGGCAGGCGGCGTCGGCGAACTCCACGCCGTCGAGGTGCTCGGAGAACGTGGCGGCGGCGCCGTCGAGCAGGGGCGAGTGGAAGGCCCCGCTGACGTTCAGGGGCACGGCGCGCCGGGCGCCGGCCTCCTTGAGGGCCACACAGGCGGCCTCCACGGCGGCGACCTCGCCGGAGATTGCGATCTGGTTGCTCGAGTTGTGATTGGCCAGCACGACCACGCCGTGCTCGGCGGAGACGGCCTCGCAGACCTCGGTGACGGCGGCGCCGTCGAGGCCCATGATGGCGGCCATGGTGCCGGGCTTCTCCTGACCGGCGGCGAACATCAGCTCGCCGCGGGTCCGCACCAGGCGCAGGCCGTCGGCCGGAGACAGCACGCCGGCGGCGACGGCCGCGGAGAACTCGCCCAGCGAATGGCCGGCCACGACGCTCGGCTCCACCCCCATCTCCTTCAGCTCCAGGGCCACGGCCACCGAGTGGGCCAGGATGGCGGGCTGGGCGTTCCAGGTCTCGGTGAGGGTCTCGGCGGGGCCGTCGGTCATCAGGGTCGTGAGATCGTGGTCCAGGACGCCGTTCACCTCGGCGAGCCAGCCGGCGGCGGGGCCGCCGCCGGCCATGAGATCGGCGGCCATGCCGACGCTCTGGCTGGCCTGCCCGGGAAAGATCATGGGGACGCGGTGCATGACAGCCTCCAGGTCCGGTCGGGATCAGTCGAGTGCGGAGAGGGCCTGCCCGAGGTGGGCGGGCATGTCCTTGGCGGCCATGCGGGCGGCCGTGCGGACGGCGTTGGTGACGGCGCGGGACGAGCTGGCTCCGTGGGCGATGATGGACGTGCCCTTGACGCCCAGCAGGAGGGCTCCACCGTAGGCGGCGTAGTCCATCTTCTCCAGGAGGGCGCGCAGACCTCCCCCGGATCCGCCTTCGCTTCCGGAAGCGGCGGCTCCGGACGAAGCAGCACCGGCCGCCTTCTGCAGGAACGAGCCGAAGCCCTCGATGAGCTTCAGGACCATGTTGCCGGTGAAGCCGTCGGTGACGACCACGTCGGCCGCTCCGCCGAGCAGGAGGTTGCGGCTCTCCACGTTGCCCAGGAAGCGGAAGTCGTCGACCTCCGACATCAGGCCGTGGGACGCCACGCAGAGCTCGGTGCCCTTGCTGGGCTCCTCGCCGATGTTCAGCAGGCCCACGCGGGGCTCGTCCACGTCCAGCAGGGCCCGGCAGTAGTGATGGCCCATGCGGGCGAAGCAGAGCAGGTGCTCGGGAGTGCACTGGACGTTGGCGCCGGCGTCGAGGAGCAGGAAGGGACCCGCCAGGGACGGGATCACCGTGGCGATGGCGGGACGGTCCACGCCGTCGAGCCTGCCCAGGAGCATGAGGCTGCCGGCAACCATGGCGCCGGTGCTGCCGGCACTGACGACGGCGTCGACGTCGCCGGAGCGGTGGTCGCGCATAGCGCGGACGATGGGGGAATCGGTCCGGGAGCGGATGGCCGAGGCCGGGGACTCGCCCATGGCGATGTCCTCGGTGCAGGGCACGACCGAGACGGGCAGGTCGCCGGGAGCGGCCGCGGCAAGGGCCTCGGTCACGGCGGTCTCGTCGCCGTAGAGGGCGGCGGCGACGCCGTCGAGGCCGCGGAGGGCGTCCACGACGCCTGGCACGGTGACGGACGGGCCGAAATCGCCGCCCATGGCGTCGACGGCCACCGTGATCGTCTTGTGCGCCTGATCCGTCATGTCCTCGACCTCCCTGCCGTGGTGGACTAGGAGTCGGTGACCAGGACCTCGCGGTCACCGTAGTGGCCGCACTTGCGGCACACGCGGTGCGGGCGGCAAGGGGAACCGCACTGGGTGCACTTGTTCACCGTGGGGGCGGTCAGGTGCCAGTTGGCGCGGCGCTTGCCCTTGCGGGCGTGGCTGGTCTTCTTCTTGGGAACGGCCATGATGACCTCTCTCCTTCAGGACGGAAGCCCGTCCCAGCGCGGATCAACGATCTCCTGCGTGCAGTCGCAGTCGACCTCGTTGCGGTTGGCGCCGCAGTGGGCGCAGAGTCCCCGGCACTCCTCGTCGCAAAGCCTCTTGTGAGGCAGGGCGATGACCACGGCCTCGCGCAGGGGCTCGGCCAGGTCCACCGGGCCGCGGGCCTGGTGGAGGATCCAGGTGTCGCTGTCCTCGCCGGGGGCCGGGGCGTTGGAGCGGACGATCTGGACGTCCACGTCCGCCTCGTAGGCCAGGGGGAAGGTCGCCAGACAGCGGTCGCAGTCGGCGGTCCCCTCGGCCGTCAGCCTCCCTCCCACCAGGACCCTGGAGTCGGTATTGTCCACCGTCAGCAGGCCGCTCGCGGCGACCTCACCGGCGGACGGTTCGTCCGGGTCCAGCGCGCAGACGAATTCGACCTCGTGGTCGCTGCGTCCCGCGGGAAGGGTGTCGAGGTTCAGTTTCATACGAACGGGGCACGATAACGGGCGCTCCGGGCCCTGTCAAGGCCGGAACGCCCATGATCGCGGTCGGTTGCGGCGCCGCGGGGCGCCCGGCATCAGTCGCCGAAGACGATCCCGATCTCGCGCAGGCCGTTCTCCACCGAGTCGGACGCATGGATCGCGTTCTCGGAGAGGGACGTGCCGTACAGGTCGCGGATCGTGCCGCAGGCGGCGTCGTCAGGGTTGGTGGCCCCGACCAGCTCCCGCAGCTTGGCCACGGCGTTCTCGCGCTCCAGGTGCATGGCCACCACGGGGCCCGAGCAGATGTAGTCGCAGAGTTCGCCGTAGAACGGGCGCTCCTTGTGGACGTCGTAGAAGAGCTCCACCGCGGCGCGGTCCAGCTGCTTCAGCTCGAGCTGCTTGATGCGGAATCCGGCCTTCTGGACGATGGCCAGGATCTCGCCGATCTTCTGGTATCCGGCGGCCACGACCTCCGGCTTGATCATCGAGTAAGTCTGCTCCAACGGTCTATCCTCCGAATGGGTTACGGTGCGTCCTTCCAGATCTCCTTGAGCAGCGGCACCACGTCCACGGGACGGTCGGCCACGGGGATTCCGGCGGCCTCGAGGGCGGCCTTCTTCTCCGCGGCGGTGCCGGTGCCGCCGGTCACGATGGCCCCAGCGTGGCCCATCCGCTTGCCCGGAGGCGCGGTACGGCCGGCGATGAACGAGACCACCGGGATGTCCATGTTCTCCTTGATGTACTCGGCCGCGCGCTCCTCGGCGTCGCCGCCGATCTCGCCGATCATGACCAGGGCCTTGGTCTCCTCGTCGGCGTGGAAGGCCTTGAGGGCCTCCATGAAGTTGGTGCCGATGACGGGATCGCCGCCGATGCCCAGGCAGGTGGTCTGGCCCAGACCGGCCTTGGTCAGGGCGTCCACGACCTCGTAGGTCAGGGTACCGCTGCGGGAGATCAGTCCCACGGGGCCCGGGGCCACGATGCTGCCGGGCATGATGCCCAGCTTGGCCTTCTGGCCGGGATTGATGAAGCCCGGGCAGTTGGGGCCCACCAGGCGCACGCCGCGCTCCTCGAGGTAGGGCATGACCTTGACCATGTCGACGGTCGGCACGCCCTCGGTGATGCAGACCACCAGCTTGCAGCCGGCGGCGGCGGCCTCGAAGACCGCACCCGCGGCACCCGCGGGGGGCACGAAGATGACCGAGGCCTCGGCGCCGGTCTCGGCCACCGCGTCGGCCACGTTGTCGAAGACGGGGACCTTGCCCTCGAAGGTCTGACCGCCGCGGCCCGGCGTGACGCCGGCCACGATGTTGGTCCCGTAGTCGAGCATCGACTTGCTGTGGAAGCTCCCGTCGCGGCCGGTGATGCCCTGGACGAGGATCTTCGTGTCGGCACTGCAGAAAATCGCCATTGTCGTTCCTCCCCTGCCGGCTACTTGCCGGCGAGTTCGAGGGCCTTCTGCACGGCCTCGTCCATGGTGGCGGCGCCGACCAGGTCGGTCTGCGCCAGGAGCTCGCGAGCCTCGGCCTCGTTGGTGCCGGTGAGCCTCACGACGATGGGAACCTTGATCTCCATGCGCTCGGTGGCGGCGATGATGCCCTTGGCCACGTCGTCGCAGCGGGTGATGCCGCCGAAGATGTTGAACAGGATCACCTCGACGTTGGGATCGCGCAGGATGATCTCCAGGGCGTTGACGACCTTGTCCGGGTTGGAGCTGCCGCCGATGTCCAGGAAGTTGGCGGGCATGCCGCCGTAGTACTGCACGAGGTCCATGGTGGCCATGGCCAGGCCGGCGCCGTTGACCAGGCAGCCCACGTTGCCGTCGAGCTTCACGAAGGAGAGGTCGGCCTCGCGGGCGGCGCGCTCGCTGGCGTCCTCCTCGTCCAGGTCGCGCAAGCCCTCGTAGTCCTTGTGACGGAAGAGCGAGTTGTCGTCGATGTTGATCTTGGCGTCGATGGCCTTGCCGATGCCGTCGTCCGTGAAGATGTACGGGTTGATCTCGGCCAGGGACGCGTCGGCGTGGGTGAACGCCACGTAGAGGCGCTGCATGCCGTAGGCCAGCTGGCGGGCCTTCTTCACGTCGCTGGTCATCTTCATGGCGATGGTCATGGCCTCGTGATCCATCAGGCCGTAGCGGGGGTCGATCGGGTACTTGATGATGGCGTCGGGGTTGTCCTTGGCCACCTGTTCGATCTCCACGCCGCCCTCGGCGGAACACATCAGCAGCACGCGCCGCGTGGTGCGGTCCACGAGCATGCCCACGTAGTACTCCTCGGCGATGGTCTCGGCGGGGGTCACCAGGACCTTGCGGACCGTGTGGCCCTTGATGTCCATGCCCAGGATGTTTCCGGCGTGGGTGCGGACGTCGTCCATGCTGTCGCAGAACTTGACGCCGCCGGCCTTGCCGCGGCCCCCGGTCAGGACCTGGGACTTGACCATGACGGGAAGGCCGTATTCCTCGGCCAGCGCCGTCGCCTCGTCCACGGTGGTGGCGACCTGTCCGGGCGGCACGTTCAGTCCGGCCGCGCGGAAGATCTCCTTCGCCTGGTACTCGTGGATGTTCACGGAAAACCTCCAGCTGTGAAATTCAAACAGGTTCCCTGATCGCAAAAAGGGGGGAGGACCGGAGCCCTCCCCCTCCTAATAGCACTAGCCGGTGAACTTGGCCAGCAGATCCTCCAGGTTCGGCGAACCGATCTCCTGCAGGTCGTAGCCGACGCGGGTGTTCGGCTTGTCGATCTTGACGATCCGGTTCAGGTCGATGGGCGTGCCGATGACCACGGCGTCGCAGTCGACCGCGTTGATCGTCTTCTCCAGGTCGGCCTTCTGCTCGTCGCCGTAGCCCATGGCCGGCAGCAGGGCGCCGATCTCCGGGTAGATCTCGAAGGTCTCGGCCAGCTTGCCGGTGACCCAGGGACGCGGGTCCACGAGCTCCTCGGCGCCATGGCGGAGGGCCGCCACCACGCCGGCGCCGTAGGTCATGCCGCCGTGGGTCAGGGTCGGGCCGTCCTCGACCACCAGCACGCGCTTGCCCTGGATGACCGCAGGGTCGTCCACGGTCAGGGGCGAGGCGCCGTCGATAATCACGCAGTCGGGGTTGACCGAGCGGATGTTGTCGCGGACCAGCTGGATGTCGTCGAACTCGGCCTCGACGACCTTGTTGATCACCACGACGTCGGCCAGGCGCACGTTGTGCTCGCCGGGGAAGTACGAGAGTTCGTGGCCGGCGCGGTGCGGATCGGCGACGACGACGTGCAGGTCGGGCTTGAAGAAGGGGGTGTCGTTGTTGCCGCCGTCCCACAGGATGACGTCGGCCTCCTTCTC
>CAYFKR010000010.1:0-74998 GCA_964343835.1 uncultured Fibrobacteraceae bacterium
CGACCGGCCGCGGCATCGGCCCCGCCTACCAGGACATGGCGGCGCGCCGGGCGGTGCGCATCGGCGACCTGCTCGATCCGGAGCGCCTCGTGATGCGCCTCGACCGGGTGCTCGACGAGCGCAACGCCGTGCTCGCGTGGCTCGGCGAGGAGCCGGTCGACCGGGCCGCGCTCACCGACCAGATGCTGGCGCTGGGCGAGCGCATCGCCCCCTGGGTCGGCGACGGCGCGGCGCGGGTGCGCGAGCGCATGGCGGCGGGCGACAAGGTGCTGTTCGAGGGCGCCCAGGGCACCCTGCTCGACGTGCTCCACGGCACCTATCCCTTCGTGACCTCGTCCCACACGGTCGCGGGCGCGGTGGCCACCGGCGTCGGGGTGCCGCCGCACCGGGTCGCGCGGGTCGTCGGCATCGTGAAGGCCTACCCCACGCGCGTCGGCAACGGCGGCTTCCCGACCGAGCTCGAGGACGAGATCGGCCAGAAGCTGCGGGACGGCGGCCACGAGTACGGCTCGACGACCGGGCGGCCCCGGCGCTGCGGCTGGCTCGATCTGGCGGCGCTGAGCCACGCCCACCAGCTCAACGGCTTCACCGGGCTCGCGCTCACGAAGCTCGACGTGCTGACCGGCATCGACCCCATCCAGGTCTGCGTCGCCTACCGGACCCCCACGGGTATCCACCGCGGTCTCCCGGCCGACGAGCTCCAGGCCGAGGGGCTGGAGCCGGTCTACGAGTCACTCCCCGGGTGGCACGAGGACCTCACCAGCGCCCGGTCCATGGACGACCTCCCCGCCGCCGCGCGGGACTACATCGCCTTCATCGAGCGCTTCGTCGGCGTGCCCGTGCCGCTGGTCGGCGTCGGCCCCGGCCGCAGCGAGACCCTGATCCGGGACGACGTCTGGGGGTGAGGGAAGCGGCGGCCCCGGCGGCAGCACGAGGGCGAGCTGGACCGGCTCGCCCGGCAGGAACACGCCGCAGGCGGTCAGGATGACCGGGCGCCCGCCGAAGCTGCGCACCATGCCCACGGCCAGCAGCACCACCGCGGCGCCGGTCAGGACGAAGTCGTCCTTGATCATGGTCGAGAGCATGAACAGGCCCAGGGCCGCGCTCACGCCCATCAGGTCGACGAAGTCGATGCGGCGGCGATCGGCGAACAGGATCAGCAGGAAGATGCCGGGGTAGACGAGCAGCGAGCCCAGGTGGAAGCCTACGCCCAGACCCAGCATGTAGACGATCAGGTAGATGAGCGTATTGCTGCCGCGGCTGTCCCTTCCCTCGTACCACTTCAGCGCGACCCAGGTGAGCGAACTGATGATGAAGCCCGAGAGCCCGTACACCTCCGCCTCGATGGCGTTGTTCCAGAACGTCTCGCTGAACAGGAGGAAGAGCGATCCCGTCAAACCACCGGCGTGGGCCAGCCACCCCGAGTCGGGATCGGCCCGCCGCGCCACCTTCACGATGACCAGGTAGAGGAACATCACCGCCAGGGCGCTGAAGAACGCCGACATGAAGTTCACGGCCACGGCGGTGGACGTGATCGGCGACAGCATGACGTCGAAGACGCGCCCCATCAGTACGTAAAGCGGTGTACCGGGCTGGTGCGGGATGCCCAGGATGTGGCTGGTGGCGATGTACTCGCCGCAATCCCAGAAGCTGAGGGTGGGCGGCAGGGTGAGGCCGTAGACCACGAGCGCCAGCAGGAAGACGCCGGCGGCCAGCAGGGACGAAGGTCGCCGCATCGTTTCAACGACGGACATGGTTCCCCCAGGGGAGTGAAGGGTTCAGAGAACGCAATCGAGGAAATCTATCATACGGGCCGGGGTGCAACAAGGACGGGGCGGTCCGGTTCCGGTGATCCGGAGGTCATCGACGGCGACCGGCCAGGAACAGCACCCCGCCGAGGAGACTCACGGCCACCTGCACCAGCCAGGCCGCGAACTCCATGGCCACGGCGGGCTCCTCGGCGGCGGTCACCCCCACCGTGACGAAGAGGCTCGCCGCGGCCACCTCGCGCAGGCCCAGGCCGTTCACGCTGACGGGCAGCGACAGCAGGATCCCCAGCAGGGGCACGGCCACGAAGAGCTGCAGGATCTGGGCGCCGCCGAAGACGATCCCCAGCCCCCAGCCCGCCAGCAGGTGGGTCAGCACGCGCATGAACTGGACCACCAGGGCCAGGACGAAGAGGCGCAGCAGCCAGGCGGGATGCTCGCGGAACCGGCGGAACTCGGCCAGGAACGCCGACAGGCGTCGGGCGGGCCGTTCCCAGGGCAACCGCTCGAAAAGGGTCACCATCACGCCCGAGATACGACGCGACAGCAGCGCCGTCATGCCCCCCCCCCACACCGCGAGGGCCGCCCAGAGGGGCAGTGCCGGCGGCGCGGGCAGACCGGCCGCCCGGGCCGCGCCCAGGGTGGCCAGGGCCAGGATCGTCAGGGCGAACAGGCCCATCAGCCGGTCCAGGGCCGTGGCACCGAGCACGGCGCCGGTACGCCCCTCGCGCCGGCCCAGATCCACGATCTTGACGGCGTCGCCGCCCACGTTGCCCAGCAGGAAGTTGTTGAAGAAGAGGCCGACCCAGTAGACGCGGATCATCTCCGCGACCGAGGTCCGGAGGCCCGCCGTGCGCAGGATCCAGGCCCATTGCAGGGCGCCGCCCAGGGCCGAGGCCGCGAACACCGCCACCGCGGCCGCGAGCCAGCCCCAGTGGGGTTCGGTGAGGGTGGCCACCACGGTTCCGAAATCCACGCGGCGGATCACCACGACCATCAGCAGCACGCTCACCAGGGCCCGCACCAGGACGGCGCCGCGCCCCTTCACGACGGCCTCTTCCCCGCCGCCACGGCCTCGAAGACCGCCAACGACTCCTCGGCGCAGCGTTCCCAGGTGAAGGTAGCGGCCCACTCGCGGGCAGCGGCGGAGTAGCGGTCGCGGAGGTCGGGGTCGCGCAGGATGCGCAGGGCGGCGTCGGCCATGGCATCGGCGTCGGCGTAGGGCACCAGCAGGCCGGTCTCGTCGTCGCGCACCGAGTCGCGCAGGCCGGGGCGGTCGCTGGCCACCACGGGCAGCCCGCAGCAATTGGCCTCGATCACCGTCAGGCCCCAGCCCTCCTTGGGGCTCGGGTTGAGGAACACGCCGGCGCGGTAGAGCAGGGACACCAGTTCGTTCCACTCCAGGTGCCCGGTGAAGGTCACCGAATCGTCCAGGCCATGATCGCTCACGTAGCGCCGCAGTCGATCCTCGTCGGGGCCGCGGCCCATGATCATCATGCGGGCCTCGGGCATCGCGGCGCGGATGTAGCCGAAGGCGTCGATGGCCACGTCCACGCTCTTGTAGCGGCGCAGGCGGCTCCAGCTCACCACCAGGGGCGGGTCGTCGCGCGGGGGCGGGTCGGTCACGGCGAAGCGGGCCTGCTCCATGCCGCAGTAGACGGTGGTCACCCGTTCGCGGTCGATGCCGCGGGCCACCAGGTCGTCGGCGGTGGACGGGCTGATGACTTCGAAATGGACGTTCCGGTAGACAGCGGGGATCAGCTGCTCGGCGCCCCACACGTAGGTGGCCACGATCGGGTTGGCCTCGCGGTACACGGTGGCGCCGAAGAGGTGCGGCACGATGGCCACCACCGGCACGTCGCCGGCATACAGCGGCGTGTAGAAGGGGATCTTGTTGATGTCCTCCACCAGCAGGTCGTAGCGCCGCTCCTTCAACAGGCGCTTCACCACGCCCGGCAGCACGAAGTTGGCCACCGACCAGTGGCCCTTGCGGATGTGGCGGATGCCGTCGATGACCTCTTCCGGTTCCGCGCCCTCGTACGACGCCACGACGAGGTCGACCTCGTGACCCGCGGCCACGCAGCCCTTGAGGATCTCGTGCAGATGGAGTTCGGCCCCGCCGCCCAGGGGGTCACGGATGTCGCGCCAGTTGACCGCGAGGATCCTCACGCCCCGCCCCCGTCCGGCTTGCGGACCACCACGCCGATGGTCATGCAGGTATGCAGGGCCCAGCGGCGGTCCTTGTTGCGTTCGCGCCAGCGGGCCATGGCGCGGCCCAGGGGTGGGATCGGGTCGGGGTACATGGGCAGGCGCAGGCCGAGGCGCGCCAGCAGGACCTTGCGCACGGCGCGGTACCAGAGGCCCGGCCACATCCAGTCGCCGTAGGTGCGCACGACGGTGCCGCCGGCCTCCCGGGCCAGAGCTTCCAGGGCTCCCGGCGTGAACTGGGTCTCCCAGCCGGCGAACCAGCGGTCCATGGCGATCAGCACCTTCTTGCCCACGGTGTAGTAGTGCCAGGTCTGGGGCACGTCCACCACCAGGTAGCCGCCGGGCTTCACCACGCGCAGGTCCTCGCGCAGCATGTCCACGGGGTTGCGGAAGTGCTCCAGGAGGCCCTGGTGGAAGACCAGGTCGAAGGTGTCGTCGGGGAAGGGCTTGTTGAAGGCGTCGCCGCCCACGGGCCGGACCGTCACACCCGCGGCCTCGGCGGCCTGCAGGGTCAGGGCCAGGGAACCGGGCACGTAGTCCAGGGTCCAGACGTCGGCACCGGCGCGGGCCAGGGCCACGGCGTCGCGGCCGGTGCCGGCACCCACCTCCAGCACCGACTTGCCGGACGGGTCGCCGACGCCGAAGAGCTCGCGCTCCATGCGGCCGTCGTTGCCGTACACGTCCTCCAGGGAGAGGCGGTCGGCCTCCTCCCAGAACCGTTGCCAGTGTCCCCGGGTGGTGCGCCTCACGTCGCGTCCGCCTCCTCGTCCTCCTGGACCAGTCGGGAGGCGCGGTCGAGCACGCCGTTGACGAAGCGCACGGCGTCCTCGTCGCAGAACAGCCGGGCCACCTCGCAGGCCTCGTTGATCACCACGTTGGGCGGCACGTCGGGGCTGGTGCGCAGCTCGGCGAGGGCGAGGCGCATGACGGCGCGCTCCACGTTTCCCACGCGGGCCGGGTCCCAGTTCTCGAGCAGTCGGTCGAGGTCGGCGTCGAGCCGGTCGCGCAGCCGATCGATGCTGCCGGCCAGCGGGCGCACGAACGAGGCGGTCTCGGCCGAGGCGCCGCGCCGCTCGAGCTGGTCGTCGAGGCAGTCCATGAGGTCGCCGCCGCTCATGGCGGAGGCGTAGAGGGCCTGAACCAGGAGTTCGCGGCCCTTGCGTCGCTTGCCCATCGGGTCTCCTAACCGGCGTCGATGGCCTTCCAGAGGTCGATCATCTCGAGGGCCGTCATGGCCGCGTCGAACCCCTTGTTGCCGGCCTTGGTTCCGGCCCGCTCGATGGCCTGGTCCAGGGTGTCGGCGGTGATCACGCCGTACGTGACCGGCACGTCGCTGTCCAGGGAGACCTGGGCGATGCCCTTGGTCACCTCGGAGCTGATGTAGTTGAAGTGGGGCGTGTCGCCCTGGATCAGGCAGCCCAGGCAGATCACCGCGGCGTAGCGGCCGGTGGCCACGAGGCGCTTGGCCGCCATGGGGATCTCGAAGCTGCCCGGCACCCAGGCCGTGTCCACGCTGTCGGCGGACACGCCGTGGCGCTCCAGGCAGTCCATGGCGCCGTCCAGCAGCTCGCGCACGATGAAATCGTTGAAGCGGCTGCCCACGATGGCGATCCGGCTGTCGCCGGCGTCGAAGCGTCCGGTGAAGGTCTTGCCCACGTCCATCCTCCTAGTCTGTGCCCTCGAGGGCACTGCCGTCCAGTTGTTCCAGCATGTGACCCATGCGGTCCTTCTTGGTCTGCAGGTAGCGTCGATTGCGGGGATTTGGGGCGGCCTCCAGGGCCTCGCGCCCCTCCAGCTCCAGGCCGTATCCCTCCAGTCCCACCAGCTTGCGGGGGTTGTTGGTCATCAGCTTCATGCGGCGCACGCCCAGGTCGCGCAGGATCTGGGCGCCGATGCCGTACTCGCGCAGGTCGTCGCCGAAGCCCAGCCGATGATTGGCTTCGACGGTGTCGGCCCCCTCGTCCTGCAGACGGTAGGCCTTCAGCTTGTTGATCAGGCCGATGCCGCGGCCCTCCTGGCGCATGTACAGCAGCACGCCGCGGCCCTCGCGCTGGATCTGGGCCAGGGCCGCCTCCAGCTGCTCGCCGCAGTCGCAGCGCAGGGAGTGGAAGAGGTCGCCCGTCATGCACTCGGAGTGGACGCGCACCAGGGTGGGCTCGTCGGGGTCGATGTCGCCGCGCACCAGGGCCACGTGCTGGCGGTCGTCCACCGAGGTGGTGTAGGCCACCATGGCGAACTCGCCGAAGCGGGTGGGCATGGGCACCTCCACCTCGCGGCGCACGAGGTGTTCGTTGGCGCGGCGGTAGGCGATGAGGTCGGCGATGGACACCAGCTTCAGGCCGAACTCGTCGGCGATCTCGCGCAGGCGCGGCAGGCGGGCCATGGAGCCGTCGTCGTCCATGATCTCGCAGAGGATGCCGGAGGGGTGGCGGCCGGCCAGGACGGCCAGGTCCACCGCGGCCTCGGTGTGGCCGGCGCGCTTGAGCACGCCGCCGGGCTGGGCCTCCAGGGGGAAGATGTGGCCTGGACGCGCCAGGTCGGCGGGGCGGGCGTTCGGGTCGGCGAAGACCTCGATGGTCCGCGCCCGGTCCGCGGCGGAGATGCCGGTGGTGACGCCCTCGGCGGCATCCACCGACACCGTGAAGTTGGTGCGCAGGCGGGCCGTGTTGCGGGGCACCATCTGATGCAGGTCCAGCTCGTCGGCGCGCTCGGAGGTGATGGCCGTGCAGATCAGGCCCCGGCCGTGCTTCGCCAGGAAGTTCACGGCCTCGGGCGTGACCGCGTCGGCGGCCATGATGAAGTCGCCCTCGTTTTCGCGGTCCTCGTCGTCCACGACCACGACCATCTCCCCGGCGTGGATGGCGGCGATGGCCTCCTCGATGCTGTCGAGTCTCACGTCGTCGTGCATGGTCAATCCTCCTAGCGCCGGCGGCGGAAGCCGCGGGCGGTGATGCTCTCGACGGTCAGGGTCGGGGCGGGTGCGGGGGAATCGGCGGCGGCCACGGCGCGGGCCTCCGCCCCCTTGGCCAGCACGTCCGCCTCCAGGTTCACGGCCTGGCCCGGCTTCATGGCGGCGAAGCGGGTCGAGGCCAGGGTGTGCGGGATCAGGCTCACGGTGAAGCCGTCGTCGAAGGGGCCCTCGTCCACCGTCAGGCTCACGCCGTCCACGGCGATCGATCCCTTGGGCAGCAGCCAGCGTCGCACTTCCGACGGGGCGGCGAAGGTCAGGCGCAGGCTCTCGCCGTCGCGCCGGATGCGGCGCAGCTCGCCCACGCCGTCCACGTGGCCCAGGACCAGGTGGCCGCCCAGGGGGTCGCCCGCCTTCAGGGCCGGTTCGAGGTGCAGCATCCGGCCGGTCCGCCAGGTGCCGAGGGTGGTCACGCGGCGGGTCTCGGCCACGGCGTCCAGGAACACGACATCGCCGTCGAGCGCCGTGACGGTGAGGCAGATGCCGTCGCAGGCCAGGCTGTCGCCGAGGGACAGGTCCGGGGCCGAATGCGGCGCCGAGACCGTCAGGCGCGTCACGGCGCCGGCGCGGGTCGTCCCGCGCAGCACGCCGATCTCCCTGACGAGTCCGGTGAACATGCCTAGTCCTCCCCCGCGGCGCCGGCCGACAGGGCGTGGCGGGTGGCGATGAAGTCCATGCGGTCCCACACCAGGTAGGCGTCGCGGTCGCTGCGGGTGGAACGGGTCAGGCTCAGCTCCACGTCCCGGGGCGCGAAGCCCGTCGGCCAGCGGACGCCGTCCCCGCGCACGGACGGGGCCAGGAACTGCAGCCAGCGATCCACCAAGCCCGCCTCCAGGAACGAGGCCGCCAGGGTCGGGCCGCCCTCCACCATGATCATGCGGTGACCGGCGGCGTACGCCTGGTCCAGGAGGTCACGGGGATCGACGCGGCCATCGGCGCCGGCGCAGGTCAACACGGAACAGCCCCTGGACTCCAGGGCTGCGCGAGCCGCTCCGGGCGCCGCATCGGTGGTGAAGACGGTGAATGGATCGTCCCTCCATTCCGGGGCCGCGGCGAGGCGAGCGTCCACGCAGGCCGGGACGGGATCGTCGCCCGGGCACCAGGCGGAGCCGGCGGCGCGCCGGCCGTCCAGTCGGGGTCGATCGGCGCGGACCGTCCCGGCGCCCACGACCACCATGTCGCACCAGCGGCGTTGGCGATGGACCTCGTCCAGGGACTCGTCGCAGGTCAGGTAGAAGGGCTCGCCCTGCACGGCGCCGGCCGGGGCGAAGACGCCGTCGGCGCTCTGGGCCGTCTTGAGCAGCACGAAGGGACGACGGAAGGCGTCGGTGGCCACGAAGGGCCAGATCAGCTCCAGGCAGCCGCGGGCCATCACGCCCACGTCCACCGTCAGGCCGGCTTCCCGCAGCATGTCGGCACCGCCGCCCTCGACCGAGGAGTTGGGGTCGTGGATGCCCATGACCACGCGCGCGATGCCGCTCTCGATCACGCGGGGCGCGCAGGGCGGCGTCATGCCCTGGTGGTTGCAGGGCTCCAGGGTGACGTAGAGGGTGGCGCCGCGGGCGGCCTCGCCGGCCTGCTCGATGGCCGCCACTTCCGCATGGGGCGTCCCCGGACCATGATGGGCTCCGCGCCCGACGATCTCGCCGTCACGCACGACGACGGCACCCACCGGCGGGTTGGGCCACGGACGCGACGCGATGGCCCGCGCGGTGCGGTGGGCCTCGCTCATGTATTTGTTGTCGGGTGCGTTGGCCGCCATGATCCTCGACTCCGGTCGAGCTGAGAGGTCAGGGGCGACGGCAGACAGGAAGACGCGCCCCGCAAGGCTGCGGCGCGCAAACTCCCAACTTCTCCCATCCAGACTGTCACTGTCGGCCCCGGATTTCCACCGGGTCGGCCGGCTGCGCGGGGAGCGCTGCCGGGTCGCGGGCTATGACCGCCGGTGGGGAATTGCACCCCGCCCCGAAGTTGAGCTATCACATGTCGTTCCGGACCAACGCTAACGTCGGTCCACAGGGTTGTCAAGCCTCCCCGGATTCCTCCCCCGCCAGGCTCGCCGAGTCGGCGAACAGGGCCTTGGCGAAGTCCTCGGGGTCGAAGGAGGCGAAGTCCTCCGCCGTCTCCCCCAGCCCCACCCAGCGCACGGGCAGGCCCAGGGTCTCGGCGATGGCCACCACGATGCCGCCCTTGGCCGTGCCGTCCAGCTTGGTGAGCACCAGGCCGTCCACGGGAACGGTCTCGGCGAAGACGCGGGCCTGCTGCAGGCCGTTCTGGCCGGTGTTGGCGTCCACCACCAGCAGGGTCTCGGGATCGCGGCCGATCTTCTTGTGGATGACCCGGGCCACCTTGCCCAGCTCGTCCATGAGGTTGGTCTTGGTGTGCAGGCGGCCGGCGGTGTCCACGATCACCAGGTCGTGGCCCCGGGCTTCGGCGGCGGCCAGGGCGTCGAAGACCACCGCGGCGGGATCAGCGTTCTGGCCCTGCTGCACGCAGTCCACGCCGATGCGGTCGGCCCAGATGGACAGCTGCTCCACGGCGGCGGCGCGGAAGGTGTCGCCGGCGGCCAGCAGGACCTTGCGGCCCTGGTCCTTGTGCCACTTGGCCAGCTTGGCGATGGAGGTGGTCTTGCCGGTTCCGTTGACGCCGACCACGAAGATCACCTCGGGGCCCGTCGGAGCCGGGGCTGCCTCGACCGGTTCGGCTACGGCCTTCTTCCCCTTCTTGCCCTTCTTCTTCTTCTTGCCGCCCTCGTCGCCGGCCTCGTCCCAGGTCCTGACCTTCATGCGCGGCCTGGCGTCGCGCAGGGTCGCGGTGATGTCGCCGCGGATCACGTCGAGCACGCTCTCGAGGTCGGTCTCGCCGCCCTCCTCCTTCACACGCTTCTCGATGCTGCGGGTGATGCGCAGGCTGGCCTCGACGCCCAGGTCGGCGGAGATGAGCATCTCCTCGATGGCGTCGAGGGTCTCGGCGTCCAGGCGCACGCGCCCGCCGAAGATGTCCCCGAGCCGGCCCACGATCCCGTCGCGTGTCTTGCGCAGTCCCTTGCGCAGCTTGTCGAACGCTCCCCAGGCCATCTAGTCCTCCGTGGTGTCTTGGTCGGCTTCGGGTTCATCGTGCTCGGCGACGACGGTGGTCCCGGAGGCGGCCTCGAGGGCGCGGGCGGGGTCGGTATCGTCGTCGGTTTCCTCGGCAGGCGCCTCGTCCTCCTCCGCGAGGGAGAAGCCCACGGGGCCGTCGGGGACCTCGGCGGCGGGAGCCGCGACATCGTCCATGACGAAGCGCACCTCCTCGTCGTCCAGGGACTCGCCGGCGGCGGCCTTGGCGGTCACGGCGGTCTCGGCCTCGTGGTCGTCGATCTGGCGGCGACGCTTGGCGATGGCGCGGCCCAGGTCCTCGTCGCTGAGGGATTCGGCCACGTCGTCGAAGCTCACCGACACGGTGTTCGACACGCCCTCCTCCATCATCGTCACGCCGTAGAGGTGGTTGGCCGTCTCCATGGTCAGCTTGTTGTGGGTCACCACCAGGAACTGGGTTTTGGCGGAGAACTCCTTCAGCATGCGCACGAAGCGGTTCACGTTGGCGTCATCCAGAGGCGCGTCGGCCTCGTCCAGCAGGCAGAAGGGCGACGGCTTCACGAGGTACACCGCGAAGAGCAGCGACAGGGCCGTCAGGCAGCGCTCGCCGCCGGACAGCAGGCGGATGTGGTCCACCTTCTTGCCGCGGGGCTGGGCCACGATGCGGATGTTGCCCTCCAGGGGATCGTCGCTGACCTCGAGCATGAGGTCGGCGCGGCCGCCCTCGAAGAGGGTCTGGAAGACGGCCACGTAGTTGCGGCGCACCTCCTCGAAGGTCTCCTTGAAGAGCCGCCTTGCCGTGATGTTGATCTTGCGGATGGTGGCGGTGAGGTCGTCGCGGGCGCGCTCGACATCGGCGAGCTGCTCCTCCAGGAACGTCAGGCGCTCCTTCTTCTGCTCGTACTCCTCCACCGCGAGATGGTTGACGGCGCCCAGGCCGGAGAGCTTCCGGCGCGCCTCCTCGAGAAGGTGCTTGGCCTGGTCCTCGTTGAAGACGTCGTCGTCGAACTCCAGCTCCTTCGGGAGGGCCTCGCGATCGACGCTGCGGATGAGCTCGCGGAAGCGGCCCTTGTGCTGCTCCTCCACGCGCTCGACCAGGTTGGAGCGGCGCACGTCCATGGTGGCGAGCTCGGTCTCGTGCTCGTGGAGCTGCTCGCGCACGGCGTTGCGCTTGTCTTCGATCTCCTTGACCCGGTCGTGCCAGACGGCCGTCTCCTCGTGCAGCGCCGAGATGGACTCGGCGGCGGCGTTGACCAGGCGACGGCGACGCTCCCGCTCGTCGATGCCCTCGGCCACCTGCTCGCGGCGGTTGACGATCTCGCCTTCCATCTCCGTGAGCTCCTGGCGGAAGAGCTCCATCTCCTCGCGGAGGCGGACCTCCGAGGCGGTCATCTCGGCCACCGCTTCCTGGCGGTGGTTCACGGCGGTGTCGAGCTCGCGGAGTTCGCCGTGCAGCCGCGAGTGGAGCAGGCGCTTCTCGCTCACGGCGGCGCGCATGGCGTCGCGCTCGCCCTCGCCGTCCACCACGTTGCGGCGCAGCTCGTCGAGGCGGGTGGTGCTGCCCTCGCGGTCGCGGACGCTGCTGTCGATGCGCCCCATCAGGGCGTTTTCCTGCTCCGTCAGCTCGGCCACCGAGGCCTCGATGGCGGCGCGGTCGCGACCGATGGCTTCCATCCGGCGGCCGGCGGCCTCCACGCGGCTGCGGGCCTCGGCCTCTTCCACGTGATGCACGCGCAGGCGTTCGTCCATCTCCTCCAGGCGGCCGCGACCTTCCTGGACCAGGGTGCGGGCTGCGGCGAGGGATTCCTCGCGGGTCGCCAGCTGGGTGCGGAGTCCCTCGGTGCGGGCCTCCAGGTCGGCGATCTCCTTCTCGAGGTCCTCGAGCTTCTCGCCGCGGCCCAGCAGGCTGACCTCCTCACCCTTGCCGCTGCCGCCGCGCACGAGGCCGTCGCTGGTGACCAGCAGGCCGTCGCGGGACAGGCAGACCAGGGCGGCGCCGCGGGGGGCGGAGGCGGCGGCCGCGAGGGCCGCATCGTCGTCGTCGAAGCACCAGGTCCGCGTCAGCAGGGAGCGCACGTGGGGCAAGGTGGCGGCGTCGCCGCGCATGAGGTCGGTGGCGCGGCGGCCGCCGCCGGGACGGACGTCCACGTCGGCAGTGGCGTCGGCGTCGCCCTCGGGCAGCAGGGACACGCGGCCCTTCTCCCCCTCGCGCAGCATCCGGACGTACTCGGCGGCGGTGGCGGAGCCGTCCACCACCACGGCGTCCAGCAGGTCGCCGAGCAGCAGTTCGAAGGCGTCGGTCCAGGCGTCGTCCACGCCCAGGCGATCGGCGAGGCTGCCGCGGATGCGACCGTCGTCGGCGCCGCGCTCGAGGATCTCCTTCGCGGCCACCGAGTAACCGTGATAGCTGTCCTTGATGCGCTTCAGCAGTTCGTGGCGGGAGTTCAGGGACTCGCGTCGGGCCTCCTGAACGCCGATCTCGTCGCGCAGGCGGGAGCGGTCGTCCTCGCCGTCCTGGAGGGTGCGCTCGGCGTCGGCCAGGGACTGCAGCAGGTCCCGACGCTCGGCACCCAGGACGTCGCGGGCCTCGGACAGGCCGGCCAGGCGGGCCTCCTCGGCGTCGCGGCCCTCGCGCTGCTCCGCCTCCTCGCGCTCCAGGGCCCGCAGCCGCTCGCCGCGGTTCTCCTGGCGTACCTGGATCTCGCGCAGCTCGGCCTTGTGACGGTTATCCGTCTCGATGAACTCCATGTTGAGCTGGGTGGCCTTCTCCAGGGCCTCGCGGTCGGAGTCGAAGCGGTGCTCGATGAGCTTCAGCTCCTCCTCGAGGCGCAGCAGCTCGGAGGTGAGCTCCTCCACCTGGGACGACACCGTGGTGCGGCGCCCCTGCAGGTCGGTGATCTCCACGTGGGAGGTCTCGCGACGGCTGCAGATGCCAGCCACCTGCTCGGTGTGCTCCTGCAGGCGACGCTGGTGGTCGGCGATGCGGTGGTCCAGCACCAGCACCTTCTGCTCCACGGCCCGCAGCTCGGTCTCGTAGGCCTGCAGCGATTCCTCGAGCCCGTGCCGCTCGGCCTCGCGCTCGTCCACGGCGGGGCGGGTGGCCTCGATGCGTCCGCGCAGCTCGGCCAGTTCGCCGGCCTCGGACTCGGCGGCCACCGACAGTTCCTGGCACAGCCCCTTGAGCTCCTGCTCCCGGGCGTCCATCTGCTTCCAGTTGCGGCCGGCCATGAGCAGATCCAGGGCCCGCGACTGGGCGTAGAGGGTGCGGTAGCGCCGCGCCTTGCCCACCTGCCGCTGGAGGGAGCGCACCTCGCGCCCGATCTCCTCCACGATGTCGGTGAGCCGCAGCATGTCCTGCTGGGTCTGGTCCAGCTTGCGCTGGGCCTCCTTGCGCCGCGCCTTGTACTTGACGATGCCCGCGCCCTCCTCGATGAGGTTGCGGACCTCGTTGGAGTTCTCCTGCAGCACGCGGCCGATCTTCTCCTGCTCGATGACCGAGTAGGCGGTGTTGTTCACGCCGCTGTCGAAGAAGAGGTCGCGCAGATCCTTCAGGCGCACCGGGCTGCTGTTCAGGAAGTACTGGCTGTTGCCGTCGCGGGTGACGCGGCGCTTGATGGCCACCTCGTCGAACTCGATGGGCAGGCCCCGGGTCTCGTTGGAGAACACCAGGGAGACCTCGCAGAGGTTCACGGCCTTCCGCTTGGCCGTGCCCTTGAAGATGATGTCCTCCATGGTCGTGCCGCGGAGCTGCTTGGCCGACTGCTCGCCCAGCACCCAGCGGATGGCGTCCACCACGTTGCTCTTGCCGCAGCCGTTGGGGCCGAGGATCGCGGTGATGCCTTCGTCGAAGACGAGCACGGTGCGGTCGACGAAGGACTTGAATCCCTGGAGTTCGACGCGTTTGAGCTTCACGTTCCCACCTTTTGGTCAGCCGATTGGCGATGTTGTCGTTCCGGCTCCGCCTCAGCGCAGCGAGGACGCCCTGACGGGCATGGCCCAGTCGGTGCCGAGCCTGACGTGCAGGTCGGGCATGGCGTCGCGGGCCTGCGCGGCCGTGGCGAAGCTGCCGGTGTAGATCCGATACCAGGTCCGTCCGTCCACGTCGGCCGGACGCACGAGGCCGGTCAGGCCCTCGCGCTCCAGACCGTGGAGCTGGTCGGCCGCCGTCGTGCTGTCGCTCAGGGAATAGACCCAGAGGCACCAGCCGTCGGCGGCGACGTCGACGGTGAAGGGGTCGGCGATCGCCGCGGCGTCGACCGCGGCCGCCGATTCGTCCATGGGCGGCGCGTCCGACGCGTCCGCCGTCATGTCGGGCTGCGCGGCGACGACGGTGTCGACGGCGTCCGTCCGCACACCATGATCCTCCGCGGGCGATTCGGCCGGAGCCGGTTCCGCGACCTGCGGCTGCGACTCATCGACCCGAACCACTTCGGGGCGCTCCTCCCCGCCCCCGTTCCACTCGGTCTGACCGACCCACCAGACGGCGAGCACCACGGCCAGCACGCCCATCAGGATCGCCAGCCGGCGGAAGACGGGCGAGGAGCCGGAGCCGGGCTCCGGCGGCTCGAGGTCGAAGTCGTCCTGCATGGCGACCGGGGCCTCCGCGTGCGCCTCGTCCGCGGCCGCGAACGCGAGGACGGCCCGGGGCGGCTCGCCCAGCAGGCCTGCGTCGCGGATCATGTTCTCGACGTTGCCCGCCATCTGCACCGACGGGTCCCAGCAGACCACGCGCAGGGACGGCAGCACCGCCCACACCGCACCGCGGTCGCCGGTGGACGCGCAGACCAGGACGTGGTCCACCGTCTCGCCCAACAGGTCCACGAGTCGGCTCAGCTCCTCGGCCGTGGCGCGGGTCGGCTGGTAGGAGCCGACGCCGAGCAGGATGGCGGCGTCGTCCGCGAACGGCAGCGGCGTGGCTGCGGCGGTCACCGACAGGTCGTAGCGCACGACGTCGATCCAGCCCTCGGACTCGTAGCGGTCGGCCCAGCGGGTCAGGTCCGGGAGGTGGTCGTCACCGTCGACGACCGCCACGCGGCGCCCGCGAGCGGCGAGTTCCGACGCGACAGCCAGCACGGCGGCCGTGCGCGACGCGGTGCGCGAGGGTTCGTCGAGCACCACGCAGAGGCGCGGCGCGTCGGGTCCCTCGAAGTGGGCGTCGACGAAGGCCGCCGCCGTCGCGGACTCGGCGATGCGGGAGCACGACGCATGGAGGCTGCCCGCCGCACCCAGCCCGGGCAGCGTCGCCGGGAAGCCGAGGTCGTACAGGGGCAGTCCGCCAGGACCCTGGTTGCGCGGTTCGCTCACGAGGTCCCCTCCTCAGCCGCCGGCTTCAGTCCGCTCCAGGCGGCCCGCACCGCGGCGGCGAGATCGTCGAGTTCGTCGTCGGGTACGGCACGCAGGTCCAGGGCCAGTCCCTCCTGGGAGATGCGGCCCACCACGGCCGGCTCGCCCGTGCGCAGCAGCCGATGGCAGCGCTCGAGCTCGGCCTCGGGCCCGCGCCACAGCAGCAGGCGCGAGGGGACGATGAGCGTGGAACCGGCGCCGCCGCCCACCTGGGACTCGGCGTCCATCACGGTCCACTCCCAGCCCTCCGGCAGGTCACCGGCCAGATCGTGTCCCAGGCGATCGGCGGCCGCGGCCAGTTCATCCGCGGTGCGGCCCAGATGGACGAGGGTGGGCACCGTCTCGAGGTGGTCGCCGGCCAGGTAGTGGGTCGCCACGCCGTCGAGCGCGGCGAGGGCCGTCTTGTCCACGCGCAGCACGCGCCGCATGGGATGGGAGCGCAGCGACGCCACGAGGTCGGCGCGCCCGAGGATCACGCCGGCCTGGTTGCCGCCGAAGAGCTTGTCGCCGCTGCAGGTCACCAGGTCGGCGCCGGCGGCCAGGTCGTCGGCCAGGACGGGCTCGGCGGGCAGGCCGAAGCGGTCGATGCGTTCGAAGAGGCCGGAGCCGGCGTCGTAGATCAGCACGTGCCCGCGCTCGCGGCACAGCTCGCCCAGATCCGACAGCGACGCGGTCTCGGTGAAGCCCGTCATGTCGAAGTTGCTGCGGTGCACCTTGAGCACCACGGCGCCGGGACACAGGGCCTCGGCGTAGTCGGCCACGGTGGTGCGGTTGGTGGTGCCCACCTCCACCAGCTCACAGCCCGTCTCGGCGATGATCGTGTGGAGCTTGAAGGAACCGCCGATGGCCACCACCTCGCCCCGCGACAGGATCACGCGGCCACCGGCGGCGGCGCCGCGCACGGCGAGGAAGAGGGCCGAGGCGTTGTTGTTGACCACCAGGGCGTCGTCGGCGCCGGTGAGCAGGGCGAGCTTCTCCTCCACCCCGCGACCACGGTGCCCGCGGCGGCCGGCTTCGAGATCCATCTCCAGGTCGCAGTTGTGGAGCGCGGCTTCGGTCATCCAGGCGGCGGCGCGCTGCGGGTAGAGGGAGCGGCCCAGGTTGGTGTGCACGACCACGCCGGTGGCGTTGATCACGCGGCGCATGGCCGGGCCGAGGAGCGCGTCGTGGCGGTCGGAGATGCGGCCGGCGAGTCGTTCGGTGAGGACGTCGCGGTCCGCACCGGCCCCACCCGAGCGCAGGCGCTCCCGCTCCGCGTCCACGACACGCTGCACCAGACGGGTCACCCAGTCGCGGGCGGGGCCGTCGAGCAGCGGGGCGATGCGGGGGTGCTCCAGCAGCTGTCCGACGGACGGCAGGTGGCGCAGGGTCTCCTGGGACATGGGCTCCGGATCCGGCTGGGGGCTCGATCATTCTTCGAATGCACGACGGCCGGCGCCGGGCGCACGACCGTGGCCGCCAAATCTACCAGACGATCCCGCCCCTGTCCAGAACGCCGCCGCCTCGCGGCGACCCTCAACGGGAATACGGAACCTGTTCTGGACACGGGAGTTGCCGGGCCGCTACCCTGTGGCCCGAGGAAGGAGAATCCATGTCCCGATCGACCCGCTTCGTCCTGGCGGCTCTGATAGCCGTCGTCGCGGCCTCAGGCTGCGCCCGCCGCCCCCAGCTCCCGCCCCCCAACGTGGGCTACGAGGAGCTCCGCGAGACCTTCCACGGCCTCGACCTCACCCCCCTCGAGGGCCGCCGGATCCTGCTCGATCCCGGCCACGGCGGCGTGTTCCCCGGCGTGGTGGGCCGCGACGGCCTGAGCGAGGCCGACGCCAACCTGGGCGTGGCCCTCTACCTGCGCGGCCTGCTCGAAGCCGCCGGCTCCGAGGTCTTCATGACCCGCACCACCGATCGCGACTTCGTCTCCCCCGCCGACTCCTCCCTCGCGGTGGACCTGGCCGCCCGCGTGGCCATGTGCGACACCCTGCGGCCCGACGTCTTCCTGTCGCTTCACCACAACAGCAACGCCGCCCTCGACCGCGACCTCAACGAGACCCAGACCTACTACCCCGTGGGCCGCGACGGCCCCGACCTGGACCTGGCCCGCGCCATCCATCGCCATCTCGTGCGGAACCTGGGAATCAGGCCCGCCAAGATCCTGCCGGGCAACTTCTACGTGCTGCGCAATGCGCCCGAGGGCGTGCCGGCGGTGCTGGGCGAGCCGTCGATGCTGTCGCATCCCGGGGTGGAGGCCAAGCTGGTGACGGCGGAGAAGATGGAGCTGGAGGCGCAGGCGTATTTCCTGGGGTTGGTGGAGTTCTTTGCGGGGGGCAGACCGGTCTGGACGGCGTCGTCGGCCAACCGGAACTGGCGGGTGTCCGGCCCGGCCTGGCTGTTCGAGAGCAGCCCCGGAGATCCGGGACTCGATCCGTCCAGCGTCAGGGTTCTGGCCGACGGCGTTCCGGTTCCCATCGAGATCGATTCCGACACGCGTACCGTGCATTGGCGCCCTCAGCACCCTCTGCCCCACGGCCCGGTCATCGTCGAAGTCCATGGCAGGAACCTCGCAGGGCGTGCGGCTCCGGTCTTCCGTGACACGCTTTCGGGCCGGACCACGATCGCGAACATCAGGGTCGTGAGCGTCGAGGAACGAAGCGAGGATGGCACGGATCTCCGCCGGCTCCTGCATTGGGCCAACGTCGACGAGAGAGGCGCTCCCGCCTTCGCCGTCGGGCCCCTGTGGCTCGGCGACGGGATCATCGATTCGGATCAGAACCTATTGCTCACCCGACATGGCGGATCCTCGGGCACGTTCCTGATCGCCATGGATCAGTCGCCACCTCTCCGATTCATCATCCAGCAGCGGCTCGAGGACATGTTCCAGAACTATCATGTCTTCCCGACCCTCTTGTCCCTGCCGGCCGGCCAACGCTGGGTCGTCCTGGGCGATGCAGAAGGATCGACATCTGATGCCGACTGGTCCCTGCGCTGGCATGACGGCTTCCCTGCCCGTCACCTCGACAAGTTGGAGATCGTGGATCGTTCACTCCCCTACGCCCCCATGGCCGAGTCGGACCGGGTGTGGCTCGAACGCCCAGGCCACCTCCCCCTCCTCCGTACCCCCGCCGACGCCTGGACCGACACCCTCGCCTGGCAGCCCCTCCTGCCGGAGCTGGCCGGCCGCACCATCATCCTCGACCCCGCCGGCGGCGGCCCCGACGACCAGGGCCTCTGCCCCATGGGCACCCCCGGCCGCGAGCTCAACCTGCGCGTGGCCGAGCGCCTGGCCGACCTGCTGCGGGGCGCCGGCGCCAACCCGATCCTCACGCGCACCGGCCCCGGCTGGGTGCCGAACGAGCACAAGGTGCTGACCACCAACGAGGAGGGCGGCGCCCTCTTCCTGACCATCGCCCGCAATCCCGACGGCCCCGGCACGCGCCTCTTCCACCATCACGGCAGCCGCAACGGCACACGCTGGGCCGGCCTCACGGCGGCGGCCTTCGCCGACGCGGGCGGCGACACCGCGGCCATCGCCCCGTCCTACGCCTACCTCCTGCGCCACACCGCGCCGCCGGCCCTGCGCTGCGAACTGCCGCTGCCGCGGACCGAGGACGCAGAAGATCTGGCCCGTTCCCCCTCGGCCCAGCAGGCCGAGGCCCTCGCCCTGTTCCGCGCCATCGCGGGCTACTTCACCCCCGCCGAAGATGGGGGCTTGCCTCCGGGCTGGGATCTCGCGTCCTTCATGGCGCGCCACCGCACGGCGTTGCCCCACCCCGACGACGTGGACCTCGTTCGCGTGGACGGCAACTGGCTCTGGCTGCCGCCGGCCCCCGGTGCTCCTGCGGCCCCGCTCCCGGCCACGGGAACGGTCCGCACCCTGGAGGTGCGCAGCGGCGACCAGTGGTGGGTGATGGAGGCCGACCTCGCGGCCGACACGGTGACCACGCGCCTCTACGGCGTGGGCGACCGGGTCGTGGATCCCGCGGCGGACGGCCCGCCGGAGCACGAGATCCCGCAACGGCCCGAGGAGACCGATGCCCCCTGATCCCTCCAGCACGCCCCAGCAGCGCTTCCGCCGCGGCGGGCGCCGTCGCTACCTGGCGGCCCTGGCGGGCGCGCTCCTGGCGCTGATCCTCTTCGCCCTGTTCGGCCCCGACCGCGACGACGTGAAGAAGCGCTTCGAGTTCTCCGGCGCCGAGGGGCCGGTGAAGGTCATGGAGCTGCTGTCCATCGACGAGGGCGCCGACCCGAAGCACCAGGAGCAACAGCGGAAGAGCCAGGAACTGCCGGAGCCCGCCCCCACCTACGAGGTCCTCCCCGACGACGACGGCCCCGAGCCCACGCCCGAAGAGACCATCGTCGCGCCGGATAAGGAGAACGTGGAGATCGATCCCGATGCCGATCCCGACCTAGACGAGATGGACACCGTCGAGATGCGCCTTCCTGCCCAGACCAACCCCTGGTTCCGGCTCGTGCGCATGGTGCGGCCCCGCTATCCCGTCGACGCCACGCCCGTGGACATGGCCACACCGATGATCGTGGTGGAGGTGGCCTTCTTCATCGCCCCCACCGGCAAGGTGTCCGGGGCCTACATCGTCTCGAATACCGGGAGCGAAGCCTTCGGGCGGGTCACCCTGAAGGCCGTGGAGCAGTGGCTGTACGAGCCCGTCGAGGGGGACGTGGCGCCCGAGGGATTCTGGAACCGGCTGACCCTGAGGTTCCGGCCGCCGACGGCCGCCCTCTCCCCCTGATCGCGAACCTGCCCGAACGACGACGCCGGCCCCTCGCGGAGCCGGCGTTTCGCGTCATGGTGGGTGGGAGTGTCTACTCCTCGGGCGCCAGGATCACCTCGGGGTCCGGCACGAAGAGCGAGTCGACCGCCGCCGTATCGGCCCGGGCCAGGGCTTCGGCGAACAGTCCCATGGGGAACGGCGCCACCGTGCCCTCGGAGAACATGCGCAGGGCCGAACCCATGACTTCGGCGTCCACGCCGGTCTCGCGGCGCAGCTCGAGGCGGTCGTTGAGGGCCCGGGTCAGGTCCACGCGCAGGCTCATGCCGTCCTCGCCCAGGGTGTGGAAGACGAGCATGGCCGCCAGGTACGCCTGGCGCGCGATGGCCGTGGCCTCCTGGGGCAGGCCCTCGGGGGACCACGCATGGTCGAAGGCCGCCGACCACTCGGGCGGGAACAGGGCGGTGTCGCTGGGGAAGACCGCGCGCTCGAGGATCGTGCCCACCTCGGCGGCCAGACCCGGATGGTTCCAGGTGCTGGGACCGAGGATGAGGGCGCCGGTGCAGTAGAAATCGAGCTGGGGACCGAGCAGGCGGAGCATGTCGGCGTCCACGGGCACGAAGATCACCTCGGGCAGCTCGCCCGCCACCCGCTTCAGGGGATCCCGGAAGTCGGTCAGGCCCGTGTTGAAGGACTCCACGGCCACGAGCTCGCCGCCCAGGGCCAGGACCTCCTCGCCGAAGACCTCGGCGCTGCGCAGGCCCGCGGGCTCGTCGGGGTGGACGATGGCGACGCGCTTCTTGAGCATCACGTCCACAGCCAGCCGCGCCAGCAGACGCGCCTCGAACAGGCCGGTGATGTTGGTCTGGAAGGTGTTGCGGCCCAGCTCCCAGATGCGCTCGTTGCGCGCGGTGGGCGACACCAGGGGAATACCGAAGCTCTCGGACGTGAGGGCGGCGGCCACCGTCGGGGCGCTGAGCAGGCCGCCGATCACGGCGATGGGGCGTTCCTCGGCCGCGAAACCGCGCATGGCCAGGGCCGCGGCCACGGGGTCGCCCTCGCTGTCCCGGACGGTGAGGAGGTACTGGCGCCAGCCCTCGCGGTTGGCCTGGTCGCGGGCCAGGCGCACACCGTCATAGAACGCGTTGCCGAGGACGGTGTAGCGGCCCGTGAGGGGGACCAGCACGCCCACGTGGAGGGCGTCGGCGCCACCCGGCAGTTCCTCCGACGGGTGGGCCGGCAGGACCTCGTAGGCCGGGTCTCGGAGCAGCTGTTCGGCATGGCCGATCCAGGGATCGTCCGGGGAGTCGGTGCGCATGGCGGAGAACACGTCGTGGGCCTCGCGGCCTCGCTCCTCGGCGATCAGGCGCTGGATCCAGAGGTAGCCCAGGTAGGTGTCCATGCCGCTGTCGCCATGGGCGGCGCGCAGGTCGCGCAAGGCGTCGGCGTCGAGTTCGGTGGCCACGGCGGCCAGGCGCTTGGCGGCCGCGTCGCGGTCGCGCTCGAGGGTGGCGGCGTCGTGCATCCGCACCAGGGCGTCGGCGGCGCGGGGCCAGTCGCGGTCGGCCTCGAGCAGGCGGGCACGGACATCCAGTATGCCCCAGAGGTGGGGACTGGCGTCGTGGAGGCTCAGGAACTCGCCGGTCAGGCGCAGGGCCTCGTCGGGGTCGCCGGCGCGCTCGGCGGAACGGGCGGCCAGCAGGGTCACGTGGTCCAGGTGGGGATACCCGGCGTAGTGGTCGAGCAGTTCGAAGGCCAGGCGCAGGGCGGCCCGGTCACGCTGCAGGCCGTGCTCCTCCTGCATGCGGGCGTAGAGGCGATCGGCCAGGGCGGAATCGCCGGCCATGCCGGTGCCCGTGCCGGAAGCCGGGCGGTCGGCCGGTGCGCCGGCGCAGCCGGGCAGCATCACGGCGCAGGCGGCCACCAGGGCCAGGGTGATCAGCAGGACGGCTGCGCGCCGGTTCATTCCGACACCTCCGCGGCGGTGATGGTGAAGTCACGGGACGCCAGGACCAGTCCGTCGGAGTCCAGGACCTTGACCGTCCAGTCCCCCGTCCAAGTCGGCAACAGGCTCTTGCGGCTCCAGGTGCGCCAATCGGGCGACCTGACGGACAGCTGGACGCGGGAGCGGGTCTCTCCCTCGTGGTACCAGACGTGGGTCACGGAGGTCTCCCCCGCGGCGCCGACGATCCTGGTGAAGCAGGTCAGGGGTCCCTGGTCGACGGTGAAGGCGTCGCCGTCGCCGACGGGGCTGCGGGTCTCGCGGTCCACGTCCAGGCAAACGACGATGGCGGCCACGCGGAGGCCGGCGTCGTCGGACGCAGGCTCCTGGGCCGCGACGGGCGCGGCGACGAGCAGCGCGAGCAGGCAGGGCACGAGTGCGCGCATGGGATCCTTCCTCCGGGCGGGCGTCCGTGTCGATTCCGTCGTCATCTTCACACAGGCGAGGAAGCGCTGCAACGCTTCCTCGCCCCTGCGGGTCCCCATGATGTCATCGGCGCGCGGCGCCGGTCCTTTACCGGGTCAGGTCCTGCAGCTCCCGGATGCTCCGCGGAGCCTGGAAGTTGGTGGTGGTCAGGTTCTCGAGCATGTACTCGCCCTGATCCCGGAGCTCGTTGTCCGGATATTCGTCCACCAGGCGGTTCAGGAAGCTCCGGGCACGGCGCGTGTCGCCCCAGTTGTCGATGTAGACGTTGGCCAGCATGAACAGCGACTTGCCGGCGTAGTCGTCGTCCGGGAACTCCTCGAGGATCAGCTCGAAGAGCTCGATCTGGGTCTCCGGGTCGTTGTTCATCACGGCGTACTGGAAGAGCTCCTGGGCGCTGCGGCCCTGGCCCGGGGCATACTCGCCGAAGTATTCGATGGCGGCCAGCGAGCGCAGCTCCGCCGTGTGGGCGTCCTGGACCTCGCGCTGGAGCGACGGCAGCAGGTCCTGCACGATGCGGCCGCGCACCTCGCTCAGCCCCAGCTGGCGGGGATTGCGGCGCTCGAGGATCTCCACCACGTGCCACTCGCCCTCGATCTCCACGGGCTCGTGCAGGCCGATCTCCCAGCCCCAGACCGTCTCGGAGAACAGGGCGCCGTTGCGCACGTGGCGCACGAAGCGGCCCCGGTTGAACCAGCCCAGGTCGCCGCCGTCGGCCGCGGTCTGCACGTTGCGGGAGTACTGGGAGACCACGTAGGGGAACGCGGCCTCGCGACCGGTGCCCTGAAGGGCCTCGTAGGCCTCGTACGCCGACGCGCGGTCCAGGCACTGGACGTGGCGGGCATGCAGCGCCCCTTCGGCCACGTAGTTGTGCTTGAAGTGCTCGTAGTACTCGCGGATCTCGTCCTCGGTGGGCTCCAGGCCCTCGAAGAGCATGAACTGCTTGTAGGCGTCGATGAGGGTGGACCGGCGCATGGAGATGAGCTGCTGGGCCACGTCGGACTCCAGGTAGAGCTTGTTCTCCACGGCGCCCTGGGCGAGCAGCAGCTCGTCCACCATGAAGCGCACCAGGCGGCGGCGCCAGCCGTCGCCGGTGAACCGCGTCTGCATCTCCTTGGGCAGCTCGCGGTAGCGCATGTCCACGTCCTGCTCGGTGATCTCCACGTCGCCGACGCGGGCCACCACGGTGGTCAGGTCCTTGAAGCCGTTCCCGAAGTAGTCGTCGCCCGCGGGGGCGTCGGACTGCTCCTGCTGGCAGGAGGACAGGGCCGTCACGGCGACGGCGAGGGCAAGGGCGAACAGGATGCGCTGCGGGACGTTGCGGGTCATGGTTCCAAACGCTCCGGTCTTGGGTCACGGGTCACAGGAGTTCCTGTGGCCCCTCGTCTTCGATGCGATCGATCACGTCCCTGAGCCGTTCGGCGTCCTCCTTGCGGGCCACCAGCAGGGCGTCGGGGGTGTCCACGACCACCAGATCGTCCACGCCGAGCAGCGTCACCAGACGCTCCCCTCCGTAGACGACGTTGCCGGCCGAGCCGACGGACAACACGCGGCCGCGGCCGCGGTTCCCGCCGTCCAGCTCCGGGGCCAGTTCGCCCCAGGCGTCCCAGCTGCCCAGATCGGACCAGCGGAAGCCGGCTTCCAGCACCAGGTAGCCGTCCTGGCGCTCCATCACGCCCACGTCCACCGACACGGACGGGCAGTCGGCGTAGGCGTCGGCCAGGGCGGCGTCGAACCCGTCGGTGCCCCAGGCCGCGACGGCCGGGGCCAGGGCCGCGGCCAGGTCCGGCAGGCAGCGTTCCACCTCGCGGGAGAACACGGCGCTGTTCCACACGAAGATGCCGCTGTTCCAGAAGTGGCGCCCCGACTCCACGTAGGAGCGGGCCGTCTCCAGGTCGGGCTTCTCGCGGAAGGTGAGACCACGCAGGGCGGAACCGACGGGCTCCCCGGTCTCGAGGTACCCGTAGCCGGTGGCGGGACGGGTGGGCCGGATGCCGAAGGTCACCGCGCCGTCGGACGTATCGCTCAGGGCGAAGGCTTCGGCCAGTCGGGCGCGGAACGCGTCGACGTCGGGAATGGCGTGGTCCGCCGGCAGCAGGGCCACGGGGCCGGGACCGGCCACACGCTCGGCCAGGGCCACGCCCAGGGCGCTGCAGGCGGCGGTGTTGCGGCCCACCGGTTCGGCGATGATGCGATCGGCGGGGAGTTCCGGCAGGACGGCCGCCACGCCGGCGGCCTGCTCGCGGTTGGTCACCACGAGGATCCGGTCGGCACCGACCAGCGGCTCCACCCGCTCCCAGGTCTCCCTGAGCAGGGACTGTCCGTCCCCGAGCGGCAGCAGCTGCTTGGGCCTCGCGGAACGGCTGAGGGGCCAGAAGCGCGTGCCCCGGCCCCCCGCCATGATGATGCAGCATCCGCGGTCACGGTCATGGTCCGGGCGTGCGTTCACGTCCGCCACGTCCACCGCGTCAGTCCTCGGCCTTGACGACCCACACCTTCACGCTGACTTCCACGTCCTCGTGCAGGCCGATGGGCACCGTGTACACGCCGAGCTGCTTGATGGGCTCCTCGAGCCGGACCATGCGGTGGTCCACCTCGTGCCCCAGCTCCACCAGCGCCGAAGCGATCTCACGCTCCGCCACCGAACCGTAGAGCTGCTCTTCCTCGTTGGCCTGCACGCTGATGGTGCAGGACACGTCGTTGAACGTGGAGGCGGTGGCCTCGGCGGCGATCTTCAGCTTCTTGCTGCGCAGACCGGCGAGCCGGGCTTCCTCGTCCATCACCCGACGGTGGCTGTCGTCGGCGACGACGGCGATGCCCCTCGGGATCAGGAAGTTCCGCGCGAACCCGCGCGACACGCTGACGATCTCGCCCGCGTTGCCGAGCTGGTCCACGTTCTTGGTCAGGATCACGTCCATGGCGAGTCTCCCTCGTCGGGCCGCCCGTCGTTGCGGGCGGCGGTCCGTGACCGGCTCGAACTACCGGTAGTATTCCTTGATGAACGGGACGAGCGCGATGTGGCGGGACCGCTTCACGGCCGTGGCCAGCATGCGCTGATGCTTGGGGCAGGTGCCCGTGTTCCGACGGGGCGCGATCTTGCCGCGCTCGGTCGTGAAACGACGCATCAGGTCCACGTCCTTGTAATCGATCACCACGTAGCCCTCGGTGCAGAAGTGGCAAGCCTTCTTCTTTGCCGGGCGGCGCTTCTTCTTCTTCTTGTCTCGACCTCGACCCTTAGGCATCGGTCCATCCTTTCGCAAAGGCGTCGGCTCCCCGCGGGAGCGCGCCGGTGTGTCGCGCTAGCGCGTGTCGCTACTGCTCCGCGGGGGCCTCGGGGGCGTCGTCGCCCTCGGGCTCGGGAGCGCTCTCGACGGCCGGGGCCGCAGGGGCCGCGGGGGCCGCAGGGGCCTCGACGGCGGCGGCAGCGGCAGCGGCGGGACGACGGCGGGCACGGCTGGCCTCGTTCCGCTCCTTCCACTCCTCGTCGACCACGACGATGTGGCGCAGGATCTTGTGATCCAGGCGGAAATCGTTGTCCAGCTTGTCGATGGCGTCGCCGCCGGCGGTAAAGCGCAGGTGCATGTAGTTGCCCCGCGTCTCATGCTGGATCTCGTACGCCAGCTGGCGCACGCCCCAGTGGTTCCGCTCGGCGATCTCGCCACCTTCGACTGCGATGGTGGACTCCACCTTCGCGACGCGGGCCTCGAGCTCGGTCTCGGGCTCATCGGCCTGCAGCACGAAGATCATTTCGTACTTCCTCACGGGTTCACCTCCCCATGGACAGAACGACCCGGATTCCTTCCCGCGACGCGGGCGATCCGAGTAGGGACGCGTCGGGACCTCGGCCGCATGGCGGGTCCCGCTCCTATGGACGGTCCTCGACGGACCGGGCCGCCTCTCGACGGCCGACCGGGAATGATAGCTCATTCCCCCGGTTTATGCAAATCCCCTTCATCGCCCCCGGTTTCCGGGGTCGACGGACGTCGGTTGAAGCGGCTGGCGGTCCAATCCACGCCGTGGGCCAGGAAGGCCTCGACGGCTTCGCAGGCGTAGCCCACCAGGTCCTCGCTCGTGTCCCAGTCGTCGTCGTCGAAGGGCTCGAGCACGAAGTCGGCCCAGTCCGCCGCATGGACGCCGTCGGCGTCGGGGGCCACGCCGAGGCGCAGGCGCGGGTACTCCACGTCGCCCAGGGCCCGGTCCATGGACTCCAGGCCGCGATGGCCCCCGTCGCTGCCCTTCGCCCGCAGGCGCAGGGCCCCCAGGGGCAGGGCGATGTCGTCCACCACCACCAGGGGCGGCGGCAGGGTGTCCTCCCCCTCCGGCGTCTCGGGTCCGTGGCGACGGAACCAGGCCGTCAGGGCCTCGCCGCTGCGGTTCATGTAGCGCAGGGGCTGCACGAGCACCACCGGCACGCCGGCGACGGTCCCCTCGGCCCAGCGGCAGCCGTCGCGGACCATGCCGAACGCCAGGCCGTGGTCCGCGGCCAACCGTTCCAGGCAGCGGAAGCCGATGTTGTGGGGAGTGCGCTCGTACTCGGGGCCCGGGTTGCCCAGGCCCACGATCAGCTGCACGGCCCGCTCGCTCATGACGTGTCCTCCCCTGACGCGACGAGGCGGCCGGTGGGCCGCCTCGCGCTCGGTCTCGATCGGTCCGTCGGAGCTAGTCCTCCGAGGGAGCGTCCTCGGCCGGGGCGGCGTCGCCCTCGGCACCCTCACCCTCGGCGCCCTCGCCCTCGTCACCCTCGGCGACCTCGTCCTCCTCGACCACGATGGTGTTCGGGGTCAGCTTGACGACGGTCTCCTCGGGATCGGTCAGGATCTTGACCTCATCCATGGAGAGATCCTCCACGCCGATGCGGTCGCCGATCTCGAGCTCGGAGATGTCGATCTCCAGCACCTCGGGCAGCTTCCGGGGCAGGCACTCCACCTCGATGGAGCGGCGCACGATCTCCAGGACGGCGTCGCCGCCGCGGACCTTGCGGTTGTCGCCGACGAAGTCCAGGGCCACCTCGAAGTTCATGGCGACGCCCAGGGGGATCTCCATGAAGTCGAGGTGCAGGTAGGTATCCTTGACCGGGTGACGCTGCATCTCGCGCAGCACGGCCACGCAGTCGCCGCCCTCGCCCTCCACGGTGAGGCTGAACAGGGGGTTGCGGCCGCCCTTGGCCAGAGCGCGTTGCAGCTCGTGGGTGTCGACCTCGATGGTCGCGGCGTTCTCGCGCTCGTTGCCGTAGATATTGGCCGGGGTACGGCCGGCGACGCGCAGGCGGCGGTTCTCGTTCTTGC
This sequence comes from uncultured Fibrobacteraceae bacterium, assembly GCA_964343835.1. Classification (GTDB taxonomy): domain Bacteria; phylum Krumholzibacteriota; class Krumholzibacteriia; order LZORAL124-64-63; family LZORAL124-64-63; genus CALEMW01. Next base: position 27,794 of record CAYFKR010000010.1, read on the forward strand.
CGGTGCTGGTGCGCGGATACGCGTTCAGGCTGATCAGACCCATCTCGGTGCCTCCGGGGCATTGTCGACCGGCCGAAGCCGGAATCCCTGTCGAATCGTCGTTTCCGTGACAGTCCGGACGGACCGCGCATGGCGATGCGCCCGGTGTCGAATCACAAAGGACCGCTCAATTAAGCACGTCGAGGCGAGGATGTCAAGAATCCAGCCGCCGGATCCGGCATTCAGGGGCCCTCAGACGAAGAGCTTGGAGACCGTCTTCTCCATGTGGATGCGCTCGATGGCCTCGGCCAGCAGGTACGACATGTCCAGCACCTTCACCTTGGGGCATTCCTCGAAACGGGTGAAAGGGATGGTGTTGCTGACCACCACCTCGTCGATGGCCGGGGCGTTGAGCCGCTCCAGGGCCCGTCCCGAGAAGATCGGGTGGGTGGCGCAGGTGGTCACCGACACGGCGCCCTCGTTGCGGCAGACCTCGGCGGCCTGGGTGATGGTGCCCGCGGTGTCGATCATGTCGTCGAAGATCACCACGTCCTTGCCGTCCACGTCGCCGATGAAGTTCATGACCTCGGCCACGTTCTCCTTCGGCCGCCTCTTGTCCACGATGGCCAGGGGCGCGTCGAGGCGCTTGGCGAAGGCGCGGGCCATCTTGATGGAGCCCACGTCGGGAGCCACCACCGCCAGGTTGTCGCGGGCGTGGTTCTCGAAGTGCTTCAGCAGCACCGGCGCCGAGTAGAGGTGGTCCAGGGGGATGTCGAAGAAGCCCTGGATCTGGGGCGCATGCAGATCGATGGTCAGCACGCGGTCCGCCCCCGCGGCGGTGATCAGGTCGGCCATCAGCCGGGCCCCGATGGGCACCCGCGGCTGGTCCTTGCGGTCCTGCCGGGCGTAGCCGAAGTACGGCAGCACGGCCGTGGCGCGCTGGCACGACGCCCGGTTCACGGCGTCGAGCATGAGCAGCAGCTCCATCATGTGCTCGGCCGGCGGGTTGGTCGGCTGCACGATGAAGACGTCGGTACCGCGGATGTTCTCGTGGATCTTGATGTTGATCTCGCCGTCGGAAAAACGGCCCACTTCCACGTCGAGAAGGGGCCGTTGCAGGTGGTCGGCGATCTTCGCCGCCATGTCTCGATGGGCGGATCCGCTGATCAGGACGAGGTCGCTCATGGCGAACAGGGCCTCCGGGGACGGTCGGTCGGAGTGTTCGGCGAGGGCGTCCGGCTGGACGTGAGGGCAAGATGACGGAATCGTCGGCGGGGGTCAACCCGAAATCGGGAACGGGGCGGAATCGCCGGCCGGGTTGGCTGGGGCGGCAGGATTCGAACCTGCGAATGCATGGACCAAAACCATGTGTCTTGCCACTTGACGACGCCCCAGCCTGGTCCGGCATGCACTCCGGGCGCGAGCCCGGTTCGCGGGTCTAGTAGGTCTCCTCGTAGGCGCTGTCGCGGTCGTCCCGGGGGGCGACGGTGATCTCGCCGCGCTCGGCCCGCGCCAGCTCCTCCTTGAAGGCGGCGATGATCTGGCTCTCCATCCACTCGCGCGTCTTCATGTTGATGGGGTGCGCGATGTCCTGGAAGGTGCCGTCCTTGCGACGGCGGTTGGGCATCGCCACGAACATCCCGGTGGCGCCCTCGATGACCTTGAGGCCGCGCACGACGAAGCAGTTGTCCAGCGTGATGCTGGCGAAGCCCCGCAGCTTGTCGTCGTCCCGCAGGGTGATCCTGATTTCCGTGATCTCCAAGACAGCACCTCTCCGTAGCAGCTTCCTGGATGGCTGATTGGGGCCGGGAGCGGGTCAGTCGTCCTTGACCACCACTCCGTGCGGATGGGGACGGGCGGTATGGGCGAGGTACCCCTCTTCCCTGAACCGTTCCGCCATCTGCGCCGGGCCCCGTTCGTCGTCGAAGACGGCGAAGACGGCGGCCCCGCTGCCCGCGAGCATCGCCACGTCGGCCTTCTGCCGCAGCTCCATCAGGAGCCGCTGCAACTCCGGGTGCGATGGTAGGACCACATCCTCGAGACGGTTGTGACCGAACCACGAACCCTTTGGAAATCGGGCGATTAAGGCCTCCGTGTTGCGGATGTTAACCTTGGGTGCACGGGTTGTCAATCCGAGATTCAGGTGTTCGTAGACCGAGGCGGTGGACAGCGAGAGCTCCGGCTTGACCAGCAGGAAACCGCCCGAGCGCAGGGGCGAGAGGGGCGTCAGGTCGGTCCCGCGACCGCGACCGAGCTGGGTGCCTCCCCTGATGAAGAACGGCACGTCGGAACCGATGACGGCCGCCATGGCCTCCAGTTCCTCCGCCGGCAGTCCCGTGCCGAACAGGCGGTCGCAGCCCACCAGCACCGCCGCGGCGTCGGAGCTGCCGCCGCCGAGGCCGGCCTCGGACGGGATCTCCTTGCGCAGGCGGATCCGCAGATGGCCCGACCGGCCGGTCCGTTCGCAGAAGAGCTCCGCGGCCCTCCAGGCGAGGTTGGTCCGGTCGCCGGGGGCGGCGTCCACGGGATCCACGTCCAGGTCGATGACGGGTTCGCGGCCCGTCCAGGTCTCGGCGAGCTCCATCTCCACGCCGTCGAAGAGGCTGACGGCCTGCAGGATGGTCTCGATGTCGTGGTAGCCGTCGTGGCGGAGCCGCAGGACTTCCAGGTGCAGGTTCACCTTGGCCGGAGCCAGCAGGCTCACGCGGCGGCGCGGCGGTCGGGAGGCGGTCTGTTCGTCGGTCACGTCGTGGACTTCCGTCAGCGGTGGAGGCCGATCACCAGGCAGGCCGTCACGATCCATCCGAGGACCGAGAGCTGGATGCGCCCGTCGGTCAGCAGGATCTCGTGGGGTCGGCCGCCCTGGTTCTGTTTGAAGACCAGCACGAGGTAGCGCCCCATGCCGGTGATCACGAAGGGGACGGTCAGCACCAGCTTGCCGGTCTGGAACTGCTCGATGGTCCCCTGCGAGACGGTGTAAAGGAAATACGCCGTCACCGTCAGGGCAAACGCGCCGCCGATCAGGAGGTTGAGCAGCAGCTCGGTGTAGTCGTGGAGCGAGGGCCGGATGGTGCCCGACGTGGACTGGTGGTTCACGAACTCAGCCCGCCGCTTGCTGAAGCCCAGGAACATGGCCAGCAGGAAGGTGCAGAGGATCAGCCAGGGCGACAGCGGCACGTGGGTGGTCGCCGAGCGCAGCACCTCGACGCTGCCCACCGCACGCAGCACGAACCCCAGGGCGATGCCCAGCACGTCCAGGATCACGATCTTCTTCAGCACGAAGGTGTAGAACACGTTGAGCAGCAGATAACCGAGAGCCGTCAGGCCGAAACCCGGCCCCAGGGCCACGGCCCCCGCCAGGCTGGCCAGCACCAGCAACACCGCGCCGACCACGGCCGACCGCACCGGCAGGCGGCCCGAGGCGATGGGCCTCCCCCGCTTCACCGGGTGGCGCCTGTCCATCTCCGCGTCGGCGATGTCGTTCATCACGTAGACCGACCCCGACAGCAGGCAGAAGATCAGCACACCGAGGGTGGCCCTCAGCAGCAGCTCCGGCTCCGCCGTGTTCTGGGAGAAGATGAGCCCCGCATAGAGGATCAGGTTCTTGGTCCACTGCCGGGGGCGCAGGTTCTCGATGAAGGCCAGCAGCACGCTCGTCCTCCGCTCAGGCGTCGGTCCCGGCCATGCGGACCTCGAGGATCTCGCAGAGCAGGTGTCCCATGAGGATGTGGATCTCCTGGATCCGCGGCGTGTCGTCGGTGGGCGCGACCATGGCGCCGTCGACCATGCCGGCCAGGCGGCCGCCGTCGCGGCCCAGGAAGCCGTGGACCCGCAGGCCGTTCTTCCGGGCGGCCTCGACGGCCAGCACGCAGTTGGTCGAGTTCCCCGAGGTGGAGATCACCAGCAGCACGTCGCCGGCGCGACCCACACCCTCCACCTGGCGGGCGAAGGCGTGGTCGAAGCCGTAGTCGTTGCCCACGGCGGTCAGGGTGGAGGTGTTGACCGTCAGGGCCTCGGCGGCGTAGGCGAGACGCTCGCCGCGGAACCGGCCCACCAGTTCGGCCACGATGTGCTGGGCGTCGGCGGCGCTGCCTCCGTTGCCGCAGACCAGCAGGCGACCGCCGGCGGCCCAGGCCGCGACCACGTCGTCGGCGAGGGCGGCCACGGCGTCGCGGTGGGCGTCGCCGAGCCGGGCCACGGCCTCGGCGTGGGCGCTCACGGACGCATCGAAGAGATCGCGGGCGATGTCGGCGGGATCGCGGGTCATCGGTCCTCCGGGGCGCGACGGCCGGCGCCGTCGACGGGTTCGTGCTCGTCCAGCCAGGCCACGTAGCGGTCCACGGCGTCCCGCCAGTCGGGACGATCGGGGCAGCCCGCCTCCTCCAGGCGCGAGCTCAGCAGCACCGAGCAGGCGGGGCGCTTCGCGGGCGTCGGGTAGGCGTCGGTGCCGCAGGGGCCGATGCGGGCCGGGTCGGCACCGCAGCGACGGGCCGTCTCGCAGGCCAGATCATACCACGTACAGGTGCCGGCGTTGGTGGCGTGGAAGCGGCCCACGGCGTCGCCGTCGATCAGGTGGACCAGCACGCGGGCCAGGTCCGGGGCGTAGGTGGGGCGGCCGCGCTGGTCGTTCACCACCGTCAGGGTCTCCCGTTCGGTCAGCAGGCGCCGGATGGTCCGCACGAAGTTCCTCGGGCCGTGGCCGAAGAGCCAGCTCGTGCGCACGATGCGCCAGGGGGCGGTCATGGCTTCCACGGCCTCCTCCCCCTCGGCCTTGGTCTGGCCGTAGAAATTGAGGGGATCGCGGGGATCGTCCTCGCGGTAGCCCTCGACGGCGTCGCCGGCGAACACGTAGTCGGTGCTCACGGCGGTCAGGCCGCAGCCGTGACGGTCGCAGGCCTCGGCCAGGCGGGCCGTGGCCGTGGCGTTGGCGGCGCGGGCCTCGTCGCGCAGGGTCTCGGCGCCGTCCACGTCGGTGAAGGCGGCGCAATGGATCACCTGGTCGGGGCGGTGGGCGGCGAACAGGCGTTCCACGTCCGCGGCACGGGACAGGTCCCCGTCGGGGAGGTCCACGCCGGCGGCGTCGCGAGCGCCGAGCTCTTCCATGACGGAGCGCCCCAGCATGCCTGCGGCGCCGGTGACCAGGATTTTCATGCCTGCTCCTCCTTCAGGGCGGCGTCCACGGCCGCCCGGGCCAGGCCGGGTCCGAATCCCCTGCCGCCCAGGAAGCGCTGGGCGCGGGCCCGGCGTTTCATGTCGTCGCCGCCCGGGTGACGGCGACACCATGTACCGGCAGCCCGTTCCGCCAGTTCCCGTTCGAGCTCATCGTCCAGCTCGGCGCCGACGACCTCCTCGGCGATTCCCCGCGCCACGCCCCGCTCGGCGAGCTTGCCCACCAGGTAGCGCCGTCCGACGGCCTTGGCCCGCAGGGTGTCGCGGCACCAGGCCTCGGCGTAGCGCCGGTCCGAGTGCACGCCCTGCTCCACGAAACGGTCCAGGACCACCGAGGCGATCTCGCGCCGGAAGCCGCGGTCCACGAGCTTCCGTTCCAGGTCGCGCCGCGTCCGCAGGCGACGGTCCAGGAGACGGAAGACCTCCCGTGCGACCTGCTTCCGCTCGGCGGCGTCGACGAGCGACTCCAGCAGTTCCGGCGGCACGACCTCCCCTTGAGCGGGAAGAGCCGGCGGCAGGGATCCCGCCGCCAGCTCCAGGTCTCGTCCGTCACTGAGTCGGATCCGGACCGTCTCCCCCTCGCGTTCGAGGTCGAGCAGGAGCGGCTCGGAGCGTTCGTCCACGGGCTACTCCGCGGACTTGCGGGCCTTCGCCCGGGGCTTGGCCTCCGCGGGGGCCTCCACCTCGGCGGCCGCGGGGGTCGACGCGTCGGCCTTCTCCTCGCGCACGCCGTAGTGCACCAGCACCTTCTCCTCGATGCGGGCGTAGAGGTCCTCGTTCTCCTGCAGGAACTCGCGCACGTTCTCCTTGCCCTGGCCCAGGCGCTCGTCGCCGAAGCTGTACCAGGCGCCGGACTTCTGCACGATGCCGGCGTTCACGCCCAGCTCGATCAGGTCGCCCTCCTTGGAGATGCCGCGGCCGTAGAGGATGTCGAACTCGGCCTTCTTGAACGGCGGGGCCACCTTGTTCTTCACGACCTTCACGCGCACGTGGTTGCCGACGACGTCCTCGCCCTGGGTCAGGGCGCCCACGCGGCGGATGTCCAGGCGCACCGAGCTGTAGAACTTCAGGGCGTTGCCGCCGGTCGTCGTCTCGGGGTTGCCGAACATGACGCCGATCTTCATGCGGATCTGGTTGGTGAAGATCACCAGGGTGTTGGTCTTGCTGATGGCGCCGGTGAGCTTGCGCAGGGCCTGGCTCATGAGGCGGGCCTGGAGACCGACGTGGGCGTCGCCCATCTCGCCCTCGATCTCGGCGCGCGGCACCAGGGCGGCCACCGAGTCCACCACCACGACGTCCACGGCGCCGGAGCGCACGAGCATCTCGGTGATCTCCAGGGCCTGCTCGCCGGTGTCCGGCTGGGAGACCATCATGTTGTCGATGTCCACGCCGAGCTTGCGGGCGTAGACGGGATCCAGGGCGTGCTCGGCGTCCACGAAGGCCGCCACGCCGCCGCCCTTCTGGCAGTTGGCCACGGCGCTCAGGGCGACGGTGGTCTTGCCGCTGCCCTCGGGACCGTAGATCTCCACGACGCGGCCCTTGGGCAGGCCGCCGATCCCCAGCGCGATGTCCAGCGCGAGGCTGCCGGTGGAGACGGCCTCGATGCCGTCCACCACGTTGTCCTCGCCCAGGAGCATGATGGCGCCCTTGCCGAACTGCTTCTCGATCTGGGCGCGGGTCAGCTCCAGCGCCTTGGCCTTCTCCTGCTGCCTGTCCATTGCCATGCTTCACTCCTTGAGATGTGGGTTCCTGGGTCCGGGAGGCGCGATCACGGAAGAGCACTCGCCGCCTGGCGACGGCGTCCGGACAGGTCGCGCCACCATACTAGATCCCCGTCGGTGCCGCCAGCGGAAACACCTCGCGTTCCACGTATTCGGGGCCTTCGGGGCGCAGTCGGGACTCGACCAGCCGCACGGCGTCGGCCGGGAACGACGGCAGCGGCGGCGGGTCCAGGCGCCGGAACGCCTCCTCCCCGATCCGTCCCCCATCCCGCCGGAAGCGGGCCAGGGTGAGGTGGGCCCGGAACGGCCCCGCCGGCGCGCCGACACCGGGCAGACGCGCATCGATTCCGCCGGACACGGCCGTCGCCAGGTCCGCCAGCTCTCCGCCGTCGTCCAGGTGCAGGAACAGGACCCGCGGGCGGCGCCAGTCCGGAAAGGCGCCGAAGCCCCCCGGCGTCACCGGGAACGACGGGCGGCCCCGGAGCGCCGTCCGGACCGCATCCTTCAGGGGTTCCAGGCGGTCGTCGGGCCAGTCGCCGAGGAAGCGCAGGGTCACGTGCAGGTTCTCCGGCCGGACCCACTTCAGGTCCAGCCGTTCGCGCCAGGCGTCGAGGGCGGGTGTCAGGATCAGGCGCAGGCGTTCCCCGGGGTCGACGGCGAGGAAGAGCCTCACGGCCGGCGCCCGGCCCAGGGGTCGCCGCCCGTTTCGAGGTGACGGCGGAGGGCGTCGAGGGACTGGGCCACCGCCAGGCGGCGGTTGCGTTCCCGGTGACTGCGGAAGCGGAGGGTAGACGACCAGCATCCGTCGGCCGAGGCCAGGCCGAACCAGGTGGTGCCCACGGGCTTGGTGTCGGTGCCGCCTCCGGGGCCGGCGATGCCGGTCACCGCCACGGCGATGTCCGCCCCGACGGCCTCGCGGGCTCCGGCGGCCATGGCTTCGGCCACCGGCCCCGAGACCGCGCCGTGGGCGGCCAGAAGCTCGGCGGGCACACCCAGCCGATCGCGCTTCACGTCGTCGGCGTAGGCCAGGATCCCGCCGCGGAACACGGCCGAGGAACCGGGCTCGTCGGTCAGGGCGGCGCCCACGAGGCCGCCGGTGCACGACTCCGCCACCGCCACGGTCAGGCCCCGTGCCTCAAGCAGGCCCAGGACCACGGTGTTGAGGTCCGTCAGCTCCCTGGCGTAGACCTGGTCGCCCAGGACATCGTCCAGGACGGCGCCGAGTTCCTCAGGCGGCTCGGTGCCCGATGCCGCGGCCGCCTGCACGTCCACGCCCCAGCGGGTCAGCCACCAGGACCACGACAGGTCGGGCCACCGCTCCCGCACCGGGGCGGTGTCGGCGGCCAGGGCCGGCTCCGAGAGCCCCGCTGTGCGCCGCAACACCGCCGCGGGCGGCGGGCCCAGCAGGCCGGCGCGTTCCAGCTCCTCCTCCACCGACGGCCACAGGGCCGCCACCTCGGAGGGCACGCCGGGCAGCAGCACCACGGTGCGCCCCCGTGCCGGTCCGATCAGCCCCGGGGCCGTCCCCGCGGGATTGACCAGGGGCGTGAACCCCTCGGGCACCCGGCACTGCTTCTCCATGTGCGGGCCGAAGGGGAAGCCGCGGGCCGCGGCCAGGTCGCGCAGGTGGCGTTCGATGCCGGCATCGGGGGCCGTGGACAGTTCCGCCCAGGCGCAGACGGCGTCCACGGTCAGGTCGTCGGGCGTGGGCCCGAGGCCGCCGGTGACCACCACCAGGTCGGCGTCGCCGGTGCGTTCCAGGGCGGCGGCGATGGCGGCGTCCGTGTCGAGCACCACCTCCACTCCGATCACCGGGACACCCCGGCGCAGCAGGCGCACCTGGGTATCGTGGGCGTTGGTGTCGACGGTGCGGCCGCAGAGCAGCTCGTCGCCGATGGAAACGATGCGGGCCTGCGGACTCCCTACCATCCCGTCACCATCAGCACCAGGCGCAGGGCCAGGTTGGCGTACACGCCCGCCATGACGTCGTCCATGGTGATGCCCCAACCTTCCGGCAACGACTCGAAGCGGCGCACGGGCCAGGGCTTGAAGATGTCGAAGAAGCGGAACAGGAAGAAGCCGGCGAGCAGGCCGAGCCAGCCCGTGTCGATGGCCAGGTAGGTCACGATCATGCCGGCGATCTCGTCCGACACCACCAGCGACGGGTCCTTCCCCTCGCGCCGCTCGACCCAGGTGGCCGCCGGCACGCCCAGGGCGATCACCACGGCAAGCAGACCGAGCTGCATGCCGAACGGCACGGGACCGGCCAGGCCCCAGACGATCATGAAGGCGAAGCTGGCCACCGTGGCCGGCGCGATGGGCGCGTAGCCGCAGCCGAAGAACGTGACGAAGGCGTAGATGAGCGTCCGCAAGGGGATCCTCCTGATCGCGGGTGGATCCGATACCGTAATGCGGAGGGGGGCGGCGGTCAATCCCGGTGCCGGGGCAGGCCGTCGACGACCAGACGCAGCGTGTCCAGCACGCCGTCGCCGTCCGGGGCCACGGCCACCGTGCGGGGGCCGCGGTGACGGTTCAGCTCCTCGTCCAGGAGGCGGGGCGAGACGGCATTGCGGGCATCGGCGCGGTTGTACTGGAGGACCAGTGGAAGTGTCGGGGGCACGCGACCGGCGGCGGCCAGACCGGCGCCGAGTTCGTCCAGGAGCACGAGGTCCGCGTCGAGCCGCTCGCGGCGGGCGTCCGCCACGAAGACCACCCCGTCCACGCCCCCCAGCAGGATGCGCCGGCTGCGGCCGCAGAGGTAGCGTCCGGGGACCGTCAGCAGATGCAGCCGGTGCGGGGCGTCCAGACCGAATTCCTCCGCACCGCAGGACAGCAGTTCGCAGGGGCCGTCGTCGGGCCGGACCGGCAGGGTGCGCAAGCGCTCCGCGCCGCCCGGCAGCTGCGACGCCAGGTGGACCAGGTTCGACGTCTTGCCCGACAGGCCGGGGCCGTAGTAGACGATGCGGCGCACGTCGTCGTCCGCCGTGCGGGCGGCGTCGTGGAATCCCGGGCTGTGGTCGCGACGTTCCATGTCACTCCCAGATGGGGCCGTGCTCGTCACGGTCGGGGGCGGCGGCCGGCGCGTCCGGTCCGTCGAGCAGCCCGCGCAGGGCGGTCGCCGTGGCGGCGGCCGCGCGCCAGGCCAGACCGGGGTTCATGTCCGGCTCGAAGTAGGCCAGCAGGGTCAGGCCGCGGCCGGCGGGAGCCATCCAGGCTCCGTGACGCTCGTCGCGGGCGAACCAGCTCGGGCCGTCGTCGTGGGCCGGCTGGGCGGCGATGCCGCGGGTCGCGCCGGCTGCGCGCAGGAAGCGCCCGGCCAGGGCCTCGACGTCGCCGCAGGGCTCCTCCCCCTCGTGGATCACCAGACGGCCGGCGCGGTCGAGGAGCACGACGCCGCTCACGCCCCGCTCCCCGAGCAGGGCGAGCACGTGGCGCCGCACCTCGTCGTAGAGGCGCGCGTGGCCGTTGCTCGGCGTCATGGTGGTCCTGTCCGTTGCGTCCGGCACCATCGCCGGACAGTCCTTCGCAGGATGGATCGGTCGAAACCGCAAGGACTTGAGGGGACAGCTTCCGAACGATCAGAAACTGCGACGGAACTGGAAGGCGCGATGGAGGGTGGCCTCGTCGGTGTAGGCCAGGGCGCCGCCGACGGGAATGCCCGTGGCCAGGCGCGAGAGGCTCAGGTCGAGGTCCTCCACCATGCGCTGGATGTACAGGGCGGTGGCCTCGCCCTCGACGCTGCTGTCGAGGGCCAGGATCAGCTCGCGGACGCCGTCGTCGCGAATGCGGGCGTCCAGGCGGTCGAAGGGCAGGTCGTCCACCCGCACCCCGTCGAGGGGCGAGAGCAGCTTGCCCAGCACGAAGTAGCGGCCCCGGTAGAACCCCGCCTTCTCGAAGGGCAGGATGTCCACGGGCGAGGCCACGACGCACAGCAACGAGGCCTCGCGGGTCGCGGAGTTGCAGATGCGGCAGGGGTCGTCCTCGGTGATGGCCCCGCAGCGGGAGCAGGTGCACACGGCCTCGCGGGCGCCGGTCACGGCCTCGGCCAGCTCCGCCGCCACCTCCCCGTCACCCTGCACCAGCTCCAGAGCCACGCGGGTGGCGGACTTGCGGCCCAGTCCCGGCAGTCGGCCCAGGGCCCGCACCAGGCGCTCCAGGGCGGGCGACTGGAATTCTCCGCCGTCGCGTCCGTTGGCCGCCTCGCGGGGTGTGGGGGTCGCGTGGTCCACGGCTACAGGCCGGGCATCCCGGGCAGCTTCATGCCGCCGGCAACCGAACCCATCTCCTGCTCCACCATCTCGTCCACCTTGCGGGCGGCCTCGTTGACGGCGGACAGGACGAGATCCTGCAGGAACTCCACGTCGTCGGGATCGACGGCGTCGGGGCGGATGGTCAGGGCGGTCAGCTTGTGCTGGCCGTTCATGGTGGCGCTCACCTGGCCGCCGGCGACCTCGGCGGTCACTTCCTTCGTGGCCAGCTGCTCCTGGGTCTCGGCCATCTGCTTCTGCATCTGCTGGGCCTGCTTCATCAGGGCGCGAATATCCAAGTCGTCCTCCTCAGACGTTCATCAGGACGGCCGGTTGTTGTTGCCGGGCCGTCTCAGCCATTCCTCACGTTCGGCCTCGGGCACCACCTCGCCGTCGATCAGGTCGACCAGGCGGTCCAGGGCGTCGTCTTCGCGGCGGGCCTTCGCCAGGGTCTCGGGTTCGGTGGGGGCCACCGTCTTGCGCAGGTCCTCACGATGCTCGGTGCGGGCCTCGTGATCGCCGTCCACCAGCTCCAGCACGATGCGCTTGCCCAGGTGCTTCTCGGACTCGGCCGAGAGCAGGGGCAGGTCCTGCTGGATGCGCTGGAGGTGGAATTCCTTCTCGCGGGGGAAGGTCAGGGCCAGGGCCCCGTCCCGCTCCACCGGCACGCCCTCGATGACGCAGGCCCCCACGCCGGGATTGGTCGTCATCAGGCTCATCACGAACCCCTGCCAGCCCTCGACCGTCGAGGCCGCCGCGGCGCGGAAGGCCTCTCCCCCGGCGTTGACGGTGGGCAGGTCCTCGGGCCCCGAGGCCATCGGGGGCGGAGCTGCGGCCTCCACGTGGGCCGCGGGCCGCGCGCGGGGTGCGGTGCGCTCGGGAGCGCGTCCGCCCGAGTCGCGGGACACGGATGCACCGCCGGGACGAGCGCCGCCGCCGGTGCTTCCTGCGCCGCCGCCGGCGCCCAGGGCGTCCAGCCTGCGGACCAGGTCCGACAGCAGCACGCGCGATTCCATCAGGGCCAGCTCCACCAGCAGCGCCTCGAGCACCACGCGGGGCTGGGTGCTGCGGTGGATGCGCTCGTAGCCGCGCGACGCCCGGTCCAGCAGGGCCAGGAGATCCTGGGGCGCGAAGCGCTCGGCCTGGCCGCGCAGCACGGCGATCTGCTCCTCGGGCAGGCTGATGCCCACCGCCAGGTCGGGGTCCACCCTCAGCAGCATGAGGTTGCGGAGGTTGGTCACGAGCTGCTGAGCGAAGTCGTCGAGGCTCTGTCCCGCGGCCGAGACGCGATCGGCGATGTGCAGGGCGGCGCCGGCGTCGCCGGCGAGCATGGCCTCGTTCATGTCCGTGAACAGGTCCGACTGCACGAGCCCGAACAGGTCCACCACGGCCTGCTCGGTCACCTCGCCCTCGCAGGCGGCCAGCACCTGGTCCAGCAGGCTCTGGGCGTCGCGCATGCTGCCCTCGGCCTGGCTCACCACCAGGCGCAGTCCGCCCGGATCGATGGTCATGCCCTCCGCGGCCACGATCTCCTCCAGCCGCGCCGTCAGCTCGTCGCGCGTCAGCAGGCGGAAGTCGAAGCGCTGGCAGCGCGAGAGGATGGTCCGGGGGATCCGGTTGGGCTCGGTGGTGGCGAAGAAGAAGAAGACGCGGGCAGGCGGCTCCTCGAGGATCTTCAACAGCGCGTTGAAGGCCCCCTTCGAGAGCATGTGGACCTCGTCGATGATGAAGACCCGGCTCTGCCCCTGGCTCGGGGAGTACTGGGCCATGTCCCGCAGTTCGCGGATGTTGTCCACGCCGGTGTGGCTGGCGGCGTCGATCTCCAGCACGTCCAGCCAGGTGCCCGCCGCGATGCCCGTGCACGACTCGCAGGAACCGCAGGGTTCGTCGGCGGCGCCGGCGCTGCAATTCAGCGCCTTGGCCAGCAGCCGCGCAACGGTGGTCTTGCCGCAGCCGCGGGGGCCGGAAAACAGGTAGGCGTGGGACAGCTTCTCGTTGCGCAGGGCGGCGCGCAGGGTGCGCGTCACGTGCTCCTGCCCGACCATCTCCTCGAAGGTCGATGGTCGGTACTTCCGTGCCAGAGCATGGTAGGTCATGACGTCCGTATCGGGATTGGTGCTGTCAGTGGAGAAGGTGGGCCAGGCTGACGGAGCACACGCCGGCTACCGCGTACCGTTGCTACCTTCCGGTCCTGGCGGGGTTAGCTCACCGCCGTCACCCCGGGCCTGGCCCATCATATCCGCTCAGGGGCGGGAGCCCCAGAGAAAAAAGGTGGTGGAGATGATCGGGCTCGAACCGACGACCCCCACGTTGCGAACGTGGTGCTCTCCCAACTGAGCTACATCCCCACCTATTCGTCTGCATGGTCGGCGCTGGCGGAGAGGCAGGGATTCGAACCCTGGGAACACCTAAGTGCTCAACGGTTTTCGAGACCGCCCCGTTCAACCACTCCGGCACCTCTCCGCGCCGATTCCCCCGGGGACCCGGGAGACAGAAGATGGCGGAGAGTCAGGGATTCGAACCCTGGGTGCCTTGCGACACACACGATTTCCAGTCGTGCCGATTCGACCACTCTCGCAACTCTCCGCCTAGTCGTTAGCGGCGGGCAATATAACATGGCCCTTCGGGAAAATCAACTTGGCCGGGAATCAGGCGTTACGACTCCCGCGGACGCCCCGGACGTTCGATCTCGCCGCGGCGCAGGCGCCCGAAGAAGTCCTTGAGCAGCGACGCGCACTCATCGCCCAGGATCCCCTCCACCACCTCGAATTCCAGGTTGTAGGGATTCCCCTCCAGCAGCCGCGAGGCCGACTCCACGGCTCCGGCCCGGGGATCCCGCGCCCCGTAGACCACCAGGCGAGGCCGCGAGAGCATGACCGCCCCGCAGCACATGGTGCAGGGCTCGAGGGTGGTGTAGAGGGCGCACTCGTCCAGGCGCCAGTCTCCGACGGAGGAGGCTGCGGCCCCGATGGCCAGGATCTCGGCGTGGGCGGTGGGGTCGTTGAGCACCTCGACCTGGTTGTGGCCTCGTCCCACGATCCGCCCCTCATGCACGACGACGGCGCCGATGGGCACGTCGCCGGCCTCCCCGGCGAGCCGGGCCTCGTCGATGGCGGCGCGCATCCAGCGTTCGTGGGTGGCGAAGATCTCCAGGTCGTCGGTCACGGTCCTCTCCCGTCGGTGCGTGTGCGGCGGCAACGGTATCAACGCCGGCCGTCCGGGGCAAGGCGCGGCTCCTGTCAACGGTTTGACAACCCGATGGCCGCCCGCCATGATAGTATGAAGATCCGTCCATTCTTCACACGGAGATGACCGATGCATCGACTCGTCGCGCTCATCCTGCTGGTCCCGGCCGCTGCGTCGGCCCACGGCGTGGACCACGTCGTCACCTTCGATCAGGCCGTGATCGTTGAGGTCTCCCACCACGGCGGCGCCCCCCTTGCCGGCGCCGACGCCACGGTCACCGCCCCTGGAGAAGAAGGCGCCTGGCTCAGGACCGCCACCGACCCGGCCGGCCGCCTCAGCTTCCTGCCCGACCGGCGGGGCGTGTGGCGCGTGGCCGTGCGCTCGGCCGACGGGCACGGCGCCGTGGTCGAGGTGGAGGTCGGTCCCGACCTGCTCCCCGTCGGCGCGGCGGCCGACTCGCCGGCCCGCGAACGCCCCGGCCTGCGCGGTCTCCTGCTGGCGGCCGTGGCCACGATCCTGGTGCTCTCGGTCCTGCGTCGGACGCGGAGCTGACCGTGCATGTCCCGGACGGATTCCTCGGGCCGCGCACCTGGATCCCCGCCGCCGCCGTCGCAAGCCTGGCCTGGGCCTGGTCCGCGAGTCGCATCCGCACGACCCTCGACACGTCCGCCGTCCCCACCCTCGGCGTGACCACCGCCTGCTGCTTCGTGCTGATGCTCGTGACCGTCCCGCTGCCCGGCGGCACCACCATCCACATGACCGGCGTGGGCCTCATGGCCGTGCGCTTCAGCGTGCCCGCGGCCTACCTGGCCCTGTCGCTGGTGCTGGCCCTCCAGGCTCTGATGCTCGGGGACGGAGGCGTGACGGCCCTGCCGGTCTCGGCCCTGGCCCTGGGACTGGTGGGCACGGCGACGGCCATCGCGGCCCACCGGGCGCTGCGGCCCTTCGGGGAACGGCCGGCCCTCTTCGCCGCGGGATTCGCCGGCACGGTCGCCGCGGCCCTCGTCACGGCCATCGCCCTCGGCCTGCAACCCCTGCTCGCCTCGGGCGCCGACGGCACGCCCCTCTACTTCCCCTTCGGACTGCGGACGACCCTGCCTGCGGTGGTCCTCCCCCACCTCGCGGCCGGGGCCCTGGAAGGCGCCCTGACGGCGGCCGCCGGGGGGCGGCGATGAGGGACCGCGCGGCACTCGCGGCGTTCGTGCTCGTGGTGGCGGCGCTGTCCTTCGTCCACAGCCCCGTGGTACTCGCCATGGCCCTCGCGGCCGCCTTGCTCATCGCCGGCCGCGACGCCCCCCGGGTCCTGGGCCGGGCCATGCTGGCGGTGGCCCTCTTCGGCGGGGCCGTCTCGGCGGCCCACGCGGCGGCCTGCTGGTGGCGCGGCGAGGATCCGCTGTCCTGGCTGCTGCGCACCAACCTCCGCGTGCTGGCCATGACCTCGGTCACCCTGCTGGCTGCCCGGCGCATCGACCTGGTCCGGGCGGCGTCGGTGTCCCGCTCGCTGCAGTTCGTGGTGGTGCTGGCCCTCACCCAGATCGCCGTGCTGCGCCGCCTCGCCGACGACGCCCGCCTGGCCCTGCGCAGCCGCACCGACGGCCGCCCCTCCCCGCGGGTCGCGATCCGCAGCGGCGGGGCCGTGGCGGCGGCCCTGGTCGCCCGGGCCGAGCACCGGTCCCGCGACGTCACCCACGCCATGACCTCCAGGGGGTTCTTCGACGATGCTGATCCGCGTTGAACGGCTGCACTGCGGCCACGACGGACGTCCCGCGGTCCGGGACGTCTCGTTCGAGGTGGCCGAAGGGGAGCGCGTGGTCCTGCTGGGCGGGAACGGCTGCGGCAAGTCCACCCTGCTGAAGGCCCTGGACGGTCTGCTGGAAGCGGACTCCGGGTCCATCTCCTACGACGGCGAGCCCCTCACCGCCCACCTCGGCTCCAGGGGCCGTCGCCGACGGTTCCGGCGCGAGACGGCCCTGCTCTTCCAGGACCCCGCCGCCATGCTCTTCCACCCCACCGTCCGCGACGAGGTCGCCTTCGGCCCCACGCAGCTCGGCCTCGACGATCCCGAAGGCCGGGCCGCGGTCTGGATCGACAGGGCGGACCTCGGCCACCTGGCCGACCGTCCGCCCCACGAGCTCAGCCGCGGCGAGCAGCAGCGCACGGCCCTGGCCGCCGTGCTGGTCCTGGAGCCGCGACTGCTGCTGCTCGACGAGCCCACGTCGTCCCTGGATCCCCGGTCGACGGGTTGGCTCGTGGACCTGCTGCAGGACCTCGGGACGACCACCATCACCGCGACCCACAGCCTCTCCCTCGCCCCGGAGCTGGGCGACCGCTGCCTGGTGATGGGCGAGGACCACGGCCTGATCCATGACGGCCCCGTCCCCCGCGTGCCCGACGACCTGGCCATGCTGCGGCTCGCCAACCTCGTCCACGCCCATCGCCACCGCCACGGCGAGCACGAGCACCGCCACGACCACGTCCACGACTGGGAGTGACCATGACCCGCGACGACACCCTCCGCTTCACCGTCTCGCTCCCCCGCTCCCTCCTGGAGGAGATGGACCGCACCATGACCCACCGGGGCTATGCGTCCCGCAGCGAGCTGGTGCGCGACATGATCCGCGCCCGCATGGCCGAGGACGCCTGGTCCACGCCCGACGCCGAGGTCCACGGGGTGCTGGCCATCGTCTACGACCACCACCGCCGCGGCCTCACCGACCGCCTGCACAAGGTCCAGCACGACCGCTTCGTGCACATCCTGTGCACCCAGCACGTACACCTGGATCATGATCGCTGCCTGGAAACCATCGTGCTGCGGGGGACGCCCGGGGAGATCGAGCGGATGGCGCTGGAGATCGGGGGGCTCAAAGGGGTGGACTTCGCGGAGCTGACGCGGATGGCGATGCCGACAAGATGAAACAGGCCCCGCCGCTGTCGCGACGGGGCCTCGGGATGGTACGCCCAGGAGGAGTCGAACCCCCAACCTTCTGATCCGTAGTCAGATGCTCTATCCAATTGAGCTATGGGCGCGCCAATCTCGTCTATGTCTGGCGGAGAGGGAGGGATTCGAACCCTCGATGAGTTTCCCCATACACGCTTAGCAGGCGTGCGCCTTCAGCCACTCGGCCACCTCTCCCCGACTCGATCTGGCGGAGGGCGGGGGACTCGAACCCCCAAGGGATCTCTCCCGGCGGTTTTCAAGACCGCTGCGTTACCAGTTACGCTAGCCCTCCGACGGTACTCCGATCCGTCGCGGGCACACGACCGGATGAACCGGCCGGCGTTCCTGTGCCGCGACGGGGCACGTTAGTCGTTGCGCTTCAGTTTGTCAAGCCAGCCTTTGACCCCTTCGCCCACCGACGACCCCAGGCGCCCCGACGCCACGGTCAGGTCCACTGACACCGCCGGTCGCGCTGCCCTGCCGCCCAGGTTCAGATCCAGGGCCATGCGGCCGTCCTCCCCCCTCAGGGCTTCGGCGAAGGGGGTCATGGCGCCCAGGTCGGGGCGGAAATTCCTGGGCAGCTTCACGTTCAGGTCCAGGTCGATGGCGCCGTCCAGGCCGATCCAGCCGCCGCCGGTCCAGTCGGTGTCGTGGCCCACCAGCTTCAGGTCGTCCACCACGTAGCGCCCCTCGCGGACCTTCATCACGTGGCTCAGGGAGCGGTAGCGGATCTCCTTGAGGTCCTGCCGCTCGCCCAGGTAGCGGCTGATGCCGTCGAGCCACTCCGAGGCGTGGACCACGCCCTCGTGCAGCACGCTCTCGCCGTCCAGGGTCAGAGACGACCGCACGGCCTCGGGCTCGCCCAGGCGCAGGGAGCCGCTCACCCGGCCGTCGAGGTCGCCCTCGAGGTACGGGGCCGCCGAGGGGACGATGGTCTCCAGCACCACCGCCGACGGCAGGCCATCCAGGGCCGCCTCCAGGGCCACGGCGGCGTCGGGAGCGCCGATGGGGTACAGCGACACGGCACCGTCCAGGGTCCCGTCGCCGATGGCGACGGCCACGGGCTTCACGTCCAGCCGCCCGTCGGCCACGGCGGCCTCGGCGGAACAGGTCCAGGGCGTGACCATCCCCGGCGGGGTGAAGCGGGCCTCACCCACCACGACCTCGGCCTTCAGGCCGCGGGCCATGTCCGCCGGGGCGGCGTCGGCGGCGGGGGGCAGCAGCGCCTCGTAGCGGCCGGAGGCGACCACGCCGGCTACGTGGACGGGCGCGTCGGCCAGCCAGCCTCGCCAGGGCTCCGGCACCGCCGGCGCCAGGGCGGGCAGGGCGCGCTGGAGGCCGTCGGGATCGAGCCGGTCCAGGGTCCAGTCCAGGACGAGGCGGTGCCGGCCCTGCTCGGGCCGGACGCTGCCGTGCCCGGTCACCCGTGTCTCCATCCATGAGGCCTCCACCGCTTCCAGCAGGATCTCCGCGGCACCGGCAGGGACCGAGCAGTCGGCCGAGACGGCGAGGTCGGTCAGGGTCATGGGGCCCTCGGGCCGCACGCCTTCCAGGACGAGGCGGTCGAGGGTGCCCTCGAGTCCCAGGCCCGACGCCGGGCCGGAGTCGTCGGCCAGAGGTGCGCCCGCTCCGAAGGCGGCCAGGCGGCGGCCCAGCACGGCCACGTCGTCCAGCGACGCGTCCTGTCGCCAGCCGTCGCCGACCACGACCTTCCCGGTCCCCTGCTCCGTCCAGCGGAAGGAACCGTCGCGCACCGACACGCCTGCCAGCACCACGGCCACCGGGGCGGAGGCGGGCGGCTGGGCGGCGGCGGTTTCGTCAGCCGCCTCGGCGGGTTCGGTGACGGCGATCAGTTCGAGACCGTCCACCTCGATCCGCGTCAGCTCCACCCGACGCTTCAGCAACGGCCCCCAGGCCAGGCCGGCGTCGATGCGCCGGGCCGAAGCGTCCAGGGAGACCAGCGGCCCGGCCTCGTTGCCGGAGGCGGCGGCCATGGCCTCCCCCGTCAGGCCGACACGCAGATCCGACACCTGCACGGCGATGCGGGGCCAGAGGGACAGGCCCACGTCGCCGTGATGGATCTCGGCGCCCGTCTCCACCGCGGCCCGTTCCACCGCCAGGGCCACGAGCCGGTCCGCCGGCAGCAGCATCCTCACGGCCACCACCGCCACCACCAGCACCAGCACCGTCACACCCAGGACCGACAGCAGTCGGCGTCGTCGGCTCGTCATGATCCCTCTCCCGTGGTTCCGTCGTCGGCGGCGACGATCCGTCCGCCGCCCATCACCTGATCCTCACGATACAGCACCAGGAACTGTCCCGGAGCCACCGCCTCGGCCTGGGCGGCCAGCCTCACCTCGGCCGCCCCGCCGTCGATGCGCCAGGCCTCCACGGCCACGCCTCCGTGCCGATGGCGCAGCTGGGCCGTCCAGTCGCCCTGTTCGACGGGGCCCTCGTCCGGCAGGTCCGCCGCCGTCCGCAGCCAGCCGTCGCAACGCACGACCGACGCCCCCAGTTCCCGTCGCGGCCCCACGACCACGCGGTTTTCCGCGGAGTCCAGGGACGTCACGTAGAGGGGTTCGGCCGCAGCCACGCCGAGCCCCCGACGCTGCCCCACCGTGTAGTGCTCCACGCCGCGATGCCGCCCCAGCACGGCCCCGCTCCGGTCCACGATATCGCCAGGCCGCGGCGGGGCGTCGGCGAACAGGAAGGAGCGGTCGTCGTCGGGCACGAAGCAGATCTCCTGACTGTCGGGCCGGCGGGCCGAGTCCAGCCCCAGTTCCGCGGCGGCGCGACGGACCTCGTCCTTGGTCCACCAGCCCAGGGGGAACACGCACCGGGCCAGGATCTCCGGGGCCACCCCGTGCAGGAAGTAGCTCTGGTCCTTGGCGGGGTCGGCGCCCCGCAGCAGGCGCGGGCGTCCATCCGTGGTTTGCACGCGTGCGTAGTGCCCCGTGGCCACGAGGTCCAGCCCCAGCTGGTCGGCGCGGCGGAGGAGTTCGGGGAATCGCACGGAGGTGTTGCATCCCACGCACGGGTTCGGCGTGCGACCGGCGCGGTACTCCGCCACGAAGGGGTCGATGACAGCGTCGCGGAAGGCGTCCTCCGCATTGCCCACCCAGTGGTTCACACCGTGGCGGGCGGCCAGACGACGGGCGCCGTCGATGGCGTCCAGGGAGCAGCACGACGACGCGCCCTCACCCCCGAAGGCCCCGTCGCTGGTGCAGAAGTTCTTGAGGGTGACCGCTTCCACGCGGCAGCCGAGGTGGTCCAGGAGGGCCAGGGCGACGCTGCTGTCCACGCCCCCGCTGACGCCGAGCAGGACGCCCGTGCCGGCCGGGACGGCGGCGCGCAGCTCCGCCGGGATCGGCAGGGGGAAGTCCATGGGGCCTCCGTCGGGGATCCGGACGAGATCCGGAGGATCAGTGACCGTGGCCGTCGTGCCCCGTCGTCAGCTCCTCGGGGATCTCGCTGGCCATGAGCTGCTCGATGACCTGGATGTTCTCCCGCGACCGCTCGCCGATGTCGCCGTCGGGGTCGCTCTCCACCGCGGCCTCCCACTCCACCAGAGCCTCGCGGTACATGCGCGACTCGGCGAACATGATGGCCATGTTGTAGTGGGCCAGGGCGCTGCCGGGGTCGTTGTCCAGCACAGCCTGGAACTGTTCGATGGCCTCGGGATACTGGTGGCGGCGGAAGTAGAGGGAGCCCAGGTTGCAGCGGGCCTTCTCGTCCTCGGGCGCCAGTTCGATGGCCTTCAGGTAGGCTTCCTGGGCATTGGTCAGGGCGGCTCGGGCCTGGGGCGTCCGTCCGTCGGAGATGTCGTCCCAGATCAGGCCCATGTTGACCCAGCCCTCCACCAGCGTGCTGTCGGCGGCGATGGCCTTCTCGTAGCACACGACGGCGGAGTCCAGCAGGGCGCTGATGCCGGTGAGCGAGTTGGCCCCGGGGGGGACGTTCTCCTCGCCGGAGCGCTCGTAGTAGAGGTTGCCCAGTCCGTACCAGCCGTAGACGGCGTCCGGCGTCCCGCCCTCGGCGAGGGTGCGCAGGGCGGGCTCCCGCTCCTCCGCGGGCATGTCGCGGTAGTCGGCCAGGGCGGCCTCCGCGCGGCTCATCTGCTCCGCCTCGTTGCAGCCGGCCAGCAGGGCGGCGGCGGCGAGCAGAAGGGTCGTGATCAGCAGGCTGGTCCGGTTCATCGATACTCTCCTCGGTCGTGCGTGGACCGTCGATCCTACCACCATTTCTCGAGACCCGCCAGGGACACGGTCAGGCGCCACGCCCGATCCTGCACCCCGTGGTCGGCCGTGTCGCCGGTCATGACGTACGAGAGGGCCACGTCCAGGTGGCCGCTGCGCTCGCGGAACGGCAGGCCGGTGCCCACCGAGACGGCGCGCCGGTCCACGGCCGCGCCGTTCACCGTGTACGGCAGACGCTGCAGGGACACGCCCAGGCGCAACGGCAGGTTGGAGGTGCCGCCACGGCGCCGATGGGCCTCGTCGCGCTCCACGCCGAAACCGACCCGCCAGGCGTCGACCATGACGCCCTCCCAGTCCGCACGGCCCCGCAGGGAGCCGAAGGGCTGGGCCTCGTACTCGAAGCCCGCGCGCCAGCGGCCCGCGAGGCGGACGTCGCCGCCCACGGCCCAGCTCGTGGGGATGTGGATCTGGTACTCGTCGTTGACCTCGCCCGGGATGCCGGTCATGTCCCGCGTGCGGTCCACGTCCCAGTTGTGGGCCGGGGTCACCCGGGCACCGAGCCGGACGGCGTCCACGGGCTTCGCGTGGACGGAGAACGTGGCCGACACGGAGCTCACGATGTCCTCGATGACCTCGGAGTTGGTGCGCAGGGGCAGCAGGTCGTCGTCCTCGTCGTCGTAGAAGCCCTCGCTGAGGCGCTCCCGGAGCACGCCCTGCTCACGGTTGAGGGACGCCCCCACCGAAAGGCGGTCGTTCACGCTCCAGGCGGCCCCCAGGGGCACCTCGAACTGGGTGCCGGTGCGCTGGAAGTTGCGGATGCCGTCGATCTCCTCCAGCAGGCCCCCGGTGTCGGGATCCTCCACCTCGACGGTGAACTCCTCGCTCCAGTCGTACTGGGTGCCGCGGAGGGCGCGGAAGCCGGCGCTGAGCACCAGCCGACCCTCGCGGAAGGGCACGGCGGCCCGCAGGCTCGGCGTGCGCACGGTGTTGGACACGCGGGAACCGTCGACGGACTCCGCCGAGGCGCGCTCGCCGTAGCCGCTGATGACCACGGCCACGCTGCGCAGTCCCGGCAGCGACGCCATGTTGGCGAACGACGGCTGCAGGCTGTCCTGCTCCGCCAGGCCCCAGCCGCCGCGGCCGTCCACGCGCGCGTCGTCCGAGCGCAGGTCCACGCCGATGCCGGTCAGGGCGAAGGGATTCTGGGCGACGGCCGTCCCCGCGGCCGCCAGGACCGCCAGCAGGGCGGCGGCAGCGATACGATGGCGGATCATTGCTCGCCTCCCGAGAAGACGGTGTAGGTGACCTCGAGGTACGGAGACAGGTGCAGATGGCCCGTACCGAAGAACTGGAAGCGGGTCAGGTAGAACTCGGGATCGGAGAGCAGCTGATCCCAGCTGGAGAACATGTCCTCGCCGGCGTTGAGCATGAACGCCATCTCGGTGTCGTCCACGCCGTTGACGTGGCGCTGCACGGCCATGGTCACGTTGAACCCGAGCCAGGGCGCGGAGTCGCTGAGCAGTTCGGCCGG
The DNA here is from genome assembly GCA_964343835.1 of uncultured Fibrobacteraceae bacterium. Classification (GTDB taxonomy): domain Bacteria; phylum Krumholzibacteriota; class Krumholzibacteriia; order LZORAL124-64-63; family LZORAL124-64-63; genus CALEMW01. Next base: position 50,761 of record CAYFKR010000010.1, read on the forward strand.
GTCGATGTTCGTGTTGCCTCCGAGCCCCAGCGCGACGCCCTCCAGGTCCTGGATCGCCAGGGTATCCACACCGGCGAGCACGGACAGGGGCACCTCGCTCAGGACCACGGACTCCGACGGGCCGTACCCGCCAGTGGTGTCCACGGCGCAGCGTACGACGGCGCGGTTCACGAGCACGTCCTCGGGCAGGCTCGAGAGGTCGAAGCGGAACCACGGCGATTCCCGCAGGTGGGTCCGCATCATGAAGGGATCGGACAGGTCGCCGCCGGCCTCGTCCAGAACGTGGAAGGTACTGACGTCCTTGACCGGGGCGAGGCTGACGGTGACCGGTTCGAGGTCGTCGTCCAGATCGTCGACGGTGACCTGGAGGGTCACGCCGACCTTGGTGCCGGCCCATTCCTGGGGCATGGCCGTGTTGAGCTGGAGGTCACGCGAGGCGAAACCGAGCAGGCCGGGATCCGAACCGACGCCGGCCCGGATCATGATGTCCGCCCGGCCGTCCTCCAACCAGTCCAGGAAGATGTAATCGTGGAAATCCACGAACGTCACGGCGCTGGTGCCGAACTCGTCGAAGAGGAACGCCGACGTGGCCGGCTCCGGCCCCGGGTAGGGGGACGTGTCGAGGGTGTCGGCCAGGGCCCACATCTCGATGTTCAGCTCGATCTCGGGGGTCAGGGTATCCTCCGGCGCATAGGCGTTCAGTCGGTAGAACGTCAACTGCGTCTCCTGGACCGTCGACGCGTTCACCGGAACGTCCACCCCGAGGGAATCCATGAACGCCGACAGGTCGTACGTCAGCAGGATCGACGACTCCACCCCGCCTTCGGCTCCGAGGTACAGGACCTCCGATTCGTCGAAGGGCACGTCGTCGTCCGTCAGGGTCACGGACCCGGACTGCGCGAAAGTCCTCACCGTCACCGCCACCGGATCCTCGAGATCCAGCTCCGGGGGGATGGTCGCGCCGACGGGATTCGGCTCGTCGCTCGTGCAGCCGCCGACGAACTGGAACACGACGGCCAGCAGGGCCACCGCGGCCAGGGCGCCGCCGCGTCGCGGATCGAGATGAGTCATCCGTTCTCCTCGCATGGTTCGCATGATGGAAGCGGGCGGATCTTAGGGAGCGAGGGCGGCCGCGTCAAGGCGGGCCGGCCCGACCGCGCCTGATCACTCCTCCGCCGGCTTCCTGCGAGCGGCCAGGCTCACGCGCCGGAAACCGCTCGACTTGATGATGTCCATGAGCTCCACCACGCTGCCGTGGCGGCTGTCCCGGTCGGCGCGCAGCACGAGCCGGTCGTCGCCGGTGGTGGCCTGGAGCTGACGCAGGGCCGGAGCCAGGGCGCCGTCGGCCACCTCGACGCCGTTCAGGTACACGGCGCCGTCGTCGGTCAGGTAGAGCACGGCCGGTCCCTCCTCCACCTCCTGGACGGCGCTGGCGCTGGGCAGGTCCAGGCTGATGGCCGGCTGGGTCTTGAAGGTCGAGGACACGAGCACGAAGATCAGCAGCAGGAACATCACGTCGATCAGGGACGTGACGTTGATGATGACCCGTCGGTCCTTGCGGGGGGGCGCGAAATCCATCTCAGGCCTCCGCCCCGGCGCCGCGCCGACGGCGCAGCTTGTCCAGCAGGGCCGAGGCGTACTGCTCCATCTCGAAGACGATGGCGTCGGCCCTCCCCTGCAGCCAGTGATGGGCCACCAGGGTCGGGATGCCGATGATCAGGCCGGCGGCCGTGGTGACCATGGCCTCGGAGATGCCGCCCGAGAGCACCTCGGGCTGCCCGAGCCCGGCGTCGCTGACCACGGCGAAGACGCGGATCATGCCCGTCACCGTACCCAGCAGCCCCAGCAGCGGCGCCACGGCGGCCACCGTCTCCAGCACGTTCAGGTAGCGGTTCAGGCGCACGGCCTCCTGGCGGCCGGTCTCCTGCAGCACGTCGCGCACGATCTGCCAGTCGGCGTCGGCGTGGTCCAGCCCCGCCCGCACGATGGTGGCGAAGGGCCCCGGCCGCCGGTCGCAGATGGCGTACGCCACCCCGAAATCGGCGCCGGCCTCGAGGGTCTCGACCGCCTGGGCCACCTCGGGATACAGCACCCCGCCCCGGCGCAGCGAGATCGCCCGCTCGATGAACACGGCCAGCCCCACCACGGAGCACAGCCCCAGCGGGATCATCATGACGTTGCCTGCGCGGATCAACTCCCACATGCGGGTTCTTCCCTTCGTTCGTTCCGGTCTTCGCGTTCGATGTTCATCGGGGGCGCCGTCGTCGGTCGGGGCGCTCCTGGGGGCTCCTGGCGGGCGCGGTCATCTCCTCGAGGGGAGTGTAGAGGAGCCCCAGTTCCAGGACAAGCCGGTCCTCCGGGAAGTCCGGCGGCAGCGGCGCGAAGGGCGCGGTGGCCCGCAGCGCCGCGGTACTGGCCTGGTGCAGGGACTCGTGCCCCACCCGTTCGATCACCTCGAGCCCGCCGATCGTGCCGTCGGGTTCCACCACCAGCCGCAGGATCGTCTTGCCGTCGATCACGCCCAGCCGGTAGGCGTAGGGCGGGATCCAGTGGGGCAGGAAATCCTGCTTGAAGTTCTCGAGCCAGGGGGCGAAGTCCCAGGACAGGGTGTTGAGCCGGAACTCGCCGAACTGGATCATGTTGCCGCCGCTCGAGGCGGCGGTCTGGTCGTAGTCGAAGGTCGGGTCGCCGGAAACGCCGCCGCTGTCGTCGAGGATCGAAGGGGGCGCGTCCGGACGCAGGTCCACGAGCTCCGGGGCGGTGGCGGCCTCCTCGGCCGGTTCCTCGGCCTCGCCGTCGGTGTCGGCCTCGCCGTCCTCGGCGCCCGGTGCGGTGTCGCCCTCGTCCTCCGGGGGCGCCTCGCTGCCCCGCTCGTCCACGGCGTCGCTGCCGCGGCCGGCGTCCAGGTCCTCCCCTTCGCCGTCGCGGGACTCGGGGGTCTCCAGCATGGCCAGGCCGCCCTCGGGGGCGCCGCCGCGATGGGCGGAGATGGCCACCTGGTCCACCTCGGATGCACGCTCGGTGCCGGGTCGGCCGTCGTCGCCGCCTTCCAGCAGGTCGGCGGCCCGGCTGTCGTTCAGGGCCAGGAAGTCGGGGTTCTCCGGGGGGGCCTCGGCCGCATGGCGGTCCGGCACGCTGGTGTACTCGGTGGGCCTGTCGGGTTCGAGCCAGGGCTCGTCGGCGTCCTCGAAGACGATCTCCACCTGGTCGTCAGGCTCCTGCGTCCTCCTGACCACGTCCCCGTCGGGAGCGCCGATCAGGTCCGCGTTCCACAGCGGCACCATCACGGCGGCATGCAGCAGCAGCGAGGCCAGGAAAGCCAGGACGAAGAGGTGGCGGCGCTGCACGGTTCTCCTTGACGGCGCGGGACGGTGACCGGATCCTGTGCGGACGGTCGACTCGCCGGCCGCCATCCCCGGAGTGCTCCATGATGATACGACAGGACGCCGCTGACAACCACGGCCCGGCGCCGGATCCCGCCGAGCTCGATGCGCGTGCCGCCGACGCCGTCGGCGAGCTGTGCCGTGGGGCCGCCCCCGGCACGGTGGACCTGGACGTCCCTCTCTCCCGGCTGACCACCTTCCGCATCGGCGGCCCCGCCTCGGCGGTGGCCCGTGTGCAAACGGCGGACGACGCCCGACGGTTCCTGGATTTCTCGGGGGAACGCGGCATCGGCGCGGTCTGCCTCGGCGGCGGCAGCAACGTCCTCGCCGACGATAACGGTTTCTGCGGCCTGATCCTGCGCATGGAGATCGGGACCCTCGACTTCGGCCCCGGCACGGTCCGGGCCGGGGCGGGCCTCGTGTTCGACGATCTGGTGGTCCGTTCCCTGGAGGAGGGCCGACCGGCGTTCGCCTACGCGTCGGGCATTCCGGGCAGCCTGGGGGGCGCAGTGGTGGGCAATGCCGGCTGCTACGGCCACGAGATCGGGGAATCGGTCCTGGAGGCCACCGTGCTGCGGGCGGACGGCCGCATCGAGACGGTGGGCCCCGCGGACCTGGGGTTCGTCTACCGCTCCTCGGCCCTCAAGGGGAAGCGGGACATCCTGCTGGACGTCCTGCTGCGCGCCGAGCCGGGCGACACGACCGACGCGGAGCGGCTGCGCGCCGAGCACCTGGCCGACCGCCGCAGGAAGCATCCGGTGGACGAGCCCTGCGCCGGCAGCTATTTCCAGAACCTGCCCGCGGAGCCCCCCGGCGGACGACGCCGGGCCGCCGGGGCCCTGCTGGACGCCCTGGGCGCCCGGGGCTGGCGGGTAGGCGACGCCGCCGTGTTCGCCAAGCACGCCAACATCATCGTGAACCTGGGCCGGGCCCGCTGTTCCGACGTCCTGGCCCTGGCGGCCCGCATGAAGGAAGCGGTGGCCACCGCCCACGGGGAGCGGCTGTCGGAAGAAGTCCGTCATCTGTCCCGATATCGGGCCTGGGACGGGTTTACGGTTGACACCGACGCGCCAAGACCAGACCTTTAAAGCGATTGCCCCATGTGACAGACCGACCAGGAGTGCTGCCCATGCCCCGGAGACTCATCGTCGCCCTCGTCTGCGCGCTGCTCTGCATCGCGGTCGCCGTCCAGGCCCAGGATACCGATCCCGCCGGCCAGACCACCGACCAGCCCGAAGGGCCGACGTTCAACCTGAAGCCCACGGCATCGTCGACCGAGTCGGTCTCGGAGCTGGACGAGGAAGATGCGTACGAGCCCATCATGCCCGAGCGCAACCTCGAGACCACCGTCACCCTCGGTTTCTGGGACCTGGCCACCACCCTGGTGTCCCACGACAACCTGATCTACAAGTACACGGACGAGGACACGTACTTCGGCGACGTGGTGCTGGAGGGCGAGAGCGCCTTCCACCCCCAGCTGCGGGTGAGCTACAACCTCTACCCCTGGTTCACGCTGGAGCCCTTCTTCGATCTGTCGGTCTCGGAGTACCAGTCCACGATCCGCGACCCCCACTCCCTGACCAACAGCACCGAGGGCGGCGAGCTGACCCCGGTGGAGGAGCTGGGCGAGTACGACCGCGAAAAGCGCTCCAACATCACGCTGGGCGGCGGCGTCAACGCCATGTTCTTCCCCTACGACTACGGCAACTTCGGCAAGGGCCGCTGGCACCCGTACGTCATCGGCGGCATCTCCCGCGTGTGGATGAGCATCAATTCCGACTACGTGGACGACTCGGCTGTCATGACCCGCTACTCCGGCGGCGCGGGCTTCCGCCTCATCGCCGACGACATGGTCAGCGTCCGCTTCGAGATGATGTACCACCACGCCAAGTTCCAGTTCGACCCGGCGTCGTCCTACATCACCCTGGACGAGGGCACGCGCGTGATCCCGGTCTACGAGTACATTCCGGGCGAGGGCCAGACCGTGGTGGAGGAGTTCGGAGAGCAGACGCTGAACTCCATGAGCTGGGCCCTGGGCTTCACGGCTACCTTCTGATCCATGATCTGATCAGCCGCCGACCGCTTCCCTGCGGGGGCCCGCTCCATCGGAGCCGGCCCCCGTTTCCGACAGCACCGCCTCCCTCCGCCACCCCAGCGCCGTGGCCGCATCCCGACGCCTGGCCACGGGCCGACCGTCCAGGGCCGCCACCGTCCGCGCCACGCGGGCGCACCTCAGCAACGACCGCACCGAGAGGTGGAGCCCGTCGCGGGCCTCGTCCAGGAGCCGCCTGGCCCTCGGCGAGAGACGCTGCCGGACGGCGGCGAGGTCGTGCCCTGGGCCGGCCGTCGCCAGCACGTCGCGGGCGAGGGTGACGGCGGCCGCAGCCTCCGCCACCGTCCGTCCGGGATCGGTGCCGCCGGCGTCCGTGAGCGAGGCGGTGTCCTCGTCCACCTCGGCGAACAGGTCGATCCGGTCGAGCAGGGGGCCGGACAGCCTGGCCCGATGGCGAGCCGCGACCGCGGGCGGGCACGAGCAGGTCCGGCGGCGACTGCCCAGCCACCCGCACCGGCACGGATTCATGGCCGCCAGCAGCTGGAAACGGGCCGGCCACTCCCTCACGCCGCCCCCTCGCGACACGGCCAGCCGGCCCTCCTCGAGGGGTTCGCGCAACGCGTCCAGCACGCCCGGAGCGAACTCCGTCAGCTCGTCCAGGAACAGCACGCCCCGATGGGCCAGGGTGACCTCACCGGGGCGCAGTCCCGCACCGCCCCCGACCAGTCCGGCCCTGGTCACGGTGTGGTGGGGAGCCCGGAACGGCGGCGACGGCCGCTCGGGCAGGCCCCCCGGCTCCCTCGCCCCCAGGGCGCCGGTGATCCGCAGCACCTCCAGAGCCGACGGCGTGTCCAGCGGCGGCGTCAGGGCCCCCACGGCGCGGCAGAGCCGCGTCTTGCCGCTGCCCGGCGGCCCCACCAGCAGCATGTTGTGACGTCCGGCGACGGCGACCAGGGCGAGGTGTCGGCGTCCGGGTGGTACGACCGCGAGGAACGCCGCCGCCGCCGCTGCCGCGTCGCGAGAACGAGGCAGCGGTCGGCCGCCGTCCCGCCACGGGGGCTCCCCCTTCCCCTCGTGCCAGGCCCTGACCTCGGCGAGAGTGCCGGCTCCGGCCACGCGAATCCCGTGGACGAGGCGGGCCTCTTCACGCTGGTCCGCCGGCACGACGAACCGGGTCGCCCCGCCGGCCGCCAGGGCCTGGACCATGGCCAGCAGGCCCCGCACGGGCCGCAGTTCTCCCGACAGCCCCAGCTCGCCCAGGTGGACGGTGTCGGCGGGCACGGCGCTCCGCCCCCGCTCCCCCGCACCACTGAGGACCGCCCCCACGGCCACGGCCAGGTCCAGCGACGCCCCGTCCTTGCGCACCTCCGCCGGCGCCAGGTTCACCACCACGCGACCCCGGGGCCAGCCGCCGCCGCTGTTGCGCACGGCGCTCATCACCCGTTCACGGCTCTCCCGCACCGCGGCGCAGGGCAAGCCCACCATCTGGAAACCGGGCAGTCCCCGCCCCGCGTCCACCTCGACCCTCACGGGGTATCCGTCGATCCCGTCCACCGCTCCGCTGCGAACCGCAACCACCATGCCGCACCTCCCGGCACGCGGAGAGCGGGATCCGTACCGCGGCAGAGCAGGGAAACGGGCGGGCCGAACCGAAGGGGCGTCAACGCGGGAAGGCAGCGGGGTCGGTGGGCGTCACCGGAACGGAGACGGCCCCCCGTCGCAGGACGGGAGGCCGTTGGGGGGCATCGGACTCGGGAGTCCGATCAGCGGTACAGGTTCTTCAGCTCGCCGAAGGTCCGCTCCTCGTTGGGAGTAGGATCGTACGGGAAGATGATCTTGGTACCGAAGGCCAGGTCGTAGCCCGCGGGCACCGAGACGAAGAAGCTGGGCTCGGCGATGCCGGTGCCGGAGAACGTTCAGGCCGTCAGCGGGAAGCCGATGCCGATGAGCGTTCCCAGCTGGGAGCCGCCGGTCAGGTCGCAGAAGCCGATGCCGGCGCCCGTGTACCCGAAGCCGATGGGGTTGTCCAGGAGCATCTCCCAGCCGTCGTGGACCGACGCCTCGAGGATCATGGTGCCGTCGGTGATGGTGGCGGGATTCGCGTAGTCCGCCGCCGTACCGCCCACCAGGGCGTCTTCGTACATGCGGATGGTGCCGCCGACGAAGGTGTAGTCCTTGAGGCTGTTGATCATGTCCAGGTTGAACATCGAGACCGACATGCCGGTGACGGCGATCGTGTACTCGTAGTTGGCGAAGTCCAGGGGCAGCGGCGTGGGCGCGCTGACCGGCAGGTTGCCGATGCCGTAGACCGTGTACGTGGAGCCGACCATGTCGGTGCCCATGTCGGTCATGGCGAAACCTTCGAACGTGAACTCGACCTGTCCCAGGACGGGGACGGCCGCGACGAGCAGCAGCGCGATGAAGGCGGCGCTGATCATGTTGCGGGTCTTGATCTGCTTCATCATGTGCCCTCCTCCCTTCCTAGCGGTACAGGTTCTTGAGGTCGCTGAACGTGCGGTCCTCGTTGGGGATGGTCGGATCGTAGTAGATCGAACCGTCGGCTTCGAAGTCGTAGCCCTCGGGGACGGTGGTGTCCACCTGCGCGCCCACCAGGCCGGCGATGGTCATGCCGTCCGGGTTGGCCAGGTAGTCGCCCAGCTCGCCGTAGTTGGTGCCGAGGGTGAAGGTGACGGCGCCCTGGTAGTTGCCCGAGCTGTTGGTGGTGTCCCAGGTCACGACGAACTGGGTGAACACGCCGCTCAGGTAGATGTCGCCGTCGCTGAAGGTGGAGATGGCATAGCCGTCCGGCGGATCCACGCCGTAGAAGGGCATGGTGTAGCCGGCGCTCAGGTACTCGTCGGCGATGATCTCGATGGTGCCGCCGGTGTAGTACACGCGGAACACGCCGTTGCCGAGATCGATGGCCCCCTGGGAGACCAGGCCGTCGATGACCCAGGTGTACTCGAAGTCCGCGGTGCTCCACGTCAGCGGGTGGCTGATGTTGTCCACGAAACCGAGACCGGCCAGCACGTCGCCGGGGTTGGACGGCGGAAAGCCGACCACGCCGGGGGCGTTGTCCGATTCGTACATGTAGCCGATGGTGTTCATCACCTCGTAGCTCTGGGCGTTGGCCAGGCCGACGGTGCCGAACACGACCAGCGCGAGCGTGAGCAGTCGAAGTTGCGTCATGCCCCCCCCCATGGGTGCCCGCCGACGCGAACGGCGGAACGTGATGTGAACCGAGATGCCGATTCTCCGTGGTTGCGGCGAGGGCGGGACCCGCCCGGCAGGTCGGGAACGGGAGCCGATTCCACGGTACGTGCCCGATCCGGCCGAACCGGGTCGGGCATCACACCCCTGCAGGGTATCACAGGGCAAAGGGTCCTGCAATGTGCAAAACCTGCAAAAGGCGAGAATCTCGGACGTTTATCCATCAATAATATAAAAAATGCGGAGATTCCCAAAGGAATCTCCGCGAAGCCTTACGAAAGCCGGCCTACAGGTCGCAGGGACGGACCGTCTTGCGGCCGTTCTCCATGGCGCGCTTCTCGGCGGCGGCGATCAGCTCGTAGACCTTCTTGTCCAGAGCCTCGTAGAACTCGCCGGAGACGTTGCAGTTCTTGACCGCTTCCTTGGTCTTGGTCTTGCTGATGATCATCTGGCTGATCCTCCTGCTAAAGGGTGACGGGATGGGAATCCTTTCCGTTCGGACGCGGGAGGATCATGCCCCCGACGAGCCTCCGTGTCAATCCGGAGAATCGCCGGCATTTGGGCTCTCCGCCTCTGTCCCGGCCCGGAATCCCGAAACGCCGTGACACAATCGCCTCGACAGAGGTTTCCGTCAAGCGTAATGTTCACGGGCCGCCGACGGTGTGTCGGCGGCCCATTCCGCGCAAGGAGACGCCCATGTCCATGGATCCCATCCTGTCCTACCTCGACCAGCACCGCGATCACCACGTGGAGCAGCTCTGCGACTGGCTGCGCATCCCGAGCATCAGTTCGGTGAGCGACCACAACGACGATACCACCCGCGCCGCCGCCTTCGTTGCCGACGAGCTGCGCGATCTGGGCCTGCACGTGGAGGTCATCGAGACCAAGGGCCATCCCCTGGTCTACGCCGAGACCGAGCAGCGCGACGACCGCCGCACCCTGCTGTTCTACGGCCACTACGACGTGCAGCCCGTGGACCCCCTGGACCTTTGGGACTCCCCTCCTTTCGAGCCCGTCATCAAGGACGGCATCGTCTACGCCCGCGGATCCTCCGACGACAAGGGACAGCTCTACACGCACGTGAAGGCCCTCGAGGCTTACCTGAAGACCGACACCGAGCTGCCCGTGAACGTGAAGTTCATCATCGAGGGCGAGGAGGAGTGCGGCGGGCCGGCCATCTACGAGTACGTGGAGGCCAACCCGGAAAAGCTGGCCTGCGACGCCGTGGTGATCAGCGACACCAGCCTGTACGACGAACAGACCCCGGCCATCTGCTACAGCCTGAAGGGTCTCGCCTACATGGAGATCAACCTGGAGGGCCCCGGCGCGGACCTGCACTCCGGCAGCTTCGGCGGCACGGTGCAGAACCCGGGCAACGCCATCTGCGAGATCGTGGCCAAGCTGAAGGACGAGCACGGCGTGGTGCTGATCCCCGGCTTCTACGACGACGTGATCCCCGTGGACGAGGACGAGAAGGCCGCCTTCGCCTCGCTGAACTACACGGACGAGGTGCTGCGCAAGGACACCGGCGCCCCCGGCCCCTTCGGCGAGAAGGGCTACACCACCCTGGAGCGCATGTGGGCCCGCCCCACCTGCGACGTCAACGGCCTGTGGAGCGGCTACAGCGGCGAGGGCGCCAAGACCATCGTGCCGGCCAAGGCGGGCGCCAAGGTCAGCATGCGCCTGGTGCCGGACCAGGACCCGAAGAAGATCGCCAAGCTGTTCGAGGACTACGTCAGGGAGATCGCCCCGGAGGGCGTGAAGGTGACGGTCATCGACCACCACGGCGCCAACCCGGTGATGGTCCCCCGCGAGTCTGAGATGATGGAGGCGGGCATGCGGGCCATGGAGAAGGGCTTCGGCAAGCGCCCCGTGTTCATCCGCGAGGGCGGGTCGATCCCCATCGTGGGCACCTTCCAGTCCAGCCTGAAGCAGCCGGTGCTGCTGCTGGGCTACGGCCTGCCCAACGACAACATCCACTCGCCCAATGAGAAGTTCCACCTGGAGAACTACTTCAACGGGATCCGCACCACCGCGTGGATGTTCCAGGAGGCCGCGAAATAGCCGAAACGGCCCCTGGGAGGCCCCGGCTGGAGGTTTGACATCGGACGGACGGTCGATTAGCTTGTCCGGACCTCGGCGTCCCCTTCGTCTAACGGTTAGGACACCGGCTTTTCAAGCCGGCAATACGGGTTCGATTCCCGTAGGGGATGCCAACCGATTCGAGCGGCCCTTTCCGTGTGGAAGGGGCCGCTCTTTTGTCTACGCCCCTCGCTCAGGGCTCCCCGACCGGTATCAGGACCTCGAGCTCGTCACCGTTCGGTTGCCGAATGACGATCATGAAATGGCCAGGTTCGGGGTTGGGGATCTCGTGGGTGACATCCATGGCGACCAGGACATCGTCACAGGCATCCACATCGCCTCCGTAGATGGACCGGCCCCAGAACCGGAAAGCTGCCCCATGAGGGAATGGGCCCACGTCCTTCCTCCAGAAGGCTCCGCAGCCGTTCGTGGCTGCCATGCCCCGGAATCTCACCTTCAAGGTATCCTGACTCGTCACGGGCGAGTTGTAGGTCACCGCTTCGACTTCGATGACGTAGGGGGCCGGCCACTCTTCCCCGAGGCCGACCATGTCGCAAGCGGACAGCAATACGGTCGATCCGACTGTGATGATCATCGTAACGATTCGACTACTATTCATCGATGGCTCCCAGGTCGATATTGGTTGCACCCGGACTCGGGACGGACGCCCCTTCAATGGCGCCCGGCTCCATCGGTTCCCTCATCCACCGCATCCGCCAGCAATCAATGCTCATGCCCCTCCAACTCCGAGGGATCCACCACCGGCGCCGCCATGATCTCCGGCAGCATCGCGAGGACTTCAGGCGAGTCGGTGAACAGCGAGGCCATCTCGGCGCTCACGTCCACCACCTCCACGCCCGGCCCCTCGAACAGCACGCCCTCGACGATCAGATCCACGCCCGCCGCGGCCGCGGCTTCCGGAATCCGATCGCGCACGCGGTCCAGGACATTGGGAATGGGCGCGCCGCAGAAGACCATCAGGTGCATCTCGTGCTGGAGGCCCTTGCCGGCGGCCTCGAGCTCGGCCATGCGGTCGGTGTCGCCGTCCGCCTTGGCCTCGGCATACTCGCGCTTCAGTTCCCCGACATGCTTCATGAACGCGTCCGTCTTGCCGTAGGCGAACGCCACGCAGCGGGTGTCGTAGGTACCGACCTTCAGGGTCGGGGTTTCTCCCGCCAGCCCGGCGACGGGCAGCGCGAACAGGAACAGGATCGTGGAAAGCAGGATGATTCGACGACACATGACTGGAACCTCCACGTAGCGCGGCCCGGTCAGGCCTCGGCGTCCGGGAGCGTTTCCCGGCGCCCGGCCAGCAGACCGATGCCGCTGACGACGAGGGGACCGAGGAACAGCACCATGGCCTCGATCCCGCCGGTGAACGGCCGGGTGAAGATCTCCTCCCAGCCGAAGAAGAAGAACAGGAAGACGGAGACGGCGAGCAGCAGCATGCCCATGATCCGGGGGAACCGGTTGGCGAAGAACGCCGCGGCGAAGAACGGCACCGCCAGCAGGGACTGCATGAAGCTGACCTTCCAGTTCCCCTCTCCCGCCCCGATGTTGAACAGCAGCCACACCACGCCGAAGGCGTAGAGCAGCCGCCGGGCCATCTTCAGGGGGCCCCAGTAGGCGAGCAGGGAACTGAGCAGCCAGGTGAACCAGATCACCACGAAGATCGACAGCGTCAACGACGACGGCGTCTCCAGCTCCGGCTCCGCGTGACGGTACAGGGCCGTGACCGTGAAGATCAGCAGCCCGCCCACCAGGTAGGCGTGGTAGCCGGCACGACGGGCGGCGCGCATCTCGAACTCGTCCTTGTCCTGCAGCCAGCCGAACTCGCGCAGGATGCCCGGGCCGAAGATGCCGATCCCCATGACGATGCCCCAGACCTCGTCCACCGAGGTCATCAGGAAGCCCCCGATCACGAGGGTCGAGGCGATCAGGTTGGACGGCGAGCGGAACCAGGCGATCACGGACTCACGCTTGCTCATCGTTCTCCCCCTCCAGTTCGAACAGGTCCTCCACGCGCACGCCGAGCACCCCCGCGAGCCTCAGGGCGAGGCCGACGGTGGGGCTGTACTTGCCCTTCTCGATGGACAGGATGGTCTGGCGGGTGACACCCACGCGGTCGGCCAGCTCCTGCTGGGTCATCTCGACCGACAGGCGGTGGCGGCGCAGGTGGCTGAGGATGTCGTGGCGCGGTTTCATGGCGCCGAATGTAAAGCTAACTTTCCATTATGTCAAACTTATTTTACATTCTCGACGGAGGGGATCCGCAGGCACCAGGCGTCGGAGCAGGGCGGAGCCGCCCGGACCTCCTCGGGCACGGCCACGACGGCACCCTCGGCCGTGGGCGTCCAGGTCAGGGGCTCCTCCACCCCCAGCATGGTCACGACGGACCCGGCCGCGGGCCGCAGCCCCTCGAGCCGGATCTCCGCCGGCGGCCCCGTCTCCCCCTCCCGGGCCAGCCGCACCGCATGGACGGCGCCGTCGCCGGGCGACCGGGTCCAGCACACGTCGCCGCTCTTGTACGGCGCGATGGCCCGCGTCCCGTACACGGCAGCGCCGTTCACCTCGAGCCAGTCCCCCATGCCGGCGAGCAGCTCGTATGCGCCGTCGTGCCAGCGGCCGTCCGGCCCCGGCGCCACGTTCAGCAGCAGGTTGCCCCCCTTGGCCACGATGTCCATGAGCAGGTGCACGCCCTTTCGCACGCTCATGTACTCGGCGTCGGGTACCCACGACCAGCTCCCCCCGGCGATGATGCATGACTCCCACGGGTGGGGCAGCGCCACGTCGGGCACCCGGTTCTCCGGCGTCAGGTAGTTCTGGTGAGGGCCCGGCACCGCCCGGTCCACCACGATGAGCCCCGGCTGCGCCTCGCGCGCCTTGGCCACCAGCTCCTCCATCCTGATGTCCTGATTGACGATGCGGCCCTTGATGAACCCGGATTCCGTGCCACCGAGGCGTCGGCCGTACCACTCGCGGATCTTCTCCGCAGGCTTGCGGGCCACCCATCCCCCGTCGAGCCACAGGATGTCCACGTCGCCGTAGCCGGTCATCAGCTCCATGATCTGGCCGTGGGTGAACTGCACGAAGCGCTCCCACCGCTCGGGGTAGGCGTCGGGGTCGTAGTTCACGTTGCGGTCCAGGGGCGGGAAGTACGGCCACCAGTAGTCGGGGCTGTGCCAGTCGGGCTTGGAGAAGTAGGCGCCGGCCCACAGGCCCTCGGCGCGGAAAGCGTCGAAGACGGCGCGGGTGACGTCGGCCTGCGGGTGGTCGTGGAAGGGGCAGGCGGGGTCGGCGATGGAGTAGTCGGTCAGGGCGGAGTCGAACATGGTGAATCCGTCGTGGTGCTTGGTGGTGAACACCACGTAGCCCATGCCCGCGTCGGCGGCGGCGCGGGCCCAGCGCTGAGGGTCGAAGCCGCGGGGATCGAAGGTGGTCTGGAGCGCCTCGTATTCGCGTTTGTAGGTGGCGTAGTCCTGCGGGTCGCTGCCGCGCTTCCGCTCGCACCACCCGTGGTCCTCCGGGCACAGGGACCACGACTCCACGATCCCCCACTGGCTGTAGGCGCCCCAGTGCATGAGCAGGCCGAACTTCAGGTCCTGCCAGCGTTCGAGCTTCTCCAGGACCTGCGGATCGGTCTCCGGGACGTAGGCGTCTTCGTCGGCGACGGCGTTGAAGGCGAGCAGCAAGACGGCGACGATCAGCAGCGGCTTCATCTCGGGGACCTCCGGGTACGGGACCGCCCGAGGGTAGCAGACACCGACGGTCCCGTCTGCTAGCCTCGCAGGGAAGAAAGGGGATCCGACGTGCGCCTCGCCATCCTGTTGATGTCCATCTTCCTCGCCTTCCCGGCTGCGGCCGACACCGCCCGCCGCCTCGCCTGGTTCGACGACGCCCGCCTCGGCATCTTCATCCACTGGGGCATCTACGCCGTGGACGGCGTGTCGGAGTCGTGGTCGTTCCACAACGGGCACGTGAGCCATGAGGACTACATGGCCCAGCTCGACGGCTTCGGCGCGGAACGCTACGACCCCGCCGCCTGGGCCGACCTCATCGCCCGCAGCGGCGCCGGCTACGCCGTGCTCACGGCCAAGCACCACGACGGCGTCGCCCTGTGGGACACCGACGCCGGCGACCTGGACGTGGTCGGCCGCACCCCCGCCGGCCGTGACCTGATCGCCCCGTACGTGGACGCCTTGCGCGAGCGCGACTTGAAGGTGGGCCTCTACTATTCCCTCATCGACTGGACCCACCACGACTACCCGGGCTTCCTGCGCGACGCACCCCGTTACGTCGACGACCCGGAGCGCTGGGCACGCTTCTCGGCCTTCAACCACGCCCAGATCCGCGAGCTCTCCCATCGGTTCCGCCCCGACCTGATGTGGTTCGACGGCGACTGGGAGCACTCGGCCGAGGAGTGGAACGCCCCCGCCATCCGCGCCCTCCTGCTGGCCGACAACCCCGACGTGGTGATCAACTCACGCCTTCAGGGCCACGGCGACTACGCCACACCGGAACAGGGCCTCCCCGTCACGCAGCCTGACGCCCCGCACTGGGAACTCTGCATGACCATGAACGACTCGTGGGGATGGCAGCCGGGCGACACGAATTACAAGTCCGCGAACCAGATCATCCGCATCCTGGTGGACTGCGCCTCCCTCGGCGGCAATCTGCTGCTGGACATCGGGCCCGTGGCCGACGGTACGATCCCCCCCGAGCAGGTCGAGCGACTGGAGCATCTGGGCCGCTGGATGGAGCGCCACGGCGAGGCCGTGCGGGGAACGCAGGCGGGCATCCCTCCCGGCCACCACGTGGGGCCGACCACGCTCTCGGACGACCGCACGACCCTCTACCTCTTCCTGCCCTACGCACCCACCGGCCCCGTGGCGGTGAAGGGGCTGGTCAGCGGCATCGAACGCATCCGCGTGGTTGGCACGGGTACGGAGCTGGACTGGGACGTGAAGATGAAGCTGTCGTGGCGCAGCGAACCGGGCATCGTGTACGTGGACGTGCCCGTGGAGGACCTGGACGGGGACGTGACGGTACTGGCCCTGGAACTGGACGGGCCGGTCGAGCTGCTCCGCTGACGGGGCTCGAAGAAGCGAAGGCCGGGGCGTGGGCCCCGGCCTTCGTCGTGTCCGCTGACGCCCAGGATCAGTCCAGCGTGTCGAGCAGGGCCCGCGCCTCGTCGGCGTAGGAGAAGCCTCCGGGCGCAGCCAGGGCCCGCGCCAGCCGGGCCTTCGCCTCCGCCCCGTCACCCGTGGCCGCCAGCACGCTCCCCAGGTGGTAGTTCACGATGGGATGGTCCGGCAGCGCAGCCGATGCCCTGTTCAGGATCACCAGCGATTCCAGATCCCGTCCGAGCAGGTGCAGGGTCCAGCCCCAGGTATCGAGCACGGCGCCGTCGTCGGGCGCGAGTCCGCCCGCCCGCTCGGCCAGGGGCAGGGCTTCGTCGAGCCGTCCCGCCTCCGCCAGCAGGCTCGCCAGCCCGTTGAGCGCCGACGGGCTGTCGGGGTGGGCCTGCACCAGGGCCCGGTAGCTGCGGAGTTCGTCGCTCTCGCACACCTCGGCCGGGTCGGGCAGGTCGCCGGCGTACTTCAGCGACATGTGGAACCGGGCGTTGCCGTTGTCCGGCATCAGGCAGTAGGCGCGCTCGAGGTCCGCGTCGGTCTTGTAGAACCCGTAGCGACCCAGCAGGCCCGCCACTTCCTGCTCACGGCGCACGGCGGACACCAGGGCCTCGTCGGCACCCACCAGCGACGGCAGCACCGACGCCTGGAACATGGGCAGCTGACGCTGGGGCGGCAGGGGCCACACGGCCGACTGCTTGTCGAAGTAGTGGCGGTCGTCGGTGTTGATGCGGGTCTCGCCGCCGATCATGGCGCTCATGGCCCCGGTATCCTGCCAGAAGAAGCCCGCGATGCGCTCCACCGTGTCGAGCTGGTACTCCTCGGCGCGGAACCAGTCCGGCAGCTTCTCCAGCTTGGACCGCAGGCGATCCACATCGAGCTCGTAAGGCTCGGGCGTGGCCATGATGAAGGCCTGGTCGCAGCCGTAGATGTACCAGAACGTGGAGTTGGGGAACACGCTGCGGAACGTGTTGAGGTGGATGTTGAACAGCTCGCCGCGCATGGACCCGAGCACCGGCACCCACTGGGCGAAGATCCCGTCGGGCTTCAAACGCTGCCGCACGGCCTGGTAGAACTCCTCGGTGTAAAGGATCCAGGAGTCGTAGGCGCGGGGGTGGGTGGAGTCGCCGATGATCAGGTCGTACTGCTTGCCGCTGGTGACCAGGTAGTTGCGGCCGTCGTCGTTGTGGAAGTGGAAGCGGTCGCGGTGGTAGACGTCGCCGTTGACGTCGGTGAAGAGGTCGTTGATGCCCTCGATGTCCGGGTTCAGGTCCACCACGTCCAGCGACGCGACCTCGTCCGACGCCAGCACCGAGCCGGCCGTCATGCCCGCCCCGAACGCGATGACCATGGCGTCCTTGGGCCCGTCCGAGGCGTGGGTCATGGGCGGCAGGATGCCCAGCAGCTTGAAGAGCTGCACGTGCCAGAAGCGGGTCGACGCCTCCTCCACGCCGTTGAGGTACATGTCGCGGTAGGTGCCCTTCTCCTCGTCGAACTGGTCGATGACCGCGACCATGGCGGCCCGGCCCTCCTGCAGCAGGAGGACGTCGGCCGAATGGGCCTCGGTCTGCACGGCCAGCTTGGAGGCGTAGAGCTCCATGAGGCGCGGCGGAACGATGGCCAGCAGCAGCGCGATCACGGCGGTGCCCGCCGCCACGGCGATCCGTCGCGACCTCCGGCCGGCGGGATCCACGATGTTCACCAGGCCCACCGCCGCGAAGACGGTGGTCAGGCTCACCAGCGCCCCCTGCACGCCGATCAGCGGCACGAGCCAGTGGTTCACGAGCCCGGCCCCGAGCACGCCGCCCGCCGTGTTCAGGGAGTACAGGACCGAGGCGCGGCGCGTGGCGTCGCCGCGCACGTCGGCCTGCAGCATGCGGATGGCGATGGGCAGCAGGGCGCCCATGAGCACCGTCGGCGCCACGATCATGCCCAGGATGGGCAGAGGGTTGCGCGGGTTCACGTCGGCGAAGCGGGCCATCTCGTTGGGGCTCATGAAGCGGTCCGAGAGCAGCAGGTACGGCGTGATCATGAGCACCAGACCCGCGGCCAGGGCCAGCACGCCGAACAGCCTCTCCCCGCCCCCGCGACGGCGCAGCACGCCGTAGAGCCAGGTCCCGGCCACGCCGCTGATCCCCGACCCCAGCAGGAAGCCGGTGAGCACGAGGGGGAACACCGACACGCTGTTGCCCAGGTACAGGATGCTCAACCGCGTGAGCATGACCTCGTAGGCCAGGGACACGAATCCCGCTGCGAAGGTGGCGACGCCCAGGAAAGCCCAGCGGCGTCCGCCGGCCGGGGCGACCGGCGCGGCCTCGGTCTCGGGTTCGGGGTCGTCGCGCTCCACGCCGCGCAGCAGCCCATGGGCCGCGAGGGCCGCGAGGGCGGCCACGGCGTACAGGCCGCAGGCCACGTTGAGGGTCGCCTGCACGCCCAGTTCCAGCAGCAGATGGTAGCCCGCGGCGAAGGTGCCCAGGGCCGCGCCGATGGTGTTCATGCTGTACAGGTAGCCCGTGCGGGCGCTGCGGCTGCCGGCCGATGTCGGCGCCGCGCCGTTGATCATGGCCGGGAACGTGGCGCCCATCAGGAACGCGGGCAGCAGCAGGGCCGCCATGCTCACCACGATGCGTACGATCGTCAGGACGCCACGGTCGGCGGCTCCGTCGGCCAGCGAGACGAACATCGTCTCCAGCAGGTCGAAGAGCCGGGGCGACAGCAGCACGTAGGCCCCCACCGCCAGCTCGAGCACCAGGTACGGCATCAGGCTGCGCCGCCCCTTCGAGAACACGCGGCCGCCCACGAAACTGCCCAGCCCCAGGCCGCCCATGAACACGACGATGATCATGGCCGCCGCGCTCAGGGAATTGCCCACCACCACGATGAGCATGTGGTTCCACGTGACCTCGGACACGAGGCACGCGGCTCCCGACGCGAAGAAGGCGACGTAGCAGAGGAGCGGAAAGAGCAGGGAGCGGATGCGTTCGTTCATGGTGCGGACTCCTGGCGATCGAACCGAGAGCGGATAGGGATCACCCCGTCTTCACGAGGTTGTTTGGAATCTAACACCCGGCATAGCAACGCGGTAGGAATTTCAGGATTCCGGAGCGGATCGCGGCGGACCGTGCTACCATGCCGCGGCCCGAGACGCGCTCCCCCCGCCCAGGACGTGCCATGCCCCCGTCCCCGTCCGACTCCTCCCGCGAACGCCGCATCGGCGTGGCCTACGGTCTGGGCGCCTACCTCCTGTGGGGATTCGTCGCACTGTACTTCAAGGCCGTGGCCGACGTGCCCGCCCTGGAGGTCATGGCCCACCGCGTGGTCTGGAGCGCCCTGCTGCTGACGGGCTGGCTGGCCCTCAGGGGGCGTCTCGACGAGCTGTTCACCGCCTTCCGCCGCCCCCGCGTGCTGCGCGTCCTCGCCCTGACCACCCTGCTCATCTTCTTCAACTGGCTGGTGTTCATCTGGGCGGTCGCCAATGGCCAGGTGCTCCAGTGCAGCCTGGGCTACTTCATCAATCCGCTGGTGAACGTGCTGCTCGGGGTGGGCGTGCTGCGCGAGCGGCTGCGCCGGGTCCAGTCGATGAGCGTGGCCGTCGCCGCCGTCGGCGTGACCGTCCTGGCCGCCGGGACCGGCCAGGTGCCGGGCATCGCCCTCGGGCTGGCCCTGAGCTTCGGGACCTACGGCCTGCTGCGCAAGACGGTGGATGCGGCGGGCGACGTGGGCCTCGCGGCCGAGACGTGGCTGCTCTTTCCCCTGGCGGTGGGCTGGCTCGTCGTGCGGCACGGCGACGGTGATCTCGTCTTCGGCGGGGATCCGGGGATGAGCGCCCTGCTCGCGGCCGGCGGCCTGGTCACGGCCGTGCCCCTGATGTGGTTCGCCAACGCGGCGAGACGCCTCCGCTACGCCACCGTGGGCTTCCTGCAGTACATCGCCCCCACCCTGCAGTTCATGCTGGCCGTGGCGGTCTTCGGCGAGGATTTCGGGACCGTCCACGCCCTCAGCTTCGGGCTGATCTGGACCGCCCTCGGCCTGTACACCTGGGACGTCTGGCGCTCCCGCCCCTCTGCGATCCGTCGCTGACAGCCACCGCGGGCGTATGATATGGTGGTCCGGTTC
This sequence comes from uncultured Fibrobacteraceae bacterium, assembly GCA_964343835.1. Taxonomy (GTDB): domain Bacteria; phylum Krumholzibacteriota; class Krumholzibacteriia; order LZORAL124-64-63; family LZORAL124-64-63; genus CALEMW01. The sequence continues at coordinate 70,737 of CAYFKR010000010.1, forward strand.
CCGGCCCTCCGGGGCCCCGCCACCCAACCAACGTCCAGGACACGAACGACATGACCGACGACCTCCGCTCCGATCCCCTGCAGGAGCCCCCCGCCGACGACAACGGATCCCAGGCCGACACCCCCGCTCCCGAGCCCGACACCCCGGCCACCCCCGAACCGGCTCCCGAGCCGACACCCGAACCCGCCGACGAGCCGTCGGACGAAGCCCCCGCCGAGGACTTCGCCGCCATGCTCGCCGCCGACGACGCCCGCCGCGAAGCCACGAAGCCCGACCCCAAGCCCGGCGACCGCGTCACCGGCAAGGTGGTCCAGCTCGGCGACGACGACGCCTTCGTGGACTTCGGCGGCCGCAGCGAACTGCCCATCTCCACGGCCGACCTGAAGAACGCCGACGGCGAACTGACGGTGGCCGTGGGCGACGAGATCACCGCCTTCGTGACCGGCAAGGGCGCCGACATGCGCCTGGCCATGAAGCGCAAGCTGACGGGCAAGGACCCCAAGCCCATCCAGGAGGCCCTGCAGAGCGGCCTGCCCCTGACCGGCTCGGTCACCGAGACCAACAAGGGCGGATTCGTGGTGGACCTCGGCGGCTGGCGCGCCTTCTGCCCCATCTCCCAGATCGACGACCGCTTCGTGGAAGACCCCGCGGTGTGGGTGGGGCGGAGCCTCGAGTTCCGCGTCATCGAATTCGCCGAGAACGGCCGCCGCCTGGTGGTATCGCGCCGGGCGATCCTGCGCGAGGAGAAGGACCGGCTCGGCGCCGAGACCCGCAAGCAGCTCGTCGTGGGCGCGGTGCTCGAGGGCAAGGTCGTCCGCATCCTGCCCTTCGGCGCCTTCGTGGACCTGGGGGGCGTGGAGGGCCTGGTGCACATCTCCGAGCTCTCCCACTCCCGGGTGGAGCACCCGTCCGACGTGGTGGAGGAGGGCCAGGAGGTGACCGTCCAGATCATGGACGTCCAGCACCTGGGACGGGGCCGCGACGAGCGCATCAGCCTCTCCCTGAAGGCCATGCAGGGCGACCCCTGGGCCGACATCGGCCAGAAGTTCGTCATGGGCGAGTGGTACGAGGGCGTGGTGGTGGGCACCACCAACTTCGGCGCCTTCGTGGAGCTCATGCCCGGCGTGAACGGACTGGTCCACATCTCGGCCATCTCGTCCGACCCCATCTCCCATCCCGACGACGTGCTGACCATCGGCCAGCAGGTCTCGGTGAGGGTGGTGGACATCGACACGGACCGCCGGAGGGTCTCCCTCTCGATCACGCGCTGATCCGGCGTCACGCAGACGGGGCCGCCGTTTCCCTCGGGAAGCGGCGGCCCTTCTCGTTCAGGAGGAGAGGTTGCGGAAGGCCTCGGCAAGGCGGGAGGCGGCGTATGCCGCCTCGTCGTCGGTGGTGTCCTTGCCCAGCGCGATGCGTACGGCCGACGACGCCGTGGCCTTGTCACAGCCCATGGCCAGCAATGACGGGCTCGGCCCCGGACGGCCGGAGCCGCAGGCCGACCCGGTGGAAAACGAGAGGGTGGGCAGGGCCGCCGCGAGGTCGGCCGCACTCACGCCGGGAACCGCCAGGCAGAGGCTGCCCGGCAGCCGGGGCTTCGCGGCGCCGATCAGACGCACGGCGGGGACGGCGTCGGCTACCGTCGCATAGAACCGGCCGCTCATGGCCCGCAGCCGCTCCGCACGCTCCTCCCCCTCCAGCTTCGCCAGGCGACAGGCCTCCCCCAGTCCCACGATGCCCGGAACGTTGAGGGTGCCGGACCTCAGACCGCCCTCCTGCCCTCCGCCCAGGAGCCTCGGTTCGGGGCGGACCCGGGGTTCACGCGATCTCACGTAGAGGGCGCCCACCCCCTTGGGGCCATGGAACTTGTGGGCAGAGAGGCCGAGCAGGTCCACCCCGGCCGCACCCACGTCCACGGGGATGCGCCCGACGGCCTGGGCCGCATCGGTGTGGAAGAGCACGCCGCGCTCCTTGCACAGGGTGCCCACCTCGGCCAGGGGCTGGACGGTGCCCACCTCGTTATGGGCGGCGATCATGGAGACCAGCACGGTGTCGGGGCGCAGGGCGGCGGCCACGTCGGCGGGGTCGGTCAGTCCGTCGGCGCCGCAGCGAACCCGCGCGACCTCCCAGCCGGCGGCCTCGAGGGCCGCCATCGGCTCGCGCACGGCGTCGTGCTCCAGGACGGTGGTGACCAGGTGGCCCGGCTCGCGCCCCGCGAGGGTCCCCCGCAGGGCCAGGTCGATGCTCTCGGTGGCCCCGGACGTGAAGACGATCTCCCGGGCCTCGCAGCCGACCAGGGCGGCCACGTGTTCCCGTGCCCGGTCCACCAGGGCGGCGGCGGCCCAGCCGTGGGCGTGGGAAGCGCTGGAGGGATTGCCGAAATGCTCGCGCAGGACCGGCAGCATGGCGTCCACCACCCGCGGGTCCACGGGCGTGGTGGCGTGATGGTCCAGGTAGACGGGTGTGCGGACGGTCATGCCCCCCCCTCTCGGCTCAGAGCGGCTCAGAGCGCGAGCATCCTCTCGATGGGCGCCAGGGCCCTGGCGGCCAGGTCCGGGTCCAGCACCAGCTCCGGCGTGCGGTCGCGCATGCAGAGGTAGAGCTTCTCGAGGGTGTTGAGCTTCATGTACGGGCACTCGTTGCAGTTGCAGCTCTCGTCCGCCCCCGGCACCGGATGGAAGACCTTGTCCGGACTCTCCTTGCTCATCTGGTGCAGGATGCCGGGCTCGGTGGCCACGATGATCTCCCGCGCGTCGGTCTCCCGGGCAAAGGACAGGATGGCGGCCGTGGACCCGATGTGGTCGGCGTGCTGCAGCACGGCCTCGGTGCACTCGGGATGGGCCGCGACCATGGCCTCGGGGTGGAGGGTCTTGAGCTCCACCAGGCGCCGCTCCGAGAACTGCTCGTGGACTTCGCAGCTGCCGTGCCACAGGACCAGCTCGCGGTCCAGCTTCTGGGCCACCCAGCGGCCCAGGTGGCGGTCCGGGGCGAAGACCACCGGCTTGTCGCGGGGGATGCTCGCCACCACGTTCAGGGCGTTGCCGGAGGTGCAGATGACGTCGCTCATGGCCTTGGTGGCCGCGGAGCAGTTGATGTAGCTGACGACCTCGTGGTCCGGATGGCGGGTCAGGAACTCGGCGAACTCGTCGGCGGGGCAGCCGTCGGCCAGGCTGCAGCCGGCCTCCAGGTCGGGCAGCAGCACCAGCTTGTCGGGATTGAGGATCTTGGCCGTCTCGGCCATGAAGTGCACGCCCGCGAAGACGATGACGTCGGCGTCGGTGGCGGCGGCGGCCCGGGCCAGGGCCAGGGAGTCACCCACGTGGTCGGCCACGTCCTGGACGTCGGGCTCCTGGTAGTAGTGGGCCAGGATGACGGCGTTCATCTCGGTGCGGAGGCGGTCGATCTCGGCGTGGAGGTCCGTTCCGGGGACGGGATCGGTCATCGTCGGCTGCTCCTGGGCGGTGCTTCGGGGTCGGGTGGGGGCTCGGGGACAATCTGGTCGGCGGCCGGAGCCCGGGCAAGTCCTTGTGGACAAGGACCGTGCAGATGCTTAATATTCATGAGCCAGCGCGCGCGGAAACCGGCGTGAGACGCCGTCGCGTCCTGTTCGAAACCCCACCATACCATCGAGGAATCGAACCGCAATGGAAAAGCGTCTTGCCCTTGACCCGAAGCAGCGCGGCTCCCTGCGGCCGCTGTCGACCGCTCTCCTGCTCCTGATCGCGGCCCTGGCCTTCGGCCTGCTCGGCTGCTCGGAGGAAGAGAACACGGACGTCACCCAGACCCCCTACCCCGAGCCCGAGCTCCAGCCCTGGTTCTTCTCCGTGTGGGGGACCGCGGACGACAACGTCTGGGCGGTTGGCCAGCCCGGCCTGATCATGCACTGGAACGGTGCCGAATGGTCGCTCCAGGAGATCGGCGAGCACGTCTTCACCGATGTCTGGGGCACGTCGGCCAGCGACGTGTTCGTGGTGGGCCACGGCGGCGTGATCTACCGCTGGAACGGCAGCAGCTGGTCCGAGATGGACAGCGGCTCCGAGGAGAACTTCTACGCCGTGGGCACCGGCCCCTACGACGAGATCTACGCCTGCGGCGAGCGCGGCAACATCCGCCAGCTCTCCGGCAGCCGCTGGATCGCCACGGAGAACGCCGCCTTCCGCTACAACGACGACGGCGAGCCCAACGACACGCTGCTCTTCTCCGAGGACATCCAGTCCCTGGCCACCGTCGGACGCTACGCCTTCGGCGGCGACCTGGCGGCG
>CAYFKR010000010.1:75008-122599 GCA_964343835.1 uncultured Fibrobacteraceae bacterium
CCGTCTCCCATAACTACATGGGCCTGCAGAGCGGTCGCATCCTCCGCTACTCGGTGGACGACTTCGGCGAGTCCCTCTGGAAGCGCGTGACCGACCCCTTCGGCAACCGCTCCGACCCGATCACCTACCCGCACGCCATCACCGGCATGTGGCTGGACCTGCCGGGCGAGCGGATGTACCTGACGACCTGGGCCGCCGAGATCGCCACCTGGCAGCTCGACGGCACCGACACGGAGCTCCTCTGGGCCGGCACCGGCTGGCTCTCCGACATCTGGGGTGCGGGTGACGGCCAGCTTTGGGCCGTCGGTGACGAGGGCCGCATCCTCCATGCTTCCGACGGCGCGACCTTCACCGAGGTCGACGTCCCCCTACCGGAAACCGGCGCCGCCAAGAACCTGAGGCCGGCGACCGACAAGTTCGGGCGGATCGTTCCCTGATCCGTCCCGCATCGAGGGCCCGGTCACGGTTGACCGGGCCCTTTTTCACGTGACCCTCCGAGGAGGTACCCCATGAGAAGGACCGGCATCCTGCATCGAGGTGCCTGGGCTCTGCTGCTGGCCGTGCTCGTCGCTGCTAGCGCCGCCCTGGCGTACACACCCGATCCCGCCACGCCCCGCGCGGAGATCCCCGCCGAGTACACCTGGGACTGGAGCCATGTCTTCTCCGGCGTCGAGGAATGGGAGGCCGAGCTGGCCGCCGTGGAGGCCATGGTGCCCGAGCTGGGCGCCTACGAGGGTCGCCTGGGCGAGTCCGCCGACGTGCTCTACGAGGCCGTCTCCAAGATGGAGGAGACCATCCAGCGCCTCATGCGCCTGTACGCCTACACCCAGCTGCGCCTGGACGTGGAGCTCTCGGATCCCGCGAACCAGATGATGCAGGGCAAGGTCGGGTTCCTCTTCCAGACCTACAGCGGCACCGTGTCGTACATGACCCCCGAGCTGCTGGCCCTCCCCACCGAGACCATCGACGGTTTCCTGGCCGCCAAGGAGGAACTGAAGGTCTACGAGTACTACATCCGCGACATCCAGCGGATGAAGGAGCACACCCTGAGCAAGGCCGAGGAGCGCATCCTGTCCAAGACCGGCCAGGTGCGCGGCGCCAGCGCCGAGGTCTCGGACAAGCTCCGCGACGTGGACATGGCCTTCCCGGAGATCCTCGCCGACGACGGCACCATGCGCCCGCTGACCCTCGCCGGCTGGGGCAAGGCCCGCTCGACCGGTTCCTACGCCATGCGCAAGCAGGCGGCCGAAGCCTTCTTCGGCACCTACCGCCAGTTCGAGAACACCCTGGCGGCGACCCTCGACGGCGTCGTGAAGTCGCACCTGCTGACCAAGGACGTGCGCGGCTACGACAGCTGCCTCGAGGCGTCCCTGAAGGGCGACAACATCAGCCCCGACGTCTACCGCATGCTCATCGACACCATCAACGCCAACCTCGAGCGCACGCTGCACAAGTACGTGGACCTGCGCCGCAAGGTGATGGACGTGGACGGTCCCCTGGACTTCGCCAACCTCTACAACCCCATGCTGGAAGGCGGCGAGCGCGACTACACCTACGAGGAGTGCCGCGAGCTGCTGGCCGAGGGCCTCAAGCCCCTGGGCAAGGAGTACGTGGGTCTGGTCGAGACGGCCGCCGACCCGGCCAACGGCTGGATCGACGTCTTCCCCAACGAGAACAAGCGCACCGGCGCCTACAGCTCCGGCATCGTGGCCTGGATGGACGGCGGCCACCCCTACGTGCTGCACAACTACGACAACTCGCTGGACGCCGTGTTCACCACCGCCCACGAGTTCGGCCACGCGCTGCACACCTACTACAGCTACAAGAACCAGCCCTTCATCTACGGCGACTACACCACGTTCCTGGCCGAGGTCGCCTCGACGTGCAACGAGTCGGTGCTGCTCAGCTACATGCTGAAGAAGGAGAAGGACCCGGTCCGCAAGCTGGCCCTGCTGAACAAGCGCATGGAGAACATCCGCCTGACGATCTTCCGCCAGACGCTGTTCGCCGAGTTCGAGCTGCGGTTCCACGAGTACGCCGAGGAGAACAACACGCTGACGGCCGATTTCCTCAACGGCCTGTACGCGGACCTCATCACCAAGTACTACGGTCCGAACTTCGCCATGGGCGAGAACGACTGCGTGGAGTGGGCCTTCATCCCCCACTTCAACTACAACTTCTACGTGTTCACCTACGCCACCGGCCTGACCAGCGGCATCTCCCTGGCCGACCGGATCATGGACAAGGGCCAGAAGGCCGCCGACCAGTACATCGACAACATGCTCAAGGGCGGCTCGAGCGCTCCCCCGCTGGAGCTGCTCAAGGCCGCCGGCGTGGACATGGAATCCCCGGCGCCCATCCTGACCATGCTGGATCTCTTCGAGGACACCGTCGAGGAGTTCGACGCGCTGTGGACGAAGACGTTCGGGAAGTAGACACGACCCGGACCGGAACGAGGAAGGGCCGCACCCGACGGGTGCGGCCCTTTCGTATGCGTCTGGTGGGTCACCCAGGACTCGAACCTGGCACCGTCTGCTTAAAAGGCAGATGCTCTACCTGATGAGCTAGTGACCCACCGGAAGCGGTCAAGATAGGCCCCGGGACCGGGGCCGTCAAAATCAGGTGGTCACGCCGCCGGGGGTCCAGATGGTCTGGTCGCGGTGCGGCCCCACGGACACGCCTTCCACGTGCAGCCCCATCCCCTCCTCCAGGAACTCCAGGTAGGCCCGCGCCTTGGCCGGCAGGTCCTGCAGGTTGCGGCATTCGCCCAGGGGCGCCTCCCAGCCGGGCTGCGCCTCGAAGACCGGAACGCACCGGGCCTGGGCCTCGCTGCCCGAGGGGAAGCGGTGCAGGGGCTCGCCGTCCAGCTCGTAGGAGGTGGCCACCTTGATCTCGGGCAGGGTCTCCAGCACGTCGAGCTTGGTGATGTAGGCGCCGGTCATGCCGTTGAGCTCCACGGCGTGGCGGGCGGCCACCATGTCGAACCAGCCGCAGCGACGGGCACGACCCGTGGTGGCGCCGAACTCGCCGCCGATGCTGCGCAGGCTCTCGCCCTCCTCCGCCAGCAGCTCGGTGGGGAACGGTCCGTTGCCCACGCGGGTGCAGTAGGCCTTGAAGACGCCCTGCACGTCGCCGAGGCAGCGCGGGGGCAGGCCGGTGCCCGTGAGGGCGCCGCCCACCGAGGCGCTGCTGGAGGTCACGTACGGGTACGATCCGTGGTCCAGGTCCAGCAGGGTACCCTGGGCCCCCTCGAACAGCACCGACTCGGTGCCGCGGCGCACGCCCTCGAGGGCGGCGTGGCCGTCCACGATCATGGGCGCCAGAGAGCGGGCAAGCACCACCATCTCCTGGGCGATGGCCGGGGCCGGCAGGGGCTCCGCGTCGTAGAGGGCGGCGATGAGCTCGTTGGACTCGAGCACCTTCTCGATGACCTTGCGCTCCAGGTTCTCGTTGGGCAGCAGCAGATCGCCCATGCGCAGGCCCGTGCGCTGGCTCTTGTCCTGGTAGGCGGGGCCGATGCCGCGGCCCGTGGTGCCGATGCTCTTGCGCTTGCGGCGGGTCTCCGCCAGCTCGTCGCGGCGCTTGTGGAAGGGCAGGATGAGGTGGGCGGCGTCGGACACGAACATGCGGTCGCGCACGTGGATGCCCTGCTCCTCCAGCCCCACGATCTCGTCCAGCAGGGCCCAGGGGTCGATGACCATGCCGTTGCCCAGATAACCCTTCACGCCCTCGCTGAGCAGGCCGCTGGGGATCAGGTGCAGCACCACCTTGCCCTCGTCGCGCACGATGGTGTGGCCGGCGTTGGCGCCGCCCTGGTAGCGGACGACCCAGTCGGTGTCGCGGCTCAGGGCGTCCACGATCTTGCCCTTGCCCTCGTCGCCCCACTGGCCGCCGATGATCACGCGGTTGGTCACGTTACCTCCCCCTCGTCGGGGTCATTCGGTCCCGCAAAAAAAAGAGCCTCGCACGGAGACCTGCACGCTGAACGCCGGTTCGGTGTCGAGACTATTTGCTGCCGTTGAACAGGTTCTTCAGGTTCGACCAGGTGGACTCGTCGGTACTCGCAGCGGAGCAGTCGCCGGTCACGCCGGGTCGGCTGGATTCCTGGACGATGCCGTTGTCGAGGACGCCGTTGCCGTCGGAGTCGCCCAGTTCGACGCCGTTGGTGCACCCGTCCCCGTCGGAATCGAGGGAGGCGAGCGACTGGTCCCAGGTCGAAAAGTTCGCCTGGAAATCGATGCCGAAGACGTTGAGGTTCGTCGCGGCCGGTTCCCCGGAGCCGTCATGGCAGTTGGTGCAGCTGAAGTTGGTGGAGGACGGCAGCTCGGCCATGAGCGTCTCGGTGGCGACCGCCGGGCACGCGAAGACCGCCAGGATCAGGATCCCGGCAGCGAAGGTCGCGGCGTATCGTTCCAAGTGCTTCATGACGCCTCTAATGATAGCTCAAGGGGATACGGAGTGTCAATCTCCCGCCTCGGCGGCCTCCAGCAGGGCTCCCACCCAGCCGTGGAGGTCCCGGGCGCCCTGGCCGGCGGACGACGATGTGGGCATGAACGGCGTATCCGCGTCCAGTTCAAGGACCTGCGCGATCTCCCTGTAGCGCTCCGCGAGCTTGGAGCGGGGCACCTTGTCCACCTTGGTGGGCACCACGGCGAAGGGCAGGTCGGCCTCGCGCAGCATGGCCGTCATGGCCTTGTCCTCGGCACTGGGCCTGTGGCGCACGTCCACGAGCTGGAACACGGCCTTGGGACGGTCCTGGGCGAAGAGATAGGCCTTCATCAGCCGGGCCCAGGCGTCACGCTCGCTCTTGCTGACCTTGGCGAAACCGTAACCGGGCAGGTCCACCAGGTAGTAGCGGTCGTCCACGATGAAGTAGTTGAGCAGGCGGGTCTTGCCGGGCTTGCCGCTGGTCTTGGCCATGGCCTTGCGGCGCAGGAAGAGGTTGATGAGCGACGACTTCCCCACGTTGCTGCGCCCCACGAAGGCGAACTCGGGCAGGACCCGCTCGGGTCGCCCGGACAGTCCGGCGGCGCTGGTGACGAACTCGACGTTCACGGGCCCTCCCCCGTTCAATGGGCCGGCGGCGGCGCCGTCTCGCCCTTGGCGCCGGGACCGGCGGGGTGGACCGGGGCGGACCAGCCGCCCACCAGGGCCAGTTTGAGAACCTCGTCCACGTGGTCCACCAGGTGGATCTCCATGTTGCGACGGATCACCGCGGGCAGTTCCTGGCAGTCCTTCTCGTTCTCGCGCGGAATGATCAGGACCTTGGCGCCGGCGCGCATGGCCGCCACGGACTTCTCGGGCAGGCCGCCGATGGCCAGCACCTTGCCGCGGAGGGTCACCTCGCCGGTCATGGCCACGTCCTTGCGCACGGGCGTGTCGGTGAGCAGCGAGACGATGGCCGTGGACATGGCCACGCCGGCGCTGGGGCCGTCCTTGGGCACCGCGCCCTCGGGCACGTGGATGTGCAGATCGTGGTTCTTGAGGTGGTCGGGCGCCATGTTGGGGCAGCGGGTGCGGGCGAAGCTCAGGGCCGTCTCCGCCGACTCCTTCATGACGTCCTTCAGGTTGCCCGTGAGCTTGAGCTTGCCCGTGCCCACCATCTGGGAGGCCTCGATGGGCAGGATCTCGCCGCCGCTGACGGTCCAGGCCAGACCGGTGACCACGCCCACCTCGGGCTCGCCCTCCACCACCTGGCGGCGGTACTTGGGGATGCCCAGATAACCCTGCAGATTGCGGGGCGTGATGCGGCCGGGCCACTTGTCCGACTCGGCGCGGCGCTTGGCGGCCTTGCGGCAGACCGAGGCGATCTCACGCTCGAGCTGGCGCACGCCCGACTCCCGGGTGTAGCCGTCGATCATCGTCTGCAGCGCCTTGTCCGAGAACCCGCCGGGCCACTTGGCCACGCCGTTGCGCTCCATCTGCCGGGGCACCAGGAAGTCGCGGCCGATGGCCAGCTTCTCGTGGTCCAGGTAGCCGGGCAGGCGGATGATCTCCATGCGGTCTTCGAGGGCCGCCGGGATCGTGTGCAGGGAGTTGGCGGTGGTGATGAACAGCACCTCGCTGAGGTCGAAGTCCACCTCCAGGAAGTGGTCGCTGAAGTGGGTGTTCTGCTCGGGGTCCAGGACCTCCAGCAGGGCCGACGACGGGTCGCCCCGGAAGTCGTTGCCCATCTTGTCGATCTCGTCCAGCAGGAAGACCGGGTTGCGGGTGCCCGCCTTGCGCAGCGACTCGATGATGCGGCCCGGCTTGCTGCCGATGTACGTACGGCGATGACCGCGGATCTCGGCCTCGTCGCGCACGCCGCCCAGGCTGATGCGCACGAACTTCCGGTTCATGCTCTCGGCGATGCTGCGGCCCAGGCTGGTCTTGCCCACGCCCGGCGGCCCCACCAGGCAGAGGATGGAACCCTGCATGGCCTTGGTGAGCTTGAGCACGGCCATGAACTCCAGGATGCGCTCCTTGACCTTCTCCAGGCCGAAGTGGTCGGCGTCCAGGCGCTCCTTCACCTTGCGGGTGTCCAGGCGGTCGCGGCTGCGGGTCTTCCAGGGCAGCTCCAGCAGGGTGTCCAGGTAGTTGCGGACCACCGCCGCCTCGGGCGACATCTGGGGCATCTTGGACAGGCGCGACACCTCGCGCTCGGCGGCGGCCTGGGCGTCCTCGGGCAGGTCGGATTCCTGGATCTTCTTGTGGTAGTCCTCGACCTCGGCGTCCTCGTCGGCGCCGTAGCCGAGCTCCTTGCGGATGGCCCGCAGCTGCTCGTTCAGGTAGAACTCGCGCTGGTTCTTCTGGACCTGGCTCTGCACCTCGGAGTCGATGCGCTGCTCCAGCTCCAGGATGTCCAGCTCCTCGGCGAGGATCTGGTTGATGCGGCGCATGCGCGACAGCAGGCTGGCGTTCTCCAACAGCTCCTGCTTCTCCGGCACCTTGCCCACGATGTAGGCGCTGATGGAGTCGGTCATCTGGGCGATGGCCTCCATGTTCAGCACCGACATGAGCACCTCGTCCGGCAGGCGCTTGTTGAGCCGCACGTAGTCCTTGAAGCGCTCCTTGATGGATCGGCTCAGGGCCTCCACCTCGGGACCGTCCTCGTGGGTCTCGGTCAGGGGTTCGACGCGGACCTCGCTGAACTCCTCGTCGTCCGTGAACTCCTCGATGCGCACGCGGGTGCGGCCCTCCACCAGGATCTTCAGGGTGTCGTCGGGGGTGCGGATGATCTGCAGAATCTTGATGACGGTGCCGACGGGGTAGACATCCTCGGCGCCGGGATCCTCCACGTCGGGCTCGTACTGGGCGCTGACGCAGATGAACTTGTCGCGGTCCATGGCCGCCTCGAGCGCCGCGACGGAACGCGAACGTCCCACCAGCAGCGGCGTGACCATGGTGGGGAACACGACCACGTCGCGCAGGGGCAGCAGCGGCAGCCGCGAAGGCATCTCCGCGGCGTCGTCGTCGGTGAACACGGTGATCTCCTGGTCGGCCATCGTTCCTCCCCCGCATGCGGGTGCGGGTCATGAGCGGTCAAAGGCGGGGCCGTCGAAGACGGGACCCCGCCGTGGTGTCTCGGCCCCGCAGGGCCCCTGGGTGCTAGGCGCCCTGGAGGGCGTCGCGGTCGTCGCCCTCGTGGACGAGGATCGGAGCCGCGCCCTCGACGATGGTCTCGCGGGTCACGACCACCTGGCGCAGGTTCTCCATGGAGGGCACGCCGTACATGATGTCCCGCATGGCCGTCTCCAGGATGGAGCGCAGGCCGCGGGCGCCGGTCTTGCGCTCGATGGCCTTGTCGGCCACGGCCTCGACGGCGTCGTCGGTGAAGACGAGCTCCACGTCCTCCATGGACAGCAGCTTGCGGTACTGCTTGAGCAGGGAGTTACGGGGCTCGTTGAGGATCCGGATCATGGCGTCGCGGTCCAGTTCCTGGAGCGACGTCAGCACCGGCAGGCGCCCGACGAGCTCGGGGATCAGCCCGAACTTCACCAGGTCCTCGGGCTCGACCATGGCGAGGATCTCGTCGGTGTGGGCCTCGGCCCCCTTGGTCTCCTCGCGCTCGAAGCCGAGCACGTTGCGGCCGATGCGCCGGCGGATGATGTCGTCGAGGCCCTGGAAGGCCCCGCCGCACACGAAGAGGATGTTCTTCGTGTTGATCTCGATGTACTTCTGCTGCGGATGCTTCCGACCACCCTGGGGCGGCACGTTGGCCACGGTGCCCTCGAGGATCTTCAGCAGCGCCTGCTGCACGCCCTCGCCCGACACGTCGCGGGTGATCGAGGGATTGCTGCTCTTGCGCGTGATCTTGTCCAGCTCGTCCACGTAGATGATGCCCTGCTCGGCGGCCTGGGCGTTGTAGTCCGCGGCCTGGAGCAGGCGCACCAGGATGTTCTCCACGTCCTCGCCCACGTAGCCGGCCTCGGTCAGCGTCGTGGCGTCGGCGATGGCGAAGGGCACGTTCAGCAGACGCGCCAGGGACTGCGCCAGGAGCGTCTTGCCGGTACCGGTGGAGCCGAGCAGCAGGATGTTGCTCTTGTCCACCTCGACGTCGTCGCCCACGCGCCGCTGGTTGATGCGCTTGTAGTGGTTGTAGACCGCGACCGAGAGGCTGATCTTGGCCTCGTCCTGCTGGATGACGTACTCGTCCAGGTGGGCCTTGATCTCATCCGGCTTCGGGAAGTTCTGCAACGACTCGGTGCTCTCCTCCAGGAGCTCGCCCTCGAGGATGTCGTTGCACAGCTTGATGCACTCGCTGCAGATGTAGACGTTGGACGGCCCGGCGACGAGCTTCGCCACCTCGTCCTGTCCGCGTGCGCAGAACGAGCACTTGATCATCTGCGGTGAGCCTGTCTGTCGGCGCTTCATCTGGACCTCCCGGTCGCGTCTCGGCGGCTAGTCGCCGTCGACCTCGGACTTCTGGACGATGACCTTGTCGACCATCCCGTAGTCCTTGGCGACCTCTGCGGACATGAAGTAGTCGCGGTCGCTGTCCTTCTCGATCTGCTCGATGGTCTGGCCCGTGTGATCGGCCAGCATCTTGTAGAGCTTCTTCTTCAGGTACAGGATCTCGTTGGCGTAGATCTCGATCATGCTCGCCTGACCCTGGCTGCCGCCGAGGGGCTGGTGGATCATGATGCGCGAGTTCACCAGCGCGGACCGCTTGCCGGCGGCACCGGCGGCCAGCAGCACGGCGCCCATGCTCGCGGCCTGGCCCATGCAGATCGTCACCACATCGTTGGAAATGTACTGCATGGTGTCGTAGATGGCCAGACCGGCGGTGATGGAGCCGCCCGGGCTGTTGATGTACAGGTAGATGTCGCGCTCGGGATCCTCCGCCTGCAGGAAGAGCATCTGGGCGATCACCAGGTTGGCCACGTTGTCGTCGATGGCCGAGCCCAGGAAGATGATCCGGTCCTTGAGCAGGCGCGAGTAGATGTCGTACGAGCGCTCGCCGTGGCTGGTCTGGTCGACGACCATGGGGATCAGCATGGTTCTCTCCTTCGGGGGTCCAGGGTTCCGTCCTCGTCGGCGCCGGTCTTCAACGCGGCCGGCGCCGTCCCGTTCCTCGGTTCGTCCGCGGGCCTAGTCGAACTTGGCGCGCGACTTCAGGAAATCGAAGGTCCGGGTCTCCGACAGCTCGTGCCGGATCCGGTCGATCTCGCCGTTCTTCGTCATGTATTCCCGGTAGGAATCCGCCGGGAAGTTGTTCTCGGCCGCGATCTCCTCGATGCGCCCGTCCACGTCCTCGTCCGTGACCTCGATGCTCTCCTGCTTGCGGATCGACTCCAGGACGAACATGGCGCGCAGGGTGCGCTCGGCGTCGGGCTTCGCGGTCTCGCGGTAGCCGGCGATCTGCTCGGCCGTCATGGTCTGGCCGTACATGGTCGCCCGCTGCTTCATCTCCTCCACGGAGGAATCGAGGTACTCGCTCACCATGGCCGGCGGCAGGTCCACCTCGTTGCGCTCCAGGAGCTTGTCCACGATCTCCTCGCGGGTCTCGAAGTCGACCTTGCGCTCGGCCTCCTTCATGAGCTCGTCGCGGATCTTCTTGCGCAGCTCGAGCAGGGTCTGGCCCTCCTCCATGCTGGAGGCGAAGGCGTCGTCCAGCTCCGGGGCGTTGCGCTCCTTCACCTCGCGCAGCGTCAGGCGGTAGGTGACGGTGCGGCCCTTGAGCTCCTCGGTGGCGTAGTCGTCGGGGTAGGTGACGGTGGCCTCGCGGTCGTCGCCCACGGCGGCGCCGTCGAGGGCCTCGTTGAAGACGTCGAAGTTGTTCTCGTTGCCCACCTCGAACTGGTAGCCCTCCACCAGCTTGTCGGCCTCGGGCTCGCCGGCGTCGTCCAGGGGGGTGATGTCCACGCGGACCTGGTCGCCGGAGGCGGCGGCGCGCTCGACGGTCTCCCAGGTGGAGCGGCCTTCGCGGATGCGCTCGAGAGCCTTGTCCACGGCATCGTCCTCGAGCTCGGCCGAGCGGGTGGTCAGGGGCAGGTCGTCGTAGTCCCTGGCCTCCACCTCGGGCCGGACCTCCACCGAGAGGTCCAGGGTCACGGGCTCGCCCTCGTCCATCTTGAGGTCGTCGAGCTGGGGGTCGGAGACGGGCCAGAAGCCGTGCTCCACCATGGCGGCCTGGTAGGCCTTGGGCATCAGGGCGTCCAGGGTGTCCATGCGCACCTCGCCGCCCAGGTCCTGCTCCACCATGGCCATGGGCACCTTGCCCTTGCGGAACCCGGGGCGCACGTGGGATTTGCGGGCCTCGCGCAGTTTCGCGGCATAGGTGGACTGGAAATGGTCGGCGGTGATCTCCACGTGGATCACCCGCTTCCAGGACTCGGGGGACTCGACGGTGGTCTTGAACGGCGCGGTGGCCTCGTTCGCAGCGGTCATGGACGATCCTCTTCAGGGGTTGGACCCGCCGTGCGGGCCGCATTCTGGTGCGAGAGGGGGGACTCGAACCCCCACGGTGTGAACCACGGGAACCTAAATCCCGCGCGTCTACCAGTTCCGCCACTCTCGCCAAAGGGATCCGGGAGGGCGGATGCGGCCCGACCGGTCGGATGCGCTTGCAGGAACCGGGCCAATATAGCCCGCCCCCGAAAACCGGTCAAGGACGCTGAAATCGGCTGTTTCGGGCTCATTCCTTGATCTTGCGGTAGATCGTCCGGGACGCGATGCCCAGGATCTTGGCCGCGGTTTCCTTGTCGCCTCCGGTACTGTCGAGGGTGGCGCGGATCAGCTCCATCTCGGCGTCCCGAAGGGGCGTCCCCACGGGAATCCTCAGGACCTCGACGGCTCGCCGGCCCGACACCACCTGATGGGGCAGCACGTCCACCCCAATCATGCCGTCCCGGCACAACACCGCCGAACGCTCCACGCAGTTCTCCAGCTCCCGGACATTGCCCGGCCAGCCGTAGCGCTCGAGGGCCTCGGCGGCCTCGGGGGTGAAGCCCAGGATCTCCTTGTCGTTGGCCTCGCAGGCCTTCTTCAGGAAGGCCGAGGCCAGCAGTTCCACGTCGCCGCTGCGGTTGCGCAGGGGCGGCACCTCGATGTTGATGACGTTGAGGCGGTAGTACAGGTCCTCGCGGAAGGTGCCGTCGGCCACCATCTGCTCCAGATCGGCGTTGGTGGCCGCGATGAGCCGCACGTCGACCTCGATGGGGTCGTTGCTGCCGAGGCGCTCGAAGACGCCCTCCTGGATGACCCGCAGCAGCTTGACCTGGACCCCGAGGGGCATCTCCCCCACCTCGTCCAGGAAGAGCGTGCCGCCGTGGGCGGCCTCGAATCGGCCGCGGCGCCGGCTGACGGCCCCGGTGAAGGCCCCCTTCTCGTAGCCGAAGAGTTCCGCCTCCAGCAGGGTCTCCGGGATGGCCGCACAGCTGAGCTTGACCATGGGCTTGCCGGCCCGGGCGCTCCAGCGGTGGACGGCGTCGGCGAAGACCTCCTTGCCCGTGCCGCTCTCGCCGGTCAGCAGCACCGTGGTCCGGCTCTGGGCCACCTGGCGGGCCGTATCCACGGTGCGGCGCATGACTTCGCTGCGCCCCACGATCATCTCGCGCTCCCCGCCTTCGTTCAGCAGCTTGCGCAGCTGCTGGTTCTCGGCGATGAGGCTCTGCTTCTCCAGGGCCTTGCGCACCACCTTCAGGGTCGTGGACGCGGTGAACGGCTTCTCAATGAAGTCGTAGGCGCCCATCTTCATGGCCTCCACGGCCGTCTCGATGGTGCCGTGCCCGGTGACGATGACCACCTCGGTGGCCGGCGAGACGACCTTGGCCGCCTTCAGCAGCTCCACGCCGTTCATGCGGGGCATCATGAGGTCGCTCAGGACCAGGGCCACGGGCTCGCGGCGCAGCACGTCCAGGGCCTCCTCGCCGTTGCCGGCGGTGAGGGTCTGGTAGCCGTGACGGCCCAGCAGGCGCGCGAGGGCCTGGCTCAGTTCGGGCTCGTCGTCCACCAGCAGGATGGTGGCGGTGGTCTCGGCGGCGGAAACGGCGTCCGTAGCGTTCAAGGGGCGCTCCTGTCAGGAGATGATGACATTTCGTCGACGCTCGACAATATGTCACAAACGCCGGGTCGGCGCAAGGTCGGGATCACCGCGATCCCGGATACGACGACGCCCCCGACCTGGGCCGGGGGCATCGACGTCGTTCCTCGCAGTGGACGGGCTCAGGCCCCGTTCTTCACATGGTCGTAGCCCCGCTTGAGGGCCTCCATGTTCATCTCCACGAGGTTCTTCTTCTTGATGGTGGCCCGCAGCGTCTTCTCCACCAGTTCCAGGGAGAAGGCTCCGGTGGCCGCCACCAGGGCGCCGAGCATGACCACGTTGGCCACCTTCGGCGTGCCCACCTCGTCCGCGATCTCCGTGGCCGGGATCAGCACCGCGTTGAGCCGCTCCATGTCGGGGCGCCCCTCCACGATGCCCGTGTCCACGAGGATCGTGCCGCCGTCCACGACGTCCTGTTCGAAGGCGTCCAGGGACGGCTGGTTCATCACGACCAGCGCGTTGGGCTTCTCCACCAGGGGCGAACCGATGCGGTTCGAGCTGATGTTCACCGAGCAGTTGGCCGTGCCGCCACGCATCTCCGGCCCGTAGGACGGGATCCAGCTGACGTTCAGGCCGCCGCGCATGCCCACCTGGGCCGCGAAGAGCCCGAGGGTGAGGATGCCCTGGCCACCGAAGCCGGCGAACTTGCAGTTCAGGTCGGTCTCGAGGGTCACCGGCTCGGCGGCGTCGTCCTGGCCGGCGGCACCGAGGTACTGGTCCAGCTTGGCGGCGTCGAACTCCTCCACCGGGCGGTACCAGTCGCCTTCGCGCTCGTCGGAATCGTCCTTGAAGACGCCCAGCGGGAAGATCCTGGTCATCTCGTCGGTGAGCCAGTCGCGGGCGTCGGGGCCGTCCATCTTCCAGCCCGTGGGGCAGGTCGAAAGGATCTCCACGAAGCTGTAGCCCTTGTTGTCCACCTGGTTCTGCAGGGCCTTCCGGATGGCCTTGCGGGTCTTCATGATGTGCTTGGAGTTGCCCACCGCGACCCGCTCCACGTAGGTGGCGGCGGGCAGGGTGGCCATGATCTCCGCCATGCGGATGGGGTTTCCGTGCACGGTCTCGGCGCGGCCCCGGGGCGTGGTGGTGGTCTTCTGGCCGATCACGGTGGTCGGGGCCATCTGGCCGCCGGTCATGCCGTAGATGGCGTTGTTCACGAAGAACACCGTGATGTTCTCGCCGCGGTTGGCCGCGTGGATGGTCTCGGCGGTGCCGATGGCCGCGAGGTCGCCGTCGCCCTGGTAGCTGATGACGATCGAGTCCGGGTTGGCCCGCTTGATGCCCGTGGCCACCGCCGGGGCGCGCCCGTGGGCCGCCTGGAAGTTGCCGCAGTCGAAGTAGTAGTACCCGAACACGGAGCAGCCCACCGGGGACACGAAGACCGTGCGGTCCTTGATGCCCAGGTCGTCCATGGCCTCGGCGATCATCTTGTGGATGTTGCCGTGGCCGCAGCCGGGACAGTAGTGGGTGGTCTCCTTGTGGGGACCGCTCTTGCGCTCGAACTCCGGGAAGAAGGACTGGGATTTCTCGACGATCTTCACGACTGGCCTCCTTCCAGGATGCGCTCGTACTCGGCCAGCAGCTCGTCGGCACCGGGCACCATGCCGCCGCAGCGGCCGTAGAAGTGCACCGGACGGCGGCCGTTCACGGCCAGCCTGACGTCTTCGACCATCTGGCCGGTGCTCAGCTCCACCGAGAGGAACTGGACGTCGCGGCCGCAGTGGGCGGCAATGGCGTCGCTGGGGTACGGCCACAGCGTGATGGGCCGTAGCAGGCCCACCTTCAGGCCCTTGGCGCGGGCCTGGTCCACCGTGGAGTAGACGATGCGCGAGAGGATGCCGAAAGCCACGACGATCAGGTCGGCGTCGTCGCAGAGGTACTCCTCGTACATGGTCTCGTTGGCCTGGATCTCCTTGTACTTGGCGTCCAGCTTGAGGTTGTGGGCCTCCAGGTCCTCGCTCTCCAGGTAGATGGAGCTCACGAGGTTCTTGCTGGTGGCGGCGTCGCCGCGCACGCACCACTCGGTGTGGTCGTATTCGGGCTTCTTCGCCAGGGGCACCTCCACCGGCTCCATCATCTGGCCGGTGTAGCCGTCGGCCATCAGGCAGGCGGGGTTGCGGTACTTGTCGGCCAGGTCGAAGGCCTTGACCGTCAGGTCGCACATCTCCTGGGCGCAGTTGGGCGCGAAGGTGATCAGGCGGTAGTTGCCGTGGCCGCCGCCCTTGGTCACCTGGAAGTAGTCGGCCTGCTCGGGGGCGATGTTGCCCAGGCCGGGGCCGCCGCGCACGACGTTGACCACCACGCAGGGCAGTTCGGCGCCGGCGATGTAGCTCATGCCCTCCTGCTTCAGGGAGAAGCCGGGGCTGGACGACGCGGTCATGGTGCGGATGCCCATGCCGGCGGTGCCGTAGACCATGTTGATGGCCGCGACTTCGGACTCGGCCTGGATGAAGGTCCCGCCGAGGGCCGGGAAGTGCATGGCCGCGGCATGCGCGATCTCGCTGGCCGGGGTGATCGGGTAGCCGTAATAGGCCCGGCACCCCGCCTGCAGGGCGCCGACGACGATGGCGTCGTTGCCCTTCATGAACTGTCTCGACATGTCCCGTCTCCTACTGGGTCGAGGGTCACGGTTTGACGACGCGGATGGCAGCCGGCTCGGGGCACGCGTAGAAGCACAGGGCGCACCCCGTGCAGTCCGCGCCCTTGTAGTAGGCCGGGTGGTAACTGGAAGTGTTCAGCTTGTCGCTGATGTCGATGACGCCCTTGGGGCAGACGTCGATGCAGAGCTTGCAGCCCTTGCACAGCTCGGACGTGATCTCGATGAAGGGGGCATCCGTCTGGACGGCTTCGCTCATCCCCGCCTCCTTGGAGTGGAAATGATGGGGTGTTCCTCGGGGCCAAACATAGTCAACGGACCGGGGGCGGAACAGGTTTGTTTCTTTCCCGACAACCCCCGGAAACATTGATACAAGAGTCAATTACACCATTTTCGGCCCCGTCGGGCATATCGATTGGCGCGCAACGGCTACCGGTCCTTGAACTCGGCCTTGCGCTTCTCCATGAAGGCCTTGCAGCCCTCGGTTGCGTCGTCGGTGGCGCCGACGGCCCCGAACAGGGCTGCCTCCAGCCTCATGCCGGCGTCGGGGGTCATGTTCAGGCCCTCGTGGACGGCCTTCTTGGCGTAGCGTGCGGTCACGGAGGAGTGGGCCGCGACGGTGGCGGCCGTCTTCCGGGCCTCGGCGAGCAGTTCCTCGGGCGGGAAGACCTTGTTGACCAGCCCCATGTCGGCGGCGGAAGCGGCGTCGATCATGCCGCCGGTCAGGATCATCTCCATGGCGCGCCCCTCTCCGACCAGGCGCGGCAGGCGCTGGGTGCCGCCGTACCCGGGGATGAGGCCCAGGGTGATCTCGGGCAGTCCCATCCTGGCGTTGGCCGACGCGTACCGGAACGTGCACGCCAGGGCCAGCTCGCAGCCCCCGCCCAGGGCGAAGCCGTTGACCGCCGCGATGACGGGTTTGCCCAGGTTCTCGATCTTCCACATGAGGGCCTGGCCCCGCTCGGACATCCGCTCCAGCTCCGGGCCCGTGGCCTCGGCCAACTCGGAGATGTCGGCTCCCGCCACGAAGGCCTTCTCCCCCGCGCCGGTCAGCACGACGGCGCGCACGGCGTCGTCGGCCTGCAGGGCCGAGAAGCACGCGCCCAGCTCGGTGATGACGTCGGCGTTCAGGGCGTTGAGCTTGTCGGGGCGGTTGACGGTGACGACGGCGAAGCCGTCGGCGATGTCCACGAGCAGGGTCTTGTAGTCCATCCCAATCCTCCCGGGGGGGCCATGATTCGGTTCCGGTGGATCATAGGCGGCGGCAGGCCGGGTGGCAAGGGGGCTACTCGTCGAGGATCACGTCCAGGATGTCCATGCCCCTACCGGTGCCCTCGAGCACCTTGAGGTCGTACTGTTCGGTGAAGCCGCACCGGGTGCACGAGACCGCCAGGAAGCGGATGTGCTGCACGTCCAGCAGGCGCGAGATCCCGGCGCCCGTCAGGGCCAGGCGCTGGACATGGGCTCCGCGGTTGGAGCACTTGGGGCAGACGAAGCGTCGGGCGAAGTCCTGGTCGAGTTGCTTGGTCATGGAATCTCCTGTCGTCGGGGCCGGGAATCCCTACGCAGGGGCATCTTCACGGTTTCGCAGGTTGACGCCGCAGCCCGCCGCCGACTACCATGACCCGCCGGATTTCCGACCGCGACCGATCCCACATCGAAGGACGCCATGACCATGTCCGAATCCCGACAGGACAAGCTGGACCGCCTGGACGAGCTCCGCGAGAAGGCCCACCTGGGCGGCGGTCAGGCCCGGATCGACAAGATCCACGCCAAGGGCCGCCTGACCGCCCGCGAGCGCATCCACCTGCTGCTGGACGAGGGGACCTTCCTCGAGACCGGCGTGTTCGTGACCCACCGCGAAAAGAGCATTCCGGGCGAGAAGCCCGTGGGCGACGGCATGATCACCGGCACCGGCCGCATCGACGGCCGGCAGGTCTACGTGTTCGCCCAGGACTTCACGGTCTTCGGCGGGTCCATGAGCGAGACCAACGCCCTGAAGGTCTGCCGCCTGATGGACCAGGCCCTGGAGAACGGCTGCCCCGTGATCGGCCTGAACGACTCGGGCGGCGCCCGCATCCAGGAGGGCGTGAAGTCCCTGGCGGGCTACGCCGAGATCTTCTGGCGCAACACCATGGCCTCGGGCGTGATCCCCCAGATCAGCGCCATCCTCGGGCCCTGTGCCGGCGGCGCCGTGTACTCCCCCGCCATCACCGACTTCACCCTGATGGTGGACCAGACGAGCTACATGTTCGTGACCGGCCCCAACGTCATCAAGATGGTCACCGGCGAGGACGTGACCTTCGAGGAGCTGGGCGGCGCCGACACCCACTCCACCCGCAGCGGCGTGGCCCACCTCAAGGCCGCCAGCGACCAGGACTGCCTCCTGATGACGCGCCGCCTGCTGAGCTACCTGCCCCAGAACAACCTGGAGGAGGCGCCGCGGCGGCAGACGAGCGACCCCGCCGACCGTCGCGACGCGGCCCTGGATGATCTGGTGCCCGAGGACCCGCGCAAGCCCTACGACATGCGCGACGTGATCACCCGCGTGGTGGACGAGGGCGAGTTCCTGGAGATCCAGCCCCGCTACGCCCAGAACATCATCTGCGGATACGCGCGCCTCGACGGCATGAGCGTGGGCGTGATCGCCAACCAGCCCAAGGTGCAGGCCGGCGTGCTCGACATCGACGCGTCGCTCAAGGCCGCCCGCTTCATCCGCACCTGCGACTGCTACAACGTGCCGCTGGTGACCTTCGAGGACGTGCCCGGCTTCCTGCCCGGCACGGGCCAGGAGTTCGGCGGCATCATCAAGCACGGGGCCAAGCTGCTGTTCGCCTACTGCGAGGCCACCGTCCCCAAGCTGACGGTGATCACCCGCAAGGCCTACGGCGGCGCCTACGACGTGATGAGCTCCAAGCACATCCGCGCCGACTACAACGTGGCCTGGCCTTCGGCCGAGCTCGCGGTGATGGGGCCCGAGGGCGCCGTGAACATCCTTCACCGCGACAAGCTCGCGTCCACCGACGACCCCGACGCCATGCGCAAGGACCTGGTGGACGAGTACAACCGGAACTTCGCCAACCCGTACATCGCCGCCGGCCTGGGCTACCTGGACGACGTGATCCAACCGAGCGACACCCGCCCCCTGCTCATCGCGGCCCTGCACAACCTGCGCAACAAGAAGCAGGTCGTGCCGCCCAAGAAGCACGGCAACATCCCCCTGTAACGGGCGCGAAAGGGAACGACCACATGAGCAAGATCAACAAGGTGCTGGTGGCCAACCGCGGTGAGATCGCCGTGCGCGTGATCCAGGGCCTGCGCGAGGCCGGCGTGACCACCGTCGCCGTCTACTCGGAGCCCGACCGCACCGCGCTGCACGTGCTGGCGGCGGACGAGGCCTACCCCGTGGGCCCGGCACCCGCGTCGGAGAGCTACCTGGTCGCCGAGCGGATCATCGCCACGGCGAAGGAGTGCGGCGCCGACGCCATCCACCCCGGCTACGGATTCCTGTCCGAGAACGCCGCCTTCTCGAAGGCGTGCGAAAACGCGGGCATCGCGTTCATCGGGCCGAAGGCGGACACCATCGACCTGATGGGCAACAAGCTGGCCGCCCGCCGCAAGATGATCGACAGCGGCGTGCCCGTGATCCCGGGCACCGAGGAAGCCGTCACCGACCCCGAGGTGGCGCGCGCCGAGGCCGAGCGCATCGGCTACCCCGTGCTGCTGAAGGCGGCTGCCGGCGGCGGCGGCAAGGGGATGCGCGTGGTGCGCGATCCCACCGAGATCGACTCGGCCCTGCGCCAGACCATGGGCGAGGCCGGCGCGTCCTTCGGCGACGACGCCGTGTTCATCGAGCGCTTCCTGGAGAACCCCAAGCACATCGAGGTGCAGGTGCTGGGCGACGGGAAGGGCAACGCCGTGCACCTGTTCGAGCGCGAGTGCTCGGTGCAGCGGCGGCACCAGAAGGTGATCGAGGAGTCACCTTCGCCGAGCCTGACGCCCGAGCTGCGCGAGGCCATCTGCGAGGCCGCCGTCCGCACCGCCGAGTCGGTGGACTACCTGGGCGCCGGCACCGTGGAGTTCATCCTGTCGGAGGACAGGGAGTTTTTCTTCCTGGAGATGAACACCCGCCTGCAGGTGGAGCACCCCATCACCGAGATGGTCACGGGCACCGACCTGGTGCGGGCCCAGCTCACCATCGCGAACGGCGAGGGCCTCCCCTACGCCCAGGACGAGCTGCGGCAACGGGGCTGGTCCCTGGAGTTCCGCATCTACGCCGAGGACCCGTCCAAGGGATTCATGCCCGCCATCGGGCGCATCAACTCCCACCTCACGCCGTCGGGCCCGTGGGTCCGGGTGGACACGGGCGTGTACGAGGGCTTCGACGTGCCGGTGCACTACGACCCCCTGCTCTCGAAGCTCGTGGTGTGGGGCGAGGACCGCGCCCAGGCCATCGCGCGCGGCCTGCGGGCGCTGAAGGACTACACGCTGCACGGCTGCGGCCACAACATCCCGTTCCACGTGTGGGCCCTGAACCAGCCCGAGTTCGTGGACGGCAGCTACACCACCGACTTCATCGACCAGCGCTTCGACCCGGCCGACTTCCAGGTGCCCCTGGACGACGAGGCCCACGAGGCCCTGCTGTCCGCCGCCGCCCTCTGGGAAGCCCACCGTCGCGAGACCGTGCGCGCCGGCGAATGCCCCGAGGCCGGACCGTCGGCCTGGACCCTGGACGCCCGTCGCCGCATGACCGGCAGCCGCTGAGGAGGACGATCATGTGGATGAAGAAGCGCTACATCCTGGACATCGGCGGCGAGAGCCGCACCGCCGTGGTGGCCACCGACCGCGAGGGCAACACCGCCGTGCAGATCGACGACGGCGAGCTGAAGACGGTGGACGCCGTGCGCGTGAAGAACGGACGCGCCCTGTCGCTGCGCATCGACGGCCGTATGCACCTGATCGATCTGGCATCGGCCGGCGATCGGGGCGGCCTGCACGCGGCGGTCCGCGGTCGCTACGTGGAGCTCTCGGCCATGGACGAGCTGCGGGCCCTGGCCCAGCAGAGCGTGGAGGCGGCGGGAGGCGGCGGCAGCGTGGTGGCGGAGATCCCCGGCGTGGTGGTGTCGGTGGCGGTGGGTCCCGGACAGAAGGTCCGCGAGGGCGAGTCGGTGCTGGTGCTCGAAGCCATGAAGATGCAGAACGAGATCGCGGCCACGGCCACCGGGACCGTCGAGGAGGTCAGGGTGGAGACCGGGCAGTCGGTCAACGCCGGGGACGTGCTCGTAGTGATCACGCCGGAGGCGGGGGGCTAGGCCTCGCGACAGCATGGGATGTCGAAGGGCCGCGCCTGATGGCGCGGCCCTTGTTCGTCTTCCGGTCGGTTCAGAACCAGAACTGGAGCTGGATGTGGTCGATGCCCCAGAACTCGACCACGTCGAAGACGTCGCCGTTGACCGTCCTGCGGTCGTGGGACCAATCGGTCTCGGATCCCGACACGGTGGAGCGCTCGATATCGGCCGTCTCGGTCCAGGACCGGAACTCGACGCCGAACCCCATCGTCAGCGTGATGCGGTCGGTCAGGTCGTAGGAGGGCCGGATCAGCAGATCGATGGTCGTGTTCATGCGGTGGCCCACCTCGTGGGACCGACTCCACGAATCCGAGTAGTCGCTGTAGTAGAGGCTCGAGTGCTGGAAGTTGCGCCAGTTGTAGGTGAGGCCGATCTCGCCGCCCATGGAGAACGCACCGTCCCGGAGCATCTCGCGGTAGAGGCCGATCCTGACGAACCCCTCCTCGTCCTTGTTGTCGGAAGGGATGTCCTGGGAGCCCTGGATGTCGTCGGGCCACTCGGAGTCCCAGTGGCGCTCGTCCTGGCGCACGCGGTAGTCGTCGGGGCCGCCGCCGAGGCTGATCTGCCAGCGCTCACCGATCGTGTGGCGGAGTGTGGGATAGCCCTCGTAGCCCAGGGACCACCGGTGCTCGCGGGAACCCGCTTCCGCGGTGGCGGCGGCCAGCATCACGGCCGCCGTCGCCAGGATCATCATGCGTTTCATGTCACCTCGTCATGGATGCAGGTCATGGATTCGGCATCGCCCCGCAGGGCGTTCAGCCCTTCAGGTTGTCGGGATTCAGGCCCTCCAGCTCGGGCAGCGTGAACAGGCCGTCGCGGCGGACGGTCACGCCGTCGAAACGGATCTCGCCGCCGCCCCACTCGGGGGTCTGGATGGAGACCAGGTCCCAGTGCACGGCGCTGCGGTTGCCGTTGTCGGTGGCCGGGTACGCCTGACCGGGGGTCAGGTGGAAGGAGCCGCCGATCTTCTCGTCGAAGAGGGTATCGAGCATGGGCGCGGTGATGTACGGGTTCACGCCCAGGGCGAACTCGCCGAAGTGGCGGGCGCCCTCGTCGGTGTCGAGGATCTCGTTGAGCTTGTCGGAGTCGCCGTCGCAGGAGGCGTCGACGATCTTCCCGTCCTTGCACTCGAAGCGCACGTTCCGGAAGAGCTGGCCGCTGCGCATGGTGGCGGCGTTGTAGGTGATCACGCCGTTCACCGAGTCGCGCACCGGGCAGGAGTAGACCTCGCCGTCGGGCACGTTGCGGTGGCCGTCGCACTTCACGGCGCCGATGTCCTTGATGCTGAAGCTCAGCTCGGTTCCGGGGCCGGTGATCTCGACCTTGTCGGTGCGGCAGAGCAGGTCGTGGAGGGGGTCCATGGCCTTGGACATCTTCGCGTAGTCGAAGCAGCACACGCGGTAGTAGAAGTCCTCGAGATCGTCGGTGGGCCGCTCGGCCTGGATGGCCATGCTGGCGTTGGGGTAGCGCAGCACCACCCACTTCTTCTCGCGCACGCGGACGGAGTGGACCTCGTCCCAGTAGGCGGTCGAGTACCACTTCATGCGGTCGCCGTCGACGTCCTTGTGGTCGAAGGGATTGCTGCTGCCGCGGATGGCGATGTAGCAGTCCGAGTTCTGCATGGCCTTCTTGTGGAAGGCGCCCCACAGCTTGAACTGCTCCTCGCTGGCGCTCTTCATGAAGCCGCGCGAGAGGTCCTCGTCGTTGTAATACCAGAACGGTACGCCGCCGGCCTCGGTCACCGCACGGATGAGTTCCCGGCCGATGTACATGGTCTCGAGGCCCTTGAGCTCGATGTACACGACCTCGCCGGGCTGCACGTTCACGGAATATCCTACCAGCTGTTCGGCCAGCTGGGCGTGTCTCGGATCCTTCATGTCGCCTCCGGTTTCGTTGACTTCTCAAGGTAGCGAGATGGAACGGTTGAGGGAAGCGCTTTCTCCTTGCCGGAGAGCTTGGATACGGGGCCGTCCGGGGGCGTCTCGGAGGCCCGTGAGCCAAGGACGGCGGAAGGGCCGGAGAGCCGAGCGCGGTCCGGCAGGAGGCCGGACCGCGCGTCCCCCGGACGGCCCCGTATCCAAGCTCTCCTGCGACGAGAAAGGGCTTTTCTCGCCGTTCCGTCTCGTTATCTTGGTGGAGTCATCAATAGGGAGGCGAGATGATGTTCGAGAACATTCAGCTGCCTGAGGGCATGGCCGGGCATGTGGATCACATCGGGATCGCCGTGAACGATCTCGAGGAGGGCGTGAAGCTGTACTCGGGATTGTTGGGGCTCGAGCTCGAGGGCGTGGAGGAAGTGCCGCGGGAGAAGATCCGCGTGGCGTTCCTGAGGCTGAAGGCCGGGGCGGACTTCGGGCACATCGAGCTGCTGGAGGCCATGGATCCGGACAGCAACATCGGGCGCTTCATCGAGAAGAAGGGGGCGGGGCTGCACCACGTGGCCTTTGCCGCCGACGACATGGAGCAGGCCCTGGCGAACTGCCGGGCAGCGGGGATGCGGCTGCTGAACGAGGAGCCGTTGCCGGGGGCCCACGGCAAGAGCATCGTGTTCCTGCACCCGAAGGATACCGGCGGGGTGCTGGTGGAGATCTGTTGCGGCGGGCACTGAGTCCGCATCCGGCTTCATGAGAAAGGCCCCGGCCGGATGGCCGGGGCCTTTTCGTTGGATGGAGCCGGCGCTATTCGCCCAGGGTGAAGTGGCCCGTCTCTTCCCAGTCCACGGTGCCGCGGATCTCGGTCAGGTCGGGCTCGCCGTCCCAGTTCAGGTAGGCGGGCACGAAGCCGGCGCTGAACAGCAGGCCGTGCTGGCGGAGTTGCAGGCTGCCGGACCACAGGGCGTAGCTGCCGCTGTCCGCGGCGCCCTCCAGGTTCGCATCGCTGTGGACGCCGTCCTGCTCCAGGACGAAGCGGATCGGCTTGGCGTCGCCGGGGATCTGCACCTTCCAGCTGACCAGCAGGGCCGAGCCGGTGCGCAGCTCGATGTCGGGGTACAGGCCGACGCGGCAGGCGCCGGGCTCCTCGGCGGTGTTCAGGCTCTTGACCGGCACGGTCTGGGACAGGATGCGGCAGTCGTCGGCGCCTTCAATGCCCAGGCGCAGCTCGTAGCCGCCGCAGGCCATGACCCGCTCCCCCTCGTGAAGGATGGGATCGAGGTCCGTGAGGATGGCGTGGACGTCCACGATGACGCCCGCCTCCCCCAGGGGTTCGGCCGTGCTCGCGGCCACGGGCTCGGCCGCATCGAAGCTCAGGTGGATGGTGCCGTGGTGGCCGCCCCACACGCTGGCGCCGGCGGTGGCGACGGTCAGCAGCAGGCAGGCGGTGATCAGGGTCGCGGTCTTCATGGTCTCCTCCTCGGATCGCGGTTCAACCATCGTGGACCCTCGGGGTTCCGCGGTCAACTCCCGGTGCTCGCGTAGCGTCGCGTACCCCGGGTCCAGACCAGGTAGGCCAGGCCGAACGTCAGCACGCCGACCACGGGCGTGAGCAGAGCGAGGCGTCGGAACTCGTCGGTGCCCACGAACCACGCGGCGGGATAGAAGGCCACCCAGGCGAAGGGCAGCACGAAGGTCAGCAGCATGCGGATCAGCGGATGGAAGATCGTCACGGGGTAGCGGCTGAAGCGGATCACGTTGTACACCGGTGGTGCCAGTCCCATGCGGTCCTCGAACCAGAACGACACCGAGGTCAGTCCCAGGAAGACTCCGAGGAAGACCAGCGCGGCCGTGGCCGCGAACACCGGCAGCAGCAGCAGATCCACCATGCCGGGCTGGAGGCCGAGCTTTCCGCCGGCGTACAGCATGACCGCCGTCCCCAGCACCAGCTCGTTGAGGCCGTTGATGCCGAACGACGAGAACAGCACCTGGGCCAGGGGGTTCACCGGCCGCAGCAATACGCGGTCGAAGTTGCCCTCGATGATGTACTGCTCGCTGAAGCGATAGATGTTCACGCTCACCAGGTTGAACAGACCCAGCGGCAGCATGCTGAAGCCGTAGATGAACAGCACCTGCTCGTAGGTCCAGCCCTGCAGGGCGTCGACCTTGCCGAAGAGCACCGTCAGCACTGCCAGCTGCACGCCCAGGGAGAAGAGGTTGGCCGCCAGGTCGATCATGAAGTCCACGCGGTACGCGAGGCGCGTCTTGATGAACTGGGCGAAGTAGGCGGCGAAGATGCTGGCCTGACGCGCCGGTTCGCGCAGCAGACCTCCACCGGTGCGGCGGGGCAGACGGACGGGCGTTGCGTTGCGCTCCACCGTCAACCTCCCTGCAGGGTCACGCGCTTGACCGAGACGGCCCAGACCACGCGCCCCACGATGTACAGACCGAGGGCCCATGCTGCCTGCAGCATGAGGGCCTGCCAAAGGTCGTCGCCTCGGCGCAGCCCCAGGTACACGGTCACCGGCACGTAGCTGACGGCCTGGAACGGCAGCCACTCCACCACCCGCTGCACCCAGTCGGGAAAGAAGGTGAAGGGGATCAGCACGCCGGTCAGGAACTCCATGAGCACCATCTTGGCGCGGATCACGCCCACGATGTTCTTCAGGTGGAACGCCAGGCACCCCACCAGCACCGAGAGCTGGGCGTTGACCAGGAACGCCAGCACGAAGCTCAGCACCGACCAGCCGTAGAGGGCCGGCTCCGGCGGTCCCTGCAGGCCGAACAGCGGCACCACCACCAGCATGATGGGCCCGGTGAACAGCAGCAGGCGGAACGCCGCCTCCCCCACCGCCTCGCTCACCATCACCGTCTGGGGGTGGTAGGGCTTGATGAGCTGCACGGCGATTTCGCCCTGCACCACCTGCTGCGCGAGGGTGCGGTCGATGTTGTTGAAGGTGAAGCTGCGCCCCACCCAGCTCAGGATGATGTAGTTGATCATCTGGGCCAGGGTCAGGCCGCCGATCACGGCGCCGTCGCCCTCGGGTCGGCTCTGGTAGAGGGCCGAATAGAGGAAGTAGTTGCCGGCCACGAAGATGGTGTAGGTCAGCACGCCGGTGTAGTAGCGCAGGCGGTAGGCCAGGAACTTCAGGAAGGCGAGCCGCGCGAAGCTGGCGTAGAGACCGGCCGTGGCGCGGCGGCCGCGGTGCCAGCGGGGCAGGACGGCGGAGCGGTCAGCGGTCGTCATCGTCGCTCCCCGCATCGCCGCGCCGGTAGATCTCGCGCACGATCTCCTCGATGTCCTGCTCCTCGATGCGCAGATCATGGACGGGGCGGTCGTTCACCACGGCGCGGATGACCTCGGCGCTGCGCACGTCGCGGCGCGAGAACTCCGCCTCGTGGACGGGGCCGTCGGCCTCGCGCCAGGTCACGGGCATGGTGCCGGTGGCGGCTGCCAGGTCGGTCGAGGGCGCGCCCTCCCGCAGCTCCACGTGGAGGCGCACGCGGTCGCCCACGCGGCCGCGCAGGTCGTCCAGTTCGCCGTCGAAGACGACCTTGCCGTGGTCGATGATGATCAGGCGCCGGCAGAGCTGCTGGATGTCGCCCAGGTCGTGGGTGGTGAGCAGGACGGTCACGCCCAGCTGTTCGCGGATCTCGCGCAGGAACACGCGCACGCTCTCCTTGGCCACCACGTCCAGGCCGATGGTGGGCTCGTCCAGGAAGAGAAGGCGCGGTCCGTGGAGCAGTGCGGCGGCCAGGTCGCAGCGCATGCGCTGGCCCAGGGAGAGCTTGCGCACGGGCTGGTGGAGGAAATCGTCGAGCTCCAGGAGCTCGCGGAAGAGGTCGAGCTGGCGGCGGTACTCCGTCTCCTCCACCTCGTAGATGCGGCGCAGCAGGTGGAACGACTCGATGACCGCCAGGTCCCACCACAGCTGGGTGCGCTGGCCGAAGACGGCGCCGATGTGTCGGGTATAGTGGGAACGGTCGCGCCACGGCACCAGGCCGCCCACCTCGACGCTGCCGGCCGTGGGCGTGAGGATGCCCGTGAGCATCTTGATGGTGGTGCTCTTGCCGGCGCCGTTGGCCCCGATGTAGCCCACCATCTCCCCCGGCGCGATGTCGAAGCTCACGTCGTTGACGGCGCGCAGGGTGTCCCGGCGCGGTTTGACGAGGTCCACCACGCCTCCCCAGACGCCTTCCCGGCGCTTGGTGACGGCGTAGTCCTTGCAAAGTCCCTGGACGCGGATCAGCGGTTCCATGGGTCTCCTCAGAAGGGCAGGGCGCCGGAGTCGTCGCCCTCGTCGGGTGCGCTCTCGGCCGCGTCGGTCTCGAGACGGGCCACGAAGTCCTTCACCTCGACCTCGGTGGATCGCAGCTTCTCGCGGCACAGCGACACGAGCTCGACGGCGCGCTTGACCTCGGTCGAGAGGTCGTCGACGTCGATGTCGTCGCCCTCGAGGCGGGCCAGGATGTCCTCCACCTCGGCCACGGCCTCGCCGAAGGTGGGCTGCTTCTTCTTGGCGTTCACTCGGTTCCTCCTTCCGTCCCCTCGTCGGGGCGGGTCCTTTCCACGATGCTCTCGATGGCCCCGTCCCGCAACCGGGTCACGAGGCGGTCGCCATCCCCGACCCCGACCGCGGAGCGCACGATGCGCCCGTCCACGTCGGTGGTCAGGCTGAATCCGCGGTCCAGCAGGCGGGCCGGATCCAGCAAGCGGGCCTTCTCCTCCAGGTGGTCCAGGGTGCGGCCGCGGGTCGCGAGGGATGACGTCGCGAGGCGCCCCAGGCGGGCCGCCGCCGTGTCCAGCCGCTCCGTCCGGCGGGGCCAGCGCGCGAGCAGACGCTCGACCGACAACCCGGCCGCACGGCGCTCCATGTCGCGTCGTTCGCGCTCGAGCCTGCGCCGCGTGGCGGCGGCCACCCGGGCCGGGCGGTCGGCCAGGGAGGCCCGTTCGGCTCCCAGCCTCCGTCGCACCTCGCGGGACACGCCCTCCCGCAGCCGGACCAGGGCCACCGCCTCGCCGCGGACCCGGGCCGTCACGGCTCCACGGAGGCTGCGGGCGGCGGACCACAGGCGGTCCCGGGCATCGTCCAGCAGATCGACGGCGGCGCCGACAACCCCCTCGGCCGCCCGCTCGAGGCGGCGCTCGGCCACCGCGACCCGCTCCACCAGATCGCCGGCGGCGGCCGTCGGCGTCTTGCAGTGGTGATGGGCCACGACATCGGTCAGGGACTGGTCGATCTCGTGGCCGATCGCCGTGATCACGGGCCGCGCGCAGCGGGCCACCGCGGCGCACACCTCGGGATGGTCGAACCACGCGAGGTCGGCCTTGGCGCCGCCGCCGCGGGTGACCACCACCACGTCCACGTCGGCGCGGCCCAGGGCGGTGACCGCCGTGGAGACCTGGACGGCCATCTGGTCGCCGGTCATGCGGCAGTCGGCGCGCTGGACGGTGAAGGCGTAGCCGCTGTCGCGCAGGGTGCGCAGGAAGTCGGCCTCGGCAGCGCTGCCGTCCGACGTCACCAGTCCCACGCGCAGGGGCAGGTCCGGGATCGCCAGGGCCGCGTTGCGCTCCAGCAGGCCCTGCTCCTTGAGCCAGGCCAGGGTGCGGCGACGGCGCGCCTCGAGCTGACCGAGGGTGGCCTCGGCGTCCACGCCCACGAGCTGCAGGGACAGGCCCCACTTGGGGTGGTAGGTCACGCGGCCCTGGAGGCAGACCTCCAGGTTGTCGCGGATGCACAGGTCCGGGTCCGAACCGTCGAACCAGCGGTCCAGGCCGAAGCGGTCGCGGTCCCACTTCAGGGCCGCCACGCGGACCTGGTCGATGCCGGAGCCGTCGGCGCCGTGGAGTTCGAAATAGATGTGGCCGCTGCGGTTGCGGTTGAGGCGCTGCACCTCGCCGCGCACCCAGACGGCGCCGCGGAACGCATCGCGCAGGGCGGTCTCGATGGCCTGGTTCAACTCGCCGACGGTCAGGATCCGCCGCTCGGGCTGCTGGTCAGGCACCGGCTGTGAGAAGAGATCCCTCACCCTACACCTCGATCGTCCGCCAGCGGCCCCGCGCGAACCACACGCTCACGGCCACCGCGTACATGAAGAACCACACCAGGACACCGATCCAGGCACCGTTCAGTCCCCAGCCCATCTGCACACCGAAAAACCATGCCGAAGGCAGCAGCAGGCCCCAGGCCGCGCAGACGTCGATGACCATCACGGCGCGATTGGCGCCGGCGCCGCGCAATCCGCCTGCGAGGGTCAGCCCCACGGCGTCGAAGATCTGCACGAGCCCCATCAGGCGCAGGATGGGAGTGCCGGCCGCGATCAGGTCGGCGTCGACGGCGAAGAGGGCCATCAGGCGTCCCGGCATCACCAGGAAGAAAACGCCGAAGACCCCCATCACGATCACCGAGAGTCCGACGCCCGTCCAGCCCGCCCTCACGGCCGCGTCCGGATCGCGCCGGCCGAGGGCCTGGCTCACCGCCGTCTGCACCGCCACGCCCATGCCGATGGCCGGCATGAACGACAGGGCCGCGATGCGGAACACGACGTTGGCCGCCGCCATCGCCACCGTGGAGATCCGCCCCAGGATGGCGAAGAAGACGAGCACCGCCGACAAGGCGCCGATCACCTGCCCCGCCGCCGGCCAGGCCAGCTTCAGGAGCGTGCCGGCCAGGGCGCGGTCCGGCAGCCGCAGGGCCGGGGTCGAACAGCGCCGGCGGGTTTCAGGGCCGAGGGCCAGGGCCGCCACCGCGACCGTGGCCGCGAGGCTCGCCAGGGTGCTGGCCAGGGCCGCCCCGGCCACACCCATGGCCGGCAGGCCCAGGTTGCCGAAGATCAGCCCCCAGTTCAGCACCACGTTCAGCACGTTCATGCCGATGCCCACCGTCATGCCCACGCGGGTGCGGCCGAGACCGTCGAACCACCCCTTGAACACGAAGAAGGCGGCGAAGGGGATCATGCCGGGGACCCGGGCCAGCAGGTAATCCACGCCCAGGGTGCGGACCGCCGGATCCGACGCCGCCAGCACCATGGCCCGCTCGGGCCAGAGCATTCCGCCGACGGTCAGCGGCAGGCCGGCGGCCAGGGTCAGGATCAGCCCAGCGGAGAGCACCGCGCCGGTGTCCCCCCACCGTTCCTGCCCCACGCGCCGCGCCGCCACGGTCTGCACGGCCACGTCCATGGCCTTCAGCGCGGACGCCATGGCCGAGAACACCAGAGTCGCCACGCCCACCGCCGCCAGGGACGCGGCGCCGAGCCGGCCGACCATCAGGGTGTCGACCAGCCCCATGAGGGTCTGGGAGATGTTGGCCAGGACCACGGGCAGGGCCAGCGCCGTCAGCGAGCGGACCAGCCCTGCGCGGGAATCGTCGGTGGTGGCGGCGGTCACGAGCCGTCGCGGGCCGCCAGGGCGTCGAGGTAGAGCTCCACGCCGCGGGCGATGAGCCGGGCCCCGAAGCCCGAGGCGCCCTTGGGGCCCAGGGGCGAATCGGCCTCGGTCCACGACGGGCCGGCGATGTCGAGGTGGGCCCAGGGCGTGTCCTCGTCCACGAACTCGGCCAGGAACGCCGCGGCGGTGCTGGCGCCCGCGTAGCGCCCGCCGCCGATGTTCTTGATGTCGGCCACGGGGCTCTCGATCATCTTGTGGTGCTCCTCCACCAGGGGCATGGGCCACACGCGCTCGAAGACGTCGCCGCCGGCCTGCTGCAGGGCATCGCCCAGACGCCCGTCGTTGGTGAAGAGGCCGGCGAACTGCATGCCCAGGGCCACGACGCAGGCGCCGGTGAGGGTGGCGGCGTCGATGATCAGGTCCGGCTTCTCGCCGGCGGCGTGGTGCAGGGCGTCGGCCAGGATCAGGCGACCCTCGGCGTCGGTGTTGAGGACCTCGACGGTCTTGCCCGAAGCCATGGTCAGCACGTCCCCCGGGCGGATGGCGTTGCCGTCGGGCATGTTCTCCACGGTGGGCACCATGACCACGATGCGGGCCTTCACGTCGCGCCGGGCCAGGATCAGGGATGCGCCCAGCACGGCCGCGGCGCCGCCCATGTCGCCCTTCATCTCGTGCATGCCGCCGCCGGGTTTGAGGGAGATGCCGCCGGTGTCGAACGTGACCCCCTTGCCCACCAGCACGATGGTGGGCACCTTGCCCCGCCCCTTCGGGCGGCGCTCCATGACCACCAGCTTCGACTCCTGGCGGCTGCCCTGGCCCACGCCCAGGATGCCGCCCATGCCGTTCTTGCGCAGCCAGGCCTCGCCGTGCACGGAGCAGGCGTAGCCCTCGGACCGGGCGATGCGGCGGGCCTCGGTGGCCAGGCGCGACGGGTTGAGCTCGTTGGGAGGCATGTTCACCAGGGTGCGGGCACGGAGGCAACCGGCGGCCTGGGCCTCGCCGTCCACGAGCCCGCCGCGCACGGCGGCGCCGGAGACGCCGTCGCCCAGGATCACCTTCACGGTGCGAGGCGCGGTGGCGTCCTTGCGGGTCTTGGCCTTGTTCGTGCCGGCGTCGAAGAGGGAGAGTTCCCCGCCCTCGGCGCAGGCGCGGGCCGCGGCCTGAGCGTCGACGTCGCCCAGGGCGCTCCACGGCAGGGCCAGGGCCACGCTGCGGGCCTCGAGCCCCACGGCGCGCTTCACGGCCAAGGCGGCGCAACGGCGCAGGGTCTGCAGGCTCAAGTCCTCCACCGGACCGAGCCCCAGGAGCATCACCCACGACGCCTTGACGCCCGTGCCCGGCATCACATGGGCCGACTCGGCGGCGCCGTTGAACACCTTGCCGCCGGCGACGGCCTTCACGGCCCCGCCCAAGGCCTTGTCCAGGGCCTTCCAGGTGGCGAGATCCGGGGCATCGTCCTTCTGGGGAACGCCCACCACGAGGAGGTCGGCGGTGGTGGCGGCGGCGGCGGTCGTGGCGGTGGTCCAACGCATTGTATGGAGACTCCTGGAGAGGATGGATATCCCTTGCGGTTCGGGTCGATCGACAAGGGATGGTAGCACAGGCCCACCGACCCGCCACCCCTTTATCGATGGCCCTTGAGGCCGTCCGGCCCGTGGGTTAGGCTCGCCGGACCCGCCGTCCCGAACGACGACGTTCCCGAGGAGTCCCATGTCCGCCACCACCCTCCGCACCCCCTGGCGCTGGCCCCTGCACTGGCAGATCCTGACCGCCCTGCTCCTGGGCCTCGTTTCCGGCCTGGCGCTGCCCGACGGCGCCCGGATCGGCCCCCTGGACCCGGTGGACGCCTTCGGCTTCCTGGGCGACCTCTTCCTGCGGGCCCTGAAGATGGTGATCGTGCCCCTGCTGGCCGGCTCCATCGTGACCGGCGTCGCAGGCCTGGGCGACGCCCGCACCCTGGGCCGCCTGTTCCGCCGCACGTTCTCCTGGTACATGCTGACGAGCCTGCTGGCGATCATCGTGGGGCTCGTGCTGGTCAACGCCATCGCACCCGGGCTGGACGACGGCGTGCCCGTGGGCGAGACCCTCGGCCTGCAGGCCGACGTCTCCGAGCTGGACGAGTCGCTCCAGGGCCGCGGCGCCGGCGACCTGGTGCAGATCATCCTGCGCATGATCCCCGTCAACCCCGTCGCCGCCGCCGCCGAGGGCCAGATGCTGCCGCTGATCGTGTTCAGCATGCTCTTCGGTGCCGCCATCACCATGCTCCCCGACGAGCTGCGCGGCACCCAGCGCGCCTGGTGGGAGGGCCTGTTCGCGGTGATGATGCGCATCACCGGCTGGGTGATCCGCTTCACGCCCCTGGGCGTGTTCGGCCTCATCGGACGCATCGCGGCCACCAGCGGCGTGGAGGCCTTCGCCTCGCTGGCCAAGTTCGCCCTGACGGTGGTGCTGGCCCTGGCCTTCCACAGCCTGGTGGTGCTGCCGATCCTGCTCCGCCTGGCGGGGGGCGTGCAGCCCTGGAAGCACGCCCGGGTGATGGCCCCGGCCCTGATGACCGCCTTCACCACCCGCAGCAGCTCGGCGACCCTGCCCCTGACCATGAAGTGCGTGGAACGGGGCGCCGGCGTGAGCAACCGGGTGACGAGTTTCGTGCTGCCCCTGGGCGCCACCGTCAACATGGACGGCACCGCCCTGTACGAGTGCATCTCGGCCCTGTTCATCGCCCAGGCCTACGGCATCGTGCTGGGGCCCGTGGACCAGTTCCTGGTGGTGGTGACGGCCCTGCTGGCGTCCATCGGCGCCGCGGGCATCCCGTCGGCGGGGCTGGTGATGATCTCCATCATCCTGGGGACCGTGGGCCTGCCCCTGGAGGGCGTGGCCCTGATCCTCGCGGTCGACCCCCTGTTGGACATGCTGCGCACCTGCGTGAACATCTTCAGCGACAGCTGCGGCGCCGTGGTGGTGGCCAGCCGCGAGGGCGAGACCGGTTTCTACCCCGAACACGCGGAGTGACGCCATGCAGACCGACCGACCCGAAGGCGCCCCCTTCCCCCCGCCCCACGATCCCAACGGCGGGGATCATCGTCCGCCTCCGACCGGGGACGGCATGAATCTCCCGCCCTGGGAGGACCGCGAGCGCCACGGCGTGATCGGCGGTCTGCTGGGTACCATCCGCAGGGTGATGACCTCCCCCGGCCGCTTCTTCGATGACCATCCCGTGGACCGGGGCTGGTTGGGACCGGTGAGCTTCTATGTGCTGCTGGCGGTGCTCGCCGCCGCCGCGGGCTGGCTGTGGTCCACCGTCTTCTCAGGCATGCACATGGGCATGCTGGGGGTGCTGGACGAGTTCGGGCAGGAAGCGATGATGGACGCCGCCCTCATCCAGTTCTTCACGACCTTCGGCGTGGTCATCAGCCCGTTCACCGCCCTGTTCGAGCTCTTCCTCTACGCCGGCGCCTTCCACGTGGGCGTGATGATCCTGGTGCCGGGGAATCGCGGGTTCGAGGCCACGCTCCGGGCCGTGGCCTACGCCGGGGCAGCCCAGGTGCTGGCGTGGGTGCCCTTCTGCGGGGACCTGATCATGGACCTGTG
Source organism: uncultured Fibrobacteraceae bacterium (assembly GCA_964343835.1). GTDB lineage: Bacteria > Krumholzibacteriota > Krumholzibacteriia > LZORAL124-64-63 > LZORAL124-64-63 > CALEMW01. The sequence goes on from CAYFKR010000010.1 coordinate 108,322, forward strand.
GCTGGCCGCCGTGGCGATGATCGCCATCCACCGCATCCATCGCTGCGACGCCTGGCGGGCCGTGGTGGTGGTGGTCGCTCCCCTGGTGCTCTTCATCTGCGGGTGCGTGTCGCTGTCGTCGCTGTTCGCGGTGCTGGCCTCGGCGTGAACCTGACCCCGGAACGCAGCCCCATGGGGCGACTGTTGGCCTTCGTGTACGGCCCCATGGCCGTGGGCATCTGGTGGGCGGTCGAGCGGGGGCTGCTCTGGCCCGCCGACCACCATGCCTGCGTTCTGCTGGAACGGACCGGCGTGGCCTGCCCCACCTGCGGCGGCGTGAGGGCCGCCCTGGCATTCGGCCGGGGGGATCCGGCGGGCGCCTTCCTCCAGAACCCCCTGGTGGCCCTGGGACTCGTGGTGCTCGCGATGTGGTTCCTGTGGGCCGTGGTCGCGACTGTGCGGCCTGCCTGGCGGGTGGTCCCGACACCGTCGCCCGGCGAGGCGAGAGTGCTGCGCATCGCCGTCGTGATGCTGGTGGCGGGAACGTGGGTCTACGAGATCATCCGGCACCGCTGAATCCTCAGCGGTCCTTCTCCTCGCGGAAATCGGGATCGGGCACGGGATGCCCCGCCGAACGGCAGCGGGCGTGGGCGGCCCGGTAGAACTCGTCGGCCGGAACCCGCGCGAATCCCAGCTTGATGGGCGCGAGGCGCCGTCCCTCCACGAAACGCCAGTGATGCAGCACGGTGGGCGTGTCGGCCCGGGTCTCCGTCTGCAGGAAGCGGCGGTGGGAGCTGGACAGCAGGGTGCGGGGGCGGTTGTTCTTGGCGGCGAACCAGATCAGCGACAGCAGATCCTCCTCCGGCACCAGGGACGCACCGTGGCGCTCGGCCCAGGCCGCCTGGATGGCCTCGGCCAGGCGGGTGTCGCTGCCCTTGGCCGTGAAGCGCGAGAGGAACTTGTCGTAGGTGTCCAGGCCGTCCATGACGAAGGCGCCGAGCATGGCGTCCAGGCCGTGACGGATGCCGATGCCGATCAGGGCCATGTCGTCGCACACGCCCTCCCCCAGCCGCCGCCGGAAGTAGACCTGATCGTAGGCGGGGTACGCCCACTCGCGCTCGTCCAGGGGCATGAGCACGCCCAGGCGTTCCAGCTCCTCGAGGTCGTGCTCGTCCCAGGCCTCGCGGCCGGGGTCGACGATGCCGGTGGCGTTGAACAGGCCGCGGTTGACCACGCGGATCTCCCCGCCCCCGAGGTCGTACCAGTCGCCGCCGAAGTCGCGCTCGTGGGCGCGGCGGGCGCGGCGCCGATGGTCCATGTCGTCCATGAAACCGGCCAGCACGAGTCCCCGCAGGAAGGGCTCGGTCTCGACCTCGCGGCCCGCCAGGAAGCCGGCCCCGAGCAGGGGACCGTCGGCGGTGTCCAGGCTGATGGTCGGATCGTGGACGTGGGCCAGGACGTGGTCACGGACCGTCTCGACCAGGGTGGTGCGACGGGCGCGGACGGCGTCGTGGCGCAGGTGGGGCCAGGAGGCCTCCAGTTCCGTGAGCACGCGGTCGAAGGTGGCCTCGCGGAAGATGATGGGCGAGCCGTAGGAATCGGTGAACCAGCCGTGGCCGTTCTGGGCGCGGCCCACCACCGACTGGGGCAGCAACACCTCCAGCACGTCGGCCGGAGCGTCGATGGGCTGGCCCATGAGGAACTCGAAGTCGTCGCGGCAGAGCTTGCGGAACAGCTCCTCGTTGCCCCGGATGGTCAGGTATCGGGTCCCGCGACCGCGGGGCTCGCGCTCGCGGCGGCCCCGCTCCTCACGGCGGTCTCCCCGCCCCGAGATGCGGTCCATGATGCGCAGCACGCGCTCGGCCGCCTTGCGGCTCTTCTGGATCTTCCTGCGGCGTCTCATGCCGGACACCATAACCCCGGACGGCGCCACGCGACAGGACGGACTCCCCTGTTTCCCTTCAAGTTTCGGCCGCTCCTGCCGATGACACGGAGGACACCGAGCATTCCAGGAGGGAGTCCATGCACTTCACCACACGCATCGCGTGCTACGGCCACCGGCAGATCGCCCTGGAAGTGGCCCACGAACTGGTCACCGAGGCCGGCTTCACGGCCCTGACCGACCGTCAGGCCGAACGTCACGAGTTCGAGATCGAACGTCCGTGGGACGTGGTCATGCAGTCACCCCTGTCGTTCGCGGACCGGGTGACCGTGAAGTCCGCTCCCGACGCCCTGGTGCTGGAGGCCGACCTCGACGGCGTGCCGCGGCGCACCATGGTCCTGTCGTTCTTCGTGGGGTTCACGGGGCTGATGCTGATCCTGGCCAACTACATGTGGGCCACCACGTCGTTGCCCCTGCACAAGGTGCTGTTGCCCATCGCGCCCTGGCCCGTGCTGATCCCCCTGATCCACAAGAACATGAACTGGATGGCGCAGAGACGCTGGCGCGAGATGCTGCGCATGATCGGCCGGACGGCGTCGGTGCGCGCCGCCGAGCAGGGCGAGCAGACGGTGCAGGTCGCGCCCCAGGCCCCGCCTCCCGAGGTCGTGGACGCCGACCCGGTGCCTGAACCCGAAGAACTCCACGTCTGATCCGCATGCGCCCCGATACGACGACGGCCCCCTCCACGAGGGGGCCGTTTCGTTCGGGGGTCGCCTGGGCTAGATGTAGCCGAGGGACTCGAGACGACGGAGCTGTTCGGCGTCCAGGAGCGTCTCCACGCCCGTCGTGCTGGCGCCGCGTCGCTTGACGTCCACGTGCTCCGACCACTCCGACAGCAGCCGCAGCAGGAGCTGGTCCTCTTCGCCGCGCCCGACCCGCAGGCCCTTCTCCTCGCCCGGGTCGGTCACGAGGTCGTAGATACGGGTGCTGCGCCGCACCTCGTCGCGGATCATCTTGCGGTCGCCGAGCTGCACGGAGATCCGGCCGATGTTCCCCATGCCGCCCGGCCTGTGGCGCTGGGCGTGGAAGGTCTCGCTGAACACGGGGCGACGGGCGGTGCGGTCGGGGCGGTCCCAGTCGTGGGCGGTGCCCTCGAGACCGTCGGGGGCCTCGATGTCCAGCCAGCGCAGCAGCGACGGCATGATGTCCAGCAGCGAGACGGGTTCGTCCGCGTCGGCGCTCCGGTTGCCGGGCAGCTTCACCAGCAGCGGCACGTGGATCTGCTCCCGGTGCACGCTGATGGAATGACCGAGCCAGCCGCGCTCCAGGAACTCCTCGCCGTGGTCGCCGGTGACGATGATCATCGTGTCGTCGTAGCGCCCCTGGTCCTTCAGACGGTCGATGACGGCGCCGAGGTGGCCGTCGGTGAAGGCGATCTCGGAGTCGTAGGCGGCCAGCAGGAACTCCACGTCGCGCTCGTCCAGCTCGTCCAGCTTCGCCCAGAGATCCAGGATCTCCTGGTTGCTGTGCAGGGGGCCCTGGTAGCCGGCGTCGAAGTCCCAGTCCGGGTGCATCACGTAGTTGTAGTGCGGATCGAAGACGTGGAGCAGGGCGAAGAGAGGCTGGGCGTGCGGGGCCTTCAGGAGCTGCTGCGCCTTGCGGGCGACCAGCGGGGAGGTCAGGCCGTCGCGGCCGGTGTAGTTGGAGTCGTCGTAGGCGTCGAAGCCGCGGTCGAAGCCCAGCTGGCGCGAGAGCATGTCCACCGACACGATGCCCTCGGTGCGGTAGCCGTTGTCACCGAGGACGCCGGGCAGGGTCGGGTGGCGGCGGTCGAAACCCACCACCTGGTCGCGCAGGCCGAGGGTGCTGGGGAACTGGCTGGACAGCATGGACGCCACCGAGGCGGTGGTCCACGGCGCCGCCGCGTAGCAGCGGCGGAACAGGATGCTGTCGGCCGCCAGGGCGTCGAGGTTCGGGCTCACGTCGCGGTCGTGGCCGTAGCAGCCCAGGTGGTCGGCGCGAAGGGAGTCGACGACGATCAGCAGCACGTCGGGGCGCCGCGCGCCCCCGGCGCAGCCGGTCAGGCCGGCCGGGGCCGTGGCCGCGGCCAGGGCGCCGGTGGCGGTGAGCTGGAGGAAGCGTCGTCGGTCCATGGTCGTCCTTCCGGGCTCAGCCCAGCTCGCGGATCACCGAGCGGGCGATCACCAGGCGCTGGATCTCGCTGGTGCCCTCGTAGATGCGCGTGACGCGGACGTCGCGGTAGTACCGCTCCACGTCGTACTCCTTGGTGTAGCCATAGCCGCCGTGGATCTGCACCGCCTGGTCGGCCACGTCGCTCGCCGACTCGGTGGCCAGGAGCTTGGCCATGGCCGCCTCCTTGGAGTACGGCTTGCCGACGTCCTTGAGCCAGGCCGCCTGCAGGGCCACCAGACGGGCGGCGTGGAGGCGCGAGGCCATGTCGGCGAACTTGTCGCGGACCGTCTCGATGTGCCAGAGCTTCTTGCCGAAGGCCGTGCGCTGACCGGCGTAGCGCACCGACGCCTCGAGGCAGGCGCGACCGATGCCCAGGGCCTGGAAGGCGATGCCGATGCGGCCGCCGTCGAGGGCCTTCATGGCCACCTTGAAGCCGTCGCCCTCCTCCCCCAGGCGGCGCGAGACGGGCACGCGCACGTCCTCGAAATCCACCGTCACGGTGTCCGAGGCGCGCAGGCCCATCTTGTCCTCCTTCTTGCCGATGGACAGGCCTTCGGCGTCGCGTTCCACCAGGAACGCGTGGAGGTTCTCGTGGCCGGTCGTGCCGGGAGTGCGGGCGAGGACCACGAAGAACCGCGCCCGGGAGCCGTTGGTCACGAAGACCTTGGAGCCGTTCAGGACGTAGTGGTCGCCGTCGAGGGCGGCGGTGGTGGACAGGGCCGCGGCGTCGGAGCCGGCGTTGGGCTCGGTCACGCAGAACGCGGCGATCTCCCCAGCCGCCATCTGCGGCAGGATCTCCGCCTTGAGCTCCTCGCTGCCGAACATGGCCACGGGGTACGAACCCACCGAGTTGTGGACGGTGATCATCACCGCCACGCCGGCGCTCGCGGCGCTCAGCTCCTCCACCACCAGCCCGTAGGTGGTGGTGTCCACGCCGAGGCCGCCGTACTGCTCCGGGAAGGCCAGGCCGAAGAAGCCGTTGGCCTTCATCTTCTCCACCAGGTCGTCGGGCATGGCGTTGTCGTGATCCATCTGCTCGGCGATGGGGGCGATCTCCCGGGCGGCGAAGTCCCGGACCATGTCGCGGAACATGGTCTGCTGCTCGGTGAAGGCGAAGTCCATGGTCGACCTCTCGGCTCGTATTCTCGGGGTGCGGTGCGTCCAACGGTCATCTAATCTAGCGGATGTGCAGGCAGGGAGCCAGCGACGATCCCCCGGGTCCCGTTGACGCCCCCGCCGCGGAAGATGTACGATCATATTCGTAGGCATTCCTCGCCCCCGGCCAACGGAGTCCCCATGACCCCGTCCCGCACCCGCAGTCTCGGACCGGCGCTGCTCGCCCTGCTGGCGGCGTCGCTGGTGTTCGCCGACACCGCCCGGATCGATTCCCTGAACACCCGGGGACGCGAGTACGTCTTCTCCAACATCGACGAGTCCATCGAGCTCTACTCGGACCTGGCCGAGGAGGCCGGAGCGCTGGACTATGACGAGGGTCGTGCCCGGGCCCTCATGCACCTCTCGGTCGCCTTGTACCTCAGGGGCCGCTACGACGAGAGCGTCGACGTCCACCTCCGGGCGACCCGCCTGCTGGAGGATCTCGACATGGATCGGGATCTGGCCCTCGCATACGGCGATTTCGGCTACCAGATGAAGCGCCGGGACCTGCCCCGCGCCATGGAGTACATGCGCCGGGGCATCGCCATCGCCGAACGCGTCGACTTCCTGGACGGACTCTGCGCCCTCTACGACAACTACGGCGTCATGCACTACCTTGCCGGCGACCCGGACAGCGCCGCCCACTACTACCGGAGGGCCCTGGCCCTCAAGATCTCCCTGGACGATGCCGTGGGCATCCCGTACAGCCTCAACAACCTCTCGGGCATCCACATGGAGCGGGGGGAGTTCGCGGCGGCCGAGTCGCTGCTGGTCCGCTCGGACGCCTACCGCAACGCCCCGGACGCCGACGCCTACGGCCGGCTCGTGAACTCAGTGCAGTGGGGAGACCTCAATGCTCAGCGCGGCGACCTGGCCGAGGCCGCGCGCTACTACCGCAGGAGCCTCGCCATGCCCGGAGCCGGCGAGCAGGGATACCTGGTCAGCTACTGCCTGGACCAGCTCACCGCCCTGGCCGAGGCCCGGGGCGACTGGCAGGAGGCCTTCCGGTACCTCCACCTCTCGGTGGCCCACCGCGACAGCATGGTCAACGTGGAGACCAACGAGCGCATCGCGGCCCTGGAGATCGAATACGAGACCGAGAAGAAGGACCGCCGCATCGCCGAGAGCCAGCTGGCCATCGAGGAGCGCAACCGGCAGGTCACGGTGCTGGTGGCCCTGGCCGTGGTGCTGGCCGCCCTGGCCGCGGGCCTGACCCGCTACCAGCAGCTCAAGCGGAAGCAGCTCCAGCGCGACCACGAGTGGCGCAGCCGGCTGCGCCGGGCCGAGTACGACCAGCGCATGGCCGACGAGAAGCTGCGCATCGCCCGGGAGCTCCACGACAACGTGGGCGCCCAGCTCACCTTCCTGATCAGTTCCCTGGACAACCTCTCCCGCGGCGCCGGCGCCGACGACCTCCCCCGCCGCCTGGCCGACGTGGGCGAGTTCGGACGCACCACCCTGGACGACCTGCGCCAGACGGTGTGGGCCATGCGCCACGAGGACGAGGGGCTCGAGGCCCTGGTCCACAAACTGAACGAGCTGAAGCGCCAGTGCGCCGCATCCGACCATACCGTGGAACTGGCGATCGTGCGGAACGAGGCGGCCGAGAGCGGCGTCTCGTCGACCCGCATGCTGGCCATGTTCCGCATCGTCCAGGAGGCGGTGCAGAACGCCGTGAAGCACGCCGACGCCGAGCACATCGTGGTGCGCCTCGAGACGTCGACGGCAGGCGTGTCGGTGAGCGTCACGGACGACGGCAAGGGTTTCGATCCCGACGCCACGTCGCGCCGCAGCGGCCTGGCCAACATGGCGGACCGCTGCCGGGAGACCGGCGGCGAGTTCGACCTGCGCAGCGGCGGCGACGGCACCTGCATCTCGTGCCGATTCCCGCCCGAATCAGGCATCTGACGTATGGGGGCGGACGGCCCCTTCCCTTAGGATGATCGTCCACCCTGATCGGAGGACCGCACCATGCCCATCCGCGTCGCCATCGCAGAGGACAAGCCCTTCCTGGCCCAGGCCGTCCAGGAGAAGCTGGAGCTCTATCCCGACGACTTCACCTTCGAGTTCCACGCCCTCGACGGCCGCGAGCTCATCACACGCCTGGAGGAGCACGCCGGTGTGGACGCCGTGCTCATGGACATCGAGATGCCCGTCATGGACGGCATCGAGGCCACCGCCGAGGTCTGCGAACGGTTTCCCCACGTGAAGGTCGTCATGTTCACGGTCTTCGACGACGAGCGCCGCATCTTCGACGCCATCCGCGCCGGCGCCATGGGCTACCTGCTCAAGGACGAGCCGCCCGAGGCCCTGCGCGAGGGGCTGAACTCCATCATGGCCGGGGGCGCGCCGATGTCCCCCACCATCGCCGCCAAGAGTCTGCAGCTGCTGCGCGATCCCTCCCGCGTGGAGAACGAGTCCGAGCCCGCCGACTTCGCCCTCACGCCCCGCGAGACCGAGGTCCTGGAACAGCTCAGCCGCGGCCTGGAATACAAGGGCATCGCAGAGAACCTGTTCATCTCGCCGGCGACGGTGCGCAAGCACATCGAGAACATCTACAGGAAGCTCCAGGTGGACAACAAGATGAGGGCGGTGAGGAAGGCTTCGAAGCATGGGTTGATCTGAGCCCGCTCCGTCGGATGCATGACGCCCCGCGTTCCGGGAACGCGGGGCGTCTTCGTGTCCGGCCGTTGGGTACGATCACCGCAACCGATGCGCCGCGATCACCATCCGCTGCGCCTCGCTCGTCCCCTCGTAGATGGACGTGATCCGCGCGTCGCGGAAGTAGCGCTCCACCGGGTACTCCTTGCTGTACCCGTTGCCGCCGAAGATCTGGATGGCCTCCTCGGCGATCCAGTTGGAGGCCTCCGAGGCGTAGAGCTTGGCCATGGCGGCCTGCTCGCCGTAGCGCTCACCGCGGTCCTTGAGATTGGCGGCACGGAGGGTGAGCAGGCGGGCGGCGTCGTAGCGGGTGGCCATGTCGGCGATCTTCCACTGGATGGCCTGGAAAGCGCCGATGGGCTTGCCGAACTGCTCCCGCTGCTTCGCGTATTCCGTGGCCGCTTCCAGCGCCGCCTTGGCGATGCCCAGGGCCTGGCTGGCGATGCCGATGCGGCCGCCGTCCAGGGTGCTCATGGCCACCTTGAAGCCGGCGCCGTCGGGGCCGAGCTGGTTCCCCGCCGGCACGCGCACGTTGTCGAAGGCGAGCTGGGCGGTGTCCGACGCGCGGATGCCCAGCTTCTTCTCCTTGCTCATGACCGAGAAGCCCTCGCGCTCCTTCTCCACGATGAAGGCGTAGATGCCCTTGTGGCGCAGCTCGGGGTCGGTCTGGGCGAACACGATGAACGTGTCGGCGTTGGCGCCGTTGGTGATGAAGTTCTTCACGCCGTTGATGATCCACTCGTCGCCATCGCGCTTCGCGGTGGTCATCTGGTTGGCCGCGTCCGTCCCGGCGTTGGGTTCGCTCAGGCAGTACGCGCCCAGTTTCTCCCCCCGCGCCAGGGGCGCCAGGAACTCATGCTTCTGCTCCTCGGTCGCATAGGTCTCCAGGGGCCAGCACACCAGCGAGTTGTTCACCGACATGATCACGCCCGTGGACGCGCACGCCGCCGACACCTCCTCCATGGCCAGCACGTAGCTCACCATGTCGAAGCCCGCGCCGCCGTACTGCTCCGGCACGTTCATGCCCAGGAAGCCGAGCTCGCCGAGCTTCTTCACCTGCTCGGCCGGGAAGTGCTCGTCGCGGTCCCACTCCGCGGCATGGGGCGCCAGCTCCTTCTGGGCGAAGTCGCGGGCGGCCTGCTGGATCATGCGCTGCTGTTCGGTCAGGTCGAAGTTCACGGTCCACTCCCCTAGTCGACGTACTCGTAGAATCCCTTGCCGGACTTCCGGCCCAGGTGCCCGGCGTCCACCATGCGGCGCAGCAGGGGGCAGGGACGGTACTTGCTGTCGGCGAAGCCGTCGTACAGCACGTTCATGATGTCGAGGCAGATGTCCAGGCCGATGAAGTCGGCGAGCTGGAGCGGGCCCATGGGGTGGGCCATGCCCAGCTTCATGACGGTGTCGATGGCGTCGCGGTCGGCCACGCCCTCCATGAGGCAGTACACGGCCTCGTTGATCATGGGCATCAGCACGCGGTTGCTGATGAAGCCCGGGTAGTCCTCCACCGCCACGGGCACCTTCCCCAGCTCGGTGCTGAGGGTCATGATGCGCTCCATCACGGCGGGGTCGGTGGCCTGGCCGGAGATGACCTCCACCAGCTTCATGATGGGCACCGGGTTCATGAAGTGCATCCCGACGACCTTCTCCGGCCGTTCGGTGCAGGCGGCGATCTTGGTGATGGAGATGCTCGAGGTGTTCGACGCCAGGATCGTGTCCGGGCCGCAGACCTCGTCCAGCTTCGTGAAGATGGACTTCTTCACCTCGAAGCTCTCGAAGACGGCCTCCACCACCAGCTCCGAATCCGCGGCGGCGGCCAGATCCGTGGCCGTCCCCAGACGGGCCAGGGTGGCGGCCTTGTCGTCCTCGGAGATCTTCTCCTTCTTCACCAGTCGACCGAGGTTCTTGTCGATGACGCCCAGGGCGCGGTCCAGCGCCGACTGGTCCAGATCGATCAGGGTCACGTCGTGGCCGCACTGGGCGAACACGTGGGCGATGCCGTTGCCCATGGTCCCGCCGCCGATCACCGATACCTTCATGTCCATCCTCCGGTTTCAGCGCATAGCGCCTGTCGTTTCGTCAGTTACGGCCTGCGGACAGCCATCGCCACGGCGTCGCCGCCGCCCAGGCAGAGGGCCACCAGGCCCAGCTTGGCGTCCCGGTCCTCCATGGCGTGCAGCAGGGTCACCAGGCAGCGCGTGCCCGACGCCCCGATGGGGTGGCCCAGGGCCACGGCGCCGCCGTGCACGTTCACCTTGGCCGGGTCCAGGCCCAGCTCCCCGGTGACGGCCACGGCCTGGGCGGCGAAGGCCTCGTTCAGTTCCACGACCTCGAAGTCGGCCACGTCCACGCCCAGCTTGCCGGCCACGTTGTTCACCGCGCCGACGGGCGCCATCATGACCCACTCGGGGTCGGTGGGGCCGGTGCCGTAGGCCTCGATCACCGCGCGCACGGTCAGGCCGTGCTCCAGGGCGAAGGACTCGGCGCACACCAGCACCGCGGCGGCGCCGTCGTTGATGGTCGAGGCGTTGCCGGGGGTCACGGTGCCGCCGTCGCGCTTGAAGGCGGGGCGCAGCTTGCCGAGGCCCTCGGCGGTGGTGCCGGCACGGGGGCCCTCGTCGGCGCTCACAACCACCGGGTCGCCCTTGCGCTGGGGGATCTCCACCGGAACGATCTCGCGGTCGAACTTGCCCGCCTCGGCGGCGGCCACGGCCTTGGCGTGGCTGTCGGCGGCGAAGGCGTCCTGGCGCTCGCGCTCCACGCCGTACTTCTCCACCACCAGCTCGGCGGTCATGCCCATGTGGAAGTCGTTGTACACGTCCCACAGGCCGTCGTGGACCATGAGGTCGGTGACCTGGCGGTGGCCCAGGCGCATGCCGTCGCGGGCGTCGAACATGGCGTAGGGGATCTGCGACATGGTCTCCATGCCGCCGGCCACGGCGCAGCGGATGTCGCCCGCCTTGATGGCCTGGGCCGCGCTCATGACCGTGCGCAGGCCGGAGCCGCAGACCTTGTTGAGGGTGTAGGCGCTGACCGTGGAGGGCACGCCGCCCCAGATGGCCGCCTGGCGCGCGGGGTTCTGGCCGAGGCCGGCCTGCACCACGCTGCCCATGATGACCTCGTCGATCAGGTTCGGGTCGAGGCCCGTGCGATCGAGCAGGGCCTTGATGGCCACGGCCCCGAGCTTCGACGCCTTCATGGACGCCAGCCCGCCCTGGAACCGCCCGATGGGGGTGCGGACCGCTTCGCAGATCACGACACGTTCGCTCATCACTCTCTCCTCGGTTCGACGCTATTCGGCGAAGACGTTGCGGGCGATCACCATGCGCTGGATCTCGCTCGTTCCCTCCCCGATCGTGCAGAGCTTGGCGTCGCGGTAGAACCGCTCCACCGGGTATTCGCGGCAGAATCCGTAGCCGCCGAGGGCCTGGATCGCCTTGTAGGTCACGCGCATGGCCGCCTCGCTGGCGTAGAGCTTGGCCTTGGCGGCCATATCGCCGTACTCCTCGCCCTCGTCCTTGCGGCGGGCGGCCTCGTAGGTGAGCAGGCGCGACGCCTCGAGCTCGGTGCTCATGTCGGCGAACATGAAGCCCACGGCCTGCTGGTCGGCGATGGGACGGCGGAACTGGATGCGCTCCTTGGCGTAGTCGCGGGCCGCGGCGTAGGCGCCCTCGCCCAGGCCCAGCGAGAGGGCGGCGATGGAGATGCGGCCGCCGTCCAGGGTCTCCAGGAAGGCCTTGAAGCCGTCGCCCTCCTCGCCCAACAGGGCGTCGGCCGGCACGCGCACGTCCTCGAGGGTCAGCGGGGCGGTGTCCGAGGCGCGCATGCCCAGCTTGTCTTCCTTCTTCTCCACCGTGAACCCGGGGGTGCCGGTGGGGACGATGAAGGCGCTGATGCCGGCGCTCCCCTCCGCCTCGGGGTCGGTCTTGGCGGTCACGATGACGGCCCCGGCGTAGTGGGCGTTGGTGATCCACTGCTTGTTGCCGTTGATGACCCACTCGTCGCCGTCGCGGACGGCCGTGGTGCGGGTGCCGCCGGCGTCGCTGCCGGCGCCGGGCTCGGTCAGGCCGAAGGACACCAGGAACTCGCCGGCGGCGGCGGGCTTCAGCCAGCGTTCCTTCTGCTCCGGCGACCCGAACTTGGCCAGGGGGGCGCAGCCCAGGCTGTTGTGGGCGGCGACGGTCAGGGCGTGGCTGCCGCAGACCCGGGCCAGTTCCTCCACCACCAGCACATAGCTCATGGTGTCGGCTCCCACGCCGCCGTCCTCGGCGGGCACCTGCAGGCCCAGCAGGCCGAGGGCGGCCATCTCCTTCACGGTGGCCTCGGGGAACGCACCGGTCTCGTCGATCTCGGCGGCGATGGGCGCCACCTTCGAGCGGGCGAAATCCCGGGTCATGTCGCGGATCATGGTCTGGTTCTCGGTGAGCCTCATCGGACCTCCACGGGCCGACGTCCTGGGACGGACGGGCCCGGCGCCTGAACGGAAACGGGCAAGGATGTCTGGGGGGCGGGCACCGGATTCCGGGCCCGCAGCCACGGTCGCAGAGCATAAGGGACGGGCCGGCTTCTGGAAAGGGATTTCCTGCAAAGATGCAGATATTGCAGACAGATACGGGACCGCACGGGTCCTCTTGGGACCCGTGCGGTCGGCCTGCGGCGACGGCCGGGGATCAGCGCCAGGCGCTCTTGAGGTGCCCCCAGTCGACCCGCTCGTTCGGGACCAGCCCCTCGCAGACGTTGGCAGCCCCCGGCGTGGGCGGGCACCCCGTCCCGACGGGCTCCAGCGCGCCGCCGTAGGGGTTCAGGGCGTCGCACAGCACCCAGTCGCCCTCGGGCAGCATGAGGGCCGTGGAGCGGTCGTCGTCGGCGACGTGATCGTCGTAGGCGACGACGTCGACCATGACCGCATCGGCCTCCAGCGGGTGGCCCAGGAACAGCTGCACCAGATCGCCGGCGTTGTTGAGGCTCAGGCCGGCCGACCCCTCCCCCGACTCGGCCTGCCACGCCGCGGCGTCGGAGCCGAGGAAGGCCGCCGAGGCGCCGGGAGCGAGCACGCCCGACAGCCTCAGGTGGGGGCCGTCGCCCAGGGCGTCGCGCACGTAGTACGCCGTCAGGTCCACCGCCTCGGGGCCCGTGTTCAGGATCTCGATCCACTCGTCGTCGCGGCTGTCCACGGCACCGTCGCCGTCCCAGTCCGACGCCGGGTCGGCACAGATCTCGGCGATGAGCACCGCCGCGTCGGCCGCGCCGCCATACAGCATGCCGAACGTCGAAAGCACCGTCATGGCCAGCACCCAGACGAAGAACTTCTGGCCCGCCGTCGTGTCCCATGGCAAGGTCATGGTGACTCCTCTCGAATCGTCGTGATGGGAGGTCGCGGCGATCCCGATAGCCAGAGAGGTGCCACCCCGGGGAGGTCGACGATGACGCTGAGGATCGGAGTGATCGGCATGGGGGTGCACGGCACCCGATACGCCCGCCACGCCGTGCAGGACGTGGACGGGATCGAACTGGTCGCCTGCTGCCGGCGCGACCTCCCGGCCGTCACGGCCGCCGCCGCGGAGTGGGGCTGCCGTCCCCACGACGACGCCCACGACCTGATCATGTCGCCCGACGTGGACGCCGTGATCGTCGCCACGCCCCCGTCCACCCACTTCGCCCTGACCCGCGACGCCATGCTGGCCGGCAAGGCCGTCCTGCTCGAGAAACCGGTCACCGGCACCCTGCCCGAGGCCCTGGAGCTGGCCGACCTGGCCGCCCAGCGCGACGCCCCGCCCCTGATGCTGGCCCAGACCCTGCGCTGGAATCCGGTGCTGATGCGGGTGAAGGAGCTGCTGCCCACCCTCGGCCGCGTGCGTTACCTGCGCCTGTCGCAGCGGCTGGAACCCACCAGCCTGATCTGGCAACAGGACCGATCGCGGTCGGTGGGGGGATCCGTGCTCCTGGAGGGCGTGCATCTGGCCGACACCACGCGCTTCCTCACGGGCCGGGAGATCGTGGAGATCTCCTCGCGCCAGGAGCAGCACCACAACACCGACGTGGAGGACTTCTTCCACGCCACCGGCCTGCTGGACGACGGCACCCACCTCTCGTTCGAGGTGAGCAAGTTCGGCAACTGCCGGGGATGCCTGCTGGGGGCCGTGGGCGACGAGGGGCAGATCGCGGCCGAATACTACCGCGGGGGCATCACGATCAACCGGGGCATGGAGACGACCGTGGAAGACGTGAGCGCCGCCGTCCCCACCCTGCCCGCCGTGCTGGCCGCCTGGCGCGACTGCGTCCTGAACGGAAGCACGCCGCCGGTGACGGTCACCGACGGCGTGCGCACGATGGAGGTGGTCGAGGCCTGCTACTCGTCCCACGGGACCGGTCGACCGATCGCGGTCGGCGGATCGACGTCCGGGGGTTGAC
>CAYFKR010000011.1:0-118668 GCA_964343835.1 uncultured Fibrobacteraceae bacterium
GCCCCTTGCGGGGCAAGGGCCGCGCCAAACGCCTTTGCAGCTGAAGCCAACGTTAAAAGGACTTAATAGGAGGTGTATATGACTGCGCTGAACTGGATCGTATGGGCCGTATGCTTGATAGCATTCGTTGTTTTTGACCTGATGAACTTGCCACGGGCTCTCGCCGGTCGCGATTTGATCAAGAAGGGCGTTCAGTTCACGGAAGCAGATGCCTTGGGAGTCATGACTGTTCCATGGGTCACGCTGCTTCATGGGTTGTTGCTGGCGCTTACAATGAATGGCTCGGGGTTACTGCTGATTGTCGGGTTCCCTGCGGTGAATTTCATTGTTGGGTGGATCTATGCGAAGAAAATCGTCGAGATGGAGAATGTGGTGTTTGAACAGAAGGACTAGGGGATTGCATCATAGTGATGCTCTAATTCTACTTGCAGCCACCTCAGCCGCTTCTTGCACGTCCTGCGGGGCAGAGACCAAGCCATATGTCCCTGTTGCTACAGCCCGTGCATAATAGAAAGGCATATAATGGCTTTTACCATACGGGAAGTACTGCAAGGGTGGTCCAGTGACCATATTGCCAATCTGTGTACTCTTCTTGAAATCGATAAGACCGCAGACCTATCAGTTATCGAAGAGAAATTTAAATGGTTGTTTCATTCAAAATCACGAGCAGGAGCAGAATCAGCCACAAAAAGACTCGGCGCTAAGCTGTTATCGAAATTATCTGATGCAGAGGCCCCTGATATAAGTGCTGACTCGCTTAGATCGCTTCCGACTTATACCGAACTATTACAGGATGCCTGTAAGCACATGAAGGTACTTGAAGAGGGCGCTAGCCTTGATGAATGTGAGTTGTACTTGTCCCAAGCAGTAATTGTGGCTGCAATGGCTTCAATGGGCCCAAAGGAACGGGCATCCTTCTTTGATGCCCAGATTGAAGTGGCCGACGTAATTGATGGCAAGCACGTAAGGGGGACAACATATGCTGGGCCATTGACTACTATAGCTGCCTTGGGGTTGGCCCAGGCTTCAGGATTCGGAGTGTATATGGCTGCTACAACGGCTCTAGGTTTTGTAACCCATGCCGTAGGTGTAACGCTTCCTTTTGCCGTTTATTCAGGAATGACAAGCACAATAGCTTTCGTGATAGGTCCAGCTGGCTGGCTTACAGCTGGACTGTGGGGGGCATGGCTGGCCACAAAGCCCAAAAGACAAAAAATTGTTCCTGCGCTTTTGTATATTATTGCAGTAAACGGCAGAACTAAACTTGGCTAGCCATTTAACATACGCTCCCAGCTGGCTAGGCCGTTCGACACGCTCCTTGCAGGGCAAGGGTCGCGCCAAACGCCTTTGCATCTGAAGCCATCGATAGAACTGGAGAGGCATGCCGGATAGGAGTCCTAGCGCACTTTGGCACGAGTTCCTCTCTGATCTGCGGCCATGGAAGCGGGGCAAGGCACGAGCGGTCAACAAGCCGCTACTGACCCTTCTTCTCATCGGTCGGGCGTCCCGTGGAGAGCCGGCTCAACTCAGATACAGCGAGATAGCGGATCCGCTGAACGAGTTGCTGAAGGAATACGGCCCGAGTAGAAGCTCGTACCACTCCGAGTATCCCTTTTGGCACTTGCAGAGCAACGGATTTTGGGTCGTATGCGATGCAGAGGCGTTTCCGAATCGAAGAGCCGGCCATTCGCCATCTAGGAGAACTCTGCTCGATGGAGAAGCCATCGGATACGTGAAAGAAGATCTATGGACGGAGCTTTTATCGAACGCAGCCTTGCGCACTCAGCTCACTGATAGGCTGCTCAGTGAGTTCTGGCCCGAAACGCTCCACGCCCCGATTAGGCAGGCCGTCGGAATCGCAGACCTTGTTTGTATATCCAAGTCGAGAAAGAAGCGAGATCCGCGTTTCAGGGCTGACGTCATAAGGGCGTATCGGGGCGAATGCGCGGTGTGTGGATATGACGGACGTCTGGCTGGCGCGCTTCTAGGTATTCAGGCCGCTCACGTGAAGTGGCACTCATACGAAGGTCCCGACACGCTCTCGAATGGAGTGGCACTTTGCTCGTTCCATCATTTGGCACTGGATGCCGGTGCGATGGGGCTGGATGAGTCGCGAAGAGTCGTTGTATCGTGCGAGGTCGCGGGCGGTGAGCGTCTTGAAGAGCAATTGTACCGCTTTGAGGGGCGACCCATTCGGTCTCCGCAGCCTGGGCAAGATGAGTTGGACCCCGTGTTCATAGAATGGCATCGGGAGCAGGTTTTTAAGGAGCCAGCCAGGGTGTCGTATTCTGAGTCTGGCGGTGAGTCGATCGCAGCGGATCCGCAGCAGTAGAAGCGAAGAAATTTCAAGCGCTTCCAGCTGACCATTTTGTCCGTCACGCGCCGTGCTGGCGCACGGCCCGCGCCCAGCGGCTTCGCAGCTAATGCCAACGTTGAGATAGCTGACGGCAGAGCTCGTGCTGGAGAGGTATCAACAGTGAACAGCGACACTCCCGACACCCTTCCCTTTGCATTCCAGCCGACAAAAGGCGGCCGCGTCCGCATCTCCTTCCACGGCCGGGTCGTCGTCACGCTAGCCGGCGTAGATGCCGAGCGCTTCCTCTCCCGGGCATCTGATGCCGACGAACAACGACTCCAGCTCCTGATGGCCAAAGCCACCGGGAACTTCAAACGTGGAAACGAGCGAAACGGCTAACCGTACCGCTCCCTCAACTCCCGAGAAGCCCCCACCATCGCCCGCAACTTCCCCACCGCATGCTCCTCCTCGTTCACGCACCGATTCGCAAAGCACCCGAACCCGCAATCCGGGTTCAGGAAGATCTGCTCCGGCTTCCAGAACTGCAGCGCCTCCTCCACCCGCGCCACGATCGAAGCCGGATCCTCGGCCTCGTCCGTCCGCGGGTTGACGCAGCCCAGTCCCAGCTCGCGATCGCCCAGAGCCTCGCCCACCACGCGCAGTTCGCCGGCGCGGGGGGTGGCGTATTCCAGGACGAACTGGTCGATCCGCATGGCCTCGAAGGCGGGCAGCAGGGCGTGGTAGTCGCCGGTGAGCAGCACGTCCTCGCGGCGGCTCCAGTTGCCGCGGCAAACGTGCAGACCGGTGCGCACGCCGTCGATGCCGTCGACCACCCGGTTGAGTAGCTCGGCCGCGTATTCCAGCTCGGCACCCGCATCACGGCGGGTCGCTAGGGTCGCTCACATGAAGGTGCGCTTGTCGCACTCCTCGCTCAGCACGATCTCCGTGAGCACCGGCTCGTCGAACTGCACGAAGGCGGCGCCGGCGTCGGTCAGGTCGCGGAGCTCGTCGCGGAGAATGCGGACGACGTCGTCGCCCATGGCGAGCTTGTCGTCGTAGCCCTTCTTCGAGAACGCGCTCACCCACATGGAGCGGGTCAGCAGGTAGGGGCCGGGCAGGGTCACCTTCACGGGCTTGTCCGTGAGCTGCTGGACGAACTCCAGCTCGCCGACGGCGAGGGGCTCCCGGCGCTCCAGCCTGCCGGTGCAGGTCGGGTTGCGGATGGCGGACGCGGGCACGTCGAGGGTCGACAGCATCTCCTCGAAGGCGGCCTTGTCGTCCACCGTGTCGAGCATCTCGGCCAGCGACATCAGCTTCGTGCCGTCGAGCTTGTCGGTGACGAAGCTGTAGAAGTTGTCGCGGCGGTGCTCACCGTCCACCACCACGTCCACGTCGGCGTCCACCTGGTGCTGCACGCAGCGGCGGACCTCGCCGTCGGCCACGCGCTCGAACTCCTCGCGGGTCATCCGGCCCTTCTGCTTGTCGCGCAGGGCCTTCAGGAGGTCGCGCGAGCGGGGCCAGCTGCCCACCTGGGTCACATCGAACATCATCGACTCCCTTACACGATGGCAATCTTGACGACCACGTCGGCCGCCTTCTTCAGCGTCGACACCAGCGGCGACCGGGCCACCACCCCGTCCCACGCCGCGCGCACCTTGTCCTCGTCGTCGAACGTCGAGGCGAAGAGCTTCAACTCCAGGGCGGCCAGCGACGGGTCGCCGTCCGACAGGCCGAGGATGGCCATGGGGTCGTGCAGCCGGGCCGTGGCCGTCAGCTCCACGTCGTCCACCTCGAGCCCGTCGCGCGACGCGGCGGTGCCGAACGCCGTCACGAGGTCGGCTGCCACGGCGCCCATCAGGGCCTCCACGGCGGACGGGTTCTCGTCCTTCTCCTCGAAGCTCGCCGGCTGGCCGAGGGTCCACTTGAAGTTGCGGCAGTAGACCGTCGTCTTCAGGTGTCCCGAGGCGCGCGCCCGGAGCCTCCATTCGTAGGCCCGGGCGCGTTCCTTGTCCTCCTCGAGAGCCTGCTCTTCGGCCTGCGCCGCCGCCCCCGCGCCCTTGCGGACGAAGAAGCGCTTCTGCCTGGCCACGTCGCCCGGCAGCTCGCCGAGGTACTCGTGGCCGACCATGCGACACCAGGGCGGCAGGTCGTCGGCCACGGTGATCTCCATGCTGCGCAGTTCCAACACGCCGCCCTCGGGCACGCGCTGCATGTGCTCGCGGATGAGAAGCACCAGACCGCTGCCGCAGTCCAGGTCGCCGCCGTCGAGCATGTGGTCGGGCTGCAGGCTCTCGAGGTCGCTCATGCTAGTACCCCACGCAGGGCGCGCCGTTGGCCAGCCACTCCACCAGGGCCGCGCCGCCGGCGGGCGAGGCGCCCTCGACGAGCATGTCCTCACCGATGTCGCGCTTCTTCATGCACGGGGAGCACACCAGGATGCGGCCGCCGTTGGCCACGAACTTGTCGACCAGTTCCTTGAGGGGGGCGAAGGGGGCGCCCTCGTCGATGGTCTCGACCTCGCCCTTCACGGCGGCCCACACGCCGTCGGCGCTCAAAAACACCATGGTGTCCTTCTCGCTGCCCAGGGCGGCGTTGGCCACCACGAAGCCCAGGGTGGCCTTGTCGCCGTTGCTCTTGCACTCGGTGATGGTGACGCAGAACGTGTTCGACATGATGAAGTCCTTTCGGGTTCAGGTTTCTTCGCGCTTGCGCAGGAGGTAGAAGGGCGGACTGGCGTCGACCAGATGGTGCCCCGTGAGGCGGCACCAGGCCGGGATCTCCACCGGTGCGCCGGCGTCGCGGCTGGCGACCATCAGCGCGGTACCCGGCTCGAGGTCCCGCATGACCGCGCGCAGGTCGATGATGAAGTCGCCGCAACCGTGGTCGAGCGAATCGAAGACCTCGTCGAAGTCCCAGTGTTTCGGAAAGCCGGCCATCGTCGTTTCCACCTCGGTGATAGACACACAGAGATCACGCCCCCGTTTGGAGGCCGGCCAGAATCATGGATGGCGGGGAGGAAGGTGCTCGTCGGCAGCTAACCGCACATTGCCAGCCAGACCCGGGCGGCGTCCGGTCGGCGGGCTCAGGTGAAGCCGGTGAAGGCGGTGCGGTTCATGACGGTCCTTCGGTGCGGTGATCGACTGGGCGGTATCATCGTGGAACGGGGGCGGAGCGTCAAGGTCCGTCTCCCCGTCCTCCGAAGAACGATACGGATCAGGGTCGGAACACGACGAAGCTGAAGACCCGGTCGAACGGCAGGTTCGTGCCGG
The DNA here is from genome assembly GCA_964343835.1 of uncultured Fibrobacteraceae bacterium. Lineage (GTDB taxonomy): Bacteria > Krumholzibacteriota > Krumholzibacteriia > LZORAL124-64-63 > LZORAL124-64-63 > CALEMW01. The sequence continues at coordinate 5,566 of CAYFKR010000011.1, forward strand.
AGCGCGTTTCCACGTACACCTTGCCTGTCGATTCCACGACCCTCGCAGTAATCACGCCCTGGTCCTCGAGGGATGCGACGACGATGTCGGAGGCCTGCAGGGGCGGGTCGAAGTAGATGTGGTATTCACCCGCCGCGTAATGGTCGACCATCGTGATGTTCTCCGTCCCGTAGGCCGCCGTCGCGATCACGCGCCCGTAGGCGACCGCCGGCCGGACACCGTCTCGGAACTGCACGCCGGACGAGTTGATGCGCATGGGAGCCGTCTCGCCGGGGGTGGCGTTGAACGCGAGTTCGGCGTCCGTCGAACCGACCTTGGTGCCCGTGATCGACGCCATCTGGACATCGTTCTGATCGATGAAGCTGATCATGCCCAGAGGCTTGTGGATGCCCGGAGCGTCGAGCTTCCTGAACTCCAGCGTGGGCGCCGTGGTCGGCCCCGTGTCGGTGCCCGAGATGCGCACGACGGGCGCCGAATCCTCCACCACCAATTGCCGCTCCGGCGACGTCGTGCCGATCCCCACGTTCTCGTCCTCGTCCACGTAGATGCCGCGGGTCTGCACCGCATAGGGCGCCCGAGTGACGGCGGTCCGCGGTGCCATCACGTAGCCCCCGACGGTGATCTCCAGCCAGCGGGGGGCGTTGTCGAAGGCCGCAGCGCCGAAATCGAGCAACACGGTGAAGCGGCCGGCTCCGACGGCCACACCCAGCGTATCGACGACGGCACCGACCTGCGTTCCGCCGAGGGCGGCGTCCCAAAGAGCGAAGGACATGTCGAACAGGCCGTCGGCGGGCTGGCCGTTCTCCGTGAGCTCTCCCTGGTAGGTGAAGGCGGTGTCGGCGCTTGCTCCGGCGGCGACCGTCAGGACGACGAACAGGACGAGTATGATGCGACGGTTCATGGTTCTTCTCCCGATCTAATCGATGTAGAGGATCTTGCGCATGCGGCTCCGTCCGCCGACGTCCACGCGGCACACGTACAGGCCGTCGGCGACCGGGCGGCCCGCCCCGTCGCGGCCGACCCAGACGACGCTGTGGGGCCCGGCGCCGAGAACGCCGTCCACCAGCGAGGCGACCTCACGCCCGGCCAGGTCGAAGATGCGTACCCGCGCCCGCGCCCCGTCCGACGGAATCTCGAAGCGGATCCTGGTCGAACCGGCAAAGGGGTTGGGCGAGGCCTGATGGAGGCGGAAGGCGAACGTGGATTCCGGGTCGTGGACACCCGTCATGACGGCCGGCCTCAGAGGCCAATACCCTCCGGACAGCCCGAAGACGCCGCCGGTCGCGACGGCGACATCGGGCTGGCCGATGGTGCCGGAAAGCGCAAGGACTCCGGCCGAGGATTCTGACGATCCCCCGGCATCGACGGTGGACCAGGTGACGGTATAGGGCCCGCCGATCTGCCCCGACGCCGGCGGTGCGACGCCGGCCGCGAGGATGCCGGCCAGCAGGACCAACGGGATCACTCGGACGCGCTCGGACATGGGACTCCCCCCGGTGTGCGGTGTCATGGCTCATGAGAGACTGCGCTCTTTCCCGGAGAATCCGGCCACCCGTCCTGTCCGGATCCCGCCCCCCCCTGTGTCCGTGACGGACGTTCCGGGCGGTGGCGGAGCGGCGGATGGTGCTGATGAAATGAGCGGGGACGTCTGGCCAAGGCCTCCGACCGCGAATATCATGACGTGAGCGCCAAGGAGGAACCCATGCCCAGAATCACCGGAATCGGCGGCGTCTTCCTCAAGACCCGCACCGACAGCAAGACCCTCGCCGCCTGGTACCGTGACCACCTCGGCCTCGAGCTCGAGGAGTGGGGCGGCGCCGTCCTCAAGTGGCCCGACGACCCCGCCGACGACGGCGGCCTCACCGTCTGGAACCTCGCCGACCGCGGCAGCGAATGGTTCAGCCCCAGCGAGTCGTCGTTCATGATCAACTACCGCGTGGACGACCTGGACGGTATGCTCGCCCAGCTCGCCGAGGCCGGCGTCGAGGCCGTGGCCGGGCCCGAGTCCCACGAGAACGGGCGGTTCGCCTGGATCATGGATCCCGACGGCAACAAGGTGGAGCTGTGGGAGCCGAAGGCCTGGGACGAGAAGAACAAGGACGCCTAGGCCGCGCCCACCAATTCCGACAAATTTTCTCGGATTTATGATAGAATCCTCCGGTCCGCATCTTCCCGCACCGATGCCCGGCCGGAGGCCCACCTTGAAGACCACCCCCGCGCTCCTCTGCCTGGCGCTGCTCGCCATGGCCGCCGCCGCCCATGCCCAGGGCACCTACGACGAGGACTTCACCTCCGACGCCCTCAAGGACACCGCCGCCACCACCGCCGACTGGGACACCGCTGCCGGCACCTTCGGCCTGCCGGCCTTCACTCCCGCGCTGCGCGGCCAGATCGACGTCACCGGCGGGCACTACGGGGCCGTGATCGACGGCGACCGCCTCCTCCAGACCACCGGCGGCGGGTTCTCCGTCATCGACGTGACCGATCCCGACGCTCCGGTCCACGTCTCGACCCTGAACATCGTCGGCTCGGCCTTCGACATCGCCGTGGCCGGAGACCTGGTGGCGACTGTCCACGGATCCTCGGGCGTGGCGTTCAGCGACATCTCGAACCCCGCGGCACCGGTGCACCTGGCCACGGTGACGCTGACGGGGTGGGCCAACAGCATCGCCCTGGAGGGGGACATCGCCTACGTCGCGGCGAGCACCGAGGGCATCGCGGTGATCGACATCTCGAATCCCGCGGCGCCGGTGCTGCTGGTCCAGCACCCGGTCGTCGGGGTTCCCACGGGCCTCGACGTCGACGGGAACCTGCTGACGTACGCCGCCGGCATCTACGGCATCCGCATCTACGACGTCTCGACGCCGTCGTCCCCCGTGCCGCTGGGCTTCGCTTCCAACGGCGAGGACTTCAGCGGCGCCGCCCTGAGCGGGGACATGGTCGTGGCCAAGACCTACGAGTCCGGCCTGACCATCGTGGACATCACCAACCCCATGGCCCCCGTCATCGCCGGTTCGGAGGGGTTGTCCACCCTTGGCGGCTTCTGGGTCGACGTCGAAGGCGACATGGCGACCACCACCCTCGGCTACAGCGGCTGGGCCTTCTACGACATCTCCGACCCCACCGCCCCCGTCCGCACGAGCACCTACTCGTACCCGGGTGTCGTCGCGGGTAGCGTGGTCCTCGACGGCGACCTCGCCTACCTGCCGGACGCCTACACCACCGTCTCCATCGTCACGATCCGCCAGCGCGTTCCCGCCACGCTCACCGGCTCCGGCACGGGCTTCGGTGCGCCCCAGGACATGCACGCCCTCGGCGACCGCGCCTACATCGCGAACAGCGACAACTATTTCCAGATCATCGACATTACCGACCCCGACAACCCGGTCGTGACCGGCAGTTGCAGCACGGTGCCGTGGACGCCCCAGGCCGTCGTGGCCGCAGGCGACCACGCTTATGTCGGAACGGCCGGTCCCCTGTACGTGATCGACATCTCGGACCCGACGGCCCCGTCCATCGTGGGCACCCTCGCCACCCCCAGCGGCTCCCGCGACGTGGACGTGTCCGGCGACCTGGCGGTGATCGCCGCGGTGTACGACGGCGTGTTCACCGTCGACGTGTCGAACCCGGCGGCCCCCACGCTCATCGGCTCGCTGAACCGTCCCACGGCCGTGGTCCAGGTGGAACTGCGCGGAGACATCGCATACATCGGCGGCGGCGAGGGAATGGAGGCGGTGGACGTGTCGAACCCCGCCTCTCCTGTGCTGATGGGCGCCTACCCTGACCAGTGGTCCGTCACCGACATGGAGATCCACGGCGACCGCGCCTACGTGCGCGATTTCTACTACGACCTGCGGATCTATGACATCACGAACCCCGCATCGCCGGCGTTGCTGTCGACCCACGACTTCCCCAACGGACTCTTCGGAGTGGACGTGAAAGGCAACACCGCCGTGGTGTTCGACGGCTTCTACGGCAGCTGGACGTTCGACATCACCGACCCTTCCGCACCCGTCGACCTGGGCCTCTACCAGACGGGCGTCTCGACCAACGCGCTGTGCATCGACATCGTCGGCGACCGCGCCTTCATGTGGGACAGCTATGGCCGGCTCGAGGTCGTCCAGCTCTTCCAGTCCGACTTCGACGCCGCCGCCAACGTGGCCCAGTCCCTCTCCCTGGCCCTCACGCCGGACCCGATCTCCCGCGTGCTCGTGGACGCCGACCAGACCGGCGACGTGTCCTGGGAGATCAGTGCCACCGGCGGCGTCCACTGGCAGGCCGTCGCCGCCGACAGCACCTGGACCGACATCGACGAGCCCGGCAACGACCTCCGCTGGCGCTCCACCCAGGAGTGGGCCCCCGACGCACCCGAGGTCTCGCACCTGACCATCTCCTGGGAGACCCAGTCGACCACCGGCGTCTCCGACATGCCGGGCCGCTCCCTCGTGCTGCACCACGCGTACCCCAACCCGTTCAACCCGCAGACCCGCGTGTCCTTCGAGATCCCCTCGACCGGACACGCCGCCCTGACCATCCACGACGTGCGCGGCCGCCACGTGGCCACCCTCCTGGACGGGCACGTGGACGCCGGGGCGCACCATGCCGAATGGCGGGGCCTGGACCAGGCCGGCCGCACCGTCCCCGCGGGCGTCTACTTCGCCCGCCTGATCCACGACGGCGTGACGCTGACGGGGCGTTTGACCCTGGTGAAATAAGCGCCGATCGGCGCCGACATAGGGCAGGCCCGGCGGCCGCCCCCCATGCTATGCTGAACAGTCCATGACAGGCCGACCGGATCATGCCGAATCCGGTCCGCCTCACTCCATCACGAGGTCCGTCCGCCCATGCCCGCCCAGCATCTCGCCCGTCTGCGCCCACTCGTCAAGCCGCTCCTGCTGGCCTTTGTCCCCGCCGTCGTCCTGTTCGCCATCGTGTTCTCGCAGCCGCGGGACATGTGGAGCGTGCTCATGGCCGACCCCGCCGCCCGCTATGACCTGCCTTTCTACTCCGGGCTCGTCTCCCATGTCGGGGTGCTGCTCTGGGTGCTGTCCGGCTCCACCGCCGTGTTCTCGGCCTACGCCGGCCGTCGCCTGGGGCGCGACCCGCAGCGGCTCCGCATGCTCATGCACATGGGGCTGTTCAGCCTTCTGCTGGGCCTGGACGACATCTTCCTGCTCCACGAGGCGGCCCTGCCGTCGGTCGGCGTCCCCGAGGTCGCCGTGTTCGGGTGCTACGGCCTCGTCCTGCTCACCCTGCTCGTCGTGCATCGCCGGACGATCCTGGACAGCGTCGTCGGCCCGCTCGTACTGGCCGGAGCGATGTTCTTCTTGTCGGTGGTCCTGGACGAGGGTCCCGAGATGGGCCTCCCTCTCCTGTGGCGCATCGGTCATACGCCCCTCGAGGACGTCTTCAAGCTCCTCGGCATCGTGGGCTGGAGCTTCTACCTCATCCATACCGGCTCGAGGACCGTCGCCCCGGAGGACTGAGCCGCGGCGCTGGCACCGGCCCGCCGCCCGCACTAGACTGTCCGGGTCACACCCCACTTCACGGAGGCCCTCATGTCCGCTCTCACCCCCGGCTCCTTCTGCTGGCACGACCTCATGTCCACCGACCCCGCCGGCTCCCTCGCCTTCTACGGCGAGCTCTTCGGCTGGACGCAGAAGAACGTCCCCATGGCCGAGGGCATGACCTACGGCATGCTCCACCACGGCGACCTGCCCTTCGGCGGCATCGTCCCCTTGGACGGCGACGACGGCCCGCCCACCCACTGGATGCCCTACATCCTCGTGGAGAACGCCGACGACTCCTGCGCCCGCGCAGCCGAGCTCGGCGGCGGCGTGTGCGTGCCCCCCACGGACATCGGCCACGGCATCTTCGCCGTGGTCAACGACCCCCAGGGCGGCTTCTTCAACGTGTGGCAGGCCAAGGGCGAGTCCACGGGCATGCAGCCCGACGGCTCCGCCGGGTTCTTCTGCTGGTACGAGTGCCTGAGCACCGACGCCGCCGCATCCGCCGCCTGGTACGGCGACCTCTTCGGCTGGCGCGCCGAGCAGCACGCCATGAACGTGGGCGACATGGACATGACCTACCACCTGTTCTTCCACTGCGACCGCGACCACGCCGGCGCCATGGACCTGCCGCCCCCGGCGGTGGAGCAGGGCGCCCGCACCCACTGGCTCTGCTACGTGGCGGTGGACGACGTGGACGCCTCGGCGGAAAAGGCCGCCGGCCTGGGCGCCGCCGTGCTCTGCCCCTGCACCGACATCCCCGGCGTGGGCCGCTTCTGTGTGATCCAGGATCCCCAGGGCGGCATGCTGGCGCTGTTCAAGGGCGGCGCCGAGGAAGGAGCCACGGAATGATCATCCGCAAGCTCGACCAGGTCCCCGCCCAGGTGGTGGAGATGGAGGGCGTGCTCGGCGCCTCGCGCCAGCTCGTGCTGGGCTCTCCCGACGGCGTGCCCAACTTCTCGTTCCGCGTCTTCACCCTGGAACCCGGCGGCCACACCCCCCGCCACACCCACGAGACCGAGCACCTCAACCTGGTGATCTCGGGCCGCGGCGTGCTGGTGGATCCCGAAGGCGAGGAACGCGCGCTGGAGGAGGGCGATTTCGCCTTCGTCGCCCCCGGCGAGCTGCACCAGTTCCGCAACGCCGGCGACGAGCCGTTCCGGTTCCTCTGCGCCGTGCCGAAGGAATACGAGTAGGACGACGAAGGAGCGCCCCCCACGGGGCGCCCCTTTCATCGAATCCTGCAGAGTCCGTTCTCCCGCCTCTACTCCGACTCCACCTTCTCCCATACTTCCTCGATGTGGAACCGCTCGCCCTTCGCCGTGAAGGTCGCGGTGTGGTACCAGCGGCCGTCCTTCACCTCGTAGTCGAAGCGGATGGTCTCGCCCACCAGCACGCCCAGGGTGTGCCAGTGGATGGTCTCCAGGTACGAGCCGTCCTCCAGCCACCACGTGCCGCCGCCGGCGAAGATGCCCTGCTCGGCCGGTCGCCCGAAGGCGAAGTGGGTGTCGTTGAGGATCTTCACCGGAGGCGGGTCGTAGGGCTCCGGCGCCCCCCGCGTCTCCACCAGCTTCCAGGTGCCCGTGAGGTCCGGCGTGGATGCGCAGCCGCAGAGCAGGGCGGCCAGGCCGATGATCATCATGGTCTTCATGTCGATTCCCCCTCGTCGTTCTCGAAACGCCCTGCGCCCAACCTATCAGACCTCGCCGTCCACGTGCTCCAGAATATCCGCCGGCTGGCATTCCAGCGCGCGGCACAGCGCGTCCAGCGTGCTCAACCGCACCGCCCGCGCCTTGTTGTTCTTGAGGATCGACAGGTTGGCCATGGTGATGCCCACGCGTTCCGACAGCTCGGTCAGCGACATGCCACGCTTCACCATCATCAGGTCGAGGTTCACCTTGATCGCCATCAGACCGTCAACTCCTGCTCTTCGCGCAGGGCGATACCGCGCCGGAACGCCTCGGCGAGGATCACGATGAGCCAGCCGAGGATGAAGGTCGACGAGGACCAGTCGGGAAACGCCGGCGAGATGGCGAAGCCTTCGAGCTCCACCCGTTTCTCCAGCCACCATGCCATGGCGAACGTCACGAGGGGCACGACGACGGACCCCGCGACCACGATGAGCCCCAGCAGCCTCAGCCTGACGGCGTTGGTCTCGGAAAAGGGCTCCCCGCTCAGGATGCTCTGGATCAGCCTGTCCAGCACCCAGAAGAACCACAGGGTGGTCAGCACGAAGCCCAGGCTGGCCATGCTGAACAGCCAGGAGTACCAGGGCGAGACCATGTCCAGGAACAGCGACCCCTTCACGCCGGTCAGGAACGCGTCGGTCACGGGCTCGACGGCCGACGCCACCTCGAACGGGCCCTCCAGCCGGTCCACCGACACCCACACCGCCACGTTGGCCATGGGATCGCCGTGCCACCACACCGGCAGGGTCACGATGTTGACGATCACGAGCAGCCCCGCCAGGGCCACGTTGAGGGCGAAAATGATGGTGATGATCCACTGCAGCCAGCGGCCGCCGTGGCGAGGAGCGTTCTGGGACATATCGGACCTCCCGGAGCAGGGGGTGGGATTCGAGATGCCTCCATGATCGGCCATCGAGGATCGTGATTCAATATATTTTTATCGATTTTCGATAAATCTCTACTCCCCCCGTGACACCGCCGCCCCGCCACCGTACCATCACGCTCCCCCACCCACCCAGGGAGCCGTCATGACGCACCGCACGATCCTGATCCTCGCCCTGCTCCTCGCCGCCCTCGGCTGCAACAAGGTCGACACCGACCCGGGCCCCGTCGTTTCCGGCCCCTGGCTGGGCTGCGAGGCGCCGACTGACGGCCCCGCCCTCTTCGCACCCGGCATCGTGAACCGCGGCCTGGCCTGCCGCGACCTGGCCGCCTCCCCCGATGGCGACGAACTGATCTGGACCGAACAGGTGGGCGGCTTCCAGCGCAGCGTCATTCTGCGCAGCCGCCTGGTCAACGGCGCCTGGACGGAACCCGAGACCCTGCCGTTCAGCGGCGACCCCCGCTGGCTCGACATCGAGCCCGCCTTCGCCCCCGACGGCAACCGCCTCTACTTCGCCTCCAACCGCCCCGCCTCCGGGGACGGCGAGGCCGAGGACCACCACTCCCTGTGGATGGTCGAGCGCCCCGACGGCGACTGGGGCGCCCCGACCCGCCTGCCCGACGCCCTCAACGACGGCGACGTCTTCTTCCCGTCCCCCACCCGCGACGGCTCGCTCTACTTCACCCGCAACGAGGCCGGCGGCATCAGCACCATCCTGGTGGCCCGCCCCGACGACGAGGGCGGCTGGCTGGCCCCCGAGGTCCTCCCCGAGCAGGTCAACGCAGGCCGGACCCGCTTCAACGCCACCGCCGACCCCGACGACCGCTTCCTCATCGTGCCGATTTTCGGCCTGCCCGAATCCCTGGGCGGCGTGGACTACTACCGCGTGGACCACCTGGCCGACGGCTCCTGGGCCGACCCCGCCCACCTGGGCGATCTGGTCAACAGCCCGTCCCGTCAGGAATGGTCCTTCTCCTTCTCCCCGGACATGTCCCTGGTGTTCTTCATGAGCGACCGTCCCGACACTGCCCTGGCCGTCGGCCGCCTCACCCCCAAGCGGCTGCGGACCCTCCACAATGCCCCCGGAACGGGGCAGACGGGGATCTGGTGGATGCCGGCGAGGCTGCTGCCCGGCCTCTCGGACAATTCGGATCTCACAGGTTGACAAGAATCGTCCCAACACCTTGATTGGGCGACGCACCGACAACCCCATGTCGGACAGAATCTTATTTTTTGCTAAACGCGATTGAAAACGGCTCTGAATTCCATCTTTCGTATGGACGAACGATCTGACGGAATCTACAATGTAAGCCAACTTGGAGGACAGAAACGAAGGGGCCATGCCGTCGCTGCGACGGCGTCCACTGCTCGGACGGCCACTTCGTCATGGGGGGAAACACCTTGGAACAGACATCTCGCAACACCGTTGTGCGGGCGCCGGCCGTCGAATTCGGCCATGAGCGCACCCGCCTCACCGACCCCTTCCGGCGTCGGCGGCGCCACGAGCGCCTCGGCCGCGGGGAGCGGCTCTACATGGCCGCCCGGCGCACCCTGGACATCGTGTCCGCGTCGGTGGCTCTCTTCTTCTTCGCCCTGCTGCTGCCGCTGATCGCCCTGGCGATCAAGCTGGATTCGCCCGGCCCCGTGTTCTATGCCCAGACCCGCGTGGGCATGGACCGTCGCCGTCGTGACCTGCGGGCGACACCGGACGGCGACCGCCGGAAGATCATCTATCCGGGCCGTCCCTTCACCGTCTGGAAGCTCCGCTCGATGCGCACCGACGCCGAGAGCAACGGTCCGCAGCTCGCCGGAGCCAACGACACGCGCATCACCCGCGTCGGGGCCTTCCTGCGCAAGTCGCGCCTGGACGAGGTGCCCCAGTTCTGGAGCGTGCTGCGCGGCGAGATGAGCCTGATCGGCCCGCGTCCCGAGCGGCTGCACTTCATCCGTCAGTACGAGACCCTGATCCCCGGCTACACCCGCCGCCTGGCGGCCCTGCCCGGCATCACCGGCCTGGCCCAGGTGCGCAACGGCTACGACGAGGATCTGGACTCCGTGCGCCGCAAGGTGGCCCTGGACCGCTGCTACATGCGCAACGCCGGCTTCCTGACCGACCTGCGGATCATCCTGTCCACCGTCCGGGTCGTGCTGACTCGTGAGGGTGCGCGCTGATCCCTGCGGACGCCTGACGATGATCGGATGACGAGACGCCCTCGAAATTCGGGGGCGTTTTCGTCTTTTTTATGGTATCATCATGGTTCGGATCAGCTCGCCCACCCGCCTCGCGACGATTCCGCACAGATCGAGCCCCGCACGCACGGAACGCGTCCCTCAGACCCCGAAAGGTCCGACATGCTCTGGTTGCCCCATCGTCGATCCTTCTCCACGGCCGTCCTCGCCGCCGCCCTGGTCGTCTTCGCGGCCGTCGGCGCCCTGGCCCGGCCCGTGATCCAGCCCCTCCACGCCGGCAACGACGTGGCACCCCTGGAGCAGGTGGACCTGTTCCGCGCCGACGTCGTGGAAGCCGCGTCGCTGCTCAACGAAGACATCCTGCGCGAGCGCGAGGGGCTGCCGCCCCGCTTCGCCCTGCCCCAGGAGGTCTTCATCGCTCCGGACACCCACGGCACGTGGGAGCAGGTGAGCGAGAGCACCCTGGCGTGGCGCCTCGTCATCGAGTCGCCCGGCGCACTGTCCCTGAACCTGGGCTTCACGCGCTGCGTGATCCCGCAGGCGTCGCACCTGAACGTCTATCCCCTGGACGGCTCCGCCGCCCCGGTCACCTTCACCGCCCTCGACAACAAGGCCCACGGCGAGCTGTGGACCCCGATCCTCGACACCGACGCCATGGTGGTCGAGGTGGTGCTGCCCGTGAAGGAGCGCTGGAACCTGGAGCTGGAGCTGACCAGCGTGAACGTGGGCTACAAGCCCTTCGGCCAGCTGGCTCCCGAGGTCGCCGACAAGCAGGGCACCTGCAACAACGACGTGGTCTGCCCCGAGGGCGACGGCTGGCGCGACGACATCCAGTCGGTGGCCGCGTACTCCACCGGCGGCAGCATCTTCTGCACCGGCGCCATGGTGAACAACACGTCCGAGGACGAGACCCCCTATTTCCTGACCGCCGACCACTGCGGCCTCAACTCCAGCAACGACGCCTCGCTGGTGGTCTACTGGAACTTCCACAGCCCCAACTGCGGCGACCTGTCCGGCGGCAGCCTGACCGACTTCCAGACGGGCTCCACCTTCCGCGCCGAGTACGCCACGTCCGACATGACGCTGATGGAGCTGGACGCCATCCCCGACCCGGCCCATGAGGTGGCCTACGCGGGCTGGGACCGCTCCGGCGCCGACGCCACCAGCGCCGTGGCCATCCACCACCCCAACGGTGACGAGAAGGCCATCAGCTTCGAGTACGATGCCACCACCATCACCAGCTACCTGGGCAGCGCCGTGCCCGGCAACGGCTCCCACGTGCGCGTGATCGACTGGGACGACGGCACCACCGAGCCCGGCTCGTCCGGCTCGCCCCTGTTCGACCAGAACCACCGCGTGATCGGCCAGCTCCACGGCGGCTACGCGGCCTGCGGCAACGACGAGAGCGACTGGTACGGCCGCATCTACACGTCGTGGACCGGCGGCGGCTCCGCCGCGTCGCGCCTGAGCGACTGGCTCGACCCGACGGGCACGGGCGCCATGACCACCGACGTGCTGGCTCCCTATGCGGCGGGCCTGGGCGTGTCCGGCGGCACCCTGAGCGCCTCCGGCGACGTGGGCGGCCCGTTCGCCCCCTCGTCCATCGCCTTCACGCTCACCAACCGCTACGACGCCACGACCATCGGCTTCTCCGCGAGTGCCGACGTGAACTGGCTCGACGTGGCTCCCGCCTCGGGCACCCTCGCCCCCGGCGCCCAGGCCACCGTCACGGTCACGATCAACTCCCAGGCCGACCTGCTGGCCATCGGCTCGTACCTGGGCACCGTGTCGTTCGTGAACACCACCGACGGCATCGGCGATGCCCAGCGCACCGCCAACCTCCAGGTGGGCGTCCCGTCCATGATCATGGGCTGGAACATGGACACGAACCCCGGCTGGACCACCCAGGGCCAGTGGGCCTACGGCATCCCGACCGGCTCGGGCGGCCAGTACGGCAACGCCGACCCCACCGGCGGCGCCACCGGCAGCTACGTCTACGGCTACAACCTGGCCGGCGACTACGCCAACAGCCTGCCCGAGACGCACCTGACCACCACGGCCATCGACTGCACGGACCTGGCCTCGGTCACCCTGAAGTTCATGCGCTGGCTCAACGTCGAGCAGCCCACCTACGACCACGCGTCCATCTACGTCAGCAACGACAACGTGACCTGGACCCAGGTCTGGACCAACGGCGCCGAGATCACCGACAACGCCTGGTCCCAGGTCGAGTACGACATCTCCGCCGTGGCCGACGGCCAGGCCACCGTCTACGTGCGCTGGACCCAGGGCACCACCGACGGCAGCTGGCAGTACAGCGGCTGGAACATCGACGACGTGGAGATCTGGGCCCTGGACCTGAACACGGCCACCCCGGTGGAGACGCCCCGTGCGGCCGTGCTGCACCCGGTCTCCCCCAACCCGTTCAACCCCATGACCCGCGTGGCCTTCGAGCTGCCCCGCCAGCAGGACGCCCGCGTGGCCGTCTACGACCTGCGCGGCCAGCTCGTGAAGGTGCTGCACGACGGCGTCCTGGGCGCCGGCTCCCACACCGTCCAGTGGGACGGCACCGACGCCTCCGGCCGCTCCGTCTCGAGCGGCGGCTACCTGTTCCGCCTCGTCTCCGGCGACGTGGTGCAGGTGCGGAAGGCCTCGCTGATCCGTTAGCATCCGGAAAGCGTCCGAACGGTCAGACGCGACGAAGAGGGGCGGGGAGCTACGGCTCCCCGCCCCTTTCTCATGCGCAGACCCAGGTCCCTGTGCCGCAGCGATCTCGGACACTCTCCCTTGGCCCCGATTCGACGTCGTGATACAATGGACGTGTGCCCGCCAGGCACCGCGATGCACCAAGGCTCCACAGCGCCTGCGCGGGTCGCATCAAGGAGGATCGGCCATGGCGGTCAAGATCTACAGCACCGCGTACTACTTCACGACGGTGCGCGACGTCCCCGGAGAGGCCTGCCGGCTTCTCGAACGCCTCGCCGAAGAGCAGGTGAACCTGCTCGCCTTCAATGCCCTGCCCGTGGGTCCCGACGAGACCCGCATGATGATCTATCCTCTGAATCCCGTGTGGCTCGCGGAGATGGCGCGGAAGACCGGCCTGACGCTGGACGGTCCCCACCATGCCTTCATCGTGCACGGCGACGACGAGCTCGGAGCCCTGGTGGACCTCCACCAGAAGCTCTGCGATGCGGACATCAACGTGACCAATTCCAGTGGAATCGCGGACGGCAAGGGCGGGTACCGCTACATCATGCACGTGGTACCGGAGGATTACGAAAGAGCGGAAATACTGCTGGGAGCGGACAGGGCTCCGGCGCACTGGGACAACTTCGAACTGAAGATCCCGAGGCACTTCCAGCAGATCCAGCTCTGAGAGGACGACCGGACGACGCCACCCCACCTGGCGCGGAACCGGGTCAAGCGGCCCGGGAACTCCGTGTCGCCATGTAGTCCCCGAGAGGTGACTCCGCCAGTCTGCCTTCCAGCCGCCGCTCCATGCCCATGATCGTGCGCATGATGGGACGCGACACCTGCTTCAGCAGGAGCCGCAGCGACTCGCGCATGGCGGGGTTGTCCTGCACCATCCGGGAGCGGACGATGCGCGTGGCGAGGCTCTCCACCCACGTCTGGCCGACGCTGCTGGCGGTGCGGGACACCGTCATGCCGGCGCCCTGGTCCACGATCACGTCGATCAGGCCGTGGGCCTCGCGCAACAGTCCCTCGTAGGTGAGCGACTCCAGGTGCGTGGTTCCCTGACCGGTCCACACGGCGTCCAGGAACGCGTCGGCGGTGTCGGCGGGGGCCTCGGTCCAGGCGCGTCCCACCTCGCCGGTGTGGCTGTCCGACGACGCGGTCAGCGCAAGGCCGTACTCCTCGGCCAGCGACAGGGTGATGAGGTTCTGCTCGGGCGTGCGGGCGGCGTTGAGCTCCAGCACCTCGAAGCGGCGGGCCAGGGCCGGCACGGCGCCGAAGTCCACCTGGCCGCGGCGCAGTTCGCGCCGGTCCCACCACGTGGGGTGGTTGTACTGGCAGCGGATGCCGGAGGTGGCGCAGTAGGTGAGCAGGTCGTCGAGGGTCTCGGTGCGGCGCTGGAGGTCCGCGTACATGTCCGGGTCGAGACCGTAGAGGTTCACGTGGAGGGTGAAGCCGAGGGTCGGGTCCACCAGCGTGTGTTCGACGCCGGGGATCACCAGGGCGCGGTCGGCCTCGGGCAGCTCGCGCACCAGCTCCTCCCAACCGGACATGGTGTCGTGGTCGGTGAGGGTGAACCAGTCCATGGGGCGCACGGAATCGTTCCCACCGAGGGCGGCCTCGAACAGCGCGCGGGGTCGGAGGGTCGGGAGGTCCGGCACGTCGAAGGAATGACTCGAGTGCAGGTGCAGGTCGGCTCGGGTGCGGTGCTCCAGCATGATGCCTCTCAAGCTACTGACGCGGTCCTGAAACCGCAAAAAGGAAAATCATCCCTCACGCCGACCGCTGGGCGCCCGCGGCGTCCAGCAAGTCCCGCAACCGCTTGGCGACGCGGCGGGTGGCCTCGCCGTCGATGCAGCCCAGGCGGCGCTCGGCCAGGGCGCGCTGCCGCGGCGCCCGCAGCCCCTTCACCCGCTCCAGGATCTCGGGCAGGTCGCCGGGCTCGACCAGGGGCACCTCGCGGCGCACGTCGGCCACCGGGGGGTCCAGGTCGTCGGGCCAGGCGACGTCACCCTTGGGCGACGCCAGCAGGGCCGGCGTGTCGAAGAGCAGGGCCTCCCAGAACACGCCCGAGAGATCGCAGAGCACGGCGTCGGCCTGGGGTACGGCCGCGAAGGACCGCCCCGTGGCCGGCAGGATCCGGACACGCGTGCCCCACGTGAGCTTGCGCAAGGCCCAGGGATCGGCCAGCGGGTGGGGCGAGACGACCACGTCCCACTCCCGCGACAACCGCCGCAGGGCGAACCGCCAGCGCCGCGACAGCAGCAGCCCCCGGGCGTCGGCCTCCGGCCCCCAGGTGGGCAGCACCAGCAGACGCGGGCGGTCGCGCCCGGGCACCGGATTGGTCAACGACCCGCCCCGCTCCAGGAACGAATCCAGGTGGCCGTACGAGCCTTCGTCGTAGGACCAGTCGTGGATGGTCACGCAGCCGCGCCTGACGATGCCCGTCTCGGGATCGGCGCCGCTCTCGCGGTGCACGTCGGCACTGGTGCCGGACTTGCCGCTGCGGCCGTGGGACAGCACGACGACCTGCACGGGCCGGCCGCGGGCCTCCAGGGCCTTCACCAGGGGCTCGTAGTTGAAGTGGGCGATCACGAGCACGTCCAGCTCCAGGGCCGCCGCGTGACTGCACACGTCGTCCAGGGGCGTGGCCGGAGGGATCCAGGCGCAGGGGGCGTCGGGATGCTCCGCCTTGACGGCCTCGCGGCCCTTCTCCCCCGCGATCCACACGCCGCCCACGTGTTCGTAGTAGCGGTCCAGGTGATCGAAGATGTGGGTGCGGTCCCAGCCGGCCACCTTGGAGTAGATCCACCAGCCCACGCGGGGGGTGTCCCGCCGCATGCCCGTGCTGTCGACGCCGGGCGTGTGGGACAGGAGTTCGATCTCCACGCCCAGCTCGTCGATGCGGTCGCGGCCCCAGTGGTCCATGTAGGCGTCGCGATCCCAGTCGTCGCCGTGGAACACCACGTCCACGCCGTGGCGGCGGCAGAGCACCTCCCGATCGCTCTCGATCTCCACCACGTCGGCCAGACCCAGCGCCTCGATGCGCGCACGACGCTCGAGGGCCGAGTTCATGGGACGCACGCCCTTGTACCGCTCCACTTCCTCGTCCGTGTGCACGCCCACGACCAGCCGGTCGCAGCGGTTCGCGGCGTTGTAGAGCAGGTTCACGTGGCCGTCGTAGCAGAAGTCGAACACGCCGAGGGCCATGCCCACGCGCTCGCCGGGACGCAATCGTCGGCGCAGGCGCGGCAGGAAGTCTCGACGCAGGGACTCGGGCAGCATGTCGCTCCGTTCTCTCGGCGGATGGGCGGGGTTGCCGTTCCTTCAATATCGGCGTTAATCTGCTAACTTGTAGTCGGAATCGACGATCGGAGGCCGTTTTGTGCGGACGATTCACCCTGGCCCTGTCCCCCGAAGACGTGGCCGCCCTGCTGCAGCTCAACGCCGACCTGGACGCGGAGCTGGGCCTGACGCCGCGCTGGAACGTGGCGCCGGGCCAGCCCGTGGTGGCGGCGGCGGCGCCCGCGCCCGGCGCCGAGCCCGAGGCGGCGCTGTTCAAGTGGGGCCTGGTACCGTCGTGGGCGAAGGACCCTGCGGTAGGCAACCGCATGATCAACGCCCGCAGCGAGACGGCGGCGGAGAAGCCGTCGTTCCGGGCCGCCTGGCGCTCGCGGCGCTGCCTGATCCCCGCCGACGGGTTCTACGAGTGGGAGCGGAAGGGCAAGGCCAGACGGCCGTGGATCTTCCGGGTGACCGACGAGCCGGGATTCTGCTTCGCGGGGCTCTGGGAGACCTGGACGCCCCCCGAAGGCGACACCCTGCACACCTGCACCGTGCTCACGACGGAAGCCAACGAACTGCTGGCGACCATGCACGACCGCATGCCCGTGATCCTGCGGGGCGACGACCGCGAGGCCTGGCTGAAGGCCGACGCCGGCGATCCCTTGCTGCACGAGCTGTGCGTGCCGTTGCCGGCGGGGCTGATGTCCGCCCACCCCGTCTCGACCCTGGTGAACTCCCCGCGCAACGACGTCCCCGAATGCGCGGAGGCCGTCGCCCCCGACGGGGACGACGGCCAGCCGACGCTCTTCTGATCCCTCAGAAGTCGAGCTCGCAGTAGGCCGCTCCGCCGCACCCCACCATCACGACCTTCACCAGGTTGGTGCAGCCCGACACGTGCAGGGGCATGCCGGCGGTCACGACCACGGTCATACCCTTCTTCAGGTGGCCCTGCTCCACGGCGATGTCCAGGCACATGTCCTCGAGCTGCTGGGCGTCGTCGGACGACGGGGTGAGGATGGGTACCGCACCCCAGGTCAGGGCCAGGGACCGCCAGGTCTCCTCGCGGTCGGTCATGGCCAGGATGGGCTGGGGCGGGCGGTACTTGGAGACCAGGCGCGTGGTCGAACCGCTGCTGGTGAGGGTGACGATGGCGGCGGCCCCCACGGCCTCGGCCGTGCGGCAGGCGGACCGGGCCACGGCCTCGTCGGTGGTCAGGGCCACGTGCCGTTCGAAGCGCATGGACCAGTCCTCGTACGGGAAGATGCTCTCGGCCGCCCGGGCGATGCGGTCCATGGCCTTGACCGATTCCACCGGGTACTCGCCCATGGCCGTCTCCTCCGACAGCATCACGGCGTCGCTGCCGTCGAGGATGGCGTTGGCCACGTCGGAGACCTCGGCGCGGGTGGGCCGCGGGCTCTCCACCATGGACTTGAGCATCTGGGTGGCGGTGATCACCGGCCGCGACGCGGCGTTGGCCCGGCCGATCAGGTCCTTCTGGATGCAGGGCACCTGCTCGAAGGGGATCTCCACGCCCAGGTCACCCCGGGCCACCATCACGCCGTCCACTTCCGCCAGGATCGCGCCGAAGTTCTCGATGCCCTGCTGCTGCTCGATCTTCGCGATCAGGGGCACGTGGATGCCAGCCTCGGCCATCACGGCCCGTGCGGCGCGCACGTCGTCGGCGGTGCGCACGAACGACAGGGCAACGTGGTCCACGCCGTTCTCCAGGCCGAACTTCAGATCGGCCACGTCCTTGTCGTCCAGGATGGGGGCGCTGATGGTGCCGCTGGGCAGGTTGATGCCCTTGTTGGAGCTCAGCTCGCCGCCGGTCACGACGCGGCAGCGGATGTCGGGGCCGTCCACCTCTTCCACCGTCAGCTCGAGGGCGCCGTCGGCCAGGAGCAGGGTGTCGCCGGCCTTCACGTCGGCGGGCAGGTCCTTGTAGACCAGGCCCACCTCACCGTCGCAGCCGGGAACGTCGCGGGACGTGAGGGTGAAGTGCTGCCCGGCGCGCAGATGCACCGGACCGTCCTCAAAGGTGCCGATGCGGACCTTGGGACCCGCCAGGTCCTGCAGGATCGCCACGGGCTGGCCCATGCGGTTGGACACCGAGCGCACCAGGTCGATGAGCTTCTTCTTGGACTCGCGGTCGCCGTGGGAGAAGTTCAGCCTGACGACGTTGAGCCCCGCCTCGATGAGCTTCTCCAGGACGGGTTCGTCCCAGGACGCGGGCCCGAGGGTGGCGACGATCTTGGTTCGGCGCATGGTTCGCCCTTTCTTCATGAGGTCGGATCGCGGCGATCATGCCGCGCCCGACGGCCGAGTGCAACAGCGGAGCCCTCGGCGGCGTATCGGTCCGACCCCCCACGATCGACGGGACGGTCCCATGAGATTCCGAATCCTGCTCCTGATCTCGACCATCGCGGTTCTGGCCGCCGGCTTGAGCGAAAACCCCATGAAAACCGAGCCCAAGCGCCTCTCCGGCGCCATGCGCGCCCTCGACTGGTGGGCCGCCATGCGCGTGGACGACGACGGCGACTTCCCCGCCCGCGGCTGGGCCGAGGCCTGGGACACGGCCCGCTCCCTCCCCCGCCCCGCGGAGAAGGGCTGGACCGATTGGGCCCCCATCGGCCCCTGGAACATCGCCGGACGCATGCTCTGCCTGGCCTACAACCCCCAGAACCCCAACGTGATCTGGGCGGGCAGCGCCAGCGGCGGCGTGTGGGTCACGCGCACCGGCGGGGTCGGACCCGCGGCCTGGACTCGCGTGGAGACGGGGCACCCGGTGCTCGGCGTGAGCTCCATCGCCTTCGCGCCGGGTGACTCGAGCTTCGTGTGGCTGGGGACGGGCGAGATCTACGGCTACGGGCTGGAGGGCGGCGGCATCTCCGTGCGCGTCACCCGCGGCAGCTACGGCATCGGGGTGCTCAGGTCCAGCGACGGCGGCCGCACCTGGTCGCGCTCCCTGGACTGGAGCGCCCACCAGAACCGCGGCGTGCAGGTAGTGCGGGTGGATCCCACCGACCGCGACGTGGTGTGGGCCGGCACCTCCGAGGGCGTGTACCGCACCGTCGACTCGGGCCTGACCTGGGAGCGCGTGCTGGACGTGCTGATGGTCACCGACCTGGTGATCCACCCGGGCGACCCGGACCTGGTGATCGCGGCCTGCGGCAACCTGGGCACGACGGGGCACGGCCTGTATCGCACCACCGACGGCGGAGAGACGTGGAGCCGAATCGTGCAGTCGGGCCAGGTCCCGACCACGTACGGCGGCAAGGCCCAGCTCGCCCTGGCGCCGTCGGACCCGGACATCGTGTTCGCGAGCATCGGCAACAGCTCCGGCGGCAACACCGCCACGTGGCTGGTGCGGTCCCTCGATGCGGGCGCCACCTGGTCCCTGCGCACCTACCGGGACTATTCGCTGTGGCAGGGATGGTTCTCCCACGACGTGGCGGTGCACCCCCTGAACCCGAACATCGTGCTGACGGCGGGCGTGGACATCTGGCGTTCGACCACCGGCGGCACCGCCCTGGAGCAGCGCTCCGACTGGACGGCATGGCTGTTCGGCATCACCCCCATCGGCGGCCCCGAGGGCCCGCCCCACTACGCCCACGGCGACCATCACGACATCGTGTGGCATCCGATCGACCCGGATGTGGTGTACATCGCCGGCGACGGCGGCGTGTTCCGCTCCCTCGACGCAGGCCTGACGTTCGAAGCATGCAACGGCGGTCTCCAGACCACCCAGTTCTACGCGGGGTTCACGGCCTCGCTCACCGACCCCGACCACGCCATGGGCGGCCTGCAGGACAACTCCACCGCCATGTTCCACGGCGACGAGGCCTGGAGCCGCAACATCGGCGGCGACGGCTCGTGGACCGCCATCCACGCCGCCAACGACAGCATCGTGATGGGGTCGTGGCAGTACCTGAACATCGTGCGTTCCACGGACCGCGGCGGCGAGTGGTTCGAGGTGTCGACGCCCCTGCCCGGCACGCCGGGGTTCATCGCGCCCTACGCCCTGGCCGGCCCCTCGGCCCCGGATGTGGGCTACGCCGCCGGCAGCTACGTGGGCCGCAGCGACGACGGCGGCGTGACGTTCCAGACCGCCAACGGCATGCTTCCGTTGAACGGCGACCCGGCCCTGGCCCTGGCCATCGCGCCGTCGGACGCCGACGTGGTCTGGGTCACCACCGCCCCGGTGGCCCACCCCGCCGCCGTGTTCCGCTCCCTGGACGGCGGCGCCGGCTTCCAGGACGTCACCGGTCCGCTGCCGGACCGCTACCCCGTGGGCCTGTGCGTGGACCCCGTCGATCCCCTGACCGCCTGGGTCACCTTCGCCGGATTCGGCACCGGCCACGTGTTCCGCACCCGCGACGGCGGCGCCAGCTGGGACGACGTCACCGGCAACCTGCCCGACGTGCCGACCCTGTCGGTGATCGTGGACCCCGAACGCCCCGACCACGTGTACGTGGGCAACGACCTGGGCGTGTTCTTCAGCCGCGACGACGGCGCGAACTGGTACGACATCGGCGCCGGCCTGGGCGACGCGGTGATGGCCATGGACCTCACCGTCACCGCCGACGACCTGCTGCTCGTGTCCACCTACGGCAACGGGTGCTTCACGCGGTCGCTGGAGCGGGCGACGACGGGTATGGGCGATCCGGCGCCACGGCCCCGGGTGGAGCTGACGTGCGCGCCCAATCCGTTCAATCCGGCGACGACGCTCCGGTTCGAGCTGGAGCGGGCGGGGCCGGTGGAGCTGGCGGTGTACGACGTGCGGGGGGCGCTGGTGCGGACGCTCCTG
Organism: uncultured Fibrobacteraceae bacterium; assembly: GCA_964343835.1. GTDB lineage: Bacteria > Krumholzibacteriota > Krumholzibacteriia > LZORAL124-64-63 > LZORAL124-64-63 > CALEMW01. The sequence continues at coordinate 26,620 of CAYFKR010000011.1, forward strand.
AGCGGCATGATGGAGGAAGGGCCGCAAGCAGTGCGCTGGGACGGCAGGGACGAGTCGGGACGGGAGGCGCCGTCGGGCGTCTACATGGCCCTGCTCACCACGGCGGACGGGCCGACGGGCCGACGGATCACTCTCCTGCGCTGACGCGGCGATCGCCGGATGATCCGAAACCGGACATGTGCTATCATGCCCCGTCGTCCACCGCCCCCTCAAGCCCGCCCGTCGACGGCCGATCCCTTGGTCTGAACCCGTCGACCGACCACCCACGAGGACCCCGATGCTCTTCAACTCGTTGATCTTCCTGATCTTCGGCGCGCTGTTCTTCGCCGGTTGGCCCCTGGCCCGCCGCCGCGAGAACGTGCGGTGGTTGACCATCGTGGTGGCGTCGTTCGTGTTCTACGGGTGGTGGGACTGGCGCTTCCTCTTCCTGATCGTCGCCAGCGGCCTGCTCGACTACTTCTCCGGCCTGGGCATGAAGGCGCGACCGGACCTGAAGAAGATGTTCCTGGGACTCTCCATCCTGGGCAACGTGGGCTCGCTGATGATCTTCAAGTACAGCGGCTTCTTCGCGGAGAACCTGTCGCTGTTGCTGGGCGTGTTCGGGCTGGACGTGGACCTGCAGGCGTCGCTGCCGAAGTTCGTGCTGATCCTGCCGGTGGGCATCAGCTTCTACACGTTCCAGTCCATGAGCTACACCATCGACATCTACAAGGGGCAGCTCGAACCCACGCGCAACCCCCTGCACTTCTTCGCCTACCTGTCCATGTTCCCCCAGCTCGTGGCCGGACCCATCATCCGCGCCGCCGACCTTTTGCCCCAGCTGCGCGAGGTGCGCCGCACCACCGAGGAGCAGCGCTGGGAGGGCCTGAGGCTGATCGTTCACGGGTTCTTCAAGAAGGTCGTGATCGCCGACAACCTGGCCTACTACGTGACCGAGGCGTTCAGCAACACGGTGCCGCCGGAGGCGTCGGCGTACTGGTGGCTGATCATGTCGGCCTTCGCCTTCCAGATCTATTGCGACTTCAGCGGCTACAGCGACATCGCCCGCGGCCTGGCCAAGTGGATGGGGTACGACTTCATGGTCAACTTCAACCACCCGTACGTGTCCACGTCGCTGCAGGAGTTCTGGACGCGCTGGCACATCTCGCTGTCGTCGTGGTTCCGCGACTACGTGTACATCCCGCTGGGCGGTTCCCGGGCGGGCAAGCTGCGCAGCGAGGTGAACCTGTGGATCACGATGATGGTCTCGGGCTTCTGGCACGGCGCCGCCTGGACGTTCATCATCTGGGGCGGCATGCACGCCGCCGGCCTCACCATCGAGCGCTTCACACGCTGGCCGCAGCGGCTCAAGGCGCTGCCGGGCGGCCGCTGGCTGGCGTCGTTCGTGCTGCTGGTGCAGGTGTGGGTGACGTGGGTCTACTTCCGGGCGGAATCGTTGAGCCAGGCCAACGACATCGTGTGCTGGATGTTCTCGTTCCAGGGCGGGATCGACGCCGTTCAAGACGCCCTGGGCGGCGTGAAGGTGCTGAACATCGTGGTGATCGTGGGCATCGGCGCCCTGCGCGAGCTCTACTTCTTCCTGGGTCTGCACGAGCGGTCGCCGTGGCCGCAGCCGATCCGGGCCCAGGCCGAGTCGCTGGTGATGGCGGCCATGATCGTGGCGTGCTTCTTCCTGCGCGGACCGGGCAGCCAGTTCATCTACTTCCAGTTCTAGGAGCGATGCGGTGACGAGGGAACGGATGGTTTGGAGCTTCATGGCGGCGGCGATCGGGATGATCGTCTTCGGCCTGCTGCGTCCGTCGTCGCCCGATCCGTCCGAGGACCTGAAGTTCGAGCAGTCCGCCTTCTTCATGGCCAAGGCGCATCCCACGGAGCGCTGGCAAGGCGTGATCGTGGGCGACTCGCGGGCCCTGCGCGGTCTCTCGCCGTCGGCCATGGCCGAGGTGCTGCCCGAGCCCCGCTTCACCAACATGGCCTTCAACGCCGCCGGCCTGAACGACGAGATGTACGACGTGGCCGAGCGCGTGCTCGCCCCCGACGGCGACCGCACCGTGCTGGTGTCGGTCACCGCCCTCGCCTTCATGCCCTGGAAGCGCGCCAACCGCCAGTACCACGAGTACCGCACCAAGCCCGGCGACCAGGTGCTGTTCAACCGCCACGCTCCCGAGGTGGCCTCGTTCTTTGAGCCCGTCTCCCCCACGGTGCTGCTGCGTCGGGCCCTGGGCCTGGCCCCCCGCGTGAAAATCGACGAGACCTACCACCCCGACGGCTGGATCGAGACCGACCACACGCCGCTGCAGGTTGAGTACGGCCTGGAGGGCACCGTGGAACGCCTGGTCGGCAACGCCGTGGACCCGGAGCTGATCGAGGAGTTCATGGCCCGCACCCGCAAGTGGACCGCCGAGGGCGTGCGGGTGTTCGCGGTGCGCACCCCCTGCGTGCCGGAGATGATCGCGGCCGAGGATTCCATCCTGGGCTTCGACGAGGCCGACTTCGTCACACGGTTCGAGGCCGCCGGCGGCCGCTGGATTCCCGTGGACCAGGACGCCTACGAGACCTACGACGCCAGCCACCTCCGCGCCGACGACGCCCGCCGCTTCTCCCGCGACGTGGCCTCGGCCATGGCCGAAGCGCTCGCCTCGCGCTAGCCGCTTGATTTCGGCGGGCGTTCGCCCGATGATCCCTGCATCGCTACGAGCATTCCGTCCCGGGCATCGGCAGGTTTCGCGTGCATCGTTCCTACGTCATCCTCGTTCCGCTCCTCGCGGCCCTGCTCGGGTCCTGCACCGACGACCCCGCCCGGTACGAACTCCCCTCCCCGAAGTCGTGGAAGGTCCTGATCCCCGAGAGCCGCTCTCCCCTGACGATCCGCACCTTCCCTGACGGCACTGTCGTGGCGGTGGGCAGCAAGGGATTGGCGACGCGTATCATCGACGGCGCGTGGTCGAACGACCTGCCGGTGACCACGTCGGATCTCGTCGCCCTATGGGGGACGCATCCCGACACGTGCTGGGCCGTGGGCGATGACGGGGCCATCGCCATGAAGCTGGGAAACGACTGGACCGCTGAGCAATCGCCCACCGGCACGGGAATCGCCGACATCAGCGGGGTCTCGTCCGCCGAGGTCTACGCCGTGGCGCCGTCGGGCCGTTTCCTGGTGCGCCGCTTCGGGACTTGGAGCATCCGTCACGCGGGGATCCTCGCCGATCTCGTGGCCGTGGCCTGCGTCGGGCCGGACTCGGTTGTCTTCGTCGCCGATGACGGAAGGCTGGGAACCTGGAACGGCTCTGCCTTCTCGTACCCCGCCACCACGCCTTCGGGGTCCGCCGTCGATCTCGTTCTCCATGACGGGGACGCATGGGTCCTGGATGGTACCTCGAAGGTGCATCGCTGGACGGGCGACGGCTGGGAGTCCCACGACACCGGGATCCACGCCGTGGATCTGGCAAGCATGCCGTCAGGGATCATGGTCGGTGGCGACGGCTTCGCAGCATACGCCGACGGTGCCTGGACGATCGAGGACCTGCCGGCCGGCACGTCCTCCATGGCCCTGACATCGGGCCCCGCCGGGACCTTCGTCCTGCTCCACGACGGTTCCGTCGTCCACGACCCAGGAATCTGGACCGAAGCAGCCCCTCCCTCCGTCCGCCGTATCCGCGACATCGCCGGCGCAGCCCACGACGACTGGTACGCCTGCGGCGACGGCGGCCTTCTCGTGCACTGGGACGGCGTCGCCCTCCATCACTCCGAAGTGCCCGACGACCTGCGCATCCACGCCCTCTGGACGGCGGCGGACAGCGTGTTCGCCGTGGGCGACCGCGGCTTGGCCATGGTCTGCGTGGACGGGTCGTGGACGGTCACGCCCACCGGCGTCCAGGCGAACCTGCTGGACGTGCGGGGGCGGCATGGGCGGGAGGTCTATGCGGTGGGTGAGGGTGGGGCGGTAGTCGAGTGGGATGGGGGAAACTGGTCGGTGCTGCCTGGACCTCCCGCGGAATCCGACCTTGTAGGCGTGGCCGCCGTGGCGCTGACGGGTGTGGCGACGGTCGAGAGGGACGGCGTACTGTGGAGGAGTTCGAACGGTCCGATCAGCTGGGTCGAGATCGAGAACTGGGGGCCGGCCCCGGAGGAATCGTCCCCGATTCTCGGGCTCACACATGTGACCGAGGGTTTGTTGATCTACACGGATCACGTGGTCTGGCCGGTGAATCCAGGTGGAGGCCTATGGGATTTCGTTCACATCATCTTGCCGGAGATCCTGCGCGTGGAGATGGATTGGGACGGTAAGAACCATGTCGTGATGACGAACAACGGAGACCATGGGATGATCTCAGTCACGGGATCCTCTTTTCTTACCGTACCTGGACCCGTGAACTCGGCCGTGCCCACCTCCATCGCCTCCTTCGGCCTCACCCGCTTCGCCATCGGCACCGCCCGAGGCGGCCTCCACCTCTACGACCGCTGATCGTCCTCGGGATCTTCATCTGACTCGTCGGCGGCATCGTCGACGGGCTCTTCCGCCTCCTCCACCGTCTCCGCCTCCTGCACCTCCGCCACGGCGCCCGGATCCATCGCCCCCAGCCCATCGTCCGCATCGCCGGTGGGCCACACCGCGAACTCGTCCCCGAACTGCTCCAGGAACTCCGGTCCGAAGGCGCGCAGGGTCACGTGGACGGGCAGCATGATGACCGTGCCCACGTACGGGATCGCGAGCACGAGGAAGAGGGCGCAGCAGGTGAGGGCGCCCGCGGCGGCCACCACGGCCGACACCACGATCCACACCCCCATGTACAGCAGCGCCATGAGCACGAAGGGCACGGGGTTGGCGCGCAGCAGGGGCAGGAAGCGCTCCCAGGCGGCGATCACGCCCTCGTCGTGACGGTGCATCAGGGGCACCACGAACTGGTCGGTGCAGAAGCCGACGAAGGCCACGGCCAGGCCGATGACCAGGCCAGCCAGGCCGGCCAGCAGGGCGCCGGCCACGCCGAGGCCGGCGAAGACGCCGCCCACGTGGGCCGCGGGGGCGATGAGCACCAGGAACGGCAGGATCAGGAACAGAGCCAGCAAGCCAGCCAGGAGCTGGGTGGCCACGCGCCACAGGAAGAGGGAGTCGCCCAGGCGGCCGAGGCGCTGCCAGGGGTCGCTGACGCGGCCGCGGCGCCAGGCCACGTTGTCGTAGAACATCAGGGCGCCTCGGGAGCCGACCCAGGCCAGGGCCACGCCGATGGCCAGGAAGAGCAGCAGGAGCATCAGGGTGACGAAGAACTCGAGGGGGTGGCCGAGGGCGTCCACCACGCGGGTCACGCCTTCGCCCACCAGGCCGCCCCAGTGGTGCCCCTCGTCGTGCTTGTTCCATCGCACGCCGCCGTCGCCGCCCAGGATGGATCCGTCCCATAGCCGGGCCAGCCACACCGTGAATCCGATGACGAACCAGGCCTCCAGGTTGAAGGGCTCGAGCAACATGCCCCGGGCCCGTTGCCAGGATCGCTTGAGGGGATCGACGTAGCGGATGTCCATGACGGCTCCTCGTTTCTCGGTCGCTTTGCTGTCCGATCGGGACTATATATGAGCCCTCGGTTCCCTGCACTACGCATCTCTGGCCCGGAGGATGCATTGGGCGAAATCTACGCGCTGCTGTGCGCCCTGCTCTGGGCCGCGGCGGTAATTTTCTTCAAGAAGTCCGGCGAGACGGTGCGGCCCTTCGCCCTGAACCTGTTTCGGGTGGGCGTCTCCACGGTGCTGCTGTGGATCACCGTGCTCTTCGCGGGCCAGGGGATCGTTCGCGAGGTCACCACGTCCGACCTCCTGGTCCTCGTGGGCGGCGGCATCCTCTCCATCGCCGTGGCCGACACCCTGTTCCACAAGTGCCTGAACACGGTGGGCGCGGGCATCACCGCCATCGTGGACTGCCTCTACTCGCCGCTGATGCTGCTGTTCGCGTTCCTGCTGCTAGGGGAGGAGCTGACGGTCGTGAAGCTGGCGGGCGCGTCGCTGGTGGTCGGCGGCGTGTTCGTGGCGTCGAACCACCGGCCTGCGTCGGGCATGTCCCGGGGCGATCTGATCAAGGGCATGATGTACGGTGCCGGCGCCATGACCGCACTCACCCTGGGCGTTGTGTGGGTCCGCCCGGTACTCGACAACCAACCCATCCTGTGGGCCACGGCCGTCCGGCAGGCGGGCGCCCTGGCCTTCATGGTGCCGCTGGCCGCCCTCTCCCCCCGCCGGCGCGAGTGGTTCGGCGTGTTCCGTCCCCGCGCGGACTGGAAGTACAGCCTGACGGGCACCGTGCTGGGCTCCTACCTGGCGCTGGTGTTCTGGCTGGCGGGCATGAAGTACACGCAGGTGGGCGTCGCGGCCATCCTCAACCAGACCAGCACCATCTACGTGCTGGTCCTGGCCACGTTCTTCCTGAAGGAATCGTTCTCGATGCGCAAGGCGGCCGCCGCGGCCATGGCCGTGGGCGGCATCGTGATGGTGACGGTGTTCTGACGCGGCTATACTGTCCTCCCGGAAACATCCCGACCCAGGAGGACCCATGCGCCGCATCCCCGCACTCGTTCTGATCGCCCTGTTGCTCTCCGCGACGGCGGCCCTCGCCTCGTCCCAGGCTCCCGCCGATTCCCCCGAGCCCCCCGCCGACGCCATGGATCGCATCCTGGATGAGGTGCGCGTCGACGACCACCCCGTGGATCGCCTCCGGGAACTCTGCGACGTCATCGGCCCGCGCCTGAGCGGTTCGGAGAACATGGACCGCGGCATCGCCTGGGCCGTGGAGTATCTGCGCGCCTACGGTCTGGACGACGTGCGCGAGGAACCCGTCATGGTGCCCCACTGGGAGCGCGGCAAGGAGAGCGCCGAGGTGATCGAGCCCTGGCCCATGCCCCTGGCCATGAGCGGGCTTGGCGGTTCGGTGGGCACGCCTCCCGGCGGCATCGAAGCCGACGTGATGGTCGTCACCGACTTCGACGAGCTGGAAGCCCGCGCCGACGAGGCCCGCGGCCGCATCGTGCTCTTCAACCCGCCCTGGCAGGGCTACGGACCGACGGTGCAGTACCGCGTGCGCGGCGCCGACGCCGCCGCCCGCCACGGCGCTGTGGCCTGCCTGATCCGCTCGGTGACCCACGCCGACCGCGGCGCGCCCCATACGGGCGTGATGCGCTACGCCGGCGACGACACCATCCCCCGCATCCCCGCCGCCGCCATCACCGTGGCCGACGCCGCCCGTCTCGAGCGGCAGCATCGCCGCGGCCTGCCGGTGCGCGTGCGCCTGGAGATGGGCGCGCAGTGGCACCCCGACGTACAGCAGGCCAACGTGGTGGCCGACCTGATCGGCCGCGAGAAGCCCGACGAGATCGTGCTCGTGAGCGGCCACTTCGACTCCTGGGACGTGGGCTGCGGTGCCCACGACGACGGCGCCGCCTGCATCATGGCCATGGAAGTGGCCCGCCAGCTCGTGAAAATGGACCTGCGGCCGCGCCGCACCGTGCGCGTGGTCCTGTGGATCGACGAGGAGATGACCCAGACCGGCGCCAAAGCCTACATGGCCGCCCACGCCGACGAGATCGACAAGCACGTGGTGGCCATCGAGAGCGACAGCGGCTGTTTCGCGCCGGCGGGCTGGAGTGTGCGGGGCAGCGACGAGGCCCTGGCCGAGGTGTCGCGGCTCGCAGCGGAGCTTGAGAGCCTGGGCGCCGGGAGCGCGCGGCCGGGGTGGGCCGGCGTGGACGTCAGGCCGCTGAACGAGGCCGGCGTGCCGGGCATCGGCCACCGGGTGCACAACGAGGACTACTTCCTCTACCACCACAGCGCCGACGACACCTTCGACAAGGTGGACCCGGAGGACTTGAAGGCCAACGCCGCGGTGTTGACGGCGCTGGTTTGGATGTTGGCGGAGATGGAGGGGGAGTTGCCGCGGGCTTCCGTGGACTGATCTCCTGTCCGTGACGATACGAGGCGGCCCCGGAAACCGGGGCCGCCTCTCCTGTACCATCGTTCGCGACTTCTCGCCCTTGAAGCACGGGAACGAGCACTAGCGGTACAGATCCTTCACCGCGCTCCAGCTCAGGTCCTCGTTGGAAACGGCGGGACCCTGCCACTCGAGGCGGATGTTGTCCGCACCCACGTCGAACGACGTGATGATCCCGAAGAAATCCGGGTGGATGTGCCAGATCTCGATGACGTTGATGTCCGAGATGACCTCCTGCCAGGTCCTGTCCGAGGGGAAGATGGAGTTGCCGCTCCAATAGGAGCCGCCCTGCCAGCCCTCCGGCAGTTCGCCGGGGGCGCCGACGAAGCTGCTGGGAATCGCGAAGTCATAGTGGGTCCAGCCGGTCCCGGGGCCCGGGCAGTAGCTGCCGGCACCATAATAGGGATCGGGATAGACGTAGACATCGTCCTCGATGTTCGCCGTGCCCATGGTGTTCCGGAACAGCGGCGTCAGGTTGTAGATGTGGAACCACTCGGTTCCGGCTGCGATGGTCTGCAGGTCGAAGCTGATCCCGCTCACCCCGGCAGCGACGTAGTCTCCGGTCCAGCCTTCGGCATCGTAGCCGCACTGCAGGATCGGGGCGAAGGAGTCGATCCCGTTGTTGTGCAGCCAGGCGCTCGGGTTGCCGCCGGAGGGCTCCACGATGTCGGGGACCATCACGTTGTAGGTCCAGTCGCCGTTGTTCGAGCCGCCCTCGAAATCGGCCAAGACATAACCCTGGGCTGCGGCGCCACTGGCGAGCCCCAGCAGCAGCATCATGATCGTAACGAGTCTCATGGTCCATCTCCTTGGTGGTTGCGGTGGTCTCCGATGCCTCACGGATACAAGAATCCCGCTTCCTGGGAAGCGGGACAATTGGACCTTGGTCCCATAAGGATCAAGTCGCTGCATTGTTATAATTTACAGCAATTCATCATCCGCTGGACCCTCGATTCCTATCCGCTCGGCCATGCGAACGAGGTCGGCAAGGGACTCGGCGCCCATCTTCCTCATGACACGAGCCCGGTGGACCTTGATGGTCTTCTCGGCCGTACCGAGGTCGTAGGCGATCTGCTTGTTCAGCATACCCTTCACGACACGCTCGAAGACCTCCCGCTCGCGCGGGGACAGGTCGGCCAGATGTTCCCTGATGTCCTGGTCGCGCAACCTGTCGGCCCTCAGGCACCGGTGATAGCGGAGAGCGCGCTCCACGGAGTCGATCAGGTCCTGATCGTTGAACGGCTTGGGCAGGAAGTCGACGGCACCTTCCTTCATGGCCTGGACGGCCGTCTCCACGTCCCCATGACCTGTGATGAAGATGATGGGAAGATCGGAGCCCAGACTCGCCAGCTCCTTCTGCAGGTCGAGACCACTCATGCGGGGCATGCGGATATCGAGGATCACGCATGCGGGGTGGGCATCGGGACGTTCATCCAGGAACTGGACTGCGGTGGGATAGGCTACGACATCGTAATACAACGACCGGAAGAGACGTGTCAGCGCCTTCCTCACGGATGGATTGTCGTCCACGACGAAGATCGTGCCCTGTGAGACGGACATATCCCCCCCTTCGTATTGCACCTGGGCTTCCGACCGGGCTCGATCCGTCTCGGTCGCCGCCGGGATCCCGAGCGCGGCCCAGCGCACTCGCACCATGGTATCATAGAGGTCGCGGATTCCCGCATCCGTCTCCCCCAGGATCAGTTCCGCCTCCTCCCCGAGAACCCCGTGACGTTCCAACAGGGTTCCGATCCCATCGACGCAGCGACGCAGATCCGTGACCGTGCTCCCCATGCGAAAGACCTGGATCGACAGGATCTCGCGGATGACTTCGAGCCCGGGTGGTTCCGACGGTTGCATCCGACTTCGCACGGCATCTCTTCCGGATAGCGTCTGCTGGGTCATGTTAGGATGGACATGAAGCTAAACCACGGTCTCCGATCTCTTCAATGGGACCAAGGTCCCATTGAACCTCGGCCGCTCCGATAGGATGGTGACGCCATGTCGATCCTGCTGTTCGTCATCCTCTTGCTGATTCCGGCCTCTTCGCTCGCCGTGTTCGAGGCCGACTCCATGGCCGTCGAGGCCACCCTCTCCCGTATGCCCGCCGGGGAACGACTGGAATTCCTGGCCGACACGGTCCAGAGGACCATGCGCAATGATCCCAGGCTTGCCCTGGCCATCGCCAGGCGATCCCGGGATGAGGCCATGGCACTCGGCGACGATCGGGCTCTCCTGATGGCCTGGCGGAACTGCGGCGTGGCCAACTACTACCTGGGGGACTATCGGGACGCCCTCCGGAGCTACGAGGAGGCCATGGCGATCTCGGAGGACCTCGCGGACACCTCGATGATCACCAACACGACCATCAACATCGGCGTCCTCTATTTCGTCTGGGGCGAGCACGATCTGGCCCTGGAATACTACCTCCGGGCCCTCGACTTCGCGTCGTTCCTCGGCCACGAAGAGGGTCTTGCGAACATCTACAACAACGTCGCGGCGGTCCACCACACCGCCGAACGCTACGATGCGGCACTCGAGTACTACGAGCTCGCCGAGGAGCTCTACAGATCCACCGGAAACGAGACCTACGAGGCCAGCACACTCAACAATATCGGTCTGGTCCAGCACGAGCTCGAGAACTACGACGCCGCATCGACGACCCTGCTGCACGCTCTGGATATCGAGCGCAGGATGAAAGACCGACCAGGCGAGGCCCTGTCCCTCAACAACCTGGGCATGGTCCGGGAAAAGCAGGGCAGGCGCGACGAGGCACGACGCCTCTACGAGGAAGCTCTGGCCATCCGTCGCGAACTAGAGGACCGGCAGGGCGAGTCCGTCAGCCTCCACCTGCTCGGATCCGCCCTTGTCGCGGAGGGGCAGACCGCCGAGGGCATCGCACTGCTCGAGGAGGCCCTTGCCATAGCTCGGGAGCTGGAGGTCCGGGAACTCGTCCGCGACGACCTGTTGGCTTTGTCCAACGCCTGGGAGGCAAGTGGCAGACACGACCTCGCATTCGAATTCTACAAGGAGTACAAGGACGCCCACGACAGGATCTTCGATGAAATGCGGACGCGGCAGATGGCCGCCGCCGAAGCCGGATTCGAATTGGACCTGAAGGATCGGGAGATCGTGAGCCTGAAGCGAGAAGCCGAGTTCGAGGCATCGCGTCGCCGCCTCTTCCTGTTGGCTGCCGGACTCCTGACCGTGATCCTGGCCCTCCTCTGGAACCGATACCGCTATCAGAAACACGCGCACTACCAGATCCTGGCCAAGAACGAGGCCCTCGAGAAGGCGCATCGGGAATTGGAGAAGGCGGCCCGTGAGGAGCTGGCCCACGTCACGCGCGTCTCCACGATGGGGGAATTGACCGCGGCGTTCGCCCATGAGCTGAACCAGCCTTTGACCGCCATCAAGGCCAACGCCCGCACCGCCCGGAACATGCTCGGCGTAGACACGAGCGGAGCTGCCGAGATCGCCGACGCGCTGTTCGACATCCGCGAGGATGCGGAGCGGGCTCGGGAGATCATCACCCGCCTGCGTGAGATGATCCGGAAAGGCGGGGAGCGACGCGAAAACCACGATCTACGCGACATCGTCCGGACGGCCGCCGGGTTCATGACCAGCCGGGCTCAGGCCCAGGATGTCGATATCGAGCTGGTATGTCCCGACGAGGGTGTTCCGATATTATGCGACCACATCCAGCTCCAGCAGGTCGTCATCAACCTCGTCCAGAACTCGCTGGCGGCCATGGAGCCGGTCGGCGCCGGCCGCATCATCGTCCGCGTCGAACCGTCGGTCGACGGAGCCTGCGAATTCCGGGTCGCCGATCAGGGCCCCGAGATCCCTCCCGAGATCCTGTCCGACATGTTCCACCCGTTCTTCACAACCAAAACGACGGGATTGGGTATGGGGCTTCCGATCTGCCGCACGATCATCGAGGCCCATGGCGGCGGCATCGAAGTCGAGGCCGTGAAGTGCGGTGGACTCGTCGTGATCTGCACGATCCCGACCGCAGTCTGACCTGCAGCGCGCTTTCCCTTTCGTGAATAATCCATGAACCCATTATCCCTTCTTGTCAGCCCCTCCCCCCTCCCTCTAATCTCCTTTCAATCGCCTAGGAGAAAGCTCTCTCAGACAGGAGGTCCAGCATGCGCGCACCCTCTCGCATCGTGCTCGCATCCCTCGCCCTGGCCGCACTGCTTTTTGCCGGCTGCACCCAGGAATCCGACTCCCTCACCGGCCCCCACGCCGCGACGCCTTCGGCCGAAAAAGGGATACCTGCCGGCTACTACGACACGGTGGACGAGACGAACGCCACGACCCTGCGCACGACCCTCCACGCCGCCATCGACGACCACACAAGGATCCCCTACACATCGTCCGCGACGGACACGTGGAACGTCCTCGAGTCCGCCGACCAGGATCCCCTGGACTCCGGCCGCGTGCTCGACGTCTACATGAACGAGAGCTACATCAAGCACGGCGCCGGCAACACGGACTACAACCGTGAACACAGCTGGCCCAAGAGCTACGGCTTTCCCAACGACGGCTCCTCCAACTACCCCTACACCGACTGCCATCACCTCTTCATCAGCAACGACAGCCGCAACTCGTCCCGCTCCAACAAGCCGTACGGCACCGCCGGCGGCTCGGGTACCGAGTACGTGACGGTGTTCTACAACGGCGTGGGCGGCGGCAGCGGCGTCTATCCCGGCTGGTCCAACTGGGCCGATACCACCTATTGGGAGACGTGGATGGATCGCCGCGGCGACGTGGCCCGCGCCATGTTCTACATGGACGTGCGCTACGAGGGCGGCTCCCACGGCGGCACCGGCCACTCGGAGCCCGACCTGATCCTCACGGACAACCTGACGCTCATCGAGAACTCCAACACCGGCTCCAACGAGTCGGTGGCCTACATGGGCATGCTGGCCGTGCTGCTGCAGTGGCACGCCGACGACCCCGTGGACGCCAAGGAGCAGGCCCGCAACGACGCCGTCTACGCCCACCAGGGCAACCGCAACCCCTTCATCGACCATCCCGAGTGGGTGGACTGCCTGTTCAACGACACCTGCGGCGGCGGCGGCGACACCACGCCCCCCGCAGCCCCGACCGGCCTGACCGCCACCGGCGGCGACGGCACCGTGGGCCTGGACTGGGCCGACAACGGCGAGGGCGACCTCTCCCACTACACCGTCTACCGCGCCACGGCCTCCGGCGGCCCCTACGGCAGCCTGGGCAACGTGGGCGTCAGCGCCTTCACAGACAACGCGGTGACCAACGGCACGACCTACTACTACGTGGTTACCGCCAGCGACGCCTCGTCCAACGAGTCCGGCCAGAGCGCCGAGGCCTCGGCCACGCCCCAGGGCGGCGGTGGCGGCGGCGGCGATCCCGTGGCCTGGATCAACGAGTTCCACTACGACAACTCCGGCGGCGACGTCGGCGAGTTCGTGGAGATCGCCGGCACGGCGGGCCTGAGCCTGAGCGGCTGGTCCGTGGTGGGCTACAACGGCAACGGCGGCGGCTCCTACAAGACCGTGAACCTGAGCGGTTCGTTCGCCGATCAGCAGGGCGGTTTCGGCACCCTATCGTTCGCCTTCACGAGCATGCAGAACGGCGCGCCCGACGGCCTGGCACTCATCGACGGCACCGGCTCCGTGGTGCAGTTCCTGAGCTACGAGGGCTCCTTCACCGCCACCGACGGTCCGGCGAACGGCACCGCCTCGGTGAATGTGGGCGTGTCCGAGACGTCGTCCACCGCCGCGGGCTTCTCCCTGCAGCTCGCCGGCACCGGATCCGTCTACGCCGACTTCACCTGGCAGTCGCCCCAGGCCGACACCCCCGGCCAGCCCAACACGGGCCAGACCTTCAGCGGCGGCGCTCCGGTGAACCAGGCCCCGACGGCCAACGCCAACGGCCCCTACGCGGCCGAGACCGCCAACGCCATCGCCTTCTCGTCCGCCGGTTCGTCGGACTCCGACGGCACCATCACGTCGTACCTTTGGGACTTCGGCGACGGCAACACCAGCACCGCCGCCAACCCGTCCCACACCTACGCCGCGGCGGGCGGATACACCGTGACGCTGACCGTCACCGACAACGAGGGCGCTACGGGCAACGACACCGCGACGGCCACCGTCAGCGACCCGAATGCCGCCCCGACGGCCTTGGTCAACGGTCCGTACAGCGGCGACGAGGACACCGCGATCGCCTTCTCGTCCGCCGGTTCGACGGACTCGGACGGCACGATCACGACGTACGCCTGGACCTTCGGCGACGGCGGCACCAGTTCCGCCGCCAACCCGTCGTACACCTACGCGGACCCGGGCACCTACACCGTGACCCTGACCGTGACGGACAACGACGGCGCCACCGACCAGGCGTCGACCTCGGCGACCATCGCCAACGTCAACATCGCGCCGACGGCCGTGGCCAACGGTCCGTACACCGGTCAGACCGGTCAGGACGTGGCCTTTTCTTCGGCCGGCTCGTCCGATTCCGACGGTACCATCACCTCGTACTCCTGGGACTTCGGCGACGGTGGCTCCGCCACCACCGCGAATCCCACGTACGCCTACGCCACCGCCAGCACCTACACGGTGACCCTGACGGTGACGGACAACGAGGGCGCCACGGACACGGCCACGACCTCCGCGACCATCGACGACGCGCCGGTCACCGGCGACGCCGACGTGTGGATCAACGAGTTCCACTACGACAACGACGGCACCGACACCGGCGAGTTCTTCGAGATCGCCGGCGCCACCGGCACCGACCTCTCCGGCTGGAGCGTGGTGGGCTACAACGGCAACGGCGGCGTCTCCTACGCCACCGTGAACCTGTCGGGCACCCTGCCGGCGACCATGGGCGGCTTCGGTGTGGCGGCCTTCAACATGGCCGGCATGCAGAACGGCTCGCCCGACGGCCTGGCCCTGATCGACGGTACCGGCGCCGTGGTGCAGTTCCTGAGCTACGAGGGCTCCTTCACCGCCGTGGACGGCCCCGCTTCGGGGTACACATCCACGGACATCGGCGTGAGCGAGGCCTCCACCACGACGATCGGCCACTCTCTGCAGCTCGGAGGCACGGGCTACAGCTATGCCGACTTCACCTGGCAGTCCTCGGCCGCCAACACCTCGGGCGCCGTGAACAACGGCCAGACCCTGGGCGACGGCAGCACGAGCGGCGGCTGGAACGTGATCACCTTCGACGACTTCGAGGGCGGCTGGGGCAACTACGTGGACGGCGGCGGCGACTGCTACCTCTACACGAGCGGCACCCGCGCCCACCAGGGCAGCAACGCCGGCGGCATCCAGGACAACAGCGGCACCCGCTCGTCGTTCACCCACGCCAGCAGCTACGACGTTTCCGGCTACTCCGACCTCGAGGTGGAGTTCTGGTTCTACGCCAACAGCATGGAGAGCGGCGAGGACTTCTGGGTGCAGTACTGGGACGGCTCCACCTGGAGGACCGTGGCCACGTACGCTCGCGGGTCCGAATTCTCGAACGGCCAGTTCTACAACGAGGTCGTCTCCATCCCGGCCGGGACCTACTCGTACCCGACCGACGCCAAGCTGCGGTTCCGCTGCGACGCCAGCGGCAACGGCGACGACGTGTACATCGACGAGGTGGAGTTCCGCGGGTTCAACTAACCGCTGACTCCATGACGAAGAAGGGGCGGCCTCCGGGCCGCCCCTTTTCGTTGCCGGTTGACCCGACGCCGCGGTTCACGGCATGCTCCCGGCACCCCGAACCGAGGAGAACGCCATGCGCCCCGCCGTCGCCCTGCTCCTGCTGCTCGCCCTCCCCGCCTTCGCGCAGTCCCCCGACCTGGAAGCAAAGGTCGACCGCGTCCTGAAGTCGTTCGAGAGCCTGAACCACCGCCTCGACACCCTCGAGAAGAAGGTGGACGACAACCTCTGGTTCGAGCGCGTGGGCGACGTGGCCGAGGTGGAGAAGGTGCGGATCTGGGGACCGCCCAAGTGGAAGCAGGAGTCGGACACGGCCATCGGCGCCGGCAACAAGGTGAAGTTCTGGACCTACGTCTTCATCCCCAAGGGCCACGACCGGCGCTCGTCCACCCCCCTGCTGGTCTTCCCCCACGGCGGAGTGCACAGCGATTACTCCACCTACTACACCCACATCGTGCGCGAGATGGTGGCCCAGGGGTACGTGGTCGTCGCACCCGAGTACCGGGGCAGCACGGGTTACGGTCGGGGCATCTACGAGAGCATCGACTACGGCGGCCTGGAGATCGAGGACGTGCATGCGAGCCGCGCCTGGGTTTTGGAGAACTACCCCTTCGTCGACGACGACCGCGTGGGCATGATCGGCTGGAGCCACGGTGGCCTGATCAGCCTGATGAACGTGTTCGAGCATCCCGACGACTACGCCTGCGCCTACGCCGGCGTGCCGGTGAGCGACCTCATCGCCCGCCTCGGCTACCTGGACGACGACTACCGCGACCTCTACCGCGCCGACTTCCACATCGGGCAGGACGTGTACGAGAACATCGAGGAATACAAGAGGCGCTCGCCGGCCTGGAACGCGCACCGGCTGGAGACGCCCCTTTTGGTCTTCAGCAATACCAGCGACGAGGACGTGAACGTGCTCGAGGTGGAGCACCTGATCAAGGCGCTCAAGGCCGAGGGCAAGGACTTCGAGTCGGAGATCTTCCAGCGTGCGCCGGGGGGGCACAGCTTCGATCGGCTGGACACCGCGGAGGCGCGGAGGATCAGGCTGCGAATCTACCGGTTCCTGGAGGGTTACCTGAGGCCGCTGCGGCCGTTCGGCGGAGAGCAAGCGCTGCGCGAAGCCTCGCTCCGCTGATGCCTGATCGGAGAGTAGCGTTCCCCGTGAGAGCGCTGCGCTCCCCGCTTCCATGCCCCAAATCCCACCCGCTGAATGGGCTATCTCGTTACGCTGTATCAATTTAATCTGGATTCCTGTATCTTCGTCATTCTCGATCAAACCCAACGCGCGTGCCGCAGGAGGGGATGGGATCCCCGCATCTCGCCCCAGGAGCCCCCCTGCATCCATACTTCGCATGCGCAACACCAGGAGAACAGGAGTTCCGATGAGAACAGGAATGCGAACCCTGCCTCGTCTCGTTTCCCTCGCCCTTCTCGCCCTTCTTCTCGCCGCCCCTCTCGCCGCGGCGACCCGTGACTTCGTCCCCGTCCAATCCGGCCCCCTCGCCATGGCCGAAGAGGTGGAGCTCTACGCTCCCGACCGCGTGCTGGTGAAGTTCACCCGCGACGCCGTCGAGCGGAGCAGCTTGCCGGCCGTGATGGACAAGGGTAACGCGAGCGGTCCCGAGACCGGACTGCCCGCCATCGACGCCGTGCTCGCCCGGGCCGGCGCCAGGACCATCGAGCGCCCGTACGACGCTCCCCGCGACGCCGCCGCTGCCGAGCGGCTCGGCGTGGACCGCTGGTTCATGGTCCGCGCCGCCCACGGCGACATGCGCGCACTGGCGGCCGAGCTGGCTGCCGATCCGGACGTCGAGTCCGCCACCGTGGACTGGGTGGCCTTCCCCGCCGCCGTGCCCAACGACGCCAACTACGACCGTCAGTGGGGCCACAACAACGTCGGCCAGATGGTCTCCTACGACTGGAGCACGCACACCCACACCGGCCCGACCGTGGGGACCGTCGGCTTCGACGCCCACGCCGAGGCCGCCTGGGACAAGAGCCAGGGCTACGGCGACCCGAACGTGGTCATCGCCATCCTGGACAGCGGCGTGGACATCGACCACCCCGACCTGAACCTGGTGGCCGGCTACGACTTCGGCGACAACGACACCAACCCCGACGACGACAGCGGCAGCCCGGGCCACGGCACCGCCTGCGCCGGCGTGGCTGCGGCCGTCGCCAACAACGGCATCGGCGTGGCCGGCATCGCCGGCGGCTCGTCGATCATGCCCTGCAAGGTGGCCAACAACCAGGGCTCGATGTACTTCAGCTCCATCCAGGACGCCCTGTACTGGGCTGCGGACAACGGTGCGGACGTGATCAGCATGAGCTTCGGCGCCTACATCAGCAGCGACCCCGCGACCGACACCGCCCTGAGCTATGCCTGGAACGCAGGCTGCATCCTGTTCGCCGCCACCGGCAACGAGAACTACAACTACATGAGCTACCCGGCCAACCACGCCGACGTGATCGCCGTCGGCGCGGCCTCGCCCTGCGGCGACCGCAAGCGTTCCGCTGCGAGCTCGCTCTACACCAACCCCGATGTCGACACCGACCCCAACGACTACACCTGCGACGGCGAACGCTGGTGGGGCTCCTGCTACGGCCCGAGCACTCAGGACGCCTCCGACGCCGTGGACGTGATCGCGCCGACGATCCTGCCCACCACCGACATCGGCGGCAACGGCGGCTACGAGAGCGGTGACTACTCGCTGACCTTCAACGGCACCTCCTGCGCCACGCCCTACGCGGCCGGCGTGGCGGCGCTGGTGATCTCCGCCAACCCCACCAACTCCAACCAGCAGGTCTGGGATGCGATCACCGGTACGGCGACCGACGTGGTGAACGTGGAGTCGGGTGCCGGCTGGGACCGTTACAGCGGCTACGGCCTGGTCAACGCCGACGCCGCCATCGGCAACACGGGCCCCGTGCCCCCGACGGCCCAGTTCGTCGGCTCGCCCGTCAGCGGCGACTACCCGCTGAACGTTCAGTTCACCGACCAGTCCTCGGGCTAGCCCACGAGCTGGAGCTGGACCTTCGGCGACGGCGGCACCTCGACCCTGCAGAACCCGAGCCACACCTATGCGGCCGCGGGCGTCTACACGGTGTCGATGACGGCCACCAACGCCTTCGGGTCGGACACGGCCACGAAGACGGACTACATCACCGTCACCGAGCCCGGCGTGACCACGTTCGTGACCGCCTCGGGCGAGACGGCCGTGACCGGCTCCGTGAGCGGCACCTACGCCGCCACGGCGTCCGCCGACGGCTCGTACCAGACGATCACCGAGGTGCAGTACACGGGCCATCCCCGCAAGACGTACAGCTACCTCGAGCACCGGTGGAGCTTCCTGCTGCCGGCCGGCGGCGACGTCACGTTCCACATGACGGCCGCGCGTCCCGCCAACGGCGACGGCGACGACTTCGTCTTCGAGTACAGCACCGACGGCGCCACCTGGCTGCCCCTGGCCACCGTCGCCTCGGCGACCCAGCAGGCGTACTCGACCGCTCTCGGTGCCCTGTCCGGTTCCGTGACCGTCCGCGTGACGGACACCGACCGCAACTGGGGCAACCTGTCGTTCGACTCCGTGGCCGTGGACTACCTGGCCTTCGAGGTGGGCGACGCCCAGCCCGTGGCGCCGACGGCGGACTTCGTCGGCACGCCCACCAGCGGCGAGTATCCCCTCGCGGTCCAGTTCTCCGACCTGTCGAGCGGCGACCCGACCTCGTGGAGCTGGACCTTCGGCGACGGCGGCACGTCCACCGCGCAGAACCCGTCCCACACGTACACGGCGGCGGGCGTCTACACGGTGTCGCTGACCGCGACCAACGCACAGGGTTCCGACACGGCGACGAAGACGGGGTACATCACCGTCACCGAGCCGGGCGCGAACCCCACGACGACCCATGTGGAGGACATGTCGGTCACCCGCCGCAAGTCGGGCCCGAACTATCTGGGTGTCTGCACCGTGACGGTGTTCGACGACTTCGGCCAGGCCGTGTCGAACGCCACGGTCACCGCCACGTACGACGGCCCGAACAGCGGCACCGTCAGCGGCACGACCGGCGGCGACGGCACCGTCGTGCTGGAGACCCCGGGCTTCAAGCGCCCCTCCGGCGAGTGGTGCTTCGAGGTCACGGACATCAGCCATGCGAGCCTGACCTATGACCCCGGCTCCAACGTCGTGACCCGCGTGTGCGAGGGCGGCGTGGTCAACGGTGCCGACACGGCCCTGCTCGTGGACGGCCGCGCTCTGGCCGCCGCTCCCAACCCGTTCAACCCGATGACGGAGATCGCCTTCCGCCTGCCGGCCGACGGCCGCACGCGCCTGACGATCTACGACATCCGCGGTCGTGCGGTGGACGTGCTCGTGGACGGCGACCTGTCGGCCGGCGCCCACAGCGTGTCCTGGAACGCCAGGAGCACCTCCGGTGGCGTGTACTTCGCCCGCCTCGAGGGTCCCGGCGTCCGCGAGACCACGAAGCTGATCCTGATCAAGTAGCACGGAATCCGTGCGAGCGTGGAGAGGGGCGATCATTGATCGCCCCTTTTCATTTGTTGCCACATTGCATGTTGACGAAATCCAACAACCCGGACTATGCTGAATAGACGTTATCAAAGAGCCTGCGACGGAACTGGGAGATCGAACGAGGAAGGAGGTATCGAGACCGGAGGCCTGGGCAAGCCTCGCGTCAACCCGTCAAACCAGACGCGAACCCAGGAGTATTTCATGCTACGACTCGCCAATCGCGGACCCTTGGTCCTCGCCCTGAGCCTGCTGCTCGCCGTCGGCGCCCTCGCCGCCGACACCCGTCCCTTCGCTCCCGTCCAGAACGGTTTCACCGCCACGGCCGATCAGATGGACACGTACGTGCCCGGCCGGATCCTGGTGAAGTTCTCCGCTGACGCGACGCCCCGCTTCGCCCTCGGCATGAGCGCCGAGAAGGGCGCCGCGGCCACCGACGTGCGCACGGGAATCGCCCAGATCGACGAGATGCTCGCCGATGCCGGCGCCCGTCGCGTGGAGCGTCCCTTCATCCGACCCGCCGCCGTGGACAAGGCCGGCGCCGACACGAGCCGCTGGTTCCAGTTCGACGTGGCCGAGGGCGACATGAAGGCCCTGGCCGCCCGCCTGGCCCGCGTGCCCGGCGTGGAAGCCGCCCAGCCCGATCACTACGCCTTCCCGGCGTCGGTGCCCAACGATCCGCTGTACCCGGACCACTGGGGCCACAACAACACGGCCCAGATGATCTCCTACGACTGGTCCACCTACAGCCACACCGGCCCGACCGTCGGTCTGGTGGGCTTCGACGCCAACGCCGAGGCCGCCTGGGACGTGACCTACGGCGATCCTTCGGTGACCGTGGCCATCATCGACAGCGGCGTGGACATCTACCATGAGGACCTGAACTGCGTGGCCGGCTACGACTTCGGCAACAACGACACCAACCCCATGGACGACAGCCGCTCCGCCGGTCATGGCACCTGCTGCGCCGGCGTGACGGCTGCGGTGGCCAACAACGGCACCGGCGTGGTCGGCGTGGCCGGCAACAGCGCCATCATGCCCCTGAAGGTCGCGGACCGCCGCGGCAGCATGAGCTTCACGTCCATCACCAACGCCCTGTACTGGGCCGCCGACAACGGCGCCGACGTGATCAGCATGAGCCTGGGCGCCGCCATCAGCAGCGACGCCGCCACCGACGCCGCCATCCTCTACGCCTACAACGCGGGCTGCACGATCCTCGCGGCCACCGGCAACGAGAACAACAGCGTGATCAGCTACCCCGCCATCAACGACTACGTGATCGGCGTGGGCGCGGCCTCCCCCTGCGGCGACCGCAAGCGCAGCTCCAGCCTCTCCACCGAGCTCAACCCCGGCGTGTACGCCGACCCGAACGGTTATACCTGTGACGGCGAACGCTGGTGGGGCTCCAACTACGGTTCGACCACCCAGGACGACCGCGGCGCCGTGGACGTGATCGCCCCGACCATCGTGCCCACCACCGACATCACCGGCAGTGCCGGTTACGATGCGGGCAACTACGACATGTTCTTCAACGGCACGTCATGCGCCACGCCCTACGCGGCCGGCGTCTGCGCCCTGATCAAGTCGGCCTTCCCCGACTACACCCCCGCCGAAGTCCGTGCCCAGCTCGTGAACACGGCCCAGGATATCGTGAACGTCGAGTCCGGCGCCGGCTGGGACCGCTACAGCGGCTACGGCATGGTGGACGCGGCGGCGGCGGTGGCCGGCGGCGGCGGTCCGGTGGAGAACCCGCCGGTGGCGGCCTTCACGGGCACTCCGGTCAGCGGCAACTACCCGCTGGACGTGAGCTTCACCGACCAGTCCACCTACTCCCCGACCACGTGGAGCTGGACCTTCGGCGACGGCGGCACCTCCACCGTCCAGAACCCGAGCCACACCTACACCGCCGCCGGCACCTACACCGTCTCGCTGACGGTGACCAACGCCTTCGGCAGCGACACGCTCACCAAGACCGACTACATCACCGTCACCGAGCCCTCGGCCGGCGGCACGATGTACGTGGCCGACATGAACGTGTACCGCGTCCAGAGCGGCCGGAAGTTCTACGGACGCTGCGACGTGACGATCCTGGACGACGGGGGCGCCCCGGTGTCCGCCGCCACGGTGTACGCGACCTACTCCGGGGACATCTCCGGATCCGTGAGCGGCGTGACCGGCACCGACGGTACCGTCACCCTCTCGACCATCAACAAGGCCACGGGCGTGAACGACTTCTGCTTCACGATCACCAATGTGACCCACGCCTCCCTCACGTACGACTCCGGCTCCAACGCGGTGACCGAGTCCTGCGAGGGCGGCGACGTGTACTCCGCCGATTCGGCCCTGGCCGCGGGCCCTGCGCTCTCGGTTTCGCCGAACCCCTTCAACCCCATGACCGAGGTGTTCTTCCGCGTGCCCGTGGACGGCCGCGTGCGCCTCACGGTCTACGACGTGAAGGGCCGCTCCGTGGCGACCCTCGTCGACGCCGACATGTCGGCCGGCGCCCACGCCGTGACCTGGTCCGCCGGACAGACCGCCGGCGGCGTGTACTTCGCGCGTCTGGAGGCCCCCGGGGTCGTCGAGACGTCGAAGCTGATCCTGCTGAAGTAGGATTCCCGCGAGGGACCTGAACACGTGGGAGGGGCGGCTACGGCCGCCCCTCCTGTTTGACATTCGAGCGTGCGGGGCGATCATGGGAGCACCCCGAGGAGGACCCGTGATCCGACGACACTGGAAACGCATCGCCGCCGTCTGCGTCGGCGCCGGCCTGGGCTGGCTCTACTCGTACTGGCAGGTCTGCAGCGGCAGCACCTGAGGCATCGCCCGCAACCCGCTGGTCAGCGTGGTTTACGGTGCGGTGCTGGGGGGGCTGCTGGTCTCCGGCGGTTCCGGCAAGGCCGGGAAGGACGACCAAGGAACTGCGGCATAGGAAAAGGCCCCGGACTCGAGAGTCCGGGGCCTCGTCGCTCCTGGCGGAACGGGCCTAGTGGGCGTGGCCGTGGGCCTCGGCCTCCATCCACTTGGCGTACTCGGTGATCGTCGTCTGCGCGTGCTTGTGGATGACGGCGATGACGGCGGGATCGCTGCTCGTGGTCAGGCTGAGCGAGCCGCCCTCGAACTCGAACATCTCCATCTGGGCGCCGGCCATCATCATGCCGCCGTAGGACGCGCACATGCCGCAGGTGTGGAGGGGCTCGCCGGCCATCATCTTCTGGCCGGTGGCTTCCATCTTCTTCATGAAGGCGTCGTAGCGGTCCTTCATCTCCACCGGGTAGGTGGTGACCTCGATCATGCCGTTGATGGTCTCCTTGGTCTCCCAGGTCATGTGCTGGAAGAGATCCATGTCGGCGGTGAGGTGCTGGCAGAAGGCGCAGTTCTCGAGATCGAACCAGGGCTCGTCGCCGGCGACGGCCGTCGCGGCGACCAGGACGGCGAAGAGGATCGTTGACAGGGTCTTCATCTGGTTTCCCTCCAGGGATGAGACGGGGGCTCGGGTCAACGATACAAGAAACCACGATTACACCCTGAACGCGACGCGGCCGGCCCAACGGACCGGCCGCCGTTGATTCCAGGGTAAATCACCGGGTCTTCGGAGGCTCCACCGGCACGGGGTCGGAGGCGCCGGCGGCGTCCTCGTCGCCCAGCAGGTAGTGGTCGAACCACTCCAGCTCGCGGGTCTCGTAATCGATCATGTGGCTCGGCCGGTTGATGCCGTGCCCCTCCCCCGGATAGAGCACCAGACGACTCGGCACGCCGTTCATCTGCAGGTAGCTGAACAGCTCGATGGACTGGCGCGGGTCCACGGGCTCGTCCTCGGTGCCGTGCATGATGAGCGTGGGCGTGACGGCATCGGCGATGCGCGAGGCGGGGCTGTGGTCCCACATGCGCTGCAGGTCGTCGTCCCACGGGCGGGCGTAGCTGTCGATGAAGAGCTGCGGGTTGTTCTGCCCCATGGCCGACACGTAGTTGAAGATGCCGGCGACGGAGACGGCCGCGGCGAAGCGGTCGGTGCGCGAGATCACGTTGTTGGTGGACAGGCCGCCGTAGCTGTAGCCGGTGAAGCCCATGCGGTCGGGGTCGGCGATGCCGCGCTCGACCAGGGCGTCGCAGGCGGCCATGAGGTCCAGGTAGTCGTCGGTGCCGAAGTTGCGGTACACGCCGCGCAGGAACTCCTCGCCATAGGCGGTGCCGCCCCGCGGGTTGGCGATGAACACGGCGTAGCCGCGGCGGCTCAGCACCTGCCAGGGGTAGCGCGTGGTCCACATGTCGCCGTAGCGGGAGTACGGACCGCCGTGCATCTCCATGATGAAGGGGAAGGGGCCGTCGCCGGCGTCCTTGCCGGGGGGCAGGAAGAGGAAGCCCTCGACGGTCACGCCATCGTGGCCGGGGAGTTCGAGGCGGGTCGGGGGCACCAGGTCGTAGTCGGCGACGGCGGCGTCGGCGGTGGCCACCACGCGGGCCTTGGCGCCGCGGCCCTCGGGGGCGGCCCACACGCTGCCCGGGCGGTGGAGCTGGCTCTCGGTCCAGGCCATGGTGCCGCCGGCCAGGGCCAGGGCGCTCACGCCGCCGGGCACGCGGGAGACGGACTCCATGCGGCCGTTGCGGGTGTCGATGCGGCGGACGTCCATGTCGCGGCCCTCGGCCACACGCAGGTAGACCCAGCGGCCGTCGTCGGACCAGAGGGGGGCGTCGGAGGGGGTCGAGCCGTAGCCGGACAGGCAGGCCTGCACGTCGCCGGTCAGAGCGCGGGTCTCGCCCGAACCCATGTCGCGCACCACGAGGTCCTTGAGGTTGAGGTAGGCGCGCAGGTCGTCGCCGCGGTCGCGGTACCAGGCGAGACGGCGGCCGTCGGGGCTGAAGGCGGCCAGCGACGCGTGGCGGTCGGGATCGCTGATGCTCTCCAGCTCGCCGCTCTCCAGGTCCAGCAGGCCTACGCGCTGCTCCTCGTCCACCAGGCTGGAGAAGAGCTCGTTGTAGGTGACCGCGAGGGTCGTGCCGTCGGGGGACCAGGCCACGTGGTAGGGATGCAGGGGGGCCTCGGTGAGCTGACGGGGCTCCGTGTCCACCGGGCCGTCGGTGCCGACCTCCACCAGGAAGAGCTGGTCGTAGGCCTCGGGGTGTTCGAGGCGGTCGTGGACGATCCAGTCGGCGCGGTCGTCCTCGGGTTCGTCGTCGGCGACGGGAGGGGCGGCCAGCACGATCATGCGCTCGCCGTCCGGGGCCCACCAGTAGGCGTGGACGCCGCCGTCCACGTCGGTGACGGCGCGGGGTTCGGCGCCGTCCAGGGGGTTGATCCAGACCTGGGTGCCGTCGTCGCCGCGGCCGGCGAGATAGCTGAGGGCGCCGTCGGGCCGCCAGGACACGCCGCCGCGGAAACCGTCGTCGTAGGTGATGCGCCGGGGCTCGCCGCCGCGGGCCGTGGCCATCCACAGGCTGCGGACGTAGGTGTCCTCTTCCAGGTCGCGCCGGCGCTCCACGTACGTCACGTACGACCCGTCGGGCGAGACGGTGGGCGACGAGAGGGTCGGCACGGAGAGGAAGGCCTCGACGGTGAAGGCGTCGTCGTCGGCCGCTGCGGACACGGCGAAGGCTGCGACGGCCAGGACGAGGGGCAGGATCGTTCGGATGTGCATGACGGCTCCTCGGTGGGCGGAGGGGACGGGGGCGGCGGGCCCCGGAACCGGGCCACGTTACTACGGACGGACGGCGGGCTCAACCGGGGTGGCTGGAGAAACCGGGCCGGGGGACTTATCTTCCACCCCCGCCATATGTTATCATTAAGGGAGTCCCGCCCGGACCGGAGTGACCACGTGACGTTGCATGACATCATCCGCCGGTATGCGTCGGTCCGCCTTTGGGTGGTCCCGGCCCTGATCGTGCTCGCAGCTACACCCTCGACCGCCTTCCATGATGGAGGCGTCGGGAGCTGCTCGGGCTGCCACGTCATGCACGAGAGCGAGGACGGGGTCACCGTTCCCGTCGTCTCCGACGGTCTGCTCCGCGGCCTCTCCCCCAGCGACGTCTGCCTCAATTGCCACGGCCAGGGCGCCCGCGCCGTCCTCGGCGGCACGCCCCTGGATCCGCCCGACGAGCTGGGCGGCGGCAACTTCATCTTCCTGTTCGAAGATCAGCTCAACGACGACCCGCGGGGCTCGGCCCCGAACATCGGGGGGCACCACGCCGGACACTCCATCGTGGCCCCGGGCTACGGGCTGGCCGCGGACCCGGACTACACCACCTCCCCCGGCGGGTCCTTCCCCTCGGCGGAACTCGGCTGCACGAGCTGTCACGACCCCCACGGCAACACCAATTTCCGGATGCTGTACGGTGCCGGTCCCGTCCAGGGCGGCCTGTTCACGTTCCTCTACGACGCTCCCGACGCCGAGGGGATCCCCCTGGACATGCCGGGCGCCGTGGAATCACCCACGCTTCACACTGCGTACAGGAGCGGTGTCTCCTGGTGGTGCGCGAATTGCCACGGCATCTACCACGACCAGGTGGGCCGCCAGACCTTCGAGCACGAGTTCAACGAGGGACTCAACGGCAGCGAAGCGGAACGCTACGACAGCTACGACGGCGACCTGAACCCCAGCGGCGGGTCCCACGCGACGTCCTATCTCGTCGAGGTCCCCTTCGAGGACCCTGCCAGCACCATCGACAAGGTGACGGGTCCCGGAGCCGGCGCGCGCGCCATGTGCCTGACCTGCCACCGCGCCCATGCCACGTCCGCCCCTGCGGCGACCCGGTGGGACATGAGGATCACCAGGCTGGGCCAGGACGGAGTGGCTTCGGGATCACTGCCCCTGCCCAATCCCTATACCGATCCGAACCAGCAGCAGCTCTGCGTGAAGTGCCACGACGAGGACCACGCCAACAACTCCCAGATGAGCTGCGTCCTGTGCCACGACCGCGGCCATCGAACCATCGAGGGCTACGTTCCGGGCTTCGGCCCCTGAGCCGGATACGACGAGGGCCCGGCCGGCATGACCGGTCGGGCCCTCATTCGCATCGCTTCCGCTGATCAGCCCTTCTTCTGCTGCTTCGCCCAGCTGTCCTTCAGCGACACCGTCCGATTGAACACCGGCCGCCCGGCCTCCGACTCCTTGGGATCCGCACAGAAGTACCCGTGCCTCATGAACTGGAAGCTGTCGCCCGGGGCGGCCTCGCCCAGCGACGGCTCCAGCTTGCAGCCCGTCAGCACCGTCAGCGACTCCGGGTTCAGGGCGTCGTGGACGTCCTCGGCGGCGCCGGGGTCGGGGTCGGCGAAGAGGTGGTCGTAGAGACGCACCTCGGCGTCCACGCCGTGCTCCACCGAGACCCAGTGCAGGGTGCCGCGCACCTTGCGGCCGTCGGGGGTCGAGCCGCCCTTGGACTCGGGATCATAGGTGCAGCGCAGCTCCGTGACGTTGCCGTCGGCGTCCTTCACGGCCTCGTCGCAGGTGATGTAGTAGGCGTGCTTCAGGCGCACCTCGCGGCCCGGCCCGAGGCGGAAGAACTTGCGCGGCGGATCCTCCAGGAAGTCGCCCCGCTCGATCCAGAGCTCGCGGCCGAAGGGCACCATGCGGGTGCCGTCGTCGGCGTTCTCGGGATTGTTGTCGCACTCCACCTGCTCGACCTGCCCCTCCGGGTAGTTGGTGATGACCACCTTCAGGGGATCCAGCACGCCCATCACGCGGCGCGACGTGAGGTTCATCTCCTCGCGCAGGCAGTGCTCCAGGAGCTGCACGTCCACCACGCTGTTGCGCTTGGCCACGCCCACGCGGTCGCAGAAGGCGCGGATGGCCGAGGCCGTGTAGCCGCGGCGGCGCAGGCCGCGCAGGGTGGGCATGCGGGGGTCGTCCCAGCCCGACACCACGCCCTCGTTCACGAGTTTGAGCAGCTTGCGCTTGCTCATGAGCGTATGGGTGAGCTCCAGGCGGGCGAACTCGATCTGCTGGGGATGGTAGACGCCCAGCTTCTCCAGGAACCAGTCGTACAGGGGCCGGTGCACCTCGAACTCCAGGGTGCAGATGGAGTGGGTGATGCCCTCGAAGGAGTCCTCGAGGCCGTGGGCCCAGTCGTACATGGGGTAGATGCACCAGTCGTCGCCGGTGCGGTGGTGTGCCGCGTGGCGGATGCGGTAGATCAACGGGTCGCGCAGCAGCATGTTGGGCGAGGCCATGTCGATCTTGGCGCGCAGCACCTTGGCGCCGTCGGGAAACTCGCCGGCTCGCATGCGGCGCAGCAGGTCCAGGTTCTCCTCGGGCGTGCGGTCGCGGAACGGGGAATCCGTGCCCGCGCTCTTGACGGTGCCGCGGTTGGTGCGGATCTGCTCGTCGGTCTGGTCGTCCACGTAGGCGTCGCCCTGCTGCACGAGCTGCTCGGCGAGTTCGTACATGCGCTCGAAGTAGTCCGACGCGAAGAAGAGGCGGTCCTCCCAGTCGGCGCCCAGCCAGCGGACGTCCTCCTGGATGGACTCGACGTATTCCGTCTCCTCGGTGGTCGGGTTGGTGTCGTCGAAGCGCAGGTTGAACTTGCCGCCGTACTTCCTGGCCAGGCCGCTGTTGAGCACGATGGACTTGGCGTGGCCGATGTGGAGCCAGCCGTTGGGCTCGGGCGGGAAGCGCGTGTGCACGCGGCCCTCCCAGCGCCCGCTGGCATTGTCGTCCTCGATGATGGCCTCGATGAAGTGGCCGCCGCCCTCGACGGGGGCGTCGTCGCGCGTGGTGTCGGACATGGTTCCTCGCATCGGAAAAAGGGCCGTCGCCGCCTGATCCGGCGGCGACGGCCCCAAACTACGCGCAGCGGGGGATCCTGTCCAGTCCGGGGCTAATCCGACGCCACCGCCCCCGCCCCCTGCACCAGATCCAGCTGCATGGAGATGGAACACCGCTCGTACTCCTCCCAGTCGGCCGGACCCGACTCCACCTGCCGGAATCCCAGCGTCGTGTAGAGGTTCAGGGCGGCCTTCAGCTCCGGGCTGGTGGCCAGCACCACGGAGCGGGCGCCCAGCTCACGAGCCTTCTCCAGCACGGCCTCGGCCAGCTGACGCCCGATGCCCATGCCCCGATGGGAGCTCGTGACGGCCATCTTGGTCAGCTCGAAGACACCGGCGCCGCGGCTGAGCAGGGCGCAGGTCCCCACCACGTCGTCGCGGTGGAGGGCGAAGAGGATGGCGCCGCCCTTGCGCAGCACCATGCGGTTGGGGTCGTCCAGGAGGCGGCGGTCGTGGTCCTCCACGCTGAAGTGCTCCTCCAGCCACTCCCGGTTGAGCGAGGCGAAGTGCTTCTTGTAGGCGGGACGGTAGTCCGCGATGCGCACGGCGAGGTCCCGGGGCATGTCCAGCCGTTCGCGGACCCGGTCGCCCATGCTGCGCTGGCCGAAGGCCCGTTCCACGGCCGTGAGGTCGCCGAGCAGATCGCAGCCGGCATCGGCCAGCAGTTCGGCGGAACAGCGGCGGATCTCCTCCCAGACGGGAGTGAGGATGCGGTGGGTTTCGCGGCCCTTGTCCGTGAGGGACAGCAGGATGCGGCGTTCGTCGGCGGGATCGCGCCGGCGTTCCACGTGGCCGTGCTTCACGTGGTCGGTCACCACCTGGTTCACGGCGGGATGGGTCAGGCCCAGCATCTGGGCGGTTTCGGTGACGCCGCGGGCCGAGCCGTCGCCCAGGGCCTGGAAGACGGGGAACCAGCGGGGCATGAAGTCGACGTCGAGGTCCTCGTAGATGGCGGCGACGTCGCGCATGAGGAGATCGCTGAGGCGTTTGAGGCGACTGGCCAGGGCCAGTTCGCGGAGATCGTTGATCAGGTCCATACGGTCGCAGTCTCCGATGATGTCGGTCGGGGCGATATCGTTCGAACGTCATAGCGGGAGAGGCATGATAGCACAGGGCGCCGCGACGGGAAACCGTCGCGGCGCCCATGTCGATCTTCCGGTATCAGCTGCCGGAACCGGCCTTGGCGGCCTCGTCGACCTTGGCCTCGTAGGCCGCCTTCACACCGGCGGCGTCCTTGCCGCAGCAACCCTTGCCGGCATCCAGGGCCTTCACGCAGCAGTCGTGCATGGACGCCCGGGCGGCCTTGGCGTTGCAGAGCTTGGCCTCGTAGGCGGCCTTCAGGCTCGCGGCGTCCTTGCCGCAACAGCCCTTGCCGGCCTCCAGGGCCTCGGCGCAGCACTCGTGCATGGACGCCTTGGCGGCGGCGCAGGCCCGGTGCTCGGCATGGGCGGCGGCCACCTCGTCGGCGGACTTGCCGCAGCAGCCCTTGCCGGCCTCGGCGGCGGCGACGCAGCACTCGCTCATGGCCTTGTCGGTGGAACAGGTGGAGGCGTTCCGGGGGGAACAGGCCTTCTCCTTGTGGGCCTTGGAGGCCTTCGGGCCGCAGGAGCCGCAGTGGGCCATGGCGGAGCCGGCGGTCAGGGCGACCAGGGCGACGACGGCGAGCAGCGTGGCGATCTTCTTCATGGGACGGTCCTTTCGCGGGAGTCGCTTCGTTATCGGGCATCGTCCGGGCAGGTCGGACATGAAATTAGAGCGGTTTACTCTGTATTTAGTACGCACGAAAGCCCGAAACGACAACGGGCCCCGTTCCCGGGGCCCGTCATCCTCGAACCGGAGGTTGCGCTCAGGAGAACTTGGCGTTGATCTCGCGCAGCTTCGCGAGCACGTCGGTGAGGTCGGTCGGATCGGTGCCGCCGGCCGGGGCGGAGGGCGCGGCGGCGGGGGCGGAGGGCGCGGCGGCGGGGGCGGACGCCGGGGGAGCCGGCGTCGTCGAGCCGGCGCCGAAGGCCGGCTTCGCTCCCAGGGGGTTGCGCATCAGTTCCAGGTTCCGGGTGAGGACCTCGTTGGCGTCGCGACCCACGGCCTGGTAGAAGACCGCCCGGCCGTGGCGGAGGGTGACGAAGTCGTCGGTGTAGCCGTCGATGGTCTCCGACGAACCCAGGAAGAGATGCCCGTTCGGCCGCAGCGACCCGTGGATCTTCCCGTAGAGCCGGCGCTTGAACTCGTCGGAGAAGTAGATCGACACGTACCGGTTCAGGATCACGTCGAACTCGCCCAGCAGCGAGAACGTGTCCTGCAGGTTGAACTTGCGGAAGGTGATGCGCTCCTTCAGCTCCGGCTTGACCACCCAGTGGCGGCCGTCCTCGATGAAGTAGCGGTTGCGCACCTCGGTGCTCAGGCCGCGGGACATGGCCACGCTGTTGTAGCGGCCCGCCTTGGCCTCGGCCAGGGCCGTGTCCGAGATGTCCGACGCCAGGATCTCGATGTGCTCCGCCTTCAGGGAGGTCTGGGTGCGGATGTACTCGAGAGCCGTGATCATCACGGAGTAGGGCTCCTGTCCGGTGGAGCAGGCCGAACTCCAGATGCGGACCCGGTCGCGCTTGTTGCGGCGGATCTCGTCGGCGTACTGGGGCAGCAGCTTTTCGCGCAGGGCGATGAACGGACCCTGGTCGCGGAACCACAGGGTCTCGTTGGTGGTCATGGCGTCCACGATCAGGTCGTGGATGCGGTTCGACTTGTCGCGCCTGGCCTTGTCGAGCAGGTCGGACCAACCGCTGCACCCCTCGCTCCTGACGATGGGGTTCAGGCGGGTCTCGATGAGGTACCGCTTGTCGTCGCCGAGAGCGATGCCCGCCACCTCTTCGATGTAGCTCCGCAGGGCGTCGTATGTGGAGTTGTCGATGGTCGTCTGGGTCATGTCCCCACGCTCCTAGCGCATGCGCGCCATGCTGAAGGCGTTCAACTCGGCCATGCGGCCGGCGATGTCGTCGAGGGCGACCTGCTCGTCGGAAAGGCCGGCCTCGTCCACGGCCCGCGGCATGCCGTAGACCACGCACGTATCCTCGGTCTGGCTCAAGCAGTGGCAGCGACCCGTCTTGAGCGTGCGCACGCCGTCCAGGCCGTCGCACCCCATGCCGGTCATCACCACGGCCAGCACGTTGCCCTTCTCGGGAATGATCGAGAGGGAACGGAACAGCACGTCGGCCGCGGGGCGCACGTTGCACTCCGGCGGATCCTCGTTGAGCCGGGCGATGGAGCGCCCGCTCTCGCGCCTGACGAACATGTGCTTGCCGCCGGGCGCGATGTAGACGTGACGGGGCAGGATCTCCATGCCCTCCTCGGCCTCCACCACGGTCAGCGCCGACTTCGAGTCCAGGCTCTTGGCAAGCGATGCCGTGAACAGGGGCGGCATGTGCTGAACCATGACGATGGGAGTCGGGTAGTCGCCCGGCAGGTTCGGGATGACCCGCGCCAGGGACTCCGGGCCGCCGGTGGACACGGCCAGGGCCGTGATCCAGAAGCCTCCGGGAGGCGTCAGGACCGTGTTGGCCTTGGCCGGAGGCGCGGCGGGTCGGGCCGGTGCGGCTGCGGGCGACAGCGGGGTCATCCGGCGGGCCGCCAGGGCCTTGACCGCCTTGCCGAGATCCTCCGACAGGATGGTGACCGAAGCGGCGAAGCCCGCTCCCGCGGGCTTGCAGACCACCTCGAGGGCGCCGAGCTGGAGGGCCTTCACCGTCATGTCCGTCCCGGCGCCGCCGGCGGAGCTCACGACGATCACCTGGGGAGTCCGCGGCCGTCCCTTGAGGGACTCCAGGATCTCCAGACCGTTCATGTCGGGCAGGTTCATGTCCAGGAAGACCACGTCGAAGGTGCCGCGGTCGATGGCCTCGAGGCCCTCACGGCCGCGGCCGACCACGTCCACGTGATCGATGCCGTCGATGCCCGCCAGGACCTCTCCCATCACCTGCTGGAAGACGATGCTGTCCTCGATCACCAGCGCTCGGAATCCCATGCTCGTTCATCCCCCGTGTAGGTGCTGGGGGGCCGGCCGGGGCCGGCCCCCCGTCGTCGTCAGACCTGGAACCTGGAGATCAGGGAGTCCATGGTGTCGGCCAGGTCGGACAGCTGTCCGGCGTTCTGGCGGGCCACCTGCACGCCCTCGTCCGTGGCCATGGCGGCCTCGCGGACGCCCTGGATCGTGCGGGAGATCTCCTGGGTGCCCTCGGCTCCCTCCTGCACGCGACGGGTGATCTCCTGGGCGGCCTGGTTGGCCACGCCGCCGCTCTTGGCGATCTCGTTCAGGGTCGCCGACTGCTCCTCCACCGCGCTGGCGATGGACGTGGAGATCTCGTTGACCTCCTCGATCACCGTCGAGATGTTCTCGATGGCGTCGACCGCCGTCACGGTGCTCGACTGCATGTCGGTGATCTCGCGGTTGATCTCCTCGGTGGCCTGCGTGGTCTGACGGGCCAGTTCCTTGACCTCGTTGGCGACCACCGCGAAGCCCTTGCCGGCCTCGCCGGCGCTGGCGGCCTCGATGGTGGCATTCAGCGCGAGCAGGTTGGTCTGGTCGGCGATGTCGGTGATCACGTCCAGCACCTTGCCGATCTTGGCCGACGCGCTCTTGAGCTGCTCCATGATCTCCACCGTCTGCTTGGACTGGCGGTTCGCCTTGGACGCGATGTCGGAGCCGCGCACGGAGCTCTTGGCCACTTCCTGGATCGACGCGCTCATCTCCTCGATGGACGAGGCGACGGTGTTGAGCATCTGGGACATGTCCTCGGCGGAGCCGGCGATGCCCTGGATGCTGGTGGACAGCTCCTCGCCCGCCGACGACACCGTGTTGGACACGCTGGCCATCTTCTCCGAGTCGTCCACGAGCTTGTCGGAACGCTCGGCCAGGCTGTTGGAGGTGTCCTTGAGGGTCTGGCTGCCGCCCTTGAGCTCGGAGATGAGGTCGCGCAGGCCCTCGCTCATGGTGTTGAATGCCCGGCCCAGTTCGCCGATCTCGTCCTCGCGGTCGGCGAAGTCGGCCTGGTGGCCCAGCTCGCCGCTGGAGAGGTGCTCGGCCAGCTCGACGGCCTGGCCCAGCGGGTCGACGATCAGCTTCTTCATGGCCCAGTTCAGGGCGAAGGCCAGCAGGCCCAGGCCGATCACGATGATCAGGCCCATGCGGCGGACGCTGGCCATGAAGGCGGCGTCGGCCTCGTCCATGGACTGGATGACCTCGAAAGCGCCGTGGATGCTGCCGACCTTCCAGTTCTCCATCCGGCCGCCGTAGCCGTCGACGCCGCGGTCGTTGCCCCAGAGCTCCATGGACTGGGCGGGATCGCCGTGACAGGCCATGCAGTTCTCGCTCAGGCGCACGGGGCGGAAGTAGCGGATGGTGTTGGCTTCGTCGTCGTGCACGTAGTACTCGTCGAGATCGCTTTCCTTCATGATCTTGAGGGCTTCGGCCTCGATCTCGTCGGGCGTGTTGTCGGGGTTGCGGGGCTCGAACTTGGGCGTGCGGAAGACGTAGCCGCCCTCGTCCGCGTTCTCCATGACCGAGCGCCACGAGGCCACGATGGGCGCGGCGCCGATGGCCTCGTCGCCCAGGCCGGCGTCGATCTTCTCGCGCAGGTCGGCGACGGAGAACATGCCGTCGTGCCAGAGCTGCTCCATGGCGGTGCGGGTACCCTCGGCGCTCAGGAGCACCGAACGGGCCTTCTCCACGTACTGCTGGTCGACCGAGGTCCGCTCCTCGGAAGCCCACATGCCGAACAGTGCCACGAAGAGCAGGGCGGGCACGCCCACGCTCACCACGGTGATCTTGGTCTTCACGGACCACTTGTTCCAGAACATCGTCATCCTCCTGATCCGGAGCGTCGCTCCGTCGTCATGCACTCCGTCGGCGGGTCAGACCTGAGCCGCCTGGTGCTGGTACTGGGCGCCAAGGCCGGCCGAGAGCAGATTGCGCAGGGCCAGCACCAGCAGGAGCTGCCCATCCAGCTTCAACACGCCCGAGAGATGGTTCACTTCGAGGCCGTTGGCGTTGGCGGGGGGAGCGTCGAGGCCCTCCTCGCCGACGGTGGCCACGTCGGAGATGCCGTCGACCAGCAGGCCGATGGCGTCGTTGCCGAGTCCGTCGTCGACCAGTCCCTGGTCCACCAGACGGCTCATCTCGCCCCCCGTCTTCAGGATGATGCACCGCGAGGAGGGGGTGACCTCACGGGACTTCAGGCCGAGCCCGGGGCTCGGATCGAACACGGTGATGATCTGCCCGCGCAGGTTGAGCAGGCCCCTCACGGCGGGGGGCGCCTTCTCGACCGGCGTGAACTGGACGCCGCGGATGATCTCGCGCACGTACAGGATGTCGATCCCGAACAGGTGGTCGTCCATCCTGAAGGACACGAACTGCTGCTCAAACATGGGCCATCACCTCGTTTCCGACCTGCTGGATCGTCTCGGCGAGACGGTCCTTGTCGAGCTTGATCTGGTGGGCGCTCACGCCCGCGGCGAAGCTCTGCTCGCGCACCTCGTCGCTGTCCAGCGACGTCAGCGTGATCACGGGCAGTTCCGCGAAGCGCTCCGATGCGCGGACCTTGCGGGTGAGCTCCAACCCGTCCATCTCGGGCATCTCGATGTCCGTGAGGAGGAGGTCGTAGCTCGACTTGGCGCTCGTGATCATCTCCCACGCCTCGCGGCCGTCGCGGGCGGTGTCCACCTCGAAGCCCAGCGACGTGACGTAGCTCTTGACCATGGCGCGGAAGAACGACGTGTCCTCGGCGAGCAGGATCTTCATGCCGTCCAGGCGCCCGCCGCGCTCGGACTTGGCGTAGATGTCCGGCTCGGCGGCCTCGAAGAGGCTGTAGATGTCCAGGAACGTCGTGAGCTCGCCCTCGATCACGGCCGACCCGATCACGCCCGTCCCGCGGATGCTGTCGCGGTCCACCTGGGCGCGGGTCGAGATCACGTCCTCGCAGGCGGTCACGACGATGCCCAGGGGGTACTTCACGAGCTTCGGGATGATCACGAAGAGCTCTTCGGGCTCGTCGTCGAGGGCCTTGATCGGCATGAAGTCGTGGAGACGCAGCAGGCGCAGCGAATCCTTCTCGTACTTCAGGTACTCGCGGTCGCCGATGCGCTCGATGGCGTCCGAGTCGATCTTCTCGATGCGGGCCACCAGGTCCAGGTTCAGGGCGAAGCGCTCGGTCTCGTGGTTGCGGAAGAGCAGCAGGGTCTGGCTCTCCGTCCGCTCCAGGTAGGCGTGGCTGAGGGCGTTGGTGGTCTCCGCGGACTCGACGTCCGTGAAGCGCAGCGACGCCTCGTCGGCGATGCCGACCACGTCCAGGATCATGGCCACGCCGCCGTCGCCCATGATGGTGGCGCCCGCGTAGCACTTGCTGTCCTTGAGCATGCCCGGCAGGGGCTTGACGACGATCTCCTCGCTGTCCATCACCTCGTCCACCACCAGGCCGTACCTGTTCTCGCCCATCTTCAGGACCAGGATGTTGGTGGCGCGGCGGATGCGCTCCAGCTCGTCCTCGGCCACCAGGGTCTCGATGGGGTCGTGACCGAGCAGGTTCGACAGGCGCACCAGCGGCAGCAGCTTGCCCCGCAGGCGCATGACCTCGCGGCCCTGCACGTTCTCCACGCGGCTGCGGTCGTCGCCGGCCCGCAGACGGACCAGTTCGTCCAGACTGACCTGGGGCACCGCGAACCGTCGTCCGGCCACCTTCACCAGCAGCGACGGGATGATGGCCAGGGTCAGGGGCAGCTTGAGGGTCATGCGCGTGCCCTCGTTGACGCGGCTCTCCACGTCGATGCTGCCGCCCAGGTTCTCGATGTTGCTGCGCACGACGTCCATGCCGACGCCGCGGCCCGAGATGTCGCTGACCTGCTCGGCGGTCGAGAAGCCGGGGGCCATGATCAGCATGACGGCCTCGCGGTCGTCCATGCGCTCGGCCTGCTCCTCGGTGATCACGCCCTTCTCCACGGCCTTGCCCTTGATGGACACGGGGTCGATGCCGCGGCCGTCATCGGCGATCTCGATGTTCACCTGGCCGCCCTCGTGGTAGGCGCGCACGGTCAGCTTGCCCGTGCGGGACGGGACTTGCCGGCGGCTTCGCGCTCCGACGCCGTCTCGAGCCCGTGGTCCAGGGAGTTGCGGATCATGTGGTTCAGGGGGTCGGACAGGGATTCGATGATCGACTTGTCCAGCTCCACCTCGTTGCCCTCGACCTGGAGGAAGACCTCCTTGCCCGTCTTGCGGCCCAGCTCCCGCACCTGGCGGGGCAGCTTGCCGAAGAGGGTCTCCATGTTCTGCATCCGCGTGCGCATGATGTTCTCCTGCAGCGACGTCGTGACGCCGTCCAGGTTCACCATGCTGGCGTTCATGCCGGGGAGGTCGCTCAGACGCGAGGGCTGTCCCTGGAGCAGTCGCTCCCGGAGCTGCATGAACTCGCGGTCGATGAGATCACTGAAGGCATCGCATTCTTCGGAGCCCGCCGAGGAGTTGCCCCGCTGCTCACAAAGGGACATGCGCAGTCGCTGATAGGATTCAACAACGGCCACTTCCACGGACTGCGTCATGGCCTGGCCCGCGGCCGTCTCGCTGAGCTTGCGGTCCAGGGACTGCACGATCTGGTTGCGCGCCAGCACCAGCTCCCCGGCAAGGTTCATGAGCTGATTGAGCAGGTCCACCTTCACGCGCAGGACCTCGTTGGCGTGGGAGCGGCTCTTGGCGGCCGGGTCCTTGGCCTTGGCTGGCCTGGCGGATGCGGCGGGTTCACTCTTTTCGGGCTTCTTCGTCTCCTCGACCTTGGCCGCCTTGGCTGCCGGGGCCTTGCGAGGCTTGCCGAGGGGGATGAAGCCGGAGGGCTTGGCGGGAGCCTCGGGCTCCGGCTCGGTTTCGGGGGCCGGCGCGGACGCGGCGACCTCGGGAACCTCGACGTCGTCGTCGAGCCACGGCTGGAGACCCTTGTAGACGGCGGTGGCGTCCACGGAGTCGGAGGCCTCGACGTCGGCCAGCATCGCCTGGATCAGGTCGACGCCCTTGAGCAGCACGTCGACCATCTCGGCCGAGGCCTGCAGGTGGCCGTCGCGCACCTTCATCAGGACGCTTTCCATGACGTGGGCCAGTCCCTGGATCGTCTCGATCCCCAGGAACCCGAAGCCGCCCTTGATGCTGTGGATGCCGCGGAAGATCCGGTTGATCAGCTCCGCGTCCACGTCCACGGGGTTCCCCTCGAGTGCGAGCAGGTCGGGCTCGATGGTCTCGAGGTGTTCCTTGGATTCGACGATCAGTTCGTCGAGGACTTCGCGTTCGGCAATATCCATGATCCCATCCTCGGTCGATCACGACTGGGCGTACGGTCCGCCATGGACCGGCGTCCGGTTCCGGTTGATCCCGGCTTGGTATCGACTGGGAGGACAGGGGCTTGAGACGAAAAAACGGCGGAATCAGGCGATATCGACGGAGACGGGGCAGTGATCGGATCCATGGACTCCGGACAGGATCCCGGCGTGGGTGATCCGGGACCGGAGCGACGCCGAGGCCAGGAAGTAGTCCAGGCGCCAGCCGATGTTCCGCTCCCGCGCCTGGAATCGCCAGCTCCACCACGTGTAGTGGCCCGGCCCCTCCTCGAAGAGGCGGAAGGTGTCCAGGAAACCGGCGTCCATGAAGGCCTGGAATCCGGCACGCTCCTCGGGGGTGTAGCCGGCGTTCTTCTCGTTGCTCTTGGGGTTGGCGAGGTCGATGGGCCGGTGGGACACGTTGAAGTCGCCGCAGGCCAGCACGGGCTTGCGGCGCTCCAGGGTGCGCAGGAAGTCGAGGTATTCGGCGTCCCAGACCATGCGGTGGGGCAGTCGACGCAGTTCGCGCTGGGCGTTGGGGGTGTAGACCGTCGTCAGGAAGTGGTCGTCGAACTCGAGGGTCAGCACGCGGCCCTCCCCTTCCAGCTCGGGCACGCCCATGCCGACGAAGACGTCCAGGGGCTCGCGGCGCGTCAGGACCATCACGCCCGAGTACCCCTTCTTCTCCGCGGGATGCCAGAACTGGTGGTAGCCGGGGAGGTCGATCTCGGCCTGCTCGGGCAGGGCCCGGACCTCCTGCAGGCAGACGGCGTCGGCGTCGGCCGCGGCGACGGACTCCACGAACCCCTTGGACAGGCACGAGCGGATGCCGTTGACGTTCCAGGACAGGTAGCGCACGCGGCTCAGTCCCCCGCCTCGGCGAATCCGGCCAGGGCCTCGGCCAGGTCGGCGTAGCGGGCCAGGTAGTCCCTGCGGCTGCGCTCGATGACCTCGAGGGCTTCCTCGCGGCCGTAGACATGGGTGATCTCGGTGTTCCGGGTGCGGGCGCCAGGATCCTGCTTGTAGGTCAGGAAGTAGTGCTTGAGCCGCGTGATCATGGCGGGCGGGCACTCGTAGAGGTCGTTCATGTGGCCGTAGATGGCGTCGCCGCGCATCACGGCGATGACCTTGTCGTCGGCCTCGTCGCCGTCGATCATCCGCATTCCGCCGATGGGCACCGCCGGCAGCAGGATGTCCCCGTGGGTGATGGACTTCTCCGCCAACACGCAGATGTCCAGGGGGTCGCCGTCGCCCACGATGCCCTCGCGCCCCGACATGCTCATGCAGAACTCCGCCACCTCTTCCCCGCAGTAGGTCTGGGGCACCAGTCCGTAGAGGGTCGGGTAGACGTTGGAGAACTGCTGGGGGCGGTCCACCTTCAGCACGCCGCTGTGCTTGTCGAGCTCGTACTTCACCGTGTCCGAGGGCACGATCTCGATGTAGGCGGTCACGACGTCCGGGGCGTCAGGCCCGATGGAGATGCCGTGCCAGGGATGGGCGCGGACGAGTCGCGAGAGCTGGTTGACGTCGGCGGTCATCGGGTCCTCCCTGTCCGGTTCGGGGGTGGGATCGACACCATGGTAGTGCACGGTCCCGCCGAACGCGAGGAACGATCAGCGCCCGGGCCGGCGCAGCAGGTCGATCCTGTAGGCGAGGTCGCGACCGCCGCGATCCCGGCCGTTGACGTCCACCGACGCGACCGTCTCCGCCCCGGCTCTTCCCAGGGCCCGCGACCACTGCCGCTCCGTATACGTGCGCAGGTCGTAGACCGACGACAGCAGTTCCTCCCCCCGCGGCCGGGCCACGAACCACTGGGCGTGGGCCCGCTCCCTGCGACGCCCGGCGGGCACCCAGTTGACCACCTGCACCACGCGGCAGCGGCCCCGGGTCGCCGTCCAGACGTCCTCTTCGGGCGGGTCGCCGTCCTCGGGCGTGAGGCTCAGACCCACCGCGTAGACACCGCCCGGAGCGAGGGCGGCGAAGGTGGCGTCCAGGTGCGTGGCCAGGGAGTCGTCGTCGGGCAGGTGGCGGATGGAGTTCCAGGGGTTGAAGGCGAAGCCGTAGCGCCGGCGGGGCGACGGGGGTGAGGCCATGTCGCCCGTGAACGCCCGGGCGGTGCGGTCGAGCCCGCGACGCGCCAGGGACCGGCGGGCGTAGTCGACCATCGCCGGGTCCAGGTCGTAGCCGTCGACACGGCGGCCACGACCCGCGAACAGCCTCAGCAGACGCCCCGTGCCGCAGGCGGGCTCGAGCCACGGCAGGCCGGCGGCACGGCCTGTCACGCAGCTCCGATGCAGACGTTCCAGGACATCCGCCTCGCGGGCCGTGCCGGGGGTCATCAGGATGTCGTAGAGGGCCGGCGAAGGATACGCGGGCCCGGATTCGGCGTGAGGCATGGCTCCTCCGGTTCGGATCGCGACGGGCCGAGTCTCCCACGCTCCCCGGACCCGGTCATCCACAAAGAGCGTGAAAAGGGGCCGGGCCGGGGATAGACTGGCCTCCGATCCCCGTCCACCGACCCGAAAGGCCTCCCCATGCCCTCCGTGCGCACCATCGTCGCGATCCTGATCCTGGCCTGCGCCTGCACGGCGACGGCGGCCCCGGACGTGGAGATCTCCGCCCTGGCCTACGCCCACAACCTCGAGTACACCAACGCGGGCGCCCTGTACCGGCCGGGCGAGACGTTCTTCGGCCACCGCGCCACCGTCGCCGCCGTCCACCGGCCCACGCCGGAGCTGGAGCTCGCCCTGGGCCTGCTGGTGGACGCCGCCTACGGCGACGATCCCGCCGACGCCTGGGAACGGGTGACTCCCTGGTTCCGCCTGGACTGGGACGCCGACGGCCCCTTCGGCCTGCGCCTGGGGAACCTGGACAAGCGCGACCAGACCCTGCTGCCCGCCCTCTACGACCCGGTGCTCGTCTACCAGCGCGGCGGCGAGCGGGGCCTGGCCCTCCGCTGGCGCGACGACGGCCTGCGCCACGACACCTGGATGCACTGGCAGCAGCGCAACACCGCCGACCACCGCGAGAAGTTCGACGTGAGTTCGACGACCACCGCCGCGGTCGGCCCCCTGACCGCCAACCTGCAGGTCCACGTGGTGCACTGGGGCGGCCAGCTCCACCACCAGGGCTCGGTGGCCGACAGCTGGGCGGCGGCCGGCGGGCTCGCCTGGCGCCACGACGGCGACCAGCCCCTGGAGATCGCGGCCCGCGGCTACCGTTCCCACTACGTCCTGGACCGGGAACTGGACCTCGAGCGCTCCGGCCACGGCTTCGAGGCCCTCGTGGCGACGGACGCGGCCGGCTGGCGCCTGGAGGCCGCGCGCTGGTTCGGCGACGGCTGGCTCGCCGCCGACGGCCGCCCCTTCCACCAGGCCGACGACCTGACCTCCTGGAGCGTGCGCCGCGAGTGGCGTCCCGGCGACGTGGCCCGGGCCGAGCTGGGTTTCACGGGCCACCACGTGGACGACGACTTCGAGCAGGAGTTCTGGTTCGTCGTGGACCTCGCCCCCGTGCTCCTCCCCTGAGGCGCCATCGGCGCTCAAGTCCCCTTCGATTCGACCGATCCAATCACGGACCCCGGAGGGAGGGGTCCATGAATTGGGCGAACATGCGGCGGCCTCGGGGGCCGACGCGACACTCGTGATATCGAGGGGGATGAGACCATGACCGGTCCCGGACGCTATCGAAACCTGGATTACGCGACCATGCGCAGCGACCTCGAGGAGGCGCTGGACAACAACGAGCTGTACCTCAAGTACCAGCCGGTGCTTTCGGTGAAGGAGGGCCGCGCCGAAGGCGCCGAGGCCCTGCTCCGCTGGAACCACCCGCGCTGGGGCGAGGTGTCGCCGCGCATCTTCCTGTCGGTGGCCGAGGCCATCGGCCTGACCTTCTCCATCACCGAGACCATCCTGCGCATGCAGTGCCGCCAGGGCGTGGACTGGGTCATGGAGGGCCTGCCGCCCCTCAGGATGTGCGTGAACATCTCGCCGGCCCAGCTGGGCAGCATCGCCCTGGCCGACATCGTGGAGCGGGTGCTCGGCGAGACGGGCTTTCCCGCGGAGCGCCTCATCATCGAGGTCGCCGAGTCGTCGCTGCAGGAGAACGCCGAGGACATCGTGCCCGTCGTGGGCGCCATCCGCGATCTGGGCGTCAACATGTGCATCGACGACTTCGGGATGCACACCGGTTCCATGACCTGCCTCGGCACGTTCTCTCCCCACGCCGTGAAGCTGGCCGGAACCATCGCCCAGGACGTCCTGGAATCCCCCCACGCCCACGCCATGGTCCACGCCATCCAGTCCTACGGGCAGGAGATGGGCATGAAGGTGGTCATGAAGGGCATCGAGACGACGGAGCAGCTCGCATTCGTCCACGAGCACGGCATTGAACTGGCGCAGGGATTCATGATCAGCCGTCCCCTGGCCTCGGACGAGTTCGCCAACTGGCACCGCGAATGCTGTTCGTGGTGCGGAACGACCGCGTGACCGGGACGGCCGGGGAACATTCGTTCTCAATGCCGGGACCGGCGAGCCGATAACGGGGGGCGGACCGACCACCCCCAGCCACGGAGACGTCCATGACGCCCGACATGCACAACCTGCCTTCTCCGCTCCCCCTGCGGGACACCAGCGACCTGCTCTGCGTGCTGCTCGTGGAGCCCGACATCGAGGACGCCCGGCGCACCCAGGCCCTGCTGGCGGCGGCCGACCACGTGGAGTACACCGTGGATCTGGTCATGACCGTGGACGACGCCCACAAGGCCCTGACCGACAGCATGTACGACGTGGTGCTCATGGCCGACCAGGTCGGCACGTGGACGGGACTGGAGATGGTGCTGACCGTCGACCAGGAAGACCCGTTCCTGCCCCCGTTCATCCTGCTGGCCCGCGAAGACGACCGCGAGGCCGACCTGGCTGCCCAGGACGCCGGACTGGCGGACTATCTGGTGAAGCCGCAGATCACGCCTCCCCTGCTGGAACGCTCCATCCGCTACGCCCTGGAGCGCAAGCAGACGGAGCAGCGGCTCAGGCAGCTGGCCTTCTACGATTCCCTGACGTCGCTCCCCAACCGCGCCACGTTCCGCTCCGAGCTGGAACGGCGCATCAGCGACGCCTCCTTCGCCAAGTCGTCGTTCGGGCTGATCCTGCTGGACCTGGACGACTTCAAGGACGTCAACGACCAGCACGGCCACCCCGTGGGCGACCACCTGCTCCAGGCCGTTTCGCAGCGCCTGAAGGACTGCACCGACGACCGGGCCTTCCTGGCCCGCCTCGGCGGCGACGAGTTCGTGGTGTGCACCGGGCTCGACTTCGACGCCGCGGCCGTCCAGGAGCTGGCGGACGCCGTCATCGCGACGGTGGCGGCCCCGTACACCCTGGACGAGCACGAGATCCTCACCACCACGAGCGTCGGGATCTCCCTGTATCCCGCCGACGGCACCAGCTACACCGACCTGCTCAAACACGCCGACATGGCCCTGTACCGGGCCAAGAACGCGGGCCGCGGCACCTGGGCCCGCTACCAGCCCGAACCGGTCGGAGTCTGACCACCCCCACCGGATCCATGGATCGGCATCGACCACGGCCCGGAGCACCCGCTCCGGGCCGCCTTCGTCCGGGCCCATCCCAACACCTTGCGTTTCAACAGGATAGGCATCCAGGCGCCTGAAACGACGGTCGTGAAGGCGGGCACGCCCCTTGCCTGTAGCTCCGCGGGGAAACAGGACCCGTCATCCGCTGATTTCCCCTCAACCACCGCCGGCATCGGCCGATGGTGTGACAGACATCCCCCGCCCGGACGTCCGGGCGGCCCGTACGACAGCACGGAAGGTCGGTCGATGACGAAGACGATGGGACTCGGAGATCTCCTGATCGAACAGGGGCTCCTGACGCAGGAACAGCTCGGCGAGGCGCTCGCCGAACAGAAGCGGACGCGCGAACGCCTGGGCGAGATCTTCGTCGCCAAGGGCTGGGTGCGTCCGGTGGACCTGCTCCGATCCCTCGGCCAGCAGCTCGGCTACGACATCTTCGATCCCACCAAGAACGCC
Source organism: uncultured Fibrobacteraceae bacterium (assembly GCA_964343835.1). Taxonomy (GTDB): domain Bacteria; phylum Krumholzibacteriota; class Krumholzibacteriia; order LZORAL124-64-63; family LZORAL124-64-63; genus CALEMW01. Next base: position 70,955 of record CAYFKR010000011.1, read on the forward strand.
GTGGAGCCCGACGCCCTGGAGTACGTCCCCGTGGACGTGGCCCGGCGCTTCGACGTGCTGCCGGTGAGCGTCGACGACGCAACCGTGACCATCGCCATGGCCGACCCCACGGACGTGGAGGCCCAGGACCAGCTGCGGACCCTCGCCCTGCGCGCCGGCCGCGACCTGGTGATCATGATGGCCGACGGCGACGACCTCGAGCGCGCCCGCGACGCCAACTACGGCTGGGTCGAGGGCGACCGCAACGTGTCCCAGCTCATCGAACAGGTCGTGGACCAGGTGGGCGACCTGCCGGGCATCGACGTCGAGGTGGAAGACGGCGAGGACGCCGAGGACGCCGGCATCGTCAGCCTGGTGGACCAGATCGTCAGCCAGGCCCTGGCCGAGCGCGCCACCGACATCCACATCGAACCCCTCGCCACGGGGCTCGTGATCCGCTTCCGCGTGGACGGCATCCTGTACGACGCCCTGACGCCGCCCCGCGCCGTGTACACCGGCACCATCAGCCGGCTCAAGATCATGTCCAACATGGACATCGCCGAACGCCGCGCCTGCCAGGACGGCCGCTTCACCCACAAGAAGAACGGCCGCGAGGTCGACGTGCGCGTGAGCTCCATCCCCACCGTGTTCGGCGAGAAGATGGTGCTGCGACTGCTGGAGAAGGACCGCTTCGATTTCTCGCTGCGGAACCTCGACCTGTCCGAGCGCGACGTGGCCACCTTCGAGCGGGCCATCCACCAGCCCTACGGCATGATCCTGCTGTCCGGCCCCACCGGCAGCGGCAAGACCACGACGCTCTACGCCAGCCTGGCCGAGCTCAACGACGACACCCGCAACATCACGACCATCGAGGACCCGGTCGAGTACCAGATCCCCCGCATCAACCAGGTGCAGGTGAACGTGCGCAAGTAACGTGACGTTCGCCACCGCCCTGCGGGCCTACCTGCGGCAGGATCCGGACGTGATCATGGTGGGCGAGATCCGCGACCAGGAGACGGCCGAGATCGCCGTCCGCGCGGCCCTCACCGGTCACATGGTCTTCAGCACCATTCACGCGAACGACGCGCCGAGCACCGCCACGCGCCTGGTCTCCATGGGCACCGAGCCCTTCATGGCCGCCAGCGCCCTGACCCTGGTGGTCGCCCAGCGCCTCGTCCGCCGCAACTGCCCCCACTGCCTCACCGACTACGAGCCCGACTCGGTCACCATGTCGGCCCTGGAATCGGCCGGCCTCGGCGACCTGGAGATCGACGTCTCCGAGTTCCGCCGCGGCGCCGGCTGCGTGGCCTGCAAGGGCCGCGGCTACGCGGGCCGACTGGCCGTGCTCGAGCTCATGTCCATGACCCCGGAGCTCCGCCACCTGGTGGCCGAGGGGCGTCCGGCCATGGAGATCCGTCAGCAGGCCCTGACCCAGGGACTGACGACGCTCTGGGCCAACGGCATGGACAAGGTGCAGCAGGGGAAGACGACCGTCGAAGAGATCCTGCGCGTGTGCGTGGGAGAGGACTGACCGTCTCCGGACGGACGGAGGGAACATGGCAACGTTCGCCTACATCGCGAAGACACGCACCGGCGAGGAGATCACCGGCCAGATGGTCGGGGGCGACCTGGACGACGTGGTGGCCCAGCTCCACGGCGAGGGTCTGGCCGTCCTGCACGTGACCCCGCAGGCCGAGAACAAGACCTTCAAGGAGCAGTGGAAGGCCTTCGCCAACAAGTCGTTCGGCACCGCGTCGACCGGCGACATGGCGCTGTTCAGCCGCCAGCTGGCGACGGTGCTCGAGTCGGGCATCCCCCTGGTGAAGGGGCTGAAGGGCCTGGCGTCCGACGGCAGCAAGAACATCGTGACCAAGGCCGTGCCCGACCTGGCGGCGAGGCTGGAACGCGGCGAAAGCCTGTCCGAGGCCATGGCCGCCCACCCCGAGGCCTTCGACACCATGTACCTGAGCATGATCCGGGCGGGCGAGCGCGCCGGCGCCCTGGACCGCATCGTGGAGGAGCTGGCCACCTACCTGGAGAAGGTCGACGACATCAAGCAGAAGGTGAAGTCTGCCATGTCGTACCCGATCTTCATCCTGGCCTTCACCCTGCTGGCCACCCTCTTCCTGATCGTGAAGATCGTCCCCACGTTCAGCGACGTGTACTCCGAGCTCGGACAGGACCTGCCGGCCCTGACGGCCGGCGTGCTGGCCGTGTCCAACGCCGTCCGGGCCAACGCCATGGTGACCATCCTCGTCGTCGCCGCCTTGGGCATCGCCTTCTGGACCGCCCTGCGCACCAAGCGCGGCCGCTACCTGTGGGACCTGTTCCTGCTAAAGATGCCGATTTTCGGACCGATTCTCATGAAGTCGATGATGAGCCGCTTCGCGCGGACCTTCGGCATCCTGATCGGCAGCGGTCTGCCGGTCCTCGAGAGCCTGGAGCTGTGCCGCGGCGCCGTCGGGAACTCCGTCGTCGCCGGCGCCATCGACCAGGCCCGAACGAACATCGGGAACGGCCACGGCGTCACGGAATCGTTCCGCGCCACCAAGGCCTTCCCCGAGATGGTGCTCCAGCTCATGGGTACCGGCGAGGAAGCCGGCGAGCTCGACACCATGATGATCCGCGCCGCGGACTACTACGACCGGCAGGTGGAGACCACGGTGGACGGCATCTCCGCCCTGATCGAGCCGGTGCTGATCGTGGTCGTCGGCTCGGTCATTGGCCTGATCGTCGTCAGCATGTTCCTGCCGATCTTCCAGATGGGCGACGCCATGCTGAAGGGCAGCTCGGGCATGTAGAACCGTTTCGGCGGCCGTCGTCCCGGAGGGACGGCCGCAGGGGGTTAGGACTCCGGGATCGAACCTGCATCACGCAGTCAAGGAGGATGAGATGAACCGCTTCCGCAAGACCAACCAGAAGGGCTTCACGATGATCGAGCTGATGGTCGTCGTCGTGATCGTCGGTGTCCTGGCCGCCGTTGCCGTGCCCCTGTACGGCAAGTACGTCAAGAACGCCCGCGTGACCGAGGCCACCGCCCGTATCGGCGAGATCGTGACCTCGTCCAAGGCCTGGGCCATGGAGAACACCAACGCCAGCGGCACGCCGATCTGGCCCTCGGGCTCCAGCGGCCTGGTCGACCTGACCGCCTCGCCCCAGTTCACCTACTCGTTCAGCTCCGGTGGCGGCGCGAACGCGAGCAACACGGCGCTGTCCGTTCGTGCGACCGGCCGCAGCGGCACCCGGATGGCCGGCGTGACCGTGACGGTGACGGTGCCGAACATCAACAGCAACGGCAACGCTCCGGTGGTGAGCGGTCTCTAGTGATGCGGAGAGATCCCGGGGGGTCCGGGGCCGTTCGCGGCCCCACCCCCGGACCTTCGCGTCCGGAAAGGACGAGGACGTGACGACCACGAAACCCGCGAAGAGCGGCGGACAGAAGGGGTTCACCCTGATCGAGGTGATGGTCGCCTCGGTGATCCTGCTGCTGCTCTTCTTCGGGATGGCGCAGATCTTCTCGCGCAGCCGCGCCCAGCTCGTCCACGACGAGGACAAGCGCAACGCTGTGGCCGTGGCCCAGGCCCGGCTCGAGAGCCTGCGCGAGGACTATCGTCACCAGGACCTGCCGGGCCTGGCAGGCAACGACACGACCTACGTCGTGGGTGGCCGGAACTTCACGGTGTCGCACCAGGTGACCGCCGACACGCCCGAGGCCCGGGCCACGGTCGTGACGGTCACCGTGGGCTGGACGGCCCACGTGAACGGGAACGCCGTGAACCGCACCCTCGACTGCACGACCATCCTGGGCAGGAGTACGGACTGATGGAACGTCGACGCGATTTCCGGAACCAGCGGGGCGTGACGCTGATGGAGATGATGGTCTCCATCCTCGCGTCCCTGATCGTGGTGATGGCGCTGGGACGCGTCATGACGCTCAACCATCAGGCCTGGGACTCGCACCGGGACAAGTCCGACGTCCAGAACAACGCCGCCCTGATCCTGGAGCGGATGTCCCGGACCGTCCGCACCGCCTCCACCATCGAGGTGACCGGGGGCGACAGCTTCATCGTCCGGGACGGCGCCGGCAACACGGTCCACTCCTACGCCCTGTCCGGCGACGGATCCGCAGCGAGGATCCAGGAGGACGGCGTGAACATGGCCGATGAGGCCTGTACGGTGTTCTCGGTCTCGGCCGACGCCGACACCACGAGCCTGCTGCTGAGGATCGCCGTGGTGGCCGACGACGGCTCCACCGTCGAATCCACCACCCGCGTGGCCCAGCGCACCGACAAAGGCGCCTCCTTCGAGGGCGGCAACGGCAGTTCGGGCGGCGGTGCCGGCGGCAACGGAAATGGAAATGGGAACGGAAATGGCAACGGGAACGGCGGCGGCGACGACGACGATGATGACGATGATGACGATGACGATGATGACGATGATGACGATGACGACGATGACGATGACGACGATGACGATGATGACGATGACGACGATGACGACGATGACGATGACGATGACGACGGACACGGACGCCGCGGTCGCGGCGGTCGCGGCGGCCGTCGCTAGGACTCTGCAGGAGGACGGAGGACTGTCATGAACCGGATCGCGCGAATGACGACGGAGGACCGATCGCGGCAGGGCGGCTACGCCATGTTCGCCGTGACGGTGTTCGTGTTCGTGGTGATCATCGGCGCCGTCGCGGTCTTCTCGACCACGTCGTCCGAGGCTCTGCTCGCCAACTACGAGCACGAATCGACCGAGGCCTTCTACCTGGCCGACGGGGCCGTGGAACGGGCCCGCGCCCGGCTGTCCGGCGACCCGGGCTGGCGCGACGGCTGGTCGAACGTGACCCTCGGCAGCGGCACCTACTCGCTGACCCTCAGCGACACTTCGAGCGGGTCGAACCCCGCCGTCCGGCTGGTGGCCACCGGGCGATCCGGCAGGGCCGCCCGCGCCATCGAGGCCATCGCGGAGCTGCCCCTGACGGGCACGCCCCTGGCGGTGTTCTCCGGCACCTACCTTTACGGCATCGGCAGCGTGAGCGTGTACGACCGGGCCCACACCAACGGTACCAAGTACTTCGGCTCCAACGACATGTACCTGGTCAACGGCGTGGCGACCACGGAGCCCGAGATCGACCTGCCGCCCATGCGCGTCGACCCGAACGACTTCCCGAACCACACCTATTATTACGTGCGCTGCCGTCGCGGCGGCGGACCGCCCAGGGCCATGATCCTGGACGGCAACGGCGTGGACATCACGGGCACCGTCGGCAGCGACCTGCGCAACGTGGTGCGGTACAGCCCGGCCGGGTACTACTCGATCAACTTCAACGGTCCCTCGTCGCTGCGGACCTATTTCGACGACGAGACGGGCGTCTTCAGGCGGGCGCCCGGCGACTCGGCCGTCGTGATCAACTTCGGCGAGCCGCCCATCACGTATCCCAGCGCCTTCGTCTACCTCACCCTGTCGGGGTCGGGCGGCGGCAACAACCCCGACATCACGCCGACCATCATCAACACGCGGTTCACGGGCATCACCGAGGAGTCCCGTCTGGACAGCCGGTACTGGACGGGCGGCTACGTCAACATCAACAGGGTGCGGCTGGCCCCCCGCAACGGCATCGGCGTGGTGTCGCACATGATCTACACGATCGGCGGCTCCGCCGTGATGGGCACGGCCGACGCTCCCGCCGTCACCTACGCCACCAACCTGGCCCTGTCGCTGCTCTCGGACACCGAGACCAACGGCACGGTGGTCAGCCTCGGTTCCTGGTACGGCTGGGGGCTCTGGGGCTGGGGCGGCAGTCAGACCTACAGATTCAATCCCGGGTTCCTGTCCAGGAGCCCGGCCTGGTTCTCGCAGAGCTGGCCCGGCGTGGGCGGCACCGCCCTGCGCATCGTGAGCTGGCGCGAGATTCCCGTGCCCGGCGCCTGATCCTAGGAGGAAGCGACTTGAGGAAGAAGCAGACCATCAGGACCGGCATCGACCTGGGCACCAGCAGCGTCAAGCTGGTGCGCGGGACGGGCGCGGATCGCCTGGAGAACATCACCCACGTCGGCTGCCGGGAATGGGAAACCACCAATCCGGTGCTCGCCGTCGAAAAGGCGGCCGAGGCCCTGCGCGGGCTGCTCGAGGAGCTGGGGCTGGGGCGCGGCGACCTGGGCCGCGTGATCGCCAGCGTGGGCGGCGCCGAGACCTCCATGCGCGAGGCGTCCCTCCCCTACATGACGCCGGAGGAGTTCCGCAGCTCGCTCCCGTTCGAGGGCAGGAAGTACCTGAGCCTGGACAACCTGGAGAGCCCCGTGCTCGACGGGCAGATCATCGAGACCGTCGAGCCCGACGGCGACACCCCGGGCACGACCCTGGCCCTGCTCGCCGCCAGCTCCATGACCAAGCGCACGTTCGTGACGGACGTGCTCGCCGAGTGCGGCGTCGAGCCCGAGGTGATCACGGTGGAGCCCCTGGCCCGCCTGAACTCGATGATCAACCTGAAGGCCCCCGAGTCCCACGACGTGGATCGTGCGGTGGCCCTGCTGGACCTGGGCGCCAAGCGCGCGAACCTCATCGTGGCCTACTACGGCACCGGCCTCCTGAGCCGCGAGATCTGGCGGGGCGACCAGCCCGCCGACACCGGCGACGCCGAGGCGGCGTACATCAGGGACATCGCCACGCGGACCCTCGAGACCCTGACCTTCTACCGCGGCCGCTACCGTCGCGAGGTCGACGCCATCTACCTGACGGGCGGCAGCGCCCTGAAGGAAGGCCGCGCCGAGGAGCTCGGCAGGATCATGAACCGCGATGTCGTCATGGCGAAGCCCTTCGGGGAGATCGCCGGAAACGCCGTAGGCGTCGAATCCCACGGGGCGAGCGAGGCCATGTTCGTGACCGCCTGCGGCCTGGCCCGTGCCGAGGACGAGGGCTACCGGATCAACCTCTACCCCGAGTACGCCGACAAGCGCAGCGCCGCCAAGAGGCGCACCGGCCTGACCGCCGCCCTGGCCGCAGTGGCCGGCATCCAGGCCTTCGTGATCGGCAGCCTGGTACTCAACGCCCAGTTCCTGGACAGCAAGATCGACTCGGTGTCCGCGGAGCTGCCCCGGCTCGAGGAGTACATCCAGACGGAGTCGGTGCCCCGTGAGGACCTGGTGACGGCCAGGGAGCTCGTGGAGCTCCGCCGCAACCGCGTGGACTGGGCGCCCAAGCTGGCCGCCCTCTCCCACGCCGTCACCAGGAACGTCAAGCTCGTGAAGCTGGAGGGCCGGCGCGAGAACGCCGACTCGCCCGCGACCCTGGCCATCAACGGCGAGGCCAAGGTCGACTCGAAGCAGCTCGAGCGAGTGAGCGCCTTCCTGGGCCGCCTGCGCGAGGACGACGCCTTCGGTCCGTCCTTCGCATCCATCACGCTGGGCAACGTCAAGGCCGACATCAACGGCGGCTTCGACGTGAACTGCCGCACCGGGGAGGAGATCCGATGACGTACCTCAAGAGCCTCCCGAAACTGCAGATCGCCGCCGGCGCCCTCGCCGTGCTGGTGCTCACCGGCTGGGTCATCGACCTGGGCGTGACCTCGCCCCGGGTGGACACGCTCACGGACCTCTCCTACCAGCGTGGCGAGCTCGAGACGCAGCTGGGCGACGTGGTGAACGGCCGCTTCCGCGAGGTCGACGCCGAGCGCGCCCTCCACGTGGACGACCTCGAGGCCTACCTGGCCGGCGACGGCGAGGACCCCGTGGCCTACATCGGCCGCCGCCTCAAGGAGGCCGGCCTGGCCAGGCTGGACCTCGCGACCGTGTCCGAGCGCGAGAGCGCCCACATCGTCACCACGAAGTTCGACGTCCGGGCGACCGGGCGCTACGACGAGCTCGTGGCCTTCGTCCGGGACATGGAGTCGGACTCCCGCCTCGCGGAAGTCCACCACTTCGTGATCCGCTCGCCGCTGATCGGCAGCGACCTCGAGGGCCGCTTCAACCTGTCCATCCACGACCCGAAGACCAGGCGGTAACCGATGACGCAGATGATGAACGACCGCAGGGCCTGGATCGGTTTCGCCGTGCTGCTGGTGCTGGTGGCCCTGCTCGGGCTCCGCAGCCGCCAGACGGCGACCACGGTCCTCCGGGCCGAGACCGCGACCGCAGGCTCCGCCGTGCGGTCCACCGAGGATCCCCACGGGCTGATGGAGATCGCCCGCAGGGACAGCATGCTGACGGCCGCGCGTGCGACCCGCAGCAACCCCTTCAGGCGGGGCCGCACGGTCGCGCCTGTCGCGCAGACCCCGCAACCCGAGAACACACCCGCGCCCGAGAAGCCTACGGAGCCCCGCCTCCTGACGCTTCTCTACGACGATGTCGGCCCCTGCGCCCAGATCACCATCGGGAGCGACCGCTCCGGGTGGCTGCACGAGGGCGAGGAATTCCAGGGGTGGAACGTGGACGAGATCGGCGACATGGCCGTGACCGTGAGTCGCGCCGGTCGTCGACTCGTACTGAAATGATCCTGAGGAGGAACCGGGAATGACGAACCGAGCACGGGTGACCCGCCGCACTTTCGCGGCCTGTACGGCTCTGCTGGTGATGATGGGGATCGCTTCCCTCGCCGCCGCCGACGAGGGCCGGGTGACGCTGCGCGCCGAGGGCACGCCGGTCGCCGAGATCCTGCAGATCCTGGCGGACCGCAGCGGGCTGAACATCGTGACCAGCCCCGACGTCCAGGCCAAGACCATCTCCATCCGCATGGAGGACACGCCCTTCGAGGAGGCCCTGCACCTCGTCGTGCGCGCCGCCGGCCTGGGCTACGAGCGGGTCGGCAGCACGATCCTCGTGGCCGACGCCAACAAGCTGAGCATCGAGACGGGCCTGGTGATGCACGTCTTCGACCTGCAGTACGCGCGGGCCGAGGACGTGGGCAAGGCCCTGAACGTGATCACCGAGGACATGTCCATCGACGAGATCACGAACCGCGTGATCATCCGGGCTTCGCCGTCCGGGGTCGAGCAGGCCATCGACGTGGTCGAGGGCATGGACCGCAAGCCCTACCAGGTGCTGATCGAGTCGCGGCTGATCGAGGTGAACACCTCGGCGGTCGAGGAGATCGGCATGGACTGGGAGAAGATCACCAAGTGGACCACGATGGTGACCGAGGGCTACCACGGCGAGGGCCCCGCCGGCCAGCTGCCCGTGGACATCGACTACACCGAGATCACCGACGTGCACCGCTTCCACCGACAGGCGGCGATGTTCGAGGTGACCCTCGACGCCCTGATCACCGAGGGCCACGCGAAGCTGCTGTCCAACGCCAAGGTCGTGACCACGGACAACAGGGCGGCCGAGATCTTCGCGGGCGAGACCGTGCCCGTGGTGATCACGTCGCTGCAGTCGTCCGGCGGTTCGTCCGGCGGCGTCATGCAGTCGGTCCAGCTGGAGAAGATCGACGTGGGCGTGCGCCTGAACATCACGCCGCGCGTCTCGGACGACGGCATGATCACCGCCTGGGTGGAGCCCGAGGTCTCGCGCATCCTGCGCTTCGTGGGTCCGGACGAGGACCTGCCCCAGACCTCGACCCGCCGCGCCAACACCATCGTGCGCGTGCAGGACGGTCAGACCGTCTACCTCGGCGGCCTGATCTCCGAGGAGGAGCGGAAGAACATCAGCAAGGTTCCCCTGCTGGGCGACATTCCCGTGCTGGGCTTCCTCTTCCGTCACACCAAGACCGAGAAGGTGCGCCTGGACCTAGTGATCGAGATGACGTGCCGCATCGTCGGCGACGTCGAGGGCGAGGCCCCGTCCATGGCCAGCGAGAGCCCCGAGCTCGAGGCCGTCTTCGGCGAGGCCGCGGTCGAGGCCGCGTCCGCGGAGTAGCAATGGAATCGGCTCCGGCCTCCCGCCGGCCGGAGCCATCTTTTCCCACGGGGAGCCGAACGTGACCACCACCACCGAGCTGGCGAACATGGAGAACGGGACCGAGGTCCGCACCCAGGGCACCCTCAGCATCGAGGACATCCTGCCCGAGGCCATCTCCCGCGACGCCTCCGACATCCTGATCTCCGCCGGTTCGCCGGTCATGTTCAATGTGCACGGTTCGCTGCAGGAATACTCCAACCCCACGGTGCTCACGCCCAACGAGAGCAAGACGCTGGCCTACCAGCTCGTGGACGAGGAGCAGCAGAAGCGCTTCGAGGTGGAGCTGGACGGCGACATGTCGTTCGAGCTCTTCGACGAATGCCGCTTCCGCGTGAACGTGTTCCAGCAGCGCGGGTCGGTGGCCTGCGTGCTGCGCCTGATCCCCATCACAGTGCCCGACCACGAGCGCATCGGCGTATCCGACACCCTGATCCAGAAGCTCCTGAACATCTCCAGCGGCATGCTGCTGGTGACCGGACCGACGGGGTCCGGCAAGTCGACCACCGTGGCCAGCTACCTGGAGTACCTCAACGCGCACCACGACAAGCCGCAGCACATCGTGACCATCGAGGATCCCATCGAGTTCCGGATGCGGAGCAAGCGCTGCATGATCAACCAGCGCGAGGTGGGCATCGACACCAAGACCTTCGCGGCGGGCCTGCGCGCCGCCCTGCGGCAGATGGCCAACATCATCTTCGTGGGCGAGATGCGTGATCGCGAGACCATCGAGATCGCCCTGACCGCGGCCGAGACGGGCAACCTGGTCATCAGCACGCTCCACACCCAGAGCGCGGCCAAGACCATCAACCGGATCATCGACGTCTTCCCGGTCCAGGACCAGGAGGACATCCGCACCCGCCTGTCGCTGACGCTGAAGGGCGTGATCTCCCAGCAGCTCATGCCGCTGCGCGAGGGCGACGGCCGCGTGGCGGCCCGCGAGGTGATGTTCGTGACGCACGCCATCTCGAACATGATCCGCGAATCCAAGATCCACCAGATCAACAACATGATCGCCAGCGGCACCGCCGACGGCATGATCCTGATGGACGACGCCCTGCTGGACCTGCACCGCAAGGGGCTGATCCGGGCCGAGGACGTGCTGCCCAGGCTGCACGACACCGAGAAGGCCCGCCAGCTCGCCATGAGGTAGCGGCATGTCCGCCCCCGACTGGCTCCACGGCGCCGCCGGACTCCCCGACGGCCTGATCATGGCCTGGCTCGCGTTCGCGGGCCTGCTGTTCGGCAGTTTCCTGAACGTCGTGATCCACCGCCTGCCCCGCGGCGCCTCGCTGCTGGGGCCGCGGTCGCAGTGCCCCGCGTGCGGGTCGTTCGTGCGCGCCCGCGACAACGTGCCCGTGCTCGGCTGGCTGATGCTGCGGGGGCGGTGCCGCGACTGCGGCGAGGGCATCAGCGCCCGCTATCCGCTGGTGGAGATCCTGGGCGCCGTATGCGTGACGACGGCCGTGTGGCTGTCGACCGACGCAGCGGAAGCGGCGTTGCGCGCCGCCCTGCTGCTGGCCCTGGTCGCCGTCTTCTTCATCGACCTGGACCACCGCCTCATCCTGGACGTCATGACCCTGCCCGGCGTGGCGATCGGCCTGGCCGTGGCCCCGCTGGTCGGCACCTCGCGCACCGACGCCCTGATCGGCGCGGCGGCGGGCTACCTGCTGCTCGAGGGCCTGCGCCTGGGCTGGCGCGCCTGGCGCGGCGAAGACGGCCTGGGCGGCGGCGACGTGAAGCTGGCCGCCTGGCTCGGCGCCTGGCTGGGGTGGCAGGGCGTGGCCCTGACCTTCCTGCTGGGGTCGCTGCTCGGGATCGTCGTGGGCGGCGCGTTGATCGCCCGCGGCAGGGCCGACGGACGCACCGCGTTGCCTTACGGCGTGTTCCTGGCGCCGGCGGCGGCCGTGTCCACCCTCCAGGGGCCCGCCATCTGGGCCTGGTACCTGGGGCTCGGCGTCTGATCCCGATTCCATGACGCACGAAGGGGCCCGGATCGACGATCCGGGCCCCATCCTCGTTGCGCCCCGCTCCTACTTCAGGTGCGGGCTGTCCTCGGGCTGCGGGCGCCGGCGCTCGGCGTCGGCCGCGGCCAGGGCCGCCTCGATGGCCGCCTCCAGCTGCGGGTCGCGGCCGGCCAGGCGGTCGGCCGGAGTCAGGTCCACGACGATGTCGGGGATGCAGCCGGTGAGCTCGTGCTCCGCCTCCTGGGGCTTGTGGTTGCGGGTGGGGTCGTCGTCGTCGCCGAAGACGTACCAGCCGCGGCCGGGCAGCCGCACGAAGCCGGCGTAGCGGTTGCCGAAACCGCCGGTGGAGATCACGTTGCCGCCGGTCTCCATGCCGACCACGACGCCGCGGCCGGTGGTCCTGATGGCGTGGCTGAAGATCTCGGCGTTGGAGTAGCTGCCCTCGTTGCAGATCACGACCACGGGCCGGGTCCAGCGGTAGAAGGGCTGGCGCTCGGCCTGCGGGTAGCCCACCACGCCGTCGCGGCCGATGGTGTAGGCGTGCTGCGGCTGGCTGAGGATGGTCATGAGCAGGTCGGTGGTCCAGCCGCCGCCGTTGTTGCGCACGTCGATGATCAGGGCCTCGCGGCCGTCGGCGGCGGCGAAGAGGTTCTGCTCGAAGCGCTCCACCTCGCCGAAGCCCATGCCCTGGATGTGGGCGTAGCCGATGCGGTTCTTCGTCGTGCGCTCGGTGAAGGCGCGCTTCTCCTTCTCCGTGCGGTCGTACTGGAGCTGCCAGATGGTGCGGTAGCCGGCGGGCACGACCTCCAGCTCCACCGTCTCGCCGTCGCGGTCCAGCACCAGCAGGGTGGGCTGGTCCTGGCGGGTCTCCAGGGCGCGGTAGACGTTGGCGTCGGCGCCCACGGTCATGCCGTCCACCGACATCAGCACGTCGCCCACCTCGACGCGACCCTTCGCCTTGTCGCAGGGTCCGTAGGGCACCACGTCGGCGACCTTCAGGCCGGGGCCGTCGTGGGCGGGGTCGAACTGCAGACCGAGCCAGCCGTCGGGGCCGTAGTTGCCGGGGGTCTCCCAGCGGGCGCGGTAGCCCATGTGGCTGGCGTTGAGCTCGCCGAGCATCAGGTTCATGACGTCGGCGAAGTCCTGGTCGTGGCGGACGTTGGCCACCATGGGCGCGTAGCGCTCGCGGACCTTGTCCCAGTCCACGCCGTGCATGTCCGGGTCGTAGAAGCGGTCGCGCATGGTGCGCCAGGCCTCGTCCATCACGCGGCCGCGCACGGCGGGGCGGTCGATGGTCAGGCGGGCGCTGAAGTCGGTGGACTCCACCTTGCCGCCCTTGGCCGGCACCCGCGAGGGCTTGCCGCGGCGCAGGAAGGTGAAGGTCTTGACCTCGTCGTCCACGCTGATGGAGCCGGGGTTGGTGCCGCCGGAAGTGACGTCCTCGGCCTCCTCGCCGAAGCGATCCACGCTGCGGATGTCGCGGTCGCCGCCCGAGGCGGAGACGGAGTAGTAGCGGTCGCCCTTGGGATGGACCGCGAGAGCCATCTCCGAGGCGGGCTCGGACGTGAGGCGACGGGCGCGGAGGTGGATGTCCTCGAAGTCGATGGGGAGGGGCTCGTCCTCCTCTTCCTCCTCCTCGGCCTCGGCGTCCTCGTCGTCGCCCTCGTCGCCGTCGTCCTTCTTCTTGTCCTTCTTGTCTGTCTTGTCGCGGGTCTTCTCCCAGATCTTCCACTCGTCGCGGGTGCGCTCGTGGTCCTCGCGCTGGAGGTACACGGCGTAGACGTCGTAGGTGCGGGAGTTGGGATCGTGGTCGTGGCGGGCGGTGCTCCAGGCGAGCACGCGGCCGTCGGCGGACCAGACGGGGCCCTGGTCGTAGTCGGGATGGCGGGTCACGTTGACGGCGTCGCCGCCGCCGGACGGCATGATCCAGACGTCGGTGTTGTAGTTGCGGTCGGCGCGGTCGTAGGCGATCCAGTGGCCGTCGGGGGACCAGGAGTAGGAGCCCAGGTTCCAGGAGGCGGAGAGGGTCTTCTGGCCCTTGCCGTCGGCGTCCATCACGCGCAGGTCGCCGTTGCCGCGGGTGTAGAGGATGCGGTCGCCGTCGGGAGACCAGAGGGGATCGGTGCAGGGCTGGTCGCCGTCGGTCAGGGCGATGATGCGGTGCGAGCGGGCCTCGCGGAGCAGGCTCGTGGATTCGTCGTCCGACACCAGCAGGCAGACCTGGTTCTCGCCTTCACGATCCGTGACGAAGAGCAGGGTGTCCGCCGAACCGGGACGGAACGACAGCGACTGCTCCAGCCACTCGCCGGGCACGCACACCGTGGCGCGGCCGCCCAGCTCCTTGTTCACCAGCACGATCTCGCCGCTGACGGCCAGGGCGTACTCCTCGCCGTCGGAGGAGACGGCCACCTCGTCGGCGCCGGAGGTCATGGTCTCCAGCACCACGGGGTTTTCGATGCGGTCGTCGGCCACCTGGATGGCGATGCGGCGGGGCTTGCCGTCGGGCAGGTCGATCAGCCACAGCGACACGCCCTGCTCGATGACCATGCGGCGGCCGTCGGCGCTCAGGGCGGCGGCGCGCACGGGCTCGCCCTCGAATGTCGTGATCCGCCAGGCGTCGGAGCCGTCGGCGGACATGGTCCACACGTTGGCGGTCTTGGAGTCGTCCTGGTCGGCCAGCCAGTAGATGCGGCCGCCGGGCCCCACCATGGGGTTGGTGTCGTAGCCGCGGTTCTCGGTCAGACGCACCGGATCGGAGCCGGGGGTCCAAGACCAGAGCTCGCGCTGGTAGCTGCCGCGGTAGTGCTGCCGGCCGTAGGCCACACGGCCCTGGCCGTACACGTAGGTGCGGTCGTCGGCGGTGGCGATCTCGTCGGCGAACACGTCCACCAGGCGGAACGGGGTGCCGCCGGTCACGGGCACCCGGAAGATCTGGGTGGACATGGGGTAGTCGAAGAGGCGACGGGCGGCAAAGAGCACCTCGCTGCCGTCGGCCGAGAACGTGCGGGGCATCTCGGTGCCGCCGGCGTGGGTCAGGCGCACGGGCTCGCCGCCGTCCACGGGCATCACGTACACGTCGAAGTCGCCGTACCGCTGGGAGGCGAAGGCGATGCTGCGTCCGTCCGGGCTGAAGACCGGGTTGGAGTCGTAGGCCTCATGGGCCGTCAGGCGGCGGGCCTCCCCTCCATCCGCGGGGGCGGTCCAGAGGTCACCCTGGAACGAGAAGGCCACCGTCGACCCGTCCGGAGAGATAGCGGGCGTTCGGGGCATGTAGGCCTCGGCGCCGAAGGCGGCGGATGCGAGGCAGGTCAACAGGACGACGGATAGCAGGCGCGCGACGCTCGGCAGTCTCATGGAATCCTCCGCGATCGGATCGAATGGGGCGTCATGACGGTTGGCGGACAACCGGAGCAGGGTAGCACGAAAGTGCTTACGGAGCCACCCGCGGGGGGTTGCGGGCGGCGGGCGGGAATCAGCGCGTGAGGATGCGGAAGGCGATGTCCTCGCCCATCCCCTGCCGGTACGCCAGCTCGATCCACAGGGCGGCCAGGGGCTCCAACCAGCGGGCGGACTTCAGGGGTCCGGCGTCCACGGCCTCGAAACCCAGGTCCTCCACCAGCTCGGCGGCCATGCTCTTGGCCAGGGACGACTCCCCCGCCAGCAGCATGGACGGCGGCCCGTCCGCGAACTCCGGATTCCGCATGACGGCCACGCCGGTGGTGTTGAGGGCCTTCACGACGCGGGCGCCGGGCAGCAGGTCGGCCACGATCTCCCCCGCCGAGCGGTCGGCGGCGGTGACCAGTTCCGAGAGGTCGCGGGACAGGGGGTTGGTGCAGTCGATGACGACCTTGCCCGACAGGTCGCCCAGGGTGGGCGCCAGGCGCTCGACGACCCGCCAGGGCACCGCCAGCACCACCACCTCGCAGGCGGCCGCGGCGTCGGCGGGAGCGGCGGCGCGGGCCCCGTGGCCCGTCTCCGCCACCAGGGCGGTCACGCGGTCGGCGCCCGGGGTCCGCGATCCATAGACGATATCGTGCCCGGCGGCGGCCCAGCGCACGCCCAGGGTCGAGCCCACGTCACCGGTACCGATGACGGCCACGGTGCGGGCGGATGCAACGGTGGCGGTCAGGACGACCAGCAGCAGGATCACGGTACGACGGAACATGGCGCCTCCTCGGAGGCATCGAGGATACGGCCTCGGAGCCGGGATCGCCAGTCGTGTCGGGGAAAGTGGGTAATCAGACGGCCATGGGAGCGCCCTGCTCCACGTCGCTGGCCTGGGGGCACACGATCTCGAACCGCGTCCCGCGTCCGGTGCGGCTCTCGCAACGGATGGTGCCGCCCATGGTCCGGGTGACCGTGTTGTAGACGATGTGCATGCCGAGGCCCGACCCGGCGGCGCCGCGACGGGTGGTGTAGAACGGCTGGTAGATGCGGCGGATGGTCTCGGGATGCATGCCCACGCCGTCGTCCTCGCAGACCAGGCGCCAGGAGGGTCCGTTGCTCTCGATGGAGATGGAAACGCGCCCCTTGTGGCCGTCCACGAAGCCGTGGGCCACGGAGTTGGAGATGAGCTGGGTCAGCACCCGGGACAGGGCGCCGGGCCAGGTGGCGATCTCCACATCGCCCGGGCACGACACCGTCAGCTCGTGCCCCTTCTGCTCCATCCCGGAGCGGATCGCCGAGAGGGTCTCGCCCAGGAACCGTTCCATGTCGATGGCGCGGGCCTGTTCGGTCTCCTGGTCCACCGCCACCTGCTTGAAGATGGTGATCAGCTCGGCGGCGCGCCGCAGGTTCGTGTAGACCAGGTCCGTGGTCTCGCGCACGGCCGACAGGAAGGCCTCCAGCCGCGTGCGCGTGAGTTCGCCGCCGTCGTAGCGGCGCTCCGTGTCGTCGAGCTGGTCGCGCAGGTGGGTCACGGCGGTCACGCCGACGCCCACCGGCGTGTTGATTTCGTGGGCCACGCCCGACACCAGCCCGCCCAGGGCACCGATGGTCTCCGCCTCCACGAGCTGGGCCTGGGCGGCCTTCAGCTCGGCGGTGCGCTTCTCCACGCGCTGCTCCAGCTCGATGTTGAGCATGCGGATCTCGGCCTCCGAGCGCATGCGGATCAACTCCGCCGATGCGCGCGAGGCGAAGATCTGCAGGTACGACTGGACCCGCGTCGAGAGCTCGGCCATGGGCTTGGTGTCCATCACGGCCATGATGCCCGCGGGCTGGCCCTCGGCGTCGTAGAGGGTGCGGCCGTGGTAGCTGACCACGCCCAGGCTGGCCAGCAGTTCGTCGTCGGTGAAAATATCCTGGGCGCCGTCGGGGCAGAAGTAGCTGCCGCGGCGCATGACCTGCTCGCTGGGGGTGCCGTCCAGCACGTAGTGGATGGCCGACAGGAACTGCTCGCCGTCCCAGAAGGCCAGGGTGCGGCCGGCGTTGGGGTCGTCGGGGTCCACGCGGCCGACGAAGGCGTAGCGCGAGTCGAAGGTCTCGGAGAGGCTGCGCGCCAGGCCGCGGAAGAACTCCTCGCCCGTGGAGCCCATGGTGCCCTCGGCCACCGTCTGGAGCACTTCCTCCTCGCGGTTCTTCTGGCGCAGGACCTCGAACCGGTCGTGGAGCCGACTGCGCACCAGGTGCATCAGCAGGGCCAGCACGATGCCCATGACCGTCACCAGCACCATCACGGTGCGGCCGTGCAACAGGCCGCCGCTGGCGTTGGCCTGCATCTGCGCGTCCTGATCGAACACGTGGACGAGCCACCACTGCCGGGCGTCGACGATGTCCAGGGACCGCCACATGTGGCCGCGGCCGCTCTCGTCCACGTCGGGCAGGGAGTGGAGCCACTCCAGGGTCGGACCGCCCGCGAGCGCCGTCCGGTAGCCTTCCAGCACGTCGGCCGGCAGGTCGAGGCCGCCGTAGAGCTCGCCGTCGGCGCCCACGAGCAGGTCGTCGGATTCATACGACCCGCGCTCCAGCAGTTCATGGATCGTCTCGAGGGGCACCATCGCTGCCAGCAGGCCGCGGAACCGGTCGCCGTCGCGCAGGGGCACCGAGATCACGAAACCCGGCTGGGGCTTCATGCCCGAGGAGTCCCCACACAGGGTGATCAGGGGGCTGATCATGCTCCGGAGGCCGGCATCGGCCCTGAATGCCTCGAGCTGGTCGCGCTCGGCCTGCAGCTCCGGCGGCACGTCGTGTCCATGGGGATGAACGGGTTCGACGCCTGCATGGTGGAACGCCAGCACGGGCACCGGCTCCTCATCGGCGGGAGTGACGTGCAGTCCGGTCATGCCGTGGCGCAGCCAGAGGGTCTCGAAGATGCGGGCGAGCTTGGGGGCGACGTCGGGGTCCATGTCCAGGACCTGGGGTTCCTGGGCCATGACCTGCATCAGGGTGCGCGCCGACTCGAAGTACTCGGTGATGTTGGCGGCGATGCCCTCGGTCATCAGCTCGTTGCGGAACCGCACGGCATCGCGCTGCTCCGCCCGACGCTCGTTGCGGTCCTGGTCCAGACGCCACGAGAGCAGGACGGCACCCACCACGAGCACCAGACCCAGCAGGTCGAGCACACGCGTGGCACCGCCGCGCTGATCGTGGACGTTTCCGCCGTCCACGGCCTTCGTGGTTCGTCGGGACATCGATTCCTCCGGTCGACCCGGCTGAAATGCCGGGGCCTATCCGGATGAATCGGCCGTAAGCGGCGTGACATTAGAGATTTCCGAGCGTGGAGGAGGCGCTTATCAGGAGGGATTCCGGGCCTTGACGCGGGCCGTCAGGGCGTCCACCAGACCACCCCGGTCGTCGGTCCAGGGACGCAGGCCGCCGATGTCCACGTCGTTGCGGTTCTCCACCTGGATCAGGCCCTCGTCCATCAGCGGAACGCAGGCATCGCGCAGGGCACGTAGGCCGTCGAGGTCGCGGAACAGGACCACCCACGTGGCCAGCGACGCCAGGTCCAGGGGGCCGCCGGCGCGGTTGGAGACGGTCAGGGCACGCCAGCCGGAGTCGGCGGCCCAGGCGTAGAGCACCGACCGCAGGTCGATCCAGTTGCTGGACACGTGGACGGCCATGACGCCCCGGTCGGACAGGTGGGCGCGGTAGACGTCGAAGGCCTCGGCGGTCAGCAGGTGGACGGGCACCACGTCGCCGGCGAAGGCGTCGAGGATCAGCAGGTCGAAGCCGCGGCCGGCGGGGTCGACGGCGAGCTCGCGGGCCATGGACACGCGGGCGTCGCCCACCACCACGTCGATGTCGGCGGGCGAACCGGACAGGTAGGTGAACCGGTCGCCGCCCATGTCCACCTCGCCCCGGGCCAGGTCCGCCACGGCCGGGCTCAGCTCGTAGAAGGTCATGGTGTCGCCGGCGCGGCCGTACGCCGCCACGGTGCCGATGCCCAGCCCCACCACGCCCATGGCCAGGGGTCGATCGTCGGACAGGGCCCGGGCCGACGCCACGGCGATGCCGCAGCCCGTGATCTCCGCGAAGTAGGTGGACGGCTCGTCGCGCAGCAGCGGCGACACGAACTGGGCCCCGTGGCTGGTGCGGCCGTGGAGCAGCACCAGGCTGCGCATCATGGGATCGTCGGCGTCGCGTTCCTCCACGCGGACCAGACCGTGGGCATCGCGGTGGGAGAAGACCACGCCGTCGCCGTCCGAGCGCACCACGGCGTCCAGCCGTACCACGAGCACCAGCAGCACCACCGCCGCGGCCACCCGCGCACGACCCCGGCCGCCGGTCAGCGCCAACACCGCGACCACGACGGCCAGCCCCCCGAACCCGAGCACGATCTCCGTGAGCCGCGCCCCCAGCGAAGGCGCCAGGATCCCCGACACCACGCCGCCGACGGCGCCTCCCCCGGCCACCGCCAGGTAGAACCCGGTCAGCCCGCCCGTGGCCGGCCTCCTGGCGTAGAGCAGACCGTGGGCGGCGGAACAGGCGGCGGTGAGCGCGCCCAGGGCCAGAGCCAGTCGCACGCCGATCCCGAACCCGGTGCCGCGGTCCAGGGCCAGCACCATCAGCCCCAGCGCCAGGCCGGTGCGCAGGACGGGCAGCCCCTCCCCGTCGAACCGGCGGCCCGAAAAGGCCACCACCCACGTGCCCAGGTACAGGGCGAGGGGCGCCACCCAGAGCAGCGGCCCGCTGGCGATGTCCAGGGCGAGGGAAGTGGTGGTGCCGTTGAGCACGGCCACGCCGGCGGCGGCCAGCAGGGCCCACACGGCGATCTCACGCGGGGGGGCGGAGGCGGATTCCCTGTCACCGGCATCTTCCCGGCGGGATGGCGCCCCCACGGCCCAGCCGGCCAGCAGCAGGACCTCCACGACCAGCAGCGCCATCCAGACCAGGTCCAGGCGCGCCATGCCCACCCAGCGCTCGAGCACCGTCGGGAACAGCAGCAACGCCGCGACCGACGCGGCGTTGGACACGGCGTACAGGCCGTACACGCGGTCGCCGGCGCCGCGGTCCGCGGCCTGGGACTGGACCAGCGGCCCGATCACGGCCAGGGCGGCGAACACGGGCCCGTCGCGCAGCAACAGGGTGGCGGCCACGTGCCAGGCGGTGTCGCCCTCGACCAGCGCGTCGCGCAGGGCGAGGCGGGCCAGACCCGCGGCGACCAGCAGCACCGGCGGCGCCCAGGCCCCGACCCGCGGCGGAGCGGATCGCAGACGGTGGGCCGCCAGGTAACCCACGAAGAGCAGCACCTGGTAGCAGGCCAGCGACGCCGCCCACACCGTGGGCGTTCCGCCGAAGGCGGGCAACAGGGCCCGCGCCGCCATGGGCTGGAGCAGGAACAGGAGCAGGGAGCCGAGGCCCACGGCCGCGACGGCCGCCGGACGGCCGCTGAAGGCGGAAGCGCCGCTGCCGGTCCCGGCCACCCCGTCAGACCTCGGAGCAGGACGCCAGTTCGAGCAGGTCGAGCAGCTCGGTCATGGCCTCGGTGCGCAGGGGGTCGGCGGCGTAGCGGGCCGCCACCATCTTCCGGGCCGAAGGGACGTCGCCGCAGGCCTTGCCCCGGGCGATCAGGGCCCGGCAGACCGCCGGCATGGGGCCCCAGTTGGCGCACTCGGTCCAGGCGTCGGTCAGGAACACGAACCTGGGGATGGCCTCGCCGCCGTTGGTGAGGTAGCGCACGAAGATCTCGGGCCGCTCCTCCCGAGTCACGTACCGCACCAGGACACGGTCGGTTTCGCGGGCCAGGCGCTCCAGGGCCGGCACGTGGCGCACCACGTCGCCGCACCAGTCCTCGGCGATCACCAGCACGTTGACCCGGCGCGGCAGCTCGCGCAGGAAGTCGCCGGCCGCGTCGAACACGGCGGGCCAGTCGATGACCGGCAGCACGGGGGGTCGGGGCATGGGGTTCTCCTCGGGTCGGTGCGCGGACGGAAAGGCCGCTCCCGTCAACCTAGGACGGGAGCGGCCCGATTGCCAAGACCGATGTCAGATCTGGAAGAGATACTGGAGCTTCATGAAGTACTGGCGGTCGGTCAGCTGCCAGCCCTCGATGCCGTTGAGCTCCGTCGTCAGGTCCTGGTAATGGCGCGTGGACCCCACGTAGAAGATGGAGAACGGATTCAGGCGATACGTCACCAGGGGATCCAGGTCCCAGCTGCCGGCGAAGTCGTTGTACTGCACGACCACGCGGGTCGAGAGCTCGCGGCTGACCTGGAACTGGAGACGGCCGCGGGCGATGTAGCCGTCGAAGAACTCGTCGCCGGTCTCGAGGTCGCTGCTGCTGGCGTGGCGGTAGGAGCCGTCGATCACCAGCCGGTCGAAGGGCTTGAAGGTGGCCCAGGCCGTCAGGCGGCGCTCGTCGCCCATGGCTCCGGCGAACCGGGCGATGCGCTCGCCTCGCTCGGCGTTCACGCCGATGTCGAGCCAGCTGGCGGGGATGGCCGTGAACTGCACGCCGATGTTGTGGATGTCGTCGTACTGCGTGTGGTCGAAGAGCTCGGCGCTGCGCATGCCGAACAGCACGAACCGCGCCTGCATCTTCCGCAGGCTCGTCGCCACCTGGGCGTAGACCCACTCGTCCTTCTTCACGTCGGACCAGTTCCACTTGTGGCCCGTGTTCACGTAGGGGCTGATGCTGACCAGCCAAGGCGAGTCGTCGAACCGGATCATCGGGCCGCCCTGCAGCACCACCTCGCGGGTGGAGTTGCTGGGCTCGAAGCCGTTGTCGGCGCGGAAGGTGGGGCTGCGCTCCCAGTAGTCGATGTCCGCATTCCAGTTCCGCGTGCCGTACTCGAGGCTCGTGTAGACGGCGTGGCCCCAGTAGGTCTCGCCGTCCAGCACGGCGGTGCGGCGGCCGCGGTCGAAGGTCACGCCCTCCAGGCCGGACGTGAGCTCCGGGGCGTCGGGCTCGTCGGTCAGCGACGAGAGGAACTGCATCTCGAGCTGGGCCTGGTCGGTCAGCCGGATGCGGGCGTCGGCGCCCAGGACCTTGCCGGATCCGCCCTCGTCCAGGTGCCGGTCCGTGCTGATCACGCCCACGTGGGACAGGTCGCCCAGGGCGTGGCGCACACGCAGGATGTTGGACACGCTCTTGCCGCCGCTGGCGAACCCGCTGCCCTCCTCGAAGGGCAGGATCATGGGGGTGTGCTCGTCGCGGGCGGCCAGGTAGCCGAAGTTGGTGCGGCCGGGCCGGCCGGTGACCTTCATGGCGAAGCTCGGGTCGTTGATCGACCGCGTGTAGACGGCGTTGAACCACGTGCGGAACATGTCGCTGCCCTCCTGGAAGAAGGGGCGGCGCTCCGGGTAGTGGAGGGCGAAGGTGCTGTTGACGTCGATCTGGGCGGCGTCGGCCTCCACCTGGCTGAAGTCGGGGTTGTAGGTGCCCTCGAGGGTGACGTCGGACGACACGGCGTACTTGGCGCCGAGGGAGAGGCCGTCCCAGGGGTCGCCGTCGTTGACGTCGCCGTTCTCCCAGGGGGGCGTGGGGTTGCCGTCCTCGTCGCGGACCATGCCGCCGGACTGGGTGGCCACCAGCGACGGCAGCAGCTCGAAACCCTTGCCCGGTTCCACACCCGTCACGCCGCTGACGAACCCCCATTGGCAGGGCCAGCACTGGTCGTCGCGGTCGTAGGCGGCCCAGCTGTACTGGCCGCGGACCTCGCGGGGGTGGTTGCGCCAGAAATCCACGCGCCAGGGCTCGCCGTCGTCGGGGAACTTGAGGCTCGTGAACGGGATGCGCATCTCCACGATCCAGCCCTCGCCGTTCACCTCGCCCGCCGACTCGAAGACCATGTCGTAGCCCATGTCCTCGCCGCCGTTGCTGGACCACAGCAGGTCGCCCTGCACGCCGTAGGGGTTCGAGGCGATCTCGTAGGCCCACACCTGGTCGCCGTAGGTGTCCAGGGCCAGGATCACGTAGTCGTCCTGCCAGATGCGGTCGCGCTCGGTCATGGTGGCGCGGACGGTGGAGGGGTCGTCGTAGCAGATCCAGGCGATGTAGAGGGCGTCGTCGTCGTAGGTCATCCAGGCCTCGGTGTCCACCGGGGGCTGCGTCTGATCGCCGGGATTGTGCTCGGCGAAATTGGCGGCGCGGCCTGCGGAGGCCCAGCCCGGGTCGTCCACGCGACCGTCGATGACGATCTCCCCCGACGTGCGACCGACGGTCATCTCGGGGTGGTACACGGGAACGTATTCGGCCATCACGGACGAGGCGGCCAGCAGGCACGCCAGCAGGGCGGCGGTACGGATGTTCATGGGACCTGCCTAGGGTCGATGTGGGGGGGCTGAGCGGAGTCCCCTACGCAGGAATGGGATAGGTGTTTCGGGAAAGTGAAAGCCGGGGCCGCTCCACCCCCATGGGCGGCCCCGGCACCGGCGGGGAAGTCAGTCCAATCGGACGAGCTTCACCACGCCGGCATGCGTGCCCGCGGTGACGCGGGCGAAGTAGAGGGAATCCGGGACCGGCGCCGACGCGTCGGCGGACCAGTCCACGGCGTGATCGCCCGGCGGCAGGGCGGCGTCGAGGAGGGTCGCCACCTTGCGGCCCCGCAGGTCGAAGATTTCCACGCGCACGGGCATGGCCGAGCCTTCGGGACCTTCCACCCGGAAGGCGAGCACGGTGGAGGGATTGAACGGGTTCGGCACCGCCTCCACCTGGACCACGCGGGACGGGCCGGTCGGAACGTCGGTCACCGCGGCGGCCGGGCGGGCCAGGGTGGCGGGGTCGCCCAGCAGGCCCTGGAGCGGCAGGTGCGCCCTGCCGAACTCCGACGGGCCGTCCAGCCAGCCCTCATGGAGGGAGGCGGCGTGGAGGTCGCCGATCCGGCCGTCCGGCTGCGAGGCCAGGGCCTCCCACCAGGCCAGGTCGTAGTCCTGGGACGGCGTGATGTAGAACGGCGTGGACCAGCCGCGGACGGCCACGGCGCCGCCGTCGGGCATCATCAGCAGGGTGGAGGCAAGGCCCCGGACCGAGATGTCGGTTCCCTCGGGCACCTGAGCGTCCAGCACGAAGGAGTGACCGCACCCGGCCAGCGGCTCCATGACGCCGGTGTCGACGTAGCGGAACTCGCCGCAGCTCCAGACGTCGTCGTTGCCCTGTCCCAGGAACATGACGTGATCGTACCGGCTGGTGGCGAGGGCGTCGACCAGGGTCCCGGGAGTCAGGGGCGTGTCGATGGGGGGATCGTCGGCGTACTGCAGCAAAAGGTCCGGCGACCACTCCCGTTCAGCCGCCAGCAGGATGTCCTCCACCATCACCGCGTAGGTGTTGCCGATCATGGGGACGGGCTCGTCGCCCTGGGACCAGAGGTCGTCCAGGACCGTGGCGGCCACCAGCACTCGGCCGTCGTCGGCCTGGGTCCGGCCCTCGAAGGCGATGATCTTGTCCACGACGGCCGCCGCCTCGGCCGCGTCGGCGGCGGGGATCCGGCCCAGGGCCACGTCGGGCTCGGGATCGAAATCGTCGTCCAGCTCCCCCACCCACTCGTCCCCGTCGGCGTTCCAGTCGCCGTCGTGGCAGGCGTAGTAGAGGTCGCAGGGAGCGGTCCACTCGAAGGGACCGGACGCATAGCGCACCGACGGTGCGGGCACGGCGACGTGATCGCCGACGATCAGCAGGTACCGCGTGCCCCATTCGTCGACGGCCGCTCGGGCGAAGTCACGCAGCGCCGGCGGGAACGTGTCGGCGGGCCCCACCCAGCCGACGGCTTCGGCCGGCGTGACCAGCCGCACGGTCAAACCCTGGCGCGCGCGGTGTTCGGCCAGGGGCGCCAGGGCGTCATGGTATTCGGGGGGTGCGACGCACACCCACGCGGCGTCGTCCACGGGCAACGCGGCGTCCGCGGGCAGGGCCGAGACCAGGATCAGGCAGGCGAGACAGATGTTCGGAACCAGGGCCCGGGTCGTACCGGACCGGATCATACGCTCAGGCATGGAAAAACCTCCTCGCGGAGCGGCGCCGTCGGCGCCTGGACCCACCCCTGGAATCATCGTCTCGACAGGACACTCGATACCGGGGCGTACGGACTGGATCCATCGCAAGGGGTATCAAGTGTTCGTGTCGGGACCTCCATGGGTCGGGTTCGCTTCGCGAGGAGGCTATGCTCCTCATGAGGGATCAACGTTACCAGATCGATCCCGTGATTTCAAGTCCAATCCGATTACGGCATCCGTCGTATTCCCCCGCTTCCCTCCCACGCCTACCATTTGCAGCTCACAACTGAACCCCGGAGGGAAGACCATGCTCACCAACACGCGACTGTCGATGACCCTGCTCGCCGCCCTTTCCCTGTTCGTCCTCGCCGGCTGCGGCGGCGACGGCGACGGCGGCACCAACCCGCCCCCCAGCAGCGGCGACGACTTCACCCAGGAGACCGCCGTGGCCCAGGCCCAGGTGGCCGGCCCCCAGGCCGTGGCCCTGGTGCAGTCCATGGACTCGATGGCCGGCGGCGTCGGCCTGAAGACCGGCACCTACGCCTACAACGCCGCCAACCAGCGCTGGGAGTACCAGTACGACTACTCCATGAGCGGCTACACCTACTCGTGGTTCTACACGGTCCAGTACCTGGACGCCTCGGGCAACCCGCAGGAGGACGCCGCCGGCGCGGCCTCCATCCGTCACACCCTCGACGGCACCGGCGAGTACTCCCTGAACAACGGCGGCTACCAGATCGAGTACCTGTACGTGTACGCCTACGACACGACCATCTCCGGCCTGGGCTCCGACACCCACGTGCTCGACGGCACCGGTAGCGTGGAGATCGACTACTCGTACAACGCCGGCGGCCAGGTCCAGTCCGCCGACTACGTGATGAACTGGGAGACCCTGGGCGACGGCGTCAGCTTCCCCACCAACGGCTGCCCCACCGGCACCATCCGCTACGACATGAACCCGTACCACTACGACGTGGTCTTCGACGGGTCCGGCACCGCCGTCGGCACCCTGTACGACGCCAGCGGCAATGTCGTGGCGAGCGGCGGCGGCAGCTACCCGCTGGGGTGCATGACCAACTAGGTCCGCAGCCGTACGATCATGGAGCCGCCCGATCCCGCGAGGGGTCGGGCGGCTTCGCGTTTCAGTGGGTTGGCCGATCTGGCACGTTGCCCTATGATCGTCGTCCATCCCGAACCGGAGGACGATCCATGTTCCGATTCCATCGCTCGGCCATCCTGATCGCCGTCACCGCCCTGACCCTGCTCGCCGGCTGCGACGACGATGGATCAAGCCCCGCGATCATCCAGGGCGAGTTCGACCGGGACATGGCCGAGGACATGGCGCCTCTCGTCAGGAACCACAACTGGAACCACCTGATCAACTCCCGGACCCTGACCGTGGCGCCTCCCGATGAATTCGTATGGAGCGAAACGGACAGTTCCTGGACCTACGACGATACGGGGACCATCGACGGCGACTCCTTCGACATCCTTGTCGTCATCCGGTACATGACGCCCCTGGGCATCCCCGTCATGACCCCGGAACTGGCCGGGTATGCCCTGGTGGAAGTCGAGTTCCATGTCGACTACGGAGCATCGACCGAGAGCGGCATCCTCACCATGACGGATCACGCGGTGTTCACCATCGACGACCTGACGGCCGGGTCCTTCACCATGACCGGGTCGGGGTCCATGCTGTTCGACGTCCGTCGATCGGCGCCATCGGTCCGGGCGACCTTGTTCATGCCCTGGACGACGGACGGCCCCGTCTCCTGGATCGAGGATTCATGTCCGCAGGGCTCGATCGACTACGACCTCTCCCCCTTCTCCATCACCGTGGAATACGCGGACGGCGTGCTGGAATCGCGCCTGTTCGAGGACGGGGTGCTGGTCCCGGAATCCAACGAGGCGTTCGTCATTACCGACTGTTCGCCCGACTCGCTCACCGTCCTGACGATCCCGAGGTAACCCATGCTCCGCCGCCTGCTCATCCTGCTCGCCGTCGTCCTCGCCCTGGCCATCGGCCTGAAACTGGGCGGCGTGCTCGACGCCCCCGCCACCGACCCGGTGAGCGAGGTCGTGGACCTCTCCTTCGCGGTCCAGGGTCGCCTCGACGAGCTGCGCGACGAGATCGGCTTCCCCGGCGCCACGGCATCCTTCGTGCTGCCCGACGGCCGCTCGGGCCGCATCGCCGTCGGCACCCTCGACCCCGACGGCGACGAGCCCATGCCCCCGGAGGCCCGCATGCTCGCCGGCAGCGTGGGCAAGATGTTCGTGGCGACCACGGTGCTGGACCTGGTGGGCCGCGGCGAACTCGACCTGGACGCGCCCCTGTCCGACCTCCTGGGCGACGAGCCCTGGTTCGACCGCCTGCCCAACGCCGCGGACCTGACCCTGCGCAACCTCATGACCCACACCTCCGGCATGCCGGACCACCTGGAGCAGGAGGCCTACCTGGCCGACTGCCGCGCCATCAGCGCTCCCGGCGGCGACCCCGACACGGTGATCCCTCCCCTGCAGTGCGTGGGCTATGTGCTGGACCTCGAGCCCCTCGGCCCCGCCGACGGCGCGTTCCGCTACACCGACACCAACTACATCCTGGTGGGCCTGACGGTGGAGAAGGCCACGGGCCGTCCCTACTACGACCTCGCGGTGGAACGCGTGATCGAACCCCTGGGCCTGGCCGACACGGCGCCCCAGATCGGGCGCGATCTGCCGGGCCTGGTGCGCGGCCACATGCCCGCCGACAACATGTTCGGCCTGCCGCCGGTGACCCACGGCGACGACGGCCGCCTGACCCACGACCCGGTGCTGGAATGGTGCGGCGGCGGCATGATGAGCTCGTCGTCGGACCTGGCCCGCTTCGCCCACGCCCTCTACCGCGGCACGGCCCTGCCCTGGGACTACCGTCCCGACCTGCTGCGCGGCGAACCCCTCACCGGCCGCCTGGCCCCCGGCCTCTACGGCCTGGCCACCTTCATCCGCGAAAGCGATCGCGGCCACACCCTCGGCCACACCGGCTGGTATCCCGGATACAACACGGCGGTGACCCACTGGGTGGGCCACGGCGTGACGGTGGCGGTGCAGGTGAACCGGGACTGGGACACGGAGGTCGCGCGCGTGGCGGACGAACTGGCGGAAGTGGTCTTCGGTTTCCTATCGGAACAGTGATTTGACCGCCCCCCACGACGACGCCTCGGCGGGCACCGCCCCGTGGTGGATGGTCACCCCCTCCAGGTAGTAGTTCACGGAGTAGACGTAGAGGGCGTCCACGGTCGTGCCTTCGGGGTCGATCGTCAGGGTCTCGCGCACGTTGGTGACGGTGGAGTAGGCGTCGACCACCAGGGTCTCCCCGTCGGCCAGCCACACGTAGGTGTTGCCGGTGCCGCCGTAGGTCTTGCCGGTGACGGTGACGGTGCGCACGTCCGACAGGGTGCTCAGGTCGATCTGCAGGGTGGAACGATAGAGGAGCAGCCCGTAGCGCGTGGCCTCCACGATGGCCTCGCCGCTGGCCGGCACCACCACCATGGCGAGCCCCTGTTCGGTCCAGGGTTCGTAGAAGCCGACGTCGGCGTGGTCCACGTAGTCCACGGCGAGCTGGTCGGCCGCCGCGGGAACCGCGGCGAGCACCAGCAGGGCCGCTGCCGCAAGGGTCCGGATGGTCATGTGATTCCTCCCTCCGTTCCCACAACGTACCACGGACCCGCGGCTCGACGCTAGTCGCGCGGCACCCGCGTGAACAGCCACGGCCCGCTCTCGGGCGGCTCCTCCGCCGCCTCCCACCCCATCTCCCCGAACCCCATGAGGTCCCGCGGCGAGCGGGCGCCGGTCTCCAGGGCAAAGCGGATCAGGGCGCCGCGGGCCATCTTGGCGTGCACGACGCGGGTCTTCAGCTTGCCGTCGGGTGCGCGCTCCTTGAAGACAGGGGTGATCACGCGGCCGCGCAACCGCGTCTCGTCCACCGCCTTCATGTACTCCTGCGACGCGGTGCTCACGACGGGTTCGCCGTCGCGCAGGTCGTCGTTCAGATCGTCGGTGATGCGCTCGCGCCAGTAGTCCACGGGGTTGCGGACGCCGGGGGGCGCGTACTTGCAGCCGAGCTCCAGGCGGTAGGCCTCGATGCGGTCGAAGGGGCGCAGCACGCCGTACAGGCCCGACAGGATGCGGAGCTTCTTGGCGGCGCGGCGGCGGGTCGGGGCGTCGAAGCCGTCGGCGGCGAGGTGCTTGTAGACGAGACCGGTGAACGCGTAGACGGCCGGCGGCGACGGCCGCTCGGGGTCGCCCCACAGGGAGAAGTCGGCGCGGGTGCGGCGGGCGAGGTCGGCTTTGAGGTCCATGGACTTGGCGAAGAAACCGGCGTCGCGGTCGCGGAGATCGTCGACGAGTTCGTGGGCCTCGACCATGCGGCGCGGATCGGTGGACTTCAGCCGCGGCGGCACGGCGGGCTCTAGGTCCATGAGCTTGGTGGTGTTCAGCAGCAGCAGCACGACGGTCTCCGGGGATCGGGCTTGGGGCCGGGGGCGACGAGGCGTATGATCGGCGCGCCGGCCCGAACCGTCAACCCGGAGCCCCCACATGGAACGACCCAAACGCCCCACCTTCTTCGTGGTCTCCGACGGCCGCGGCGACACCTGCAACCAGCTCCTGGACGCCGCCCTCGTCCAGTACGCCCAGGAGCGCTACGACGTGGTCCGCTGGCCCGAGGTCCGCACCCCCGCCCAGGTGGACGCCGTGATCAAGGCCGCCGCCGACGTCGGCGCCACGGTGTTCTACACCCTGGTCAGCCCCGAGACGCGCCGCGAGATCAAGCAACGGGCCGACCTGCTCATGGTGCCGATCCTGGACGTCCTGGGCCCCGCCGTCACCGCCCTCCACGACGTGTTCAAGAGCGATCCCGCCCGAACCCCCGGCCTGTTCTACGCCTCGGAGCGGGAGCGCTTCGACCTGCACGCCGCCATCGACTACACCCTCAAGCACGACGACGGCCAGCGCTCCGCCACCTGGCACCTGGCCGACGTGGTGATCGTGGGCGTGTCGCGGGCGTCCAAGAGCACCACCTGTTTCACCCTCGCCTATCGCGGAGTGAAGGCGGCCAACGTGCCGCTGATCCCGACGGCGCCGCCGTCGCGCGCGTTGCTGGAGCTGGACCCGAAGAAGGTCATCGGCCTGCGCGTGAACGTGAGCCGCCTGATGAGCGTGCGCGAGGCCCGCGCCGCCCACCTGGGCATGGCCCACACCGGCTACTACGTGGACAAGCGCGAGGTCGCCAAGGAGGTCCGCCACGCCAACAACATGATGGACGAGAACGGCTGGCGGAGCTTCGACGTGTCGTACATGGCGGTGGAGGAGATCGCGCGGGAGGTGATGCGGTTGCGGGGGGTGGACTAGCGATACGCCCGCTTCACCGCGCCCCACTCCCGCCGCTCGGCCGCCACCACGCAATCGGTGTCCAGGGTCATCACGTAGGCGCCGCAGTCCCCCACCTGTTCCGCATCCACGACCAGCCATACCGTCGCGTCGGCCCCCGTCTCGTTGACGTAGGTCAGGGTCTCGGTTCCGCCCGTCCCCGCATCGTCGGCCGACGCCAGGCAGGTGAACTGGGTGCCATAGACCACGCACTCGGCGGTGACCATCAGCATGGCGTCGCCCGTGGGGTCGACGGTCGCGGTGAAGGAGCAGCCCGGGGGCATGGCGATCTCGTAGCGGTCCTCGGGGGCGTGGGTTTGGGACCAGGTGGCGCAGTCGTGGTCGACCACGAGGTTCTCGCCTTCGCAAGGGTCGCCGGTGTAGGTGCCGCTGGGTGCGGTGATGGGGATGGCGAGGTCGCAGAAGTCGTAGACGGGGGGTGGGATGGCGGCTGCTTGGGTGGCCGTCAGGGTCGTGATGGCGGCGATGATCAGGAATCTTGTCATTTTGACCTCCCTCGGTCCCCCCATCCTACCATGAACTGGCGTGACGGCTCTTGCAGACATACTCGAAAAGCGGGTTCATGGATTCGTCCATAGTGGACTTGTCCACTACCTACCCAAACGCGTATATAAACGGCCGGCCCCGCGGATATCACAAGGCCGGCCGCACCATTCATCAAGCCGAAGCACCCCCCCCCTCAGTCCGTCATCGCCCCCACGACCTCCCCGATTCCGCCCGAACACGCCGCACAGAACCGCTTCAGCCCCTTGGTGAACATGATGCAGTCCAGCTCGGCGCGGTACACGCCGGTGGTGCAGTAGCCCGCGCCCTCGAAGGCGCCGACGGTGCCGAAGGCGGGATTGTCGGCGAACCAGGCGTCGAGCATGTCCTGGTGGCAGCGCGAGAGTTCCTCGCCGGTGGCGATCGCCTCGTCGATCTTCGCCTGGTCGGCGCCGCCGCGCATGAGAGTGGCGATGTACTCGTTGATCTCGGCACGCTTGGTCATGTAGTCGGCGTCCATGCGGTCGTACTCGTCCTTCTTCCAGGGGGTCGGGACGGGGGCGCCGTCGGTGACCAGGTCGGCCCATTTGGGGGCGCCGTCGAGCATGCGGGTGATGTTGCGCTCGGCGGGCTCGAAGCCGTCGGGATAGAAGTCGGTGTAGGCGGTGGACGAGGAGTAGTACTCGTCGGCGAGGCCGGCGAACCCGTGGCCGAACTCGTGCACGAACACGTACTCGCTCCACTGGTTGTCGCTGGTGAAGGTGTTGAAGAGGTTGTAGATGCCGCCGCCGCCGTAACGCTCGTGGTTGACCATGACCGAGAGCACGTCGTAGGGGGCGGCGCGGGCCACGTCGCGGATGGCGCGGTTGTCCTCGGTCAGCAGGTAGCGCGTGGAGCCGAGGGAGTTGAAGGTGCAGCCCAGGGCGGTGTTGCGGTGGACGCCGCGGGTAGGCTCGTCGCAGCCGCGCTCCTGGGAGGGTTTCAGGACGCCGCGCACGGAGATGCGGTCGCCGAGGGAGGCGAAGGGCTCCACCGACAGCAGGGCGCGGGCGAAGCGGCGCACGTCGGAGTCGAACTTGGCGGCGTCGTCGACGGTGTAGCCATCGCCCAGGATCACCACGTCCACGCACTGTGAGGGGTCGCCGCCCACATGGGCTTCCACCACGGCGATGTCGGCGTCCACTGGGTCTTCGCGGATCTCCACGTCGGTCGGGTCGATGGGGCAGCGGAAGACCTCGGCGAAAGCGCCGTCGTCGCCGCGGGCCTCGAGCATGAAAACGGCGGGCGAGGTGGGGAACGGCGTGCGCACCGACTCGTGGTAGGTGCGGCGGACGCCGGAGGCGGCGGAGCCTGTGGTCTTCCACTCGCCGTAGTAGGAGTCGAAGCCGCGGGACCAGAGCACGGCGCCGGTGGCGGTGTCCAGGAGCAGGGCGCGGTAGCGGCCGATGTCGAGGGGATCGACCAGCTCGAGGCGCGGTCCGGGCCACGGGCCCTCGCGGTGCAGGCGGTCGAGGGAGACGATCTCCTCGCCTGCGGCGCCGGTGTGGTGGTAGTCGACGCGGAGGGTGGCGTCGAAGTCGAAGGGGGCGGCGGCGGCGGATGCGGCGACGACGAGCAGAACGGCGATCAGCATCTTCATGACAAATCCTCCATCCGCGACTCGATCCATTCCTCGGACGCCCTGTTGATGTCCCCCGCGGACATGTCGGCCGTGTCCATGGGCTCCCCGATCACCACGCGCACCGTCCCCGGCCGGATGATCCACTCCCGCCCCCAGAAACTGCCCGCGTTGTGGGCCACCGGCACCACCGGGTAGCCGGTGCGCGAGGCGAGCATGGCGCCTCCCGCGTTGTACTTGCCGCGGGTGCCGGGCTTGGTGCGGGTGCCCTCGGGGAACACCACGACCCAGTAGCCGCGGTCGAGCCGGTCCTTGCCCTCGGTGATGACCTGCATCAGCGCCTTCTTGCCCGCCGACCGGTCGATGGCGATGGCCCCCGCCGCCCTCAGCGCCCACCCGAAGATGGGGATGCGCAGCAGCTCCTGCTTCAGCACCCAGGTCTGGGCCGGAAAGATGCGCTGCAGCCCGAATGTCTCCCACGACGACTGGTGCTTGCTCAGGATGATGGCGTTGCGCTCGGGGATGTTCTCCGCGCCCTCCACCACGTAGTCCACGCCGCAGGTCCAGCGCAGCCACGTGATCATGAACGACGACCAGTTGGCGAGGAAGGCGTTGCGCTTCAGCCCAGGCATGAGCAGGGAGATCAGGAGCAGCGGGATCAGCGCGAACGTGATGACCACGATGCCGGTGCGGAACAGGAGGGTACGCAGGAAGGGGATCACCTGGGACCTCGGGGGTGTGGGACTGGGTGGGCGAGGGTGGGGATAAGATCGCATGTGGAGGGGGTGGTGTCGAGGGGGAGTCGATCTGTGGAGTGGGGGCGATTGACTCCCGAACCAGTGATGACATAAGATCAAGTCATGGC
Source organism: uncultured Fibrobacteraceae bacterium (assembly GCA_964343835.1). Taxonomy (GTDB): domain Bacteria; phylum Krumholzibacteriota; class Krumholzibacteriia; order LZORAL124-64-63; family LZORAL124-64-63; genus CALEMW01. The sequence goes on from CAYFKR010000011.1 coordinate 104,561, forward strand.
CTGCGTTTATGAAGATATCGGTTTCGAAACCTGAATCACGAATCCTACGGGGGTGTCTCTCGATGGCGCTTCGACGACTCCTGGCCCGATCCTTCGCCACCCTGCTCGCTTCGGCCCTCGTGATGACACCTCTTCCCGGCTCCTCCGCCTCGGAGGATCCTCCCGGAATGATCCTCTTCCCCGATTCCTACAGCATCACGCTCGTACCAGGCGGCCTGGAAGAGCGGATCATGTCCATCACCAACGACGGCGGCGCGGATCTCGAGTGGACGTCCGACGTGCTCATGCCGGAGGCGGGCGAGATCTACAGCCTTGCTCCCGTGACCTGGACTCCGGAACCGGACCCTGAAGTGGTCCCGGGCGCGATGCCCGGCCTGCGTAGGGGAATCGTCGAGGCGAAACTCAATGACCTGTCCGGGGTGCAGATCGTGTGGGACCGCTCTCACTCCCAGATCGACACCTTCACTCATCAGGCCATCATCAGGGATATCCAGGACCGCGGAGCCGTGGTCCATGTGAATCATGACGCCATCACGCCGGCCACCCTGGCCGGACGTAGCATCCTCTGGGTTAACGACTGCAATTCCAACTGGACTTCGGCCGAGCTGGAAGCGGTCGCGGACTGGGTGCGCAGCGGCGGCGGCCTCTACCTCGAAGGGGACAACGCGCCGAGCGTCACCGCCTTCAATGCGATCCTCCAGGCCATGCAGGCGGATACCCGGTTCGCCGAGACCGATGCGACGGCCGGGGTCTCCACAACCGTCTACCCCCACGATGTCTCCGAAGACGTCACGTCCGTCTATTTCGCGGGACCACTGACGACGATCATGGAACCGCTCGGGGAGAGCGTTCTTGTCGCTCGAGAGGCGGGCGGACTGCCAGGCATCGCCGCCGAGCTGTGCGGAGCCGGACGCGTGGTCGCCGCTTGCGACGAGATCTCCATGGACATCGCCATCGGAGGCGGCGACAACCGTGTGCTTGCCAACCAGATCGTCGACTGGCTGGCCAGCGTGACCTGGGTGCGGCTCACGCCGTCCGCCGGGACGGTGCCGGCCGGCACGTCCTCCGACGTGACGCTGACATTCGATGCCGAAGGTCTGTGTGGGGCGGATGCGGAGGCGCGGATCGTGATCTCCGGGAATGCGCCGGCGACCCCGACGGCCACGGTCCACGCCGCGATGATCGTCACCGGAGGTCCCGACATCGTCCCCGACACGAATGCGATCGGGTTTGGCGGAGTGCCGGTCGGAACCACGGTCAACGATACGCTCACTGTCCGCAACCTTGGCTGTTCGACCCTCAACGTCACCTCCATGACCACCGACTCCGACGCCTACACCGTCCACGGAAATCCCTTCTCCCTGGTGCCTGGAGATGAGCGGATCATCGTCGTGTCGTTCGCCCCGGCCGACGACATCCTGTACCCGGGCCTGCTGAGGTTCACCACCAACGACCCCCACGACCCGACGCCCTTCGTGGTCCTGTCGGGCGAGGGTGTCACGGGTCCCGAGATCGCGGTCGAGCCCGATTCCGTGGCGGTCGACGTCACGTCGGGAATCACCGTGGACATGCCGGTGACGATCTCGAACGTCGGGGACATGGATCTGGAGTGGGCGGCGGTGATCGAAGATCCGGTGGCGGAATCGGGTGATCTCTGGGGCGTCAGCATCCTGATCGACTACGAACATGGACAGAGCTACTCGTCCTACGGGAGCACGATCAGCCAAGATCTGCACTGGCGAGAAGCATGGATCGACAACACCTGGAGGCCGATCACACCGGAGGATCTCGAGGACTACGACATCTTCTGGACGAGCTCCCTGACAGTCGCCTTCAGCGAAAGCGAATTGACGGCACTGGCGGACTGGGTCCGGGAGGGCGGCACACTCTACATCGAAGGCGGCAGCGACGACGCCATCCCGGCTCACAACGCCATGCTCGAAGCCGTGGGATCGGATCTGCGCGTCTCCCAATGGAACTGTCTGAGCGGATCCTCGACCAACGTCCGCACCCACACGATCACCGAAGGCGTCGCATCCGTCCTGATCGGCTACACCGACACGCGGCTGACCCAGGAAGGACTCGAATCGGCCGAACTGCTGGTCGAGGACGCGAACGGCACTCCGACGGTGGCCGTCCAGCATCTGGGCCGGGGGCGCGTGGCCGTCGCCACGAGCTCCATCTCGCGCGACTCCTTCATCGACCAGGACGACAATCGCCTGCTTTGCAACCGCCTCTTCGACTGGATGGCCAGGGACCACTGGATCAGGGTCGAGCCCGCATCGGGGCTCATCCCGCGCGGTGGATCCAGGGAGGTGCTCTTCCGCTTCGACTCATCAACGACCTGCGATCCCGTGCGAGCCGCCCATGTCGATGTCCGGGCGACCGACGATTCGACGCCGTCGGTACGGATCCCCGTGGCCATGAACCACGAGCTCACGTCCCGGATCTCGGTGGATCGAACGGCCATCGACTTCGGCGACCACTTCGTCGGCGCCGTCGTCAGGGAGACCATCGTCGTCCGCAACCTGGGCTGTACCGAGCTCGAAGTTGCATCCTTCTCGACGGACCACGCGGACTTCTCGACCGACGTCGACTCCTTCACGTTGCCGCCCGACGGGACCTGGGAGTTCGCCGCCATCCACTCCCCGACATCGGTGGGACCGGCTGCGGCCACGCTCTCCATCTCCACCAACGACCCGGCCGAGCCCGTCCTGAACATCTCCCTCACGGGCACCGGGGTCGTCGCGCCCGTTCTCGCAGCGTCCCCCGACTCCCTGCGGGCGATCCTGAACAACTTCGAGTCGGAGGCCGCACGGGTCGAGCTCAGGAACGACGGCGGGAGCGACCTGCTGCTCTCCCTGACACGAAGACATGTCCGGTCGAAAGGTCGAACCGACGATCAGCGGGCCATCGGTGACGACAGGTCCGTCCTGTTGTTCCGCGACTTCGTCCCCTGGGGCGCCGATGTGGTGCCGGAGCTGGAGGCCCTGGGCTGCACCGTGACCAGACGCTCGTCAGGCAATCTCGCCACCGAGGACTTCTCGCTCTACGACATGATGTACATCACCGGAGGGCTGGCCTACTCGGGATCGCCCATGATCACCCAGGTCCGGGACAACCTCGACCGCATCGAGCAGTACCTGGACGACGGCGGCGTGCTGATCTTCGTCGGCGGCACCAGTGGGGGATCGTTCGACCTTCCGTCGGGCGTTCGCACCACGTTCGGGCTCTCCGAGGTCGACACGGTCACGGCCCCTGACCATCCCATCGCCGAGGGCCTCGATGAGGTCCTCTCGGCGACCTACTCGAGCCGCGACTGGTTCGAGGACGTTCCGGCCGAAGCGGACATCGTCACGCGGGACGACGAGGGCATGCCCACGACCATCGTCTACCGCCATGGACTCGGCACCGTCGTCGCCCTCGGATCGGCCGGGGATTGCTTCCTGCCCGGCGGCACCTGCGGGGACGACGCGAACATGGCCGGGCTTTGGCGGAACGCCGTCTCGTACTCCCTGAAGACATCCGGACCGCTATGGTTCACCGCGGCGCCCGACACCGCGACACTGGCGCCGGGCGAGGCCCTGGACGTCGACATCATCTTCAACTCCCTCTCGCTGATCGGCGGGGACTACGCCGGGGAGCTGGTCATCCGCAGCAACGATCCGGTACTGCCCCTAGCCGTCGTGGACGTGGGATTGACGGTGATCGGGACTCCGGAGATCGACGTCTCCACCGACACCTTGGATCTGGGCACGGTGTTCGTCCACGCGACCGGCCGACGCGACCTTACGGTGGCGAACGTCGGGACGGGCGACCTGGAGATCGCTGCCTCCATCGGCGGCAGATCCGTCTTCTCCGTGCAGCCGGAGACGCTCGTGGTGGCCCCGGGCGACGAGGGGATCCTCACGGTCCTCCTTGATCCGGTGGCCGTCGGAGACCTCGCCGACGCCCTCACGCTCACGACCAACGACGAGGATGAACCGACCGTCGTCGTCCCCCTGTCGGGCACGGCGCTCAACGGGCCCGAGGTGTCGCTGGACACCGGCTCCGTCTCCGTCGACATGGACTCCTGGTCCACGACCGAATCGGAACTCACGATCACCAACACGGGCGACTACCCCCTCGACTGGACCGCCGGCGTCTTGCACGACATCGACATCGTGAAGGACGGGGCCGGCACCGGTTTCTCGAGCCTCGAAGGGGTCCACATCCTCTGGGACATGGCCCACGGCCAGGTGGACACGTCGGGCTGGAGCCGGATCCTGACGGACCTGCAGGACCGCGGCGCGACGGTGACGGTCAACGGGGCGTACATCACCCGGGTGCTGCTGGAGAACTACAACCTGCTTTGGCTCGTCGACTTCCCGGATGACCTGACCATGAACGAGTCCTATGCGGTGGCCGACTGGGTGAGCCAGGGGGGCGCCCTCTTGCTCGAGGGGCACGAATTTTTTTCCGGCTTCGACCCGCTGCTCACCACCCTCGGGGCACACATCGACTACGGCTACGGTTCGTGCAACACCGGCCCCACCAGTTTCATCGTGCCGCACTCGAGCACTGTCGACGTCTCGACGATCTACATACCCAATCCGTCCACCAGCGTCGAGGCGGTCGGCGACGCGGTCAGGCTCGTCTGGGACTCCAGAGATCGCACGTGCGTCGCCGTGGAAACCATCGAGTCCGGTCGCATCGCGGCTGTCAGCACCGAGATCTTTGCGGAGTACTCCATCGACCGGGGCAACAACCGACTCTTCGCCAACCAACTCGTCGACTGGCTCGTCCGCCCTTCCTGGGTGTCCGTGTCCCCGGAGATCGGCGTCATCGATCCGGGCGGATCCGAGACCCTGACCCTGTCGTTCGACTCGGCCGACTACTGCTACGGCAGCTACGACGCCCGCATGATCCTGGCGACCAACGCCCCCCTCTCGCCCTTCATGGAGATCCCGGTCGGGATCTCCGTCTCCGCCGTCCCCCTGATCAGCGCGGCACCCGACACCCTCGACCTGGGCCGGACCTACGTGGGCATCCCCCTGGAGGGCTCCGTGACCGTGGGCAACACGGGGTGCGGCTTCCTGTCGGTGCAGTCCCTCGCCACCGACGACCCGTCGATCACCCACGAGCCGGGACCGTTCGCCCTAGGGCCGGAGCAGACCCGGAACATCGACGTCTTCTTCTCCCCCACCGAGTCCGGACCGGTCGCTGCGACCATGTCGATCATCTCCAACGCGGCCGGCGGCGACACGACGACGGTGATCGTGACCGCCGAAGCCCTGGATCCTCCCGTCCCGTCCGCATCTCCCGACTCCCTCGACGTCACGCTGCTCAACGGCGAAACCCTCGCCCGCACGCTGACGATCACCAACGAGGGGGGCAGCGACATGGAGTGGTCCCTGATGATCGCCGGACCGGGTGAGACACCCGCCGCGCTCGCCTCTACGGCACCGGCCGTCGATCCCGAGGCGGACGGCGGGCCAGCGACCACGGCGACCGGCGCCGGTCGCAGCCCGCGGATCTCGGACCTGCTGGGCGTGAAGGTCCTGTTCGACCGCGCCCACGCCCAGCCCGCTGTCACCAACTGGTCCGTCGCGACCGGGGATCTGATGGATCGCGGGGCGATCGTCGATGAGAACTTCTTGCCCCTGTCCCGTGCGATCCTCGACGACTACGACGTGCTGTGGATCATCGATTGCATCGCCACCTTCACGGACGACGAATTCGACGCCGTGTCGGGCTGGGTGCTCGACGGCGGCCACCTGATCCTGGAAGGCGACAACGCGGGCGCCCTGCCCGTCTTCAACGAGATCCTGGCGGCCACCCGGGCCGAGTTCCGCTTTGCTGCCGTCGCGGGCGCTTCCGGCGTCTCGTCCGACATCGCGACGCACCCCCTGACCGAGGGCGTGGCGTCCGTGTACTTCTCCAGCCCCCAGGCCTCGTTCGTCGACGTCGCCGCCCCCGCGGCCGTCATCGCCAACGACGTGCAGGGCCATCCCGTGCTCGTGGCCACGGACGCCGGCGAGGGCAGGATCGTCGCGACCACCGACGAGGTGTTCGCCGACTTCACCATCGGCGAGGCGGGGAACCGCATCCTGGCCGGCAACGTCGTCGACTGGTTCGTCGGAGCTCCCTGGCTCGAACTGCAGCCCGCATCCGGGACCCTCGCAGCCGGCGCCTCTGCCGACGTCCAGGTCGTCTTCCATTCCAACGATGGCCAGTTCGGCGATCACACAGCGAACGTGATCCTGGAGACCAACGATCCCTTCGGCGACGACATCACGGTGCCCGTGACCCTCCACATCGTCGACGTGTCGGCCGACCCGCCGAGCCGCCTCCTGCCTGCGGGCTGGTCCATGATCGGTACGCCCCTGCAGCACGAGCCCGGCGCCACCCTCGAGGACTGCATCCTGGACGCCGCTCCCGCGGGCGCCTACCTGTTCGGCTACGACCCGGAAACGGGCTACACGCTGCTCGATCCGACTGACCCCGTCGTCCAGGGGCAGGGCATGTGGATCACCACACCCCAGCCCTTCGACTGGACCATGGCGGGCTCCCCCGACCACGAGGGCGTGGACGTCCCCCTGAACCGGGGCTGGACCCTGGTGGGCTACCCTCTGTGGCGAAACGCCCCGACGGCCGGCGTGACGGTCGTCCACGGCCAGCAGGCCTTCACGTACGAAGAGGCGGCTGGATGGGGACTGGTCTCCGGCACCCTGTTCGGGTACGACGATGCGGCGGCGGCGTACGCTCCCGCCACGACGTTCCAGCCATGGCACGCCTACTGGGTGGCGTCGTACGCCGACGGGCTGGCGCTGCGCTTCACCGAGGAGGGCATGCTGTACTCCGACCCGCCGGCCGCGAAGAGCGACGAGGGCTGGACGATCCGCCTCTCCCTCGACGACTCCCCCGCCGCCCTCGAACTCGGCCGCCGCCCCGACTGCGGCCCGGGCTTCGATCCACTCCACGACACCCCGTCACCCCCCTCGGCCCCGACCGACACCGAGACCCCGACCATGTCCTTCCACCACCCCGAGTGGAGCCTGCCCACCGGCAACCGCATGGCCGCCGACTTCATCGGCATGGACGACGAACCGGCCTCGTGGTCGATCGTCGTGGTGGGTGCAGCGGGCGGCACCGCGACCTTGCGCTGGGACGCCTCGGAGCTGCCCCCCGGCGCGGACCTCCAGGTCTACCTGCCGGCCACGAACGAGCTGGCCACGGCCTCGCTGCGCGACCGCGACTCCGTCACCATCGCGACCTCGGGCGGACCGGTGGAAGTCCGCTTCCAGTCCCCCGACGCCATGCCCGAACTCCCGTGGCTGCTGGAGGGCCTGAACCTCCGCAACGCCCCGAACCCGTTCAACCCGAGCACGACGTTCCACTTCAATCTGCCGAGCAGGGGGCACGCGGTGATCACGGTCTTCGACCTCCGCGGCGCCGTCGTGCGCACCCTCGACGCCGGCACCCTGGAGGCCGGCCGCCGCGCCGTCGTCTGGAACGGCCGCAGCGACGCGGGCGGCACCGCCGCCAGCGGCCTGTACTTCTACCGGCTCACCGTCGACGGCCGCCGCATGGGCGACACGCGCAAGATGAGCCTCCTGAAATGAGCCCGATCGTGAAGGGACGAATCGATATGCGCTGCGCGACTTTCCTGATGCTGATCGTCCTTGCCGTAGGTTCGGCCGCGGCCCAGGACCTCGTGCTCGAAGCCCGGATCACGGCGGACGGGACGTCCTGCGAGCCCCGCCTGTTCGGCTGGCGCGACGGCGCGCTCGACGGCGTCGACGTCCACGACGTGCCCGAGCCGCCGCTCCCGCCCGAGGGCACCCTGTCCCTCTGTTTCACCCGCACCGACCTGTCCCCGACGCGCTGGTTCGCGGACATGCGGTCGCCGTCGTGCATGGATGACGATGCCGAGCGCTGGGTCGTGACCCTGCAGGGCGACTCGTCCGAATCGACCTGCGTGATCGACGTGGAGGCGGCCACGGGCGATGCCCAGCCCTACGTCCTCGTCGTGACGGGCGTGGGGATCGAAGCGCTCCGGTTGACGATCCCCGCGCAGTTCAGCGTGGATCCGGCGACGGTCTTCGACGACCTGCTCTTCGAGCTCGTCCCGCGCAGCACCGCGACGGTGGAGGAGGATTGGGGAGGCTTGAAGAAGCGGTTCCGGTAGACCCCGCGCCCCGCTTGTGGTGAGCGGCGAGATAATGATATGGTTCGTTCAACAGCGAGCCCGCACCGCTCCCACCACGAATCGAGTTCTCCCATGCGCACCCTCCCCCTCGCCGTCGCGCTCCTCGCCGCCCTCATCCTCCTGGCCAACTGCTCCTCCGACTCCCCCACGGGCCCGGGTCCCGACCCCCAGGACGAAGTGGTGGCGGAAGGAACCGTCGGCGCCGCCGGCGACACCCTCTCCGGCGACGGCGTGGCGGTGGGCGTACCCGCCGGCGCCCTGGGCGACGACGCGGAACTCACCCTCCTGCGCGAAAACGAGCCGAGCCTCGGCGACGAGACGGACTCGTACCGTCTCGAGGGCCTCCCCGCCGACTTCGACGAGCCGCTGACCATCCGCCTGGTCGCCCCGCCCACCGGCCGACACGAGGGCGGCGAGCCTTACGTCATGGCCTTCATCACCGGCATGCCCGCCGAAGGCGACACGTCGTACCACATGGCGGCCCTGCCCGCGGAGATGGTCGGCGACACCCTGGTGGCCGAGCTCGAACCGGGCGACTACCTGCTGGTCCGCGACGACGACAAGTCCATCGAGAACGTCATCCTCGACCTGATCCTGACCGGAACCCAGACCCTCGGCCGCTCCAGCGTGCAGATCCCCATCCCCATCTACGTGCGGGGCGGCGCGGACATCCTGTTCTACCGCGACCTGCTGCTGCAGTGGCTCGTGTTCGACGCCGAGCGGTTCCTGCCCCTGACCGACCAGTTCCGCCAAACCCTGTACCCGCAGCAGAACGCATACATGCCGCTGATCGAGGCGGACGTGTTCCACAACGACTACATGGCCAGCCGTGTCAGCGGCCGCCTGATGCGCGAGGGGCCGGACGCAGCCGTGGTCGTGCCCCATGTCGAACTGGTGTACAGCCCGGACAGCTCGGTCGAGCTGACGGAGCTGCGCCGGCAGCTGCACTTCGTGCTCTGGCGCGAGGTCTGCGAGGCCCGCACGGGTCTGCCCGTGGACTGGTGGATGTACGCGACGCTCTACGCCATGTATGGCGACATCGACATCGAGATCCCCGCCTTCTTCGACCAGTGGCGTCCCCGCGCCCTGAAGGGCTTCCGGCGCACCGTCGAAATGGGCGACGACCCCTGGACCGGCGGCCTGGCCCTCTACGGCTACGGCATGATGGACTTCGCCATCTGGGTGGACGAGCACGACGGACCAGGCTGGGGCCGCGACGCCCTCGCCGCCACCGTCAACGAACGCGCCGGCTACGACTACGACGACGTGCAGTTCCTGGCCGACGCCCTCCCCGGCTCCCCGAACCAGTGGTGGCCCGACTTCCTGGTCGACCTGCTCACCGGCCAGGTCCGCCCCTACCCCGACGGCCTCTACCTGGGCGCCGTGACCGGCGACTGGACCATCGACGACGACGGCGACGAGTCCCACACCTTCACCGACGAACACGTGAGCCTGGACGCCGACCTGCACCGCGTCCGCCTGGAGCGCGACGACTTCCTGGAGGCCGAGACCCTGCGCTTCGACGTGTCGGACCCGCGCAACGCGTCGACCCTGGTGGTCTTCGCCGTGGACGACACCGGCTGGGACGAGGTCGGCCGCGGCGCGAGCGTCACCGTGGACCAGCTGGACGTGAAGGCGGCCCTGGACCAGGACCTGGTTGTGGTGGTGGCCAACTACGACATGGAAGCCGACGACGATTCGCGGCGCGACATCTCGGTGTCGGTGCTGCTGACCGACGGAACGCCGTTCCCGGACATCACGACCTTCGACGAGATCAGCATCACCGTGAAGACCGACAACTCGTACTCCCACGGCTACACGTTCCGCAACGAGGGCCTGTCCGTGATGTCGGACGTGTACTGGGACGGCGCCGGTTTCTCGTTCGTGGACCCGGGCACCGGCCACGGCGACACCGTCAGCATCGCCGTGAACCCCGAGACCATGGCCATGGGCTCGTGGTGGGCGTCGACGTTCTACGAGGCCGTCAACGGCAACGAGCACTACATCCACCTGGCCGGCGAGGGCGTGCCCGTGGCCGAGTGGGGCGAGGACGATTGGGGCACCCGGTTCGTGCGCTGGGTCGTCTACGGCGACGACGAGGTCTGCGACCGTCTGGCGTCGGTGTACCACGAGGTCTGGTACGACGACGGCCTCGACCACTGGCTCACGGAGCACGACTGCCACGAGACCGAAGCGCTGTACGACACGAGCTCGATCCACATTCTGCTGCTGAAGAGGGCCGACTAGGAACGAATACGCCATCTGCCGTACAGACCCGGCCCGGCCCCTCTTCTATGATTTTCGGGAGCGAATACCCGCCCGGCACGACGCATGGGCCGGATCGTCCCCGGGGGTTCGGAGAAGAGGGGGCGGTCCGTGCCCGGCGTCGTGAGGCCGGAGCCACATCACGGTTGCGCCCGAAGGCGGTCCTGGACGATCCTGTCCTCCACGACCGCCTTCTCGTTTCCGCCAACCGGGAGCCTCCCATGACCCGCTTCGCCTCCACCCTGTTGCTGTTCCTGACGCTCGCCGCCGTTGCCCTTGCGTCGTCCGCGGCCCCCACCGACCGCGTCCCCGTCCCCATCGACCTGATCGACGTGGGTGACGGCGACACCGTCACCATCCACTGGCCCGACCGCGACGCCGAGCGCGTGCGCATCCTGGGCATCGACACCCCCGAAGTGGCCCACCCCGGCATGGGCTGGTACGAGGACCAGCCGTTCGGGCGCGAGGCCAGCGCCTTCGCCAAGGGCGTGTTCGTGATGGCCGACCACGTGGAACTGCTCCGCGCCGGCGAGCCCGACGGCTACGGCCGCACGCTGGGCTACCTGTTCGTGAACGGCCGGAACTTCTCGGTGCTGATGATCGAGGCGGGGCTGGCGGTGGAGACGGTCAACCATTACGGGGACAACGGGCTGCCCGAGGAAGCGGCGGCGGTGCTGGAGGCTGCGGGGAAGGTGGGGCCGGTGGCTTTCGATGAGCCGTACAGGTTCAGGCGGAGGATGCGGGAGATGAAGGAGTGGAGGGAGCAGAACGGGGGGCACTGAGCCCCCCGCCCGAGCGGGTCACTCCCCCAACGATTCCAGCACCATCGCCGCCCGCCGATTCCGCGGCTCCAGCTCCAGCGCCTTCTCCAGGCTCGCCCGCGCCCCGGCCGTGTCGCCCGACTCGGCCTGGGCCATCCCCAACCCGGTCCATGCGCTGGTCGATGCCGGGAACAGCTCCGTGTTGTGTCGGTGGATCGCGACGACGCCCTCGGCATCGCCCGCGGCCTCGGCGGCGGCGGCCAGGTCCCACAGCGCCCGCTCATCCATGAAGTCGAAGACGCCCCTCCCGAACCACTCCTCCTTGAGCTCTGCTCGTCGGGCCACGGCCGCCTCGAGGCCTCCATCGGCGTAGGCGGCTGTCAGTTCTTCGGTGAGAGTCGAGGGAATGGGCCGGCCGCGGTGGCAGGTGGCGCAGTTCGCGGCTGCGGTGCGATCGCCGTCGAGATCGGTGAGGTGCCTGTCGATGGAGCCCATCATGCGGATCATCTCACGGGCGCGGTCCTTGGCGTGGTTGGCGTCGGAGGCGAAGTCGATGGCCGAGAGCGGGGCGCCCGGCTCGCCGTCGTGGCAGTGGGTGCAGCGCACGCCGAGGGCCATGGAGTAGCCGCGCATGGCGGCGGCGAGGTCGTCGGCCGGCAGGTCGGCCGGCAGGACCTGCATGTTGTGCAGGGTGTCGGGCCAGGACCAGCGGGGCTGGGCGGTGGCGGTGGTGGCGAGGAGGGCCAGGAGGAGGAGGGTGCGCATGGGGGCTCCGATCTTGATGGGGGTGGGGGGCAGTATACGGGATTAACATGGTCTTGGTTGCTCCGATTGGTTTTCAGAATATGCCGAGGGTTATCACACGTGGTGCGACCATAACCTGCGTAATATCGTCAGTTACCGGACTGGTACCTGCAACATCGCCCCAGCGCATTCCCGAGCGGGACATTTTCGTGGATCGCGCGTGGCTCGACCCGTTCTTTAACCCGATCGGGACAACTCCACTCTTCAGCCAAAAACACGTGTATCTTCCACAACTCCTTTGATATCAACATGATATGGCAACCGCCCTGCAACAAACAACCCTATTGACACCATCCGCTGTCTACTGTATATTCCTTCGATCACACCACCCCAACCCCCGGGAGACCGGATCATGACGAGCCACCCCGACCGCACCCACACGATGGAGGACCTGGTCCGCGCCACCGGATTCAGCGCGCGCCAGATCCGCTATTACATCACGCGGAAGCTCGTCCCCGGGGCCGGAGAGCGCGGACCGAACGTCACGTACGGTCCCGAGACGCTGGAGCGGCTCGAGCTGGTCAAGCGCCTCAAGGACGTCCGGGTGCAGCCCACGGGCCGGCCCCTGACGCTGGAGGAGATCCGGGTGTCCATCGAGTCCCTCGGCGACGACGGGGCCGCGCAGATGGCGCTCGGCACGGAGCTGACGGTGATCGATACGGATGAGGTGAGGTTGGAGAGTCCGGCGTTGATGGTGTCGGAAACTCCTCTCGACTGGTGCGACTCACTGCGCCGGCCACGCCTGATGCCCGACCCCGAGCCCCAGGACCTCGCCGACCTCGGCCCCCTCCTCCGCGACCTCGAGTCCACGCTCTCCGACGTGCTCACCGACGAACCACGGAACGACCGTCCGGCCCCCGCCGCCGCCGAGGAGTGGCGCCGGGTCCGGATCCCCGACATCGAGATCCAGGTGCGAATACCCGCCGACGCTGAACGCCGGCAACGCCTGGAGCGGATCCGCAGGGTCCTGGAACGACTTCTCGAACGAGGGAGATAAGGTCATGACGAACGAGATGAAGAACCCCGTGTTCACCGCCCGCATCGATCGCAGGCTGGTCACCAGGGGCGGCGGCGTGCGCCACGTGCTGGTGGACGTGCAGGCCCCCGAGATCGAACGCACCGACGACGAGCGCCCTCCCCTGGACGTGGCGCTGGTGATCGACGCGTCGGGGAGCATGAGCGGGGAGCCGCTGGACGCAGCCAAGCGCGCCGCGGTCGGCTTGCTGGAGGGACTGGGCGAGCGCGACCGGGTGACGGTCGTGTCGTTCGCCGACGAGGTGCTGCGGCACGCCGTGTCGAGCCCCGCGGTGGAGCGTCGCGACGAGGTGCGCCGCGCCGTCGACCTGCTCACGACCCGCGGCTGCACCGACCTCCACGGCGGCTGGGCCGCGGCCCGTGCGATCCTGGTGCGCGACGCCCGCCCCGGCGCCCAGCGCCGCATCGTGATCCTGTCCGACGGCCACGCCAACCGCGGCGTGACCGACCCCGAGGCCCTGGGCATCGAGGCGGCGGCGGCCCTGGCCGAGGGCATCGCCACCACGAGCGTGGGCATCGGCGACGGCTACAGCACCACCCAGCTCGCCGCCCTCTGCGAACACGGCGGCGGCGACCTGCACCACGCGGCGCGCCCCGAGGAGATCGTGGAGGTGGTCAACGGCGAACTCGGCCAGATCCTGGCGACGGCGGCCGAGGCGGTGTCGTTGACGTTCGAGCTGCCGACCGGGGTGACGGCCGAGGCGATGGGCCCCTTCGCCATGCACGATGATCCGGACGGCCCCGTGGTCGAACTCGGCAACCTGCTGTCCGGCGCCTCGCGGCGGTTCGTGATGCGGCTGACGCTGCCGGCGTCAGCCGAAGGCGACGTGCGGACGGTGCGGGTGACGCCGCGGTGGCGGGCGCCCGGGGCCGAGACCGTGACGGTCGGCGCTCCCCTGGACGTGGAGACGTGGACCGTGTCCGCAGAGGAGGCGGCGTGCGAGCCCACCGACCCGGACCTGTGCCTGGAGATCGGGCGGGCGTGGCAGCGGGATCTGATCCGGCGGGCGACGCTGCTGGTGGAGGAGTCGGGGCGGGAGGATGCGGCGGGG
>CAYFKR010000012.1:0-41993 GCA_964343835.1 uncultured Fibrobacteraceae bacterium
TCCCACGGGACCGGTCGACCGATCGCGGTCGGCGGATCGACGTCCGGGGGTTGACAACGCCGTCCCCGGGCCGGCGGGACACCACCGACCACCTCCAGGAGCGAAGCGGATCATAACATAGGCCGCGGCCCGGTTTCCCACAAACCGGGCCGCGGCTTTTTCCGAACGGGCTAGCGGATCCGCTCGAGCATCCCCACCAGGCCGTCCAGTTCCGCGGGAGCGAGGTCGCCGAGGACGGCTCCGTGCAACCCCGCCACGGGCTCGTCCATGCGGGCCAGCAGGTCGCGGCCCTCGGCCGTGATCTGCACCCGGACCACGCGGCCGTCGTCCGGGTCGGTTCTTCGCTCGGCGAACCCGGCCGCCACGAGTCTGTCCACCAGCCGCGTCACGTCGGGCACCTGGCTGATCATGTCGTCGGCGATGCTCCTGCTCGGGCGCCCCTCGGGCCCGGCCCCGCGCAGGATGCGCAGGACGTTGTACTGGGGCACCGTCAGGCCCCACTCCCGCATGAAGCGGGCGAGTCGACGGTTGAAGCGGTCGCTGGCGCTGACCAGGGCCACGAAGGCGCGTTCGGTCCGATCCATCGGGTCCTCCTAGGATGCCATGTCCACGGCCACGACCTCGGCCCCGGCTGACGCCGTCAGCATCAGGGCCGTTTCCCCGACGACGGCGGCCCCGTCGCCGGCCGTCAGCCCGATGCCGCCGACCTCCACCTTTCCCGACACCACCTGCAGCCAGACGGCGCGCCCGGTCGCGTCCAGCTCCACGGTCCGCCCCGCATCCAGCCGCGTCCCCAGGAAGCGGGCATCGGCGTGGATGTCCAGGGCGTCGCCGTCGCCGCCGGGTGCGACCAGGACGGCCCAGCGGTTCCGGAGCTCCTCGTCCGTGACGGTCCGCTGTTCATACGACGGCGTGATCCCCGCGCGTTCGGGCAGGATCCAGATCTGCAGCAGGTGGATGGCCTCGTCCGACGACGGGTTGACCTCGCTGTGGGTGATGCCGGTGCCGGCGCTCATGCGCTGCACCTCCCCCGCGCCCAGCCGTCCCGTTCCCCCGGTGCTGTCCCGGTGCTCGAGGGTACCGGAGATCACCCAGGTGACGATCTCCATGTCGCGATGCGGGTGCGTCCCGAATCCGCCGGACGGTGCGATGCGGTCCTCGTTGAGCACGCGGAGGGCCGCGAAGCCCATGTGGGCGGGGTCGTGGTACGACCCGAAGGAGAAGCTGTGCCGGGCGTCGAGCCAGCCGTGGTCGACGCGCCCGCGGTCGTCCGATCGTCGCGGTGTGATCATAGTGTTCCTCCCGGATCCGAGCCTGGAGGACAAGGAATACACGATTGGTTGTTACAACAAGCTTTGGAGTCGAAAAAGACGCGATCGTCAGGAAGCACGATGGGCCTCCAGCAACCGCAACGCCGCCTCGGTGGCCGGCACCCGCCCGTCGCGCACGTCCGCTTCCAGCCCGGGAAGCAGCTCCGCCACGACCGGATCCTCGCGCAGAGCGAGCAGCAGCCGGTCCTCCACCAGCGACCACATCCAGCGCAGCTGCTGGTCGCGTCGGCGGCTCTCCAGCTCGCCGTTGGCGGTCATCACCTCGCGATGACGCTCCAGCTCGCCCCACAGCTCGTCCAGGCGCAGCTCCTCCATGGCGCTCACCGTGAGCACGGGCACCGTCCAGTCGGGATGGGGCGGGCGCATGTAGTGCAGGGCCTGGCGCAGCTCGGCGGCGGCGCGCTCGGCCGGCTCGGCGCCGGGGCCGTCGGCCTTGTTCACCGCCAGCACGTCGGCCAGCTCCATGACGCCGCGCTTGATGCCCTGGAGCTCGTCGCCGGCGCCGGCGAGGGTCAGCAGCAGGAAGACGTCCACCATCTCGGCCACGACGGTCTCGCTCTGCCCCACTCCTACCGTCTCCACCAGCACCACGTCGAAGCCGGCGGCCTCGCACAGCAGCATGGTCTCGCGGGTCTTGCGGGCCACGCCGCCGAGGGTGCGGGCGCTGGGCGAAGGTCGGATGAACGCGGCGGGGTCGGTGCCGAGGCGTCCCATGCGGGTCTTGTCGCCCAGGATGCTGCCGCCGGTCAGGCGGCTCGACGGGTCGATGGCCAGCACGGCCACACGGTGGCCGGCGGCCGTGAGGGAGGTGCCGAGGGCGTCGATGAACGTGCTCTTGCCGGCGCCGGGCACCCCGGTCACGCCCACGCGGCGGGCGCCTCCGGTGCGGGGCAGCAGCCGGGCGATCAGCTCGCGGGCCAGCTCCTGATGATCGGCGCGGGCGCTCTCCACCAGGGTGATGGCTCGGCCCAGGACGGCGCGGTCGCAGGCGGCCACGCCGTCGGCGAGCTGGTCGAGGGTGAGCCCGAAGGCGCTGCGGCCGGCGTCGGTCAAGCGCCCTCCTCCAGCTTCTCCAGCAGTTCGCCCGCCGCCTCGGCGATGACCGTGCCGGGCGGGAAGATGGCCGCGGCGCCCGCGGCGCGCAGGGCGTCGTGGTCGTCGGGCGGGATCACGCCGCCGGCGACGATGAGGATGTCGGGTCGGCCGGCGTCGGCCAGGGCGTCGCGCAGGGCGGGTACCAGGGTCAGGTGACCGGCGGCCAGGGAGCTCACGCCCACCACGTGGACGTCGTTCTCCACGGCCTGGCGGGCCGTCTCCTCCGGCGTCTGGAACAGGGGACCGACGTCCACGTCGAAGCCCATGTCCGCGAACGCGGTGGCGATGACCTTCTGGCCGCGGTCGTGGCCGTCCTGGCCCATCTTGGCCACCAGGATGCGCGGCCGGCGTCCCTCGCGTTCCGCGAAAGCGTCCACCCGCTGCCGGATGCCGCTCATGTGGTCGTGACCCTCGCCCATCTCTCCGCTGTACACTCCGCTGATGGCGTTGATGTCGGCCCGGTGCCGCCCGTAGACGCGCTCCAGGGCTTCGCTGATCTCACCCACCGTAGCCCGGGCGCGGGCCGCGCGCACCGCCAGGTCCAGCAGGTTGCCGTGGCCGGTGCGGGCCGCCGACTCCAGGTCTGCCAGGGCCGTCTCCACGGCCGCGGCGTCGCGGCCGGCCTTCAGCTCGCGCAGCCGCGCCAGCTGGGCCTCCCGCACCTCCGAGTTGTCCACCTTGAGGACCTCGACGGGTTCCTCGTCCGCCACCACGTGGCGGTTCACCCCGACCACCGTCTGGCGGCCGGAGTCGATGCGGGCCTGGGTGCGGGCCGCAGCCTCCTCGATGCGGCGCTTGGGCACGCCGGCCTCGATGGCCCGGGCCATGCCGCCCAGCTCCTCCACCTCGCGCAGGTGCTCCCACGCCCGGTCGGCCAGCTCGCGGGTCAGGCGCTCCACGTAGAAGCTGCCCGCCCAGGGATCCACGGTGCGGCAGGTGTCGGTCTCCTGCTGCAGGAAGAGCTGCGTGTTGCGGGCGATGCGGGCGCTGAAGTCCGTGGGCAGGGCCAGGGCCTCGTCCAGGGAGTTCGTGTGCAGGGACTGGGTGTGCCCCTGGGTCGCCGCCATGGCCTCCACGCAGGTCCGGGTGACGTTGTTGTAGA
This sequence comes from uncultured Fibrobacteraceae bacterium, assembly GCA_964343835.1. GTDB lineage: Bacteria > Krumholzibacteriota > Krumholzibacteriia > LZORAL124-64-63 > LZORAL124-64-63 > CALEMW01. Next base: position 3,529 of record CAYFKR010000012.1, read on the forward strand.
CGTCCTGGGCCGTCAGGCTCCAGCCGGAGGTCTGGCTATGGGTCCGCAGGGACATGGACTTCGGGTTCGCGGGCTCGAAGCCCTTCACGAGGCGGGCCCATAGCATGCGCGCGGCGCGCATCTTGGCCACCTCCATGAACACGTTCATGCCCACGGCCCAGAAGAATGACAGGCGCGGCGCGAAGTCGTCAACCTTCAGCCCGGCGGCGGTGCCGGTGCGCAGGTACTCCACGCCGTCGGCCAGGGTGTAGGCCAGCTCCAGGTCCGCCGTCGCCCCGGCCTCCTGCATGTGGTAGCCGGAGATGGAGATGGAGTTGAACCGCGGCATGTTCGCCGACGTGTAGGCGAAGATGTCCCCGATGATCCGCATGCTCGGCGCCGGCGGATAGATGTACGTGTTGCGGACCATGAACTCCTTGAGGATGTCGTTCTGGATGGTCCCCGCCAGCTTCTCCGGCGGCACGCCCTGCTCCTCGGCGGCCACGATGTACAGGGCCATGATCGGCAGCACGGCGCCGTTCATGGTCATGGACACGCTCATGCGGTCCAGGGGGATGCCGTCGAAGAGGATCCGCATGTCGGCGATGGAGTCGATGGCCACGCCGGCCATGCCCACGTCCCCCACCACCCGCGGGTGGTCGCTGTCGTAGCCGCGGTGGGTGGCCAGGTCGAAGGCGATGGACAGCCCCTTCTGCCCCGCCGCCAGGTTGCGACGGTAGAACGCGTTGCTCTCCTCGGCGGTGGAGAAGCCCGCGTACTGGCGCACGGTCCAGGGGCGCTGCACGTACATGGTGGGGTACGGGCCGCGCAGGAACGGCGGCATGCCGGGGACGGTGTCCAGGTGGTCGAGGCCGGCCAGGTCGTCGGGGCCGTAGGACGGCTTCACCGCGATGCCTTCCGGCGTGAGCCAGGGCTCGGCCTCAGCCGGAGCGGCAACCGTCTTCGTCTCGGCGTCGTTCAGGGGGACCGTCGTGTAGTCGGGGAACCGGGTCATGCCTCCACCCCCTCGGTGCGGAGCAGGGTGCGCAGGACGTCCAGGACGTCGCAGCCCACGTGGATGAAGTGATCGACGCCGGCCTCGCGCCATTCGGCCTCGCGATCGCCGGGTCGGCCTGCGAGGACGACAGCGGCGGCGCCCGCGGCCTTCAGGGCGCGGGCGGTGGCGGCGGCCTGCTCGGCGTAGACGTCGTCGGAGGAGCAGATCACGGCGATGCCGGCTCCGGAGTCGCGGAAGGCGGCCGCGGCCTGGTCGGGTCCGTCGCTGCCGCCGGAGGGCAGGGCCTCGAGCCCTCCCGCTTCCAGCATGTTGCGGCTCCACCCGGAGCGGGCGGTATGGACGGCCACCGGGCCGAGGGCGGCCAGGAAGGCCCGGGGGCGGGCGCCGGTGTCGCGAAGCCGAGCGTCCGATGCGTCCCTGAGGACCTCGAAGGCCGCCGCGGGCCGGCGCTCGGGGAACGCGGCCACGGTCATGGGCTCGCCGCCGGGACGCGCGAGGGCGCCCGGAGCGTTCCATTCCGCGCGGAGCGCGTCCAGATCGGGCGCAACGGCTTCGGGCAGGGTCTCCCCGAGGTTCGGGAACTCGCTGACGCCGGTGACGGGGGCCTTGCGCTTCGCCGCGGCCCGGTCGCGCTGGGCGGCGACCTCGTCCACCCGCTCCTTGAGCCAGCCGTCGGCCAGCACGGCGGCCATGCCGCCGCGTCCCTCGATCTCCTGGAACAGGGCCCAGCCCCGTTCGCAGAGCTCGTCGGTGAGGGATTCCACGAACCAGCTGCCGGCGGCGGGATCGGCCACGCGGCCCAGGTGGGATTCCTGCTCGAGGATGATGGGGATGTTGCGCGCGATGCGACGCCCCAGCCGCCCGGTGGGCCCGAGCAGATGGTCGAAGGGCGTGACCGTCACGATGTCGGCGCCGCCCACGGCCGCGGCGAAAGCGCCGGTGGTGGACCGCAGGATGTTCACCCAGGGATCGCGCCTGGTGAGCATGCGCACCGAGGTGCGGGCATGGAGGCGGACGGGCTCGTCGGAACCGCCGGCGGCCTGCATCAGTCGGGCCCAGAGCACCCGGGCGGCCCGCAGCTTGGCGATGTCCAGGAAGAAGGTGGCGCCCGTGCTCATGCAGATCTGGACCTGGGCGGATGCCTCGTCCAGCGTGAGGCCGGCGTCGGTCATGGCCTTCAGGTAGCTCAGACCCGACGATAGGGCGATGGCCAGCTCCAGATCCGCCCCCGCACCGGAGTTGTGGGCCGGGCAGGTGGAGACCTTGGCTGTGGTCACGCCGGGCGTTTCGGAGGCGGAACGGGCCGCCAGCTCCCCGAGCTCGCCGAGCAGCACGTCCAGCGGTACCGGGAGCTTCCCCTTGCCCGCCAGGGCACCGAGAGGATCGGCGAGGTGCGATCCGCGAGCCGCCGCGTCGGGCGTGCCGCGCCGGGCGCGCAGTTCCGACATCATGGCCGCGACGGCGGCATAGTGGGGCCCGCCCTCCACGGCCACGGGCACCTGCGCCAGGTCCACGTGGGCCAGGGCCGCGTCGAGGGCGTCCACCGACACCCCGAGCAGGCCCTTCTCGCCGGTGGGGTCCAGGCGGAGGATGATGGAGTCGACGCCGCCGTCCAGGTCCTCGCGGACGGTTTCGGCGACCCGGCGGGGGTCAGGATGCAGGTGATCCTGACGCAGCTCCCAGCCTCTCGGCTGGGCCGGCCGGGGTTCGCCTCCGGGTCGATCCGCGACGGTGTAGAGGGGCTGGTAGGTGACGCCCTCCACCGTCGGCGTGACGAGCCGTCGCTCGAACGATGCACCGCCGAGATCCCGCTCCACGGCCTCGCGCCAGCGCTCGGCCGGAATGGGCGGGAAGATGTCGGTGAGTCTGAACTCATTGTCCAACAAGATGTTGCCTCCTGTGGAGACCGGATCCGCAAGGGCCGTCCTGCCCCGCGGTACAGCTCGTGGGGAACGTTAGGAACCGGCCTGTTAATTCGCAAACAAAGATTGCCCGCCGCGGGGCCTCGCTTCAGGATGGAGCCCGGACGCCGCCCCTACAAGGCCAATCTCCAGGTCAGGGCGGCGCGAGGCGATCCCTCAGCAGGGCGGCGGCCCGACGCGGATCCGCCCGGCCCCCGCTCAACTCCACCACGCGGCCCACGAACCAGCCCAGCAGCTCCGTGCGCCCGGCCCGGCAGGCCTCCGCCTCGTCCGGTGCGGCGGCGACGGCCTCGTCGACCCAGGCCTCGAGACGGGCGTCGTCGTGCTCCACCAGCAACCCCAGCCGTCCGGCTTCCTCGACGGGATCCGCGCCCTCGTCCAGGGACGTGCGGAGCAGATCGGCGGCGTGACGGGAGGGCAGGCTCCCCGCGGCCGTGAGACAGGCCAGGCCGGCCAGGTGTTCGACGCTCCAATCCGGATCGGCGAGGTCCACGCCCCGCTCGTTGGCCACGGCGGCGGCGGCTCCCCACAGCAGATTGGCCGCCGCGCGAGGAGCGGCCCCGGCGGCGACGACCGCCTCCAGGAGATCCGCCACGGCCCGATGCGCGGTGGCGGCCGCCGCCCGCTCGGAGTCGAGCCCCAGTTCGCCCCGGAACCGGAGCTCCCGTCTCCAGGGCAGCTCGGGCAGGTCCTGCCGGATCGACGTCGGGTCCGGCCTCAGGGGCGGCAGATCGGGTTCGGGCAGATAGCGGTAGTCGGGCTCGTCCTCCTTGCGCCGCAGCGTCACGGTGCAGCGGCGCTCGGGATCCCAGGTCCGCGTCTCCTCCTCCACCGTCCGGCCCGATGCCAGGATCTCCGCCTGACGCTCCGCCTCGTGGTCCACCGCCAGCCGAACGCCCCGGGCCGAGTTCATGTTCTTCAATTCCACGCGCGGTCCCAGTCCGGCGGTACCGACCGGACGGATGGAGATGTTGGCGTCGCAGCGCAGTTCCCCCGCCTCCATGCGGGCGGTGGATACGCCGATCCAGCGGGCCAGGCGCTGCAGGGCCCGCACGCAGCATTCGGCCTCGGCGCCTGCACCTGGGAAGGGAGCGGTGACGATCTCCGCCAGGGGAGCTCCTGCACGGTCGAAGTCGATGCCGGACGGCCCTTCGGGACGGTGCTCCAGGCGGGCGGCGTCTTCCTCCAGGTGGAGTCGGGTCAGGGGCACCGTCCACATGCCGTCGGCGGTCAAGCCCTCGATCCTGCCACCGGTCGCGAGGGGCGGATCGAGCTGGGTGATCTGGTAGTTCCGGGGCAGGTCCGGGTACACGTACTGCTTGCGGGCGAAGAGGGACACCGGCGCCGGCGTCGCCTCCAGGGCGGCCGCCAGGCGCAGGCCCAGCCCGACCGCCCGGCCGTTGAGGACGGGGAGCGTCCCCGGCAGCCCCAGGCAGACCGGACAGACCCGCGTGTTGGAGCCGTCGCTCCCGTCAGCCGGGCAGGCACAGAACAGCTTGGTCGCCGTGGCCAGACGCAGGTGGATCTCCAGGCCGACGATCGTCTCGAAGGTCACGGCGCCACCTCCCCGGGCAGGCGGAAGCCCATGGCCTGCTCCACGACCTGTCCCAGCGCGAGCAGCTCCCCTTCGCCTCCCCTTCGTCCGACCAGCTGGCAGCTCAGGGGCAGGCCGTCGGAGCAGTTCCCGACGGGGACCGTCAGGGCCGGCAACCCGGCCAGGTTCGCCGGCACCGTCCAGCGGTCCGCGGCCCGCATGGCCACCGGGTCGTCCAGGCGTTCGCCCAGGCGGAAGGCGGGCCCGTCGCAGGTGGGCCAGAGCAGGGCGTGGCAGGACTGCAGGGCCGGCTCGAGGGAGGACGCGATGAGCGTGCGGGCGGTCCGGGCCCGGTCCAGGAGATCGGATCCCGAGGACAGGACATGGGCTCCCACCAGGGTCCGCAGCTTGACCTCGAGGCCGAAGCCTGCGGTGCGGGCCGACCGGGCGGCGGTACCATGATCCGGGCCGGATCCGGACACGCCGAAATGGGTGCCGTCGTAGCGGGCGAGGTCGGCGGAGGCTTCCGCCGCAGCGATCACGGCATAGGCGGCCAGGGCCAGGTCCGTATCAGGGGCCGCGACCTCGCGGAGCGTCACGCCGGCGGAGGTCAGGGCGTCGGCCACGGTATCGAGGGCCCGGGCCTGGTCCGGTTCGACGGCGTCGTCCCAGCCGCCGGCCGGGATGCCGACGGTCATGGAGGACGCACCGGCCGTCACGCCTGCCGGGCCGTCCACGGAGGTGGCGTCGGAGGGGTCGCGACCGGCGATGGCCGAGAACACGGCCCCGGCATCGTCCACCGTCCTGGCCAGCACGCCGATCACGTCCAGGGACGAGGCGTGGGCCACCAGGCCCGACCGAGGCACGCGCCCGTAGCCGGGCTTCAGGCCCACGACCCCGCAGCAGTGAGCGGGCTGCCGCACACTGCCGCCGGTGTCGCTTCCCAGGGCGAACATGGCCAGGCCGGCGGCCACCGCCGCGGCGACTCCGCCGCTGGATCCGCCTGCGGTGCGGTCCGGCGCCCAGGGGTTGCGGGTGCGCAGGTCGTGGGCGTGCTCGGTGCTCGATCCCATGCCGAACTCGTCCATGGCCCCGGAGCCCAGCAGCACCGCCCCGGCGGTGTCGAGGCGGGTCACGGCCACCGCGTCGTAGGGGGCCACCCAGCCGTCGAGGATGCGCGAGGCGCAGTCGGTGACCCACCCCCGGCGGCAGATGTTGGCCTTCAACGCGCCGGGTATGCCCCACAGGGGCGATGCACCGGGCGGGGGCGGGCCGTCGGGGGCGCGGGCGGAGGCGTCCAGCCGGCGGAAACAGCCGAGGGCCGCGTCGTGGGCGCGGATCCGTTTCCGGACCGAGGTCAGCAGGTCGTCGGCGGTCAGGCTCCCCTCGCGCATCAGGCGGGCAGCCTCGAGCAGGGGCAGGCGGGCGGGGTCAGTCATGGCGGGAGCTCCGGCCCGACGGCGGGGGCGTCTCCACCAGGCCCCCGGCGTCGCGGACGGCGCCGGCCAGGGGATCGTCCCCCAGGCAGGCGGTGGGACGATCGTCGCGAAGGGGGCACGTCCCCTCCCCCGTGGCCGGAAGAGCCGGCTCCACCCGATCCAGGATCGACGTCGTGGCCAGCAGGCGCTCCAGCCGGTCGGCCAGGATCCGCCGCTCGGCGTCATCGAGGTCGAGATGGGCGAGGCGCTCCAGGCGCCGGATCCGTTCCTGGGACGGGTCCATGGTCGCTCCCGGGCTTGGGGGACGGGCGGGTCGGGGGTATGATGGGAGCATAGCCCATCCACCGCACCGTCGGAAGGATCGACCGTTGTCCCTCGCCGCCGCCGTCCTGCTCGCCGCCGTCGTCGCCGCCGTGCCGCCGGAGACCCCCTGCAAGGGGCCGGTCGTGAACGCATTCGAGCGTGTGGAGGACGACGGCGCCGCCGACGCCCTGCACTACGACCTCGACCTGCGCATCGACCCCGGCCTGGAGCGCATCGACGGCACGGTGACCGTGCGCCTCGCCCTGGCCGACCCCGGCACCGGCACGGTCGCGCTGGACCTGGTGGACGACCTGACCGTGACGGGCGTCACCTGGGACGGCACGCCTGCAACCTTCACCCACGCCGACGACCACCTCGACATCGACCGCCCCGCCGCTGCGCCATCCGCCTCCGTCGTGGAGATCGCCGTGGCCTACGGCGGCAACCCGCCCCGCCACGGCGAGCTCAACATGGGGCTGGTGTTCCGGGACCGCGGACCGTCGCCGTCGCAGCCCGTGGGCCCGAGCGTCTTCAACATCTCCGAGCCCACCAGCAGCCACGCCTGGTGGCCCTGCCGCGACCTGCCGTCGGACGAGGCCACCGCGACCATCGCCCTGACCGTGCCCGACACCCTGAACGCCGTGGCCAACGGCCTGCGCGTGTCCGACGCCCCCGCCGATGCGGGCTGGCGCCGCACGGTCTGGGAGACGTCGTACCCCTTGCCTCCCTACCTGGTGGGGATCTCGGTGAGCGAGTTCGAGGAGTGGGACGAGGACTGCGCCACGGCCGCCGGGCCCCTGCCCCTGACCTACCACGTGTTCCCCGAGGACGTGGACGCCGCCGTCCCGTTCTACGCCGGCACCTGCGACATGGTGCGCTTCCTGGAGGGCATCGCCGGCCCGTACCCGTTCCCCGACGAACGCTACGGCCAGATGGAGATCAAATGGGGCGGCGCCATGGAACACCAGACCTCCACGAGCATGGGCAACTCCCGCATCAACGACCCCGCATCATTCGCCCAGGTGGTGGTCCACGAACTGGCCCACCAGTGGTTCGGCGACCTGGTGAGCCCGGCCACGTGGAACGACATCTGGCTCAACGAGGGTTTCGCCCGGTACTGCGAGGCCCTGTGGGTGGAGCATCTGGAGGGACGCGAGGCCTACATGGCGTACATGCACGCCATCGGCCACGACCGGCACCCCGACCTGTTCACCGGCGACGATCCCCTGACCGCCCCCTCCCCCGTGCTCCAGATCCTGGTCTACAACAAGGGCGCCTGGGTGCTGCACATGCTCCGCGACGAGCTGGGAGACGCCCTCTTCTTCGACGTGCTGCGGGCCTGGACGTCCGAGCCCGCCGTGACCGAGGGCTCGGCCGCCAGCGACGACTTCGTGGCCCTGGCCTCCCGCGTCGCGGGCCGCGACCTCGCCGACTGGTTCGACCCCTGGCTGACCACGTCCGTCGCTCCCGACCTCGCCTGGAGCTGGCGCAGCGTCCCCGCCTCCGACGGCGGCGCGCGCATCCACCTCGAGGTGACCCAGCAGCAGGATCCGCCCTTCGAGCTGACCGTGCCGGTGGCCCTGGTGGCCGACGGCGAGCGCTGGCCCGCCTCCGTCCGCCTGCAGGGAACCGTCACCAGGGTGGTCCTGGACGTGCCCCTGCCCGTCGACGACGTGCTCCTCGACCCGGACCGCATGGTCATCGCCGCCACCGCTCCCCTGCCCCCTCCGGCCGTCACGATCACGGGCCCCTTCCCCAGTCCGGCGGGCCCCGGCGGCGCCGAGATCGCCTTCCGCCTGCGGGCCGGCGCGGAGACCTCCGTGGCCCTGTACGACGCCCGGGGCCGCCGCCTGGGATCCTGGGACCTGGGCTGGCGCGACGGCGACGCCCTGCACCCCTGGGTCTGGCGGGGCGAGGACGACCGGGGCCGACCGGTCGCCGGCGGCTCCTACTGGCTGGAAGTGACCGCGGGCCGTGACCGGGCCGTGCGGAAGGTCGTGCTGGTCCGCTGATCCCACCACCACCGACGCGACGAGGGGGCTCCCGCCGGGAGCCCCCTCGTTCATCGTTCCGGGTCGCGATCAGGCCGGCTGGAGCTCCGGCGACCGCGGCGCCTCCTCGCTCGTGAGCGACACGCCCGAGCCGTCGGGCATGAGCGACACGACGCGGTTGCGGCCGCCCTCCTTGGCGGCGTACAGGGCGTCGTCGGCGCGGCGGAGCAGGTCGTCGCCGCAGTTCATCATGGTGGCGTGCTCGGCCACGCCCACACTCACCGTCACCGGGATCACCTGGTCGCCGTCGCTGAACGCGTAGCCCTCGATGGCCGACCGCAGGCGCTCGCCCGCCGCCACCACGTCGGCCATCCGGGCGCCCGGCATGACCACCAGGAACTCCTCGCCGCCGTAGCGGATGAAGACGTCCGAGTCGCGCAGCACCTTGCGCGAGACCGCGGCCACCTCCACGAGCACCTGGTCACCGGCGAGGTGACCGTACGTGTCGTTGATCTTCTTGAAGAAGTCGATGTCGAACATCAGCACGCCCAGCGACGAGTGATGCTTGCTGGCGGCCTCGAACTCCACCTTCAGGCGATCCATGCCGAAACGGCGGTTGTAGAGGCTCGTCAGGGGATCCCGCGACGCGATCTGCTGCAGGCGGTCGTGGGTCAGGGCGTTGTTCAGGGCCAGGCCCATGCCCTGCTGGAAGATGCGCAGCAGCCACATGGCGTCCTTGCCGAACAGCGCGTCCGACGCGAGTACCAGGGCGCCGAGGGTCTTCTGCTCGAAGGCGATGGGGAAGATCAGGACCTGGCTCGGCTTGAAGTCGCCGATCACGCCCTCGATCATCACGTCCGGGTTGACGCGGACGAACTGCACCTCGTTGGTCTTCATGGCGCGGCGTACGTGGTCGCTGCGCTCGAGGCGGTCCGGATCGCTGAGGCCGTGGTTGGCCACCACCGCCAGCATGTCCTCCTGCTGGACCAGCAGGCTGCCGGCCACGGCGCCGGTGTGCTGCAGCACCAGCTCGATGGCATGGCCCGCCAGCTCCTCCAGGTCCAGCTTGCTGGACAGGGCCTCGCTCAGCTCGCTGGAGGCGGCTTCCAGCGACTGGACCCGCACCAGCTCGCTGACCAGTTCGTTGAAGGCCACGGCTGTCTCGCCGATCTCGTCGTCGGAGTTCACGGCCACGGTGCAGCCGTCGGTGCTGCAGCCCTGCCAGTCTCCGGTGAACGTGGCCTCCCGGAAGGCGCCCTCGACGGTGCGCATGCTCTGGACGAGCTCGCGCAATTCGGGACGGACCACCTTCTGGGTCAGGAAGTAGTTGAAGGCTCCGAGCCCGCAACCGGTGAGGATGGCGGCGGCGAAGGTCAGCCAGCTGAAGCTGTACTCCGTGGGGATGCCGATCAACGGCATCATCAGGGGGAACAGGGCTCCGATGGCGGCTCCGCAGGCGATCATCCAGATCGCCAGGTCCTTGAAAACCTGATTGGTAAATCTGGGCATGGTGCTGTCCGGGCGAAGAAGTCCTTGTCCTGGGCGAATGTTTCCCTCGCGGACAAAGTTCGGCAGCAGGCTGAAGATCTTTACGACTTTCTGGTCATGAATGACGGAATCACGGCCCTCATTCCAGGGGGCGCAGCTTGGCCAGGCTCGCCAGGAAGTGCTTCCGCTCGCCGCCGGGGAAGTCCACGCTCAGCTTGAGGTCGCTGCCCGTGCCCTCGACCCTGGCCACCACGCCCTGACCGAGGGTGGGGTGCGCCACCCGCTGGCCCACGCGGAAGGCCACTTCTTCCTGGGAGACGTCGGCGGCCCAGAGGTCGGCAGCCGGGGGCGTGGTCGGCACGCTGCGGCGGGGTCGATCGGCGACGCGACCGCCCGACCGGGAACGTCCTCCGGCTCCGGAGAAGCCGGTCCAGTCACCGCCGAGCAGCGAATCCAGGGAACGCCCGGTGGTCTGCGGCGCCTCACCCACCTGCTCCGCCAGGGTCTCCGGAATCTCGCCCAGGAACCGCGACGGGAGCACGGCCTCGCGCTGGCCGAAACGACGGCGCATGCGGGTGTGCAGCAGGTGGACCCGCTGCTCGGCCCGGGTCAGGGCCACGTAGAAGAGGCGGCGCTCCTCCTCCAGGGCCATCTCGTCGTCCAGGTTGGAGACGTGGGGCATGAGCTCCTCTTCCGCCCCGGCGATGATCACCACGGGGAACTCGAGGCCCTTGGCCGCATGGACGGTCATCAGGCGCACCACGCCCTGGTCGTCGGGGATGGTGTCGGCATCGGCCACCAGGGCCGTCTGCTCCAGGAACTGGGCCACGGTGCCGCCGTCGGACTGCTCGTGGAAGGCGTGGGCGCCGTTGACCAGCTCGGCAACGTTCTCCAGGCGGGTGGCCGCGGTGGTGGCGTCGTCCATCTCCAGCCAGTCGGCATAGCCCACGTTCTCCAGCACGCGGTCCAACAGCTCGGGCACCGACATCTCGGGCGCCGCGGCGCGCCACGCCGTGACCATGTCGAAGAACTCGCGGATGCGGGTCGCCGCCGCCACGCCCATCTCGCCCTCGAGCAGGCCCGGGGTCTGGGCGGCCTCGCCCAGGGTCATGCTTTCGCGGGTGGAGAGGTCGGCCAGGCGACCGGCCGACGTGTCGCCGATGCGGCGCTTGGGCACGTTGATCACGCGGAGGGCCGACACCGCGTCCGCGGGGTTGTGGATGAGCTTGAGGTAGGCCAGCACGTCGCGGATCTCGCGGCGCTCGTAGAAGGCCGTCGAGCCCACCACCTTGTAGGGCAGCGACGCCCGGCGCAGGGCGTCCTCCATGGCGCGGCTCTGGGCGTTGGTGCGGTAGAGCACCGTCACGTCGCCGCGGCGCAGGCCCTTGGCGGTCTCCTCGCGCACGATCTCCACCACGCGCGAGGCCTCGTCCTCCTCGTCGCCCACCATCTCGACCCGCAGCTTGTCGCCGGCCTCCCCCGCGGTCCACAGGTTCTTGCCCTTGCGGTGGCGGTTGTGGGCGATCACGGCGTTGGCGGCGTCCAGGATGTTGCCAGTGCTGCGGTAGTTCTGCTCCAGGCGCACGGTGACGGCCCCGGGGAAGAACTCCTCGAACTCGAGCATGTTCTCCACGCGGGCGCCCCGCCAGGAGTAGATGGACTGGTCGTCGTCGCCCACGGCGAACACGTTGCCGTGCACGCCGCTGAGGGCCTTCACCAGGATCAGCTGGAGCTGGTTGGTGTCCTGGAACTCGTCCACCAGCACGTGACGGAACCGCTCGGCGTAGCGCAGGCGCACCTCGGGGTGGTTCTCCAGGAGGTGGACGGTCTTCAGGATGAGGTCGTCGAAGTCCAGGGCGTTGCTGCGGCGCAGGCCCTCCTCGTAGGCGGCGTAGGCCTTGGCCGGGGGCTCGTCCCAGAACTCGGCGTCGGCCAGGGCGTCCTCGGGCGACACGTCGTCGCTCTTCCAGGCGCTGATGCGCGAGCGGACCTTGTTGGGGGCGTACTGCTTGGGGTCGATGTTCAGGTCGCCCAGGATGCGCTTCAGCAGGCGGGTGCTGTCGTCGGTGTCGTAGATGGTGAAGCCCGGGTCGATGCCCAGGGCCGCGCCGTCCCGCCGCAGGATCTTCACGCCGGTGCTGTGGAAGGTGCCCACCCAGTGGGGGGCGCGGGCCTCGCCCACCTGGGCGTTGACCCGGTCCTTCATCTCGCGGGCGGCCTTGTTGGTGAACGTGAAGGCCAGGATCTCGCCGGGGTGCACGTCGGTCTCGGAGAGGAGCCAGGCGACGCGGGTGGTCAGCACGCGGGTCTTGCCGCTGCCGGCGCCGGCCACCACGAGCACGGGGCCGTCGGCGGCGCCCACGGCTTCGCGCTGCCGTTCATTGAGTCGGTCGAGGTCGAGCAACGGGACGTCCTTGTGGGGTTGCGGCGGGGCCGGATCAGAACTCCGGCCCGATGCTGAAATGGAAGACGCCGCCTCCGGTGGTGCGGAGGTCGGTGGGCCAGGACCAGTCGAACTTCAGGGGGATGAATCCCAGGCGGGTCCTTATACCAAAGCCGTAGCCGGCGCGCAAGTCCCGCAGTCCCCAGTCGCCGGCCGCGTCGCGGCCCCAGGGGTCGAGGCCGTCGTTCCAGGCGGAGCCGGCGTCGAAGTGGACCGTCGCGCCGATGGGCCCGAAGCCCCAGCCGGCCGGCCAGCCGAAGAAGACGGCGTCGATCAGGGGCAGCCGGTACTCCAGGTTGAGCAGGGCCATGCGCCGGCCCACCAGGTGGTCCACGGTCTGGTAGTCGTAGAATTCGTAGCCGCGCAGGGTGAAGGGGCCGCCCAGGACGAAGGCCCGGGGCTGGTTCCCCTCGCTGGCCGCTCCCACCAGACGCACCGCCAGGGAGTTGCCGCGCCAGGGCATCCAGTAGCGTCGCCAGTCCAGCAGGTACGTGCGGCGATCCAGGGTGGCGCCGGCCAGGGGCACCGCCGACGACGCGTAGAGGGACAGACGACTGCCCACCACCGGACCGTAGTTACCGTAGTAGGCGCTGTCGTGGACGAAGTTCAACGACGGCTGAAGCAGACGGTGGGAGACGCGCTCGCCGGCCACCAGGAACGAGCCGCTGGGGTCGATCACGTAATCGGTGCGCTCGGAGATCATGGCCTGGAGATCGAAGGTCAGGCGGCGGAACGTGCTCAGGGGATAGACGGCGGTGGTGAAGAGGCCGTAGTTGCGCTCGCTGAAGAAGACGTCGTCGGGCAGCACCTCGCCCACGCTCGTGAAGGCCGAGTTGTAGTAGTTCTTGAAGTGGAAGACGCCGGCGCCCAGATCCCAGCGCTTCCGCAGGTAGGTGTAGGTGGCGGCCACGTCGCTGTTCTCGATGCTGCCGTAGATGTTGGCCAGGAAGCCCAGGCGATGATCGCCGAGCAGATCGCTCATGGTGATGACGTTGGCCATGCCCAGGCCGGCCTGGGGGCTGAAGAACACGGCGCCGCCGGCCAGGGCGTCCGAGGCGTCCACCTGGAAGCGGGGCGAGTAGTCCCGCACCTCGCCCACGGCGCCCGCATCGCGGACCGACGCCGGGGATCGGGCCGCCGACACGACCGGCGGCAGGGCCGAGGTCGCGGGCGTCTCGCCGCCGGGCGTCCTGCCCTTCCAGGAGGACCAGCCGTCCACGGCGTACAGGTCCCAGCCGCCCTCGCGGAAACCGGTGAACACCAGCATGTCGGCTCCGGCGGCGTAGGCGGGTTGGGAGACCGCGCCGGCGACGTTGGTCAGGGGCGTCACCGCGACCACGGCGCCGCGCCGCGCGTCGAGGTCGAGTCGGGCCAGGTTGGGGATCCCGGTACGGTCGTCCACCACGCAGAGCTCGTGATCGCCGGTCCAGACCGGGTCGCGCCACTCTCCAGCCTCCGGCTCCAGGACGGACCGTTCGCCGGTGTCGGGATCCAGGAGCACCAGGACACGGCCCTGGAGGTGGCCCGGCTCGAGGGCGGCGTCGGCGTCGGCGAAGCGGCCCCAGAGCAGGCGGCGCTCGCCGTCGGGGCCCGTCTCGAACTCGTACGCCACCTCGGCGCGGGGATTGTGGGCGAAGGCCAGGAGCCGGCCGTCCGGGGACCAGGCGGGCATGCCCTCGTCGCCGGCGTCGTCGGTCACGCGGACCGGGACGGGGTCGGCCGCCTCCAGGTCCAGCAGGTAGAGGTCGGTGCGTCCGAGGACCGTGCCCACCAGGGCGATCCGCCCGCCGTCCGGCGACCAGGCCGGAGCCCGGGCCGTGTCCAGGCCCAGACGGATGTCGCGGGTCACGCGACCGTCGGACAGGCGGACGGTGTGCAGGGTCTCGGTGCTGTGGGAGCGGGCGATCAGGGCGACCTCCGTGCCGTCCGGCGAGAACGACAGCCCGCTGCGGAAGGAGTGGAGGCTCTCGAAACGGTCGGCGCGGTGGCCGTCGGCGATGCGGCGGCGGTCCTCGGGGTCCAGGGTCGACGCAGCGTACAGGGACACCAGACCGTCGCGGTCGGAGAAGTAGACCATGGTCAGGCCGTCGGGCGACAGGGCGGCCCGCTGGCTGAACCCGTGGACGTCTTCCACGTGATCGGTCAGGCGGCGGGCGACGTCCTCGCACTCCTCCAGCGACCCGTACGTGGGCCAGTACCGGCGGCGCACGTGGTCGCGGAACTCCTCGTTCAGCTCCTTCATCTCCAGCCCGAGGGCCCCCTGCAGCGCCCGGTCCATGCGGCGGGTCCGGGCCAGCAGGCGCCAGATCTCCAGGATCTTCTCCTCGCCCCAGCGCTCGGCGATGAAACGCATGGCCGCCTGGCCCTCCTTGTAGACCAGGAAGCCGCCCACGGCGTCCAGGGGCCAGAGGTAGTCGCTGACGGCGGCGTCGCGCAGGAACATCTCCGCCTCGTCGTCCCAGCCCGACGAGAACCACTCGGCCACGCCCTCGGCGAACCACAGGGGGATGCGGAAGAAGGGCGAGCGGGCGCTCATGGCGCGGGAGCTGCCGAAGGCTGCGTCGAACATGAACACGTGCACCAGCTCGTGGCGGATCACGTGGACGAAATCGGCGTGGTTGCCCTCGTAGGGCAGCACCATGCGATTGCGGGACGGTTCGGTGAAGCCGCCGGTGCCCTCGCCGAGCAGCTCGTCGGCGATGTTGGTCTGGGCGAACTCGCCGTGGGAGGCGTAGAGGATGAACGGCACGCGGCGCTCGAGGTCGTGGTCCAGGCGGTCGGCGTACTCCTCGTAGGTGCGCTCGGCGATGATGGCGGCGCGGACGGCCAGTTCCTCGGCGCCCTCGGCGTGGGTGATCTCGAAGTGGGGCGTGACCAGGGTGCGCCAGTCGCGGACGATGGTCTGGACCTTGTTGCGGCCGAAGGCGTCGGCGGTCGCGGGCACCAGGGCCAGCACCGCGCACACGGCGGCGAACGTTCTGGCGACGCCGGCGATCCCCTTCATGATCCCTCCCCTAGTACTCGAAGCGGTACTTCAGGTCCACGCTGTAGGTGGTGTTGCCCAGGGCCTCGTACTGGCGGCGGCTGATCTCCGACTGCAGCAGCAGGTGGTTGGAGATCTGGTACTCCACCAGCACCTCGCGGTCGGTGTCGGTGATGGCCTGGGCGAACTTCACGTAGAGGTCGCGCCCGATGTACTTGCCCACGCCGATCAGGGTCTGGGTGGTGCCGTCGATCCGCTCCCGCCCGCTGATGATGTCGAACGTGTCCACCACGTTCAGCGACTGGGCCACCTCGCGCTCCAGCAGGTTGAAGCCCGCGGCCATGGTCTGGTTGCGCACCACCGTCGACGTCTGGGTGTCGGTGGCGTGGGGCGACAGCCCCAACAGCATGCGCTCGATGTTCTGGCGGGCGTACCCGCTCTCCGACGAGAAGTCCACGGTCGGGCTCATGGCCGACCCCGTCACCGAGATGTCGATGCGCTCCAGCCGCCGCGATCCCCCGTCCGTGGTCGGCAGCCGGACCTCGGTGTCGGCGCTGATGTCCAGGGTCGGGATCACGCCGAAGTCGCCGCTGAAGTCCACCTCGCCCCGGCTCACCCGGAAGTCGTTGTTGAAGACCGGCAGGTGGCCCTGGTCGATGTCGGCGCCGCCCAGCACGTCGAGCCCCGACATGTCGCGCACCACCCGGATGTCCCCGCCCAGGAAGAGCTCCATGGTGCTGTTGACGATCTTGGCCGACCGCGGCGGCGCGTGGATCTCCACGTCGGCCAGCCAGTCCGGCGCCACCGTCGCGACCCGGGGGTCGTTCACGCTGGGCTGCTCGGAGAAGTCGCCGGTATAGCGGGCCCGGATCAGTTCCAGCTCGCCGCCGAACCGCGGCACGATCAGGCTGTCCGGCCCCACCTTCACGCTGCCGAGGTGGATGTCCTCGCCCTTCACCAGGGCCCTCAGGTCCGGGATCGACGCCACCAGGAAACGGTCGGCGTCGAAGCGCACGTCGAAGCTCTCCAGCTCGAGCCCCTTGAACACCACCTCGCCGTCGCCGGTGATCACGCCCCGCTCCCCCTCGCGGCCGCGCAGGTCCGCGAGGGTCAGCACGTCGCCCTGCCACACGCCGTCCACGTCCACGTGGTGGTAGACCTCGTTGAGGCCGCGGATCACGCAGGAGCCGTCGCGCACGGAGACCGTACCCGAATAATACGGATGATCGGCCCGCCCCGAAACGACCAGGTCCAGACCGCCGCGTCCGCCGCTCTCGGCGAAGGCGTTGGTCATGTCCTTCAGGGCGGCCAGGTCGCTGCCCTCGGGGATGGCCAGGCTCATGTACAGGGGGCCGTCCACGGGCGAGACGGGCTCGCTCATGAAGTCCATCACCAGGGGCAGCTCGATGCGCCCGGCGAGGTCCAGCGTCCCCTTGCGGCCCTGGAGGTCGGCCAGGGTGAGCTGGTGGTCGGCGTAGGCGATGCGGCCGCGCAGCGAGTCCATGTGGAGCCAGTGGACGTGGAACGGAGCGCTCTCCAGCCCGCCCTCGATCTCCGGCGCCGAGGTGGTGCCCGCGATCTCCAGGCTGCCGTCCACCCGGCCGGCGATGCGCTCCAGGGCCGGAATGGCGAACTGGTCCATGAAGGCCCAGTCGCCGTCGACGATGTCGAGGTGCAGATCCAGGGCCGCGTCCGGCCACCATCGGTCCAGGGGAACGCCGGGGTGCAGCACCGTTCCGGTCACGTCCACGCGCCCCATGTCCGTGGTCAGTCCGCAGGAGGCGATGTCCAGGCGGCCGCCCCGGAACAGCGCGTCCACGCCCAGGGAATCGACCCGGGCCAGGGGCAGGTCGGCGTCGTGCAGCTCGCCCCGCAGAGAGAAGCTCGGGTCGCCGGGCGAACCGCCCAGCCTGCAGACCGCGCTGATCTCCCCGTTCAGGACGGAGTCGCGCAGGAAGGGATTGAAGAGCTCCAGGTCCAGATGGGCGACGTCCACCGTCCCGCCCAGCCGTTCGCGCCCGTGATCCCAGGAGACGTCGGCCAGCAGGTGCCCCCGCGCCGAACGCAGCTCCATGGGCTCGAGGTCGAACCGACCGGCGCCCGACCGGAACGACATGGGCTCCGGCAGGACCCAGCGGCTGCCCTCGAGCACCAGGGCCAGTTCGGGCACCCGGAACACGGCCAGGGAGTCGGTGAAGGTGGCCTGGCCGCGGAAGTCCAGGGCCGTGTCGCCGCGACTGGCCCGGAAGTAGTCCAGATGCAGCCGCTCGTCGGTGACCAGGCCGCCGAAGTGAGCGGCGCCCAGGGGGACGTCGGCCACGGAGAAGCCGTCGGCGGTGGCGTCGGCGCGCACGCCGGGGCGGTCCAGGAGGTCGCTGATGGCCAGCTGGACGGTCATCGAATCGGCCGACACGGCCGAGACCTCGACGTCGCCCAGGCGGGCCTCGCCCGAGAAGGCGAACACGGGATCCACGCCCGTGATCTCCCCCGCGATCACGGCGGCCCCGCCCAGGGGCGGCACCGGCCACTCCTCCGGCAGAGCGGACAGGTCGGGAGCGTCGATCTCGATCCGGCCCGCGAACACGCCGTCGAGGTCCGCGCTGCCGTTCAG
Source organism: uncultured Fibrobacteraceae bacterium (assembly GCA_964343835.1). GTDB lineage: Bacteria > Krumholzibacteriota > Krumholzibacteriia > LZORAL124-64-63 > LZORAL124-64-63 > CALEMW01. The sequence continues at coordinate 21,240 of CAYFKR010000012.1, forward strand.
CACGGCGCGCTGGCCGCGGTACTCCAGGTCGATGAGCCTGAGCTCGACGCCCGAGGAATCGGCGTCCACCTCGGCATAGAGGCTGTCGAAGGGCACCGTGGCCACCCGACCGTCCCGGAGCCATCCGCGGACCGAGGTCTCGTTGGTGGCGTCGCGCCGCCACAGGTCCAGGCGCCCCCAGCCCCACGTCTCGGGCAGGACCACCTCCGGCACCAGGTCGCGGGACAGGTCCACGTCGGCCACGTGTCCGGTCAGGCGCATGATCACGTCGGCGGGATCGCGCACGTCGAACACGCCCTCGCCGGAGAAGAGGGCCCCGTTGATGCGGCCGTTGAGGGTCTGGAACACGAGGTGCTGCCCGTCGAGGGTCGCCCGGCCCTGGAAACCGGCGAGCTCATAGCCCTCGAGCACGCCGTCGAAATCCACGTCCATGTCCGTGAAGCCGTCCCGGGACCGCAGCCCGAGGACCACGTCGCCCTCGGCGACGAAGCCCAGGGTCATGTCGATGAGGTCCTCCACGTCGGTCACACGCACGTCGGCGGCGCGCACGTCCAGGTCCAGGTCGCCGTTCGTCAGGCGGGTGCCCGACACGGTGGCCGGGCCGTCGTTGAAGACCACCTCGAGGTTGTGGACCGTCACGCCGTCCCCGTCGATCACCAGCACGCCGCGGGGGTCGGCCAGCGTGGCCATGCGCGACGTCCAGTCCACCCGTCCGCCCCGGCTCACCACCGTGAGCGGGCCGTCGGACTGGAGGGCGCCGGTCCAGTCGAGGGAGGGGATCTCCTCCACGACGCGCCCCTCGGCGTCGGACACGCGGATCGTCGCGCGGTGCAGGTCCACGTTCCCGATGGTGAAGGCCGGCAGGGAACCGCGTCGGTCGGAATCGCCGTCGGCCGGCGCGTCGGGTTCGGGGAGCACCGTCAGGAGCTCCAGGCCGCGGATCGTGACGCCGTCGAGGCTCGGCGGCGTCCGCAGCAGGGCGGGCAGATCGTAGTCCAGTTCCAGGGTGTCCACGCCCACCACCGTCACCCCGCCGCGGTCGTCGCGCACTTCCAGGCGCACGTCCGTCAGGGAGAGGCCGTCCACGGCCCGGCCGTGATAGGCACCCACCTCCAGGGTGCCGTCCAGCCCGCGCATCAGGTGCCGCTCGGCGAGGCGGGTCAGCCACGGGGCGAGGACCTCGGGGTTCAGGGCGAACCAACCCACCACCGCCGTGAACAGCGTCACGGAGATGATCAGGGTCCAGGTCCGCTTGCGCCTCGGTCTCATCGCCCCCGCCTCAGAAGGGATAGCCCAGGGAAAAGTGCCAGAGGACGCCGTCCTCCACCACCACCTTGCCGTCGTACTCGAGCCTGGCCCGCTTCAGGGGGAAGCCCACGTCCATGCGGACGGGCCCCACGGGCGTGTCCACGCGCAGGCCGCAGCCCGCGCTCCAGCGGTAGTCCCAGATCCTGGTGGCCTTCTCGTCGTCCGGGGTCCGCGGATAGGAGCGCCAGCGGAAGCCCCGCAGGCGGATGTCGCGCATGCGCTCCCACACGTTGCCGCCGTCCACGAACGCCACGCCCCCCACCTTCCAAGACCGCAGCCCCGGCACGGGGAACCGCCACTCCACATTGGTCAGCAGGCGATAGTTGCCGCCGCGGGCGGGCCGCTCGGGCAGCGGAATGTCGCTGGCGAGCTGGAGGCTGTCCTCGATGGCCTCGGAGATCTGGGGGCCGAGGCTGCGCTCCTGGTACCCGCGCACCGACGAGACGCCCCCGGCGAAGAAGCGCTCCTGGTACGGCACGCCGTCGGCACCGCGGGCCAGGGAGTCGCCGTAGGGGCGCACCACGCCCGCGCTCACCCGAAAGGCCAGGGTACCCCCCAGGGGCGTGCCCGTATACCCGTGCCAGGAGCCCGAGAGCTTCCAGAAGGAGTTGTCGCCGCCCAGCACGCCGCCCACCTCGGCCGTCACGGTCTTCAGGTTGCCGCGGGTGGGGCGGAAGGGATCGTCCCGCTCCTCGTCCAGCAGGTCCCAGCCCAGCGAATGGGTGGACGACTCGCGCAGGCCGCTGGCGTCGAAGGCCTCCCGCAGCGGGGCGATGGCGTCGGGGTGGATGTCCGGATCCACGCTCTCGAACCGCAGGGCCACCGACTGCACCGTCTGACGCCCGAAGCCGAACCGGGATCCCAGCGACACGCCCTGGGTGGCCAGGTCCAGTCCCGACTCCCCGCGCGTCTCCTTCTCCAGGTAGAGCCCCGTCTCCAGGGGCACGCTCCACAGCAGCGACGGATGGGTGTGGATCACGTCGTAGCGGTAGTTCAGCTCGGGGCTGGCGTTGCCGTCGGACAGGCGCTGCACGTCCTCGTAGTTGAGGGAGTTGCGGGTGCGCAGGCGCAGGCGCTGGCCGCTGCCGAAGAGGTTGTTGTGGCCCCAGGCCGCCAGCATGCGGATCCGCTCGCGCGTGCCCACGCCGAAACCGAACTCGAAGAAGGCGGGCCGCCGCTCCACCACCTGGATCAGCAGGTCCGCCGTGCCGGCGTCCGGGTCCACGCTGGCGGGGATGAAGCTCACGTCCCGGAACAGCGAGGTCTCCAGGAGCCGACGCTGGGACTCCTCCACGTCGCTCCACCGGAAGAGGTCGCCCTCCTCGAGGCTCAGGCGTGACCGGATCAGGTCGGTGCGGGTCTGCGTGTTGCCCTCCACGTCGATGGTCGCCACCGTGTACGAGGGGCCGGCGGTGATGTGGTAGGCCAGGGTCGCCGCGAGGACCGACGTGTCGGCGGCGGCGGCATGGAAGGTCATCTCGGGACGGATCTCCGCCTCCAGGTGCCCCCGCTGCCAGAAGTGGGTCTGCAAGCGGTAGATGTCGGCGCCCAGATCGTTGAGGTCGGCCGGGGCAGGAACTCCCGGCCTGAACCGTAGTTCCTCCACGAGCCCGGGACCGACCCGTTCCTCGGCGCCGGGAAAGCGGAGCTCGTCCAGGTAGGTGCGCGGTCCCTCCCGCACCTCGATCACGATGATGTCGCCACGGCCCTCGGGCTCCTCGGTCACCGACTGCAGCAGCACCTCCACCTGGTGGAATCCGCCGCGACGGTAGTAGCGCGAAAGGGCCTTGAGCTCGACCTCCAGCAGGTGGGGCTGGTAGAGGGCCTCGCGGTCGGCCATCCCCACCAGCATCAGGGGGTGGAAGGTCCTGGGCTCGCGGATCCGGAGCAGGGCCTCGAGCTCGTCGGACGGGAAGGCCTCGTTGCCCACCACGTCGATGCGGAACACCACGTGCTGCTCGAGTCCGTAGTCCAGTTCGCTGTCGGCCGAGGCGGGGCCGGCCAGGCAGAGCACGACGATGACGGCCGCCGACGCCGCCGTCACCCAACCCGCTGTGCGTCCGCCGAAACTCATGTTGCCGTCCGTCCCGCGTCGTCGTATGAAGGGGCGGTGATGACGTCACGAACCACCGGAGTCCCCATGCGCGTCCCGACCCGATCCAACCGAGCCATCCCGGTCCTCGCGGCCCTCGCCACGGTGGTCGCCGTGCTGGCCGGCTGCTCCCGGGAGCAGCCTCCCCTGGAATACGCCGACCTCTCCGCCGAGGAGACCCGCTACGTGACCCGGTTCCTGGTGCTGGAACGGGCGCGGGCCGTTTCCTTCGTGGACCGGACCACCGGCGAGGCCCTGCTGGACTCCCTGGCCGCCGCCTGGGGCGACACCTCCGCCGCAGCCGTCCGGTCGCTGCTGCCCGCCGACCCGCCGCGCCTGGCCGCCGTCCACGAGCTGCTCGAGCGCATGCTCCAGGCCGAGTTCGACTCCCTGCTCACCGCCGGTCGCCCCGGGCGCCTCTCGGCTCCCCTGCCCGAGCTGGCGCCGCCGGAAGCGGCCCCCGTCGGGGATCAGGTCGAGACTATCCCGGCAACACCCTGAGCACGTCGCCCACGATCACCAGGATCATGAAGAGCATCAGCACGATCAGGCCCACCTGGGTGGCGATGGCCTGGATCCGCTGCTGCACCGGCTTGCCGAACACCATCTCGTAGACGATGAACACCAGGTGTCCGCCGTCCAGCACGGGAATCGGCAGCAGGTTCAGCAGGAACAGGTTCACCGAGAAGAAGGCGATGAAGCGCATGAGGTGACCCATGCTCCAGCGCAGCATCTCGCCGGCCACCTGTCCCACGCGGATGGGCCCGCCCACCGCGTCCATGCCCATCTCGCCCATGCTGGACAGGGCGCCCACGATGGACACGATGGTGTCGGTGGTCCACCGCCAGCCCAGCTCCACCGAGCGCAGCGGCCCCACGGGTCGCGACTCGTAGGCCCGGTCGAAGTAGATGCGGCCGATCATCGAGTCGGGCTGTACCTCGGCGGCCTCGGGCACGATCTCGCGCTCGAAGGTCTCCCCGTCCCGCAGCCAGGCCACCCGCACTGCCACGCCGGGACGGGCGTTGACGTACTCGGCGATGGCGCCGAAGGAGTGGACGGCCTCGCCGTCGAGGGCGGTGATCACGTCTCCGGGCTCCAGCCCCGCGCGGTCGGCGGGACCGTCCTTCTGCACCAGCCCGACGCGGGTGTCCTTGGGATCGAGGCCCAGGAGCCAGCCCTGCTCGTCCCGGGTCGGCGTCACGTCCAGGGCCAGCATGGTGCCGCCCCGCTCCACCTCCAGGGACACGGCCACCGGGTGGTCGGGGTCGGCCAGGCTCGGGGTCACCACGGCGTTGGTGACATCGCTCCAGACCTCCACCGCCTCCCCGTCCACCGCGACGATCACGTCGTCCACGGCCAGCCCGGCCAGTTCGGCGGGCGAGCCGACGTCCACGTGGCCCACGGTGGTCGTGGGGATCACCAGCAGGCCCGACGACGCGATGGTCAGCGTGTAGATCAGGAAGGCCAGCAGCAGGTTGGCCAGGGGGCCGGCCACCACCACGGCGAGGCGCTGCCACGACGGCCGGTTGCGGAAGTGGCGGTCCTCGGGGATGGCGTCGTCGCGCTCGGCGGCCAGGCGGTCGCCCTCGGCCGTGCCCACGGGATAGTGGGGTCCCTCGCCTGTTCCGGCGTCCTGGATCTCCTCCATGACACCCTCGCCGGCCATCTTCACGTACCCGCCGAAGGGCACCACCGACAGGGCGTATTCCGTTTCGCCGAACCGGCGCCGCAGGAACTTGGGCCCGAAGCCGATGGAGAAGGTCTTGACGTAGATGCCGGTCCACTTGCACACGGCGAAGTGCCCCAGCTCGTGGACCAGGATCACCAGGCCCAGGGTCACCACGAAGGCGATCACGACGGAAAACATGGTCTGCTCCTATCGGTCCGGCAGCAGCGCCGCCGCGGTGCGGCGGGCCTCCCGGTCGTAGGCCAGGGCGGTGTCCAGGTCGGGCACCGTCGCCGGCTCGGTGTCGTCGAGGGTCGCGGCGATCACGCGGGGGATGTCCGCGAAACCGGCGCCGCCGTCCAGGAAGGCGGCCACGGCCACCTCGTTGGCCGCGTTCAGGGCGATGGGCATGCGGCCGCCGGCCTTCCCCGCCTCCCGGGCCAGCCGCAGGGCCGGGAAACGGTCGGTGTCCGGGGTCGAGAACTTCAGCTCGCCGAGGGCCGCCAGGTCCAGCCGGTCCGTCTCCAGGGGCAGGTGCCGCTCGCCGGTCACGGCGTAGAGCAGGGGCACCCGCATGTCGGGGGCTCCGAGCTGGGCCATCACGGCCCCGTCCCGGAACACGGCCAGGGAATGCACGATGGATCCCGGGTGGACCACCACGTCGATGTCCCGGTACGGCACCCCGAAGAGCACGTGGGCCTCGATGACCTCGAGCCCCTTGTTCATCAGGGTGGCAGAATCGACGGTGATCTTGGGTCCCATGTCCCAGGTGGGGTGGGCCAGGACCTCTTCCCGTCCCGCGTTCGCGATCCGCTCGGCGGACCACTCGCGGCAGGGGCCGCCGGACGCTGTCAGGATCAGGGTCTCCAGCTCTTCGGCGCGGCGTCCCGTCAAACACTGGGCCAGGGCCGAGTGTTCCGAGTCCACGGGGATGACCTCGGCTCCACCGCGGTGCACGGCATCGAGCACCAGGGCGCCGCCCACGACCAGGGATTCCTTGTTGGCCAGCGCCAGCCGGCGCCCGCGTTCGGCGGCGGCCAGGGTCGGCGCGAGTCCCGCGGCGCCCACCAAGCCGTTGACCACGCAGTCCACGCCGTCCAGGGCGGCGGCGGCGATCACGCCCTCCTCCCCCGGCGGCAGCAGTCGACGTCCCAGCAGGGGATCGGCGGCGGCGGCCGCGTGGGCGTCGGGATCGACGACGGCGATCCAGGGCTCCGAGGCCGCTCCCGCCTGTTCGAGCCGACGCACCAGATCCGCCAGCTCGGCCACCCGCGATCGGGCCGTCAGGGCGACGACGCGCATCTCTCCCGGGTGCCTCAGGGCCAGATCCACCGTCTGGGTGCCGATGGACCCGGTGGCGCCCAGCAGCGCCAGCGCCACCGGCGCCTCCAGGGCCCGGGGCGAGCGGCCGAGATGGTAGAGGGGTTCGGGCGCCGCGCTCACGGCGCGCCCGCCAGGCCGAGGGCCAGCACGTGGTACACCAGAGGCGCCGTGAACAGCAGGGAGTCGAAGCGGTCCAGCACGCCGCCGTGGCCGGGCAGCAGCACGGCGGTATCCTTCAGACCCGCATCCCGCTTCAGCAGCGACTGGACCAGGTCCCCTACCTGGGCCGCCACGCCGCCCACCAGGCCGAGCAGCAATCCGGCGTCGGGGGTCAGCACCGGCGCCGCGAACCACGACGCGGCCCACCAGCCCGCCAGGCCGGCGCCGACCAGGCCGCCCACCGCGCCCTCCACGGACTTCTTGGGACTGACCCGGGGCAGCAGGGGGTGCTTACCGATGGCCACTCCGACCATGTAGGCGGCGGTGTCGCACGCCCACGTGATCATGACGGTGAAGCCGAGGGCCCGCAGGCCCGCACTCTCGGGGCCGTCCACGGGCGCCCACTGGCGGAGCAGCACCAGGTGGGATCCGAGCCAGGCCACCCACAGCACGCCGAGGACGGTGACGGCGGTGTGGACCAGGGCCCGGCCGCCGTCGCGGCGGAAGAGTTCGCTGGTCATGACGAGCATGACCATGAGGGTCAGGACCGCACCGGTCCAGCCGGGCCGGAGGCTCACCACCACCGCCAGGGCCACTCCGCAGACCAGCACCAGCCAGCCGTAGGAGCCGTAGCCCCGGGCCTCGGCCAGGGTGTTGAATTCGCGGAGGCCCAGCAGGATCACCAGACCCACCACGCCCAGGAAGATCCAGCCGCCGGCCATGCCGGCCAGCACGAGCAGCGGGGCGCCGATCAGGGCCACGAGGGCCCGGGGCAGGAGACCCGCGCCAAGGAACCGGCCCCACCGGGAGCCGGTTCCGCGTCCGTCGCCGCCTGCGGGGGCCGCGTTCACGACCTCACCTTCAGCAGGCGCTTCCAACGGGCGGGGTCCAGCAGGGAGCCTCCTCCGGAGCCGTCGTCGCCGCCGCCGTTCTCGGCCAGGCCGCCGTAGCGACGCTCGCGGTCCTGGTAGTCGTGGACGGCGGCCAGGAGGTCGGCCTCGCCGAAGTCGGGCCAGTAGACGGGGGTGAAGTACATCTCGGCGTAGGCGGTCTGCCAGATCAGGAAGTTGCTCAGGCGGTGCTCGCCGCTGGTGCGGATCACCAGGTCGGGGTCGGGCAGGTCGGGCGTGTAGAGGCCGGCGGAGATCACGTCCTCGTCGATGTCCCCGGGCTCCATTTCCCCCGCCGCCACGCGCCGGGCCGCCTCGCGGGCGGCGTGGACGATCTCGCTTCGGCCGCCGTAGGCCAGGGCCAGGTTCAGGATCAGGCCGTCGTTGCGCGAGAGATCCTCGATGGCCTTGTCCAGCACGACCCGCGCCCGCTCGGGGATGCTCTCCAGGTCGCCGGTGGCGCGCAGCTGCACGCCCTGGCGGTCCAGGGAGGAAAGCTCGCTGCCCAGGACCTCCTCCAGGAACATCCACAGGGCCTTGACCTCGGCCTCGGGACGCTTCCAGTTCTCCTGGCTGAAGGTGTAGAGGGTCAGGACCTCGACGCCCATGCGACCGCAGGCCTCCACGGTGCGGCGCACGGCGTGGCGGCCGGCGCGGTGGCCGGCGACCCGCGGCAGCCGGCGCTTGTTGGCCCAGCGCCCGTTGCCGTCCATGATCACGGCGACGTGGCGCGGGATGTTGCCGCGCTCGGCGACCTTCGTGCGGAAGGTCTCGATGTCGAGGTTGCTCACGTCCACGGGATCCATCAGATCTCCATGATCTCGGATTCCTTGGCCTTGGTCATGGCGTCGACGTCGTCGCAGAAGCGGTCGGTCAGCTTCTGGATCTCGTCCTTGGCCTGATGGGCCTCGTCCTCGGTCATGTCGTCGCTCTTCTTGATCTGGTCGTTGAAGGTCTGGCGCACCTTGCGCACCGCAACCTTGCCCTGCTCGCCGTACTCGCGGGCCATCTTGGACATCTCGCGTCGCCGCTCCTCGGTGAGCTCCGGGATGGGCACGCGGATCACGTTGCCGTCGTTGTTGGGGTTCAGCCCCAGGTCGGCGGCCTGGATGGCCCTCTCGATGTCGCCCAGCACCGACCGGTCGAACGGAGCGACCGTCAGCAGGCGCGGCTCGGGGGCGCCCACGTTGGCCAGCTGCTTCAGGGGCGTCGGCGCGCCGTAGTAGTCCACGCGCACGCTGTCGAGCATGGCGGGCGACGCCTTGCCGGTGCGGATCTTGGCCAGGCGCCGGGAGAGGGTCTCCACGGCGTCGGTCATCTCGAGTTCGGCTTCCTGGACGAGTTCGTGGCTCATGACTGCGACTCCTTGGTGACGAGGGTGCCGGACAGCTCTCCGCGCAGGACCCTCAGCAGGTTCTCGGGGTCGGAGATGTCGAAGACCTCGATGGGCAGGGCGTTCTCCTCGCAGAGGGCCAGCGCCGTGAGGTCCATGACGCGCAGGCGCTTCTCGATGGCCTCGGCATGGTCGAGGCGATCATAGCGCACGGCGTCGTCGTGGGCATGAGGATCCTTGTCGTACACGCCGTCCACCTGGGTGCCCTTGAGCAGCGCGTCGGCCTGGATCTCCAGGGCGCGCAGGGCGGCGGCGCTGTCGGTGGTGAAGTAGGGGTTGCCGGTGCCGCCGCCGAAGATCAGCACGTTGCCGTCCTGCAGCAGGGGCAGGGCCAGGTCCCGGGAGAAGCCCCGGGCCAGGGGCGGCTGGGCATGGGGCGTCAGGACATGGGCCTTGGTGCCCTCGGCGCGCAGGTAGTCGCGCAGCACCGACGCGTTCATGACGGTGGCCATCATGCCCACGTGGTCGGCCGTCACCCGGTTCATGACGCCCAGGTTGGCCGAGCGGGCCCGGAACAGGTTGCCGGCCCCAACGACCACGCCGATCTGCACGCCGTCGCGGACGGCCTCGCTCAGCACGTGGGCCAGGCCGGTGAGCTTGTCGTGTCCGAAGGGATCGTCGCCGGAGGCGAGGGCCTCGCCGCTCAGCTTGAGGAGGATGCGGGAGTAGCGGCTGGCTGGCACGTGGGTCCTCCGTGGCGTGCGGGGCCTGGGTGGGATCCCCGTCGTCGGGTCGCCGGCGGGGACGGATCGGATGAAACGGGGCCCGGACCCTCTCGGATCCGGGCCCCGGATCTCGTTAGCCGCCGATCTGGAAGCGGACGAACCGCTTGATCGCCATGTTCTCGCCCAGGGATCCGATCTTGGACTGGACGAACTCCTGGATCGTCATGTCCGGATCCTTGACGAACTTCTGCTCCAGGAGACAGACGTCGGCGTAGAACTTGTCTACCTTGCCCTGCACGATCTTGTCAATGATGTTGTCGGGCTTGCCCTCTTCCTTCATCTGGGCGCGGTAGACCTCCGCCTCCTTCTCCACCAGCGTGGCGTCGATGGAGTCGCGGTCCAGGCCCATGGGGCTGGCGGCGGCCACGTGCATGGCCACGTCGTGGACGAAGGCCTTGAACTCGTCGGTCCTGGCGACGAAGTCGGTCTCGCAGTTGATCTCCACCAGCACGCCCACCTGGCCGCCCGGGTGGATGTAGCTCTCCACCAGGCCGTTGGCCGTGGCGCGGCCTTCCTTCTTGGCGGCCTTGGCGATGCCCTTCTTGCGCAGGTAGTCGGCGGCCTTTTCGAAATCGCCGTCGCACTCCTGGAGAGCCTTCTTGCAGTCCATCATTCCGGCGTTCGTGGCCTGGCGCAGATCGGCCACCATCTTCGCGGTGATCGCCATGATTTCCTCCCGTCGGCCGGGGATTCCCCGCCGCTTGGTCTATCGATTGAACGTGGTGTCGATGACGGACCGAACCGTCCGCTCCACGGGGAAGCGGACGGTCCGGGAATCCCTATTCGGCCTTGTCCTCCATGGTGACCGTCTTGGAGCCCTCGGCGGGCGCGGCCTTCTGGACCTCGACCTTGGCGCCCTTGCCCTCGGTCCGCACGTTGCGGCCCTCGGCGATGGCGTCGCTGGCCATGGTGGCGTACAGGGTGATGGCGCGGATGGCGTCGTCGTTGCCCGGCACGGGGAACTGGACCAGCTCGGGGTCGCTGTTGGTGTCCACGATGCCGATGACGGGGATGCCCAGCTTGTTGGCTTCCTTGACCGCCGTCTCCTCCTCCACCGTATCGATGACGAAGAGAGCCGCGGGCAGGCCCTTCATGCTGCGGATGCCGCCGAGGTTCTTGTCGAGCTTCTCGTACTCGCGGGCGATCTGCAGCTGCTCCTTCTTGGAGAAGGCGTCGATCTTGCCCGTCGAACGCAGCTGCTCGATCTCCTCGAGGCGGCCCACGCGCTTGCTGATGGTCTGCCAGTTGGTGAGCATGCCGCCGAGCCAGCGCTCGGTCACGTAGGGCATGCCGCACTTGTCGGCGTATTCCTTCACGGCGACCTTGGCCTGCTTCTTGGTGCCCACGAAGAGCACCGAGCCGCCCTTGGCGCTCACGGAGCGCAGGAAGGCGTCGGCCTTGTTGAGGGCCTTGAGGGACTTCTGGAGGTCGATGATGTAGATGCCGTTGCGGGCGATGAAGATGTAGGGGCGCATCTTCGGGTTCCACTTGCGGGTCTGGTGCCCGAAGTGGACGCCTGCCTCGAGCAGGTCGCGGAGTCCGACGTTCGCCATGAGCGTCTTCTTTCGTTGTGGGTTGAGCCTCCCCGGTCTTCATCGGATGCGACGAACGCCCAAGGGCGCCACCGGCCGCAGCCTCCGTCCGGGTGCGTGATGGAGGCGGGCCTCGGGGGCCCGCCTCTTAATGGACCAGCAGGTCCCGAAGACTACCTCTTCGAGAACTGGAAGCGCTTGCGGGCGCCGGGCTGGCCGTACTTCTTCCGCTCCACCATGCGGGAGTCCCGGGTCAGCAGACCCGCCTTCCGCATGTCGGCGCGGTTCTCCTCGTTCGCCGCCACGAGGGCGCGGGCGAGGCCGTGACGGAGCGCGCCGGCCTGGCCGGTCACGCCGCCGCCCCTGACGGTGGCCCAGATGTCGTAGGTCTGGTCCTCGGTCAGGGCCTCGATCGCCTCGTTGATGATCTGGATGCGCGTGGCGTCGAAATACTCCTGGGCCGGCTTCTTGTTCACCGTGATCTGACCCGTGCCACCCGGCGTCACCCAGACGCGGGCCACGGAAGTCTTGCGGCGGCCGGTCGCGTAGAACTTATCCAACGTCTACCTCCTCCCGGTCCCCTCGGGGCCGGGGTCGTTGCTAGCGGACCTTGGGCAGGTCGTAATCGCGGGGCTTCTGGGCGGCATGGGGATGCTCCGTGCCCTGGTAGACCCGCAGGTGCTTCATCAGCTTCCGGCCGAGCTTGTTCTTGGGCATCATGCCCCAGACGGCGTGGGTGACCACGTGCTCCGGATGCTTCTCCATCATCCTCTGGATGGGGATGATCTTCTGACCGCCCATGTAGCCGCTGTAGCTCTGGTAGGTCTTCTGCTCCCTCTTCTGGCCGGTCAGGACGACCTTGCCCGCATTCAGCACGATGACGTTGTCGCCCATGTCGAGGTTGGGCTGGAACGTCGGCTTGTGCTTGCCGCGAAGGAGCGTGGCGATCTGGGTCGCCAGGCGGCCGAGGGGGACATCGGTGGCGTCGACGATGAGCCACTCCTTGTCGATCTCGGCCTGCTTCATGCTGTACGTGTTCAACGTCTGCCTCCAGACTGGGTCCGTCGGGACCGTTCGCCCGACGTCCTTCCGCATTCCGTGTGGACGGCGCGACGGACCGATCCCCACGACACTCTCAAGGTGTCTGGGAGGTCCGTCTCTCGGTGATCGGGACTCACGTGGCCGCTCGATTGCGGAATGCGCCAAAAGCGCAAGTTGCAGAAAATATCAAACGATGGGCCCACTGTCAAGAAACGCTGTGCCCCTCGATCCAGGCCAGGGAATCGTCGTAGGGAGCCCGGTGCACCCCCCGCTCGGTGACGATGGCCGCCACCAGGTCCGCCGGGGTCACGTCAAAGGCGGGATTCCAGGCCCCCACGCCCTCTGGCGACCACGCATCTCCCCTGAATCCAAGAACTTCCGACTCATCCCTCATCTCGATCTCGATAGCGGAACCGTCGGGACACCCCCCATCGAGTGTCGACGACGGGGCTGCCACGTAGAAGGGCACCCCGTGCTCCCGTGCCGCCAGGGCCAGGGGATAGGTCCCCACCTTGTTGGCCACGTCCCCGTTGCGGGCGATGCGGTCGGCGCCCGTGATCACGGCGTCCACCCTCCCGGAACGGAGCAGGCCGGCGGCGGCCCCCTCGCACAGCAGGGTCACCGGAACGCCCCTGGCGTGAAGCTCCCAGGCGGTCAGGCGGGCCCCCTGGAGCAGGGGCCGCGTCTCGTCGGCAAAGACCTCCACGCCCTTGCCGGCCTCCACCGCGGCGTAGATCACGCCGAGGGCGGTACCGTACCCGCCGGTGGCCAGGCCACCGGCGTTGCAGTGGGTCAGCACCACGGCCTCGTCGGGCAGCAGGGCGGCGCCGGCGGCGCCCAGGGCGCGACCGAGGGCCACGTCCTCCTCGCGGATCGCGGCCGCCTCGTGACACAGACGGCGACCGACGCCCGCGACGTCCTCCCCCGCGGCGACGGCCTCCGCCGCGACCCTGTCCATGCGCTCGAGGCCCCAGAACAGGTTCACCGCCGTGGGCCGGGTGGCGGCCAGGGCGTCGCGGTCCGCGGCCAGGCGGGTGCGGGCCTCGTCCGGCGAGGCTCCGTCGCGTCGGGCCAGGTCCCAGGACAGGGCCATGCCCCAGCCCGCCGCCACGCCGATGGCCGGAGCGCCCCGCACCGCCAGCTCGCGGATGGCCGCGCACAGCTCGTCGATGGAGCCGCACGTCCGGAAGACCAGTTCCTCGGGCAGGCGGCACTGGTCGATGAGCACGACGGCGCCGTCGCGCCACTCCACCACCGGAAAGGGGAAGGGCAGGTCACGGGGATCCAAGGTCGTCCTCCAGGAAGGTGCGCAGGGCCTCCCCCAGCCTGGCCAGGGGCAGCCCCATCACGTTGAAGTAGCAGCCGCGCACGCCGCGCACCATCAGGGCGCCGTAGCCCTGGATGCCGTAGGCGCCGGCCTTGTCCATGGGTTCGCCCGTGGCCACGTAGCGCGCCACGGCATCGTCGACCAGGGGCAGGAACTCCACCTCGGTGGATTCGTGGGCCGTGAGGGCGCGTGCGTCGGCGGCGCGGCGCAGGGCCACGGCCGAGACGACGGTGTGGCGACGGCCGGCCAGCCGGGCGAGCATGGCCCGGGCTTCGGCCTCGTTCTCCGGCTTCTCCAGGATGTCTCCGTCCAGCACCACGATGGTGTCGGCCCCGAGCACGATGCGGTCGGGCATGGCGGCCGCCACGTCGTCGGCCTTGGCGCCGGCCAGGAGCTCGGCGTAGGCGCCGGGGTCGTCGTCGTGGAGGCGGGCGGCCTCGGGAGCCAGGCGCGATTCCACATCGCCGGCGGGGACGGTCTCGAAGGGGATGCCCACCGTCCGCAGCAGGTCGCTGCGCCGGGGCGAGCGCGAGGCCAGCACCAGCACCTCGCCGTCGGGCCAGGGCACGAAGGGGGACACGATGTCGGGACGCGCCGTCACGATGCCGCCTCCCGATCGAGGATCAGGGTCACGGGACCGTCGTTCACCAGGTCCACCTCCATCATGGCCCCGAACACGCCCTCGGCCACTTCGGACCACTCCTCCCGGAGCACCTCGCCGAAGCGGGCGTAGAGCTCCCGAGCGCGGTCGGGCTCGGCCGAGCCCACGAAGCTGGGCCGGTGACCCTTGCGGCAGTCGCCGTAGAGGGTGAACTGGGAGACCAGCAGGATGCCGCCGCCCACGTCGCGCAGGGAGCGGTTCATGCGGTCCTCGTCGTCGCGGAAGATGCGCAGGGCCGGCAGCTTCCTGGCCATCCAGCGCAGCTCCGCCTCCCCGTCTCCGGGGGCGAAGGCGGCGAGCACCACCAGGCCGCGTTCGATGCGTCCGGTGACCTCCCCCTCCACGCGCACCTCGGCGGGGCCGCTCCTCTGCACGACGCAGCGCATGTCCGGTCTCCTAGGTGAGCTGGTAGCGTTCGACGCGGTGGACGCTGGGGACCTTCCGCACGGATTTGAGGATCTTCTCGAGGTTGTTCAGGTTGCGGACCTCCACCAGGAGGGTCACGCGGGCCTGGTCGCCGTCGGCCTTGAACTCGCCGCTCTGGATGTTGGAGCCGATGGTGGAGACGGCCTCGGTGACCTCGGTCAGCAGCCCCTTGCGGTCCAGACCCATGACGATGAGCTTCACCAGGAAGGTCTGGTCGTCGGCCACGTCCCAGGTCACGTCGATGAGGCGCTCGGTCTCGATGCCCTTGAGGTTGGCGCAGCCCATGCGGTGCACCGACACGCCGCGCCCCCGCGTGATGAGCCCCACGACCTCGTCCCCCGGGATGGGCTCGCAGCAGCGGGCGTAGCGCACCATCAGGCTGTCGAGACCCTGGATGCGGACCCCGGACACGCGCCGCCGCATGATGGTGGCGATCACGTCCTTGCCCATGTCGGCGAGCTTCTCGGGCCCCTTCTTCTCCTCCGGGGCGTACCTCGAGACGACCTTGGTCACCGTCAGGTCGCCGCGCCCAACGGCCGCCAACATCCGATCGACGTCGATGTAGCCCATCTCCTGGGCCACGTCCACGAGATCGCGGTCCACCTTGGCGTGGACCTTCCGCTTCTTGAGCTCCCGCTCGACGATCTCCCTGCCCAGCCGCACGCTGTCGGCGAACTGGGTGGAGCGGATCCAGCGACGGATGTGATGCTTGGCCTTGCTGGTCCTGACCACGTCCAGCCAGGAGGTGCTGGGGTGGGCGTTCTTGTTGGTCATGATCTCGACGCTGTCGCTGTTCTCCAGCGGCGTCGCCAGGCTCACGATCCGTCCGTTGACCTTGGCCCCCACGCAATGCAGCCCCACCTCCGAGTGGACCTCGAAGGCGAAGTCCAGGGGCGTGGCCCCGCGGGGGAACTGGAAGAGGTCGCCCCGGGGCGAGAACACGAAGACCTCGTCCTGGAAGAGGTCGATCTGCATGCTGGCCATGAACTCGCGGGGATCGGCCACGTCCTCCTGCAGCTCCATCAGCTCGCGCAGCCAGCCGACCATGCGGTTGAACTCGTCGGACTCCCCGGCGCCGCCCTCCTTGTACATCCAGTGGGCGGCGATGCCGATCTCGCTGCGTTCGTGCATCTCGTGGGTGCGGATCTGGATCTCCACGAACTTGCCCGCCGGCGTGCGCACGGTCGTGTGCAGCGACTGGTACATGTTGGTCTTGGGGTTGGCGATGAAATCCTTGATGCGGTCCTGCAGCGGCGTGAACTGGCTGTGCACCACGCCCAGGGCGTGGTAGCAGTCCACCTTGGAGTCCACCAGGATGCGCATGGCCAGCAGGTCGTAGATGCGCTCGATGGGGACGTCCTGGCTGAGCATCTTGTTGTAGATGGACCAGAAGTGCTTGGGCCTGCCGCTGATCTCCGCCTTGATGCCCGCGGACTCCATGGCCTCGGCCAGGGGCCGCCGCATCTCCTCGATGAGGCGCTCGCGCTCGGCGCGGGTCTGGTTGATCCCCCGCTCCACCTCGAAATACCGCTCGGGCTCCAGCACCTTGAAGCAGCGGTCCTCCAGCTCCCACTTGATCTTGGCCAGGCCAAAGCGGTGGGCCAGGGGCGCGAAGACGTCCATGGTCTCCCGGGACATGCTCTTCTGGCGCTCCGGCGCCAGGTACTGGATCGTGCGCATGTTGTGCAGGCGGTCCGCCAGCTTGATCAGCACGGTGCGCGGATCCTGGGCGATGGAGAACACCAGCTTGCGGTAGTTCTCGGCCTTGCGGGTCTCGGGGTTGTGGGAGCGGATGTCGCTGATCTTGGTGACGCCGTCCACCATGCGGGTCACGTCGGCGCCGAATTCCTCCGCCAGCTCGGCCAGGGTCACGGGCGTGTCCTCCACCACGTCGTGCAGCAGGGCCGCCACGAGCGTGTCCACGTCCATGCGCAGGTCCGCGAGGATATCGGCCACCGTCAGGGCGTGGATGAAGTACGGCTCGCCGCTGCGGCGCTTCTGCTCGGAGTGGGCGTCGGAACCGAGCCTGAAGGCCTGCCACAGGCGGTCCTTATCCACGGCCGGATTGTACGACGCCGCCTTCTGGACCACGGCGCTCATCATGGCGGCGAGGTCGGGCATCTCCGGCTGGTGGGTCAGGTTCCTGCTCATGCCCCCTCCGCGGGCTTGACGTCCACCAGCAGCTGCTGGACGGGATCCACGGTGCGGCCGTCGCGGGGGCGCCACGTGTTGGGGTTGATCTGGAAGAGCACGTCCCAGGCGGTGTCCATGGCGGCGCGCGGACCCTCGGGCCGGCTGCGGATCCAGTCGTTCCACACCCGCCCGCTGCCGAAGGACACGAAGTCGCGGCCGGCGCCGGCGAAGGTGAAGCGCAGGTGCTCCCCGCCACGCCCCATGGGGGTGGGCAGGCGCTTCATGTGCAGGCCGTTGCAGCGGAAGACCGGGGCGCGGTGTCCTTCGCCGAAGGGCGCCATGAGCTGGATCTCCTCGCAGAGGTCGGCCACCTCGCCGGGGGACATGGTCTCCAGGGGCAGGGTCAGGTCGTAGACCTCGGCCACGCCGGAGCCGGCGGGCGTGTCGCGGAGGGCCTTGAGGAAGGCGTCGCGGAAGGCGTCCATGTCGTCGACGCGGAGGGTCACGCCGGCGGCCTGGGCGTGGCCGCCGTAGCGCACCAGCAGGCCGGCGCACCGGTCCAGGGCCGCCTTCACGTCGACGCCCGGGACCGAGCGGGCGGAGCCCCGCGCCTCCCCGCCCTCCACCGAGCAGAGGATGGTGGGCACGTTGTACATCTCCACCAGGCGCGATGCGCTGATCCCGATCACGCCCTTGTGCCACTCCGGCGAGCCCAGCACCAGGCCGGGATCCCCCCGATCCACGAACGGCCGCGCCGCATCGGCGGCCTCCTGCTTCATCTGGGCGTCCATCTGCTTGCGCTGGGCGTTGCTGCGGTCCGCCTCCCCGGCGGCGGCCTGGGCCTCGTCGTGGTCGCGGGTCAGGAGCAGGCGCAGGGCCGTCTCCACGTTCCCCACGCGACCGCAGGCGTTCAGGCGGGGCGCGAGCTGGTAGGCCACGTCGGTGGCGCTGACCGGGAAGCCGAGGTCCAGCCCCGAGACCTGGAGCAGGGCCGCCAGGCCCGGGCGCAGGGTGGCGCGATCGCGCATGCGCTTCAGGCCGCACTGGACCAGGGTCCGGTTCTCCCCGAGCAGGGGCATCTGGTCGGCGATCAGCCCCAGGGCGCAGAGATCGATGACGCCCTGGCACCAGTCGTCGGGCAGGGCTGCGGGATCCACGGCCCGCACGGCCTGGGCCAGCTTGAAGGCCACGGCCACGCCGCAGAGCTCGGGGTTGGGGTAGCGATTCTCCGTCCGGCGCGGGTTCACCAGCACGGTGGCGCCGGAGGGGCGATCGCCGAACAGGTGGTGGTCCAGCACCACCACGTCCATGCCCCGCGTCCGGGCGATTTCGAGCTCCGCATGGGCGGCGGCTCCGGTGTCGACGGTCACCAGCAGGTCCACGCCGCGATCGGCCCACGCCTCCACCATGCGGGCCGACACGCCGTAGCCGTCCTTCGTCCGGTCGGGGACGAACGGGGGTTCGGGGCGCGCCTTCGAGCCGCCCACGGTCACGTCCCGGACCAGCTCGTAGAGCAGGGCGGTGCCGGTCAGGCCGTCCACGTCGAAGTCGCCGTGGACCGCCACGCGCTCCTCGGCGGCGGCGGCGGCCAGGATGCGGCGGACGGCATCTTCCATCTCGTCGAGCAGCAGGGGGTCGTGGAGGTGGTCGAGGGACGGATAGAAGAAGCGCTCGAGAATGCGCGCGGAATCGAAACCGCGGGCGCCGAGAAGCGTCAGCAGATGGGAGCTCGCGGCTCTGGGCAGGGGCAGCTCGCGTCCGAGGCCGGCGACCACCTCGCCGGAAGGCAGGGTGCGTCCCTCCCAGGTGCGCCCCGTGAGCAGACCGGGAGCGCCCCGGTTCTCCACGGGTTCGGGCTGGGCGCCTGAGGCGTCTCCGAACGGCATCTCGAACTGCACGGGCCCTCCCCTGGCGGGTGCGGGACGAACTGGCGCGAGGCGCGGCCCGGGGCGGCGCCTCGCGGAGGTGGTCGTCGTGCAGGGAAGCCGGTCGTAAGCCGGGTCCTGTTGCCGCGGAGCGGCGACGGTCATGTATCTGGGACCGACGTTGCCGTCGGCCTCGAGCGACCTACCCGGAAGTCGAGCGAGGCGGGCTACCTCATCCTTCCCTATATGGTCTTGCTCCAGGCGGGGTTTACCATGCGGCCCCTGTCACCAGCGGCCCGGTGAGCTCTTACCTCACCTTTTCACCCTTACCGCGGTCCGAGGACCGAGGCGGTATCTTTTCTGTGGCACTTTCCGTGGGATCGCTCCCCCTGGGGGTTACCCAGCGCCCTGCCCTGCGGAGCCCGGACTTTCCTCGCGCCCCGGGTCTCCCCGATGCACGCGACCGTCTCTCCGACTTCCCTGCACTCCGAGTGTATCCCCAAACCGGCGGACTGTCACGCCCCGAAGGGCCCTCCGGCGCCGTCCAGGGCCAGGTTGGCCAGGGCGTCGGCCAGGGTGTTCCGCTCGCGGCGCACGTGCCGGACCTGGAACGTGCCGAGCTCCTGGGAGAGGCTCACGACCTGGCGGTAGAACGGCATCAGGTCCTGGCTCTTGACGCGGTACTGGCCGGAGAGCTGACGGGCCACCAGTTCGCTGTCCAGGTGGAGGCGCAGCTTGGCGACCTTCCAGCGGACGGCGTGCTCCAGGGCCCGCAGCACGGCCTGGTACTCGGCCACGTTGTTGGTGGCCTTGCCGATGGTCTCGGCATGGGCGGCCAGGGGCGTGCCGTCGGCGGCGCCGAAGAGCACGCCCACCGAGGCGGGGCCGGGGTTGCCGCGGCTGGCGCCGTCGGTCCAGGCGGTCAGTTCGGCGCCGGGACCGATGTCGTCGGGGCCCAGGTCGCGGGCGGCCGTCAGCCCCTCCAGCTCCTCGGGAATCCTGCCTCCCTTGGCGGGAGCGGCCGGGGCCGGTTCGGCCGCATCGTCCCCGAGCTCGCGACGCCACTTCTTGAGGCTGCGGCGCAGGTCGCCCGGCGCCATGCCGCACTCCCTGGCAAGGGACCTCAGGTTGTCGCTGCGCTCCAGGGCGACGAGCAGATCGCCGAGGGTCTTGGGCTCACGGTCGGGGGACATCGACATCGCCTCCGGGGCTATCCTGATGAAATCCTGATGACCGATCCTGATGACCAGATCTGGCAATGAAAAAGGGTGCCATGGCACCCTTTTTCGGTCGATCTATGGGACGGAGAGAGTGGTGGGCGATACTGGACTTGAACCAGTGACCTCTCGCGTGTGAGGCGAGCGCTCTAGCCAGCTGAGCTAATCGCCCTCTCTCTATCGTCGTGACCGGCCTGGTGGGCCCACCAGGATTTGAACCTGGGACCGACCGGTTATGAGCCGACTGCTCTGACCACTGAGCTATGGGCCCAGGATCCGGCCGCTTACGATAACCACTGCCCCGGGGACTGTCAAACGAACATCGCCCGGATCAGACGATTTCCGTGTAGCCCTTCAGCTTGCGGCAGCGGCTGGGGTGACGCAGCTTGCGCAGGGCCTTGGCCTCGATCTGCCGCACGCGCTCGCGCGTGACCTGGAAGATCGACCCCACCTCCTCGAGGGTGCGGGGGGTGCCGTCGCCAAGCCCGAAGCGCAGGCGTATGACCTTCTCCTCGCGCCGGCTCAGGGTGCTGAGCACGCGGCGCAGCTGCTC
Source organism: uncultured Fibrobacteraceae bacterium (assembly GCA_964343835.1). GTDB lineage: Bacteria > Krumholzibacteriota > Krumholzibacteriia > LZORAL124-64-63 > LZORAL124-64-63 > CALEMW01. The sequence goes on from CAYFKR010000012.1 coordinate 41,551, forward strand.
CTTGAGCATGGCGTGGGCCGCGACGTGCTGCGGCGACAGGGCGCTGGTATCCTCGATGAAGTCGCCCAGGCTGCTGTCCTCGTCCTCGCCGATGGGCCGGTCCAGGGACACGGGCTCCATGCTGGCCTTGAGCACGCCGTTGACCTTCTCCTGGGGCATGTCCAGGGCGGCGGCGATCTCGTCCGGCGACGGGTCGCGCCCCAGTTCCTGCACCAGCTGCCGCTGCACGCGATTAACCTTGTTGATGGCCTCGATCATGTGCACCGGCACGCGGATCGTCCGGGCCTGGTCCGCGATGGCGCGGGTGATGGCCTGGCGGATCCACCAGGTGGCGTAGGTGGAGAACTTGTAGCCCTTGCGGTAGTCGAACTTCTCGACCGCACGCATCAGGCCGCTGTTGCCCTCCTGGATCAGGTCCAGGAATTCGAGCCCGCGGTTGGTGT
>CAYFKR010000012.1:42033-102728 GCA_964343835.1 uncultured Fibrobacteraceae bacterium
CTCGATGGCGCCCGCCACCTCGGCCAGGGCGGGAGCCTCCAGCCCCACCTCGCGCTCGATGTCGTGGATCTGCTTGCTCAGGCCGCGCACGGCGTTGGCCGAACCGCTGCCCGAACGGACCTCGTCCATGCGGGCCTTGATGTCCTCGATCTTCTGGTGGACGAGGCGGATCCGGTTGGCCCGCTGGTCCACCAGCGAGGGCGTGAGGTTCAGGCCACGGATGGCGTCCTGGATCTTCTGCTCCCGGGAGCGGATCATGCGTGTCAGGGTGGCCGCGCGCGTGCGGTCCTTGCACTTGCCCAGCTCGGCCCGCTGGTCCTCCAGCTCGGCCCGCCATTTCTCGATGCCGTCCACGGCGCGCTGGATGCGCTTGCCCTCCTTCTTGGAGGAGTGGTGCACGTTCCAGGTGCTGCTGTCGTGCTGCACGACGTCGTCGACCATGATGGTCTCGGACACGAGCTGCCCGGCGTACATGCGCAGCTCCGAGAGGGTCAGCTTGGTGGAGACGATGGCGTCGAGCACGGCGTTGCGGCCGTCCTCCATGCGCTTGGCCAGATCCACCTCGCCCTGCCGGGTGAGCAGGGGCACGCGGCCCATCTCGCGCAGGTACATGCGTACGGGGTCGTCGTACTTCATGTTGGTGCGCTGGGCCTTGCGCTGGAGCTGGTTCTTCTTCTTCTGCTTGGCCAGTTCCTTGGCGCGCTTCTTCTGCGCGTCCGCGGCGGAGTCGAAGAAGTCGATCTTGATCTCGGTGAGCTTGTCGTAGATCTGGTCGAGGAGCTCGATGTCGATGTCATCGTCCTCGATGATGGTGTTGATCTGCTCATGCAGGACGAAGCCGCCGTTCTTGCTGGCGACCTGCCTGATGCGGTCGATAATGGGTTCGAGCTTTTCGTGGGTCATGGACGCTCGTTTCCTCCCCTGTCGCGGCCGAAGGCCCTGAGGGCTTCCATGTCGCGGCGGCGGTTTCGGACCATGGTCAGTCGTTCGTGGCATTCCCGGACGATGCGTTCGTGGTCGGTCGACGATGCTCCTTCCGGATCGGCGAGCAGGTCCGAGACGAGGCGCCGATACTCCTCGTCCCGCTCGTGCCAGACGGCCTGGACGTATGAAGCCGGCGTCGTCGACGCACCCCGGCCTCCTTCCGCCCAGCCCTCCAGGTCGTCACGCAGGGCGGCCGCCCCGCCGGTCAGGAGATCCTCCCGACCGTAGAGATCCAGGAACGTCCTCGCCGCCGCTCCGCCGTCGTCCTGCAGGACGTGGATCAGGAGCTGGCGTTCGTCGTTGCGGCGGTCGACCCCGAGCATGCCCCGGTCGTCGTCCGCGGGCGGCTCCTGTCCGGGGACCGGTGCCGCGCCGGGTTCCATGTCCGGCTCCGGTCGTCGCGTCCTACGCAGACCGGCCAGGATCCGTTCCAACTCGGCGTCCAGGACGGAGCGGCCCAGCCCGAAGAGCTCCGCCGCCTCGTCCAGCAGGTAGGACCGCCGGATGTCATCGTCCACCGCGGCCACGGACTGGAGCCCCGTCTTCACGGCCCGCTCCATGCCCTCGCGGCCCAGGCCGCTCTCTTCGGCCAGGTCCTTGAGCAGGGGCAGGTATCCGGGCGCGTCGCGCAGGATCTCCGCCATGGCCTCGGGCTCCCGTTCCTGGAGGAACGAGGCCGGGTCCTCCCCCTGCGGCAGCCTCGCCACCCGGGGTTCGAGGCCCGCCGCCAGGGCCAGGCCCGCCGACTTCACGGCGGCCTTCACGCCGGCGCGGTCGCCGTCGAAGAGCAGGAACACCGTGCGGCAGCCCCGTTTCAGCAGCCTGGCCTGTTCGACCGTGAAGGCCGTACCGCAGGTGGCCACGCTGTTGGCGTAGCCGGCCTGGGCCAGGGCCAGCATGTCGAGATACCCTTCCACCAGGATCGCCATGCCGTGGCGGGCGATGGGGATCCGGGACAGGGCGAATCCGTACAGGATGTCGCGCTTGTTGAAGTAGGGGTTCTCCGCCGAGTTCAGGTACTTCGGTTCCCCGTCGCCGAGGATCCGGCCGCCGAATCCGGCCACGCGCTGGGCGATGTTCTTGATCGGAAAGATAATCCTGTTGCGGAAATAGGCAAAGGGTGCCCGTCCGTCCTTGCTGCGCAGCAGGTCCGCGCGCAGGGCCAGGGCCCGATCCACGCCCCGCTTCGCCAGCTCGGGCTCGAGGGTGTCGCCCTCGGCGGCCCACCCCGCCTCGAAGCGGCGCAGGACCTCCTCGCCGAACCCCCGCTCCAGGAGATACGTGCGCGCCGGGGCACCCACGTCGGACCACAGGTTCTCCTGCCACAGCTCGGATGCCGCCTCCAGGGCCCGGAAGTAGGCCTGCCGCTCCCCCTCTGACTCGTCGTTGTCGGTGAGGTAGCGGGCCAGGTCGATGTTCAGGGGCCGCGCCAGCACCTCGATGGCCTCGGGGAACTCCATGCCCTGGAGCTTCATGAGGAAGGCGATGGCGTCGCCGCCCTCGCCGCAGCCGAAGCACTTGTAGATCTGGCGCTGGGGATTGACGTGGAAGCTGGGGGTCTTCTCGCGATGGAAGGGGCAGAGGCCCTTGAACGACGTCCCGGCTGGCTTGAGCTGGACGTACTCCCGCACCACCGACACGATGTCGGTCTCCTCCTTGATGCGGGTCACGATGTCCCGGGGGAGGACAGGGGACACTGGCGCCACTCTCCCGCTGGCTGGGTCCGTCGCTGCTGGACCCCCCAACGTACCAGAAAATTCTCGCGATGTCCAATCGGTCGGAATCAGCGGGGATCGTCCAACCGGACGACGGTCTTGCCGCTGTCGCCCCGCTCCCCCTCGGGGTCGCCGAACGACGCGACGCGGGGGTCGGCCTTCAGCCGCTGCCGGAGGTAGGCCCGGAGCCGGCCGGTGCCGTGGCCGTGGATCACGCCGACTTCGCGGGTGCCGGCGGGAATGGCCCGATCCAGGAGCTTGTCCAGGGCCTCCCAGCCTTCTTCGGCCCGGTAGCCCCGCAGGTCGATCTCGCGGATCTCGGCGTCACCGGCGCCGCTCCAGTCCCAGGCGCCCGTTCCGGAGGAGGACGTCGGTCGCTTCGCGTCCGGACGAGCGGCCGCCTCCCCTTCCAAGGGCTCCACGGCCGCGGCGTCCAGGGTGAGCCGGGTGCCCGAAGCGTCGGCCACCACCTTCGAGCCGCGCACCTCCACCACCACGCCGGTCCAGCCCAGGTGCGGGATGCGGACCCGGTCGCCTTCGGCAACGGGCTTCGGCTCGGAGGCGACGGTGCGCCGTTGCGGCAGGTCGCCGGCCAGGCGTTCCAGCTCGTCGCGGCCGTAGCGGATGGTGCGGCTGTCCGCTCCTTCGGAGCGCAGGTCCCGCACGACCTTCTCCATGGTGCGGCGGGCCTCGGCCAGGAAGGCCTCGCCGGCGCGGCGAGCCTCGTCCAGCAGACGCTTTCGCTCACCGTCGACGCCGTCGAGACGCCTGCCCAGGTCGGCGGCCCGCTTCGCGGCCACGGCTTCGAGGCGCTCGGCCTCCCGTTCCTTCTCCGCGAGGTTCCGGGCCCGGGTCCCCAGCTCCGTCAGCAGTCGCTCGATGCGGAAGCGCTCCTCCCCCACGCGCTCCCGCGCCCTGTCCAGCAGATCGGCGGGGAAACGCATGCGGGAGGCGATGTCGAAGGCGTGGCTGGCGCCCGGCACCCCCACGCGCAGGGTGTAGAGGGGCGTGAGGGTGGCCTCGTCGAAGTCCATGGCGGCGTTGGCCATGCGGGGGTGCTCGTCCACGGCGGCCTTGAGCAGGCCGTAGTGGGTGGTGGCCAGCACCAGGGCCCCACGCTCCACCAGCGCCTCGAGGACGGAATGGGCCAGGGCGGTGCCCTCGTCGGGGTCGGTGCCGCTGCCCAGCTCGTCGCAGAGGACCAGAGTGTCGGGACCCGCGCCCGCCAGGAAGCGTCCGAGGTGGTCGAGGTGGGCCGAGAAGCTGCTCAGGGAGCGGGCGATGGACTGGTCGTCGCCCAGATCCACGTACAGGCGTCCCACCAGGGGCAGCCGGGTGCCTTCGGCGGCCGGGATGTCCCACCCGCACTGGGCGGTGAGCACGTGCACGCCGAGGCCCTTGAGCGCCACGCTCTTGCCGCCCGCGTTGGGGCCGCTGACCACCAGGGCCCGGCAGCCGTCGGGCCAGGCCAGGTCCAGGGGGATCACCGCGGGCACGTCGGCCCGGTCCAGCAGCAGGGGGTGGCGGGCGCCCTGGATGTCCGGAGCAGCACCAGGGGCCAGTTCGGGGCGGATGCCGTCCACGGATCGGCTCCAGCGGAGGGCGGCGCACGCCTCGTCCACGCGCAGCAGGAACGCCGCCGACTCGGCGAATGCCGGGGCGTGGGTCTCCACCAGCGATCCCAGTTCCAGCAGCAGACGATCGGCCTCGGCGGCGGCCTCCAGACGGCACTCCACCAGGTCGTTCTGCAGAGCGACGACATCCGACGGCTCCACGAAGATCGTACCGCCGCTGCTCGAGCGTGCATGGACGATGCCCTCGACGCGACGCTTCGACCCGGCCTTCAGGGGCAGGCAGAACCGGTCGCCGCGCAGGGTCACTTCGGGACCGTTGGCCCACCCCTTGTTCTGGGCCTCGGCCATCAGGCGGTTCATGGACGAGCGCACCTGCCGCTCCCGATCGCGGGCGTCGCGGCGCAGGCGGGACAGCAGGGGGCTGGCGTCGTCCTTCACGCGGCCGTCACGGTCCAGGATCTTCATGATGGGGCCGCTCAACGCGCCGAGAGGATCGAGCCGGGCGGCGCCGCCGGACCAGGTCGGGGCGGCGTCACGGCGCTTCAGGATCCAGTCGCGGAGCACGTCGAGGGAAACGGCGGACGACGCGAGGTGCAGCAGGTCCGAGCCGTCGAAACGCCAGGGGCGCGGGCGGTCCAGCAGGTCGAGGGCGTCGGAGGGGTCGGTGATCGGCGGCGGGTCGTCGTCCTCGAGGGCCGGGCGGAGTTCGTCCTGCAGGGCGTGGAGGCGGGCGACGGCTGCGGCGTCGACCAGGGGGCGCCGGGACCGCATGGCCTCGGCGGCGCGGCGGGTGCGGCACCCGCGGGCCACCCGGTCGCAGACCTGGGGCCACGACAGCAGGCGCAGCGCGCGCTCGTGTTCGGGGTCGTCGGGCAGGGCGGCGTCGCGTTCCGCGCGGTCGAGTTCGCCGAGCAGGGGGTTCACCTCAGCTCCCCTGTCGGCGGAGGGCGTCCCGAGCCGCATCCTCGGCGGCGTCGCGGGCGTCGGATGCGGCTTCGGAGGCGGTCTCGGACACCTTCTCTCCCAAGTCGCGGGCGGCGTCGCCGGCGGACTCCCGGGTGTCGTCCCAGAGGCGTTCGAGGTCGTCATCGTCGCCGACGGCCAGGTTCCAGAGGGCGGGGGCGGCCTTGGCCACCAGCCGCGGCAGGGTCTCGTCCTCGATGCGGGCCTTCATCTCGCCGTCGTCGGGCAGGTGGGCGGCGGCGGTGAGCAGCACGCTGGCGATGATGGCGCCGGTGGCGAGTCCGAGGACTCCCCCGCCGACGCGGTCGAGCCAGCCCAGCATCGTCAGGCGCACCACGCGCGAGGCGCCCCAGGCCAGGATCCGGGCGACCACGATGCCGACGATCATGACCGCGACCCAGCCGATGGGCGCCGCCACCCGGTCGGGCAGGTCGGTGGCCGAACCGATCAACGCGCCCACGGAGCCGCCCCAGCGGCCCGCCGCCAGCACGGCGGCCACCAGGCCGGCCAGCTCCACCACGCGGCGCACCAGGCCCGAGCGCCAGCCGCCGGCGGCGGAGACGAGCAGCAGGAGAGCCACCCCCATGGTCAACCAGGTCACGTCCATCCTCCCGGTCAGGCCGACAGGGCCTTCTTGACGGCGGCGCTCACGCGGGAGCCGTCCACGCTGCCGCCGGTGCGGGCCATGCAGGCCTTCATGACCTGGCCCATCTCCTTCATGGACGAGGCGCCGGTCTCGGCGATCACCTCGCCGACGACGGCCTCCAGGGCCGCGTCGTCCATCTCGGCGGGCAGGAAGTCCTGGACCAGGGCCAGCTCGGCCTCGGCCTCGGCGGCCATCTCGTCGCGGCCGGCGTCGCGGGCGCCCTGGAGGCTGTCCTTCACCTTCTTGGCGTAGGAGCGCAGCACCTTGACCACGCCGTCCTCGTCCAGCTCCTCGCGGGTGTCCACCTCGATCTGCTTCACGGCCGCGGTGATCATCCGCAGGGTCGTGAGGCGGACCTTGTCCTTGGACTTCATGGCGGCCACGGTCTCCTGCTTGAGACGGTCGGCCAGTTCACCCTTCGCCATCGTGGACCTCCATGGGGCCGCAGCCCCGGTCGTCGTTCAGGTTCGTTCCAGGTATCGTTCCCGCGCCGCAGCCAGGGGCAGCAGCCCCGCCACGGCGGCCGTCTCGGCCCGCAGGCGATGGGGGCCGAGGCGCACGGCCCGTCCCGCGTCGGCCAGCAGGCGGATCTCGTCGTCGCTCCAGCCGCCCTCGGGGCCGACGCACCAGACGAGTTCGTCGGGCACGGGAGCGCCGGGTTCGAACAGGGCGTCCGGATCGGCCATGTCGCGGGGGGCGAGCAGGCCCTCGGCCGACGCGTCGGCACGGCTTCGGGCCAGACCATAGCAGACCGTCCGCGTTCCGTCCCGTCCGAGCTCGGCAGCGGGTGAGGCGGGGTCGGAGATCTCCGGGCACCACGAGCGACCGGACTGCTTGAGGGCGGTGTGCTGGATGGTCTCCCAACGACGTTGCCGTCCCGTGCCGGGATCCACCTCGGCATGACGCGACAGCAGCGGCGCGATGCGGTGCACACCCAGCTCCACGGCCTTCTCCAGCAGCCACTCCCAGCGCTTGCCCTTGATCACGCCGCAGGCCAGCACCAGGCGCGGGCGGGCCAGCTCCGCCTCATCACGCTCGACGGAACGGATTCCCACCACGGCTTCGCGGCCGTCGACGGCGTCCAGCATGCCGTGGAGGCGGTGGCCGCGGCCGTCGGTCAGCGCGACGGCGTCGCCGACGGACGCCCGCAGCACGCGCAGCAGGTGGCGGCTCTCGTCGGCGGGCAGGCGGACGTCGAGACCGGGGGTGGGATCGGCGCCGAGGGCGTCGGGGGCGACGTAGAACTGGCGCATGTCCACCCCCACGGGATCAGGAGAAGAGGTCGCGGCCGGGCGCGGGCACGCGGTCGGTCATGGTGGCGCGGAGACGCTCGAGGAGATCCTTTTCCTCGGCCGTGACGTCGGCGGGCGTCCAGGCGATCACGCGCACCATCTGGTCGCCGGCGCTGCCGCGGTTGAGCCTGGGCAGCCCCTTGCCCCGCAGGCGGAAGATCTTGTGGGACTGGGTGCCGGCGGGGATCTTCAGGGCCACGCGGCCGTCGAGGGTCGGGACCTCGATCTTCGCCCCGAGCATGAGGTCCGACGGGGTGACCGGCAGGTCGATGAGCAGGTCGTCGCCGTGGCGCTCGAAGGTGTCGTCCTCGGCCACCTCCATCACCACGCGCAGGTCGCCGGGCTGACCGCCCTGCTCGCCGGCGTCGCCGCGGCCCGCGAGCTCCATGAAGTTGCCGGTGCTCACGCCGGCGGGCACGCGTACCTCCACGGTCTCCTCGCCGCGCACGGTGCCGGTGCCGTGGCAGGATCCGCAGGGATCGCTGATGCGGGAGCCGCGGCCCTGGCACTGGGGGCAGGCGGCCTCGGTGACCATCTGGCCCAGGAGCGTGCGCCGGACCTGGCGCACGCGGCCCATGCCGTTGCACTGGCCGCAGGTCTCGGGGCGGCTGCCGGGGGCGGCGCCGTCGCCGTCGCAGGTGCCGCAGCGGACCTGCTTGCGCAGCTTGATCTTCTTGGTGGCGCCGTCGGCCACCTCGCGCAGGGTGAGCTTGAGCTTCACCTGGAGGTCGTGACCGCGGTTGGCGGCCTGACCGCCACCGCCCATGCCGCCCATGCCGCCGCCGAAGATGTCGCCGAAGCCGCCGAAGTTGCGGAGGAACGACTCCAGGGCGTCGTTCATGTCGAAGCCGTGGGCGTAGCCGCCGCCGCCGCCGAAACCCGCCTGCTGGTCGAAGGCGGCGTGGCCGAACTGGTCGTACTGGGCCCGCTTCTGGGAATCCTTGAGCACCTCGAAAGCCTCGGTGGCCTCGCGGAAGCGCTCGGCCGCGCCGGAGTCGTCCGGGTTGCGGTCCGGGTGGTGCTTCACGGCCAGCTTGCGGTAGGCCTTCTTGATCTCCTGCTCGGTGGCGTCCTTGGTGACGCCGAGGATCTCGTAGTAGTCGCGCTTGGTCGACATGCTGCTCCTTCCGCCCTACTGGGCGACGACCACCCGGGCCGGACGCAGGACCATCTCCCCCAGGACGTACCCCGCCTGGATCACCTCGAGCACGGCGCCGCTCTCCACGTCGCCGCCGGGCACCTGGGCCACGGCCTCGTGGCTGCGGGGGTCGAACTCGTCGCCCTTCTCCACGTTCATCCGCTCGAGTCCGCGGCGCTGCAAGGCGTCGCGCAGGCGGCTCTCGATGAGCTCCACGCCGGTGCGGAAGGCGGCGTGTCCTTCGGCCTCGTTCTCCGCGGCGGCATCGGCGGCCAGGGCCCGCTCGAAGTCGTCGAGGACTTCGGCCACGTCGCGCAGCACGTCGGCGGTGGCGAACGTGCGGGCCTCTGTCACTTCGCGGCGGGTCCGCTTGCGCAGGTTGTCCTGCTCGGCCACGGCGCGGAGCCACTTGTCGCGGAACTCGTCGCGTTCGGCGGCGAGGGCCTCCTCGGGCGTCGGCTCCTCCGTCTCGTCGACGGCCTCGTCCACGGAGCCCTCCACGGCCTCCTCGAGAACGTCCGGCGCCTCCTGCTCCTGCTTCTTCTCTTCGCTCATCGTATCGGGTCTCCTCGTGCGGCCGGGCCGCATCAGTGCAGATGTTTGAGGGAGCGCACCAGGACCTGCATCCCCTGGATGGCTCGATCATAGGACATGCGGCGCAGTCCGAGAACCGCCAGCACGCCGCGGCGGCCGTCCACCTCCCAGGGCGACGACACGATGCTGAAGGGCTGCAGTTCGTCCACCGGGTTCTCCGACCCGATCCACACGGCGATGCCGTCGTCGTTCTCGGGACTCAGGCGCTGCAGGGCGCTGCGGATGGTCCGGGGCGACTCCAGGAAGCGCACCAGGTTCTTCAGGCGTTCGGGCTCGGAGAACTCGGGCTCGTCCAGGACGTTGGCCACGCCCATGAGCTCCACGTCCGCCTCCTCCACGTCGCCGAAGAGGGCGTCGCCGCGGCGGGCGACTTCCGAGGCGCAGAGGCCGGCGGCGTCGCCGGCTCCCTCCAGGCCGGCCAGGGCCCCGCCGCGGATCTCGCGGACGGTGCGGCCGTTGACCCGCTCCGACAGCAGCCTGGACGCGTCGTGGAGCACCTCGGGCGTGAAGCTCCGCTCCACGGCGATGGTGCCGGTCCGCACCAGGGCGTTCTGCAGCACCAGCACCATGAGGATGCGGCCGCCCTCGCGATGATGCAGCTCCACCCGCTCGGCGCAGACCTCGTCCCAGGCCGGACCCAGGATGATCCCGATGTTCTCGGTGAGCCGCGCCAGCAGGGTGGCCAGGGCCTTGATCATGCCCGGACTGCCGCTGCTGCGCTGGAGCTCACGCTCCACCAGCGGTGCAGGCAGACTTTCCGCAAGCGGCGAATTCGCACCGCCTTCCAGGATCCTGTTCACGAACCTCCGGAAACCGACATCGGTGGGAATCCGGCCCGCCGAGGTGTGGGGCTTGGCCAGCACTCCCTCGTCCTCCAGGCGCTTCATGTCGGCCCGGATGGTCGCCGACGACACGGTGCCGCCCAGCCACGTCGCCACCAGGGACGAGCTGACGGGCTGGCCCGTCTCGCTGTACAGGCGGACGACGGCCGCGAGGACCTGGAATTCCCTGTCGGTTCGGCTGATCAAGCTGCGTCTCTCCCGGATTCCGGCGTTCGGGTCGGCACAAGGTAGTCCGCGCCCGATCGGGGTGTCAACCTACGCGAGGCGCGCCTCCACGTCGTCGATGCGCAGGAAGCCCAGGGGCGTGAGGCGGAGCCGGCCGTCGGCGGTCGTCCAGAGTCCCTCCCGGACGCCGTGGTCGAGGACGGCGGCGTCCAGTCCGGCGTCGGCCACGGGGATGCCGTCCACGGTCCGCAGGCCCAGGATGCGACGCTCCAGGCGACGGGCGTCGGCGTCGAGATGATCGATCATGGCCTCGGGCACCGCGCCACCCTCCACCGCCTCCAGCCACGCCGCCGGATCCTCGACGTTGGCGTAGCGCCTGCGGCCCCAGAAGCCGTGGGCCGAGGGGCCGAGCCCCACGTAGGGGCGCCCCGACCAGTACGCCCGGTTGTGCCGGGACTCCTGCCCGGGCAGGCTGGCGTTGGAGACCTCGTACTGGCGGTAGCCGAGACGCTCCAGGGCCTCCAGGGCCTCGAGGTAGGTCGCCGCGGTCCGCTCGTCGGGGTCCGGCTTCACGGCGCCGCGGGCTGCGGCCGCGGTCAGGGGCGTACCGTCGTGCCATTCCAGGATGTAGAAGGAGACGTGCCCCACCCCCAGGTCCCTGGCCTCCGCGAACTCGTCCGCAAGGCGCGCCACGGTCACGCCCGGCGCCAGGATCCAGTCGGCGGAGACCCGATCGAACCGCTCGCCGGCCAGGCGCAGGGCCCGGCGGGCGTCGTCCGGTCCGCAACGGCGCCCCAGGAGGCCGAGGGTTCCCCGGTCCAGGCTCTGGACGCCCAGGCTCACGCGGTTGGCGCCGGCGCCCCGCCAGGCATCGACCAGATCAGGGGTGAAGCTCTCGGGGTTGGCCTCCAGGGTGATCTCGGCGTCCGGGGCGAATCGCAATCGCGAGCCCAGCCCGCGAAGCAGTTCCCCGGAGAGGTCCGCCCCCAGCAGCGACGGCGTGCCGCCCCCCACGTACAGGGTGTCCACGCGACTCCGGCCCAGCGACGGGCAGCGGGCGGCGCGCAGGTCCGCCTCCGCCAGGATCCCGGTCACGGTCCGCTCGCGCAGACCGCGGTCGTGGCGATCCGTGCGGGCGAAATGGCAGTAGGAACAGATGGACGAGCAGAAGGGGACGTGGACGTAGACGCCCCCGCCCCGCTCGCGGCGGGACGGGGGCGCGGAAGCGGCGTCGCGGCCGGTCACCGGATCAGGTCGCCGAGGCGGCTGAACCGCGGCAGCATGCGGTCCTTGTCCCAGGACCAGTACAGGAAGATGGCCTTGCCCTTGATGAGGTCCGTGTCCAGGGGGCCCCAGTAGCGGCTGTCTGCGCTGTTGAAGCGGTTGTCGCCCATCATGAAGATGTGGCCCTCGGGCACCACGTACGGGGCGTCGACGGCCTTCACGTGGTCGTGGATGGCCACCAGGTGGGGCCGCAGCTCCACCATGCCCACGGGGCGTTCGCCCGAGACGTGGGCACGGAGCACCTCCAGAGGCGCATCGATCTCGGCGTGCACCAGTCCCACGTCGGCGCCCAGGGCCGCCTCCACCGACGCCTGGAACATGTCCAGGCGCTCGAGCATGATGCGGGTGGCCAGGGCCTCGGCCAGGCCGTAGTCGCGATTCAGCATCTGGCCGGCGCGGGATGGGTCATGGTTGGTATGGGGCTTCACGCGGGCGTCGTCGGGGCGCATGGAAGTGTCGCCGTCGGGATCGTCCAGATCGTCCTCGTACTCCCGGTCGTTGACGTACAGCAGGCCGCCGCGCAGTTCCACCGTATCGCCGGCCACGGCCACGCAGCGCTTGATGTAGTCCTGGTTCCGGTCCAGGGGGTACTCGAAGACGATGATGTCGCCCTGCTGCGGGTCGCGGATGGCCGGGAACTTCAGCACGGGCAGGCCGCCCAGCAGGGTCCAATTCACCAGGGGCACGCGCAGCCGTTCCGGCGTCTCGGCGCCGTAGAGGAACTTGTTCACGAAGAGGAAGTCGCCCACGAGCAGGGTCTTCTCCATGGAACCCGTGGGGATCCGGAAGGCCTGGATCACGAACTGTCGGATGATCAGGGCCACCAGGATCGCCGTGCCGATGGGGCGGATGTGGTCCGACCACATGCGCCTCCAGAATCCCAGCCGGGCGACGGCCGGGTCGGCCTTGGCGTTCTCTCCCTTGCGGGCCGCGAACTTGGACATGGTCCTCTCCTCCTCCCCCGCGGGGGACGGCTCAGCGCTCCACCTTGAGCACCGCCATGAAGGCCTCCTGCGGGATCTCCACCGACCCCACGGACTTCATGCGCTTCTTGCCTTCCTTCTGCTTCTCCAGCAGCTTGCGCTTGCGGGAGATGTCGCCGCCGTAGCACTTGGCGGTGACGTTCTTGCGGAAGGCCTTGACGTTGGTCCGGGCGATCACCCGCGTGCCGATGGACGCCTGGATGGCCACCTGGAACATCTGACGCGGGATCAGCTCCTTGAGCTTCCGGCACAGCTCCAGGCCCCAGTGATAGGCGTTGTCCCGATGCACGATGCAGGCCAGGGCGTCCACGGGGTCGCCGTTGATCATGATGTCGAGCTTGATGAGGTCGCCGTCGCGGTGGCCCGTGTACTCGTAGTCCAGGGACGCGTAGCCCTTGGTCACCGACTTCAGCTTGTCGTAGTAGTCCACCACCAGCTCCGAGAGCGGCAGGTCGAACTCGAGGGTCACGCGCTCGGTGTCGATGTACTCCATCTTCCGCTGCACGCCGCGGCGGTCCAGGGTGATCTGGATCACCGGCCCGATGAACTCCTTGGGCGTGATGACCGTGGCCTTCACGTAGGGCTCGCGCACCTCGGCGATGTCACGCCCCGAGGGCATGAAGGCCGGGTTCTCGATGAGCTCGACGGTGCCCTCCTTGTTCACCACCTCGTACTCCACGTTGGGCAGGGTGGCGATCAGGCTCAGGTCGTACTCGCGCTCCAGCCGTTCCTGGATGATCTCCAGGTGCAGCAGCCCCAGGAACCCGCAGCGGAACCCGAAGCCCAGGGCCGCGCTCTTCTCCAGCTCGTAGGTCAGGGCGGCGTCGTTGAGCTGCAGCTTCTGCAGGGCGTCCTTGAGGTTGTCGTAGTCGTCGTTGTCCACGGGATAGAACCCGCTGAAGACCATGGGCTTGGCCTCGGTGTAGCCGGCCAGCGGCTCGGCGCACGGCGCGTCGGTCAGGGTCAGGGTGTCGCCCACGCGGATGTGGCGCACGTCCTTGGCCCCGGTGGCGATGTACCCCACCTCCCCCGCGCTCAGGTCCTTGCGCTGCACGCGGCTCAGCTTGAACCAGCCGATCTCCCCCACCTCGTGGTCGCGCTCCTGCTGGATCAGCCGGATGCGCTGCCCCTTGGCGATGCGGCCGTGCATCATGCGCACGTAGGCCACCGCGCCCACGTAGGGGTCGAAGATGGAGTCGAAGATCAGGGCCTGGGCCGGGGCGTCCACGTCGCCCACCGGGGGCGGCACCTGCCGAACGATGGCCTCGAGGAGGTCGTCCACGCCCTCGCCGGTCTTGGCGCTCACGCGGATCACGTCGTCGGGGTCGCAGCCGATCAGGTCCACGATCTGCTCGGTGACCTCGTCGGGCATGGCAGCCGGCAGGTCGATCTTGTTGATGACCGGCAGGATCTCCAGGTCGTGCTCCACGGCCAGGTAGAGGTTGTTGATGGTCTGGGCCTGGATGCCCTGGGCGGCGTCGACCACGAGGATGGCACCCTCGCAGGCGGCCAGGCTGCGCGAGACCTCGTAGTGGAAGTCCACGTGGCCCGGCGTGTCGATGAGGTTGAGCACGTAGTCCTTCCCGTCCGCACAGGTGTGTTCCATGCGGATGGGGTGGCTCTTGATGGTGATGCCGCGTTCCTGCTCCAGATCCATGGAGTCCAGCACCTGGGCCTTCAGGTCCTTGCCGCGGAGCGTGCCCGTCTTCTCGAGCAGGCGGTCCGCCAGGGTGGACTTGCCGTGGTCGATGTGCGCGATGATGCAGAAGTTGCGGTACTGGTCCATGTCTCGTCGATCGTCGGGGTTCAGAAGCCCGTGCTCCAGCTCATCAGGACCGCCCCGCCCGGGGCCGCCGAGGGCAGCTCGATGGGCTGGGGGACCTCGGCGGGATCCCATTCGTCGGGCACCGGGACGTCGTCCCGGTCGAAGCCGTGGAGGTGGGCCCCCACGTAGGCGTCGAGGGCCATGATAAACAAGGCTCCCCCGGCCCACCAAAGATTGTCTCGCATGAACTCGTAGCGTTCATAGGCGATGGGGTGGTAGTTCTCGCGGTAGACGTCGGGCCCGAGGGCCGCCAGCCGTGTCTTGTAGCGCACGGCCTTCCGCTCCCACGACAGCGCCTTGGTCAGGAACCACGTCTCGAAGGCGAAGGCCGTCACCGCCCGCCAGCCGTTGTCCGTGGCCAGCTGCCCCCAGCCGGGGAAGACCGCCGACATGGACACCGCCGCGGCGGCCGGCACCGTGGGGCGATAGGTCGCGGGCGCCTCGATCAGGGTCGGCGCCGTCACCGTGAAGGACGAGTCGGCCCGGATGACCCGGGGCGCATCCTCGTCGGCCGCCGCCTGGCAGGCCAGGAGCGTCAGCGCCACCGCGATGATCCTGTTCATGCTCCCACCTCCGGCACGAAGACCTCCAGAGCCCCGGGCGTGGTCTCGAAACGCCACGCGCCAGCCTCCAGGCGGTCGGCCTCCCCGTCCCAGTGGACGGCGAAGGGCTCGGCCACTTCCACTTCCGCCGATCTGGCGCGCGGGTCCAACACCCAGGGGCTGGAAAGGTGCCCCCCGTCGGCCGTGCGCGGCAGGGTGGTCAGCAGGGCCCACAGGGGCATGGCCTTCACCAGGCAGAAATCCAGGGCGCCGTCGGCGGGGTCGGCGTTGGGCGTGAGCATGAAGCCGCCGCCGCACTGCCGGCCGTTGCCGATCTCGGCCAGGGTCCAGGGACCGTCCAGTTCCAGGGGGCCGTCGGCGGTGTCGAGCCGCCAGCGGGCCTCCACGCTCCGCCGCCGTCCCAGCTCGCGCAGGGTGGCGATGGGATAGCGCCAGTGCCCCCAGCGCCGCGCCACGTTCGCCGCGGTCAGCGACACCTCGCCGTTGAGGAACAGGCCGCAGGAGTTCACGAAGAACCGACCGGCGAAAGTCGCCGTGTCCACGGCGAGCCTGCGTCCCCCGCGCAGGGCCGCGAGGCCGGCGTCGAGGTCGCGGAGGCCGAGCCCCTGGGCGAAGTCGTTGCCGCTGCCGCAGGGCAGTACCGCCAGGGCGGCGCCGGTGCCGGCGACCCCGCGGGCCGCCTCGCTCACCGAGCCGTCGCCGCCGGCGATCACCACCACCGGGTGGCGTTCCGCCGCGGCCGCCGCCAGGTCCGTCCCCTGCCCGGCCGCCGTGGTCACCAGGACCTCGGCGTCGTAGCCGGCGTCGCGCAGCAGGTCCGGAGCGCGGTCGGGCCCGAGCCGGCCGCGGGCCGTGCCGGAGATGGGGTTGAGGATGACGGCGCAGGTCCGCATGAACACTCCGGAGCCCTGTCCCCTGCGTCAAAAGACGCGGCCGGTGGGCCGCGCCCGTCGACGCGAAGCTGGCGGGAATGTGTGGGAATCGAACCCACCTCGGACGGTATTCGCGCCCGACACAAGGATTTGAAGTCCCGGGGAGCCACCAGGCCCCATCCACTCCCAGAACGGCGATACGATACTACACCGGATCGTGCGGAACCAGACAGGATTCGTCAGGGGCGAACGGCGATCATCTCGATCTCCACACGGGCGTCCAGGGGCAGCCGGGACACCTCCACCGCCGAACGGGCCGGCGGATCGGACTCGAAGAAGGTGGCGTAGACCTCGTTGACGGCCTTGAAGTCGTTCATGTCCGCCAGGAAGACGGTGACCTTGACCACGTCGGCCAGGCTCAGGCCCCCGGCCTCCACGATGTTCCTCGCGTTCTCCAGGGCGCGACGGGCCTGCTCGGCCACGTCATCGGAGACGAAGGTCATGGTCGCGGGGTCCAGCCCGAGCTGACCCGCCGTGAAGAGCATGCCTCCGGAAGTCACGCCCTGGCTGTAGGGGCCGATGGCGGCGGGGGCGTTCTCCGTGCTGATCACCGTGCGGGTCATGGCGTTCCTTTCCGGCGCGGCCTATTCGACCGTCACCGACTTGGCCAGGTTTCGGGGCTGGTCCACGTCCTCGCCGCGGAGCACGGCGATGTGGTAGGCGAGCAGCTGCAGGGGCACCACCGCCAGCAGGGGCGTCATCATGTCGGCGGCGGCGGGGATGCGGATCACGTGGTCGCTCATGGCGGCGATCTCCACCTCGTCCTCCGTCACGATGCTGATGACCTTGCCGTGGCGGGCCTTCACCTCCTGCACGTTGCCCTTGATCTTCTGGTAGCTGCCGTCGCGGGTGCAGAGCACCACCACCGGCATGTCCGGATCGATCAGGGCGATGGGACCGTGCTTCATCTCCGCCGCGGGGTAGCCCTCGGCGTGGATGTAGCTGATCTCCTTGAGCTTCAGGGCGCCCTCGAGCGCGATGGGGAAGTTGTAGCCCCGCCCGAGGTACAGGAAGTTGCTCATGTCCGTGTAGGTCTTCGCGATCTCGAGGATCGCGTCGGACTGCTCCAGGATCTGCTGGATCTTGCCGGGCACGGCCTCCAGCTCCGCGATCAGGCGCATGCCGCGCTCGGCGGACATGTTGCTGCGGCGGGCCAGCATGATGGTCAGCAGGATCAGGATGGTGACCTGGCTGGTGAAGGCCTTGGTCGACGCGACGCCGATCTCCGGACCGGCGTGGATGTAGATGCCGCCGTCGGTCTCGCGGGCGATGGTCGAGCCCACCACGTTGGTCAGCCCCAGCACCTTGGCACCGCGGCGCTTGGCCTCGCGCATGGCCTCCAGGGTGTCGATGGTCTCGCCGCTCTGGCTGATGGTCAGGCACAGGGTGCCCGGCTCGATCACCGGCGAGCGGTAGCGGAACTCCGAGGCGTACTCCACCTCCACCGGAATCCCGGCATACTCCTCGATGAGGTACTCGCCCAGCAGTCCGGCGTGCCAGCTCGTGCCGCAGGCCAGGATGATGATGCGGCGCACGTTGCGCAGCTCCCAGTCGGTCAGGCGCAGGCCCGCCAGCTTCACGTCGCCGGTCTCGGCCAGGATGCGGCCGCGGTAGGAGTCGCGGATGGTCTCCGGCTGCTCGTGGATCTCCTTGAGCATGAAGTGCGGATAGCCGCCCTTCTGGATCTGGTCCAGGTCCCAGCCGATCTCCTGGATCTCCTTGTCGACGAGCTCGTTGGACACCGTGGTGGTGCGCACCTCGTCGGGGGTCAGGGTCACCATCTCGCCGTCGTCCAGGTAGATCACCTGACGCGTCTCGCCCAGGATGGCGGCCACGTCGCTGGCCAGGTAGTTGGAGCCCTTGCCCACGCCCACCACCAGGGGCGAGCCCTTGCGGGCGCCGATGATGGTGTCGGGATGGTCCTTGTGCACCACGGCGATGCCGTAAGTGCCCTCCACCAGGCTCAGCACCTTGCGCACGGCGGTGCCCAGGTCGCCGTCGTAGTGATGGCCGATGAGATGGGCCAGCACTTCCGAGTCGGTCTCGGAGCTGAAGGTGTGCCCCGTGGACTCGAGCTGGGTCTTGAGGGCCTTGAAGTTCTCGATGATGCCGTTGTGCACCACCGCCACATCGCCCTGATGGTCGGTGTGGGGATGGGCGTTGGACGTGTTGGGAGCCCCGTGGGTGGCCCAGCGCGTGTGGGCGATGCCCGTGGTGCCGGCCAGGTCCATGCCCCGCATCTCCGCCTCGAGGGCGTTGATCTTGCCCTCGCGCTTGACCACGGTCAGGTCGCCGTTCAACACGGCGATGCCCGAACTGTCGTAGCCCCTGTATTCCAGACGCCGCAGTCCCTCCACGAGGGTCCCGGCCACCTGCTTGTCACCCGTGATGCCGACGATGCCGCACATGCTCTCAGCTCCCGTCCTGGATCAGATCGCGGGCCCTGGCAATCAGGTCCCGCGCCTCGTCCTCCGTGGCCGCCTCGGCGATCACGCGGACGATGGGTTCGGTGTTCGAGGCGCGCACGTGGACCCAGGAATCCGGTCCCTGCCAGCGCACGCCGTCCGAGTCGTCGAACGATCCCTCGCCGAGGGCGGCGAGGCGTTCCCGCACCGTATCGGCAGCCAGAGGGGATTCTTGATCGAACTTGTCCTTCACCATCGCCACCGGCGGATAACCGGAGACGATGTCCTTCAACGACTTGCCCGTGCTCGCCATCTGCTGCAACACCATGGCGATGCCCACCAGGGCGTCGCGCCCCGGGTGCAGGGCGGGGTAGATGATGCCACCGTTGCCCTCGCCGCCCACCACGGCATCGCGGGCGAGCATCTCGGCCACGACGTTGGCCTCCCCCACCGGGGCGCGGGTGACGGTCGAGCCGTGGCGCCCGGCCACGGTCTCCACCAGTCCGGTGGTCGAGAGGTTGATGACCACGTCGCCGGGCTCCCGCTGCAGCAGGAAGTCCACGCACACCGCGAGGGTCAGTTCCTCGCTCATGACCGTGCCCTCGCCGTCCACCAGCACCAGGCGGTCCACGTCGGGGTCCACGGCGAAGCCCACGTCGGCGCCGGACTCGCGCACCGCCTCGCCCAGGCCCGCCAGGTGGGCGGGGGTGGGCTCGGGCGGATGGGGGAACAGGCCGGTGCAGTCGCAGTGCAGGGGAACGCAGCGGCAGCCGAGACGGTCCAGCAGGGCCGGCACGATGCGGCCGCCGGCGCCCTCGACGCAGTCCACGGCGACGGTCAGGCCGGCGGCCCTCACGGCGTCGGCGTCGAGCCAGGGCAGGGCCAGCAGGGCGTCCAGGTGGAGGTCGTCGGCGCCGTGGCGCGTCTCGATCTCTCCCAGGCAGTCCCAGGGCACATGCCCGCCCTCGGTGCCGTGCAGGGCCACCAGTTCGGCGTTCTGCTCGGCGTTCAGGAAGAGTCCCTGCCCCTCCAGCAACTTCAGGGCGTTCCAGGGCTGGGGATTATGGCTGGCGGTGATGATCACGCCGCCCACGGCGTCGGACTCCTGGACCGCCATCTCGGTGGTGGGGGTGGTGGCCAGGCCGATGTCGATGACGCGATGCCCGGTGGACATCAGGGCCGCGGAGACGGCCTGGAAGATCATGGGGCCGGACGGGCGGCTGTCCCGTCCGATCACGACCGGTCCCGCCGGCAGCCAGCGGCCGAAGCTGGCGGCCCACTGGGCGGCGACCACGGCGTCGAGGCCGTTGCCGATGACGCCCCGGACACCGGAGACGCTCACACGCAGAGCCATGGGGATCCCTCCTGGCCGCTCTCGTCCATCGGGCGCGACGACGCTTCCGACGGAATTCGGCGGTTCCCTGTCCTGGTCCTGGCGGGGGGTGCTGGAGCCGATGTGGGGACTCGAACCCCAGACCTGCTCATTACGAGTGAGCTGCTCTACCAGCTGAGCTACATCGGCTCGAAGTCGAGGGAAACGTGGTGCCTGGGGGCGGATTTGAACCACCGACACCTGCATTTTCAGTGCAGTGCTCTACCAACTGAGCTACCCAGGCCCGTTTCCTGACATACCGCGCTGCGGCGGTCCGGGAATAAAACACTCCGGACTCCCCCCTGTCAAGCGCCGCGGGGCGGAAATCGAACCGGGGAATCATACACGAGTTCCCCGCCGTTGGCCAGCATCAACGCCCAGGGCGATCGCCGTAACCCCTTGGATGGGCTTCATGCCAGCGCCAGGCGTCGGCCAGGATGGTGTCCAGGTCGCTGTGGTGCGGCTCCCAGCCCAGCAGGCTGCGGGCCCGGTCGTTGGACGCCACCAGGCGGGCCGGGTCACCCGGGCGCCGCGGCGCGACCTCCGGCTCGAGGGCGCGACCCGTCACGCGGGACGCCGCATCCACGATCTCGCGGACGGAACTGCCCGTGGACGTCCCCAGGTTGACGGCGGTCAGGCCGGGGCGATCGTTGGCCGCCAGGGCCAGGGCATGGGCCGCGGCGAGGTCCCGCACATGGATGTAGTCGCGGATGCAGGTGCCGTCGGGGGTGGAGTAGTCGTCGCCGAAGATGCGGAACGAGACGTCGGGATCGATGAGGGAGCGCAGCAGCCTCGGGATCAGGTGGGTCTCGGGTTCGTGGTCCTCCCCCAGTTCGCCGTCGGCGCCGCAGGCGTTGAAGTAGCGCAGGGCGGTGGCGACCATGCCGGCGTCGGCGGCGACGGCGGCCAGTTCGCGCTCCACCGCCAGCTTGGTCTCGCCGTAGGGGTTGACGGGCTCGAGGGTCGAATCCTCGCCGATGGGGGTCGTCTCGGGCTCGCCGTAGACGGCGGCGGTGGACGAGAAGACGAAGCGGCGCACCCCCGCCGACGCGGCGGCGGCAATCAGCGCGCCCCCCCCGTCGCGGTTGTTCCGCCAGTACTTGTCGGGATCCTCCACCGACTCCCCCACCAGGCTGAAGCCGGCGAAGTGGATGACGGCCTCGAAGCCCCCGGCGATGGCCGCGGCCAGGCCGGCCGGATCCAGCAGCGACGCCTCGTGCAGCACCACGCCGTCCGGCACGGCGGCACGGTGACCCGTGCTGAAGTCGTCCAGGATCTCCACGTCGTGGCCTTCGGCCAGCAGCAGCTTCACCGTCACGCTGCCGATGTAGCCGGCACCGCCCGTCACGAGCACCCTCATGATCCGCCTCCGTTCGCCGCCGCGGCCAGGTGCCGCCCGGTCAGGGATCCCGCCACGGCCGCCACCTCGGCGGGCGTGCCCTGGGCCACGAGCCGGCCGCCGGCGTCGCCGCCGCCGGGTCCCAGGTCCACCACCCAGTCGGCCTGGGCGATGAGGTCCAGGTTGTGCTCCACCACGATCACCGTGTGGCCGTGGTCCACCAGTTCGTGCAGCACGAGGGCGAGCTGGGCCACGTCGTGGACGTGGAGCCCGGTGGTGGGTTCGTCCAGCAGGTACAGGTTTCTCTTGCCCGACGGCGACCCGAGTTCGCGGGCGATCTTCAGGCGCTGGCTCTCGCCGCCGGAGAGCGTGGTCGCCGACTGGCCGAGGGTCAGGTAGCCCAGCCCCACCTTGCGCAGGATCCAGAGCTTGTCGCGTACGGCGTTCTCGTCGCGGAAGAAGGCCAGGGCGTCTTCCACCGTCAGGTCCAGGACCTGGGCGATGGACTTGCCGCGCAGCTTCACCTCCAGGGTGGCCGGGTTGAAGCGGGTGCCGCCGCACACGTCGCAGGGCACGCTGATGTCGGCCATGAAGTGCATCTCGACGCGGTGTTCGCCGAGCCCCTGGCATTCCGGGCAGCGACCACCGGCGGTGTTGAAGCTGAAGCGGCCGGCGTCGAACCCGCGGGCCCGGGCGTCGGGGGTCCGGGCGAAGAGCTCGCGTACCGCCGAAAACACGCCCATGTACGTGGCGGGGTTGGATCGGCTGGACTTGCCGATGGGCGTCTGGTCCACGCGCACGACCTTGTCGATCCAACCGGCGCCCTGGAATCCCGTGAAGGGACGGCCGCGCTCGGGGCCGCCCTGGGCGGCGCCGGTGAGGCCGTCGTGGAGGCAACCGTTGACCAGGGTGCTCTTGCCCGAGCCCGAGACGCCGGTCACGCAGGTCAGGCGACCGAGGGGGAAGCCCACGTCCACCTTCTTCAGGTTGTGGAGGCGGGCACCCTTGACCACGAGGCTGCGCACGTCGGTGTCGCGGTCGCGGCTGGGGGCGGGCAGGGTGCGGCGGCCGGTCAGGTAGTCGGCGGTCAGGGTGGTGCCGCTCTCGAGCAGGGCCGCCATGGGGCCCTGGTAGACGACCTCTCCCCCGTTGGTCCCCGCCTCGGGTCCCAGCTCCACCATGTGCTCCCCGGCGCGCAGCACGGCGGGGTCGTGCTCCACCACCACGACGGTGTTCCCCACGCCCACAAGATCTTTCAGGGTGGCGATCAGCTTGTCCACGTCGGACGGGTGGAGACCCGTGGTCGGTTCGTCCAGTACGTACAGGGTGTCCACGAGCCGCGAGCCCAGGGCGTTGGCCAGGTGGATGCGCTGGGCCTCGCCCCCGGACAGGGTGCGGGTCAGGCGCTCGAGGGTGAGGTACCCCAGGCCCACCCGCTCCAGGAAGGCCAGGCGGTGCTGCACCTCGGCCAGCACGTCGCCGGCGGCGTCGCGGTCGGCCTTGGCCAGGCGCAGGCCGTCCATGCGGCGGCGGGCCTCCTCCAGGGACATGCGGCCGATCTGGCCCATGTCCAGGCCGCCCACCTTCACGGCGAGGGCGTCGGTGCGCAGGCGGCTGCCGCCGCAGGTGCGGCAGTCGGTGTCGCCCATGAAGCGGCGGGTGAAGAAGCGGTGGTGGCCCTTCTTCATCTCGCGGCGCATGTCCTCCAGGAAGGGGACGGCGCCGGTGAAGGTCTTCGTGCGTCCGTCCAGGACCTCGCGGCGGTGGGCATCCTTCATGCGGCGCCAGGGCACGTCCACGGGGATGCCGTTGGCGCGGCAGTGGCGGATCAGGGCGGAGTGGGACTTGGCGAAGGTCTCGGTGCGCCACGGCTTGACGGCCCCGTCCAGCAGGGTCAGGGCGTCGTCGGGAATGATCTT
Source organism: uncultured Fibrobacteraceae bacterium (assembly GCA_964343835.1). Lineage (GTDB taxonomy): Bacteria > Krumholzibacteriota > Krumholzibacteriia > LZORAL124-64-63 > LZORAL124-64-63 > CALEMW01. The sequence goes on from CAYFKR010000012.1 coordinate 64,569, forward strand.
CTCTTCGTCGAACTCCAGGCGGTTGCCGAACCCGTTGCAATCGGGGCAGGCCCCCTGGGGCGCGTTGAAGGAGAACAGGTGGGGCGTGGGCTCCGGGAAGACGCGGCTGCAGCCGTTGCACACGCGGCGGTCGGAGAAGGAGCGTCGCGAGTCGGGGTCGTCGCCGCGGACCACGACCCAGCCGTTGGACTGGTGCAGGGCCAGCTCCACCGCCTCGGCGAAGCGGGAGCGGGCGTTGCGGTCGATGCGGATGCGGTCCACCACCACGTCCACGGTGTCGCCGGCGCCAGGGACCGGGGCGCCCTCGGTGTCGGCCTCGTCCAGGCGGAGCATCACGTCGCCCACCACGGCGCGGCGGAAGCCCTGGGCCAGCAGCGACTCGGCCCAGCTGCCGTCGGCGCCGTCGCGGCTGACCTCCTGGGGGTAGCACACCAGGACGGCGTCGCCGTCGGGGTGGGCGGCCTTCACGGCCTTCCAGATCCGGGCCGGGGAGTCGGGCTCCACCCGCTCGTCGCACTCCGGACAGACGATGCGGCCGATGCGGGCGAAGAGCACCCGGAGGTAGTCGTTGACCTCGGTGACGGTGCCCACGGTGCTGCGGCCGCTGCGGGCGGCGTTGCGCTGCTCGATGGCGATGGCCGGTCCGATGCCGTCGATCCAGTCCACGTCGGGCTTGGGCATGCGTTCGAGGAACTGCCGGGCGTAGGCGGAAAGCGACTCCACGTAGCTGCGCTGGCCCTCGGCGTAGAGGGTGTCGAAGACCAGGGACGACTTGCCGGAGCCGGACAGCCCGCTCACCACGGTCAGGCGGCCGCGCGGGATGTCGACGTCGACGGAACGGAGGTTGTGCTGCCGGGCGCCCCGGATGCGGATGCTGTCGTCCATCGGTCCCTCTCGAGCGGTGTTCGGTGTGCGACCGCCCATGATACCAGCGCTTTCGTTCAGCGCACAGGACAATTACCATATCCGCAGTCGCGATCCCGCATCCAGCCGGAGGAAGCCATGTCCCTGCCCGAGACCCGCGCCCTGCTCGAGACCATCCACACCCTGCGCTCCCCCGGCGGCTGCCCCTGGGACATGAAGCAGACCCTCCCCGACGCCGCCCGCTACCTGCTGGACGAGGCCGGCGAGCTCATCGACGCCGCGCTGTCGGGCGATCAGGAACACGTGACCGAGGAGCTGGGCGACCTGCTGTTCATGGTGGCCTTCTGCTGCGAGATCCACGGCGAGACCAGCGGCGCGACGTTCGAGGACGTGGCCCGCGGCGGCAACGACAAGCTCATCCGCCGCCACCCCCACGTGTTCGGCGGCGAGAACGCCGAGAACCAGGCCGAGAGCCAGGTGCACTGGAACGCCATCAAGGCGGCGGAGAAGGAGGCCAAGGGGATCGTCGAGGAGCCGACGGTGCTGAAGGACCTGCCCGCCTCCAGCTCGCCCCTGCGCCAGGCCCACGTCTACCAGAAGAACGCGGCGGAGGTGGGGTTCGACTGGCCCGACAACGACGGCGTGGTTGCCAAGATCCACGAAGAGCTGGACGAGGTCCGCGAGGCCGAGGCCGCCGGCGACCGCGACGCCCTGATCCACGAGGTGGGCGACCTGCTGCTGGCCGTGGTCAACCTGGCCCGCCGCCTGGGCGTGGAGGCGGACGACGCCCTGCGCCTCGCCAACCGACGTTTCCACGGACGCTTCCGCCACGTCGAGAAGCAGTATCCCGACCATGATGCCATGAAGGAAGCGAGCCTCGAGGAACTCGAGGCCCACTGGCAGGATGCGAAGAGGTCGGAATCCTAGGTCCTACTCCGGACAACCGTCATCGTCTTCCACTCCATCGTAGTCCTCGGCTTCGTCCGGGCAGGCGTCCAGCTCGTCCGGAATGCCGTCGAGGTCGTTGTCGGGGTCGGGGCAGCCGTCGTCGTCGCGGTAGCCGTCGATGTCCTCGGGCTCCAGGGGGCAGACGTCGTCCTCATCGGGGATGCCGTCGCCGTCGGTGTCCACGAACTCCTCGGGGCAGCCGTCCTCGTCCTGGTGGCCGTCGAAATCCTCCGCCTCGCAGGGGCACTCGTCGTCGCCGTCCAGGATGCCGTCGTTGTCGTTGTCGGGCTCGGGCAGCCCGTCCTCGTCGTGCCAGCCGTCGTAGTCCTCGGGCAGCAGGGGCGCCTGGTCCAGGTGGTCGGGGATGCCGTCCTCGTCGTTGTCGGGGTCGGGGCAGCCGTCGTCGTCGCGGAAGCCGTCGTAGTCCTCGGCGTCGTCGGGGCAGGGGTCGAGGCGGTCCTTCAGGCCGTCGCCGTCGCGGTCGCGGCCGCCCGCGGCGAGGCTCCATGCCACGCCGGCGCGGATCACGTGATCGGCGGGCAGGGCGCGGTAGGGCGTGTCGGGATCGTCCACGGCGGTCGGCACGTCCCAGGCCAGGGTCAGGCCGGGGCCGGTCTCGGCGCCCCAGTGGAGGGCGGTGGTCCACCAGGCTGGGCGCTCGCCGTCGGCCACGAGGCCGTCGTCGTAGACATGGCGCACGTGCTCGACGGCCAGGGCCACCGACCCCTTGCGGAATTCCAGGGCGGCGCCCAGCACCAGGGGGTCGTTGTCCATGCCGTCGACCGCCGCGGGCCACTGCCGCTCCCAGGTCATCACGCGGGTGCCGTCGATGCCTCCGTAGGCGGCGTCGGGATGGGAAAGGCGGCCCGCATTGACATGGAGCCGCATCTCGGGCGCCGCATGATCGGTCCAGGCGCGGAGCGTGAGGGCGGCGCCCAGGTAGCCGGTCCCCTCCCCGGCCCCGGTGCCGAGGGCTTCGTCGCCGGTGGGCAGGGTGCGGCGAACGTCGAGGGCCGCGGACAGGAAGGACCACGGCGAGGGCAGGGACGCCGCCGCCGCCACGGACGCGTCGCCGAGGCCGGATCCCGACGCGGGGATCCCCGTGGAAGCGGGCGCCCCGGACCACGTGTGGAACGGCGCCCGGGCCCGCAGCCGCAACCACGACAGGGGCCCGCCCTCCAGGACCAGCCCGAACGACCGGGTCTCCACCGTCTCGATCCACTGGTCGTCGGACAGGTCGGTCGACGCCAACACGCCGTCCAGCCCCACCAGCCACAGGCCGTCGGGAGGCACGCGGGCGCTCACGGTGCGATTCACCACGGCCGAGCGCTCGGCATGGCGGGCGGCCGCGCCGTCGGGACCGGCCAGGAGCGCCAGCAGGGCGAGCAGGAAGAAGGGCCTAGTCCTGCTCATCCGAAGCCTCGTCCGCGGCGGAGTGGCCGTCCTCGTCGGCGGGGGCGTCTTCTTCGGTGGAGGCGTCTTCGGCCGTCTCCGACTTCTTCGCCTCGTCCGTCCAGTTGAGCTGCAGGTCCATCACGGTGCGCTCCAGCAGGGCCGCCACCTCGTCGGGCAGGTTGCCGCGGCACTTGTGCTTCAGGGCGTCCAGGATGTCGATGGTGAAGCGGGCCGCCTCCACGTCCCGGGCCAGGGTGCCGGAGGCCGGATCGGCCATCTTGCCCAGTTGCACCATGGCGGTGGCCTGCAGGTTCATGACCAGGGCGAGCAGCACGTGGTCGTGGCGGTCGAGGTCGGGGGTCGCGTCGGACATGGTCTCCTCCATGGGGTTGTCAGGGGGCGGCGCGGCGCCAGCCCCGGTCGAATTCGTCCTCGATGCTGCCGACCAGCATCTCCAGCAGGTCCTCCAACGTCACGAGTCCCACGGGAGTGCCGTCGGAATCGGTGACGATGGCCATCTGCTGACGCTGCCAGCGCATCTCCTCGAAGAGGGCCCAGGGCGACATGCCCTGGTCCACGTAGGGGCAGGTGCGGACCAGGTCCGCCGGGATCCCGTCCCAGGGGTCGTCGTCGTCGCGGAACAGGAGGTCGCGGGCCAGGATCCAGCCCACCGGCCGTGACGCGTCGCCGTCGTGGACGGGCAAGCGGCTGTAGCCCGACACGGCCGCGGCGTCGCGGCACGCGGACAGGGACGCGTCCAGGGGCAGCGACACGACGCGCCCCATGTGCGTGGTCAACGATCCCAGGTTCAGGTCCGCGAGCTGGAGGCAACGCCCCAGCAGCTCGTCGAACATGCGCCCGCCCCCGCCGCCGTGGGCGCGCAGCAGCGACGCCATGCCCTCGCGGCCGGGCCCTTCGCCGTCGCGCCGGGCCCGCCCCGGCAGCACCCGCTCCAGCAGGGCGGAGTACCCGAGCAGCACCGCGCGCAGGGGCGCCAGGACGATCATCACCCCGCGCAGGGGCCGCACCGACGCCAGGGTCATCCGCTCGGCGAACTCCCGGTAGAGGACCTTGGGCAGGATCTCGCCGAAAACGATCACCAGGGCCGACACGACCACCGCCGCGATCACGTCGCCCCGGGCGCCGTAGCGGGTGGTGAGCACCGCCGTCACGAAGGCGCCGAAGAGCACGTTGAACAGGTTGGTGCCGATCAGGCAGGAAAGCACGGGATCCTCCACCCGCCCCAGCATGCGACGCAGCAGGCCCACGCGCCGGGCGTCGCCGTCACGGGCGGCACCGCGCAGGCGGATGCGGCTGACGCTCAGCAGGCCAGTCTCGGTCCCCGAGAAGAAAGCGCTCGCCGCCAGGCAGAACACCGACACGGGCACCACGACCTCCGGGGTCATCCACCAGGGCGTCATGACCGCTCACCTCCCCGCTCGTCCTCCAGATCCTGGACCCGCACGCTGGCCACGCGCATGCCGTCCATCTCCAGCACGGTGAAGCGGAAGCCGTCGCGGGAGAAGCGGTCGCCCCGTTCGGGAATGCGACCGATCTCCGCCATGACGTAGCCGCCGAGGGTCACGTAGTCGTGGGTGGTGGCGATGCGGGTGCCGGCCTCCTCGTTGAGCTGCCGCAGGTCCAGCATGCCGGCGACCACCCAGTTGCCGTCGGCCACGGGCAGCACGTCGGGAGCGCCGTGGTCGGTCTCGTCGGTCCAGGGGCCGGTCAGGACCTCCAGGCAGTCCTCCAGGGTCACGATGCCCGTGTAGTCGCCGTGCTCGTCCACCACCACGGCCATGTGGGTCACGCCCGCCTTCATCTCGCGCAGCAGGGCGGCGGCGGACTTTGTCTCGGGCACGAAGTGGGGCTCGCGCAGAGGGCCGTCCAGCGGAGCATCGCCGGTGCGGCCGAGCAGGTCCTTGAGGTGGATCACGCCCTCGGGACGATCGTCGCCCTCGCCCATCACCGGGTAGCGGTTGAACCCGCTCTCGACGGCGACGGCCAGGATGGCCTCGCGCCCCATGTCCCGCGACAGCGCCCGCACCACCGGCCGCGGCGACATGATCTCGCGCACCTCCAGCTGCTCCAGGATCACCAGGCGCGACAGGAACCGCCCTTCGGTCTCGGTCAACGACGCCTCCAGGACGGCCAGGCCCGCCGCCTCCACCAGCTCCTCCTCCGACAGCGCGCCGCCGCTGCGCCCCTCCCGGGGCAGGCGAGCCAGCAGGGCGTCGGTGCCGGCGGTCAGGACCCGCAGCAGAGGCGCCGTGGCGATCATCCAGGTCCGGAGCAGGGGACGCATGGCGAGGGCCACCCGCGGCGGCGACCGCAACGCCACCAGCTTCGGCGTGATCTCACCGGCCACCAGCAACAGCACGGTCATCACGGGGACGGCCACGGCGAGACCGGCCGGCCCGAAGCGGGCCACCAGCGCCGACGTGGCCACGACGTTCGCGAGGGTGTTGACCAGGAGGTTGCCCACCAGCAGCGCCGCGAGCAGGCGCGAGGGATCATCGAGCAGGGCCGCCACGCCGGCGCCCCCGCGACCGTGATCGACGGGCAGCCTGGCCCGGTCCTTCTCGTCCAGGAAGAAGTACGCGGTCTCGGTGCCCGAAAACAGGGCCGAGAGTAGCAGCAGCAGGACCAGCACCAGGATTTCCAAGAACGGCGTCCTCCGGTTGGGCGGCGGACCGGGAGCATAGCCGGTGCCTTGACACCCTGCAAGCGCGTCACTAGCATCGGCCCACCCGCCCCGGAACCTGTCCGGGGCACCCACCGCTCCCGCGGAGAGGACCGCCGTGCCCACCACCCTCGTCACCCGCTTCGGCGCCCTGGGCGACCTCTGCGTCTGCAGCTGGTTCCTGGCCGGCCTCGCCGAACAGGACGACACCGGCAGGCTGGCGGTGGTCACCAAGGCCGCCTTCGCGGACCTCGCCGCCGCCGTGCCCGGAGTGGACCGCGTCGTCCCCCTGGCAGACGGCGGCCCCAGGGCCCTGTTCTCCCTCGCGCGGGAGGTCCGCGGCCTCGCCCCCGACCGCTGGATCGACGCCCACGGCGTCTTGCGCAGCCGCCTGCTGGAGCCCCTCGCGCTGCGACGCGCCGACGCCCGCCTGGCCAAGGACACCGCCGCCCGGCTGCAGCTGATCCGCAATCCCGGCGCCCCGCCGCCTCCCGGCCTCGACCGCCATCTCCTGGATCGTTTCGACGCCCTGACGACCGGCCGCCCCGGGCGAACACGCCTCGAGACGGGCCGACCGCCCCTGGCCGATCTGGCGCCTTCCGCCCCCGAAGGACCGGCGATCATCGGCCTGGCCCCCGGCGCCCGCTGGCCATCCAAGCAGTGGCCCGACAACAGGTTCCACGAGACGGCTCGCACGATTCTCGAAACGGGCGATGAGCACCTGCGCATCATCCTCGGCCCCGACGAGCTGGACTGGTTCGCAGGCTCCCCCCTGGCCGGCCTGGAGTCCGACGCCCGCGTGGAGGTGGTCCGCAACGCCCCGCTGCTGCGGGTGGCCGCGCTGCTCGGCGGCTGCCGCGCCGTGCTGACCAACGACAGCGGCCTGCTCCACCTGGCCGAGGCCGTGGGCACCCCCGTAACCGCCCTGTTCGGCCCCACCGTCCGGGCGTTCGGCTACGCCCCCCTGCTGCCGGCGAGCCGGGTCCTGGAGGTCGACCTGGACTGCCGCCCCTGCTCCCGCACCGGCTCCCGTGCCTGCCATCGCGGCGACCTGGCCTGCCTCGACCGCATCCCGGCCACCGACGCGGTGGCGGCCCTGCGATCGGTGGCCGCACACCGGGAGCCGACTCCATGAGCCGCCGCCCCGGACTCGCCCTCGGCCTGTACCGGGCCCTCTCCCCCGTCGCCGCGGCCGCCGTCCGCCTGGTCGCTCCCCTCTCGCCCAAGCTGGGCCGGGGAGTCTCGGGGCGGCGCCACGCCCTCGGGCGACTGCTGGCCGCCGCGGACGGCGTGGCCGGCTGCCTCTGGTTCCACGCCTCGAGCGTCGGGGAGTACGAGCAGGCGCGCCCGGTCATCCAGGGACTCCGCGAACAGGGCCTGGGGCCCATCGCCGTGACCCACTTCTCGCCGTCGGGCGTGGACTACGCCCGCGAGCACCCCTGCGGCGACCTCCACGACTACCTGCCCCTGGACACCCCCACCGCCATGGACGCCCTGGTGGCCGCCTGGCGCCCGCGCTGCCTGGTGTGCGTGAAGTACGACGGGTGGCCCAACCAGATCCTGGCCTGCGACCGGGCCGGCGTGCCGGTGATCCTGGTGTCGGCCAGCCTGCCGCCGACCTCGGGGCGCCTCCTCCCGGCAGCCCGTCCCTTCTTCCGGGACGTCCACGACCGCTTCGCCGCCATCGGCACGGGTTCCGAGGCCGACCGTCGCCGGTTCGTCGACGTCCTCGGGGTGCGGGCCCCGGTGACCGTCACCGGCGACACCCGGGCCGAGCAGGTCATCCGCCGCTTCGACGAGACCGCCGACCACCCCGCCGCCGCGGCCCTCGCCGGCTGGGGCGACCGCCGCCTGGTGCTGGGCAGCACGTGGCCACCCGATGAAGAGCGCTGGCTGCCCGTACTGGGCTACCTGCTCTCGGCCCACCCCGGCCTGCGCATCGTCCTCGCCCCCCACGAGCCGACCCCCGACTGCCTGGCCCGCCTGGCCGCCGCCCTCGCCGGCGCCGGCGTTCCCCATCGCACCCTCGCCCACGCCCTGGACGACGGCCCCGGCGACGCCCGATGCGTCGTGGTGGACCGCGTGGGTGTACTGGCCGCCCTCTACCACGTGGCCGACCTGGCCTACGTGGGCGGCGCCTTCACCACCGGTGTCCACAGCACCCTGGAGCCGGCGGTGGCCGGCGTCCCGGTGCTGTTCGGCCCGCGCCACCACAACGCCGAGGAAGCCCTGGAGCTCGTGGCCTGCGGTGGAGGCCGCGTGGTGGAGACGGCAGCCGACGCCGCCCGCCACGCCGCCGACCTCCTGGCCGACGACGACGCCCGCACCACGGCCGGTCGCGCCGCCCGCTCGGTGGTGGACGCCCGCGTCGGCGCCGCGGAGCGCAGCGTCCGGCTCGTCCTCGATGCGATGGGGATTCAGCGGTAGGGAATGGGGTCGGCCACGCCGGCCCGCTCGAAGCCGCGCAGCCTCAGCCGGCAGCTCTCACACTCGCCGCACGCCGCCTCGCCGTCCACGTAGCACGACCAGGTCAGGTGCAGGGGTGCCTCCAGTTCCGTCCCGAGCCGCACGATGGCCTCCTTGTCCAGGCCGATCAGGGGCGTGCGGATGGCGATGGAGGTGTCGGGCCGCGTGCCGGCGTCGATGGCGGCCTGGAAGGCGTCGTAGAAGGTGCGGGTGCAGTCGGGATACCCGCTGCCGTCCTCCTCCACCGCCCCGATGACCAGGTCCGTCGCCCCGATCACCTCGGCCCAGGAGGCGCCCACGGCCAGGATGTGGGCGTTGCGGAAGGGCACGTACGTCGACGGTACGCCGTCGCCCTCGGGCAGCCCCGTCTCCACGTCCTGCGAAGCGTCGATGAGGCTGGTGCCGCCGATGGCCTTGAGGTGCCCCACGTCGGTCACCAGTCGTTCCGAGGCGCCATAGTGGTCGGCGATGGCGTGAAAGGCCTGCAGCTCGCGGGCCTCGGTGCGCTGGCCGTAGTTCAGGTGGAGGACGGCCACGTCGTGGTCGCGGGCGGCCCAGGCCGTGCACACGCAGGAGTCGAGCCCCCCGCTGAGCAGCACCACGGCCTTCCGCTTCGCCGCGCCCACCTCAGACGCCCCGGTCGCGGTCCGGCCAGACGGCCTTGTGCAGCTGCACCTGGAAGCGGACGTCCAGGGCGTCGGCCACGATCCAGTCGGCCAGGTCGGCGGGAGCCAGCCCGTCGTGGGCGGGCGAGAAGGTGACGGGCACGCCCTTCGGCAGTCGCCCCGAGGTGCGCACGAGTTCGCGGCTCCACTCGTAGTCGGCGCGGTCGGTGCAGACGAACTTCAGCTCGTCGTCCCCGCCCAGCACGCCGATGCCGTCCCAGTCGACCTCCGCGGCGGCGATGCCGCTGCCCGGGGTCTTCACGTCCACGATCCGCTTCACGCCGGCGGGCACGTCCGCCAGGGGCCGCGCCCCCAGGGTGCCGCTGGTCTCGAGCAGGACCTCCCGGCCGTCGTCCAGCAGGGCCGCCAGCAGTTCGGGGCACGCGCGCTGGAGCAGGGGTTCGCCGCCGGTCACCAGCACCAGCGACGCCTCCAGCCGGGCCACCTCGGCCACCACGTCCGCCACCGTCGTTTCGCTCCCGCCCTGGAAGGCATGGGCGCTGTCGCAGTAGAGGCAGCGCCGGTGGCAGCCCGTCAGGCGCACGATCGCACAGAGACGGCCGCTGTGACGCGACTCCCCGAGCACGGTGCGGTAGATCTCGCTGACGGTGAGCACCGGAACCTCCGGGCGGGGACTTGGTTTCCCCGTGTTTCGTGTTACAATGCCACGTTCACCCCCCTACCGGAGGCACGGATGCGTAACATAATGCAATCGTACGTTCGCCACAAACGCGCCGCGGCCCTCGCGGCCATCCTGATGGCCCTCGCCGCCCTCACGACCGGCTGCGGCGGCTCCGACGACACCGGCGACGACGCCCGACCGGCCGCGGACACCACCGCCGCCGAGGCGAGCTACACCGTCCAGCGCGTCGCCCTGGACGCGTGGATGAACCTCATGGAGCACGTCCGCGACGGCGACCGCGTCCGCGACGACGAGTACGCCCGCCTCTTCGACCTGCCCGCCTACGCCATGACCTACGGCGAGGGCGGCGGCCCCGACCTCAACCCGGTCATCCTGCGCAACCTGGCCGAGTACTCGTTCTCCCCCGGCGAAAAGACCGGGCGCCTCCCCAAGAAGAAGCAGCTGCTCCACAACTTCGAGTACCTGTCCATGCGCTGGTCGGGCATCGATTCCATGGCGCGGGTGATCGAGGATTCGGGCCTGGTGGGCCGGGCCCTGGATCGGGCCTGGGAGTTCGTCCCCGCGTTCCGGATCCCCGAGTCGGTGACGATCCACCTGAGCGCCTCGGCGCCCATGCAGACCTGGTACCCGCCGTCGCACCTGGTGATCGACCTCGGCCTGGCTCTCGCCGCCGGCGACACCCTGCTGGAGAACATGATCGCCGCCGCCCTGGTCCGCAGCCTCTCCCCCATGGAGGGCCCCCTGCCCCAGGAGACCGAAGGCGGCCGCGACGCCCTGAAGGCCACCCTCGCCCGCCTCCACTACGAGGGCATCGTGAACTGGATCGAGGACTACCCGAGCCTGCGCCTCGACCCGCAGCACTACATCTACCGCAACCCCGACCCCAACCGCACGCGGCCCATCCGCATCTCCGTGGACAAGATGGAGCGGATGGAGACCATGATGTCCACCCTGCTGGACCCCGACTCCGACCTGCTGGCCACCGGTGGCGGCGCCGTGGACGACCTGCTGCGCATCAACCGCAGCTACCAGCCCATGGGCTGGTCCATGTCCACCCTCATCGTCGACCACGTGGGCCGCGACCGGTTCGTGGAGATCGCCGTGGACGGCCCCGCAGCCTGGTTCCGGGCCTACCAGGAGGCCGCCCTCGCCGGCGGTTCCACGGAAAACCTGGCGCTGATGACTCCCTTCGACGAGATCCTCTTCTCACGGATGATGGATCTGCTGGACGACTGATCCCGAGGAGCCCGACCATGAGTCGATTCGACCCCCATTCCTGGTGCGACGACGGGCAGCCCGTCCAGCGCCACATCGACCTCGAGCTCGAGGTCGATTTCGCCGGCAAGGCCCTCCAGGGCACCGCCGTCATCCGTTTCGACGGCCCGGCCTCCGGCCCCCTGGACCTGGACGGTCGCGGTCTCGTGATCGAAAAGGCGGAGACCCTCGACGGCCGCCCCGTCCCCTGCGAGGTGGCCGAGACCGAAGAGGTGCGCGGCGACCGCCTGCGCCTCGACCTGCCCGAGGGCACCGAGGCCGTGCGCATCGCCTACACCACCGGCGACGGCGCCCTGGCCCTGGGCTGGCTCGACCCCGCCCAGACCGCCGGCGGCGAGCATCCCTTCCTGTTCAGCCAGTGCCAGCCCATCCACGCCCGCACCATGATGCCCTGCCAGGACACCCCCCGGCACCGCGTCACCTACACCGCGGCCATCACCGTGCCGGCGCCCCTGCGCGCCGTCATGTCCGCCGCCGACGCCGGCGCCGCCGACACCGGCGACGGCCGCACCGTCTGGCGCTTCGACATGCCCCAGGCCATCCCCACCTACCTGCTCGCGCTGGCGGTGGGCAACCTGGACAAGCGCGACCTCGGCCCCCGCTCCTGCGTGTACGCCGAGCCCGAGACCGTGGAGACATCGGCCTGGGAGTTCGCCGAGGTGGAGAGCATGATCGCCTCGGCGGAGAAGCTCTTCGGCCCCTACGAGTGGGACCGGTTCGACATGCTGGTCATGCCCCCGTCGTTCCCCTACGGCGGCATGGAGAACCCGCGCCTGACCTTCCTCACCCCCACCCTGCTGGCGGGCGACCGCTCCCAGGTGAACGTGGTGGCCCACGAGCTGGCCCACTCCTGGACCGGCAACCTGGTGACCAACGCCACCATGGAGGACTTCTGGCTCAACGAGGGCTTCACGGTGTACGCCGAGCGGCGCATCCTGGAGGAGATCTACGGTGCCGAGTTCGCCGACCTCCAGGGCGTGATCCGGCGCAACGCCCTGCAGCTGAACCTGGACGCCTTCGGCCCCGGCCACGAGTACACCCACCTGCGCACGAAGCTCGACAGCGTGAACCCCGACGACATGTACTCCCTGGTGCCCTACGAGAAGGGCGCCCAGTTCGTGATCCTGCTGGAGCAGGCCGTGGGCCGGGAGCGCTTCGACGCCTTCCTGCTGGACTACATCGCCACGTTCCGCTTCCAGTCCATCACCACCGACGAGTTCCTGGCTTTCCTGGAGGACCGCCTGCCCGGCGTGTACGCCCAGGTGGACGGCCCCGCCTGGGTCGACGGCCCGGACATGCCCGCCAACGAGCACCCCATCGCCTCGGCCAAGGTCGACAGCATCCGTGAACTGGCCGCCGGCTGGCCCGACGGCGCCCGCCCCGACGCCGCCACCGTCGAGGCCTGGTCTTCCGACGAATGGCAGCTCTACCTCCAGGACCTCCCCCGCACCCTGGGCGAGGACGAGTGCCGCTGGCTCGACGAGAGCTTCGGCCTCACCGCCCGCGGCAACTACGAGATCCTGGTGGAGTGGCTCACCATCGCCGCCGGCTCCGGCTACGCGCCGGCCCTGCCGCGGGTGCGCGAGGTGCTCACCGACGTGGGGCGCATGAAGTACCTCAAGCCCCTCTACTCGGCCCTGATGAAGGGCGAGGAGACTGCCGCCCTGGCGCGGGAGGTCTTCGCCGAGGTGCAGGAGAGCTACCATCCCCTGAGCCGGGGATCGGTGGCGGGGCTGCTGGAGGGCTGATCCTCTCCCGCACCGCCGGATACGACGAGGCCGGAGCCCGAAGGCTCCGGCCTCTTTCCGCGGGCGATGATCCCATTACCGGGTCGGCATCATCTCCGTGTAGTAGTCGATGGCGTTGACCAGCAGGTCCATGGCGTAGCTGGGGTTGTGCACGCCCATGCTGCCGTCGTCGTAGACGAAGTACGCGGCGTACGCGACCTCGCGCTGCCAGGGTTCCACGCCCTCGGCGGTGCTGTCCCAGTTCTCCTCCATGTCGTGCCAGTCGAGGTAGCCGAAGAGCTCGGCCAGCTCGTCCATCTTGGCCAGCACGGAGGCCTGGAAGGCGTCCAGGGCCGTGAAGTCGGTCCAGGAGGTGTGGCATTCCACGCAGTTGCCCACGTCCGGGGTGAACGTGTGGAACGAGTGGTCCTGGAGCTCGCCGTGGAGCATGGTCTCACGCACCATGTGGCAGTCCACGCAGGCGTGATCGATGGACTGGTGGAAGTGCGACGAGTCGTACTCGTAGCCCTCGATCACGTACGAACCGGCACCGATGAACATGTCCATCTGGTTGCTGTAGTGCGGGCCGAAGTGCGCGTAGCCGTTGGCGATCTGGCCGGTGACGTTGTCGTTGTCCCGACGACCGTGGTGACACTGGGCACAGGTCTGGGCCGGGCCGTAGCCCTCCATGCGGGGACGCTCGGCGTCGCCGGGCTCGGTGGCCAGGTCGTAGGGCGTCTCCACGGCACCCACGGCACGCAGCTGCGCCACGTTGCCGTCGCCCATGCTGCCGGCGTGGGGATCGTGGCAGGTCACGCAGCCGATGAAGCTCACGTCGTGGCCGAAGTCGTAGTCGGCGTAGGCCGGGTCGTTGGCCGCGATGAAGCCCTCGGCCGTGTGGCAACCCTGGCAGGAGCCGATGTGGGCGTAGTGCTCCTGGTTGAAGGCGTCGATGTCGCCGCCCGCCGCGTTGGCGTGGCCGCTCTGCATCCACTCCTCGATCTGGCCGTGGTGGCACTTGGCGCACAGCGACGTCGACACCCCGTCCACATCGTGGTCGGAGAACGAGATCAGCGGCGCGTGCTGGTTGAAGGTCGGGCCCGCCGGGCCGTGGCAGCTCTCGCACTGCACGCCCTCGAGGTGCTCGCGGCGCTCGGCCGCGTGGTCGCCCTCGACGCCCCAGTAGTCGTCGTAGCCGTTGGTGTCCGGGCCGTACACGGCGATCTCGGTGTCGCCGTAGCTGACCTCGGAGTCCCAGCCCGTGGTGTGGCACTGCAGGCAGTACGGGTTGTCCACGCTCTTGTCGGCCTCGAGGCCGTCGTAGGCGCCCGTGTGCCCGGTCAGCAGCACGCTGGCCACGGTGTTCTGGTGGCAATGCATGCAGTACAGGCCGTTCTCACCCACGTACGTGTACTCGCTGTCGGTCAGATCCTGGCCGTCCTGTCCGTCCTGGCCGGCGGGACCCTCGCAGCCCCACATGGCGACCATGGCGATGAGCAGAAGCACCAGCCCTGCGCGTTCGATCCTCATGAATCCTCCTCCTTGGCGTTCATGACATCTTCGTGATGACCCCATCACGGAAAGCATATTCGATGCCTAGGAGTAAGACTTCAAGGAAATGTTAGATAATCAACAACATTCGAATTCGATGACATGCCGACGGCCCACCCCGCACCGGGATGGGCCGTCTCGGGAAACCCTTAGAAACGCCTAGAACGCGTACTTCGGCAGGATGTCCACCGGCACGTCCGCCAGCCGGTCCAGCCCCGCCGCCAGCACGTCGGGCATGATGCCGTACCGCTCGATCATGGCCACGGAAGCCGCATAGTCGCCCTCGGCCTGGATGATCAGGATGTCGGCCACCATCTGCTCGATGGCCGCCGGGAACGCCTCCACGTCGATCCGGAAGCGCCCCTCCTCCGCCGTGATCACGCCCTTCTCCACCAGGTAGTTGAACTGGATGGCGTTGGCCTGGCCGTGGGCCTCGGAGATGCCGAACCGCACCGAGCGGAACAGCCCCGCGAGGTAGGTGACCGCCTGTTCCTCGACCATGGCGGCCGGGAAATGGCCCTTGTCCACCATCTTGAAGATGCACCAGGGCCCCATGGCGTCGGCCTTGGCCTCCTCCAGGGTGGAGTAGGTCTCCTTGAGCTCCAGGCGCACCTCGGTCTCGCGGCCGTCCAGGGTGATGCGGCCGGGCCCGAGGCCGTGGCTCATCTCGTGCCACAGGGTGTGCATGAAGAAGCTGTTGGACGCCAGCGAGGCGATCTGGTCCTCCGCCACCAGCACGTCGGCGATGGGCTTGAGGATCTGGTCGAACTTGGCGTTCATGATGTTGCGCAGCAGGACCTTCTTGCTGCCCTTGGCCTCGCGCACCCGCTCGTCGTTGGGCAGGTTGAAGGCGATGGTCTGGATGCCGCTGCGGGTGTCGCCGGCGGTGAACACCTCGTCCACCACCCGGATGGGCGACTCGCTGCCCCGGTTGGGGTTCTTGTGCTCGTCGGCGATGGGGAGATTGGCCTCGAGCCAGGGCAGCTCGGCTTTGAACACGGCCAGCTGCTCCGAGGCGGCCGGGTCGGTCACGGTCACGAAGGCCTCGAAGGCGGCCTTCCAGCCGAAGAGCCCGTCCTCGTAGGTCTCGTAGGGACCGATGGTGATCTCCACCGCGCTGTCCAGGTCCATCCAGTCCATGTCCGACTGGTAGTAGTCGTCGCTCATGAAGGCGGCGGCCCGGGAGCGCAGGAACGTGGCCAGGCTCTCGTTGGCCGTCAGCTCGGCGGCCCGGTTCAGGTGGGCCGCGGCCCGCTGCAGGGGCTCGGCGAAGAACTCGGAGTACGGGATCGCCGTCAGCCCGCCTTGGCTGTCGCGGCGGACCATGGTGAACAGGCCGCCGAACGTCTCCGCGTCGGCCTCCAGGGCGGCCTTCTCGGCCTCGGTCAGGTCCGTGGGATAGTAGCCCGCACCCTCGGGGTGCTCCCGGTCGCCCCAGAAGGGTTCGTAGTGGAAGCGGCGGTCCCAGGGGCCGCAGTTGATGTCCACGTAGGTGCGCAGATCGGCGGCGCTGGGGCCGTCGTAAGCGGCCAGGGAGGCCTCGTCGGCCTCGCGATCGGGCCAGGCCTGCACCAGGAAGAGCTCGTGCATCACGCGGGCCGCGGCGATCAGCTCGTCCAGGGCGGCGCGCTCGGACTCGGGCAGGTGCCCCAGGTCGGCGGTGATGTCGGTGGGCGCGTAGGCGGCCACGCGGGCGGCCAGGTCGTCGGCGATGCGCACCTCGGTGCCTCCCTCGTCGCTGCAGCCGGCGCAAAGGGCCGCGCACAGGGCGGCGGCGGCGGCCAGGACCACGGTCCGGACGTTGCGGTTCATGGACGGTCTCCCTTCGGGGTTCCGGCGTCCCGCACGGACGCCGCGGCGACGGAGTCTAGCACCGCCCCCTGGACGCGACAAGGGGCCGCTTCCGGATGGAAGCGGCCCCTCGTGCCGTCATGGCTTGCGCGACGGTCTCTAGCGGAACAGGCTCTTCACGTTGGAGAAGCTCATGTCCTCGTTGGCCACGGCCTCCTGGCAGATCTCCAGGGTGCCGATCTCGGCGGCGCCGTTCGCGTACACGGCAGTGCCGTAAGCGGGGTGCGAGCCCACGCTGATGGCGATGTGCGCCGGCTGGGGATACACGGCGTTGACGACCGTCAGGGTCGACACGATCACCGGGGTACCCAGGAAGCCGTACTGAGCGTCGGTGAAACCGACCTCGACACCACCGGCCAGGGCGTCACCGATCTGCAGACCGGCGGGGAAGCTCTGGGTGGCGATGAAGGCCTCGGTACCGTCGACCGAAAGGCTGTACGAGGCGCCGGTCACGACGTCCTCGACGAAGATGATCACGTAGCCGGTGTAGACGGGCATGGGAGCGCCGCCGTTCTCGACGCCGGTGGCGTCCTGGATGGTACCGGCTTCATCCCAGTACACACACACGTTACCGACCTGAGCCATCGCGGCAGTACCAACCAGAAGCGCAAGCGTCACGAGCAGCAGGTGCCTTTTCATCAGTCCCCTCCTGACATTGGGAGTAGAGGCAAGGGTGAGTGACCTAAACACCCGCATACTATAACGCAAACCGTTGCCCCAGTTCAACCCGCTTCTTTCTCGAAATGCACGATTTTTGGCAAATCATGGCAGAAAAGATGAATAGGCCGGATTCGGCCCCAATATCCGGATATCGCTATTTTCGTGTATTTCGGACAAAAATAAGGACCCGCCGTGATCCCGGAGGGCCGCAGGCGGGTCGGAAGGGTTGTTGTGGCGGGAGCGACGAGACTTGAACTCGCGACCTCCGGCTTGACAGGCCGGCGTTCTAACCAAACTGAACTACGCCCCCGCGAACAACGGAGACGGAATATAGTCCACGTCCCCGGCGATGTCAACCGAACCGCTCAACCTTTCTTCACCCCCGGAGCCAGGCCCCCAGGTCGTCGTCGGAGGCGTCGCCGCCCCAGGACAGGACGCCCCCGTCCACGCCCGCATCCCGAAGGGCCGCAGGCAGATGGGGGTGACCGAGGAGCAGGATCGGCGGGCTGCCGGCCCGCTCGTGGAGGGCTGAAATCCGCCGGGCCTCAGCGGACGTGATCGGCCGATGGGACGTGACGAGCAGCAGCGTCGCCGGTGGGACCGCCGCCTCGGGCCCCGTGGGGTCGCAGCGGGTCATGGAACCGGTGAACCCCGCCCGGACGGGAGCATCGGGAGCCAGGGCCCCCCAGCGGTGGTCGCCGGTCAGGTCGATCCAGACCAGGGCGCCCGTGCGGGGCAACGAGGCATCCACGAGCCGGAGACGCGCTTCCAACCACGTATCAGCCGGGACGGGCACGGCCTCCGGGCCGATGTCCTCGCCGATGCCGCCGGACGCCTCATCGACGGGAAACGCCATGGAGGGAATGCCCCGGATCAGCAGACGATCGACGGCCCCCGGAAACGCATCCAGCCAGGATCGGGGATAGGATCCGGGCTCGACCATGCCGGGCTCCCCCATCGGCTCCTCTCCCGTGGCGGCGGCCAGGACGGGGCGCAGGGCGGCCATGGTCACGTCGTCGGACCAGATCGCGGCCCCGGTCATCTCCGACCGGAGTCGGGTCAGGGCGGCGACGTCGCACGAGGCCGGCGTCCCGTCCTCCGATACCGGCAGATGGCCCACCATCACCGCATCGGCTCCCGCCGCCAGCGCGGCCGCGAAGGGCGCCGAATCGACGGCGACGGCGCCGTCCACCGCGCCCAGATGGGTGTCCACACGGGTGCCGCCGTGACCGGGCCAGTGCTTGAGGCAGGTTCCGACGCCGGCCTCGAGCAGCCCCGTCGTCGCCGCCGCCGCGTGACGGGCCACGAGCTCCGCCTCCGCCCCGAACGACCGCGAGCCGATCACGGCGTTGCGGGGTTCGCTCAGGACGTCGCAGCAGGGGGCCAGGACCCGGTCGATGCCCAGGTCCACGAGGCGGCGGCCGGTGTCCAGATGGACGCGCCGGGTGAGGTCTTCGTCGTCGACCCGTCCCAGGGTCGCCGCCGCAGGCGGTCGCCCGACGGCCGCCGCCAGGACCGACACGGGGCCTCCCTCGTGATCGGCCACGATCTCCGCCCCGCGCCCCAGCACGGCCTTCAGGTCCCGGCACAGCCGGCGGAGCTGTTCCGGCCCCGTGACGTTGCGCCCGAAGAGGATCACCCCGGCCGGTTCCCAGCGTTCGAGCCAGGCCCGTTCCGCCGCCGTAAGGACGGGGCCGTCGAGCCCCACCACGAGCCGACGCGCCGTCATGTCGCTCATCGCCATGCCGTCTCCAGCCTGGCACCGGGGTAGTAGTGTTCCAGGATCGCCCGGTAGGTGTGTCCCAGTTCCGCCATGCGCAGGGCGCCCACCTGGCACAGGCCCACGCCGTGACCGAACCCGCGACCGTCCAGCCGGACCGAGACGAGCCGGCCCTCCCGGTCCCGGACCAGGTCCACGTCGAACCAGGCGCTGCGCAGGATGGAGAAGCGTCCCGACGCCGGAGCCAGCACCCAGCGGGTCCGGTCGCCCCGGATGCGATACACGCCGCTGGTGGTGACCACCTCCAGCCGATCCACCCGACCGGACGTGGTCCGTCGGGTCACGCGGATGTTCCTCAGGCGTCCCGGCTCCCGCGGGTCGGCGCCGGAGCCGGACGGTTCGAACACGCGTCCCGCCCACCTGGTGCGCGAGGGCGAGGCCGCCACCCAGTCCAGGTAGGCGGGCAGGGAGCGGGCGAGCACCCCTTCGATCTCGTCCCGGGTCCACGTGTCGTGCCACTGGAACTGGCTGGAGCCGGCGCAGTACGCCTTGCCGTCGCGCCCCCGGTCGGAGTGGCTCCGCAGGTACGGGCGGCTGGGCCGCTGCCACACCTCGTGCACGTTGCTGGTGGTGCCGCCGCAGGTGGAGCTGTAGTAGGCCTCGATCTCGGCGCCGTCGTGACGGAGCACCAGCCCGGCGGTGCTCTCGATGGCCAGGTCGCACCAGCGGTCGGTGCCCTCGAGCCCCTTGTAGACCTGATCCCGGGTGTCGGCCCACACGTCGAAGCCGTGGGCCTGGCGCTCCCCCAGATGGGCCACGGTGTACGTGCGCGCCGCCACCGACTGGGCCTCCAGGGCCGCCAGCCCCGACTGCCCCGGCCGCCCGATCTCCCAGGGCACCACGCCCCGCAGGTAGCTCTCCAGTTCCAGCACGTTGACCAGGGTCAGGCCGTCGTCGCGCGGGACGGCCAGCAGCTCGCCATCGTAGGGACGGCCGTCGAAGACCAGGTGGGCGCGGGGATCGGTCGGAGCGAGACGCAGCGGACCGGCGGCCGACGCGGCCACGGTTCCGTCGGAACGGACCGCCTCCACTCCTGCCGCGGTGCGGCGGATGGTGAACGAACCGCCCGGGACGGTCCGGCCGCCGGTCGCGAGGTCCACCTCCCCCGGCGCCTCGACGACCAGGACCTCCCGACCCGCAGCCAGCCCCACGCGCAGCAGCCGCGGCCCCGACCGCCACTCGTGCAGCCGCTGCTGCCGGACCCGCTCGCGCTCCCCGGTACGGGGCCCCGGAGCGCCGCGGCGATGGGGCGCACAGCCCCACACGACGACGGCCAGCCCCGTCAGGAGCAGGCCGATCGCCGCGATCCGTCGGTATCCGGAACCCATCATCGCATCATCACGAGCCGTTCCATGCCGCTGGCCACCTGGCCTGCGGCAGCGTCCAGCTCCACGCGGTACAGGTAGGTGCCGTTGGCCGGCCGGTCGCCCTCGTCGTCACGGCCGTCCCAGTCCACGATCACCCGGCCGCCGCCCCGGAAGTCCGAGGCCGACACCGGCAGGGTGGCGATCCTGTGTCCCGCCACCGAGTAGACGTGGATCCGGCCGCCGGCCACGCCGGCGTCGGTGCGGAACATGAAGCGGGCGTCGTCGCCCACCGGGTTCGGGAACACGGCCAGGTCGAAGATCCCGCTGCCGGCGGGAGCGTCCCCGCTCAGGGGGATCACCACCGGCATGTCGCCGATGGTCAGCGTCAGCACGGGCTCGGATCCGGTCACGGCCAGATCGAAGGCCATGTCCACGGCGTGTTCGTCGGCCCGGGTCAGGACCACGCCGGACACCTCGGCCCCGTCGCCCGTCAGGGTCAGGGACGCCTCGGCATCGACGAACGCGGACGTCACCACGCGCCCGGTGAAGGGCTCCGGATCGCCGCCGGGCAGGGGCGACTCCCCGGGGATGAACTGGGCCCCGCCGGTATAGAGCGTCACGGTCGTGGGTGTGGACACGGAGAACTCCGTGTGGGGCGCGTCGTCGTCCAGGTCGGCGGTGTCGTAGACGTGGAACACGATGGTGCGGTCGTCTGCCGTCAGGGGCAGTCGCACGTCCCACGTGGCGAACTGGTCGTCCTCGGCGCCCTCGGGGGTGCCGCCGGTGATGGCGGCCGACACGGGGTTGCCGTCGCCGTCGAGCACCTCCAGCCGGTCCACGCCGGCCTCGTCGAAGGCCTCGACGGTCAGCACCAGCTCGTTGGACGCGTCGCGGGCCTTGAGCTCCGCACCCTCGGTCAACGGCTCCCAGTCCACCAGCACGCGGGCTCGGGGCGGGGCGGCGTCCAGGGTGGTCAGCACGTCGCCGAGCAGGGCGTACTGGGCCACCAGGCGCTTGGACAGCAGGTCCGCGGCGCCGCCCAGGAACTCCAGGTTCGTGGCCAGGAAGAGCTCGCCCAGCACCCAGCGGGATCGGCCGCCGTCGCCGCGGGGCGGGTGGTCGAGCCACACATTGCCCATCACGCCGGCGTAGCGCTCGTTGGTGAGCAGGAATTCGTAACCGCCGCTGGCGTAGGTGGCCATGGCGCCGGCGTTCGTCCGCCGGAGCATCTTCTCGGCCAGGGAGGGGTAGTCGTAGACCGTGTCCTCGGTCCGGTCGCGGGCCCAGGTGGCGATGTGGCAGCCCAGCCCCACGAAGACGAAGGGCTTGCCGTCGTTGGAGAAACCGGCGATGTCCCGGCGGTCGATGAACCCGTAGTCCACGATCATCCGCTCGTGGGCCATGGTGTAGTCGTTGGCGTGGCCCTGGTAGTGGACCAGCGTGCCGCCGCGGCCGATCTCGGAGAGCATCACGGGCCGGACCAGTTCCTCGGCATGGTCCTGGAAGTCCCTGAGAGGGCGCTCGACGAGTCCCTCGCACAGGGGGTCGAGATAGTCGCCCAGGAACACGCGGGCGGCGTCGAGGCCCTCGATCCAGTCGCCGTCCACGCCGCCGGCGTTCTCCCAGCGGCCGGCCAGGGCGTTCTGGCTGGACTCGAAGCGCTGCTCCAGTCCGTCGGGCTCCTGGGTGGAGCCCTGGCTCTGGTAGCCGTCGGACCAGGCGTCGTCGGCCAGCAGCACGGCGCGGCGCTTCCAGTCGCCGTCGGAGGCCTCGTAGGCCATGACCTTGTCGATCATCGTCGCGATCTCGTCGGACGAGTTGCCCGGGAAGCGGGCGATGGCGGCCTCAGGCAGCGGGGCCCCGATTTCGTCGGGGTAGGCGTCGGTGGCCTCGGGCGTCACGAACCAGGAGTCGGATGCCAGCAGTTCGCGCGGGTAGCTGCCGTTGGTCCAGGCGTGCCAGCGCGAGGGCACGAAGTCGCGGGTGCCGTCCTCCTCCGAGAGGCTCCGCACGTTCTGGTAGGCGTCGCCGAAGATCTGCACGGCCCACACGCCCCAGTTCTCCAGGGCGTGGTCCACCATGGCCTTGAGGGCGTCGGGGTGCTTCATGCCGCCGCTGAACCAGTCGAAGACCTGCTGCGACTCCACCACGTGGATCGCCACGGGATCGCCGCCGCGGCCCGTGCGGTACTGCACCCAGCGGTCCGCCTCCTCGCGGAACTCGGCGTGGGTGATCACCAGCACGTCGAAGGGGCCGGCGACGGCGGTGGGGTCGTCCACCGTCGTCACGCGGCTCGCCCGGAAGTACTGGAAGGTGGGGATGGCCTGGCTCAGCGGGCCTTCCACCGCCATGAAGCGGCGGGCGGCCGGAGCGGCCTGGTTCCCCGCGATGGACAGGGTCCAGGTGTCGTCGCCCGCGTCCACCACGTTGGCCGCGGTCAGGGCCACCGCCTCGGGGTTCCGCGGGTCGCTCACGTCGAACAGGTGGAGCTGATCGCCGCCGAAGCCCGTCACCTCCACGTGACGCACGCCGGTGCCGGCTCCCAGGTGGAAGTCGAGGGCGTCGTTCACCGCGGTGTAGGCCGCCTCGTAGTCCACCTCGAACCAGTCCAGGTAGCCCAGGATCAGGGCGCTGGTCCCCATGCTGTCCATCACCAGGTCCGCGTCGGCGATCCAGTCGCTCCACACGGTGTCGCCGCTCAGGTTCGAGTCGTACACGCGCCCGGCGTGGTTCACGTTGGCCAGCTCGCCGAACACCGAGGGCCCGGTGCCGTCGTCCAGGGCGAGGCTGAAGTCCCGCAGCGAGGTCCCGACCCCGAAGCCCCCTACCCGGATCCGCACGTCGGCCCGTCCCGGCACGGGGCTCTTCGCGCCCACGGGCACGCGGGCCTCGGAGGCGCGTACCGCATTCCAGTGGTAGCGGTCGTCGGCGGTGGCGTTGGGAGCATAGCGGTGGTGGGTGTCTTCCTCGTGGTAATCGGTCCGGCGGTACGAGGTCTCCGGCGCGGCGCTCGCCGCACCGAGGGACTGGACGTCCATGCGGGCCCAGGCCTCCCCCGCGTCGGGCTCGGCCACCGCCAGGAAGTAGATGTTGCCGCCGCTGACGGGGTCGATGGTCGAGGGGCTGTACTGTTCCTCCGTGTCGACGTTGGCCAGGTGGTCGCCGTCGGCGTCGGTGAAGGCGACGTCGTCGCGGGCGCGCAGGCCCCAGAACACGAAATGGTCGGCGCCGGAGAAGTCGTCGCCCTCGCCCACCATCAGGATGGGCACCTCGATCTCCTCGTACACGCCGGGCGTGCCCTCCACGGCCCGGCGCTGATACAGGCGGATCTGGTCCTCGCCCACGCCGTCCAGGTCCAGCAGGCCGGCGGCGTCCAGGGTCGAGGCGTCGATGCGGTGCAGGCGCGTCTTGGTCACCGGCAGGCGCACCTCGGGCTGCAGCAGGGTGCCGCGACGCTGTGTGCGCTTGACGGGCCCGAACGGCGACGCCGGGCGCACGGCGGGATCCGCGGGCAGGGTGCCGAGCATGTCGCCGTTGATCAGCAGCGACGAGAAGCGGTCGTCGGCCCGGCCCGGTGCCGCGGTCGTCTTGACCGCGTCGTCCCTCACGAATTCCACCTCGAGCACGGCCCGTTCCAGCACGCGCACGGCCCGCCCGGCCGCGTCCACGCCCAGGGGACGGATCCGCAGGGGCGCCACGCGACGCCCGCGCCAGGCGGTCGGCGCTCCCAGTTCCCAGGCTCCGCCGTCCAGGGATGCCGCGAGGTCCGCTCGCTGCTCCGGCGTCAGGACCACGCTTCCGCTGCGCGGCTCCTCCCCCGGCAGCAGGAACTCGTCGGCCAGGACCGGACGTCCCCCCTCCTCGCCCTCGCGCATGACCGGCGTTGGCGTCGGTGCGAGCAGACGGGGCTCCACGTCGCGCCAAGCCTCGGACACGACCCTCAGTTCGGCCCGGTGTCCAGGCGGCACCACGAGCCACCCGCCGGCCACCGGAATCCGCGGTCCGGCCGGGACGCCCGCCGGGGCGAACCCGTCGATGTGTGCCGTCGAGAAGACCCGGCCGTCCTCGCGCACGACCTCGCGCCAGACCGGATCGCCGGGCACGATCTCGAGGCGCAGGGCCTGGTCGTCGGACGAGACGACGCGCCACGGCGCCGCCGTCGCGACGACGGCCCAGAGCATCAGGACGGGAACGACGAGCAGAAGCCGCCTCGCGGCGGTCGGGCTGAAGCATCGGCGCATGCCGGTCTCCTCACCAGGGGCGGGTGGGGGTGGGTCGATACGATAGGGGACAGAGTAATCGGGGTCGGGCGGGCGGTCAACGGCGACGCCCGCCGACCGTCGGAAACGCGAAGGGGGACGGGAAGTTCCCGTCCCCCTATCCTGCTGTCTCGCTTGGTCTCGAACGGAGATTAGCGGAACAGGTTCTTCACCTCGGAGAACGAGCGGTCCTCGTTGCCCACGGGGTCGGCATAGGTGCCCTGGCTGTTGATGATGAAGCAGGCGTTGGCGAAGCCGCCGACGTTGCTCATGCACTCGACCAGCAGGCCGGCGTCGTCGCCATCTGCGTAGCCCGGGTTCTCGCTGGGGAAGGACTGGGAACCGGGGATGCCGTCAATGAAGAAGGCAAGCTCGGTGCTGGTGTCCAGCACGAAGGCCGTCCACGTGGCGAGCACGACGGAGCCGTTGCCGTTCGGGTTGATGGCGAGGCCGCCAGTACCGATACCGACCTGGAAGCCCGCATCGGAAGGATCCACGTCCAGACCCGCACTCAGTTCCCAGGAGGGAGCGGTGGCGGCGCCCATGACGTTGACGGTGGCCTCCCAGCCGCTGATGCCGGTGGAGGTGGGGTTGGTGATGCACAGGTACAGGGTCACGCTCTCGAAGGGCACGGCCGTGTTCATGAGCAGGTCGGCCGAGGAGACGCTGGCAGCGTCGCCGTCGGCGTACATGCCGATGCTGTTGGGGCCGGGGTAGGCAAACGCCATGGCGGACAGAGCGAGAACGGAAAGAACGGTGAGCAAGGTCTTCATGGGTACGAGTCCCCTTTCCCTGGGTGACGTTGGAACCTCGCGTCTACGGACCGGGCGCCCGGGGACCGGACGATCGGGGGTGAGACGCTCTTGACAGAGCCTGACGGAGCACTGTGTCCATGACGCTGGCCCCTGCCCGTCCCGCCCCCGTGCGGGACGGACAGGCCGAGGACAGAAAGTCACATCAATATCCGGACGAACCGGATCGGTGTCAAGGGGCAGTCTGCCCCAAGCCCGACGGCCTGTCCAACCCTAATTTCACTCCTGCACAAACGAAACCGACCCGGTCCGAAGACCGGGTCGGCTGTTCGCGGAACGAATCCCGTGAATCCGGATGGACTCTACTGGAACAGGTCCTTGACCTGGCTCCAGCTCATGTCCTCGTTGGCGACCACGTCACAGGCGTTGATCTGCGCGCAGGCGACGTAGGGGTAGCCGGAGCTGACCTGGAAGGGGATCAGCAGACCGGCGTCCGAGCCGCTGGCGTAACCGGGGGTACCGGCGAAGGACACGGAACCGGGGACGTCGGAGACGGTGAAGTCGACGATGTCCGTCGGAGCCATGATGAAGCCGGCCCAGGTGGCCAGCACGACGGCCGGGGCGGACGGCAGGGCCGCGGGGGCCACGCCGATGCCGACCTGGAAGCCGGTGTCGGAAGGATCAACGTCCAGGCCGGCGGCCAGGGTCCACGCGGGGGCCACGGGGGCGCCGCCCACGGACACCACGGCCTCCCAGCCGGAGATGCCGGTGGCGTCGGACACGTTGGTGGCCAGCAGGTAGGCGGTCACCTGCTCGAAGGGAGCGGCGGTGTAGTGGCAGGTCACC
The DNA here is from genome assembly GCA_964343835.1 of uncultured Fibrobacteraceae bacterium. GTDB lineage: Bacteria > Krumholzibacteriota > Krumholzibacteriia > LZORAL124-64-63 > LZORAL124-64-63 > CALEMW01. Next base: position 90,241 of record CAYFKR010000012.1, read on the forward strand.
AGACCATCGAGGTCGAAGTACACGCCGATGCCGTCGGGATCGTTGTCCTGGGCGAAGGCGGTGGCGGCGGTCAGAAGCGCGAAGATGGTGAGCAGAGCAGTTAGCTTCTTCATGGGGCGAAGTCTCCTGTCAATGAGTGTTGCGGGGCGAGGCTGGCGAGAGCCTCCCGGATCCAAGAAGAGCCGGCTTCGGCCACGAATGACTCAGCCGGCTCGAGAAGCGCCGTCCGGACCGCCGAAGCGGTCCGGACGACACGGAAGGACTACTGGAACAGGTCCTTGACCTGGCTCCAGCTCATGTCCTCGTTGGCCACGACGCCGGTACCGTTGATCATCGCACAGGGGGCTCCGTAAGGATAACCGGAGCTGACCTGCATGGGGATCAGGTTACCAGCATCATCACCGGCCGCGTAACCGGGGCTGTCCGGGAAGGACTGCGAGCCGGGCACGTTCGACACGGTGAAGTAGACGTAATCCGTCGGGGCCATGACGAAACCCGTCCAGGAAGCCAGGACGACGGCCGGGGCCGCAGGCAGGGCCGCCGGAGCGACGCCGATGCCAACCTGGAAACCGTTATCGGAAGGATCCACGTCCAGGCCGGCGGCCAGGGTCCACGCGGGAGCCACGGGAGCGCCGACGACGTCAACCACAGCCTCCCAGCCCGACACACCGGAGCTCTCGCTACCGTTGGTCAGGAGGAGGTAAGCGGTGACGGACTCGAACGGGGCAGCGGTGGCGTGCTCGACGACCATGCCGCCCATGTCGAAGTACATGCCGATCCCGTCGGGATCGGGATCCAGCTGCGCCATGGCATTGCTCGCAAGCAAGGCAACGGCCAGCAGTGCTAACAACTTCTTCATGTTGCGTCTCCTTAGAGCTGAAGTCCGGAACTACCTGTCTGGTGCAGCGTGCTCCCGGCCGGGGTCGCCCCCGTCCGGGAGCACGCGATTCGCTTGTCATTCCGCAGGTAGCCTCCCGCTCGGCGGGAGCACCATCAGGTATCTGCTACGACGTGACTACGGGCAGGCGGTGTTGAGGCCACCGGCGTAGAACACGAGGTCCGACAGGTTGACGGTACCGTCGTAGTAGAAGTCGACCGCGTAGTCGTAGGCGCCACCGGTGTACAGGGGCACGAACGCCACGGTGTCGGTCAGGTTGACCTGAAGGTCACCGTTGAGGTCAGCACTGTTGAACAGGATGTCCAGGTTGCTGCCAACCAGGGACGTACCGTTCACGACGACCACGGCCTGCTCGCCACCGGAAGAACCACCGGCGTAGAAAGCAGCGCTGAAGGTCGTCTGACCGTTGATATCGGTGCTGGCATCGGCCACGGTACCACCGTTACAGGCGATGAGGCCACCGAGGGTCGTCTCCACCCACATATCCTCGAAGGGATACAGGAAGATGGGGTTACCCGCGGCATCCAGCAGCTCAACGTTGATCGTCGCGTCGACTTCGCCGCCGGCCTGGAGCTTGGCCTCAGAGAGGGCCTTGCCAGCGCCGTTGGGCAGGGTGAACACGGACACCGGGTCAACGATGGCCGCATCCAGAGCCGCGGACGACAGGGCGGGGTCGGGCTGGCCGGCGAAGCTCAGGGTTGCGGCACCCAAGCTGATGAGGCAGACCATCAGACCCAAAATGTTCCTACGAAGCATTAGGACACCTCCTAAAAGGCATGACCTTGCGAGGGTGGCAAACCCAAGCGAGAACGAGTGCAAACTACGTTGACCCTCCTTCCACTCCTCATAGGTCCTTAACTTGACTCCAAGATTGTACCACGCCCGCATGACACCTGCAACCCCATTTTTTGGTTAAGATATTGTTGATTTCACTAATCATGAGCCAGAATCGTGCCCGCCCGAACCAGGGTTCAAAAAGAACGCGCCCGACGGGAGGTCGGACGCGTCCAGGACGTTCTGGTGGGCGAAACAGGGCTCGAACCTGTGACTTCCGGCGTGTAAAGCCGGCGCTCTAGCCAGCTGAGCTATTCGCCCGATTCTGCGCGGAATGCCCGCAACAGGCCTAGGGGCACCAGCACGCAGTACCCGAGGACCAGCAGGACGGGAGCGGCGGTGATGTCGCCGCCGCCCAGGGCGACATATCCGGCGACGATGGCGACGGCCCCGGCGGCGAACCAGGGCAGGCCCTTGATGCGTTTCATGGCGACTCCTTCCGCCCCCTCGGGGGCCTGCAGACAGTAGTGGCCGGCCGGCGGGCCGTCAAGGCGACCTGCCGTCGCGGCGGGCCCGGTAGGCACTCACGGCCTGCTCGTGCTCCGCCCAGGTGCGGGAGAAGACGTGTCCTCCCCTGCCGTCGGCCACGAAATAGAAGATCCCGCGGTCGGGGTCCGGGGCGACGACCGCCCTGATCGCGTCCGCCCCCGGTGCGCCGATGGGGCCCGGCGGCAGGTCCCGCACGCGGTAGGTGTTGTACTCCGAGTCCGTCTCGAGGTCCCGATAAAGAATGCGCTTGCCCCTCTTGTCCAGCACGAAGGCCACCGTCGGGTCCGCCTCCAGGGGATGATCGCGGCTCAGCCGGTTCAGGTAGACGGCCGCCACCCGGGGCATCTCGTCGCGGCGGGGAGTCTCGGCCTCCACGATGGACGCCAGGACCAGGATCTCGTGAGGCGTGAGGTGGGCCGACCGGTCGTCGCGGCGCCCCTCTCCCAGCACCGCCGCCAGGGTGTCGAGGCAGGCGGCGGCGGCCACGGCGGCCACGCGCTCCGGCCCCGTCGCCTCATCGAAGTGGTAGGTCTCGGGAAAGAGGTATCCCTCCGAGAGGGCGATCTCCCGGTGGCGGCTCTCGGCGCGAACCACGTCGGCCAGTCCGTCGGCGGATCGGCCCGCAGGCAGCCATCCCGGACGCTCCAGGATGCCTTCCACCTCGCGGTCCAGGGCCTCCACCAGGTCGCCGGCCTTCCACGGGAACGCCTCGGCCGCCACGGTCGCGGCCTCCAGGACCGTCAGCCCCTCCGGCATGGTCACCTTCACGGGCACCGCGCGCCCTTCCACCAGCAGTCGGGCCAGCGTCCTGGGCGAGGCGCCGCGGGGCAGGTGGTACAGCCCGGCCCGCAGGGCGCGGTCGGCCCCGGTCAGGCGGCAGCCCCAGCGGAACACGTCGCGGTGCTCCAGCAGACCCGAGGCGACGAGGCTGTCGGCCACGGTCGCCACGGTGGCGCCGCCGGGGATCCGCACCTCCACGTCCCCGTTGCAGGGCTCCGGGCCGGGGCCCGTCCAGGACCGCCAGGCGATGCCGGCGGCCAGGGCGGCGGCGACGACGACGGCCAGGGCCGCGCCCGCCATGAGGCGGCGCCGGCTCACGGACCGTCCCCTTCCCGGCGGCGGGCGGCCTCGGCGGCGTCCAGGTACTGCTGCAGGATCAGTTCGGCCGCCACGGCGTCGCGCATGCCCTTCTCCGGGCGGCGACCACCCCCCTGACGCATCCAGCGGTCCGCCTCGGCGGAGCTGTAGCGCTCATCCACCATCTTCACGGGCAGCCCGAGCTCGCCGGCCAGGTGATCGGCCATGGCACGGGCCCGGCGGGCGATGTCGGCCTCGCGGCCGTCGGCGGTCAGGGGCAGGCCCACGACGATCTCCTCCACGCCGCGTTCCTCGATGATGCGGGCCAGGAAGGGTGCCACGGGTCCGTCTCCGGGATTCCGGTGGCAGCCCCAGGCGGTGGCGATGGTTCCGGTGGGATCGCTGACGGCGATGCCGATGCGGCTGGTGCCGTAGTCCAGGCCGAGCACGACAGCCACGGGGCTCAGTCCCTGTCGGTGACGTACTTGGTGAGCCGGACGCGGAAGCGGCCGTCCTCGTGGCGGTCGAAGACGAGTTCGTCGGTGAACTCGCGCATGATGGTGATGCCGCGGCCGCGCTCGCGGAGCAGGTCGGTGGGAGGGGTCCAGTTGACGTGGTCGAAGCCGGGGCCGTGGTCCAGGACAGTCACGACGATCCGTTCGTCCGAGAACTCGAAGCGGATCTCCACGGTGTTGTCCGGGGCCATCCCGTTGCCGTGCTCCATGGCGTTGGTGCAGGCCTCGATGACCGAGGTGCTCAGCTCGTCCACGTCCTTGCGGGACGCGGTCAGGTCGCCGGCCAGCTCCATGAGGATGGCGTCGGGCACCCCCAGGTAGAGCAGCTGGCTCGGGATCCTCAGTTCCACGCGCTGGGTGTTGTCGGGGCCGTTCATCGGGACATCCCTAGGCGAAGCTCCGGACCGCTTCGTCCTCGTCGGAGTAGGAGACGAAGACCGTGTGCAGCTTGGACACCATGAAGATCGATTCGATACGGTCGGAGACGTTCAGCAGTTTCAGTTCGCCGCCGTTCTTCTTCACCGTGGAGTAGCCGGAGATCAGGATCCCCAGCCCCGTCGAGTTGACCCAGCTCACCTTGCCCAGGTCCACGAGGATGTTGAGGCTGCCTTCGTGGATGAGGGTCTTGAGGGTCTCGCTGAACGTGACCGCGTCGGGGCCGCCCATGAGCTTGCCGCCCAGTTCCAGGATGGCGACGCCGTCGCGCTTGCGTTCCTTGATCTTCACGCATGTCTCCTCGCGGTGGGGTGGTGTCCCGCGGAGGATAGGAAAGCCCCGGGTGGATGTCCAGAGTCAATGACCCTCGTCGGGGCAGTGGGCGCGGAGTCCCGCCACGACCGACGTCATGTCCGCCGGCGGCTCGGAGACGAACTCGAGGGTCTCCCCCGTCGTCGGGTGGCGCAGGGACAGGCGGTGGGCGTGGAGGAGCTGGCGGCCGGCGCCCTTGACCATGGCCCGGGCGGCCTCGCGGTCCAGGGGGTGGACCTGCTTGACGCGGTTGTCGTCGCCGTACTGGGGGTCGCCCACCACGGGATGACCGTGGGCGGCGAAGTGCACGCGGATCTGGTGGGTGCGGCCCGTCTCCAGGCGCACCGAGCAGAGCTGGCAGAAGCCGTAGTCCTCGGCCACCTCGTAGTGGGTCACGGCCGAGCGACCGCCCGCAGGCACGACCGCCATCTTCACCCGCTGGTTCGGGTGACGTCCGAGCTGGCCGGCCAGCACGCCGGCCGATTCCTTCCACTGGCCCCAGGAGACGGCGAGGTAGGTGCGGCCCAGGGTGCGGTCCTTGAGCTGGGCCGAGAGGTCGCGGTGGGCGTGCTCGGTGAGGGCCACCACCATCAGGCCCGAGGTCTCCTTGTCCAGTCGGTGCACGATGCCCGGACGGAGGGTGTCACCGCCGGGCAGATCGCCCACGTGGTGGCGCAGGGCATTGACAAGGGTGCCGGTGTAGTTGCCGGGGGCCGGATGGACGACCATGCCGGCGGCCTTGTCCACCACGAGGATGTCGTCGTCCTGGTGGACCACGTCGATGGGGATGTCCTCGGGCGGCGCGTCGCTGGGCACGGGCTCCGGCGGGGTGAACTCGACGGTCTGCCCCGGCGTCAGGCGGAAGCGGCTCGGGCGCTCGCGACCGTTCACCAGGGCGCCGCCGTCGGCCACGGCCTTCTGGACGCGGCTGCGGCTGAGGTCGGGGCATTCACGGGTCAGGAAGTGGTCGAGGCGGTCTTCGGCGTCGTCGTCGCCGACGGTGAAGCGGCGCACGTCCGTGGACTCAGACGCCATGGCCGTCCTCCGTGGAATCGGCGGCGGGCTCCGGGGAGGCGGCCTCGTCCGCACAGGCTTCCCGGCGCGACTCGCGCCACAGGCAGATGAAGAGCAGGGCGCCGCCGACGGTCACGCCCATGTCGGCCACGTTGAACGTCCAGAAGCGGTGGCTGCCGAGGCCCACGTCGATGAAGTCCACCACGAGGCCGTCGTAGAAGATCCGGTCCACGAGGTTGCCCACGGCACCGCCGGCGATGGCGGCCATGGCGCCGCGACGGACCGGCTGGTCGGCTGACGTGCGACGGTACAGGACGATGAGCAAGATCGTGGCCGCGATGCTGACGGAGATCAGGAAGGGGCGGCCACCCAGGGCCAGTCCCATGGCGGCGCCGGGGTTACGCACGTAGGCCAGGCGGAGGAAATCGCCCAGGATCTCGGGTCGGCCGGTGAGCACGTCGATGTTCGCGAGGACCATGCGCTTGGTCGCGAAGTCGACGGCCAGGACCAGCGGAGCCGGCAGCCAGTGGGGCATGGCGCGCAGGAGACTCAATAGAGCTCCTTCTCCTCTTTCTCCTTGCAGTCGATGCAGAGACGGGCGTCGAGCTTGGCCTTCAGGCGCTCCTTGCCGATGGCCTTGGTGCACTCCTGGCACTTGCCGTAGGAGCCGTCCTCGATGCGCTGCAGAGCCTGGTCGAGCTGGTAGAGGTAGCGGCCCTCGGTCGAGGCGAAGTGGATGGTCGTCTCGTACTGGAATTCGTCGCTGCCCTGGTCCGCCATGTGGTTGGAGTGGGCCTTGCCGCCTTCGCCGCCGAAGTCCTCGCCCTCGTGGTGGATGATCTGGGTGTGCTTGGCGAGCGACTTGCTCACCCGCTCCCGCTCGTCCTCGATGAGCTTGCGGAATCTGTCCAGTTCGGTCTTGCGCATGGTCCCTCCCCTAGGCGTCGTCGCGCCGCGCGAGGCTGACGCGGATCTCGTGGCCGTCCACCTCGAAGGCGTCGGCGTGCTCCAGTTCTTCGGTCGGGTCGGCGAGGACCGCGAGGGTCTCGCCGGCGAGGTGCTCGCCGTGGACGACCAGCACGCGGGCGACGTCGTCGTCGCCGCTGACGGCGAGCCGGATCCTGTCCTGGACCTCCAGCCCGCTCTTCTTCCTCAGGTTCTGTACCTTGTTGATGATCTCGCGGCACAGGCCCTCGTCCACCAGCTCGGGGGTGAGGGTCGTGTCGAGGGCCACGGTAAGGCCGTTTTCCGACCCCGCAACATACGGAGCCACGCCCTCTTCCACCACCTGGACCTCCTCGGTGGTGAACGGGGCGGGAGCACCCTCGAACTCCAGGTCCACGGTGCCGTTCCGGCGCAGCTCCAGGACATGGTCCGCCGTCATGGCCGAGATGACCTTGGCCGCGACGGGAGCCTGCTTGCCGAAGCGGGGGCCCAGGGCCCGGAAGTTGGGCTTGCCGGCGAGGCGGGCCACGGACTTCGGGTCGTCCACCAGGGCCAGCTCCTTCACGTTGAGCTCCTCCATCAGGATGGACCGGAGGTGCGGATCGTCGTGGAGGGCGGCGGCGCGGCCGTCGTCGGCGTGGAGCAACAGGCGACCCAGGGGCTGGCGGGTACGCAGGCGCGAGTCCTGGCGCAGGGAGCGGCCCACGGAGACGGAATCCTGGGCGGCGCGCATGGTCTGCTCGAGGGCGGCGTCGATGCGGGCGGCGTCCGTCTCCGGGTAGTCCTGGAGGTGGACCGAGGCCGCGTCGTCGTCGGCGTGGAGGGCGCGCCAGATCTCCTCGGTGACGAAGGGGACCATGGGGGCCAGCAGGCGCAGGGTTCCGGTCAGCACGGCGTGGAGGGTGGCGTAGGCCGCCTCCTTGTCCGGCGTGGTCTCGCCGTGCCAGAAGCGGCGGCGGGCCAGGCGCACGTACCAGTTGCTGACATCGTCCATGACGAAGGCGCCGAGCAGGCGGCCGGCTTTCGTGAAGTCCAGCTCCTCCATGGCCTCGCGCACCTCGGCGGTGACGGTGTGGAGCCGGCTCAGGACCCAGCGGTCGAGCATGGTCTCCGCGGCGTCGCGGCCGGTGCCGGGGGTCCAGCCGTCAAGGTTCGCGTAGAGGGAGAAGAACGCGTACGTGTTCTCCAGGGTGGCGATGAGCTTGCGCTGGGCTTCGGCCACGCCGTCCACGTCGAATCGCGTGGGCGTCCAGCAGGGCGAGACCGTGAGCATGTACCAGCGCAGGGGGTCTGCGCCCTTGTCGCGCATGATGGCCATGGGATCCACGGTGTTGCCCACGCTCTTGGACATCTTCTTGCCGTGCTTGTCCAGGATGAGCTCGATGGTCAGGCAGCGCTTGTAGCTGCTGGTGCCTTTCAGGAACGTGCTGATGACCAGCATGGTGTAGAACCAGCCGCGGGTCTGGTCGATGCCTTCGCTGATGAAGTCCGCCGGGAACTGGCTCTCGAAGAGCTCCTCGTTCTCGAACGGGTAGTGGTACTGGGCGAAGGGCATCGACCCGCTGTCGAACCAGCAGTCGATGACCTCGGGAGTGCGGCGCATGGTGCCGGAGCAGCCGTCGGCGGTGCAGCCGAAGGTCACGCCATCCACGTGGGGACGGTGCAGGTCCAGCTCCGACAGGTCGTCGCCCGTGAGCGCCGAGAGGTCGGCGCGGCAGGTGGGCATGTGGCGGTGGCCGCAGTCGTCGCAGAGCCAGGCGTTCAGGGGCGTGCCCCAGAAGCGGTTGCGGCTCAGGGACCAGTCCACGCCACCGGCGAGCCAGTTGCCGAAGCGGCCGCTGCCCACCTCCGGCGGCGCCCAGGTGATGTCGGCGTTGGCGGCCACGAGCTTGTCGCGCAGCTCGCTGGTGCGGATGAACCACGACGGCGTGGCGAAGTAGATGAGCGGGTTGCCGCAGCGATCGTGGAACGGGTAGTCGTGCCTGTAGCGTTCGGCGCGGAGCAGGTGGCCGGCGGCGTCGAGGTCCTTGATGATCTGCTTGTCGGCGGCCTTCACGAACTGCCCGGCGTAGGGGGTAGCTTCGGCGGTGAACTGGCCGGCGGCGTCCACGGGGCGGAAGAAGGCCAGGTTCTCGCGACGGCCCACCTGGTAGTCGTCCTCGCCGAAGGCGGGGGCCATGTGGACGATGCCCGAGCCGCTGTCGAGGGTCACGAAGTCGGCGGCGACGACCTTGAACGCCTCCTTGCCCTCCTCCGGCGTGCAGAAGGGGAAGAGCTGCTCGTAGCGGCGGCCCAGCAGGTCACGACCCTTGAAGGTGTCGAGGATCTCGTAGCCGACCTCGGGGTCCAGCACCGACAGGCGCCCCTCGGCCAGGATCAGGGTGCGGTCGCCGTGGCGCACGCGGACGTAGTCGAAGTCCTCGCCCACGGCCAGGGCCACGTTGGACGGCAAGGTCCAGGGGGTGGTGGTCCAGGTCAGGAAGTGCTCGTCGGCATCGGCGGCCTTCAGGGCCACGTAGATGCTCGGGTCGTCCACTTCCTTGTAGCTGTTGGCCATCTCGTGGCTGGAAAGCGGGGTGCCGCAGACCGGGCAGTAGGGCACGACCTTGTGGCCCTTGTAGAGCAGGCCCTCGGCCTCGAAGCGCGAGAGGATCCACCACACCGACTCGATGTAGTCGTTCTCGTAGGTGATGTAGGGGTCGTCCAGGTCGACCCAGTAGCCCAGCAGCTCGGTGAAGTCGTCCCACTCGGACTTGCAGGACCAGACGCTCTCGCGGCACTTGGCATTGAAGTCGTCGAGGCCGTACTCCTCGATGGCCTGACGGCCCTGGATGCCCAGGGTCTTCTCCACCGACCGTTCCACGGGCAGGCCGTGGGTGTCCCAGCCCGCCTTCCGCACCACGCGGTGGCCGGTCATGGTCTTGTAGCGGCAGGAGATGTCCTTGGTCAGGCGGGCCATGACGTGGTGGACGCCGGGCATGCCGTTGGCCGTGGGCGGACCCTCGTAGAAGACCCACGTCGGGGCGTCGGCGCGGGCGTCGAGGCTGCGCCGGAAGGTGCCGTCGCGCTTCCAGAACTCGCTGATGCGATGCTCCGACTCGGCGTCGTGCATGCGGCTGGCCAGGGACGGGTAGAGGACGGTGTCGCGCTCCATGCTCAACTGTTCGCTCCGTTGCTGCGCAGCCCGGCCTCAGGCGCGGGCGGGCATCCTCTCGAGGAACGCGGCCACCAGGCGGCAGAGCTTGGGCTCGACCTCCTGGGCCACGCGGATGATCTCGTCGACGTCGGCGGGCTTCAGGGCGTCGGGGAAGCAGGCGTCGGTCACGGCCGACAGGCCCAGCACCCGCATGCCTCCGTGCACCGCCACGATGCACTCCGGTACGATGGACATGCCCACGGTGTCGGCGCCGATGGCCCGCAGGAAGCGGTACTCGGCGGCGGTCTCCAGGTTGGGGCCGGCCACGGCGCTGTAGACGGCGCGCTTGAGGGGCAGACCCAGCTCCAGGGCCGTCTCCTCGGCCACCCGCAGCAGCTCCCGGTCGTAGGGCTCGCTCATGTCGGGGAAGCGGACGCCCAGGGAGTCGTCGTTGGGGCCGATCAGAGGGTTATCGCCCATCAGGTTGATGTGGTCGGTGATCACCGTCATGTCGCCGGGGGCCAGCTGGGGATCCATGCCGCCCACGGCGTTGGACATGATCAGGGTGTCGGCGCCGAGGGCCTTCATGACCCGCACCGGGAGGGTGATCTCCTTCATGGAGTAGCCCTCGTAGAAGTGCACGCGGCCCTGCATGGCCACCACGCGGCGTCCGCCCAGGGTGCCGAAGACGAACTGGCCGTGGTGGCTCTGGACCGTCGAGGGCACGAAGTGGGGGATCTCGTCGTAGGCGATCCGGAAGACGGGATCGATGCTCTCGGCCAGGTTGCCGAGGCCCGTACCGAGGATCAGTCCCGTCTCGGGGACGAAATCCGTGCGTTCGCGCAGGAACGCGACGGCTTCCTCGATGTGTGTCCTGACGTCGCTCACGCGGGGACCTCCACGGGTGTTTCCGGGGTCGATTCCGGCGGTTTGCGGCCCGTTGCAGCCGTTCCCGCCGTTCGGAGGGCTGGAAAGGTAACACGCCGCCGTGCAGGCGGAAAGGTCGAAATCACCCCTCGCGGGGCCCGAAAACGGCCGTACCCACGCGGACCAGGGTGGCGCCTTCGGCCACGGCGATCTCGAAATCGCCGCTCATGCCCATGCTCAGGTGCGGCAGGGGCAGTCCCGTCTCGGCCCTCAGGCCCTCGGCCAGCTTCCGCAGCGATGCGAAGGTACGGCGCAGCTCGGCCTCGTCGGCGCCGAACCGGGCCATGGCCATCAGGCCCTCGGGTCGGGCGTGCCCTGAGCCGGCCAGTCGCTGTGCCGCCGCCGGGAGGTCGTCCGGGTCGAGGCCGTGCTTCTGCCCTTCCCCGCTGGCGTTGACCTGGAGCAGGTAGGGCTGGCGCACGCCCATCTCGCCGGCGATGCGGTCGATCCGCAGGGCCAGCTCCTCCGAGTCCACGCCGTGGATCAGCTCGAAGGCGCCGACGGCCTTGCGGGCCTTGTTGGACTGGAGGGTGCCGATGAAGTGCCAGCGGACGCGGGGGGCGGCGGGGTCGTCCGCCAGGGCCGCGGCCAGCTCGCCCTGGCGGGGCAGGGCGTCCTGGATGCGGTTCTCCCCCAGGACGAGCTGACCCGCGCGGCAGGCTTCGGCCACGCGGGTCAGGGGGATGCGCTTGGTGACGGCGACCAGGGTCGCGTCGGAGGGCTTCCTGCCGGCCCGCACGCACGCAGCGGCGATGCGGTCCCGGACGCGCTCGAGATTCCGGGCGACCTCCGACACTGGGACCTCCGACACTGGGGCCTCCGTCGCCCTACCGCCAGCGCAGCAGCAGGGTCTTGGGGTCGAGCTCCATGGACACGTCGGGCATCTCGACAAGCCCGTGATCCTTCAGGATCCGCACGCGCACGTGATCGCTCTCCGGTTCCAGCATGGTGATGACCTCGAGCAGGTCGTCGTAGCGGGAGACTTCCACGGGCACGCCGCGGTCGTCGAACTCCTGACCCTCGCGATGGGTCTTGGACGCGGTCCAGACCTCGGCGCCCCACTTGTCGGCGAGGGAACGGACGCCCTCGATCTCCCAGCGCTCGCTGTGCTCGAAGCGCGGCGTGCCGTCCATGATCACCATGTCGGGCTCGAAGTGGGCGATCTCCTTGAGGAAATCCGCGGACTGCTCGAGCTTCTCCAGCGAGAACTCTTTGCGGTTGTACACCAGGATCTGGCGGTGCCGCTCCAGCTCCAGGTGCCGCTGCATGCGGTTCTCGAGGTGCATGTTGTCGCACATCAGATTGAAGATCTCGTCGTAGAACGCGCGGAGCTTCTCGACGGACTCCTCGGTGGAGATGTGCATGACGCGGCGGCCCTGCAGCAGGGCGTCCACGGCCACGCCCACCAGGAACGCGGTCTTGCCGACGCCGGGCCGCGAGAGCACGACGCCGATGTTGCCGCGGCCGACGCCGCCGTCCAGCGCCTTCTCGAACACGCGCAGGGGGCTCCTCAACGTGGGATCCTTCTGAGGCATCATCACTCCTCCTACTTGTTGCCGGCGGCCTTCTTCTCGGCGAACTCCTTGACCAGCTGCTCGGTGAGCTCGGCCGGCGCGGGAGCGTACTTGGCGAATTCCATGGTGTACTCGGCCTTGCCCTGGGTGCTCGATCGGATCACCGTGGCGTAGCCGAACATCTCGGACAGGGGGACGTGGGCGTCGATGCGGACGAAGCCGTCGTCCTCGGTGGTACCCTGGACGATGCCGCGGCGCTGCATGAGCGTGCCGAGGATGTCGCCCTGGAACTCCGAGGGGCCCTCCACCGACACCATCATCACGGGCTCGAGCGCGATGGGCTTGCCGCGGGTGTACTGCTCGCGGAAGCAGCCGCGGGCGGCGGCCTGGAA
>CAYFKR010000012.1:102738-107193 GCA_964343835.1 uncultured Fibrobacteraceae bacterium
GGTCGCTCGAGTCCACGGCGTGGGAGTTGCCGTCCTCCAGGACGATCTTCAGCCCCTGGACCGGATGGCCCACGAACGCTCCCTTGTCCAGCATGCTCAGGAAGCCCTTCTCCACCGCGGGGATGTACTCGGTGGGGATGTTGCCGCCCACCACGCGGTTCTCGAAGTGGAACTCGCCGTCGTCGGAAGGCTCCATATAGCCCACGATCTTGGCGTACTGGCCCGAGCCGCCCGTCTGCTTTTTGTGGACGTAGTCGAAGGGCGTGGTCTGGGTGATGGTCTCGCGGTACGAGACCTTGGGCTGACCCGCCTCCACCTCGGCGTTGTACTCGCGCTTCATGCGCTCCAGGTACACCTCGAGATGCAGCTCACCCATGCCCATGATCAGGGTATCCCCGGTCTCCTCGTCCTTCATGGTCTGGAAGGTGGGGTCCTCCTTGGTGAAGCGATTCAGGGCCTTGGCCATGTTGGCCTGGGCCTTGTTGTCCGCCGCCTTCACCGCCAGGGAGATCACCGGCGCGGGCACGTGCATGGACGAGACAGAGAGGGCCTCGCCGTCGGTGAACGTGTCGCCGGAGGCGCAGTCCACGCCGAAGAGGGCCACGATGTCGCCGGCATGGGCGCGCTCGATGTCCTCCATCTGGTTCGAGTGCATCTGGACCAGTCGGCCCACCTTCACCTTCTTGCCGGTACGGCTGTTGTAGACCGTGTCGCCCTTGCCCAGGGTTCCCTGGTAGACGCGGATGTACGTGAGCTGACCGTAGAGGCCGTCCTCCAGCTTGAAGGCGTGGGCGATGACCTGGTCGTCGTCGCTGTTGGACAGGACGAATGTCTCCTCCTCGCCGTCGGCGCCGATGCGGAAGGCCTCGTTCTCGATGTCCGTGGGGCAGGGCAGGTAGCGGATGACGGCGTCGAGGAGCAACTGCACGCCCTTGTTCTTGTAGGCGCTGCCCATGAAGACCGGCGTGAGTTCCTGGGACAGGGTGCCCTTGCGGATGGCGTCGTGGATCATGTCCTCGGTGACGGACTCCTCCAGGATCGCTTCCATGAGCTCGTCGCTGAACATGCTGACGGTGTCGAGCATTTCCTCGCGGCGGGTCTCGGCCTCCATGGCGTACTTCTCGGGGATGTCGCTCCAGACGAGGTTCTCGCCGTTGTCGCCCTCGAAGCGGCAGGCCTGCATCTTCACCAGGTCGATGACGCCCTCGTGCTCCGACTCCACGCCCAGGGGGATCTGCATCATCACCGCGTTGTGCTTGAGCTTCTCGCGGAGCTGCTCGGTGACGCGGGCGGGGTTGGAGCCCGAGCGGTCGCACTTGTTGACGAAGGCCAGGCGGGGCACCTTGTAGCGCTTCATCTGGCGGTCGACCGTCATGGACTGGCTCTGGACGCCGGCCACGGCGCAGAGCACCAGCACGGCGCCGTCGAGCACGCGCAGGGCCCGCTCCACCTCGATGGTGAAGTCCACGTGGCCCGGGGTGTCGATGATGTTGATGGGATGGTCGTCCCACTCGGCGTGGGTGGCCGCCGAGGCGATCGTGATGCCGCGCTCCTTCTCCAGCTCCATGGAGTCCATGGTGGCCCCGACGCCGTCCTTGCCGCGCACCTCGTGGATGGCGTGGATCCGGCCGGTGTAGTAGAGGATGCGCTCGGTCAGGGTGGTCTTGCCCGAATCGATGTGGGCGCTGATCCCGATGTTGCGCAGCTTGCTGATCTCTCGACTCATGACGTCCTCCCGGTGGCGGCCACCGCGGTGCGGCGATCGGCCCGGTCAGGTGGATCCCGGATGCGGTCGTCGGCCGGCCGGGATGTTCCGAAACATAGCACGGACGCCCGCCATGAGGCGGGCGTCGGGCCGCAAACATACGCGAAAAGCGGAGCTGCGCAAGCTGATTTGCCGATTTTTCGCGGGGCCCGGACGGCATCCCGGCGAGTCTATCATCGACAGGAGCGGCGGGACAGACCCGATTGAAGGGGTCAGATCACCCCGTGGGTCTTCCCCACGCGCGCGAAGGCGTCCAGGCAACGGTCCACCTGCTCGGCCGTGTGGGCCGCGGAGACCTGCAGCCGGATCCGGGCCTGGCCCCTGGGCACCACCGGGAAGCTGAAGCCGATGACGTAGATGCCCTCGTCCAGCAGGTCGGCGCTGACGGCCTGGGCCAGCTTGGCGTCGTCCTCGTGCCGCCGGAAGTGGACCGGCACGATGGGGTGCTCGCCCTCGTCCACGTCGAAGCCCAGGTCGCGGAAGCCGGAGCGCAGACGCTTCTCGTTGTCGCGGAGGCGGTCCAGGGGGCCGGTGTCCTCGCGCAGGATGCGCAGGACCTCGAGGCTCGCGCCGCAGACCATCGGCGGAATGGAGTTGGAGAACAGGTAGGGGCGGCTCTTCTGGCGCAGCCACTCGATCATCTCCTTCCGGCCGCTCGTGCACCCGCCGAGGGCGCCGCCCAAGGCCTTGCCCAGGGTCGTGGTGATCACGTCCACCCGGCCCATCACGCCGCAGCGCTCGGCGGTACCGCGGCCGGTCGGGCCGGTGAAGCCGGTGGCATGGCTGTCGTCCACCAGGACGAGGGCGTCGTGCTTGTCGGCCAGATCACAGATCTCGTCCAGCTTGGCGTAGTCGCCGTCCATGGAGAACACGCCGTCGGTGACGATCAGGCGCAGCCGGGCGTCGGCGTGCTGGACGAGGGCCTCCTCCAGCCGGGCCATGTCGCCGTGCTCGTAGATGGCCCGGCGCGACTTGGCCAGCCGCACGCCGTCGATGATGGACGCGTGGTTGAGCTGATCGGTGAGGATGGCCGTGTCCTCGGTCATGAAGGGCTCGAAGACGCCACCGTTGGCGTCGAAGCAGGCGGCGTAGAGGATGGTGTCCTCGGTGCCCAGGAAATCGCTGAGCTCCTCCTCCAGTCGCTTGTGCAGGACCGTCGTGCCGCAGATGAAGCGGACCGAGCTCAGGCCGTAGCCCCACTCGTCCAGTGTCCTGCGGGCCGCCTCCACCACGCGGGGATCGGACGCCAGACCGAGGTAGTTGTTGGCGCAGAAGTTGAGGATGCGGCGCCCGCCGACGACGACCTCGGCCCCCTGGGGGCTCTCGATGACGCGCTCGGACTTGTAGAGTCCCTGGGCGCGGATCTCGTCCAGCTCGCGCCCGAGGAATTCGCCGAAGGTACCGTACATGGGGACCGCTCCTCTGCCTGGCGGGGGGAAACGGGGGCCGCGGGCCGCGACCCCCGCCGGGGATCAGGCGTAGTACGCCTTCATCTCGTTGAGGCTCTTCATGGGCACGTTCCCGGCGTGGCCGGCCTGACCGAAGGCCACCATGCGCGCCTTGACCACCTCGACCATGGCCGCGCGGGCGGGCTTCAGGTAGTCGCGGGGATCGAACTTGCCGGGCTGCTCCACGAACACCTTGCGGATGGCACCGGTGATGGCCAGGCGGTTGTCCGTGTCCACGTTGATCTTGCGCACGCCGTGCTTGATGCCCTGCTGGATGGCCTCCACGGGCACACCGTAGCTCTCGGGCATGTCGCCGCCGAACTCGTTGATGATGGCGATGAGCTCCGCCGGCACCGAGCTGCTGCCGTGCATCACCAGGTGGGTGTTGGGCAGGCGGCGGTTGATCTCCTCGATGAGGTCCATCTTCAGCACGTCGCCCGTGGGCTTGGTGGTGAACTTGTAGGCGCCGTGGCTGGTGCCGATGGCGACGGCGAGGGCGTCGCAGCCGGTGTCGTTCACGAAGCGCTCGGCCTCGTCGGGGTCGGTGAGGTGGGCCTGGGCCTCGTCGCCGGTCAGGCCGGCGCCGTGGCCGTCCTCGATGCCGCCGAGGCAGCCGATCTCCGCCTCCACCGTCACGCCCAGGGCGTGGGCGCGTTCGACGACCTGCTTCGTGACCTCCACATTGTACTCGTAGCTCGAGGGCGTCTTGCCGTCGGCCTGCAGCGAGCCGTCCATCATGACCGAGGTGAAGCCCTGGTCGATGGCGCTGAAGCAGGTCTCGGGGCTGTTGCCGTGATCCTGGTGCATGGCGATGGGGATGTTCGGGTGCAGCTCCGCCGCCGCCAGCATGAGGTGGCGCAGGTAGTTGTCCTGGGAGTAGGACCGGGCGCCGCGGCTGGCCTGCACGATGACCGGCGACTCGGTCTCCTCGGCGGCCTGCATGATGGCCTGGATCTGCTCCATGTTGTTCACGTTGAAGGCGCCGACGCCGTAGCCGTTCTCGGCGGCGTGGTCGAGCATGACGCGCATGGGGATCAAAGGCATGACGGACACTCCGTGGCTGGTGTGGGATGCGGTGCGCCGGCGACGGCCGACGCCGCGCCAAGATAACGCCTCGGGGGCGGCGGTTCAATATCGGTGCGCGGGAAATGCGGACGCTCCCCCCGGATCGGGAGGAGCGTCGGTGCTGGTGGAGGCGGCGGGAATCGAACCCGCGTCCGAAACCGGTTCCCCGGCCACGTC